>NZ_ABCT01000046.1 GCF_000170915.1 Limnobacter sp. MED105
CGACGGCAGTGCGGGAGCTTTGCTCAAGCTGCCAGCCGCTGTTGAAAAACATGTGTGTGCCATTGAAACAGGCGTGAAGCGCGCCATCATTCTGTACGATGCGGAAAAACTCGCGCAGATTCGTCCTTTCATCTCCCACCTGCGCGGCAAACTGATTGCCGAAAAATTCACGTTTGAGCGACCCGAAATTGGTTGTGGTGGTGGCGTCATCGAGCACTTGATCGAGAACTCCCGAACCAAAATCGACAATGCTGAAGGTGAAGAAGACCCGGCTGTAGCGCAGTCCAAAGCCAAAGAAATTTTTGAATCCTGGGTGGCTTTGGCTGTGCAGGAACGCGCAACCGACATTCACGTGCAAGTGGTCAACAACATTGCCGAAGTGAAACTGCGCGTGGATGGTGAACTTGAATTTCTGCGCGATCAGCAAGGCGGCGTATACACCCCGCTGCAAGCAGAGCGTGCCGTGGCCTGGGCGTACAACAACGCGTCGGGCAAGGGCTCCAACAGCAACAGTCAATTCTCGGTGGGCGAAAATTTGTACTGCATGATCGCCGCCCGCGAGGTGGGTGGCAAACGCGTGGCCATGCGTTATCAGTCGATGCGGGGTTGGGCCGGTATCAAAGTGGTGTGCCGCTTGCTGTACGTGGACATTGATGCCCCTACCCTCAGCTATGAGCAGCTGGGTTATGCCCCTTCGCACATGAAGCAGTTAAAGAGTGCATCCAACACGCCCTCCGGCACCATTATTTTTGCGGGTGTTACAGGCTCGGGTAAAACCACCACACTCAAAACTTTCATTGAAACGCACCCTGGCAATGGTACAGATGCGTTTTACTCGATTGAAGACCCAGTGGAATACCCATGCGCGG
>NZ_ABCT01000045.1 GCF_000170915.1 Limnobacter sp. MED105
ACTCCTACAGGCTGCACAATCGCCCACCTTTTTGAGTTTTTCCGCAAAAAAGGCTGGGCAAAAGTTTAGTAATTGGTTACAATCTTGGACTTCGCCGCAAATCCATGGCTATTCAATTCATGCCGTGTGGTTTTGCAGATACACTAATTTGCTGAATTTTTTGGGGTCATCATGGCTCGCGTATGTCAAGTAACGGGTAAGCGCCCGATGGTTGGAAACAAAGTTTCCCACGCCAACAACAAAACAAAACGTCGTTTTCTGCCTAACTTGCAGTCACGCAAGTTCTGGGTTGAAAGCGAAAACCGCTGGGTTCGCCTGCGTCTAACTAATAACGCCCTGCGCACTATCGACAAAAACGGCATTGATGCTGTTTTGGCCGATCTTCGTGCACGTGGCGAAATCTAAGCAGGAGTAAATCATGGCTAAAGGTGGTCGCGAAAAAATTAAACTCGAATCTTCTGCTGGTACTGGTCACTTCTACACCACGACCAAAAACAAGCGTACGAAGCCCGAGAAAATTGAAATCATGAAATACGATCCAGTGGTTCGTAAGCATGTGTCATACAAAGAAACCAAGCTGAAGTAACTCAATTATTTCCGCTGTTTCTACATAAACCCGCTACTGATATTCAGAGCGGGTTTTTTGTTGGCCCAGCTGCATGCGCAAGGTCGCATGTCCTTTTAATAAATACGCAAAGTTGCATGTCCTATTAATGCATCCGCAAGGTCGCATGCCCTTTTAATGCATACGCAAAGTCGCATGCCCTCCTCCGCCTGAAAGTCTGTAGTTCCCTTTTTGAAGTTCACACTGACTCACCGAGTTCGGCAAAACAGATGGCCGAACCTCGGTGTCGGCTTTAAGCCGAACGTGACGTGTGAATTCAAACGGGCAGACTTTCTTGAAGGCGGAATGACGGCAATGCGAGCTTTGCGAATGCTGCTCGACGCTGGGGACTTGCGGCTTGCGGCTTCGGTGCAGCGCGTGTCTCCGTTTTTCTCCGGCGCAAGTTGGCATCATGCGCGGAAGGTTTG
>NZ_ABCT01000044.1 GCF_000170915.1 Limnobacter sp. MED105
ACGCTCCGTGTTCACAAATCCAATCTTGGTCGCTGCTTGGGCGTGGGACATGGTTGGCAGTACAACCGCCAGAGACAAGGCACCACCAATCAACAATTTTTTCACACTATTCAAAACCATTCTCCAATATTTGTTCGAATTTAGAAGCCTGTACCAATCGTGAACTGAACACGTTGGGTTTCATCCTGCGGCTCACGGTTCAGCGGTACACCCAAGCTGAACTTCAATGGTCCAACTGGGGACAGCCAGGAAATACCGACACCGGTTGAGTATCTCAATTCACCAAACTTGATTTTCTCATTGGTTTGGAAAACATTGCCTGCGTCAAGGAAGGTAAATGCCCTGAAGGTGCGGTCTTTCGACATACCCGGAATCGGGAAGAAAAACTCTGCATTGGCAATAACGCGCTTGGAGCCACCAATGGGTACATTGTCAGCATCACGTGGTCCCAGGGTAGATGAGCGATAGCCTCGAACCGTACCAATACCACCTGCGTATACATTGCGGAAAATTGGATAAGGCGAGTCGCCAAGACCGAAACCACCGGTCACTTCACCGTTCAATGCCAAGGTGTAAAGCTTGCCAATCGGGAAGTAAAACTGTTCCTGATAAGTGGTGCGAATGAACTCTTGATCGCCCAGCGGAGTTGCATATTCCGCTGTCAAACGGGTCACCCGACCGCGCGTGGGGGCTATTGCAGAATCGCGAGAGTCGAACGAGTAACCAGCGTTGAGCAACACGGCATAGCTTGAATTGCCAAAGTCGTTCACATATCGCTGGAAGCGATCTGGACTAAACGGGCCCACTTCAAGGTCTGTGCCTTCGTAACCTGCACCAAACGAAATGCGTTCGAATTCGCTGATTGGATAACCAAAGCGAAGGCCCGCGCCCGTGGTTTCAATGATGTAGTCACCCAGATTCAATTCACTTGGGTCTGTGCGACGGTTATACACCTCAAAGCTGCGGGAAACCCCATCGATTGTGAAGTACGGATCTGTTTGTGAAAACGAAATTGTGCGGTTCACTTTGCTGGTATTCAACTCCAGCCCTACTGTTTTCCCGGTTCCAAACAGGTTTTGCTGCTGAATGGCTGCTGAAAGCACCAAGCTGTCCGTACTTGAAATACCGGCACCCAGCAAGAGATTGCCAGTCGGCTTTTCCTCCACCTGCATGTTCACATCGATTTGATCAGATGTGCCCGGTACAGGTTGGGTTTCGATGTCCACATTGGAGAAGTAACCCAAGCGGTCAACCCGTTCCTTGGACAACTGAATTTTTCTGGAGTCATACCAGGACGATTCAAACTGACGGAATTCGCGGCGAATGACTTCGTCTTTGGTGCGAGTATTGCCGCCCACATTCATGCGGCGAACATACACCCGTTTACCGGTATCAACTGCCATATTGATGTTGACGACGCGTTTTTCACGGTCGAGGTCGGGGATGACGTTGGCATTGGCAAATGCATAGCCATAGTTACCCAGGCGATCCTGAATGGCTTTGGAGCTGTCAGTCAGCAATTCGCCATTGAAGGTTTCGCCTTTTTTCATTTTGA
>NZ_ABCT01000043.1 GCF_000170915.1 Limnobacter sp. MED105
CGGGAGGCTCGCTTGGACCCGTAGGCCAGCTGAACGGCTGTGTAGCCGTCTTGTTCGAGTGTTTTGAGCTGCGCAACACGGTTAGAAGACACATCCACAACAGTCACGGGAATAGAAACACCCGCGTCTGTAAAGATGCGCATCATGCCGATCTTGCGACCAATAAGGCCTAGACTCATGATTTCTCCAATTTCGGCTACGATTGGCCGAATGATTAAATTCTATCTAAAGCTAACCTTTTGAAAAGGTTAGCCGAAGATTATATGCGTTAATTAAATTTATTGCAACTTGATTTCAACATCTACGCCAGCGGGCAGATCCAGCTTCATCAAAGCATCTACGGTTTTATCTGTAGGATCTACGATATCCATCAAACGCTGATGGGTACGGATTTCAAACTGATCACGTGAAGACTTGTTCACGTGAGGAGAACGCAGAATATCGAAACGCTTAATTCGGGTGGGCAACGGAACCGGACCCTTCACAACGGCGCCTGTGCGCTTGGCTGTTTCCACGATTTCGAGAGCAGACTGATCGATCAGTTTGTAGTCGAAAGCTTTCAAGCGAATACGAATTTTTTGATTATTCATGTTTGTTCCTAAAGAGCTAAAAGAGTGTGACCAAACTTAACTTTTGGCTCACCTCAAAGTTGCCCGCATCAATCGGTTGATGCGGGCTCATTCCAAGTATTACTTGGTGATTTTGGCAACTACGCCTGCACCTACCGTACGGCCACCTTCGCGAATCGCGAAACGCAGACCCTCTTCCATCGCGATCGGGGCAATCAACTCAACACTGATTGACACGTTGTCGCCTGGCAGTACCATTTCCTTGTCCGCGGGCAAGCTGATTGAGCCTGTCACGTCGGTTGTACGGAAGTAAAACTGAGGACGGTAGTTATTGAAGAATGGCGTGTGACGACCACCTTCATCTTTGCTCAGTACGTAAATTTCCGCACTGAAGCCTGTGTGTGGCTTGATCGAACCTGGCTTGGCCAATACCTGACCGCGCTCCACGTCTTCACGCTTGGTACCACGCAACAAAACACCCACGTTGTCACCAGCCTGACCTTGGTCCAGCAGCTTGCGGAACATTTCCACGCCAGTACAAATAGTCTTGACTGTGTCTTTGATACCCACGATTTCGATTTCTTCACCAACTTTCACAATGCCGCGCTCGATACGGCCTGTTACTACCGTGCCGCGACCAGAGATGGAGAATACGTCTTCGATTGGCATCAAGAATGTGCCATCCACTGCACGCTCAGGCGTTGGAATGTAGGTATCCAATGCTTCGGCCAAACGCTTGATTGCGCCTTCGCCCAAATCACCAGTATCACCTTCCAAGGCCAGCTTGGCTGATCCCTTTACGATTGGCACGTCATCGCCAGGAAAGTCGTACTTGGAAAGTAGCTCACGCACTTCCATTTCAACCAATTCCAACAACTCTTCGTCGTCCACCATGTCGCACTTGTTCAGAAACACGATGATGTAAGGCACGCCAACCTGGCGGGCCAAAAATGTGCTCACGGGTCTGTGGCATGGGGCCGTCGGCTGCAGA
>NZ_ABCT01000042.1 GCF_000170915.1 Limnobacter sp. MED105
CCAACGAAGAAATTGGCATGAGTCGCGACGTGCTGACCAACCCCAATATTTTGACATTGCTGGTGTACCAGGCCCTGGTACCCAAGCTGTGCCCACACTGCAAAATTGGCGGCCGCTTGTATCAGCAGGGAATGTCCGATTCTGAGCATGTGCTTGAAATACTCGACACACTGGAAAACCGCTTTCAGCTGGAACGCGATCTGTTTTACTTCAAAAGACAAGGCGGTTGCCCCAAATGCAAACACCGCGGCACTGCTGGCCTGAGTGTGGTTGCTGAAATTTTGACCCCCGACCGGAAGTGGCTGAACCTGATTCGCCAGGGCAAAGACTACGAAGCCATGATGTACTACCGTTCGAAATCGGATGGCAATTTCCGGTCCGAGAACATGGACGGCAAAACCGTGTTTGAACACACCCTGTACAAAGCGCTGCTGGGCGAAGTAGACCCCCGCCACTGCGAACGTTTTGACAGCTTTGACCGTTTCGAAATCATGAACGACGCAGACCGCGCCGAAACAGCGGCTTACACCTGAACATGACATTCAAAAAGAAATTCACCAACTTTTTCAATGCCATCAACTTGATGGACTTTCGCGGCAAGCGCGAGGCATTTTACGAACAACTTGCCAAATCGATTGAGAACAAAGAACAGTTCAAAACCTTTCTGGAAGAAGAACTGAAAATTGCCCGCCACAAGCGAACCCGCAACAGCAGCCGGGAGGCGGCGCTTAAGTTGATGGTTCGTAAATTGAGTTTGGGTGACGACTTTTTGATCAGCCAAATTCTGGGCACCGTAATGCCGCAGAACGACCGCATGATGTTGGCGGCGGTAGACGAAGCCAAAGACAAACCTGGCACCTTGCGTGCATTGGCCGCAGCGATTAAATCGCAAAAAGAAGCAAAGAGCGTGATTTGGAAAGCCATTTTCCCGCCCATGGTGCTAATACCTGGTGTAGCTGGCTTCAGCTACGTGCTGGCCACGCAGTCCATTCCGATTATTGTGAAAGTGGCACCGCCTGAAGTGTGGACACCGTTCAATATGTCGGTTCGAATCGTGTCGGAAATTGTTGCTTCTCACGGCGGTTTGATCGTGGCTGGTGTTATTGGTGCGATTGCCGCATTTACTTATGCGCTGCCCCGCTGGAAAGGCAATTTGCGAAGCCAATTGGAGCAAGTACCACAAGGCTGGGGCTTCTTGCTGTTTCCAGTGGCACCATTTCTGTTGCCGTTGTCCATTTACCGCGACTTTCAAGTCAGCCTTCTGGTGACCTCGCTGGCGGTGTTGTTGAAAAGCGGAGCCACTTTGTCGTCGGCACTGGACACGCTGAAACGCAATGCCGACCCGTGGATGCGTTGGCACTTGAAAAAGATCATGAACCACTTGAACGTGGCCCCCACCGATTACATACCTGCATTCAGCAAAGGGCTGATGAGCCCGAAATTGCTGGCACGCCTGGCCACCACCATTCGCAACAACCCGCAATTCGACAAAATTCTGATTCAACTGGGCACCGAAGGCGGTGAAGACATTCGCAATGAAATTGGCAACACCGCCAAGGGTTTGAATGCCGTGTTGCTGAGTGTTGCTGCGGCTGTGGTGGTGTTCTTGTA
>NZ_ABCT01000041.1 GCF_000170915.1 Limnobacter sp. MED105
CCAAGCTTGCAGAATTGCAGGTTGGTGCTGCTGTGTCCGCGGAAATCTTTGCTCCCGGTCAGAAAGTTGATGTCAGTGGTGTAACGCAGGGTAAAGGATTTAGTGGGGCAATCAAGCGTCACCATTTCAGCTCTCAGCGCGCATCCCACGGTAATTCGATTTCGCACAATGCGCCTGGTTCAATCGGTATGGCGCAAGATCCGGGTCGAGTGTTTCCTGGTAAGCGTATGGCTGGTCAGTTGGGTAACGTGAACCGCACAACTCAGAACTTGGAAGTGGTGCGTGTAGACGCCGAGCGTGGTTTGCTTTTGATCAAGGGTGCAGTGCCCGGTTCAAAAGGTGGCCAGTTGTTGGTTAAGCCAGCTGTCAAGGCAAAGGCGTAAGGGGAACCAGATGGAATTGAAAGTCATTAGTGATTCTGGGCAGGCCTCTCAAACTGTTCAGGTGTCCGATGTGGTGTTTGGTCGCGAATACAATGAGCCGCTGATTCATCAGTTGGTTGTTGCGTATCAGGCCAATGCGCGTCAGGGTACGCGTCAGCAAAAAGATCGCTCAGAAGTGCGTGCGTCAACTCGCAAGCCCTGGAAGCAAAAAGGTACGGGTCGTGCGCGAGCCGGTGCGGTGTCCAGCCCATTGTGGCGCGGAGGCGGCAAAACCTTCCCGAATTCTCCAGATGAGAACTTCACTCAGAAGCTGAACAAGAAAATGTTCCGCGCAGGTGTTTGTTCCATCCTGTCTCAGTTGAGCCGTGAGGGTCGTTTGGTCGTTGTCGAGTCTTTGGACTTGGAAGCGCCAAAGACCAAGCTGCTTGATCAAAAATTGAAAGGCATGGGTCTTGATTCCGTGCTGATGATTGTTGATTCAGTGGATGAAAATCTTTACCTGGCCTCAAGAAATCTGCCCAACGTGGCAGTGGTCGAGCCACGTTACGCTGATCCTCTTTCCCTGATTTATTTCAAGAAAGTGGTTGCGACTCGTGCGGCAATCGACAAACTGCAGGAGATGTACGCATGAACACGCAGCGTTTAATGAAAATTTTGCTTGCGCCCATCGTCTCTGAAAAGAGCACTATGCTGGCCGATAAGCATGAGCAAATCGCTTTCAAGGTTTGCACCACTGCAACAAAGCACGAGATCAAGGCGGCGGTAGAACTGCTGTTCAAGGTCGAGGTTGAGGCTGTGCGTGTCGTTAACATTGCTGGCAAGCAGAAGCGCTTTGGCCGCACCATGGGGCGTCGCTCCGATGTGCGCAAAGCCTATGTTGCGCTGAAAGCTGGTCAAGAAATTAATTTCTCGGAGGCTGCGTAACATGCCATTAGTTAAATTAAAGCCAACGTCACCCGGCCGCCGTGCCATGGTGAAAGTGGTTCATCCCCATTTGCACAAGGGTGAGCCTTACGCGCCTTTGCTTGAAAAGAAATCAAAGACTGCAGGCCGCAACAATAATGGTCGCATCACTACCCGTCACATGGGTGGTGGTCACAAGCAGCATTATCGTATGGTTGATTTCAAGCGCAATAAAGATGGTGTGCCAGCGAAGGTCGAAACAATTGAGTACGATCCAAACCGTACTGCCCACATTGCCTTGATCTGCTACGCGGATGGCGAGCGCGCATACATTATTGCGCCTCGCGGTCTGCAGTTGGGTCAAACTGTTGTGAATGGCTCCGAAGCGCCAATTAAAATCGGTAACACTTTGCCGATTCGTAACATTCCAGTTGGCACAACAGTGCACTGCGTGGAAATGTTGCCAGGTAAGGTGCCCAAATTGCTCGTTCAGCTGGTGGTTCTGCCATGTTGCTGGCTCGTGATGGCACTACGCGCAAATGCGTTTGCGTTCCGGTGAAATCCGTCGTGTTCACATCGAGTGCCGCGC
>NZ_ABCT01000040.1 GCF_000170915.1 Limnobacter sp. MED105
CCTGAGCAATTACTGGCTCTGGGAACACCATACGCTCCAGAGTAATAATTGCGGAGGGATCGCACAGGGTTTCACCGGTCGTCACGTCTTTCAAACCCACACAAGCGGCGATGTCACCGGCGCGAATTTCCTCAACTTCCTGACGGTTGTTGGCGTGCATCTGAACGATACGACCGATACGCTCTTTCTTGCCTCGCACTGGGTTGTAAACAGAGTCGCCTTTGTTCAATACACCAGAGTACACACGCACGAAAGTCAACTGGCCCACGAATGGATCCGTCATTAGCTTGAATGCCAAAGCAGACAGCTTTTCTTCGTCATTCGCATGACGAACGATTGGCTCTTCATCTTCATCGGTACCTGACACAGGTGGAATGTCCACTGGTGATGGCAGGAAGTCGATTACGGCATCGAGCATGCGCTGAACGCCTTTGTTCTTGAACGCTGTACCACACAGCATCGGCTGAATTTCAGTCGAAATGGTGCGGGTGCGGATACCCAAGATGATTTCGGCTTCGGACAAGCTGCCTTCTTCAAGGTACTTGTTCATCAATTCTTCAGAGGCTTCGGCCGCAGCCTCCACCATTTGCTCGCGCCACTTGTCGGCTTCTGCTTGCAATTCTGCCGGAATTTCACGGTAATCAAACTTCATGCCCTGAGACGCTTCGTCCCAGTAAATGGCTTTCATCTTGATCAGATCAACCACGCCCTGGAATTTTTCTTCCGCGCCGATTGGAATCACGATGGGCACTGGGTTTGCACGCAAACGCAGGCGCATTTGCTCAACCACCTTGAAGAAGTTGGCGCCGGTGCGGTCCATCTTGTTCACGAAGGCCAGACGAGGCACTTTGTATTTGTTGGCCTGGCGCCACACAGTTTCAGACTGAGGCTGAACACCACCCACCGCACAGTAAACCATGCAGGCACCATCCAGAACGCGCATAGAGCGCTCCACTTCAATGGTGAAGTCAACGTGCCCGGGGGTGTCAATGATGTTGAAACGGTGTTCTGGGTAGGAGTTGTCCATACCCTTCCAAAAACAGGTGGTAGCAGCGGAGGTAATGGTAATACCACGCTCTTGCTCCTGCTCCATCCAGTCCATGGTGGCCGCACCGTCGTGCACTTCACCAATTTTGTGACTTACGCCTGTGTAAAACAGGATACGTTCAGTCGTTGTGGTTTTTCCGGCATCAATGTGCGCAGAAATTCCAATGTTACGATATCGCTCAATGGGCGTCTTACGAGCCATTTGCTACTCCAGTTAAATTTAGAATCGGAAATGCGAGAAGGCTTTGTTGGCTTCAGCCATGCGGTGCACTTCATCACGCTTCTTCATCGCACCACCGCGACCCTCAGCTGCCTCAAGCAGCTCACCTGCAAGGCGAAGGTCCATGGACTTTTCACTACGCTTCTTGGCTGCTTCACGCACCCAACGCATGGCCAGGGCCAAACGACGTGAGGGACGAACTTCCACCGGAACTTGGTAGTTCGCACCACCGACGCGGCGAGACTTCACTTCAACAACAGGCTTTACATTGTTGATCGCGGCGTTAAACACCTCGAGTGGGTCTTTACCAGCTTTCGTTGAGATGCTGTCAAAAGCACCGTAAATAATGCGTTCTGCAACAGCTTTCTTGCCAGACAACATGATGACGTTCATGAATTTGGCTACTTCTGTGCTTTGAAACTTTGGATCTGGCAGCACTTCTCTGCGCTGCACTTCGCGACGACGTGGCATCTTGACTATTCCTTTATCTTCAGCGTGGGCAATCCCACTTATGCATCTGCTTACTCGACACACCAAATGTGTGCCGCACGGAATGCGGTTTTAAACTGACCAATACAAAAATTTACTTGGCCTTATTGCTTAGCGTAATTATTTCGCTTTAGCAGCTTTTGGACGCTTCGAACCATACTTGGAACGAGCTTGTTTACGGTCCTTAACGCCTTGCAAGTCAAGTGAACCACGCACGATGTGATAACGCACACCTGGCAAATCCTTCACACGACCGCCACGGATCAATACCACGGAGTGTTCCTGCAAAT
>NZ_ABCT01000039.1 GCF_000170915.1 Limnobacter sp. MED105
GTATCAAGGTTTGGGTGTACAAAGGTGACACATTGGTCGCGGAGATGTTGCGGCGGCACCAGTTGAGGCAGAAAAAGAAGAGCGTCGTCCGCGTCGTCCTTCTACTCGTCCAGCCGGAGCAGGTGCACGCAAGGCGCGTAAACCCGAAGGTGCTAGCGCAGCAGCTAGTGGTTCAAACAAAGAGGAAGGCGCTGCCAGCACTTCCTCAGAACAGTAATCTAGGAGCGCATGATGTTACAGCCATCACGTCGCAAATATAGAAAAGAACACAAAGGCCGTAATACTGGTCTGGCCACACGTGGTGCAAGTGTTTCTTTTGGTGTTTACGGTCTGAAGTCCACTGGCCGCGGTCGCTTGACTGCACGCCAGATTGAGTCAGCTCGTCGCGCCATGGTTCGTCACATTAAACGTGGCGGTAAGATTTGGATCCGCGTGTTCCCGGACAAGCCAATTACCAACAAACCTGCGGAAGTTCGTATGGGTAACGGTAAAGGTAGCGTTGAGTTTTATGTGGCTGAGATTCAGCCAGGTAAAGTACTTTACGAGATGGACGGTGTGAGTGAAGAGTTGGCGCGTGAGGCGTTCCGCCTAGCGGCTGCCAAGTTGCCTCTTCCTTGCGTGTTCGTAACACGTCAGATTGGGAGTTAAGCAATGAAAGCTTCTGAATTGCGCGGCAAAAGCGCTGCAGAATTGACGAAAGAGTTGGAAGAGTTGTTGCGTGCGCAGTTTTCATTGCGCATGCAGGCTGCTACGCAGCAGCTGACCAACAACTCCCAGTTGGCAAAAGTACGTAAAGACATCGCACGTGTCAAAACGGTGATGACTCAATCGAAGAGGTCCGCATGAGCACCGAAGCGAAAGTAAGTTTGAAGCGCACCTTGGTAGGTCGCGTTGTCAGTGACAAGATGACCAAATCGGTCGTGGTGATGGTTGAAAACCGTATCAAGCACCCGATTTACGGCAAGTATATTGTTAAGTCTCACAAGTACACTGCCCATGACGAAAGCAATGAAGTTGGTGAGGGTGACCTGGTTGAGATCTGTGAAGGTCGTCCTATCTCCAAGACAAAATCTTGGAGTGTGACCAAAGTGTTGGAGAAAGCGAAAATCATTTGATTTTTGTCTTGCTCAAGTAATTCAAGCCTGCTAATATAGCAGGCTATCTTTTCAACCCTTGCGGGACCAAAACTGGTTGCGAAAGCAATTAAGTTGGTTTGACAATCCATGATACAAATGCAATCACGGCTAGATGTGGCCGACAACACGGGTGCGCGTTCTGTAATGTGCATCAAGGTTCTTGGTGGTTCCAAGCGCCGTTACGCGGGCATTGGTGACATCATCAAGGTGTCCATTAAGGATGCGGCCCCTCGCGGTCGCGTCAAGAAAGGCGAAATTTACAACGCAGTGGTCGTTCGTACGGCTAAGGGCGTTCGTCGTCCAGATGGCGCGTTGATTAAATTCGATAGCAACGCAGCGGTTTTGTTGAATGCAAAACTTGAACCCATCGGTACCCGTATTTTTGGCCCAGTGACACGTGAGCTTCGCAATGAAAAGTTCATGAAAATCGTGTCGCTGGCACCAGAAGTTCTGTGAGGTAAATATGAACAAAATTCGCAAAGGCGATGAAGTGCTGGTTCTTAACGGCAAGTTCAAGGGGAAGAAAGGCGTTGTGCTTTCCCGTGTGAATGATGAATACCTTCTGGTAGAAGGCGTCAATATCGTTAAGAAGCATCAAAAGCCAAATCCTATGAAGGGAGATGTTGGTGGTGTTGTTGATAAAACAATGCCCATCCACCAGTCCAATGTCAGCTTGTTTGACAAAGAGACAGGTAAGCCATCTCGTGTAGCCATCAAGCAGGTGGATGGCAAGTCCGTGCGGGTACTGGTGAAAACCGGCGCTCAGTTGGCAAACTAAGGGGGCCGTCGTGTCACGTTTTCAAGAGTTTTATAGAAACGAAGTGATTGGTCAGTTGACCAAGCAGTTTGGTTATAAGTCGGTGATGGAAGTTCCTCGTATTACCAAAATTACCCTGAATATGGGTGTGGGTGAGGCCGTCAATGACAAGAAGATCATTGAGCACGCTGTTGGTGATTTGACTAAAATCGCTGGCCAGAAGCCGGTGGTGACGAAGGCCAAAAAGGCGATTGCCGGTTTCAAGATTCGCGAAGGTTACCCAGTAGGTTGTATGGTAACTCTGCGCGGAGACCGCATGTATGAATTCCTGGATCGTTTGGTAACGATCGCGTTTCCTCGTGTACGCGACTTCCGTGGGGTGTCTGGCAAATCTTTCGATGGCCGTGGCAACTACAACATTGGTATCAAAGAACAGATTATTTTCCCTGAGATTGAGTACGACAAAATCGACGCACTTCGGGGTCTCAACATCAGCGTAACTACGACAGCGCGTACCAACGATGAAGCCAAGGCTTTGTTGACCGCTTTCAAGTTCCCGTTCCGTAACTGAGGTGTGACGTGGCAAAACTAGCTTTGATTAATCGTGAGAAAAAGCGCGCAGCACTGGTCAAGAAGTACTCGGCCAAGCG
>NZ_ABCT01000038.1 GCF_000170915.1 Limnobacter sp. MED105
ATACTGGAGGTGATCAACCGCATGGTCGCCTCGGTGCCCGGTTCGGAAGTGATTGTTGCCGAGGGAACCGGCCGTGTGATGGTGAAAACAAGCAGAGACATGCAAACCCAGGTTCGCGATTTGATCCGTGCCGAGAATGCAAACATGCTGAAACAAGTGCATGTACAGCTTGATATTTACTCAGTGATGTCCAAGAAAGACGACCAGCAAGGCGTGAGCTGGGATGTATTTTTCCGAAGCCTTTCCCAGCGCTATGGCATTGGCGTGCTCTCGCCCGATTCGTTGGTAGCACCTGAAGCAGGCCTGATTGCACTGACCATTCCTGAAGCCTTGCAAGGCTTCATTCCCGGCCAGGGCACACCCAACAGCCAAACCAATCAACGCTTTGGTGCCAGCTCGGCCATTGTGCAAGCCTTGAATGAAATTGGCGACAATGTGCAACACCGCCCTATTTCGCTGGTGGCCTTGAACCGGCAGTGGGCCCGCAAAGCACGCCTGACCACCACGGGCTATTTGTCAGAAACCAAGCCTGCCTCATCCGGTGCTTTGGGCGGCGGCACAGGTGTGCCTGGTTTGACCACCGATGAAATTACAACGGGCGATCAGTTTGCCGCCATGCCTTTCATTCTGGACAACAACACCATCATGCTGAAGATGGGCATCAGTTTGTCTGACCTCACCAGCCTGCTTGAAATTACCACCGGTACTGGCGAAACCCTGCAACGGGTTCAAACACCCAACACCAGCAGCATTTCTGACCAGTACACTATTGCACTTCGCCCAGGTGAAGTGATGGCCATTACAGGCCTGTCACGCGATGTATCCGGTTTCACAGAGCGCAAGCTGACTGAACAGGCCCCACTGCTGGCCGGTGGCTCGCGCAACTTGTCCACCATGCGAGAGAACTTCATCGTTCTGGTTCGCGCGGTGGTGCTGTAAAGCACGGGGACGCACCATGGCTGAGCAGTCTGCAGTAGTTCATCAGCTGGGGAAGAAAGCCTACATTGCCGGCTTGAACTGGCAGCCACTGGCGCGTTCAAGCTACAGCAAGCGCATTGCCGACATTCGCGAATATGCCGACCGCATTGATGCCACCAAGCATATTTTGCTCAAGGGGCATCAAAACGAATACCTGGGCCTTTACAACTTTGACCCGGATATCTCGGATGAGGAACGTACCGGGCAGGTGTACAGCCTGGCGGCCATGTTGGCCACACAGAACGAGCAGGAACACGCGATCTATGCAATTCGCATAGAGGAAGGAAGCAAGAAAGGCCAAATGGCCTTGGTGGTGATTGAACAGGGTGCGCCCACCATGGACATCATCGGCAGCGATGCCGAAGTGGTCAGCACTGTAAATACTTACACCAATGGATCCATTGAAAGCTCGGAATACCATGTGTACAGCAACGCCGCCGAGCTCTTTCCAAGCGCCCTGCCACTCGACATTGCAGCCCGCTTGGGCAACTTCAGCAACAAACACGCGCTGATTGGTTTACCCACCGATTTGATCAAAGCCTCGGCCATGCTGGCCGTGGTGCTGCTACTGGCTGGTGGCGTGTACGGCGGCAATGAGTACCTGGAAGCCAGCGCACGCGAGGCGCGCATGAAGCAGGCGCAGTCAAGCATACAAACCCCGCAGTATTTGAAGAAACTGGCGACCGACCAACGCAGCGTGGGCTTGGCCAACGCCGATGTGATCGAAATGTTGAACCTGTTGAGCGAACAACCATTCATGGCACGCGGCTGGCTGCTGGAAAGCATTCAGTGCAACTTGGGCAAATGCACCAGTGAATGGCAATCGCAAGGCGGCTACACGCAAGAGTTGGTGGGCTTTTTAAGCAACCAGCAAAGCAGCCCCGACCCCAAAGACGTCAATAAACTGAAGTTTTCGTTTTCATACGACATGGCCTCCAGGGGCATTCAGCAACTGCAGGATTTACCCAACAAACAGGAAGCCAGCGAACTGCTTTACCTGGAACAACAAGCCTGGCAAAAGGCCGGCATTCAATTCAAGGTCGACACGCAAGGCCAAACCTGGCCCACTGGCTTCAAGAGCATTCCACCCAATGTGTCGGTGAACCGCCATGCAACTGAAGTCACGGGCAGCCTGACACTCATGAAAGATTTTCTGGACCGATACCCATCCGGAATTTACTGGAATCAGATTTCAATGAAGATTGAACCCAAAAACCTGAATGCCGCTGTGATGGTGACATTGAAGGGAGCACTGTATGCGTATTAATTATTTACTGGGCGGCCTGCTTGCCGCATTGGCCTTGAACGGCCTGCATGCGCAGGAAAATAAAACTGCGGTAACACCGGTTGAGAACATCAAGCTCAACGGAGTGACCGTGCCTTTGAACATCAAAACACTGGCTGAAATTCAAAGGTTGCAAGAAGAACAAGCCATGCGGGAAGAATTACAAGCCGCGCTGAAAATTGGTGGCAGCGTAACAAGCACAGCCAGCAAACCACAAGCAACAGCACCTGCAGCGGTTGCAGCAAGCAAACCGACCGCAGCCCCAGTACGAACCGCAAGCAAACCAGCGCCAACCATTTCAGCCAATACCCTGCTGGGCGTGTATGGCACAAGCGGCGCGATGACTGCCGAAATTCAGACTGCGGCGCGAAGCGTACGCACCCTTCGCGAAGGCGAACAGCTTGGCAAATTCAATATCAAGAGAATCACCCAAAACGGACTTGAACTGGTCGCAAGCAACGGCAATACGCAGCACGTCTCCGTGGGTGCGCAAGTGAGGTTTTGATCATGAAAAGAGACCCGGCACTGAATGTGTTGGCCACGCAGGCGGAGAAGTCACTGAAGGTGAAAAGCT
>NZ_ABCT01000037.1 GCF_000170915.1 Limnobacter sp. MED105
GCAGTCTCAGTGCCGCTGTAAATCCCGGTCAGCAAGGCCAAACCCAAGAACGGGATCAAGCCAGCGTAGCCAAGAACATTCATCCAGTGTGTCTTCAATGCGTGTGCCATCGTCAATCCACCAAAATGCCGCCATGTATAGCCTCTTCCAGGCTACCTGCCATCAAAGTGGCTTCTCTGTAAAAGCGCGAAAAACTCTGTTGAAAGCGAGGTGGGTTCGGTAGAAGCTTGTCCTCCAGTGCCCATCGAATCGGGAAGCACCGTCCCATCATCAAATAGCCTGAATTCAATGTTTCTCTTAATTCAAACGCCGCACCGGTTTTAATAAAGCTGGCCAACATGCTTGTGCAATGTCCAATGTCATCTGTGTTCACAACCCATACTTGGTCACAGCCCGTTTCCATGGCATTGAGAACGAAATCCCATCGCTGTCTGTTCCAGGGGTGGGCTTTGTGAAAGGCACAGTCAATCAGCCCCACGCGCAACTCCCCGCTTTGCGTCAAATCAAAACAAGCTTTCAGATCCCACGGGTGAACCAAATTGATCTTCTTGAAGTTGCTCATCAGTGTGCTGCAGGAGTCGACTCCAGCCTGTTGGCGAAGATCCACCGTCTTGCGCTTCAGCGTGTCGCTCAATAGTTCAAGATCAAAGCAGTGACTGCTTGGCTCAGCAACCCCAACAGGTGGCGCATTTCTCTCGCGCCCCACATCGCGTTTGCTCCGGGCGATCGATTCTAGGTCTTCATAGTCGGTGTCGATCGCAGTGTCACTACAATCCCATTTTGGCGCGTATTTCTTTACATTGTCCGCGTTGAATACGTAAGGCTTGTGGCTGAACGTGCCAGCCACCCATTGCCAGCTCAAATGGTTGGACGCCAGGTCGCCATCCAACAAGTGGGCGTACATCCAGTCAGCACCCACTTTCCAGTGCACCTTGCGCATGTGCACTACATAAGAGGCAATCCACATCCGCACGTGGTTATGCAAGTAGCCAGTCTCATAAAGCAAAGCCACTCCGGCATCGATTGCTTCAACCCCGGTTCTGCCCTCCCGAATATCCTCCGGCAACTGTTGGTTATATTTGCCAGACCAAACTGGTCTGCGTACATCACTCAGAATTCCATTGCCTAACTCAGCATGCGCATGTTTGAAAAACTCGCGCCAAGCGAATTCAAAAATCAATTTGTCCTCAAAGCTCAGGCGATATTTCTCCATCAGCAATTGGGCGGCTTCGCGAACGCTCAAATATCCGTGGGTAATCCATGGGGACAAGCCCGTTACTGCTCCGTCCAGAAAGTTTCGGGTGCGACTGTAAAGCGCCGGGTCCACCGTGGCCAGCGCATTCAATGCGGCACGGCGGCTCGGTTCAAATTTGTTGGGTGTCTGGAACTGCATGGTTGGCCTTCTCTCAATCGAATGGGGGTTACTTCACAAGAGGGCGGATATTCCGGAACCCCCCATCGATATTCAATACAGCGCCAGTCATCCTGCTGGCGCCATCGCTTAGCAACCAATGCATCGCCTGTGCAACTTCAACCGGTTTATTCACGCCTTGCAGGGGATATTGCTTGGCACTCGCCGCTCTCATCATGTCGCTTTTCAAAAACGCCGAGGCTATAGGGGAGTCAGTCAAGCCCGGGGCAACCACATTTACCCGAATATTGTCAGCCGCATGTGTCGCCGCCGCGGATTTGACCAAACCCTCAACGCCAGCCTTCGCTGCTGCAATCGCCTCGTGATTGGGCACACCAATTCCTGTTGCACAGGTCGATACCAGTACCGCTGAGCCACCTACACCTTGCGCTTTTGCTTGTTTCAAAAAGGCGCGCAAGCCATACATGGCAGAAAGCAGGTTAACCTGCATCACGCTGTCAAGTTGAGCGTCGCTGGTTTTAACTAGTGGGGCCACCAGAATAGAGCCCACGCAGTGCGCATAGCCATCAATCTGTTTGCCTTCAGCAACCACCGCTTGAAAAGCCGAATCGACGGAACTGGAGTCACAGGCCTGAACTTCTAGAATATGTACACCTGAGGTGTTGCCATACAGGGCCTCAAGAACTGCAGAATCCCGTCCCGCAGCAATCACTTCCTGGCCTGAATTTACGCACAATTGGATTAATTCTTGGGCAATCGCACTGTTGGCACCCATTACAAATACGCACTTTGTCATTCTTTACTACCTGTTTTGTCCAAAGTGCCCCTATTTTGTCCTAGACAGAAAATAAAGTCACGTCTTCCTTCAAAACTCTTTTCAGTCGTCAATTCCTCGAATTTGAACGGTTAGACTTTCTTCATCCCTATTAACAAGCTGGAGACTAAACATGACCTATGAAACCATCCTCGTAGAAACCATTGGCAAAGTGGGCTTGGTGCGCTTGAATCGCCCCCAGGTATTGAATGCACTGAATGACCAACTGATGACTGAGCTGGGCGATGCCTTGATGGCTTTTGATTCTGACGACAACATCGGGGCTATGGTCATTACCGGTAGCGACAAAGCCTTTGCCGCTGGCGCCGACATTGGTGCCATGGCCTCATTTACTTATATGGATGTTTACAAAAGCGAATACATCACCCGCAACTGGGAAACCATCCGCAACGTTCGTAAACCAGTGATTGCCGCCGTCCGTGGTTTTGCTTTGGGCGGTGGTTGCGAGTTGGCCATGATGACCGATTTCATTATTTGCTCAGACACCGCCAAATTTGGTCAACCTGAAATCAAGCTCGGCATTATTCCCGGCGCCGGCGGCACGCAACGCCTGCCCCGCGCAATCAGCAAGTCCAAAGCCATGGACTTGTGTTTGACCGGCCGCCTGATGGACGCCTCTGAGGCTGAGCGCGCAGGCCTTGTTTCACGTGTTGTCTCGGCCGACAGGTGTCTGGACGAGGCAATCGAAGCTGCCACGGTGATCGCTG
>NZ_ABCT01000036.1 GCF_000170915.1 Limnobacter sp. MED105
AATCGGTTCGTTCTGGCTTGAAGGCGTCACGCGGATCGGACTTTCATGGCCCCACTGAATCCAGGGTTAATTTGGGTGAATTGCCCCGCTTGCCCGACGGTTGCGTGCCAATCTGGGATAATTGGGGCAAGTTGTTCAGCTAACAGGATCCCCATTGGCGCAGTTATTCAACGTACATCCTCAAAACCCGCAATCGCGTTTGTGCAAGCAGGCGGCAGACCTGATCAATTCGGGTGGAATTGCCGCTATCCCCACAGACAGCTGTTATGCCCTTGTTTGTCATCTAGACGATAAAAATGCGGTGGAGCGCTTGCGCAGGCTGAAAGGTATTTCAGAGAAACAGCACCTGGCCTTGTTGTGCAAGGATTTAAGTGAACTGGGCAGCTACGCGAAGGTAAATAATGTTCAATACCGTTTGCTGAAGTCGGTGTTTCCAGGGCCATACACCTTTATTCTTGAAGCCACCAAAGAAGTGCCCAAGCGGGTGTCGCATCCTTCTAAAAAATCGATTGGCTTACGTGTGCCCGCACACGCGGTGGTGCAGGGCCTGCTTGAACACATTGAAGGCGCGCTGATTGCTACAACGCTGCAGTTACCGGGCATGGAAGAACCGGCACGCAGCGGTTGGGAGGCCCAGGAGGCCGTGGGAAATGACGTGGATTTGATCGTGGATGATGGCGAGTACTGTGGCGCATTTCCAACCACCGTGATTGACTGGACCAGTGAAGAGCCATTGGTGGTGCGAATTGGGGCTGGACCACTGACAGGCCCGTTGGAGCCCGTGAACGTTGAAGAACAGGAAGAGCTGTGATGGACGCTGGCATTATTCAAACCATCGCGGTCTATGCCTTGCCCGTGTTGTTCGCCATTACTCTGCACGAAGCAGCCCACGGTTACGTGGCGCGAATGTACGGCGACAACACCGCCATGTATGCCGGTCGAATTACCTTGAACCCAATTAAGCATATTGACCCAGTCGGGACCATTCTCGTACCGATCGCAATTCTGGTGTCTTCAAGCCTGATGGGTATGGGTGCTTTTCTGTTTGGCTGGGCCAAACCCGTACCCGTGAATTTTGGCAATTTGCGCAATCCGAAGAAAGACATTCGTTTTGTAGCCTTTGCTGGCCCAGGGGCAAACTTCATCATGGCCCTGTTGTGGGCGCTTAGCCTGAAGTTACAGTTTGTCACTGGGCTGAACGAGCCTTTTTTTGCAGAGATGGCCAAGGCGGGCATCGTGGTGAACCTGGTGCTGGCCGCTTTGAACCTTCTGCCAATCTTACCGCTGGATGGAGGTCGCATTCTGTTCAGCTTCCTGCCCAGTTCTGCAGCCTACAGTTTCAGCCGCACCGAGCCCTATGGCATGATCGTGCTCATTGCACTCCTGATGTTGGGTATCTTGCCCATGTTCATCCAGCCCATAGTTAGCGCCGGGCTGAGTGTGCTAACCCTTTTGTTTAATTTTTAAGTCACCATGTTTCCTGAACGCGTATTGTCGGGCATGCGCCCAACCGGTTTGTTACACCTTGGTCATTACCACGGTGTGTTGAAAAACTGGGTGAAACTTCAGAACGAGTTTCCCTGTCTGTTTTTTGTGGCCGACTGGCATGCGCTGACCACGCATTACGAAACCCCGGAAGTGATCAAGGAAAACGTGTGGGATATGGTGGTCGACTGGTTGGCTGCGGGTGTTGATCCAGAGAAGGCGACTCTGTTTGTGCAGTCCAAAGTGCCAGAGCACGCTGAACTGCATTTGCTGCTGTCGATGAATACACCGTTGAGCTGGCTTGAGCGAGTGCCTACCTACAAGGATCAACAGGAAAAACTCAGTGACAAAGACCTCGCCACCTATGGTTTTTTGGGTTATCCGCTGCTGCAGTCCGCTGACATTCTGATTTACCGCGCTACACAAGTACCCGTGGGTGAAGACCAGGTGCCACACATTGAGCTGACCCGTGAAATTGCACGGCGCTTCAATCATTTTTACAGCAAGGAAAAGCTGCTGGATGCCAAGGGCGCTGAAATTGGCCGCAAGCCGATTTTGCTGGAGCCTAAGGCTTTGCTCACCGAGGCTAGCAAGATGCCGGGTCTTGATGGCATGAAGATGTCCAAGAGCTATCAAAACACCTTGGCCCTGCGGGAAACACCCGAAAACATTTCCCAGAAAGTGCGCAAAATGCCCACTGATCCTGCCCGTGTGCGCCGCACAGATCCAGGTGATCCTGCCAAGTGCCCGGTTTGGCAGTTGCACGAAGTGTATTCCGACACCAGTACAAAGCAATGGGTGCAGGAAGGTTGTAAATCAGCGGGCATCGGTTGCATTCAATGTAAAGAGCCAATTATTCAGGCCGTGACCGACGAGCTGGCGCCTATGCGCGAACGCGCGGCCATGTACACCGAGAATCCAGCTCTGGTACGAAAGATAATCAGTGAGGGTTGTGAGCGCGCACGCGCGATGGCCAACGACACGATGAAAGATGTGCGTAAGCACATGGGCCTGGATTATTCCTGATATGGTCTTTGCTCACGCCAATCCCGCCATGGCGCCCTCGCCATGGGTCCGTCAATGTCTGGAAAGTCTGTTGCGTTCAGGCGCTATCAAGGCTGGTTCAAGAGCGCTTGATCTTGCTTGCGGGGGTGGCCGTCATGCCTTGTATTTGGCAAGTCTGGGTTATTCGGTGCATGCAGTTGATAAAACCACGCCCGATACCCTTTGGCCAGAAAATGTACATTTTGAGGCGATGGATTTAGAGCAGGCTGACTGGCCTTTGGTTGGGCAGCAATATGACTTGATCGTAGTGACCAACTACTTGCACCGTCCTCATTTCGAGAACCTTTTGGCCAACCTGAAGTCTGAAAATGCAGTGTTGGTTTACGAAACCTTTATGGACGGCAATGCCCAATTTGGCTCACCTCGCAGCCCCCAGTTTTTACTTCAACCGGGTGAATTGCTGTCTCGTATGTCTGAATTGAATGTGCTGCGTTTTGAACAAGGATTACGAAGCGTTCCAAGCCCAGCAATGATTCAACGGGCCATGGGCATTACAGGCGCTTGGTCTGGGATACAATCTGGAACAATAACACTCACTCAAAGGGACTAAATGATCACTGGCAGCATTGTCGCGATTGTTTCGCCGATGTTTGAAGACGGCTCGCTGGACTATGACAGCTATCGTCAGCTCATTGATTGGCATATTGAACAAGGCACCGACTCGATTGTAGCGGTAGGGACCACCGGCGAATCGCCTACTGTGGATGTGGAAGAACACGGTGAATTGATTCGTGTGGCTGTTGAACAGGCTGCTGGCCGTATACCTATCATTGCGGGTACGGGTGGCAATTCCACCACTGAGGCCATCGAGTTGACCGAATTTGCACGCAAGGTGGGCGCTGCTGCCAGTCTGCAAGTGGTGCCGTACTACAACAAACCGACCCAGGAAGGCATTTACCTGCACATGCGCAAGGTTGCCGAGGCTGTCGATTTGCCGGTGATTTTGTACAACGTACCGGGCCGCACAGTGGCCGATATGGCGCATTCCACTGTGGTTCGCTTGAGCCAAGTGGATGGCATTGTGGGTATCAAGGAAGCCACGGGCAATCTTGAGCGTGGGGCTTGGTTGATTCGCGATACCTCGGACCAATTTGCTGTGTACAGTGGAGACGACCCTACTGCAGTGAACTTGATGCTGATGGGTGGAAAAGGCAATATTTCCGTGACTGCCAACGTGGCCCCGAAGCTGATGCACGAACTTTGCGTTGCTGCCATTGCTGGCGACGCGAAAACTGCGCATGCACTGAATTTGAGTTTGCTTGATTTGCACCAGGCCATGTTTGTGCAAGCCAACCCAATTCCCGTGAAGTACGCATTGAGCAAGATGGGCAAGATGGCGCCGGGTGTGCGTTTGCCGCTGACCCGATTGGAATCCAATTTTCACCAAACCGTGGACGCCGCCCTGCGTGCGCACCGGTTGATCGACTAAAGACGACTTAAGGCTGTGAAACACATGGAATTGAACAAGACGACCCCTTTCAAGCTGTTGCTGATCGCAGCGGCAGTATCCACCGCCGCGGGCTGTGCTTCCTACAAAGAAGCAGTGGAAGGACAGAAGACGGCATACCGCACCGCTGAAAAGCGTGAGCAGGGCCTTGAAGTCCCGCCGGACCTGACTGCGCAGTCGGCTGATGAGCAATTCCTGATTCCAGGTGAGTCTGGTTCTGGTTCGGTGTCGGCCTCGTCGTTCTACAGCGGAGGCGGTGCCCGCCCTGCAAGTGCGCGCGCACAAGCCCAGGCTGAGCCGGTTTTGGTGTCTTCCGATGACGTCAAAATCAAACGTGTCGGCAATCTGCGTTCCCTGGAGGTAAAAATGCCTCCAGAGCAACTGTGGCCCAAGTTACGTGAGTTTTGGAAAGACACTGGGTTTGAGCTGGCAGTGGACGATCCCAAAATTGGTTTGATGGAAACCAACTGGGCTGAAAACCGGGCGAATATTCCTTTAGACGGGATTCGCAAAGTGATCGGCACGGTGTTTGATGGTATTTATTCCAGCAACACCCGGGACCGTTACCGTACACGCGTGGAGCCAATTGAGGGCGGTGTTGAAATCTTCGTGACTCACCGCGGCATGGAAGAAAACTACACAGATCAGTCGCAATCCAACCTGGTTTGGATGAATCGCCCCTCTGACCCCGAACTCGAAGCCGAAATGTTGAATCGTTTGATGGCGAAGCTGACTGGTGATGAAAAGGCGGCTGCGGCGGCAGGTCGACCTGTGACCCAAGAGCTTATTTCGGTTCAGAAAAAGCCGGAAGGCACAGCCATCATTCTGGCGGAAGACTTCCCCTTGGCCTGGCGCCGTGTCGGTTTTGGTTTGGACCGGGCTGGCTTTATTGTCGAAGATCGTGACCGTTCCAACGGCGTGTATTACGTGAAGTACA
>NZ_ABCT01000035.1 GCF_000170915.1 Limnobacter sp. MED105
AACGGGCAGGTTTTCTTTAAGGCATGGCGATCGGGACATCGCTGCTGATCGGGCTCCAAGCCGATGACTCGCAGGCGCTGGTGATTTAGCCAACTCGGCAGTGGGCTTGCCTGTTCCGCACATTTAAGAAAACCGCCCCTTGTGAATTCATTCGCAGCGTTTGGCGAGTAGCCAACACCGAGACTCGGCCATGTGTTTTGCCGAGCTCGGTGAGCAAGAATCAATTCAACAAGGGATCAAGCGGTTTTCTGTGCGGAATCGGGCAGCCCTGCTGAGGTGGCGATAATCGGTCAACCCCGCTGAGTTGGCTACAGCTACAACGAAGGCAACCCCGCCAATCACTCAAGCCGCGAAATAAGCCTTCAAGCGGTCTGCATATCCAAGTTCTTCCGCTTTGACCTTGGCCAGACCCCGGTAAGTCTTGTTCACCTTGTCGGTCAGTTTGGCCATGCGTTCCTGGGCTTTTGCATCCATTTCAGCAGTGATCAACCCAACTTCAGTCATCAAGCCTGAATCTGCAAAGGCTGCGGCGATCAGTTCAATCAACTTCTCGTCGTTCAGCATATTGGCCAGTTTGGCAATGCGGTCTTTGCGCTGCGCATAAAAGGAAATGTGCAGGTTGGCGGCCGGGTCTTTGATCACTTCCATGATCTCGATGGCTTTTTTCTCGGGAATATAGTCGGTAAAACCGCCCAGCACGTGAAAGTCGCCATGTTCAACCAGCTTGGCAGTCACTTTTTTCAACTGCTCCACAGGCAATTCAGCCAACATGTCCACTGCGCGTTCCGGAATTTGCTCGCGAGCCACTTCAGCCATGAAGTCGGCATCAAAAAGTTTACACAGGCTGACTGCTTTGCTCATCGGGGTGAAGTAAGACATATTGGCCGTAATCGCCGGGCCAAACACCTTGGTGCACAGGGTGGCGCTGATGGAATCGGGTGCCAATTTGCCTGCACCTGCAATGCGTTCAAACACTGGGCCGAACTTGTTCAACAGGCTGTTCTGAAAATTGGTGCGCAGCTTTTGCAAAGCCAAGGCGTCGAGTTTGTCCAGGTACGCCAAGTCATCGGCAGACTTGTGCAGTGCTTGCGCCAAGCGGCGCAGTTCAGTGTTTCTGTCCATGTTTTAAAGCCCCAGGATTTTTTTGACAGTGCCGCGCAACAAGCGGGGAATGTGTTCCAGCGCGTTGTCCATGCTTTGCTTCAAGAAAGCATCGTGGGCTTGGTGGGCGGCGGCCAGGTCAGCGGCCAGCTTCTTTTGATTGGCAGCACTAAGCTGCTCCAGTTCGGGCATGGGTTCTCCCAGTGCGTCGATCAATGCGGCATCCAGTTTGGGCATGCAGGTCTCCGGTTTTGTTAAGTTTTGATGAATGATAAGTTGAAATATCGAATTCGACAGTTTTTCTTTCCCGTTTAGAGTGCTGGGTCAAATTCAGCACGGGGGCAGATCGCATACACTTTCACTCAGCGCTAACAAATCAAAGATTTTTCATGGCTCGCCTGCAACTGGATTTTCCAGACGATAACTTCGTTTACACCACCACATTGACGGTGCGTATTACCGACATCAATGCGGGCAACCATTTGGCCAACGATTCAATGATCTCCATGATCTCGGAGGCACGCGCCCGGTTTTTGTTTCAAATGGGTGTGCCTGAACTGTCAGAAGACAAAACCGGAATTATCGTGACCGACCTGGCCACCATGTACAAAAGCGAAGCCCATGCGCGGGACCAGCTTTTGTTTGAAGTGGGGCTGATGGATTTCAACAAATACGGTTGTGACATTATTTTCAGGATTACACGCCCTGCAGATGGCCGCCTGATCGCACTGGCCAAGTCAGGGTTCGTGTTTTTCAATTACAACGCCAGCAAAGTGGTACCCATGCCCGCTGACGTTCTTCATACCTTTCAACAAGCCTTGGCCGGCAAAGCATCGGTCAGCAAAGTGAGCCAGTAGTGAACAGTTACATTCCGATAAAAACCCACGAATCACATTTCCTGGACCTGCGCGGTTTGCGTACCCACTTGCATTGCTGGGGCTCTGTCGACGCGCCATTGCTGGTCATGGTGCATGGCTGGATGGATGTGGGCGCCAGCTACCAGTTTGTGGTGGATGCCCTGAAAAAAGATTATCGGGTTATCGCCCCCGACTGGCGTGGCTTTGGTTTGAGTGATTGGCCGGTGGCAGACGGTTCGCCCGGCATACGTTCGTATTGGTTTCCAGACTACCTGGCCGACCTTGATGCCTTGCTGGATCACTTCTCGCCCACGCAGCCAGTGAACCTGGTAGGCCACAGCATGGGTGGCAATATCGCCATGATGTATGCCGGTGTGCGGCCAAAGCGTATTCGCAGCGTGGTGAACCTGGAAGGTTTTGGCATGCTCGATTCGCCGCCCGAGAAAGCACCCAAGCGCTATTCCAATTGGCTTGATGAAATTAAAACGCCCAAAGAATTGCGCACCTACAACAGCCTGGAGGCGGTGGCCAAGCGTTTGCAAAAAACCAACCACAGACTGAGCGATGAGAAGGCGATGTACCTGGCGCAGTTCTGGAGCCGGGTAGAGAACGATGGCTATAGCTTATTGGGCGATGCTGCGCACAAAATCATGAACCCCATTGGTTACAGATTGGCCGAGGCACAGGCTTGCTGGAGCAATATTGAATCCCCAGTGTTGCATGTGGAAGCCAAACAGACTGAGGCTGGCATGTGGTTGAGTCGCGCTGGTGAGCCGGTTGATTTTGACGCGTTCCGTACCCGTTTCCACTGTGTGCCCAATTGGAAGCACGTGGTTGTCGACAACGCCGGGCACATGGTGCATCACGATCAGCCTGAGGTGCTGGCGCAGTTGATTGAGGCGCACATTGGGCAGGCAGCAAACCCAGAATAAAAAAAAGCCGACTTCGTGAGAAGCCGGCTTAACCTTTCTCGCTTGCGGAGAAGAGGAGACATGAGGTTGAACACTGTTACAGCGCTCAATGTGAACATTGTCGCGCTAAGGTTTTGGAACGACAAGCAGTTTTGTAGGTAATTTATACTAGACAAAACCATGAACTTTCACGGTTTTGTCACATACACAGGCTTTCACTATGCCCCACATTACGATTGAATACAGTGACAACCTTCAGAATCTGGATGAGTCCTGGGTGCTGCTCCAGGTGAATAAGGCCTTGATGGGGCTCGGTATTTTCATGGATGCTGATATCAAAACCAGAATTCATGGTTTACGTTCGTACCGCATGGGTGTGGCTGCTGCAGAGAGCGGTGAGCATGCTTTTGTTGCAGCCACGGTCGAGTTACTCAGTGGCCGTGAATTCACTGTACAAGAGCACTTGGGGCAGGTGTTGCTCAAAGTGCTTGAAAGAACTTGCCTTCAGGCCGACGGCCCCCAAACCCAAATCAGCGTACATGTGCGCGAAATGCAATCCGAGTTGTATTTCAAATCGGTCAGCAAACGCAGTTAATCTTTAGGGGGAATCAGGCGCCCAGCAATTGATGCGGGTTTTGGCCCTGCATTTTTCGTTTCAACAATTCAATCAGTCGTGGTTCGTCCAGCAAGGCCATGTGGCCAGTGCGGTCAATGACATGATTCGCCGCACCCTCCAGGTGGGCAAATCGATGGTGCAAAATCAGTGCGTCAGGAATGGCGATCACACTGCTCATTTTTTGGCGGTGCGCGTCGTCTTCTACATTCAATTCATTCAGGAAGTCGCTGTTGGGTAGCATGTCGATTGCGCAATCGCCCACGCCCAGGTGGGCCATGCGTGTGCCATTGTTGGGCGAGGCCAGTGTAAACAGGTGTTGCACCTGCGTGTGACTGTGCCAACGCGTGCTCATGGCTTTGCGCACAATCAGCCCGCCCATGGAATGGCCCACCAGATAGGTGTTGGCATCTTCACATTCAGCCTGCTCCAACACTGTGTCCATGTAGTGCCCAAAATCGCGGGCCATGTCGTGCACTGATGCCAGCACGTAGCGTGGCTGATACAGGGCCACGCGCACGCCGCTCCACAGCAGTTCTTCATACAGGGTTGCAAAGCAGCCCGGTTTTTCCATGTAGCCAGGCACCATGAACACGATTGGCAGTTGCCGATTGTGAAAATTGGGGCTGAATTCAGGAACGAATTGCGCCACACGTTGGCGAAACAGAAAGCTTAAGCCAAACAGATAGCCCTCGCGGGCCGCAAGTTTGGCAACGTCGGCCACGCCCAGTTTGGGATGACTGGATACAGGTGTTTGAGCGGCCATTTGTTGTCCCCTTTTAATTGCTTTCAGGTTTGCTGGCTCGTTTTGTTCAAATTACGCTTGTATGCGTATTTACTACAATTCAATTAACGGTCAAAAAGCACGCCTGTTGAGTAAATCGAACAAAACCTCGGGTAAATCCGGAGCAATTTCAAAGAAAAAGCCGGCGTTTGCCGGCTTTTCGGGGTGAACTAATCAATCCAAAGGAATTTATACCAATGTGTCTGCCCAAATATTCTGGGCCCAATTCCAGGCGTAAGTTCCTTCCAGTTCGTTGGGGGCTGCAGACACGCCACCGGAACCTTCTACGGTCAGGAAGGTTTTCTTTTCAGCGTTGTACACATGCACACTGGCCACGTGAATCACGTTGCTGGTGGTCACATAGCTGTAGCAGGTGTTGTTGGTCAACGGAGTAGCATTGGGCTCCCAACCGCTAAGTTGGGCAACAATGGCTGCTGCCACCACTTTGGCCTGGCTGTTGGCCATGTGGCCGCTTTTTGGCATCATGGGTGCGCCTTGCACCGAGTCGCCGATCACATGCACATTGGGCGCAACAGTCGATTCAAAAGTCATGTAGTTCACTTCAGCCCAACGCTTGTTCAGGTTGGCAATGCCAGAATCGACCGCCAGTTTGCCAGCACGCTGTTCTGGCAGAATGTTCAGCACATCGCCCTTGATGGGTTCTTCAAATTCAAAGCGAACGGTTTTTGTGGCGCCATCCACCCCGGTTACTTTCATGTTGGGGCGATATTCCAGAATGCCTTTGTATTCGCTTTCCCACACGCCTTTGAACAACTTGCCTTTCGATGTCACGTCGGCGTTCGCATCAAGCAATAGCACTTTCGATTTTGGCTTGTATTGCTTGAAGTAGTTGGCCACCATGCTGGCGCGTTCATAAGGCCCGGGGGGGCAGCGGTAAGGTGCCAGTGGCACGTTCAAAATGTAGGTGCCGCCGTCGGGCATGGCTTCCAGTTGCTTGCGCAAGCCCACGGTTTCGGGACCAGCTTTCCAGGCCTGCAAAATTTGTCCGCTGGCGTTGGCAGCAGCCAGGCCTTCAATTTTGTCCAGTTGCAAATCAATACCGGGTGACAAAACCAGTTTGTCGTAGGGCAGTGTTTTGCCGTTTTTCAGTTTCACTGTGCGTTTTTCAACGTCAATCGCGGTCACATAATCCTTCACCATCTTGACGCCATGGTTGCGGGTCAGGCCAGTGTAGGGTGTGCTGATTTCATTGATCTTGCGAATGCCACCCACCACCAGGTTGCTCATGGGGCAGGAAACAAAGGTGGAGTTAGGTTCAACCAAGGTTACGTCAAGCTGGTTACCGGACAACATGCGCAGGTATTTGGCTGCGGTTGCGCCGCCGTAACCACCACCGATTACCACTACTTTGCCTTTGGCACTTTTTGCAGTGGCTGACAGGGGCATGCCACCCAACAGGGCTGTGGCCAATGCGCTGGTTTGTAAAAATTGTCTTCTTTGCATGGTGCGCTCCTTAGTCTTTCTTGCCGAGGTAATTGGCGATGATGTCGATTTGCTCGTCGGTGTAACCCTTGGCAAGTTGATGCATCACGGTGGCGGGGCGCTGCCCGGTCTTGAACCAGATCATATTGGTTTTAATGTATTCAACACTCAGGTTGGCAAGCCCGGTCACAGCGCTGCCTTCCACACCTTGGCCATTGGTGCCATGGCAGTTCGCACAAGTCGCAGCCAGGCTGGCGGCTTGAAGTTTTTTCTCGGGTGTCAGTTCGCTGGCGATTGCACCAGTGCCCAACAGCAGGCCGCTGCCAGCCATGGCCAGGCACGTCAGCAAGCGTGCGGCGCGTTGTTTTAAATCAATCATTGATGTCTCTCCGTTTCTTATATGAGTGAATGCGTTCGCGGGCATTTCAATTCGAATATGAATCATCACGCATGCAGTGTCAATTAGCCGACACAAAGCGCAATCCACTTTGATTCTAGCGTGGTAACAGGTACAGGCAAGCAGTTTTTTCTCATATGCATATAACAAGATCGAGGTTGGACGTGGCTCACTCCAAACATGCACTGCAAGCAGTACTCCTTTCCCTTTCAACTCTGGTACTTTCTGCTTGTCTTTCTTCCGGAAGCGACGACCCTACCAACACCGCTGGCGGTGGTTCGGTGATCAATCCGGCCGAGTCGACAGGTCGGGTTTTTCTGATTCAGCCTGGCCCCAATGCCACCGAGGAAATGGTCAAAGCCATGGTGCAGCTCAAGCCCAAAGACATTTTGAGGTTTGATTGCGGCTTTTTTGATTTGAAAACCGGCATTCAGATTACAACCACCGAGGATGTGATTATTGAAGGCTGCGGCATGGATGAAACTTTCCTGTCGTTTCGCGACAGCACCTCGCAGGAAGGTTTTCTGGCCTCGAATGTGCGCGGTATTACCGTGCGTAACCTGACGATTGGCGATTCGCCCGGCGATGCGTTCAAAATGAAAGGCGTGAACCACGGTACTTTGAAAAAGGTGCGTGCCATCTGGAGTAGTGGTCGCAAACTGCCCGAAGAACGCCCAATTACAGCAGCCAACTTTCGCGATGAAATCAAAGTGGCCTGTACCGACCCCGCGCGCCACAACCCGGCCAACCCCAATCCACTGGAAACAGACAACACTTCACCCGATTACACGGTGAGCACGGCGTCCGGGCGCTACGGCATTTACCCGGTTGAAAGCCGCAACATTCTGGTGGAGGAAACAGAAAGTATTGGTGCATCGGATGCCGGTATTTACGTGGGCCAGACCAATATTGCAAAAATTCGCAAAAGCCGTGCCGCATTCAACGTGTTTGGATTCGAGATTGAGAACGTTCAGGACGGCGAATATTCCGAGAACCTGGCGGAGTGCAATTCCGGTGGTTTTCTGGTGTACGACCTGGACAACCTGACCCAGTATGGTTCGCGCTCCAGGGTGTACAACAACATTTCCCGCAACAACAACACCTACAACTTTGCTGTGCCAGGTTCGATTGTGGCCAATGTGCCTCGTGGCTCGGGCTTGATCACACTGGCTTACGACAAAATCGACATTTACGACAACGTGTTTGAGAACAACGGCACGGCCGGTATTATTTTGACCAGCTACGATTTGCTGGGAGAGAACGGTGACCGCCGCATGGATGTGTATTCCGAAGCGGTGAATATTTTCGACAATACCTTCATCAACAACGGGAATGATCTACCTCAGCCGGATTTTGCCAGCATCATTGCCACGCAAGGTGCGCAAATCAGCAGTGCGTTTCCACTGGTGGTGGGTTTGAAAAATGCATTGGGTGGCGGAGGCTACCGTGGCGCACACATTGTATGGGATGGTTACACCGACACGTTGAACAGCAGCTGCGACCTGCCC
>NZ_ABCT01000034.1 GCF_000170915.1 Limnobacter sp. MED105
TTTTACAAAAATAGAAGCAAACAACAAATGAAATACTGCAGCACATGTGGCACTCCTCTTGAACTCCGGATTCCCGAAGGCGACAACCGACTACGCAGCTGCTGCCCGGGCTGCAACGCAATTCACTATGTGAATCCAAAGATTGTGGTGGGCAGCATTCCGACTTTTCAAGGCAAGGTATTACTGTGCAAGCGAGCAATCGAGCCGCGCTACGGGTACTGGACCCTGCCCGCAGGTTTCATGGAATTGAACGAGACCACGCACCAGGGCGCAGAACGTGAAACGTGGGAAGAAGCTGGTGCCAAAGTTGAGCTTGGCCCGCTGTTCACCATGTTCGATGTCATTCGTGCCGAGCAGGTTCATATTTTCTTCCGGGCTGAGATGCCCACGCCGACGTTTTGTGCAGGTGAAGAAAGCCTGGACGTGAAATTGTTCTCCGAAGAAGAGATTCCTTGGGATGAGTTGGCTTTCAAGACCGTGTCAAAAACATTGACTCTGTTTTTTGCAGACCGAAAAGCAGGTCGCTACACACTGCATACGGGCGACGTGTTCGATCACACGGACTGGACTGATTCGCAATTCAAGGCCGGATGACAAAAACCACCATACCTTGGCTGGACTCTCCAAGCGAATTCCCCAGCACTACCCAAGCACTTGAGTACCCACCAGGGCTACTCGCAGCAAGCATGGAAATCAACGCGGACTGGCTCGAAACAAGTTATGCGCACGGCATATTCCCTTGGTACTCCCACGGCGAGCCAGTGCTTTGGTGGAGCACATCCCCACGCGCCGTGTTGTACACCGCCGAATTCAAGCTGCACCGATCGCTGGCCAAAGCGATACGAAAAATGCAAGCGACTCCCGGTAGCGCCATACATTTAAATACAGCCTTCGAGAAAGTGATGCGTGCTTGCGCAGCTCCCAGACCAGGCCAGGATGGCACCTGGATCACCGAGGAGGTGATCGCCGCGTACACAGCCCTTCACCAACGCGGCCTGGCCCACTCGGTTGAGCACTGGCAAGGTGATCAACTGATCGGAGGCCTCTATTGCGTAGCCTTGGGCAAAATGGTGTACGGTGAAAGCATGTTTGCCACACAAACCGATGCATCCAAGGTGGCCTTCGCTCATTTTGTGTATTGGCTAAAATCACAGAATGTGCACATAATTGATTGCCAGCAGGCCACCGGGCATTTGATGTCTATGGGTGCCCGCACGGTAAGCCGAAAGGTGTTTGAGACTGAAATGGCGAATTCCATTGTGCAGCCCACCTTGAATTGGGAACCTCGCGAACTTAAATGGACGTATGACCAGACCTAAGGAACTGCCCTTCTCCACGCTGCAGTTTTATTCGACTGCGCCTTACCCCTGTAGTTACCTGGACAATCGTTTGGCCAGGTCACAGGTGGCTACCCCCAGCCATTTAATCAATGCAGACGTGTACAGCGAACTGGTCCGCATGGGTTTTCGCCGCAGCGGCCTGTTCACCTACAAACCCCACTGCGACGGTTGTACCTCTTGCAAACCTTTGCGCCTGAAGGTGTCTCAGTTTCACACCAACCGCAGCCAGCGGCGCACGGTGAAGGCTTTCTCCAAGCTGAAACCCAGCGTACAGCGCCTGCACTTCAATTCAGAGCATTACGCGCTATACCTGAAATACCAGTCAGCCCGACACCATGGCGGCGGCATGGACGAAGACAGTCGCGAACAGTATTCTCAGTTCTTGCTGCAAACCCGGGTGAACTCGCGCTTGGTGGAGTTCCGAAACCCTGAAGGCAAATTGGTCATGGTTTCCATCATCGATATTCTCACCGATGGCCTATCCTCGGTGTATACCTTCTTCGATCCCGAGGAACGAAGCGGCCTGGGGGTTTACGGGGTGCTTTGGCAAATTGAACAATGCCGAGATCTGGAACTTCCCTACCTGTATTTGGGATACTGGATTAAGGAAAGCGAGAAAATGGCTTACAAGGCCCGCTTTTCTTCTGCAGAGGTTCTTCAGGACAATACGTGGCAACCATTGGCTGAACCGATCCGCTAATCGCGCAAGGTTTCCCCGTTACAATGCGGGGTATTCCATCAAAATTACCGGTACTTGAAAAACCGCCATGCTGCTGCCCTATTCGCTTGTTCGCCCTGCACTGTTTTCCCTTGACCCCGAGAAAGCACATCACATCACTTTCAGTAACCTGCAAATGCTGCGCAAGCTCGGTTTGCTCAAGCTATTCTCGCCCAAGGCAGTGGCGGATCCCGTGAAAGTGATGGGTATCGATTTCCCAAACAGGGTGGGTTTGGCTGCTGGGCTGGACAAAGATGCGGCTTATATCAGCGAACTCGGACTAATGGGTTTTGGTTTTCTTGAAGTAGGCACCGTAACGCCCAAGCCCCAACCCGGCAACCCTCAACCAAGGCTTTTTCGGCTGCCCAAAGCCAACGCACTGATTAATCGCATGGGTTTTAACAACGAGGGCGTAGACACGCTGATACGAAATGTGAAGGCCAGTAATTACCCGGGCATATTGGGCATCAACATCGGCAAAAACGCAGTAACACCGGTCGAGAATGCAGCCGATGATTACTTGGCTGCGCTCGAAGCGGTGTATCCCTACGCCACTTACATCACGGTCAACATTTCCTCACCGAACACCAAGAACCTTCGAGACCTGCAAGGCGGCGATAGCCTTGATATTTTATTGGGCTCTCTGAAAGAGAAACAAAAAGCACTGGCCGATGAACACGGTTTGTACAAACCCATGGCCCTGAAAATTGCCCCCGATCTGGATGACGATCAAATTGATGCGATTGCCCAACGCCTAACCCATTTTGGCTTTGACGGTGTGATTGCGACCAACACCACAATCGACAAAAGCAGCGTGGCTGGCCTTCCGCATTGCGAAGAGCAAGGCGGCCTGAGTGGCGAGCCTGTAATGGAAAAATCAACCCATGTCATCAAGCGCTTGTATGCCGAACTGGGCGACGACATACCTATCATCGGTGTAGGGGGTATTTCCAGCGGAGAACATGCTGTCGAAAAAATTCGCGCAGGCGCAAAACTGGTGCAAATGTACACAGGCCTTATTTACAAAGGCCCGGAGCTAGTGACCGAATGTGCTGCGACCATTCGCGTGAATTGCAAACCACAGCTACGCAAGAAGTAAAAAAGCGGCTTGATTAAAGCCGCTTTCATTACAATCACCAGCGCCAATCAATTCATTTTTTTCGCTGCTGATACAAGCTTGAAAAAGTCTCACCGGTCGGTACCGGAAAGTCACGTTGATCGGTCCAGCCCTTTGCTCCGGGCAAACTATGAATACCCCCCTTGCGCTTGCCCCACCACGCCATGGCCTTGATACCGATGCGTGACAACATCCGATACAAGGCAGGTCGTTGAGCCACAAAAGCCCACACTTTGAATGCCGCCTTCTCTTGCCAGGGACGAAGCCCTCTCGAGAACTGTTGTTCCCGCAATTTTCGCAACAAATCGGGCAATGGAATTTTTACCGGACAAACCACGTGGCACTCGCCACACAGCGTGGCAGCCTGTGGCAGATCAAGCGCTTTTTCGATGCCGGTGTAACTGGGAGTGAGCACAGACCCCATAGGGCCAGGATATACCCACCCATAGGCATGGCCGCCAATTTTTTGGTATACCGGGCAATGGTTCATGCATGCACCGCATTTGATACAGCGAAGCATCTCCTCAAACTCACCGCCCAGCAATCCAGTGCGGCCACCATCCAGAATCACAAAATACATGTGCTCAGGGCCATCCAGATCACCCTCCCGCTTCGGGCCTGTTAGCAAGGACACATAGTTTGAAATGCTTTGCCCGGTTGCCGAACGCGGCAGCAAGCGAATCAGCGTAGCGAAGTCTTCCAGGGTAGGCACCACTTTCTCTACACCAGTGATGGCCACGTGCACACGGGGGTTGATGGTACACATACCCTCGTTTCCCTCATTGGTCACCAGGGCCACAGAACCGGTTTCAGCGATAATGAAGTTGCCACCGGTTACACCCATATCTGCGGCCAAAAACTGGGGACGCAAAATTTCGCGAGCCTCACGGGTCATTTCGGCAATGTCGGTTTTGCGCGGCAAATGGTGATGCTTCTCAAACAGGTCAGCCACCTGTTCTTTGTCCTTGTGCACCACAGGCGCAATAATGTGGCTGGGTCGCTCGTTGTCGTTGATTTGAAGAATATATTCGCCAAGGTCGGTCTCACGCACTTTCACGTCTGCAGCTTCAAGTGCTTTGTTCAGCGCCATTTCTTCAGTCACCATCGACTTCGATTTGATCACAGATTTCACACTGTGCTTTTTGGCAATTTTCACGACCAGCTGAGCTGCCTCTTGAGGCGTACGTGCAAACAAAACCTTCGCACCAGTTTCAGCGGCTTTTTGCTCAAACAACTCAAGCCACACATCCAGATTCTTGATGCTTCGGTTGCGAATTTCAACCGCCGCAGAACGCGTTCCTTCGAAATCCTCCAACTCCAGAATGCTGGTGGCCCTGGCATTTACGAACTTGGACGAGAGACGCTTCAAATTCTCCTGCAGGCGCGGGTCGTTCAGTTTTTCACTGGCCTTTCTTTCAAAAAACATGCTTTGTACTTGCATGGTGCTACCGCCCTACTTTAGATTTGACCGGGCTTGCGACCCGTGAGCAACTCGGCCACATGCAACACCTGCGTGTTGTCACCCATGCGGCGCAAGCGACCTTCAATGTTCAACATACAACCCAAGTCACCCAGCACTACCGCCTGCGCACCGGTGGCTTGTACCTGCTCACATTTGTCCGTGCAAATGGCACTGGAAACCTCACCATACTTCAAGGCGAACGTGCCACCGAAACCGCAACACTGCCGACTGTCTTTCATCTCAAGAATCTCAACACCGCCCATTTTACCAATCAAGGTACGGGGTTGCTTTTGCACGCCCAACTCGCGCAGACCACTACAGGAATCGTGATAGGTGATCTGTTTAAGTTCACTGATGCCCAGCTTGACCTTGTCCACGCCCAGAACATTCACCAGAAAATCGGTAAGCTCGTAGGTGCGTGCGGCCAGTCGAGCTGCGCGCATCTTTAAGTCAGGATCATTCTTGAACACTTCGGTGTAATGAACTTTGGTCATACCAGCGCAGGAACCGGACGGCGCGACCACATAATCAAACTGCTCAAACTCGGCCAGCCATTTTTGAGCCAGTTTGTGCGTACTTTCGTGGTCTCCAGAATTCCAGGCTGGCTGGCCGCAGCAGGTTTGGGCCTGAGGTACAACCACTTCGCAACCGGCGGATTCCAGCAACTCAATGGTTGAAAAACCCACAGAGGGCCGCATGGAATCCACAAGGCAGGTAACAAACAAACCGACGCGCAAGGCATTTCCCCAAAATGTCTGAAAACTTGTCAAGTGTATGCAGCACGCCGCTTTCCAGCCAGTAGTGATAACCATAACGAGTGACGTATTTCACAATATGGTTTAAACTTCCCACCGGATGAAAAGGAACTACCCCGTATGAGCGAAGAGTCAATTGGACGCACCAGTATTCAGGTGATTGAACGAATGATGCAATTGTTGGACGCCTTGGCTGAACACCAAGACCCTGTTGCGTTAAAAGACTTGGCGCGCGACACCAAACTGCACCCCTCCACTGCCCACCGAATTTTGAATGACCTGGTGGCCTGCAGACTTGTTGACCGAACCGATCCGGGCCTGTATCGCTTGGGCATGCGTTTACTCGAGCTTGGCAACCTGGTGAAAGCCCGGTTGAATGTGCGCGATGCTGCTCTCGAGCTAATGCGCAAATTGCATCGCCTGACTGGCCAAACCGTCAACCTGTCGGTTCGACAAGGTGATGAGATTGTGTACGTGGACCGCGCTTACAGTGAACGCTCTGGCATGCAGGTGGTGCGTGCAATTGGAGGGCGAGCACCTTTGCACCTCACATCGACCGGCAAACTTTTTCTGGCCAATGAATCACCAGAGAATTTGAAGCTGTACGCCGAGAGAACTACCTTGCGCGGCACTACATTGAACAGCTTGACTACGCTTGAAAAACTGGAAAAGGAACTGCTACTGGTCAGAACTGAAGGATTTGCGCGAGACAACGAAGAACTTGAAATGGGCGTTCGTTGTATGGCGGCCGGCATCTACGACGATTCATCGAAACTGATCGCTGGCTTATCCATTTCTGCGCCAGCTGATCGAATTCAGGAAGATTGGCTTCAAGAGCTTATTCATACAGCACAACGAATCAGCGCATCCCTGGGCTGGCAAGGACGGGTAACCCCTCCCAGCGGTCGATTCAGACTGTAATTTTATTTGGTTACGTACGTGGCTGCACTGGGCGCCACGGCCATCACATACTCCCGAATTCGTTCTGCATCTGCAAATCGAGCCTGAGAACCCAAAGCGTCCAGCAACACGATCACCAGATTGCGATCGCCGACCTTGGCCTTCATTACGAGGCAACGCCCCGCTTCATTGATGAAGCCGGTCTTCTGGACCTGAATATCCCATTCCTTGTTTTTGATCAGACGATTGGTATTTCTGAAATTCAACTGCCCCTTGCCCGACTGTACAGAAAATTGTGGATCGGTTGAAAACTGACGAATCAAGGGAAAACGCTGTGCGTGCAGGACCATGCGCGCCAGATCGTTGGCACTCGATTTATTTTCAACAGAAAGACCCGTGGTTTCAGCAAAGTTGGTATTGAACATACGCAGGGAGGCGGCGCGGCGATTCATTTCAGCCACGCACGCTGCCAAACCTCCTGGATAACTGCGCCCCAAAGCTGATGCAGCGCGATTTTCCGAGGCCATAAGTGCCAGGTGAATCAGTTCCCGGCGGGTAAATTCGCTACCAGGCTTCAATCGTGAACGGGTATTTTTGTAGTAATCAATGTCCTCTGTGGTGATGGTAATGACTTCATCAAGATTAAGTCCCGCTTCGAGCGTGACCACAACGGTCATGATTTTGGTAATTGACGCGATGGGAACGACCGCCGATGGATTTTTTGCATAGAGCACTTCAAGGGAGTCGGCGTCGGCCACCAAGGCTACTGAACTGTTCAGTGACAGGGGATCGTGGGCTTCTTTCAGGTTCGCACGCTCAGACTGACTAGGTGCAGCGTTTATAGCGGGGCTTAACACCATGGATAAAGCAAGAAATGTTGAGCCGAGTAATGCTTTGTAGATCATGGTGTGTTGTCTTTATTATTCGAACGAATGTTTTGTTGAATTCTACGCAGAATTGGGTTAACCGCCAAGGCCCCAGATCGAGTGATAACAGGGTTTTAAGTCATCTAATTCGAGCGATTTCTTAAATCTACCAGTTCAAGGTAGTTTTTATGGTCTCTTGATGGTACTTACCATAGTCTGCCAAGCGCTTGATTACCCCAAGTTGCAGGTCAGTTAAATGGTCAAGATCAGGAAAATATCCCCCAGCCATCACTGCAGCCACTGGAAGTTGGCGTTTATGGGCCCACTGCAATACCAATTGGTCGCGTAGCAAAACGCCTTGGTCGCTCAAGGATAATTTTCCAAGGCGATCCGCTTGGTGAACATCAAGCCCAGCCACATACAAAATCAAGTTCGGTGTAAACCTCTGGTTGATCTGGTACAACGCCCTTTCAAGATGTTCCAGGTATTCATCATCTCCAGTTCCATCCGGTAGTTCGATGTCCAAGTCACTTTGCTCTTTTTGGAAGGGATAATTTTTCTCACCGTGCATCGAGAAGGTAAACACACTGTCGTCGTTCTCTAAAATTTCAGCGGTTCCGTCGCCCTGATGCACATCCAGGTCAATCACCAACACGTTGCAACCACGGCTGTGATTGTTTGGCGTGATTTGATTTGTGTTGACCCGAGCAATCGAGTCGGTTTGATAAACGCGTGCAGCCACCGCCAAATCATGAACACAC
>NZ_ABCT01000033.1 GCF_000170915.1 Limnobacter sp. MED105
AATTTCAACCCAGAGTGTGCGGCCGCCTCGAAATTCACCGTGGTTGAGGTTGAGGAAATTGTGGAAGTGGGCGCGCTCGATCCAAACTTTATTCATACCCCTGGTATCTACGTGCAGCGGGTTGTGTTGAATGCCAATCCTGAAAAGCGGATTGAAAAACGTACCCTGGCGACCCCGGCACAATAAGGAGAAGAACAAATGGCATGGAATCACGATGAAATGGCAGCACGCGCGGCGCGTGAGTTGCAAGACGGTTTTTATGTGAACCTGGGTATCGGTTTGCCCACTTTGGTCAGTAACCACATTCCTGAGGGCATGGATGTGATGCTGCAAAGCGAGAACGGCTTGTTGGGCATTGGACCATTTCCGACCGAGGCGCAAGTGGATGCCGATTTGATCAATGCGGGCAAGCAAACCGTGACCACACTGGATGGATCTGCATTCTTTTCGAGCTCGGAATCGTTCGCAATGATTCGAGGCGGGCACATCAATTTGGCAATTTTGGGTGCCATGCAGGTCAGTCAGCGCGGCGATTTGGCCAACTGGATGATTCCGGGCAAGCTGGTAAAGGGCATGGGCGGCGCCATGGATCTGGTCGCAGGTGTGTCGCGTGTTGTGGTGCTGATGGAGCATGTGGCCCGCAAGAAAGACGGGACCACAGACTTGAAAATTCTGCCCGAATGCACTCTGCCTTTAACAGGCAAGGGCGTGGTCAACCGCATCATCACTGACCTTGCGGTCATGGATGTGACTGCCGAAGGTTTGGAGGTACTGGAAATAGCACCGGGTGTTTCTAGAGAAGAACTCCAAGAAAAAACAGGCTGTGAACTGAAGTTTGCTTAAGTTCATTGGCATGGACCAAGCGGGCTCAGTTATAATTCTGCTTTCAAACAGTGCCTGATTCATTCAATCAGGCGCCCAACTGAGCGCCCAACTGAGCGCCGCCTGGCACTATGACCAAATATGTATTTGTTACTGGCGGGGTTGTCTCGTCCCTTGGCAAAGGTATTGCCGCAGCATCTTTGGCCGCGATTCTCGAAAGTCGTGGCCTGAAAGTCACCATGCTCAAACTGGACCCGTACATCAACGTGGATCCAGGCACGATGAGCCCGTTCCAGCACGGCGAGGTATTTGTCACCGAAGACGGTGCAGAAACCGATCTGGACTTGGGGCACTACGAGCGCTTCATTTCTACGAAAATGAAGAAGTCCAATAACTTCACCACAGGTCAGATTTACGAATCTGTGCTGCGCAAAGAGCGCCGTGGTGAATACCTTGGCAAAACAGTACAGGTGATCCCCCACATTACCAATGAAATTCAGGCTTTCATCGAGAAGGGCGCGCGCGCAGCCTGGGGTGGAGAAACTGATGTGGCCATTGTTGAGATTGGCGGAACGGTAGGCGACATCGAATCTTTGCCTTTCCTTGAAGCCGTTCGTCAAATGAGCTTGCGTCTTGGTCGCAACAGTGCCTGTTTTGTGCACCTGACATTGGTGCCGTTCATCGCGTCTGCCGGCGAGTTGAAAACCAAGCCCACCCAGCATAGCGTTCAAAAACTGCGCGAAATCGGCATTTTCCCAGATGCATTGCTGTGTCGCGCTGACCGTCGAATTCCTGACGATGAGCGCGCCAAAATTTCCATGTTTTCGAACGTTCAACTGGAAGCGGTGATCTCGGTTTGGGATGCAGACACGATTTACAAAATTCCGGCCATGCTGGAAGCCCAAAAGCTTGACGACATTGTGTTGGAAAAGCTGAACATTGAAGCACCTCGTGCCGATTTGTCGAAGTGGGCTGAAATTGTGTATGCGCAAGAGAACCCTGCGCAGAACATTACGATTGGCATGGTAGGCAAGTATGTTGACCTGACAGAGTCCTACAAATCCTTGATTGAGGCCCTGAATCATGCGGGCTTGCACACCCGAACCAAGGTGAATATCAACTACATTGATTCAGAAGAAATCGAAGCCAATGGCACTGAAAGCCTGAAAAAGCTTGATGCGATTCTGGTTCCCGGTGGTTTCGGCAAGCGCGGCACAGAAGGCAAGATCAAAGCCATTCAATACGCCCGTGAAAACAAAGTGCCTTATTTGGGCATTTGCTTGGGCATGCAGTTGGCGGTGATTGAATTTGCGCGCCATTGTGCGGGTTTGCCAAAAGCCAATTCGACCGAATTTGACAGCCTTGCCGACACCCCAGTGGTTGCTTTAATCACCGAGTGGAAAGACAGCACGGGCAAAGTTGAATTGCGGACTGATCAAAGCGATTTGGGTGGCACCATGCGCCTTGGTTCACAGCGTTGCCCGATTAAGCCCGGTACTCTGGCCGAGTCCATTTACGGTCCTGAAGTGAATGAGCGCCATCGTCACCGTTATGAGGTGAACAACAATTACGTGCCTCAACTTGAAGAGGCTGGCTTGCGCATTTCTGCCCGTACGCCGACCGAGGATTTGCCGGAAATCATGGAATTGCCCGATCACCCGTGGTTTTTTGGCGTGCAGTTTCACCCCGAGTTCACCAGCACCCCACGAGACAGCCACCCCTTGTTTTTGGCGTACGTGAAGGCTGCTTTGACCCACAAATTGGCCAAAGCGTTATAAGCTGAACCCAACAGGAGGACACCACATGAAACTATGCAATTTTGAAGTGGGTTTGGACAAACCTTTTTTCCTCATCGCTGGCCCATGCGTGATAGAAAGTGAGCAGATGGCCATGGACACCGCAGGTCAGCTCAAGGAAATCTGCGAGTCACTGGGTGTGCCTTTCATTTACAAAAGCTCGTACGACAAAGCCAACCGCAGTTCAGGCAAAAGCTTCCGTGGTTTGGGTATGGACAAGGGGCTGGATATTCTGGCCAATGTCAAGAAAACCCTGAACGTCAACATTCTGACCGATGTGCACGCAATTGAAGAAATTGCCGCGGTGGCCAGTGTGGTCGACGTTTTGCAAACCCCAGCGTTTTTGTGCCGCCAAACTGATTTCATTGAAGCAGTGGCCACGTGTGGCAAGCCAGTGAACATCAAGAAGGGTCAGTTTTTGGCGCCGGGCGACATGGTGAACGTGGTGGACAAAGCCCGCGCGGCTGCCATAGAGGCAGGCGGTGATGGCAAGAACATCATGGTGTGCGAGCGCGGTGTCAGTTTTGGTTACAACAACCTTGTTTCTGACATGCGCAGCCTGGCCATTATGCGCAACACTGGGTGCCCGGTTGTATTTGATGCCACGCACAGTGTGCAGTTGCCTGGCGGGCAGGGCACAGCAAGTGGCGGTCAGCGCGAATTCGTGCCTGTGTTGGCGCGTGCCGCTGTGGCCGTGGGTGTGGCTGGTTTGTTCATGGAGAGTCACCCTGACCCAGCCAAAGCGATGTCTGACGGCCCGAATGCCTGGCCCTTGCCCCGAATGAAGGCCTTGTTGGCCACATTGCAGGAACTGGACCGTTTGGTGAAGTCTGGCCCATTGGCCGAAACAGACCTGATGAAATAAACAGGCTGAACGTTAAAAACAGAATTTAATCAATCCAAGAGGAAACTATGAGCGCAATTGTTGACGTGATTGGTCGTGAGGTTATTGATTCTCGCGGCAATCCCACTGTGGAATGTGACGTGTTGCTGGAAAGTGGTGCAATGGGCCGTGCGGCCGTACCCTCTGGCGCGTCCACAGGTACTCGCGAAGCGGTTGAGCTGCGCGACGGTGACAAGTCCCGTTACCTGGGCAAAGGCGTATTGCGCGCGGTTGAAAACATCAACACCGAGATTTCCGAAGCGATTCTGGGTCTGGATGCGCAAGAGCAGGTGTTTCTGGATCAGAACCTGATCGACCTGGACGGCACTGAAAACAAGAGCCGTTTGGGTGCCAACGCCACCTTGGCGGTTTCCATGGCGGTGGCCCGTGCTGCAGCTGAAGAAACAGGCTTGCCTTTGTACCGTTATTTTGGCGGCATGGGCGGCATGAGCCTGCCAGTGCCCATGATGAACGTGATCAACGGTGGCGCGCACGCCAACAACAATCTGGATCTGCAAGAGTTCATGATTTTGCCCGTGGGCGCACCTTCTTTCCGTGAAGCGATTCGCTACGGCGCTGAAGTGTTCCATGCGCTGAAGAAAATCATTCACGACAAAGGCATGTCGACTGCAGTGGGCGATGAAGGCGGTTTTGCGCCTTCTGTGGCCAACCATGAGGCGGCCATTCAAATGATTATTCAGGCCATTGAAACTGCAGGCTTTGAACCAGGTACCCAAATTGCTTTGGGTCTGGATTGCGCAGCCTCCGAGTTCTACAAAGGTGGCAAGTACAAGCTGGCCGGTGAAGGCATGGAGCTAAGCTCGCAGGAATTCGCACACCTGCTGGAAAGCTGGTGCAACAAGTACCCAATCATTTCAATTGAAGATGGCATGGCTGAAGACGATTGGGACGGCTGGGCTTACCTGTCCAAAACCATGGGCCGCAAGGTACAGCTGGTGGGCGACGACCTGTTCGTGACCAACACCAAAATTCTTGCGGAAGGCATTGAGAAAAAAATTGCCAATTCCATTCTGATCAAGATCAACCAGATTGGTACCTTGACCGAAACATTCGCTGCCATTGAAATGGCCAAGCGTGCACGTTACACAGCGGTGATTTCTCATCGTTCGGGCGAGACCGAAGACAGCACCATCGCTGACATTGCAGTGGGCACCAACGCCATGCAAATCAAGACTGGTTCCATGAGCCGATCAGACCGCATTGCGAAGTACAACCAGCTGTTGCGCATTGAAGAAGACTTGGGTGACATCGCTTACTACCCAGGCCGCTCAGCCTTCTACAACCTGGATTAATCGATATTAATCGAAGGTGGCCCCGCAGTGCGGGGCCTTCTTGTATATGAACCCCCGGCTGATTTCACTCGTCCTCTTTGCTTTGTTGATTTTGCTTCAATACCCTTTGTGGTTTGGCAAAGGCGGGATGCTGCGCGTCAGTGATCTCGAAGATCAGCTTGAGCAGCAAAAACAGGTGAACGAAGCATTGAGACTGCGCAATCAGCAGCTCGAGGGCGATGTGCGCAGTTTGACCGAAGGCGTTGAGGCAATTGAAGAGCGTGCCAGAAATGATTTTGGCATGATCAAGAAAGATGAAGTTTTTATTCAATTGATTGAGCCGCGCAGCCAGCCAGCGGCTACGCCACCAGCTGCGGCAACACAATCTTCAAATTAGTGCAGGGTGGGCGGAAGGGGATCTTGTGAACCTTCGTTGTCAGGGCTTTCTGTAAAAAGTGCGTTGCAATCGGCTCGGGTAAACGAGTAATTTGCATTGCAGAAGTCACACTGAATTTCCACCGTCGGGTTCTCTGACAGAGCATCATCAAGTTCGGCTTGACCCAAGGTCACCAGCATTTTTCCCACTTTTTCGCGTGAACAGGTGCATTCAAAGTGTGCTTGACGTTCGGCCAACCCGTCAGGATCTTCCTCCCAAAAAAGGCGTTTGGCCAATTCATCGGTCTCTGTGCTCAGGTGTTCTTCGGTTTGCAGCGTATTAATCAGGGCCGTCAACCTGTCCCAACCGTCGGCGTCGAATGCTTTACTTGAAACCACACCACCATGTTGTGGCATTTGTTGAAGCATCAGGCCTGCTGCAGTATTGTGGTCCGAATTCAATATGAGGCGTGTTTCCAGCTGTTCGCTGCTGTGCATGTAAGCTTCCAGCGAATCAGCCACCGAAGTACCTGCAAGTGGCACAATGCCTTGGTAGGGGGCCTGGCCAGGCAGTCGGTTGCGCGGATCCAGGATAATTGCGCATATACCTTTGCCTGTGGCGTTGACAAGGTCTTTGAAGTCGGCATTTTCGGGGATTTTTGCATCTTCTGCCAATTTCACTGTTGCACGCAAACCCAAACGGCTATTACATTCTGCCACCAGCAATCGAATAGGACCGTCGCCCTGAATTTGAATAATCAGCGATCCTTCGAACTTCAGTGAGGCTGACAGCATGGTGCTGGCTGCAACCAGTTCACCCAGTACTTTTTGAACTGGCCGAGGGTAGTCATTGTTGTTAACTACCTGTTGCCATGCCTTGGAAAGATGTACCAAGTGCGCTCGGCAACTGGATTGATCAAAGATCAGGGTGCGTAGTGTGTCGGTCATGGGTACAAAAATTTGGCAAAAAATTAATCGTCAATTCGTTCAAGCGTTTCTTTGAACAGCTTGGCTTTTTGCACGTAGAAGGCTGCGCCAATCAGGCGGGCCACCTCATCGTCATTGAGGGTTCGGATTACTTTTCCGGGAGAACCGACCACCAGCGAGCGGTCAGGTATTTCTTTACCTTCAGTAATTAACGCGCCGGCGCCGATAATACAGTTTTTTCCGATCTTTGCGCCGTTCAGGACCACCGAACGAATGCCGATCAAACTGCCTTCGCCGACAGTGCAGCCATGTAAACAGGCTTGGTGCCCGACCGTCACATTTTTCCCCACCACCATGGGGTAGCCGATGTCGGTGTGCAACACTGCTCCTTCTTGCACATTGCTGCCCTCCATAATATGGATCAGTTCGTTGTCGCCGCGAATGGCTGCGAAATCCCAAACCGAGGTATTTTCATCAAGCCGTACTTTTCCGATGATGCTTGCCATTTCTGCCACATAAGCGCTGGAGTGCACGGTCGGCGCTTCGCCGTTGATTTTGTATTTGGCCACGTTTGTCTCCTGTCCTGGGGTGTTGCTGAGGTGTGTTTGCCTTAAAATAACATGCATCGAACCCTAGTGCAGTGTGGTGATGGGCAGTGAACTTGAACAAACTTTGAGACATGCCGCCTTGCGGGCTTTGGAGTGTAAAAACTCCATTGAGAAAGTGCGCCTGGTGTTGGCGATTGACGACCAACTGCCCATAGGCAATCAAGTCGAATTCTCGCCAGGCGTTGGTCGCCCAGACAAACCGGAGCTGGTACACCCCGCGCGCGTGCCTACACGCAAAGTCAGCCAGTCTGTGGGGCGGGGCATGCTGTTGCATTCACTGGCCCATATTGAGTTCAATGCAATTAATCTGGCGCTTGATTTGCTGGTTCGTTTTCCCTCAATGCCACATCAGTTCTATCTGGATTGGTTGAAAGTGGCCAAAGAGGAGGCTTATCACCACACGTTGTTGTGTGGCCGCATGGCTGCCTACGGCCTGAAGTATGGCGATTACCCCGCGCACGACGGTCTTTGGCAAATGGCTGAGAAAACCAAAGCCAGCCTGTTGGCCAGGCTTGCCTTGGTGCCGCGGCTTTTGGAGGCACGTGGGCTGGATGTTTCACCGACGATACGCGACAAACTGGCAGCGGCTGGCGACACGGAAAGTGCCGAAGTGCTGGACGTTATTTTGTGCGATGAAATTGGGCATGTGGCCATAGGCAACCGCTGGTTCAATGAAGTGTGCAACAATGAAATGCGCGAACCTATTGAAGCATTTGAGTATTGCCTGCGGGAGTACACCGCCCCGCAGCCGCGCTCACCCTTCAATTTCAAGGCCCGCGCTCAAGCAGGGTTTTCTGAAGAAGAACTGGCTTGGTTGATGCAAGTTGAATTGGAGCAATCGGCCCAATAAGCGGATTGCAAAAGTATGAGTACAGCAGCACCACTTTCAGCGAACCAACTTGATTGGAGTGACCCTCACTTGATCAATGCGGATTTGCATTGCCACTCCACAGTGTCCGATGGCACCCTCGAGCCCGAGGAACTTGCTGCCAGAGCAGCGGCCAACGGTGTACAAATTTGGTCTTTGACTGACCATGACGAGGTTAGTGGCTTGGCCCGTGCTGCGAGAGCGGCAGCGGAGCACAATCTGATTTTCATTCCTGGCGTAGAAATCTCGGTGACCTGGTCCGCTGTAACTTTGCACATTGTTGGCTTGAATGTGCAGTATGAGAACTCTCCGCTGGAGAAGGGCTTGGCCAGCGTGCGCAACGGGCGAACCGAGAGAGCTATTGAAATGTCACGTCAGCTTGAAAAGGTTGGCATTGAAGGTGTCTACGAAGGTGCCTTGAAGTATGTGGGCAACCCCAACCTGATTAGTCGAACTCACTTTGCCCGCTGTTTGGTTGAGCGCAAGGTGTGTGCTGATATTCGCGAAGTTTTTGAACGATTCCTGACGCCGGGTAAGCCCGGTTATGTACCCCATGAGTGGGCCAGTCTGAAGCAGGCTGTCGACTGGATTCTGGATTCAAATGGATTGCCGGTGATTGCACACCCGGGGCGCTATGATTTGAAACCCATGCAGATGGATGAGCTGGTTGAGCAGTTTGTCAAAATGGGGGGTG
>NZ_ABCT01000032.1 GCF_000170915.1 Limnobacter sp. MED105
GCAGGTCCCTGGTTCGAGTCCAGGTCGGGGAGCCAAACACAAGAAGGCCCACAGCATTGTGGGCCTTTTTCGTTTCGCATCTGTTTCAATTCAATTGGTCGTCTTATGGGTTAGTCCTTTTGAAGGGACTCCATGAATTCAGCTTTGTAATATTCTCCAAATTTATCTGCCATGGTTCAAATCTTCGATATTGGCCATGGCAACGCTGTTGACTTCACTCGACACTGGAGAACAATAAGATGAAGCAAAACACCAAATCTGCTCACTTTGCTTGCATGCCGATTCCGAAATGGCTGAAGTTTGTCACCTGCCTTTTTCTGACATGGGGATTAACAGCACCTGTTAAAGCCAGCGATGTACCGCCTGTAGGTGCCGGCCTGAAGCAGGTGCTCACCAGCCTTCCGATTGCCGGTATCAAGGACGAATTGCAGAGTATGGTGGGCACCTTGAGAAAAACCGGTTGCGGCTCTGGTTTCAAAGGCTGCTATATGACGCAATCGGGGCCACTGCAGCTCTACTTCTTCACCAACGGCGAAATCGAGCAGACCCTGTTGCTGGTGGTCGACAAAAAAGTGGCCATGCCCCATTTGCTGGGCGAGAAAGTGCAAAAGGTGATGGGCGAGACCTCGTTGAATGCGCCCATCCTTTCCATATCCACGACCGACTTTGAACTCGACAACATACGCATGCCACCGGCGCTGCAGAAGATCGTGCGTGACAAGTATTTCAACATCAACACCCTGTCTTTTTCCAGCGGCGTGCAGATGGCCGCCCGGGTCAATCTGGGTGGGCGCATCAAGATGCAAATGGAGTCTTTGGGCGTAGATGCCAGCAAGATGCTGATGCGCGCGGCTGTGGTTATGCCAATTCCTGCGGATCTGGCGAGCGCGGCAGGCGGTGGTGCTGCAGCGGCCGCCCAAGCCCAGTCGCTGCGGGAAGCACGCGCTGAAGCAGTGAAGCCTGAATCATTTATCGAATTCCAGTTTCCGCCGAAGACGAATCTCCAGCTGATCATGCCGAAGGTACAACTGGCGGATGCGGTTTTCTTCCTCAACAACGAACTGGTGTTTGGCTACAAGGGCAACGCGCGGTTCGAGGGGGCCGAGGACAAGAACATCATTATGAATTTCCAGACGCCGCTGGGCCCGGAAGGCGCCATGGATCTGGCGGACTTCTCGTTTCGCATGGCGACACCAGCCAGCCTGACCATGGAAGATCAGGTTCGAATCATGGTGGCCATGGCTTCGCCCGACCCACGTTTGGCGAAATATGGTGGCGGCTTTATCCGCAATATTCAATCGTTCAAGGCCCCTTTGCTGGCAATGACCAAGCCGTTGTCTATGTTTCAGTTGAACAACCCGACACCGCCACCGCAATACCGATTTGGCGACAGCAGCAAGCCCTTCCCCACCGACAACAAATACTTCAATGTGGTTCTGCTCGGCCCGCTGGCCGAGGGTGGGCCTCTGTTGAAGGTGGCTGGCGATGTCACCATTTTTGGTCAGAAAATGGGCTGGTTGTATGCGTCGGCAGGCAAAGCGGGGTTGATCGGCGACGCTGGTGAGCAGGTCACCCTCAAGCTTGGCCCCTTGGGCAAGGTTCCGTTCAAGTTGCAGGCCACCACAGCCATCAATGAAAATACGCAGAACATCACCTTGGCGGGCAATGTTGCTGGCCAAAAGATTTCCATCGGGATGGATGCCAATTCCATGACGGTGGCAGTCAATGCCACTTGCGTCAATCCGTTCGAAATCAAAACGAAAGTGGAGATCAAGCCCAGCACCAACCTGGCTGACGTGTTCGAAGGGCAGGGCGGTGTCAATGTGGACCCCGGCAAAATCAGCGGTTGTATCGGCAAGGAGCTGGAGGCGGCTTACAACAAGATCGCAGGTGAGTACAAGCATTTGAGCGGCTACACCGCGAGCGCTGCCCAAGCGGAGCTGAACAAGATCAGCAATGCAGCAAATCAGGCGTATGAACAGACCAAAAAAGAGGCGCAGAGGGCCGCCCAAGCGTCGATTGATGCAGCTACCAAATTGTGGTCGGGTGGCACCAATGCAGTTGTCAGCGCAGTCGGCGGCTCGGTAGCCAAGGCGCCAGATACGTCGCACGTACATTACGATCGCAGCGTCTTTAACTGGGATTATTACTATGACAAACACCCTGAACTGGTAGCAAAACAGATCGACCTGGTGGCGCATTGGGGCCAGACCGGCTATCCAGCCAAGTGGCGGGGCTCGCTCGAGTTCGACATGGCGTTTTACGCGAAACATCCAGACGTCGTGAAGATGTGGGGCACCAATCCCGATGCCTATGCCTTGGTCCTGGACTGGGTCAGCTGGGGTTACAGCAGAGGGCGCCAGGGCAGCGCGGACTTCGATGTCACCTCCTATCTCGCACGCTATCCGGATTTGCAGCGGGCGTTTGGCGCGAACAATTACGAGGCGGCATTCATCCACTGGCTGGACCACGGCAAGGCGGAGGGGCGCGACGGCAGTCCCGGTGCGTTTGCCCAGACACCCCCTGCGGGAAGCGTGCGGGTCGGCGGCGGCGGCAGCGCCTGGTCGGACGATGTCGTGTGCAAGGGGCAGCACGTCACCGGCTGGCGTGTGTACAGCGGCAAAAAGGTGGACCGCCTGCAGTTCCGCTACCCGGGCGGATGGGGGGAGGCGCACGGCGGCAACAAGTCCTTCAAGGAAGAGGTGCTGCTGGCACCGGACGAATACGTGGTGCGCGTGAGCTATCGCGGCAGCGACGAGGTGGAAGGCATCATCTTCTACACGAACACCGGGCGCACCCACGGTAACTACGGTTCCAGCAAAATGAACGGCGAGTACAAGGTGACTCCCGGCCAGAAGCTCGGGTGCATGTCGGGTCGCTCGGGCGACCGCACCGACCAGCTGATCTTCCGGTCGACGGATTATGCGACAAATCCGTCCCAAGTCTCTGGGGCACTGCCTAAGAAGCCGAAGATAAAGGTGCCAAAGACGCCTAAGTAGCCGCAGTACCCACCTTTTTGCCAGGTCTGAAAGGTGGTGCCTTGGGAAACTGGAAAACGCCTGAAGGAATTTCCACTTCGGGCGCTTTTTCACTGGTCCACACATGGGCCATCGGATTGAATTCAAAAGGTGGTTCCAGCTTGTCAGCCGCCACACCCAACAGACCGGTTAACACATCCACCGTGGCATACAAAAAACCGTTGCACTGACTGCACCGCCGGTATTGCTTGGGCTTGCCAGAGCCGCCAGTCATGTCAATCGGGTCGAATTGCCCTTGGGCACATTGTTCTTCAGTCTTGAAGAAAGCGATGTTGGTATAAGGCAGGCCGCTGATGGCCTGGCAATCCCGGCAATGGCAGACCAGCTGTGCAACGGGCGCTTGGGTGAAGCTGACGGACAGTTGGCCGCATTGGCACTGTGCGCGGAAAGCATTTTTCATCAAATCACTCATTTGTTGGAAGCCTTGCGTTTATCTCTCAAAATCCAGCACCACTGTCGTTGCGTTGCTGTTCTCGGTTCTTCTCAATAAAAACATACGCATCAGCCCATAGTTTTTGGCTGCTTCGGTTTGCCCTACATAGTCGCAGGCAAATTCATTGTTGCTGCCAATGGCCAGCACTGCGGCAAAGGTTTCGGTGACATACACACAGCCTTCTGGCGTGACGGGTTCAATTCGTGCGGCGCGGCTAACGTGCGCGCCAATCGCTGTTTCGCGCAAGGTAATGGGATCAAGGGTCAGGTACACGGGCCCAAGGTGCAAACCTATTCGCAAGGCCAACTTTTCGGGTAATCCAAATGCCGTTCGATCAATTCCTGCCATGCTTTCCTGCATGGCCAGTGCACATTCGGCTGCTGCGGCCACGTGGTTGAACACAGCGAATATGCCATCACCCCAGGTGTTGATGCTGTGTAGTTGATCTTGATACTGGGCAGTGACCTTGGCCAGACGCCCCATGATTTGCTCTACAAATGCGGGGAGTGCGGCATCGCCAAGTTTGCTGAAACCTTTCACGTCGGCAAAAAGCATGGCTTTGGTTTCACGACCATGTTGTTTGGAATTGTTACTCGTGAGTGGCATCTCGGCAAGGTTGGCTGGCAAGCCTTCGCTAAAATTGGCGTTTTGGCTGTTTACAAAATACTGAGGCAAGCCGGTGCATGCCCATTGTTGCAGGTCGGCTTCTGTACCCAAGGTGCGGTCGTGTGTGTAGCCGTCCCAAACGCCAATTTGTGCCACTGTGGTGTTCAAATGTCGGGCATTCAAGATGGACAAACCCATGGCAATTTGGCTGCAGTAGGTAAACAGTTGTTCGTCTTGCAGGAAAGCGTCTTCAGTGGCCATTCGCACGCTGCGGGCGGCGTTCAGGCAGTGCTCAAACCTCTCAGCCCAGCGTGGGCCACAACGCAGCACCGACACCTTCAAAAACTCTTCGCGTTCAAAAGGCAGCACCACATGCAGGTCGGCACCGCGCTTGATCAAACTTTCTGCAAACAGAATGTCGGCACCGCCTGCGAGTGAGCCGTAGCCAACGCCAACATTGTGACACTCAAGCAATTCTTGAATGCGCGCTGCTACCCTTGCTTCTTGATGTTCAGGAAAGCGGCCGGTGTGGCTGAGCAGGTGCCCGGTGTAGTGAATGACAGCAGGGGGTGTGGCAAAGCCGAGGCTTTTGAAATCATGTCCAAGGCAGTGGCACAGGCGTTGTAGTTGGCGAAGTGTGGATGCCAGCGCGGTTCGGTCTGAATCAATGAGTGAAAGCGTGTGGGGCACCAGTGCACGTGCAGCATCCAGTTGCCCTTGAATCAACAAGGCTTCAATGCGGGTCGCATGGGTCCAGTATTGCTCGGCCGGGTCCGCAAGTTTGGTGTGCTGGCTTTGAAGTTGATCCAACACAATACCAGCCCAGTGTGTTGCTTGCTCAAGGGCACCTGAAAACACTGCGCAGGCTGCTGCATTGATGGCCGGGTAATAGGCTTGTGGCGATAGCTGATGTGAAATCCAAGCTTGTTCATAGAGTTGAAATGCTTTTACAAAACCGGCTTTGGCTGCTTCGCCTTTCTGAGCGAAGCTGATGTCTTTGTGCAGGCGGGCGAGTAGGCATTGCACATCGAGCTCGTGGCTGTTGTGCAAGCCCATGCTCTCAAATTGAGAAAGTGCGAGGCGGTACGCACCCCCATTGGCCAATGCCAGCAGGGCCCGATGTAGCAGTGCCGTGTTGTCTGGGTTACTGCCCAAGGCGTGCATGGCAATGTCGTAGGCTTTAAAAAACTCGCCTTTGCTGATCAGGTTTTTAACCTCTTGCAGTGGCGTGCTCATGGTTGTGCGCCCATGGCCCACCAAATGGCCTGCCCGCTTGCACAACGTGCCAGCAGGTGGCTGCCAGCGTTGTTAAGCACCAGGTCAATGGCTTGGCACTGCGGTGCATCCAGCGTTTTGATTCTGCGCAGTGTGCTGCTTTCCCACACATTGATTGAGCCAAGTTCGTCGCTGCTGATTAGCAAGTCGCTTGCCACGTGGGATCGCAGTGCCAAAATTCGTCCACGGTGATTCGACAAAGCGCCCAGAGTGCTACCGGTTTGAAGGTTTTGAATTCTGTACTTTGCGCCGAAGCGGCGGTCGGCAATCCATGGGGCTCCACCCAGTTCGGTTTGTATGCCAAAGCCGAAACCTGTTTCGTATCCGTCGTTTTCCTGAAGTTCTGGTCGACGGGGAAAATACTCAACAGGTGAGCATTGCTCTGCATCAAAAGCTTGAATTCGCCGGTTTTCCCAACCCGTGCCATTGGTGAACAGCATGTCGACACTGAGCAAGGTTTGTTCATTGATAAAGTAGGCCATGCCATCATAAAACTGTTCGGTGTGTTCCAATTTACATCGGGTTTTTCCGGTGTTGGCATCCAGAAGCAACAAGCCTTGCGAACCCACCAGCAACAGATTTTTTCCGGTTTGGGATGCAGTCATTGGGCGCAGACGGTTCAGTTCGGCAAGTCCGCTCATGTCGATGATTTGTTTGAAGTTCAGGGTGGCTTTGCTGCCCTGAATGGTCCAGGCCAGCAATTCGCCCTGCGTGTTGATTGCCCAGGCGCGATCACCTGTATTTGAAAGTGTACCTGCTACCAGTTTGGTGTCGTTTGCCTCAAGACCCGGGAGTTGAAGCAGGGTGGCTGAACCTATCCAGGGTTGTTGTACCAGTTGCCCTTGGGGTTGCAAGGCAAAAAAACCGGATTGATCGGCTTGCAGTGTGGTAGCCACGGCGCTGATGCGACCTTGCTGCAAACGTGCCGGAATTGAGAAGCGGTGCAGCGTAACAGTGCCATTGCCTCCGTGGTTCAGCGAGAGGCCGAGGAGGTGTCGACCAGTGCCACCCAGAACGAGAATATTGTCGGAAAGGCCGCCTTCTGTGCCAAGTTCCGAGTCCATACTGGCAATGAGTTGGGCATTGATCGGAGACAGGGATCGATTGAATTCACCGGGTGCAAACAGTCGGCTGTCATCTTGATCAAACGCAGGGAGTAGTTCGCCAATGGGTACAGCACCGTTGCGCAATTCGTGCAGGTTTTCCTGCAAGTCCTCCCGCAGGGCAGCAGGGTCTTGTCGAAGTGATTTGCCTTCACTGACCACCACATCATCTAGCGAAAAATACAGCACGCGCGCCTCATTGCTGGGGTCAACTACGGCCAGGCTGTGACCTCTGTTGGACAAAGCCACGCCCGATTCATCAGCCACCCAAACCTTGCCCAAGGGCTTGCCCGCTTGAAATCCGTGAACCTCTCGTTTTACTCGAATGGCCAAAACGTCATCCTGATTTCTGAGTATTTGTCGGACCTGCCCTTTGAATCGACCCAGCAAAAGCTCGCTTTCTTCTTGACGAAGCCAGATTTCAAACTGACCGTCCTTTGCCGCTGGTTTGCGGTACAGCAGGTCGCCATTCGAGAACGCGCGAAGAAGTTGAACACCTTCCATTTGAAGACTGGGTTGCGGCAATACTGTTTGGCCGGAGGCCCAAGGATAAATTGCGAAGCCATTCGCATGTTGAATGACCATTTGCCGCGCATGGTCCAGCAGTGTGATGTGTTCGATATTCGCTGTGTTCGAGATGCGTGGGGTTTCTGCTCCCGGGTTGGAAGAGGGGCGAATGGTAAATTGCGTGGGTGTCCAGATTGCATGGTCATTGCCAGAATCTGAGAGACTGACTTTGTGGGTTTCATTCTCAGAAAAAGTACCGGTAGCCAGTGGTTCATTCCAGCCATCAAGGTTAAACAACTGCCCCCCAGAAGAGAAGTTGTGTAGCATCACCCAGTCGCCTTTCACTTCCAGTGACTGAACTTCGTAGGCTTTCAATTCCAGATTGGTAGACAGGGACTCCGCCTGAAACAGGCGCACTTGCAGGCTGGCCATGGCGTCTTTTTCAAGCCGGGCTGCATTGGCTTTGGCGGTGTCGAGCATGCTGGACAAGTCACCAGCCATGGCCAGTTGGTTCAATTGATTGCGAAGTGCAGATTTCGCTTCACCCTCAGCTTGAACATGCTGAATATAGCCGAATGAAGCCGCTGTAATCACGGCCAGCAAACTGCCGCCCAGGAATCCAGCGAGGGTCATTCGCCGGCGCGATTGTGTGTGATCCGACACAGCGATCATTTCAATCAAATCGCTGCCTAAAAGTTTGTCGTGTGCTTTGTCCTTCCCGCTGGATTCTTCAAGCATGGCTTGGGCCGACGCCAAATCTTTTCCGCGCAGCAGCAAGCTGGGGTCTTTGTGGTTGTTGACCCATTGTTGCGCGCGGCTTGTAAGGTCGGTGTGCCGTTTGAGCCAGTCTGGATCAAGGTGAATGCTGCGTTCTATCCAGGCCGATACAGTGTTGGCATGGTCAGTGTCACGATCGAACCTGAACCATTGATATGCGCTTAAGGCAGCGGGAATCCTGTGCTCTTCAACCCGGCTGTCGATCACCGGCAAAAGACGCTTGCGCAAACGCTCGGCACGTTCTACCTCAAACCGGCAAGCCAGAGAGTCCAGAAAATCAGGGGTGACCAAGACCACGATGAGTTGCGCCCGAAGAATTGCATCTTCAATTTCCTCTTGCCACAGGCTGGCGTAGTCGAGCGCTTTGGTGTCCACCCAGGCTTGAATGCCTTTGTCGGCCAGGCTTTCGCTGATGGCTTGTACCCATTCGGAATCCTCGCGTGCATACGATATGAAAATTGGAGTGGAGTTCATATTGATCGAAGCTTGCAGCAGGAAGTCGATGTGAGCACAGTGTAACGCTATACGAACTCTCGGAATTGTTTGATCGCATAAGTGGCAGCTGGCGACTGTGATCTGCTACTTAAGTGAACGATGGCAATATTGCTGAACAGCGGCGGAAAATCGATGATGTCCAGTTTCATCAAGCTACCTTTGTCCAGCCAAGGTTTGGCGGTAAGTTCTGTAGAGGCCACTATGGTGTTGGTGCTCAAGGCGATTTGATGCAGCAGGTTCACGTCGTCGCATTCCAGTGCAAGTTGCGGCAGGTTGCGGTTGTTTTGCCCCAACAATTGGCCCAGGCCGGCCTTCAGCATGTCTGGCAATTTAACTGACGCAATGCCGTATTGCCAGGCGGTTTCGAACCGATGACACTGGCCCACGAGTGGGTGCTGGCTGCGCGCATACAAATGGCCGTACTGCCGCATCAATGGTTGAATATTTAAATAGGGTGCGGCATTCACTTCGCCGGTGTCGGCCACGAAAAAATCGATTTCTTCTTTCAACAACAAGGTCAACAGGTTGGCCGGGTTGTCGATTTCAACACGCACTGAAACTCGAGGAAATTCGAGGCGAATTTTTTCAATCGCATGTCCAGCCAGTGTGGCTGCGGGAAAGGGCCCCACACCAAACACCAATTCTCCAACCTCGCCTTGTTGATACAAGCCAAGGTCGCGTTTCAGTGCTTTTGCTTCGAGGACCAGAGTGCGCGCACGTTGAATTAGAAACTGACCTGCGGGCGTGGGGCGTATTTCGCCGCCTTTGCGCTCGAAGAGCAGCAAGCCTGTTTGTTTTTCAAGCGATTGAATGCTGCGACTGAATGCAGGCTGACTTAGGTGAACCTTTTGCGCAGCTTTCGCAAAGTGGCGTTCTTCATCGAGTGCCAAGAGATGTTCAAGTTGATGAAGATTGGTCATTTTAATGCATTGATTGCATTGATAGTGCATTTATTATGCATTGGACGAATTGTGTAGACAAGCTTACATTGAATATATTGACCAATTTCCCAGGGCTGAACATGCAAATTTCGGAATTCCAGAACGTGCTTATCTTGATCGCCATTGCAGGTTTTGCATTGATGGAGTTTGTCACGCGCCGATACCAGACCACGGTAAATGCCACCGCCAATGACACCAAGCTGGAGTTGTTCATGTTCATCAGCCTGGTGGCACTCACCCAGCCACTTGTTATTCTGGCGACGCAGAACATGGGCGAAGCATGGTTTTCGCAATGGCAGGGCATATGGGCAGACTGGCCTTGGTGGGCCATGTTTGCCGTGTTGCTGCTTGGGGATGATTTAACGCAATACCTGTGGCACCGGGCTTCGCATTCGCCCTTGCTGTGGCCATTGCACCGCGCTCACCATTCTGCGCAGTACATGAGTGTACGAATGACCTTTCGCAACAACTTTTTTTACTACCTGATGATGCCTGGTCTGTGGATTGCCGGTGCCTTGCTTTTTCTGGGCTTCGGCGGTTGGGTGTACGCCGCTTATTTAACCCTGAAATTGACGATTATTCTTGGCGCGCATTGTTCGTGGCGATGGGATGAGCCCTTGTACAAGATTCGCGCCTTGCACCCGCTGATGTGGCTTCTAGAGCGCACCATTTCAACACCGGCCACGCACTGGGCGCACCATGCACTCACGAACAAAGACGGAATTGGACACTACACCGGCAACTTCGGCAATATGCTTTTTTTATGGGACATTATTTTCGGCACGGCCCACATCACCCGCAAGTACCCTGACCACATTGGTTTGATGGATGATCGCATTCACGGGCAGGAACATTGGGCACATCAAATGTTTTATCCGCTTGCCCATTCCAAACGGGCCGATTCTGCTTTGCGGTTCGGCGGCACCATTTACGATGAGAACAAGAATTCAAATTAGGCATTCAGGTAGCTCACCACCATTTCAACCAGTTCCTTTTCCAGCTCCGCGTCGG
>NZ_ABCT01000031.1 GCF_000170915.1 Limnobacter sp. MED105
ACTGCCGACACAAGGATTTTCAATCCTCTGCTCTACCGACTGAGCTACTCGGCCACGCGTATTCGGTGGTGTTCACTACCGAAGCCCGCAAGTTTATCCGAAACTTTGACGTTGCGCAAACAACAAATGCAAAATCGCTGTAGCATGTTCAATAATTAACAAAGCAGTCCTCGCCGACCCTTATCGACCATGAGCAATCTTACAAGCCTGCAGCCTCAGCAAACGCCCAGCTACGATGTGGCCATTATCGGTTGTGGTGTTGTCGGCTTGGTCGCTTCACTGGTGTTGGCCACCTCCGGTTTTAAAGTGCTGGTGGTCGGCGCTCGTTCTCCCCAGTTTCAGCCCAATCCCGATCAACGGTTTGATCCCCGGGTGTTCGCCTTGTCGCATCGCAGCCAACGTGTGCTCGACCGGCTTCGGGTTTGGGACAATATCCCAAGCGAGAAAGTACAGCCTGTGACCGAGATGCAGGTTTGGGGCGATTCCAGCGGGGATGCGCAGGGCCACTTGCGTTTCAATGCCAGTGACACCGGGGTCGATTACCTCACCTGGATCATCGAGCAAAGTTGTCTCTTTGATGTGTTGTTTTCTGCCATGCGCTATCAGCCGGGCATTGATTGGCTTGACGCAAGAGTCGAGGGCCTTTCCCGCGAAAAAGAGGGTTGGGCCGTGGTCACCAACTTGAAAACCGTGCGTGTCCCCTTGCTGATTGCCGCGGATGGCGCGCAAAGCCAAACCCGCAAGCAAGCCGGTCTCGATTTCGCGCTCGATGACTACAGCGCCGAAGGCGTGGTCACTACCTTTGCCATTGAAAAGCCGCATCACGGTGCCGCACGTCAGTGGTTTTCAGGCGATTCCGTCTTGGCCATGTTGCCTCTGCCTGGGCCGCATGTGTCCATGGTGTGGTCTATGCCTTTGTCCCAGTCACAGGCGCTGCTGCAACTCAGCCCTGCAGACATGGTCAGTCGTGTGCAGTCCCTCTCAGGTGGTGCTGTTCAGGAACTGTATGGTGATCTGGTGCCGGTGGGTAAAACCTACGCCTTTCCGCTCAAGCATGGGGTTGCGCCAGTCTGGTTCGACAACGGTGTGGTGTTGATGGGTGACGCCGCGCACGTGATCCACCCCTTGGCGGGTCAAGGGTTGAATCTTGGGTTGGAGGATGCAGCCGAGTTGGCCAATCTACTCACCTCTCGTAAGCGTCTTCTGGCTGTGCAGCGCTTGGGGCTTGCCGATGAGCAGTTGTGGCGCGCCTGGGAGCGTCGTCGCAAAGCGGCGTGTACACCGGTGCACTTTCTCACCGATGGCCTTCACACCTTGTTCCGGCTCGACTTGCCTGGTGCAGCCTGGGTTCGTAACAAAGGCATGCACCTTGTCAACCAGCTACCCATGCTCAAGCGTTGGTTGTCCCAACAAGCCATGCGTTAAGTTGATCTGAAAAGTCCTGGCGCAATGAACAAATTGCCTTCGGGCGTGTCCTAATTACAATTCATCATTTTTACCCAAGCAGGCCTATGAAATTCAATCTACCTTCGTCCCTTCGCAAGCGCAGCAGTGCTGTTGCTCTCTCTGTAATTGCCTTGTCGGCTGGCGCATGGGCCTTGTCCCAATCTGTTCAACCCGTGCAGGCAGCCGCAAGCAAATCACAGGTCGAGCGTATTACAGCTGCTGTGAATGAGTCCTTGGGGGCATCTGGTGTGAAGGTCGTGTCAGTCAGCGACATTGAGTTTGTCGATGGTCTGTTTGAAGTGGTGGTGAATCACAATGGCACCAAGAAGATCATTTACACCAACGCAAGTGGCAGTCACCTTATTTTGGGTGAGCTCATGGAAAGCAAATCCATGGCCAATTTGACCGAAGCGAGATTGGATAAGCTCAATGCCATCAATTTTGAGAAAGACCTGCCCTTGGGTTTGGCTTTGAAATCCGTCTACGGAACTGGCAGCCGGAAGATTGCCGTGTTTGAAGATCCCAACTGCGGTTATTGCAAACGTTTTCGCAAGGAAACTTTAACCAAACTACAGGACACCACCGTTTACACGTATGTGTATCCGGTTTTGGGGCGCGATTCTGTCGACAAAGCGCAAAAGGTCATGTGTGCCAGCGACAAGTCCAAAATGTGGGATGACTGGATGCTGAAAGATCAGTCCCCCACTGGAAATGGTAACTGCAATCCACCCATCGATGAGCTGGTTAGCCTGGGGCGTGGCATGGGGGTTTCGGGCACGCCCACCGTGTTCTTTCAAGATGGCACACGTGTCAGTGGTGCCATCCCTTCTGCTGATCTGAATCGACGCATTGCAGCGGCTTCAAGAGCCAAATAACAAGGCAATGTGCCCTTGGGTCTAGCTTCCGCTTTCAGGCAGGGGCGTGCCCTTGGGCCAAATCAGCCACATTTTCAAGGGTTGGCGTGTCAGCCCAGCGGCTGCACCTGCTTCTTCCCCGGTTCCCCAAAAGAAATCAGCACGAATCCGACCTCGAATTGCGCCACCAGTGTCTTGCGCCAACGTGCCCTGCGCAATGGGCGCATTGGTCACAGGGTTACTGGATTCAATCCAGACCGGGCTGCCATAAGGCACCTTTTCACGGTCAATTGCCAGGCTCAGTTGTGCTGTCAATGGCACGCCCATGGCTCCCACGGGGCCTTCCTGAGGACGCAGCACTTTGTTTTCCTTAAAAAACACTACGCTCGGGTTGGCATTCAGCAAATCATCTAGCTTGCCCGGGTTGGCTTTTGCCCAGTTTCTAATGCCCGGAATGGTGGCCTGCGCGGCAGTTAACTCTCCCCGATCCACCAATACTTTACCGATTGATTTGTAGGGGTGGCCGTTCTGCTCGGCGTAACTCAAACGAATCACGCTGCCGTCAGGCAAGGTTACCCGGCCCGAACCCTGAACCTGCAGCAAAAATGCATCCAGTTTGTCGTCCACCCAAACAATCGGCTTTTCCCGGTCTGGTCCAAGGCGTTCCCATTCGGCCCTGTCAAAGAAGGGCACCAGCGTATTGCCTTGCAAACGTCCACGCAGGCGCTTTCCTTTCAGTTCAGGGTACTGCTCGTCCAGCTTTACAGTAATCAAATCGGCTGGCACACCGTACAACGGCGCATTGTAGGCGCCTTGGGCTTTGCGTGAGCCCTTTAGCATTGGCTCGAAATAGCCAGTCAGCAAACCTTCTTTCTTGCCGTCTTCCTGTTGAAATTGCCATACTTCAAAATTTGCTTCCATCCAGATTTGTGCGGGTAGAAGTGCGTTGCCGCTCAAATTTTGTCTTGCCTTGCGGCAGGCTTCCAGCAAACCGGTGGGCGTGGCTTTGCGTTTTGCCAGCGCGTTGCCATTTACCGAGCACTGTTCAGCAAATGCCTCCAGAAAACGGCCGTGGTTGGCTGTGCTCCAGCCCGGCAAGCTAGAAAAGTCTGACTTCACAAACAGAGGCAAAGCCGGTTTTTCGTCTTTTTTCTCTAGTTGGACCTGTTTTTCTCCAGCCGGACATGAACATTCAGCTGTTTTCGGGGTCGGAGCAGTTGCGCATCCAGATAAAATCAAGGCAGCCAGCACAGCGCTGGGCCACCAACAACGGAGTGGATTGAACATGTGGTTACTCATTGCGGAAATGGTTTTGGCCTTGGGCCTGATCGTGTTCATCATGTGGTGGACGTTGAGGGCCAGGGTCGATCATCCAGTCGAAAAATCCGATGATGAATCATCCAGCCCCGGTAAACCCTCAGACAAGGATTAATGCAATACCCGGGGCATTGAAAGCAGAAACTCGGGCACTGGCACATCAAACTGCTCGCCACCTTCGCCCACAAAGGTGTATTTGCCTTTCATGGTGCCCACAGGGGTAGGCAGGGGGCAACCGCTGGTGTATTCAAATCGCTCGCCTGGGCGCAGTGTGGGTTGTTCACCCACCACGCCATCGCCTTTCACCTCCTGAACAATGTTGTGGGCGTCGGTAATAATCCAGTGGCGGCTTAATAGCTGCGCAGTCCTCTCGCCCACATTCTCAATTTCAATGGTGTAGGCGAATACATAAGGGCCTTTGTCCTTGTCGCTTTGTTCTTCCAGAAACTGGGTGCTGACTCGGACTTCAAACTGATACTGTGACGGGCTGCTCATGCGGTGTGGCTTGTGAATGTTGCTCTGGATTTCAAGTATGACTTCAAACCCCCGATTTCACAAATCCGAAGCAGCTTGCAAAGCCATTTGCCTGGGGTAACTTCGTTTAAACTCTTGCTTTGATTTATGAATTCTTCATCGAAGGCCAACCATGAACCCGTTTGTTATCGCCCCCAGTATTCTTTCTGCCGACTTTGCCCGCTTGGGCGAAGAGGTGAAAAATGTGATTGCAGCGGGCGCAGACTGGGTTCACTTCGATGTCATGGACAATCATTACGTGCCCAACCTCACGATTGGTCCTTTGGTGTGCGAGGCCCTGCGCCCCCACACCACTGCAATGATTGACGTGCACCTGATGGTGCGCCCCGTGGATCGAATCATTCCCGATTTCGCAAAGGCCGGTGCAAACCTCATCAGTGTGCACCCTGAGGGTACCGATCACCTTGACCGCACCTTGGGCCTGATCCGTGATTCCGGTTGCCAGGCGGGCATCGTGCTAAACCCAGCTACCCCAATTTCATGGGTGGATCACGTCATGGACAAGCTTGACCTTATTTTGGTGATGTCAGTGAACCCGGGCTTTGGCGGTCAAAGTTTCATTCCACAAGCCTTGGTGAAACTCGCTGAGTTGCGCAAGCGCATAGACGCCCATGTGGCCAAGGGCGGTCAAAACATTCGCCTGGAAGTGGATGGTGGCGTAAAGCCCGACAACATTGCGCAAATAGCGCGCGCAGGTGCAGATACTTTTGTGGCTGGCTCCGCCATTTTTGGCAAGCCCGACTACAAGGCTGTAATTGATCAAATGCGCGCTGAACTCGCAACTACGAGATAAGCAATCATGACCAAGAAAGCAGTACTGTTTGATCTGGATGGAACACTTTTGCACACGGTGCCCGATCTGGCTGCCGCGGTGAATGCCATGCTGGTCGACTTGGGCAAACCTGTTTTGCCCGAAGACACAGTGGCGGTGTATGTGGGCAAGGGCGCGGAAAACCTGGTGAACCGAAGCTTGACTGGCAGCATGACAGAGAAGGCCTCGCCTGAGCTGTATGCGCAGGCCATGGCCAACTGGCAAAACCATTACACCCACATCAACGGCAATCACTCCGTGTTTTATCCCGGTGTGAAAGAAGGGCTGGAGATGTTGAAAAACGCGGGTTACAAACTGGCGGTGGTGACCAACAAGCCCGAACGTTTCACCAAGCCCTTGCTCGAGCGCACCGGTATTGCCCATTACTTTGAAGTCATGGTGGGTGGCGATACCTGCCCGGTTAAAAAACCCGATCCAATGCCTGTCACTCACGCCTGTGCGCTGCTCGGCGTCGAGCCTGCCCAGGCTTTGATGATCGGCGACTCGGTGAACGACGCGCTGGCGGCCAATGCAGCAGGCGTGGAGTGTTGGCTTTTGCCCTACGGTTACAACGAGGGACGGTCTGTTCACGAAACCCCATGCGATGGAATCGTGAACACAATCGAGGAAGCTGCACAACGCCTTCTGGGCACACGGGTACCACAATGATTTCTCAAGCCGAATTTGATGCGTTTGCTGCGCAAGGTTACAACCGCATTCCATTGATTGCGCGCTGCTACGCAGATCTCGACACACCCTTGTCGGTGTATTTCAAACTGGCCAACAAACCGAACACCTTCCTGCTTGAATCGGTGGTGGGTGGCGAACGCTCGGGCCGTTACTCCTTCGTGGGCTTGCCCTCCAGCATCACCATCAAGGTGGTTGAGCATTCCGTTGTGGTGCAACGGCAGCACGCCGATGGCACACTTGAAACGCTGGAAACATTCAACGGTGACCCGCTGCAATTCATCGAGCAATACCATGCACGTTTCAAAGTGCCGCCTGTTCACGGAAGCCCGCGTTTTTTTGGCGGACTCGCCGGCTATTTCGGGTACGACACTGTGCGCTACATGGAGCCCCGCCTGGAGGCCAGCCGCAAGGCCGATGACTTGGGTATCCCTGATATTCTGCTCATGTTCACCGACCGTATGGCGGTGGTTGATAACATCCAGGGCACCATTCAACTGATTGTGTTTGTCGATCCGTCACAAGCCAATGCCTACGAAAACGGTGTCGCCGAGGTGAAGCGGCTCATGGGTCAACTTCGTCAGCCAATCGCGATTCCCGTGTCTGCCAGCAGTGAAAGCACGCCCATTGAACGCAGCATGAGCAAAGATTATTTCTTTGACATGGTGGCCAAGTCCAAGGAATACATTGCTGCCGGCGATGTCATGCAGGTGGTCCTGGGTCAAAGGCTCAGCAAGCGTTTCACGCAAGACGCACTCATGCTGTACCGCGCCTTGCGTTCCCTGAATCCGTCGCCGTATCTGTTCTATTACAACTTCGGCAGCTTTCAGGTGGTGGGTTCATCCCCAGAAATTCTGGTGCGGCAAGATCAGGTCGAGGGCAAGTCTCCATTGGTCACTTTGCGTCCCATTGCCGGTACCCGGCCGCGGGGCAAAACGCCACAAGAAGATGCAGCTCTGGCGCAAGAGCTGCTCGCCGACCCCAAGGAAATCGCAGAGCACGTCATGTTGATCGATCTGGCCCGCAACGATGTGGGTCGCATTGCGCAGGTGGGGTCCGTACAGGTCACCGAAAAAATGATCATCGAGCGCTATTCGCATGTCATGCACATCGTCAGCAATGTTCAGGGTGATTTAAAACCCGGCATGGGAGCGATGGATGTCTTGCGCGCCACTTTCCCCGCAGGCACGCTTTCTGGCGCACCCAAGGTTCGCGCCATGGAAATCATTGACGAACTCGAACCAACCAAGCGAGGCGTGTATGGTGGCGCCTGTGGTTATCTCAGCTTCACCGGCACCATGGATGTGGCCATTGCCATCCGCACCGGGGTGGTCAAGGACCAAACCCTGTATGTTCAGGCGGGTGCTGGAGTGGTCGCCGATTCGGTTGCCGAAAGTGAATGGCTTGAAACCGAAAACAAGGCACGCGCAGTAATGCGAGCGGCCGAGTTGGTGCAAGCCGGGCTGGACGGCGAGTTGTCGTGAATGTCTCTCCCCGCGAACAGCCATGGTGAGCGCGTGTGTTAAAATTTGTGTTAACTACGCACTTGTCTCCCCCCCTTCTATTTGAAATGCAGGCCCGCCATGCTGTTGATGATCGACAACTACGACAGTTTCACTTTTAATCTCGTCCAGTACTTTGGCGAGTTGGGTCAACAAGTGCATGTCGTTCGCAACGATGCAATCACGATCTCTGAGGCCCTGGCCCTCAAGCCTCGCGCTGTGTGTGTTTCTCCTGGCCCTTGCTCACCTGCGCAAGCCGGCGTGTCCATCGAAATCATTCAGCGCATGGCTGGCGTAGTGCCGGTGTTGGGCGTGTGTCTTGGGCATCAGGCCATTGGCGAGGCTTTCGGTGGCAAGGTGGTACGTGCAAAAACCATCATGCACGGAAAGACTTCGCCTGTTCATCATCACAATGTGGGTGTATTCAAAGGTTTGCCCAATCCGCTCACGTGTATCCGATATCACTCATTGGCTATCGAGCGGGAAAGTTTGCCCGACTGTCTCGAGATCACCGCAGAAACAGCAGACGGAGAAATTATGGGAGTACGCCACAAAACGCTGGATGTCGAGGGGGTGCAGTTTCATCCTGAATCCATTCTCAGTGATCGTGGTCACGACCTGCTCAAAAATTTTCTCAAGCGGGTTCATTAATCTCGTCCGCCAAACCTTTCCCATCCAAATCTTATGTCCCAGCCATTTAATTACCCTGCCACTCTGAATCAACTGCTTGCTGGGCAAGATTTGTCGCATGAACTCACACGCGAGGCATTCCAGCAATTACTCAGTGGCGGTCTGACCACGGCGCAAATCGCTGGTTTACTGGTAAGTTTGCGTGTGAAAGGCGAAACCGCTGAAGAAGTGGCTGCCGCTGCACAAGTCATGCGCGATCTGGTCACCCCGGTTGAATTGCCTGCTGGTACCGAAGTCGTCGATCTGTGTGGTACCGGTGGCGATGGTGCTCAAACATTCAACATCTCCACCGCATGCATGTTTGTACTTGCAGCCGCCGGTGCAAAGGTGGGAAAGCATGGGGGACGCAGCGTGTCGTCCAATTCTGGCAGTGCAGATGTGCTTGAATTGCTCGGAGCAAACATTAACCTAAAGCCTGAACAGGTCGCTCAGTCGATTGCTCAAGTCGGCATTGGTTTCATGTTTGCCCCAAACCATCACAGCGCCATGCGTTTTGCGGGCCCAGTCCGCAAAGAACTGGGCGTACGCACCGTGTTCAACATTCTCGGCCCTCTCACCAATCCTGCCCATGCAAAACGGCAGGTCATGGGGGTTTACAGTGCCAATTTGCTCGATTTGCAGGCCCAAGTTCTCAAGCGTTTGGGTTCTGTACAGGCGCTTATTGTTCATGGCGAAAATGGCATGGACGAGTTATGTATTGAGTGCGACTCAAAAATTGCAGAGTTACGCGACGGTGAAATCAAGCACTACAGCATCAAACCCGAAGATTTCGGCCTTACACGTGCTTCACACAGCAGTCTGCATGCAGGTTCCGTTCAAGAGTCGCGCGACAAAATTTTCCTTGCCTTGAATGGTCAAGGCGGCGCGATCAGTGACATCGTGCTGCTCAACAGTGCAGCAGGCCTTTACACGGCGGGAGTCGCCAGCAGCCTGAAAGAGGGCATTGCTGTTGCCCGTGCAACGGTTTCCAGTGGCGCCGCAATTCGAAAACTCAATGAGTTCGTCGATTTCACCAAGTCGATTGAGCAATAAGGCAGCATGATGAGCGACATTCTTGACAAAATTCTGGCCACCAAACGCGAAGAAATAGCGCAAGGCAAACAAGTCTTGTCTGAGGTGCAGTGGTTGAGCAAAGCCGCGCGCTTGGCTCCCGCACGTGGGTTTGCCAACGCCATGAAGACAGCTGTGGGCAAAGGTCTGCCCGCTGTCATTGCAGAAGTAAAACGCGCCAGTCCCAGCAAAGGTATTTTGCGCGAACCTTTCGATCCGGTGGAAATTGCGAAAAGCTATGCCAAGCACGGGGCAACTTGCTTGTCAGTTCTTACTGACATTCAATACTTCAAGGGTGCACCCCAATACCTCGACATGGCCCGAGAGGCAAGCGGCCTGCCGTGCATCCGCAAAGACTTCATCATCGACACCTATCAAGTCGTACAAGCAAGGGGCTTGGGTGCTGACGCCATATTGTTGATTGTCTCAGCCTTGCAACTGCCTCAGCTGCAGGAACTCGAGCAATGTGCCAATGAGTTGGGTATGGATGTGTTGGTCGAGGTACACGACGCGCAAGAAATGGACATTGCCTTGCAGTTGAAAACCCCCTTGATTGGAGTCAACAATCGTAATTTACGAACCTTTGAAACGTCACTGCAAACCACACTCGATCTGAAAGGTCGAGTGGGCCCAGAACATTTGTTGATCACCGAGAGCGGCATCGCAACCCGAGATGATGTCGCTTTGATGCGTGCCAATGATATTCACGCATTTTTGGTCGGCGAGGCCTTCATGAGGGCGGCCTCGCCAGGTCAGGCACTGGCCGATCTTTTTTATTGAAGCCAAGGGGCTGGAACCGTGTTGCCCTCAATCTGCTCCAGCTTCTTGATTTCCCACTCATTGGAAACCGGCGCACCTGCCCGCAAATTACACTCCAGTAATCTTTCAGCTCGGAAGGCGATCGCCCGCAGTTCAGCACCAGGCTGGCTGGCTGCCAGCAGGCGTTTGTAGTGCGTTTCGGTCAGTTTTTTCTCACCCAAAGCGACCAGCAAATCGCCTGCCGAAATGCCGCTCGCGTGTGCAGGGCTGCCGTTGATCACCTGCTTCACCAACATACCCTCAGGCTTGAATTGGCCGTGTAAACCCAGGTAAATCTGCTCGTCATTCTGGGTTTGACTCAGGGTAAAACCATAAGCCTTTAACGCATCGCTCAAGGGCAACTCTTCTGTGCTCTGTGTCCATCGCGTTATTTCCTGTTTCAAGTCAATTCCCGTGGCCTCAAGCACCACACTTGGAAACTCATCTTCCTGCAATCCTTCCCCGCTCAACCCTTTTCTTTGCCACATCAGTCTCATGACATCGTCAAGGCATTTTTGTCCACTGGTTTGCTGCCGAATTGCGGAGTCAATGCACAGGGCCACCAGCGAACCTTTGGTGTAATAACTCACGATGGCATTGGGTGCGTTTTCATCTTGCCGGTAATATTTGGTCCAGGCATCGAAAGAACTGTCAGCCACGCTTTGATTCAAACGCCCTGGTCCCTTCATCACCTGCGCAATATTTCGACCCAAGCTTTTCAGGTAAGCCTCCTCACTCAGTTTGCCTGCGCGTGCCAGCATCACATCGTCGTAATACGAGGTAAACCCTTCAAAAATCCAAAGTAGTCGGGTGTAGTTCTCCTGGGTCAAGTCGTATGGAACAAACGCAGCAGGCTTCATGCGCTTTACGTTCCACGAATGAAAATACTCATGGCTGCAAAGCCCCAGAAAGCCCTCGTAACCTTTTGGTGCTTTTTCCACGCCGCATTGTGGCAGTTCATCGGCATTAAAAAGCAAAGCGGTGCTGCTCCTGTGTTCCAGTCCGCCATAGCCATTGTCGGTCGCATGCAGCATAAACACATATCGTTCAAAGGGCGCTTTTTTGCGCTCTGGTTCAAACAGGGCTATTTGTGCTTCACACACCGGTTTCAGGTCGTTGCAAATGCGCTGTAGGTCCAGGTCGGTGTCCGCGCCGTACACCGCGAATACGTGTTCTACGCCCAGAGCGGTAAAACTTTCAACATGCAATCCACCCATTTCTACCGGGTGGTCGATCAAGCTGTCAAAGTCGGTCGCTTGAAACTTCACCAAGCCGCCCGCCCGCAACACTGGGCAACCATGAGGGTCTTTCAAGGTTCCTGGTTGGCTCGGCAAGCCACAGGCAATCAGCCAGTCCTGCAAATTCTCTCCAGGCCTTGAGATGGTTAACTCGATTGCTTCCTGTTCAAATCCCTTCGGGCACAAAAACAAGCTGGTCCCGTTAAAAAAACCGTGCGTATCATCCAGGTGTGCGCCGCGCACTGACAAGTCCCAGGCATATACCCGCCATTCGCACTGAATTAAAAGTGCCGGAGAGGTTGGCGCGAGTTGCGCACCATCCACATGAACACGCCAGGTGTCCTTTCTTTCCCGGTTGCAGGCAATTTCAACCGATCCTGCTCGCGCTCGCACAAACAGCACGTTCCGGGCAAATTCCCGAATCAGGTAACTACCCGGAATCCAGGTGGGCAGGCTTAAATCAATCCAGCGCTGGTCCCCAGTGCCTTGCAGTTGTTCTCGTGCAATTTCAAATTGCAGCTGAACATCGAAATAGTGGCCTTTCGGGTCTGCCACCGTGACTTGGTAATGCAACATGGTAATAGTCTGTGTATTAAATTTTGATGAGCACTCGGCCTGTGTTCGTTCCAGCCATAATTTGAGCGGCTGCTTCAATCGCTTCATCCAGTGAAAGGGTGCGAGTCAGATCATTCAGCTTGTTCAAGTCGAGATCTGATGCCAGTCTGCGCCATGCTTCTTCACGTACTGCAAGCGGCGCCATCACCGAATCAATCCCCTTCAAGGCAACACCTCTCAAAATGAACGGTGCCACTGAAGAGGGCAAATCCATGCCTTGAGCCAATCCACATGCGGTGACTGTGCCGCCGTATTTGGTTTGCGCGCAAGCGTTGGCCAAGGTGTGCGAACCCACACAGTCCACCACGCCAGCCCAGCGCTCGCGTTGCAAGGGTTTGCCGGGTTCGCTGAGTAACTTGCGGTCCATCACTTCACTTGCACCCAAACCTTTCAAAAACTCGGTTTGTTCAGGTTTTCCGCTGGTGGCAACTACTGTGTAGCCAAGTTTGCTCAATAACACGATCGCAATACTGCCCACACCACCGGTTGCGCCCGTCACCAAAATCTCGCCACTCTCCGGTTTCACGCCGCTTTTTTCCAAGCCCAGCACACACAACATGGCTGTGTAACCCGCGGTGCCAATCGCCATCGCTTGCGCTGCGCTCAGGCCTTCGGGGCGTTTGATCAACCAGTCACCTTTCAGTTTGGCTTTTTCCGCCAGGCAGCCCCAATGGGTTTCCCCCACGCCGAATCCATTCAAAATGACTTCATCGCTAGGTTTAAACCCCGGATGGGCGCTTTCCAGCACAGTGCCCGCGCCGTCAATACCCGCCACCATAGGCCACTGGCGCACCACGGGCGATTTGTTGCAAATGGCCAGGCCGTCTTTGTAATTGAGAGTGGAGTGAGAAATTTGAACCAGCACATCGCCAGATTCAGGCAGTTGACCTTCGTCCAGTTGTTCAACACTGGCCTTGAATTCACCCTGTTCGTTTTTCTGAAGAAATACCGCCTTGAACATACTTTTTCCTTCCTTGCTTTTGATCAGTCTTGAATGAAGACTACACCATTAGACAAAGCAGGCGGTCACCAACAATCCAAGAATTGCACCCAAAGTCAGGTGGTTTCTCAAGCGTAGGTAAGCATCAAACGCCTTCATGGGCTTCAAAAAGCGTTGGTCCACCAGCCACACCAAAACCAGAATCAGTGCAAGAATCCACAGGGTGAACTGGGGTGGCGAAAATGCGCCTGCCAGCCAGGCCAGCAGCGAGGGCGTTACACCCCAAATAAAACTTCGTGTTTCAAATTCCGCCTGATCCAGTCCCGCAAGGTAAGTGGCTTGGTCCTGGCTACTTAGCGA
>NZ_ABCT01000030.1 GCF_000170915.1 Limnobacter sp. MED105
GCAGAGCGGCTCAGGTTGTTTTGTGCACCCAGTGAAGGGGCGTTTGTATTGATGCCTAAACATTTAGGACCTCCTAGCGGTTTAAATTGACATGACCTGTGTGAAGGGTTATGTCGCTTTGGGTTATTTAACCCTTGTACAGTTTCTTTTACTGACAATTCGTTTAACGGAGGTTTTTAGTCAAACTTACCCCCCCCTCTAAAACAACCGGCCATCAGGAATCAGATCAGCAGGCTGCTGCTTGGTCTACACGCACTACATCAAGTACTACATTAATTACTCATCTATTGGTCACTTCAATCGTTCATTACTGCAACAGGCTCAGTACGTTGTTGGGCAACTGGTTGGCCTGGGCGAGCATGGCGGTGCCGGCCTGCTGCAGGATCTGCGAGCGGGTCAGGTTGGCCGTTTCCTTGGCAAAGTCAGCGTCCATGATTCGTCCGCGTGCGGCCTGCAGGTTGGTGCTCGATACATCGGCAAAAGCTGCCACTTGCTCCAGTCGGCTTTGGCCCGCACCCACCACGGCACGAATACCGGTGATGGCGTCAATCGAGGCATCCAGAGTGTCGATGGCCGTGGTGGCGTTGGCCACATCGGTAATGGCGCCCAGGTTGGTCTGAATATCAGCCGCACCGTTGGTCATGATGGTGGTCAGGTCGTTGCCCGTGCTCAAGCCATCGTCAGTCAGGTTCAGCTCCAGGGTGTCGGAGACGGCGTTGCCGGTGCCCACCTGGAAGCTCAGTGTTTGGTTGGCGGCATCAAACAGGTTGTTGCCGTTGAATGTGCTGCCAGTCACGATACGGTCCACCTCGTTGGCCAGTTCCGTGTACTCACGGTTCAGGTTCACACGGTCGGTGGGGTTCAAGGTGCCGTTTTTGGCTTGAACAGCCAACTCACGCATACGCTGCAGGTTGTCGCTGATCTTGCCCATGGCGCCGTCGGCCACTTGCAACAAAGAGATACCGTCGTTGGCGTTGCGCCCCGCCACATCAAAGCCGCGAATTTGCGCTTGCATGCGCTCGGCAATGGCCAGGCCTGCTGCGTCGTCTTTGGCGCTGTTCACACGCAGTCCGGAGGACAAGCGGGCAATTGAGTTGTTCAAACCCATGCCAGAGCCTGAAAGGTTCTTCTGGGCGGTCAGTGAGGCTACGTTGGTGTTGATTCCTAGCATGATAATTCTCCAAGCAATTTGTTGATTCAAGCTGGCTGCGTCATCTTGTGCGCTGCCTTATGACCTGTTATCGATGCCAGGAAATGAAACTTTAGGCTTTCATCTGCAAATAAAAAATATTGTTTTTACGCCCTCAAGTTCGCTGACTCGCTGTCGTAATAGGCCGATTTTTTCTGGAAAAGAATGCGGCCGTCACCCTCAAGTTTCCGATAAAGGTGTCCGTTATCTTCTACAGGCACTTAACAATTGGGGCCCCCACCACAAGGGGCGGCACGAAGTGGGGGTCAATCGAATGGGGGGATCCCCCCAAACTGTGATTCTTCCATTGAGCCTATTCAGCGACAGTGTGTCCATGTAAGGCAGTTCCCTACACGTTGAATTCCAGCTCGGCGACTCAATGAATGGAAGTTGGATGATTCAGGTAATCGAGCTAGAAGCCGAAGATACGTATGAGGGAATTGTCGCTGCGATCAACAAAGCAGCTCACATTGAGGATGCAGTACAACAGAGATTGAATTGGAGGATGTTCAAATGAAAAGTACCCGTCTACTAGATGAAATTCGCGAAACAAACCTGTCTTATTTGTTGCTGGCTCAGCAACTGATTCGCGAAGACCGCGCCGAAGCAACCTTCCGTTTGGGCATTTCCGACGAAGTGGCGGAGTTGATCGACCAATTGACCACTGCGCAAGTGTTGCGCATTGCTTCAAGCAATATGTTGATGTGTCGTTTCCGTTTTGATGATGAAGTGGTTTGGAATTTGTTGACCAGCCACACCAAAGACCGCAGCGTCTCTGGCATGCACGCGGCAATCATCATGTCTGGCAAGGCAGTGAACGCAGCGGCGTAACTACATATACGGTAACTATTCAGGATGTAACAACAAGAACTCAGGCATCCAATATTGACATCAGACAGGGGTCAAAAAATCATGGCTAAAGTTAAATCAATCATCGACGAAGCAGCACAAATTCAATTGGCCACTCAGCTGATTCGCCTGGATGCACGTTTGCAGGTTCTCGAGTCTGAAACACAGTTGTCTCGCGAACGTTTGTTGAAGCTTTACAAAGAACTCAAGCACAAGTCGCCCCCCAAAGGCATGCTGCCATTTTCAACCGACTGGTTCATGACCTGGCAGCCCAATATTCACTCTTCACTGTTCGTCAATATCTATCAAACTCTGATCAAAAGTACAGACATTGAAGACATTGAAGCCATCATCAAAGCCTACAGAATGTATCTTGAGCAAATTACCCAGTTGGGTTTGCCCGAAGTGCTGTCGTTGACTCGCGCATGGCGCCTGGTGAAGTTTTTTGATGCAGGCATGTTGACCACCACGGAGTGCAAAGACTGCGAAGGCCGTTTTGTTGTGCACACCTATGAATTGGTGAATGACTACGTATGCGGCCTGTGCCACATGCCATCTCGTGCGGGTAAAACCCGTCAGTCGGCAGCAGACCGATTCTTCAACGAAGAAGCCAGTATCGAAGCTTAAGTATTCAGTTTGCAAAGCCCAGGGAGAAGGGCTTTTCGTTTACCCCCGCTGCACCAAAAGGTCCGGTTGCATCCTCCCACCCTCTGTCTCTTCCGGGTCTGCAGTGGGGGTTTCTCATCTCTCGAATGACCAGCCATTGTTGCTGGTCATTTTTATTGAACCCCCCTCAAAAATGGCTATCACCAAGGATTGTGAAATCCTGGCCATGCCTTGAAATCACCCAGAAAAGCCACTTTATTCGGACAAAAGATTTTACAAATTCTGCCGACAATACCTATACAGAAAAACCATTCATCGACAGAGAACTTCAACCCATGTTAGTAGCAATCGGATTCGTGATCGTGATTTTCTCCGTGTTGGGCGGTTTCGCCTTCATGGGGGGGCACCTGGTAACGCTGTGGCAGCCCGTGGAAGTATTGATTATTGGCGGCGGCGCTCTGGGCGCATTCATTGTCAGCAACACGCCCAGCATTTTGAAAGCGACAGGCAAGGCCTTGGGCGGTGCATTCAAACCCAGCGCCATCACCAAGGCTTTTTACATGTCCTTGATGGCCCTGATGTATGAAATCCTGACCAAGGTGCGCAAAGAAGGTTTGATGTCGATTGAAGGCGATGTCGAAGAGCCTGAGCAAAGCCCTTTGTTTCAGAAGTATCCCGAAGTCTTGGCCGATCACCACATTGTTGAATTCCTCACTGATTACCTTCGCTTGATGGTGAGTGGGAACCTGAACCCCATGGAAATTGAAAACCTGATGGATGGCGAGCTTGAAACTCACCATCAGGAAGCACACACCCCACAGTCGGCGGTGCAGCAAATGGCCGACGGTTTGCCTGCATTCGGTATCGTGGCCGCCGTGATGGGGGTTGTTCACGTGATGGGCTCTGTGGGGCAGGTGAGTAACGCCGAACTTGGCGTGATGATTGCCGCAGCGCTGGTGGGTACCTTTCTGGGCATTTTATTGGCCTACGGTTTTGTCGGCCCATTGGCCAGCATCATCAACCACAAAATTGCCGAGTCATCCAAGCCATTTGAGTGTGTGAAAACCACTTTGCTGGCAAGCCTGAATGGTTATTCACCTGCACTGGCTGTTGAGTTTGGCCGAAAGGTTCTGTATTCAACCGAGCGCCCAACTTTCATTGAGCTGGAAGAGCACGTGAAGAGCACCAAAGGCAAATAAGGGCATACAAGCACCATGGCGAAGTCTGACGAAGAACGTCCAATCATCGTAGTCAAGAAGATCAAGAAAGGCGGCCATGGTCACCATGGCGGCGCCTGGAAAATTGCATACGCCGACTTCGTGACCGCCATGATGGCGTTTTTTCTCTTGATGTGGTTGTTGGGCTCCACCTCGGAAGGCGACCTCAAAGGTATCTCTGACTACTTCAATTCACCCTTGAAGGTGGCACTGGTTGGGGGTCCCGGTTCAGGCACTGCAACGAGTGTAATAGATGCAGGTGGTACTGATTTGTCGCGTTCTGTGGGGCAAATCAAAAGCGGAAGTACAGACAAGGCCACCAACAGCAGCAACGCCGATGCCACAGCAGAAGCACTCGAGCGCGCAGAGTCAAAGCGCTTGCTTGAATTAAAGGGGGAAATAGAGGGCCTAATCGACGCATCAGATTTGATGAAACAGTTTAAAAATCAAATCATGCTCGACATTACGCCTGAAGGTTTACGAATTCAAATTGTGGATGAGCGGAATCGCCCCATGTTTGATTCAGGCAGTGCAGTGTTGAAAGATTACATGAAAGACATTTTGCGGAATTTGACCAAGTTGCTGAACCAGGTGCCGAACAAGCTGACTTTGTCAGGTCACACCGATGCAACGCCGTATGCGGCGGGGAACAAAGGTTACAGCAATTGGGAATTGTCGGCAGACCGGGCCAACGCCAGTCGCCGTGAAATGACTCTGGCAGGCATGCCAGACAGCAAAATGTTAAGGGTGGTGGGTTTGGCTTCCTCGGTGTCCCTGGATGAAAAAGACCCCTACGCCGCGGTGAACCGAAGAATTGCGATTGTGGTAATGAACAAACGCGCAGAAGAAGCAGTGCGAGCGCTGGCCAATCTGGATGAAGGGCAAGACCCCAATTTGATTGAGCTGCCACCCGTACCCAAAGTTGAAGGCTTGCCGTTTCCAAAGAACGGGCCAAGTACGAATTGAAAGAAACAGACCAATTGTCAGGAGCAACATGATGCAAAACGATTATCGCTTGATGAACATGATTGACGAGAAGGCAAGGCTTGCAGGCTCCAACAAAATGGAGTTGCTGCTCTTCTCGTTGGGTTCTACCGAAGTGTTCGGTATCAATGTGTTCAAGGTGCGCGAAGTGTGCGAGACCTTGCCCATCACGCGAACCCCCAACATGCCTGCTGGCGTGGAAGGCATCATTTCACTGCGCGGCAGTATTTTGCCGGTGATTGACCTTGCACAGTGCCTGCGCATGGGCAACGGCGAAGCACGCACCAAGTTGATCATCACCGAGTTTTCGTCGCACACTCAAGCCTTCCTGGTGCAAGACGTGGACCGCATTGTGCGCGTGGACTGGGAGCAGGTGAAATCGCCTCAAAGTATTGGTCAGTCCCAAAGCGCCATGATCACCGCATTGACAGAATTGCCCGATGGCAAACTGGTTTCCATTCTCGATGTTGAGCAAATTCTGGGTGAAGTGATCGGTGAGGGTGATGTGCCCAACATGGACAGCATGCGCCCTGATCATCCGTACCCTGTGTTCTTTGCAGATGATTCGAACATGGCGCGCAAGAAAATTACCGAAGTGCTCGAGAAACTTCACCTGCCTTATCAAAGTGCGATCAATGGTCGCGAGGCCTGGGAAAAATTGCGCAATATTGCCAGCCGCGCCGAGCAGGAAAACAAAGACATTCGGGATGTGGTTTCTCTCATCCTGGTGGATGCAGAAATGCCGGAAATGGACGGCTATGTGTTGACACGTCACATCAAGGAGGATGTTCGCTTCAAGGGCATTCCTGTCGTGATGCACTCTTCACTGTCGTCTGTGGCAAACAAGAAGTTGGGTCAACAAGTTGGTGTGGATGCCTATGTGGGCAAGTTCCATCCCGAAGAGTTGGCGCAGATGGTTACCTCAATGCTTCACCCAGCGTAAGGAGCAAGCATGAACCCCGAAGATTTAAAAATCCTGATTGTTGACGACTTCTCGACCATGCGTCGAATTGTTCGCAACCTGTTGAAGGAAATAGGCTACAACAACGCCGATGAAGCGGAAGACGGTGCAGTGGCCTTGGCCAAACTGAAAGCCGGCAACTTCAACTTTGTCGTCAGCGATTTGAACATGCCCAATATGAACGGCTTTGAGTTGCTGCAAAACATTCGTGCTGATGCTGAACTCAAGCATTTGCCTGTGTTGCTGGTTACCGCTGAAGCCAAGAAAGAGGACATCGTGACCGCAGCCCAAATGGGTGCAAACGGTTACATCGTCAAGCCTTTTACCAAGGCTACCCTTGAGGAAAAGCTGGGCAAGATCGTCGCGAAGATGTCTGTCTAATTACGAAGAATCAGAAATGGAGAGGTCGCAACGATGAACCCAGATAATCTGAAAAGCGGTGACAACGACGATTTGGAAGCGTTGTTTGATGAAATTGCAGAACAACGTGTTTGGGATGATGCACCTGCTGCCGCCCCGCAGGCTTCGTCTGCTGCCGCACCTGCGGCTCAAGCGCCAGTAAATTCCAGCCCGGCCGATGAAGAGCCGCATGATGTGTTTCGCCGCGTGGGTTCTCTTACCCGCAAATTGCACGATGCCTTGCGTGAACTGGGCTACGACAAAAGTGTTGAACATGCGGTGAACGCACTGCCCGATGCTCGCGCTCGCTTGAACTACATTGCTGACCTGACCGGCAAAGCCGCTGAGAAAGTACTGGCTGCTGTGGAAGCCTCGCAGAAACTGAATGACGATGTGTCTGCCCGTGCCGCCGAGCTCGACAGACAATGGGATCGCCTATACAACAACGAGATGAGTCTTGAAGAGTTCAAGTCGCATGCCCGTGAAAACCGCGAATTCATGAAAGAGATCAGCCAGTGCAGCGGTCAACTGGGTGGCCACCTCACCGACATCATGATGGCGCAAGATTTCCATGACCTGACCGGCCAGGTGGTCAACCGCATTGGCAATATGGCTCAGGGGCTTGAAGAACAACTGGTTCAGTTGTTACTCGACACCACGCCACCCGACCAGCGCAAGCAGGTTGAAGAAACATTCCTCAATGGTCCGGCCATCAATGCCGAAGGTCGTGCCGATGTGTGCAGCAATCAAAGCCAGGTCGATGACCTGCTGGAAAGCCTCGGCTTCTAACAACACCAACAGCCGGGCTGACGTGGGAGAATACAAATGAGCGCATTCAGTGATGTCGAACTGCTACAGGACTTCTTGACCGAGGCAGGCGACTTGTTGGAGGACGTGGACAGCAAGCTGGTCGAACTGGAGCAAAGCCCGGAAGACGCCGATTTGTTGGCCACTGTTTTCCGCGGTTTCCACACCATCAAGGGTGGTGCCGGTTTTCTGGAAGCAACACACCTGGTGGAGTTGTGCCACAAAACAGAAAACCTGTTTGACCTGTTGCGTTCCAAGAAGCTTGTTCTGGATGCTGAAATGATGGACTCCATCATGGCCGCCACTGGCGAGGTGCACCGCATGTTTGGTGAAATGCGCAATGGCCACCAGCCAGGCGCAGCACCTCAAGAATTGCTCGAGGCGCTGGATGCCGCAATTGAAGGGCGCACTGTCGCCCCGGCTGCAGCACCAGTCGTTCCAGTGGTTTCTGAAGCTCCGGCGCAAAGCCAAGTCAAAACATTGAATGAACTCGCACAAATTTCAGAGGATGATCTGGATTGGGCCGGCTTGTATGAAGCTGTGGTGGGTGTACCACCCCGAGAGCTTGAACAGGCTGCACTAAGCACAGGCATGGCCACTGAGGCGATTGCAAGGCAGGCAGCCGCAGCAGTTCGCCCCAAGGCGCCACCACCCAAAGCAAAAGCAGCTCAGCCTGCAGCAGCCGTACAAAAAGAAAACACCATTCGCGTGGACACAGCACGTTTTGACCAAATCCTGAACCTCAGTGGTGAAATCGGTTTGACCAAAAACCGGTTGAATTGTTTGTTTCAGGCTTTTGCATCCGGCGCCAGCAATGAAGAGTTGATCAAGTCGCTCGACACGGTGGTCGGGCAGCTCGACATGCTGGTTTCTGACTTGCAATCGGCCGTGATGAAGGCGCGCATGCAGCCAGTGGGTCGTGTATTCCAGAAGTACAGTCGCCTGGCCCGTGATGTTTCACGCCAGTTGGGTAAAGACGTTGAACTGGTGATTGAAGGTGCAGAAACCGAGGTGGACAAATCCATTCTCGAAGAGTTGAACGACCCCTTGATTCACTTGGTGCGCAATGCTGTTGACCACGGCATTGAAACCATCGCAGACCGCACAGCTTGTGGCAAGAATCCCAAAGGGATTGTGAATCTTTCTGCCCGTCAGACCGGCGATCACATCGTGATTGAAATTCAGGACGATGGTCGTGGCATGCGCCCGGAAATCATTCGTGAGAAGGCAGTTGAAAAAGGTTTGATTTCTGCCGAGGAAGCAGGGCAATTGAGCGTACAGGAAAGCCTGCAGCTGATTTTCTTGCCCGGTTTTTCAACCAAAGATCAAATTTCGGATATCTCAGGCCGCGGCGTAGGCATGGATGTGGTGAAAACCAATATTCAGCGTTTGAACGGTCGCATTGAAATTCAATCTGAGCCAGGTCATGGTTCTACCATCACCATTTTGCTGCCGCTGACATTGGCAATTTTGCCAGTGTTGATGCTGAAGCTTGAAGAGCAAATTTATTCACTGCCTTTGTCCTGTGTTCGGGAGATTATTCCGATCGAAGAAGACAAAGTGCAATACGTGGGTGGAAAACCCACCATGGTGGTTCGCGGCGAAGTAATTCCATTGCTCGACCTGGCCACTTTGATCGGTCGGGAAAGTGCACCCACTCCGAAGGTGGGCGTGCTCACGATCAGCGGCAACAAGGCCTGTATTTTGGCGGTTGATTCGCTGGTGGGGCAGGACGAAGTGATGATCAAACCACTGGATGGTGTCAAGCCCAAAGGCGTGGCGGGTGCTACCTTGTCGGGCGAAGGTTTGCTGGTGTTGGTACTTGAACTTCGTGAGTTGATTGAAGGCAAGCTGTAAGCAGAACTAAGGTGTTTTTCGGGGTTTTATAACCCGTATGGTTGACTCCTTTTGCTTCGATAATTGAATCATCGGCACAAGACGCCAATGACATTCACACACACCTGACACGCCAAGTCGGGGGCAAGGAGTTGACCTTATGAATTCACTGTACCGTTCGATTGAGAAGGGCTTTTTCTACACGCTCAGTCGAAAATTGTTTGGCAATGTGGCCGGTATTGCATCTGTTGTTTTAATCGGTTACCTGGTCATCTACAGTTGGGCCATGGGCAAGCTGGCCCCCGAACAAATGAGCGATTTCCGCCTCATTCTCAGCATTTCCCTCGGGTTTACCTTGCTGGCCTGCGCAGGTGCATTTGTCTACTTGCGCCACCTGATTGTGCGGCCTGTACATTTGCTCAGCGAGCGCATGGATCAATTGGCCAATGGTGAGGGCGATTTGTCGGTGAACCTGCCCATTGTGACTGAGGATGAACTGCGTGGCCTGGCAGAAAACTACAATGCCTTTATGGTGCGTTTGCGTGACTTGATTCACGAAATTCGTCGAATGACTGCGCAAGTCTCCATGGAGTCCGTGCGTGTCTCTGGCAGTTTGAAAGACGCCAGCCGCACAGCCGACAAGCAAGGCAACATCACTTCTGAAATTTTCCAGGCAGCGGACCAGGCGTCCCATGCCATGGAAAATGTGGCCAACAGTGCGAACTACTTGTCGCGCGCCACTGAAGAACACCTTGAAACGGTGAACTCCTCTTACCGTGAACTGCTGACTGTCGCTGACGAAATGAATTCTGCTTCAGGCAGTTTGAACAGCTTTGGCCACACTGTTGAAAAACTGGCTGAAACTGGCAAAGGCATTGAGAGCATCGTCAAGCTGATTAACGATATTTCAGATCAAACCAACTTGTTGGCCTTGAATGCCGCCATTGAGGCAGCACGCGCTGGCGAACAGGGGCGTGGCTTTGCTGTGGTGGCCGATGAAGTGCGAGGCTTGGCCGAGCGGGTCAAGTCGGCCACTGGCGAAATTCGGGGCAATATTTCGTCCATGCTTCGCTTGGTTGGTGACACTCAGCAAGAGACTCGGGAAATCAATCAAAGCATCCTGAAAGGTCAGCAAACTGTGAGTACCTCATCGGCCAAATTCTCTGGCATGGTTCACAGCTTTGAGGAAATGAGCACGCAGATTAATGACGTGACCCAGCAGGTTCAATCGGTCAAACAGATCAATATGGATGTGTCGGGTAAAGCCTCTGAAATTCGTGAAACAGCCCAGTCGGTGATCAATCAAACCAGCGAGTCCGAGAAATCGAGTTCTGAATTGGCAGCAGCCACGGATCGAATCAAGGAGTTGGTGGCCCGATTCAAAATTGGCAAGGGCGCTTACGAGCAAATTATTGAGCAAGCCATGTTGGCACGTGAGCAATGCAAAAATATTCTGGTTCAGGCGCTGGACAACGGACATGATATTTTTGATGAAGCCTACAAGCCCATACCCAATTCCAATCCCCAAAAATACAGCACACGCTACGACAAAGCGGTAGAACGTCAACTTCAGAATGCCTATGATCAGTTGGTGGCGAATGTGCCTGGGTCGGTGTTTTCTTTGTGCGTAGACCGAAAGGGTTATGCACCTACACACAACAGCAAGTATTCACGCCCCTTGACTGGCGACTTGAAAAAAGATTTGGTGGAAAGCCGTGACAAGCGCATGTTCAGCGACCCGGTTGGCTTACGTGCCGCACAAAACCTGTCGCCCTGGTTATTGCAAACCTATCGGCGCGATACAGGTGAGGTGTTGAACGATTTGTCGTTGCCCATTGAAATCAACGGGCGCCATTGGGGTGGCCTGCGCCTCGGTTTCAGTCCCGAGTTGTTGATCAAGGATTAAGTCTCTGAAGTTCAAAAAGCGGATAGGGGTCCGTTTCTCACCGCGCTTAGGCGCGGTTTTTTTTTACCCAGTCTTTCAAAGGCGCTTCGCAGGCGTTCAATACCGCAATCAGTTTTGCAGTGCTGTTTTCGAAGTGCGCAATGCTTTTTACACCAGATTGCCTGCAGGTGACCTCCAGTTCTTCGGCCAAATGATTGCATTCGTCAAGACCGATTGCAGCGCTTGCACCTTTCACATTGTGTGCAGCATCTCCCAGGGCGTTGAGGTCTTGCCTGTCGCAGGCCGCTTGCAACTTTCCAATGTAGCTCGGGCATTCCTTGATAAATACATCGATCAGCATGATCAACAAACTGGTGTCGTTGTCGATACGCTCAAGCGCCTCGGTGGGGTTGTAATGCATGGGGGTGGCAGGTAATTCAGAAGAATCCCATGTTACAGGTTCAAATCGGGGTTTTGAATTGCCCGTATCCTTTTCATAATAAGAACATTCCAATAGTGCAGGTGCTGCTTTGGCAGAAGAAACAGATCAGGAAAAAGACTTACCCGCGTCGGAACAGAAGATCCGTAAAGCGCGAGAAGAGGGCAATCTTCCCCGTTCCCGAGAGCTGGGCGGAGGTGTTGTGCTGCTCGCTGGTGTTGGTTTGCTTTACACCATGGGCGGCGAGCTGGTCAGTCAAAGTGAAAAGTTGATGCGCCAGGGTTTGGTTCTGGACCGCGCTCAGGCTTTTGACACCAAGCATATGGGTTTGAAATGGGTGTCCATGTTGCAGGAAAGCCTGTTCATTCTCATTCCCCTTTTTCTGGTGGTGGTGGTGGCTGCGATTGTTTCCAACATTGCAGTGGGTGGCTTTAACTGGTCCACTAAACCGCTTGAACCCAAGCTTTCAAAGTTGAATCCGGTCAAGGGTTTGAAAAACATATTCTCGGTCAACGGCTTGGCTGAGCTGGTCAAAGCCATTTTGAAAACAGTGGTGTTGGGTGGGGTGGGTTACCTGTTGTTGATGCAGGATCTGGGCGAGTTCACCCAGCTGTCAGCCATGCCGCTTGAACATGGTATGGCCGAGACTGCACGAATTACCATCAAGGATGCGCTCATTCTTGCGATTGCATTTTTGTTGATTGTGTCGATTGATGTGCCTTACCAGCTGTGGCGTTACTACAAAGGTTTGCGCATGAACCTGGAAGAGCTCAAACGCGAATCGAAAGAGTCGGATGGTGATCCGCACCTGAAAGGCAAAATCAAAAGTATGCAGCGCGAAGCGGCACGCCGCCGCATGATGGCCTCAGTGCCCAATGCCGATGTGATTGTCACGAACCCGACGCATTACTCTGTTGCCTTGAAGTACGACAAAGATGGCAAAGGTGCCCCGCGCGTGGTGGCCAAAGGCATTGGTCCTCTGGCTTTGAAAATTCGGGAAGTGGCCCAAGAAAACAAAGTGCCTTTGGTGGAAGCACCGCCTTTGGCCCGAGCCTTGTATTCCAATGTGGAGCTTGAGCAGGAAATTCCGGGTGCCTTGTACACGGCGGTGGCCAAGTTGCTGGCGTATGTGTATGCACTTGCGGAAGGCAAAGGCCACATGGTGGAAGTGCCTGGAGAGGCGGATATTCCGAAAGGAATGGATCCCGGGCCAGCTGCCTGAGGGCCACCGCTGCCCGAAAACTTGGCATTTCGGCTTGTCGGCTTGAGCCCACACTAAGCCAAGCCCTCCAAAAGTAACGGTCGGGTCTTGGCTTTCGCGCCTGGGCGCGATCGTTAGCCTCTGCGCGCCAAGCCGGCAAGTTTTCTGACTGGTCATCGTGCGACCCATTGCAAGTTCAGCTCCCAGCCACTCCCGTGCGGCGCTTCGCCACCACCACGCAACTCGCAGCTGTGTTTGGTGCCCAATCGGCGGCGGTGTTTCGATCGCCTCGCCTTCAAGAAAACCTGCCCGTTTGAATTCACCCGCCACGGTCGGCCGTGGGCCGGCACCGAGACTCGGCCGTGTGTTTTGCCGAGCGAGGTGAGTCAGGGTGAATCTCAAAAAGGGAAGTACAGGTTTTCAGGCGAGAGAGCGGAACCCAAGCCGATTGAGCTATTAACAAAGCCGCAGAGATCGGAACCCAATCCACAATAAGACGGTAAATCGCCTTCAATTCCTCCGTTGAGAAAACCTAAAGTTTTCCATAATTGAACCGTTAACAACTTGATGGGCGGAATTGTGGCCTCCACCGCATTCTCTTTGGACTTCATAAAAGCAGGCTTGGCCGGCGACAAGGTAAAAACCCTGGGCGCGCCAATCTTCATCATCATGATTCTCGTCATGATGATTTTGCCTGTACCGCCTTTCGCACTCGATCTGTTTTTCACATTCAACATTGCGCTCAGCCTCATGGTGCTGGTTGCAAGCCTGTACACCACACGCCCACTCGATTTTGCTGCATTCCCCACCATTTTGCTGGTGACCACCCTGTTGCGCTTGAGCCTGAACGTGGCCTCAACCCGCGTGGTGCTCATGCATGGCCATGAGGGTCCAGACGCTGCAGGCAAGGTGATCGAGGCCTTCGGTCACTTTCTGGTGGGTGGCAACCTGGCCGTGGGTATCGTGGTGTTCGTTATTTTGATGTTGATCAACTTTGTGGTGATCACCAAAGGCGCTGGCCGAATCGCCGAAGTGTCCGCGCGTTTCACATTGGATGCCATGCCCGGCAAACAAATGGCAATTGATGCCGATTTGAATGCAGGCCTGATCGCAGAAGATGAAGCTCGCAAACGCCGTGCCGAAGTCAGTCAGGAAGCCGAGTTTTTCGGTTCAATGGACGGTGCCAGCAAGTTTGTTCGTGGCGACGCCATGGCCGGTATCATGATTCTGATCATCAACATCATTGGCGGTTTCGCGGTGGGTGTGATGCAGCACGACATGACTTTCGCCGACGCAGGCACCAACTATGTGTTGCTTGCCATTGGCGACGGCTTGGTGGCCCAGGTGCCAGCGCTGGTCATTTCAATCGCCGCAGGTTTGGTCGTGGCGCGCGTTGGTCAGGGTCAGGACATCGGTACCCAATTGGCGGGTCAGTTGCTCAAGTCCCCACAGGCCGTGGGTATCACTGCCGGCATAATGGCACTGCTGGGTATTATTCCTGGCATGCCCAGTTTTGCATTCTTGTTGCTGGCCGCCGGGTTTGGTTACCTGTCGTATCACCTGTCTCAGAAAACTGCAGTGCAGAAGGTCACTCCCACCACGGATGATCAAGCCAAAATCAAGGCCGCCACTACTGAAGCGCAGGAAGCCACTTGGGATGACTTGGTGCCCATCGACACCATTGCACTGGAAGTGGGTTACCGCCTGATCGCTTTGGTGGACAACAAGCAAGATGGCGATTTGCTGAAACGCATCAAGGCCATTCGCAAAAAATTTGCACAGGAAATTGGTTTCTTGCCACCAGCCGTGCATTTGCGCGACAACCTGGAACTGCGCCCCTCGGTGTACCGTATTTTGCTGAAAGGCGTGTGCATGGGCGAGGGTGAAGTGTTCCCGAACCAACACCTGGCCATCAACCCTGGTCGCGTGACCATGCAGTTGCCCGGCCCGCAAACCACCGATCCAGCCTTCGGTTTGCCAGCCGTGTGGATTTCAGACGATCAAAAAGAGAAAGCCAACGCGGCGGGTTACACCGTGGTTGATGCCTCCACGGTCGTGGCCACGCACCTTTCGCATATTTTGCAAACATCGGCAGCCCAGTTATTGGGTCGAACCGAAACCCAGCAGTTGCTGGACCACTGCGCGAAAACCTCGCCCAAAGTGGTCGAAGACCTGACCCCCAAGTTGCTGGACGTTGCCGTCATTCAGAAGGTGTTGCAAAACCTGCTTGAAGAAAGCGTGCATATTCGAGACTTGCGCACCATATTTGAAACCCTGCTTGAAAACGGTGTTCGCACCAAGAATCCGCTTGAG
>NZ_ABCT01000029.1 GCF_000170915.1 Limnobacter sp. MED105
GCCATCGAAAAGCTGAATCAGTGGTTGGAAGTCATGCGAAAAGAAAACGCAGCGGTAGGTTTTGCAACGCAAAACATCGACACCGTATTGAAGTCTGCAATCGGTACTTCGATCGTGCAAACCACAGCAACCAAATTCATGCTACCAAACGCGGAGGCCACAAGCCAAACCGTGGCACCACTGTACCAAGCTTTGGGAATGAATGAGCGACAAATTGAAAACATTGCTTACGCACGGCCCAAGTCAGATTACTACCTCATGAATGCCGATGGAAAGCGCATGTTTTCACTTGGGCTTGGGTCAGTAGCTTTGGCATTTACCGCTGTTTCCGGTAAAGAACAAGCCGCTTACATCCGCTCACTTCAATCCACCCATGGTAAAGAATGGGTTTCTGCTTGGATGCGCGAAAGATTGGTCCCAAATGATTGGATTACTTTTTATGAAAAATTGAGCAGTCATAAAGGAGTGTGATCGATGAACAGAAAAATTATTTGCAGTTTAATTTCTGCGAGTTTTATAGCAAATCCCGCGTTCGTTCAGGCTGGTGGTGGTGGTTTTGGTGGAGCCACTGAAATTACACAGATTCTCAACAATGCTGAGCTTCTCGCACAAACTGGCCAGATGTTTCAACAGGTTCAACAAACAATTTTGCAAGTGCAAATGGCTCAGCAACAGCTCAAAAACCTGATTGCCGCCCCGCAGTTTATTTGGGGTCAAGCTCAAGCTGAACTCCAGCAATTAACTAATTTGGTTGCCCAGGGGCAGGCCTTGGGCTATCAGCTTGCCAATATTGATCAAGCTTTTTCAACAAAATACGCTGGATACGCAAATTCCAGTCCGATTAATTTTCAGCAGGCCTCTCGCGATTGGACCGCCACCAGTCTTGATTCCATCAAGTCGGCACTTCAAACAGCCGGTGTTCAGAGTCAACAGTTTGCTAATGAAGAACAAGCGCTTCAGACTATACAAAACATTGCCAGTGGTTCCCAGGGCGGGCTGCAAGCCGCGCAGGCCGGGGTCATGGTTGCTTCACAACAGGTGAACCAGCTCCAAAAGTTAAGGCAATTGTTTATGGCACAAATGCAGGCTCAAAATGCCTACATGGCGGGGCAAGAGCAGAGGGAAGCTGCAAAACGCATGAGTAACGAAACACACTTCAAAACCCATGTCGAACGACAGCCTACATTTTCAAGTAAGGGCGGGAAAAACTAATTTCACTCCAAATAAAAATGTATTTTTTTTGTGTTTAAATCAGAATAAAATTCTTGTGCTATACTAAATCAAGTGCTATACTAAACCTAAGTTTAAAAGGAATTCAAAATGTTTAGGTTGTTGGTTTTTGCTGGTGGTTTGGGTGCACAAGTATTTATTTTTGGGCTGGTTCTGTTGTATATCGTGCCGTTTTTCTTTGGTGTGGCAACAATGGTCAGTTTCCGAGAAGCTTTAGTTGGTGCTTTTTCCAAAGCTAACTCAAGTGTGGTGTGGCAAGACGTAAAGAATGGATTTTCATTCTCCATAGCAACCATTATCACATTCCTTATTGTTTTTCACCGAAAGGTAATTTGGCAATGGCTAAGTCAATTTATTTAAACAAATTCACTTTGTTGGCTTTGATGTTTTTAGCGTTGGGCTGCGATACAGTTCATGCGCAGAGCACTATTTTAGACAACATTGGTAACACATATCAAAATGCTGCTTCTGGTTGGAGTGGAACATTATTTAGTATAGCAAAAGGTCTATTTTTAAAGCTGGCTTTACTGGAAATGCTCTGGTTCGGAATCATGTTTGTTTTGGAAAAAGATGATCCAAAACAATTCCTGGTCATGCTTTTGAAAAAAATGATGGCGTTGCTTTTTTTCTACGCCATTCTTCTTAATTTCGACACCTGGATTCCAGCGATCATTGATGGCTTTTCGCAGGCTGGCGCTACTGCTGGGCAAACTGGGACTCTAACGCCTTCCGGTGTTATGGAGCGAGGCCTGTCATTGTCAACCGCGATTCTGGACAAAGCGCAAGAATTGGATTGGACAGACATCGGTCCATTTTTCTTAGCAGTTTTGGTTTCCATTATGATTTTGCTTGCGTTCGTTGTTATCGCAGGCCAAATGCTGGTCACGTTGATCGAATCTTACATAGTTGTTAGCGCGGGGGTGTTGTTCCTTGGTTTTGCTGGGTCGCGCTGGACAACCACCTTTGCTGAAAAATTCATTTCGTTTGCCGTTTCAACCGGCGTCAAATTGTTTGTCACCTATCTGATCATTGGTGCAGGACAAAACCTTTCCAATACCTGGTTGGGCGCTATACAAAACTCACCTGATCCTTCTGGTTATTTGGAAGTGTTAGCTGGTGCCATTGTGTACACTTTTTTGGCTTTTCAAATCCCCTCATTGGCAAGCTCGATGCTGACAGGCTCCGTGTCGATGACTTTGGGAGGAGCTGCCGCCACAGCAGGCACCTTGGCTGGTGCTGGTTTGGGAGCAGCAGGGGTGGTTGGGGCAATGGGTGCGAGTGCCGCAGGAGGGGCCAGTGCGGTCACTAAGACTTTGGGCGCAGCAATCGGCGCAGCAAAGGCAGGTGGGGCTACCGGGGCTTTAGGCGTCGCCGCAGGTGCAATTGGGGCATTGGGTTCCGCTACAGTTGGGGCCATTTCGGATGGGATCAAAGGATTAGGCGGAGCTGGCGCATCCCAGGGTATAGCGGGAAGGTTGAACGCTACGACAGCATCTTTAAATGAGCTCAAGGCGGCTGGTAGCGTAGCAGCGCCTACGGTGCCTGGGGCTGGTGGAGCTGCTTCCAAGTCTTTTTCCTCTTCCCCTTCTTCTCCTTCTGCTTTGGGTGCAGGTGGCACCCAAAGTCAAACTCCGGGAGCCTCAGGCCCTCAGGCAAATAGCGGGCCTACTCAGCAAAGCCAATCCCAACCGGCAGGAGGAACGGCTCCGACACCGGCTTCAGCTTCGACTTCTGGCGCAGGATCTTCGCCGGGGGGGCAAAATCAAGTTCCAGCGAATGCGCCTGCACAGCAAAATGGTGCTCAGCTTGAGGCTATCAACACTGGACAAAAAGCAGCAGAAGCCCCGACCGCCACTACCGAAAAGGCTTCTGGGTCGGCTGGTGATCGTGATGGCGGCTCGTCGAGTTCGGGAGAGCAACCCCAAGTTGCAGCACCAACATCGAATGAATCAAGCATACCTGCTTCAGATGAAAAAAATGAAGGTGTAGCTTCATCTTCATCAAACCCCGGTGCGTCCAGTCCGAGCGGACCTTTGCAAGGTTCTGGCGAGCAAGGGCAAAACACGGTTACGGCTCCAAACTCAAGCGAATCAGGCGCGCTTACAAATAGCGCTCCGCAAAATAGAACTTCAACATCTACTTCAAGCAATTCCCCCGGATCGGCTCCTGCCAATCCGGGAATTGCGACCCAAAAAAGCGCTCCATCAGAACCAGTCAGGCCTTCTAGGCCGACACCCCCGGCACCCTCCGGTTCTTCTGGGCCACAGCCAGCAGCTCCGGTTTCTCAGCCGAAACCCACTTTGTCACAGCGTTTGCAAGAGGGGGCACAAACTATGGGTGAGCTACCAAATGACGCAGCTCCAGGCGCTGGGGTACAAATCAACTTAAAAGCGGATTAACGCGGTGTAAACACGCAAAGGAACAACAATGGCCAATATGATTTCAGATTTTTTTGGTAAACAGAACCAAGGCGCCTCACTTCAAAAAAAGGTTGAGCCAGTTACCGGCATGCCACTTTCAAAAGCCCCGGAAAACCCCTACCTTGCAGCGCGTCGCGAGTGGAACGAGCGCTACGGCTCCTACATCGCACAGAAGCGGACATGGCAATTAACCGCCATGGCTTCGATGGCGTTGAGTGCGGTTTTGGCGGTTTCCTTGGTAACCGTCGCGAGTCAAGCATCTGTGCAACCTTTTATTGTTCAGGTCGATAAATTGGGTGAGGCCGTGGCTGTTGCTCCGGCCCAAGGGGCCAAAGTGGCTGACGAACGCATTATTCGTTTTCAGCTTGCGCAGTTCATTACAAACGCTCGATCGATTACTCCTGACCCCATCGTTCAGAAACGGTGGCTAGACCAGATTTACGCAATTACATCACCAGCAAGCAATCAATATCTGAATGAGTACTTCAAAAAATCAGACCCTTTTGAAAAAGCCAAAGGCAGCATGGTTGCCGTCGAAATTCAGTCAGCACTGCCATTGTCGGGTACGACATGGCAGGTCAATTGGACAGAAACAGCGCGTGGCTTAAACGGTTCTATTGAGGGGATTACGCGCTGGCAAGCCATCATCACCGTAAAAAACTTCACCCCAACAACACCAAAGCAAATCATTGCCAATCCCACGGGGGTCGTGGTTGATCAGCTTGCGTGGACCCAACAATTGTAATTTTTAAATAAATAAGGAATTACGACTATGAAAAAGAATTTTATTTTTGCAGGTTTGATTGCCGCAGTGTTTTCAATAAGCCCAGTATTGGCGGCAAAATCCAAAAGCTTAGACAATGTTCAAGCCATAGAGGCGCTTCGAACGATTGCCCCAGATCGCTTTGATTTTGCATACACCGGTGAACTGACCGGCGCACTGCAAAAGCTCAAAGAAATTCAACCTGGGCTAGCGATTGGAAGGCACCAGGGCAAGGCTGTTCCGATTACGGTGGACTTGACGTTGAATCAAGCAAGCCTTTACGAAACACTAAAAATGATTGCACAACAAGCCGAAGGGGTGGCGGATGTTGTTTGGGATGGTCGAACTGCATTCTTGCGTTACAACGCCTCTGCGCCGAAAGGGTTGGATGCAGTGCGCTTGGAAGCAAAAAAATGGCAACTTGGGGAAAACGCCCAGCCTGTTTTGAGCCCTGAAGGGGTGCTGTTATTTCCCTTTGGTCAAGGTCAACCTGAAATCGTTTGTGCACCCCTTCGTGCTTGTTCGATTCAGCTCCAGCAAGGCGAGGTAATCAACAATGTCATTCTGGGTGATACCGTGCGCTGGATTCCAGCTCCAGCTAAAACGGGCGAAGGCCCAATGGCCACACCTCATGTCATCGTAAAGCCAACCGACAAAGGCTTGACTACAAACTTGTTGGTCACAACAAATCGACGCACCTATGTAATGACTTTGCGATCGAGCGACACAAACTACTCAAGCGTTGTGGGTTATTACTACCCATATGACATGGTTCAGAACTGGCAAGGTGAAATGGAATTGGCCCAGCGCAAAGCCGACGAAGAATCCAATCGAAAGGTAGCAGATATGCCAGTGGTCACAATCGACCAAATCAACTTGGACAGCTATGAAATTGTTGGGAACAAGCGTTTGCCCTGGTTCCCCACGCGTGTTTTTGATGACGGAACGCATGTGTGGATTCAAATGCCCGCAACCATGCACTCGAGTGAAGCTCCGGCACTTGTTGTGCTGGATCGAAGTGGTGAAAGTCAATTGGTGAACTACCGTGTCAAAAATGCGAAGCAGGGCGGACAAGATGTTACCTATTACATCGTGGACAAATTGTTTGAGCGGGCGGGGCTGATTATTGGCGTAGATCGTGATCAAGAAAAAGTGGAAATCGTGAAAAAACACGTCCAAAACCACACCAACTAAGGACCCAAAATCATGACACAACAAATTGATGACTCAGTTTTGAGTGATGAAAGCCCCTCAGGTTTGAATCCTAACGAGGCTGTGAACGGCGGATTGAGCCTGCGCGGAGTGCCTTCAGGGATCAAAAAAATTAACAAAAAAGGTCTAATACTCGGAGCTGGTATTTTGGGAGGGGCGGCGATCGTTGCCGTCACCACATTTGGTGGTGGGGCCAATGCGGTCAAAGACGCTGCCACTGACGGAGTTGCAAACCAAGGCAATGAACTGCGACCAACAACGCTTGATACCAACAGCAGTTGGTATGCCAGCAAAGGTAACAACCTGGTTTCTTTGCTTCAGCCAGAACCTGAACTATCAACATCTTTTTCTCAGCCCTCGATAACATCCGGCGTACCTGATTTGGGTGGGGCTGCTAGCAACGCACTTGCAACCGCTTCAACTTCGGGAAAAACCAGTGTTCCTAATTTAACCGCGTCGGCAGCAACTCAACCTTTGGCACAGAAAAGCCAGGCTGAGTTGATGGAAGAGCAGCGCCGCGAACAAGAGAAGCAGCGCCGTGCTCAAGAGCTGGATCAAGCCAAAAAAGCGAATTTGGCTGCATCGGGGTTCGGTGGGGCTCAGCAAGCGGGGGCAGTCCCCATGCCAGTTTCTTCCAACAATTTCCAACAGTCAGCCATGCAATTGCCAGGCTTGACGCCAGGCATGCAAAACAATGCCTTAAATAATGATGATCAAAATCGTCAAGCTGATAAGCAACAATTTCTAAAAGATCAAAAAACTCCGCTTGATACTGATTATTCATCCAGTGTAAAAAAAGCGCCTCGCAGTCCTTATGAAGTAAAAGCCGGTGCTGTGATTCCAGCCGTGATGATTGGTGGGATCAATTCTGATCTCCCAGGGCAAGTTATCGCCCAGGTAAAAGAAAACGTCTACGACTCCAAAACAGGGCAGCATTTGTTAATCCCTCTAGGCTCCCGGCTAATCGGTTTGTACGATAGTTCCGTTACATATGGCCAGGAACGTGTCCTTTTGGCCTGGAATCGAGTGATTTTCCCCAATGGTGATTCATTCAACTTGCAAGGTATGCCAGGCGCAGATAAAGCGGGTTACGCAGGGTTTTTTGATGAAGTCGATAACCACTATTTCAAAGTATTTGGCAATGCGATTTTAATGAGCATTATTAGCGCGGGCGTTCAAATCTCTCAGCCCAACAATGGTGGAAATGGCAATAACACCAATCAAGGCCCATCAGTTTCACAAACCGTGGGCGCGGCCTTAGGTCAACAAATTGGGCAAACTGCGCTTACAATCACGCAAAAGAATTTAAACATTCAGCCGACCCTAAAAATTCGTCCTGGTTACGAATTTAATGTGATGGTGACTGCTGACATGATTTTGCCACCCCCTATAAATTGAGGTTTTTTAACATGGGAAGACCGCGAGGAGCAGACACAATTCGGTACGTTTTCCGATTGTCGGAGTCTGCCAAAAAGAAAATGGACAAGGTGGCCCCGCCTTCCGCACGGGCTCGATCTCCATTTATTCGCGAAGCATTGGACGAGTTTGTTGCATTAAAAGAAAAGAGAAATCTATCTGATAGGCCTCATATGACAGGGAGACCAACGACTTACATTCAAGTTTGCGCCACGTTGCAACCAGAAATTGTTGATGCTATAAAAGCTGTGTACCCCGACACATCTGTGTCGGTAGTGATTCAGGCGGCGGTAATCCACGCCCTTGAAAACAAGTAGCAAAGGACAACTTATGGCTTACAGCTCTCCAATGATTGCAAAGGTTCCAGAGAAACTTCGCACGCGGCTAAAAAATCTAAGCACAGACACAAGAAATCCCTATGGCTCTTTGCGAAGCATTTTCGACACCGCGTTGAACGAATTCCTTCAATCAAAAGTATGGAAAACAGATCCTTATTTTGTTTGGAAAATACCGGCAAAGAACGTCGAAGCCCAAAAAGAAAAATGGGTTCTATTCAACGTTGTGGCTGAAGATTCAATTTGCAACAAAGTAAAAAATGAGGCTTGGAAACTCGAAATAAGCTTACAAACATTTTTGTACACAGGGCTAACCTGGTGGTATCACAACAAGGCACAGCACGCCGAAGACTCAGGTGAAGAGCTGATCAAAATCAAAAAAATCACAGATGTTGAGGATGATCTTTTTGTACATGAAGCCAAAGAACTGATTAAAAAACCCAAGCGTAAAAAGGAAGAAATATCTTGATTATGGACTTACCATCACTGATGGCTGAATGTGCGCCAAACGTAGGGCCTACTACCCTTATGGCGATCATTAAAACTGAAAGTGGTGGTAATCCTTATGCTATAAATGACAACACTTTGCGGGTGACTAAGCAGCCGAAAAGCTATCAAGAAGCCGTTCAAATGGCGACAGAGCGCATTAATCGAGGTCACAGCGTTGATATGGGCTTGGCCCAGATCAACTCCAAGAACCTGAAATGGTTAGGTCTAACGGTCTCACAGGTCTTCGACCCTTGTACCAATCTTAAAGCCAGTGCAAAAGTCTTGGAATCGGGCTACGAGCGGGCCTCAAAGCAATACGGCCCAGGAGAACAAGCACTTTTGGCTTCACTCAGCGCTTACAACACCGGCAGCCTGGTGCGGGGATTTGCCAATGGGTACGTTCAAAAGGTAGTTAACAACAGCGGCAAATCTTTGAAATACTCAATCCCGGCTATGCCTGCCGGGCTTATTCTTCAAGGTAACGCGGGTAGCGTTGTAGTCAATGCAGACCCACGTTCAGCACCATTGAGCGTGTGGGAAGACAAGCCAAAAACAGAAACATTCAAACAAATTGGCTCCAATGAAAAGCCTATTCAAACCGTAAACTACACCCCACAGAATTCACCACTTCAAGCTTCTGGTTTCTAAATAACGCTATGGCTCATGCTATATAACTTAAAAGAAGAAGGCCCTTTCGGGCCTTCTTCTTTTTTGGGTGTTTTCGCTTTTAAAAATTAACAGCGCGAACAACTGGAGCACCAAAAAGGCGACCCCAAGACCCAACGGTTTGAGCTTGAATCGCCGGAATGCTGGTATCTCTGGCCCACCAATCGTTGGCAGATGAAATTACCACGTCAGGATTCGTGGAAAATGTGATTAGGTTGGTGATCGTTAGCACTTCTTCGAAACACACCAGGTGACCTAGTTTCAAGCCCGCAAAATTAGTAGAGCCTGGCCCAAAAATATCCATTTCAAAAGAGCCTGAAGCCCACGGCTTCCACATGCCAAACGGCACGGGAATGCGCTGCTGGATCGGCGCTCGATCGGTCCCCAAAAAAGCCAAGGTGTTGATCATGCCGGTTTCAGTTTTGAATTCTCGGCCAAAGACAATCACTGAATTTTTTGATCGAAGAACTTGGCCAGCGTCTTCGAGCAACAGCTCGATGAAAGAAAACTTGGCATCCGGAGCTGGGAGCATGGTCTCAGGCAAAACCAGAACGCTGTTTGGGGGCAAGTTTTGAGCTTTGGAAGTGATCAGATTCACGCGGGAACTGATCTGGCTTGGAATATGTGATTGAAGTTTTGAAAAATTCGTGTCCAACGATTCAAAAGTAACTCCGTTCAATGCTTGCAGCACTGGGGAAGCGATTGTGTGCGCGTTTAATGTGGCACTCAACAATGCACCGGCAATCACCAATTCCCAATTTTTGTTTAAAACGGCGTGCCACAGAAGAAAAAGTGCGCCCAATCCTAAAACACCCAGTCCGGGAAAAATCCACCCAGCCGAAGCAAGTGGGGAGGCCCAACCAACAATGCCAATCGGGGGCAGGGCGGTAATACCGATTGCAAGCAAAATCTTGAAAATGGTCGCGCTATTTGGCTCTTTTGTCCAAGCCAATGCCCACGGCCCAGCATTCAAGCAGGCCGCGCCAGCCCAAAGACCCCACCCAAACAGGGGGGAGTCTTCGGTGTTGAAGAAAACGCCCACTCCATGCGGAATTCCACGGCTTGCCAGTAAAAAATAGGCCAGCGCAAACCCAAAAGCGGCAAGCCGGCTGGGTGCGAAAAACAGCACCACTGGAAAAGCCGCCGCGATGACAATGGCAAAGCTCAGGTGCTCGTGCCCCCACGAAAACCCCAAAAGAGACCCCAGCGCAGCAAACAACAAAGTTTCAATCGTGAATTTCATTTTGCAAACTTGCCCAGGTCAGGTTTTCCCGACAGGTCCGGGCAAGTCGTTTTGCATCCATCCCTGAATCCTGAGCACCCCCAAAACGCGCCTTTGGAGCCATTTAAAAGGCGCAGTTTGCCTTTTTCGCACACAGGGCAGCCCACACTAGGGGCGACGGGAGTAGAGGCACTAGCGGTTGCAGGAGCCTCCTTCCTTGCCATTTCCACGTACTTTTTCACAAACGCGGTTTGTTTTTCCATAAAAACATCCAGCGATGTTTCCCCCTTGGCCACCGATTCAAGCGCTTGTTCGAACAGGCCAGTGATCCCCGCAGACTTCAACGAATCAGGCAGCTTTGCAATCAATTTCCTGCCATTTTGAGTGGAAACCAGTTTTCCCTTGTCTTTCCCTGAATCTGGGATTTCAATGAACTTGCGCATTTTCAGAGTTTCGATGATGTTGGCCCGAGTCGCTTCAGTGCCAATACCAGCCGTTTCTTTCAACCGCTTCTTAATTTCAGGATCATCGACCAACTGGTGAACGTTGGTCATTGCTTGAATCAAGGTTCCTTCCGTGAAGCGCAAAGGAGGCGTGGTTTTTTTGGCGTCAACTTGGGCCGTTTCACAGATCAAACTTTGCCCAACTTGAAGTACAGGAAGGGTTTGTTTGTCTTCGCCTTCTTCAGATTCTTCACTGCCAAACACCACTTTCCAGCCTTGACTGATTGGGGCCTTGCCCGAGGCGGTGAATTTTTCACCCGCAACTTCCAGCGAAATGGTGGTTTGTTTGTACACAAACGGCGGGTAAAACTGTGCCAGGTACGCCAAGACAATCATGTCGTAAACCGCAGCCAACTCACCCGACAAATTAGCCTTTTGCCCCGTGGGTATGATCCCGTGATGCGCCGTTACCTTGCTGTCATTCCAAGCCCCGGATTTAATCGAAAACGACGCACCTTTTACCAATTCTGAATACTTCTCTGGCAAACACTTGGCAATCAGTTCCGCACTTGCATGTTGGCTTTCAGGCAAGTAAGGGCAATCGGTTCGCGGGTAGCTAGTTAGTTTTTGCTCATATAGTGTTTGTGCTATATCTAACACACGCTGAGCACCCAAACCGAGCTTCTTGCTGGCGGCAAGCTGGAGTGAAGATAAAGAGTAGGGCAGGGGGGCAGATTGCTTTTTGTCCACAGCTTCAAAGGCAGTCACCGATGCGGTTTGGCTTTTTATTTTGGCGCAAACGGTTTGGGCAATGTTGGCATCGAGCACTCGCCCAGATTCATCCACAGGCACTGCATCCGATGGTTTCCACTTTGCTGAAAACACAGGTTCGGCACCAACGATTTGGGCCGACACAGCATAAAAATCCTTTGGTTTGAAGTTTTCAATGGCCAAATCACGGGCAACGACCAAACCCAGCGTAGGGGTTTGAACACGGCCAATTGACACCACTTGGCCTTTTACATTCGAAACAAGTGTGTGGGCGCGAGTTAGGTTCATGCCCCAAAACCAATCAGAGCGCTGGCGTCCAATGGCCGAATTTTTCCAGCCAATAAACTGCGGTGAGGTATTGGGTTGAAGGTTTGCCAAAGCTTTTTTTACGCTGACTTCATCCAGTGCCTGTAGGATGATTCTTTGCACTGGCTTTGTGTTCCCGAAGTGTTCTAGTAGTGAATCGACAACCCATTGGCCCTCTCGGTCAGGATCTCCCGCATTGACTACGGTGGAGGCTTTTTTCAATAAAGCTTTGATGGTTGAAATCTGAGCCTTTGCGTTGCTCTTAGGGAGCAGTTCAAATGATTTTGGCTCGATTGGAAGCGTGTCAAAAGACCACTTTTTAAAGGCTTCGGAATAGTGCTCAGGTGGGGCCATTTCGAGCAAGTGGCCAAAGCCCCATGTCACCACATCGCCGCCCACTTCAATGTGGGTTGGGGGCTTTCCAGCAGGCCCTTGATTGACCATCTTTCCGCCAAGATTTTTCGCAATTTCTTTGCCCATTGAGGGCTTTTCAGCAATGAATAAACGCATCTTTAAAATCCTCAAAAGAGTTTGAAAACGGCCTTGCCCTGCAAGTCCATTGTTTTAATCAAGCCGTAATATCTGCTATCAAGCGATCGATCAATTCTTGTGGCCATCAAAAAAAACTCACCTTGATTGAGCACCCGACTCCAGCCTAAAGGCAGGTGCCCCATGGGGTTGCCTTGTGAGTCAGTCGAAAAAACTTTGGAATTGGCTTGGTATTTCCCGTTGATAGACACCCCAAAATTACTCACCGCAACGTGATCCCCTGCTTTCGCGGCCAAGTGCTTAATGACTGGTGACAGCCCACTTGGACAGCGTGCAGATTCGGGCACATAGCCACGGGCTTTGAACACTTGGGCCATCGCACCAGTTGGTATGCAAGCCGAAACTATGTCGCCTGTTTTCAAATCGTCTACTCGCACCCGATCGCGCATGATGTACACCCCAGGTTCAATCGAATCCGTGGGGTTGATGGCCAAAGAAAACCCGCCGAGCCAACTAAGCACGTAAACCGAAACAGCAACAAACGTAATAATTATTGAATTCATGATTTATTCTTTTAAGGCACCAAATCCAGATCAGACGCCCCTGACTCTTTGCTGGATTCGGGCGCTTGTGCTGGGCTTGTCGGCTCTTCTTCGTCCGATGTAAAAATTAAATCCAAATCATCTGTATCGTCGGCTTCCGCATTGAGTTGTTCGAGCTCTTCCTCGCTGTACTGCACAGCAGCCGCAGCAATCGCAGGAGCCACTGGCGCAGTGGTTGCAGCGCTCGCTGTTGAAGCCGTTTCAGTCGTGTTTTTAGCAACTGGTGCCGGTTCCACAACGTGGGTGCGGGAAATGTTTTTCGTCACACGCAAGTGAAGTCGATCCGATTCTAGAGGTGCTTTGATCTTTGATCTCGCGTCGAAAATCGGGTCCTTGAAATACAGGATTTGCTTGCCGTAAATCGGAGGTGAGCCAGCGGGAAAAATCAGCATGTCACCGGGTTCCAAAATGTTTTTGCCATCTTGGCTTTTCACTGCACCGGGCAGGCGCAAACACTCGTCCGCAGTCAGCAATGGACGCTGAGTTTCTTGCTCGGCTGCCATCACATGCATAAGCAGTGGGTTCAGCCGAGAACCGCTGTAGGAGCGGGTTTGCTTGTTGATCGTGGTCACACCACAATACTTGGAAAGAAGCTCAGCAGTTTCCACCTTGTTCGGAGCATAGGCCATTCGCACATGACAATTGGAAAGAATGGATTCATCTTTTCCGTAGGCCGCGTAAAGCTGGGTTAAGTCTTGGGTGATCAGGTAACACTTGATCCCATACCCCGCAACAAACGCCAAGGATTCTTGAACCAATTCGAGTTTCCCAAGCGCTGGAAACTCGTCGAGCATCATCAAAAGACGGTGTTTGTAACCGGCCACTGAGCGCCCATCGGCAAAGTCCATTTTTTCAGTCGTTTGCCTGAAAATCTGGTTCAGAACCAAGCGGATCAAAGGCCGAAGGCGGGCCTTGTCGTTGGGCGGCACCACCAAATACAAGGACACCGGATCATCAAAATTCATTAGGTCATGAATTCTGAATTCGGACACTTCAGTGTTGGCCGCAACAATCGGATCTCGATACAGGCTCAGGTAGCTCATCGCTGTTGATTGAACCCCTGATCGTTCGTTTTCACTTTTGTTCAAAAAAGACCGCGCGGATTCGGCCACAACTGGGTGCGTGTTGGTGGGCTCCCCAGTGTTCAAATCAATCCAACCTTGCGCGCCGTGCGGGTCATGTTGCCCGGTCAACATCGATTCAGCCACTTGTTCAATGGTGCGGGCTGGATCGCAGAAGAATGAAACAAGCCCACGCAAGGTCTTTGTGTGTCCCAGGTACAGAATGTGCAGTATCGCCGCTGAAAGCAGCTCATGGCCTGTTTTGGCCCAGTGATCGGCCATGCCTTTTCCGTCCGGGTCCACAATCATCTGCGCAATATTTTGAACGTCCGCAACTTCACGCGGAGTGCGCAAACGCACTTCTTCAAGTGGATTAAAGCGAACCGACGAGCCATCGGGTTCAGAAGGTTCAAACTTCAAAACGCGGTGCCCCTTGGCTTTTCTGTATCCCGCAGTCAAGGCCCAAGCTTCACCTTTAATGTCATGAACCACAGTTGAATGTGGCCAGCTCAGCAGCGTGGGGATTACTTGTCCGACACCTTTACCCGAGCGGGTTGGTGCGAAGGTCAAAAGGTGCTCAGGACCATCGTGCGCCAAATAGTGATATTCACCGGAATCAGGGTCGATCCAAGCGCCGATATAACACCCAAAATTCTTAGGCGGTTTGTCACCAAGAAAAAACTTCATAAAAGAAAATTTGTTCACATCAATGTACTTGTGCGCCAGTTTTCTCAATGCAGAAACAGGACGGCGAAGCAGGGTGGCCGTGTAAATGTCTTCTTTTTTTGCCCACCTGGCCGAGCCGTGAAGATCCGTTTTGCCGCCAATTTTCTTTGCTCGACGAACTGCAAGCCAGACAGCAGGAACAAACAAAAAATGCAAAGCAAAAAGAATTACTTCGCCATAGAAAAAAGCATCTTCCGTGCCTTGTACGTTGCCAAATTTCAGCAACCACAAAAAATAATCAATGGGCGTGTACAAGGCATAAGAGCCCAGCCGTGCCAAAGGCTCACCGAGTGCGGGCTGGTACCCCAGCATGTGCGCAGCCACTTGAGTTGCAATCCAACACGTGAGCATGGTGATACCAAGCAGTAATGCCAGTGTTTGTCCAAACACACCGAACGCTGTTTGTTGTTTCTGCCCAGGCAGGTTTTGAAGATTTTCTAAAGCCATGGTGATTCCCTTTTTTATAGCGCAAACACTACTTCCTGATTTGCTTTTTAGCGTTCTTAGCCTTTAGAAACGGAATTAAGCCCGCCAAAAACAGCGCAAGACCTGGCACCCAATAAACCAAACCTTCAAGGGTGTACGGGGCGGCAAATACCAATCCAACACCTACACTGATCAAAGCGAGTTGAAGGCCAGTCAAGAGCAAGTCTTTCATTTTCAATCTCCTTTCAGTAACCTTGCTGGTCGAGAAAATTAACCAACACACCTTGAACCAGAGCGGTTTTGGAGCCGTGTACGAGACCCCCGGGGGTTGCTCTCAAATAGTCT
>NZ_ABCT01000028.1 GCF_000170915.1 Limnobacter sp. MED105
ATTAAGTATAGCACCAACAATACAAGAAGCAACAACAATTTAATACAAATATGCAGCGTTAATTTTTCAAGATGTTGTAGACGGTTCCCCTTGAAATCGAGAACATCTGAGCAATGTCTTTTATCGGAACGGCGTTTTCAGAGACAAGCTGGCGAATTTTTTTGCGATCCTTTTCTGAAAGCTTTTCCGGCCGACCGCCCACCCTTCCCCTGGCACGAGCTGCACCAAGACCCGCCATGGTTCTTTCTCGAATCAGGTTACGCTCGAATTCTGCGAGTGCTGCGAACAGATGGAATGTGAGTTGCCCAGAAGCAGTTTCAGTATTAATTGCCTCTTGCAGGCTGGTGAATTGCACACCCTTTGCTTTCAAATCCATCACTGTTTGAATCAAGTCTTTGGTGCTTCGACCCAAACGGTCCAGACGCCATACAACCAGGCAATCCCCAGTGCGAAGATGCGAAAGACACTCTTGCAAAGCTGGTCGATCAAATCGGGCTCCGGTGCCCTTCTCTTCGAAAATACGATCGCATTTTGCATTCGTCAACGCCCTGACCTGCAAGCTGCAATCCTGGTCGTCAGTCGAGACCCTTGCGTATCCAAATTTCATGGTTACGGCCAAAATGGTGTTTTGATCCAATCAAGCACCACTTGGAGCTGCTTTTGATCAAGCACCCCGCGCGCTTCGAAAATGTCGAAATTCAATTCGTTTCTACCCAGCCAAACCCCGACCATGAAACGACACATCACCGCTTCTCCGTGCGACGCCACATTCAAAAATTTTTTAACTATCTCCAAATCAACCTCTTCTTTTTCCCAGTCCCACAAAAAGGTTAGTCTAGGTGCGTTCGTCTCTACCCATTTTTGAAATCCACTTTCCATGATTGCTCCTTTGTTTGTTGAAAAACTACCGTTTAATGCACATAGATTATTGTACATAGTTATTATACAAACGCAAGCAATTTTATAGGTCTAAAAGCGCAGCCCCAACTTATGTCAAAAAACCACCGTTTATTGACAATAAGGACTTGCATAATGTAGCGTGATGCGTTACAATACTCTCATGATCAAAGATTTTAAACATAAGGGATTGAAAGAATTCTTCTTAAATGGAAGCAAGAAGGGTATTAAATCCACTCATGAAGTCAGATTGAGACGTCAGCTCACCGCACTGAATAGCGCAAGCGATGAAATGCACATGAACATCCCGGGCTGGGGTTTTCATGAGTTAAAAGGCGACTTAAAAGGTCACTTTGCAGTAACAGTAAATAAAAATTGGCGACTGACGTTTAGGTTTGAAAATGGCGATGCTTATGTTGTTGATTACCAGGACTACCACTAAGGAACAATTATGGAAATGTTTAACCCTCCACATCCAGGTGGAATTTTGAAAGATGATGTTTTGCCGGCCATGGGCCTAACCGTTTCAGAAGCGTCGGTACAAATTGGCGTGGACAGAGTTACGCTGTCTCGTTTTCTTAACGAAAAATCATCTTTGTCTGTATCGATGGCATTAAAGCTTGAGGGATGGCTTGGCCAAACGCATGGTGGTGCTGCTGAAGTGTGGTTGAAGATGCAACTTGCTTATGACCTTTGGCACGCTCGGCAAAATAAAAAAGCAGCGTGACATTGTTTAAAAAGCCCCGCTGGGGGCTTTTTTTTAACGCTGCAACTCCTTTTGCTTGGTTGGGGTTCGGTCAACGACCTGACCTTTGCCGTTTTGGTATTGAACAGTCTGTATTTTGCCTGCCATAGGTGCCTGGTTCAGTGCAGCGACCGGGTGTACTACCCCTTCCCGGCCCCCAATGTCTTGCGCCGCATGGTAGGCAGTGCTGCCTACAACCTGGCCGGTGTAACGACCATTTGGCAAGGCCTCCTTAATCTCCTTTGCTGGAAGCATGGCTTTTGCCTCTTTGTGACTTTGCTCAAGCGTTTTCGAAATCGCTGACTCCACCTGCCTTTTGACTTCACTCAAGCCTTCGGATTTGTGCAAATCATTGAAGTCGGACACCTTGGCCAAGGGATCTTTGAACTTCGGAAACGCCACACCAACTTTGTATTTTTCAGCGGCTTCCAGTGCTTTTTCAACTCCTACATTGCCCCGGTTGGCGTTGGGCCGGTCATTGTCGGCCATGATAAAAATAGGGCTGGTGCTATACCTTTGTTGCAAGGCATTTACCACAGGCCCGACATTGCCCGAATCAAACGCGACAGCCACGGTTTTGCCGGTTGCTTGATGCAAGCTGGCCCCAGTCGCATAACCTTCAGCCACCAAGATTTCAGATCCGGGTTTTACTTCCCCGATGACATGCATGGTGCCCAACTTCTTGCCACCTTTTTCAAACATCTTGGGGGCTTCAGCATCGGGTGAAATACGCTGAATGGACCACAGCTTGCCGTCCACATCGCGCATAGGTACCACAACACTTTCACCTTCAAACCTCACCCCGTGGGCTTCAACGCCTTTTCGCTCCAGGTATTTATTTGGCGTCGATGTTGTTTCAGGTAGAGCCTCAAAATTGCCTTGAGTTTCTGCTATTTCCGCTGCCCGCTGTTGTTTGGCCAAAGCCGCTTGCGCTTGAAGTTGAGCCATGTCCGCAGGCGAGAGCTGCATGCCCTGAGTGGTCCAGTTTTCTTTTAAGCCAGTTTTAAAATTCTGGATGAAACCACTGGGTTTTCCGTCCGTGTAACCCACGTAAGCGCCGTTTCTTTGCCCGGGTTTATCGTCAACAGTGGGCACACGCTGCATCTTCCCATCCATGACCGGCATCCCTTCAACTTGCAAGCCAGCCGCTTTCAAGGCTGATGCAAATTCAGCTTGAGGATCGAAAGAAGATTTTTCCCGCACAGTTTCGGCTTTCGGCATAAACCTCGCAAGCTTTTCTAAGTCAGAACCCGGTCCCGCGTACCAGGTTTTGTTTTCTTTGTCCCACTTGGCACCCAGTGCTTTTGCTTCTTCCTTTTCTTTAAAAGGCACGGCCAAAATGACTTTTTTTTCTTCACGCGAAACTGGAATTACAGTTAATTTTTGTTCTGGTGTAGGTTCAGGCTTGGGCATAAATTTTGAGAAGACCTCTCTTTCAGAGTATGGTATGTACCATTTTTTCTCAGCACTATCCCACAACGCTCCCAATGATTTCACTTCCGCTTTATCGTTAAAATCCACGTTTAAGTAAACCGCTCGCCCTCCCATCGCCAGATAATTTTCTGGCTTCAGATTCCGTTCTGGGGAGAGGCTCAACACATGTGCGCTAATTTTTTCTGCGTCAGAAATCGCTTTGATTATTTCATTTTTGTCGCTTCCCAAAAGCTCATGAGCGCCATCCATATATTTCTGGAAAGCTGCTGAGTAAGGGGAGGACGGATTAAATTTGATTCCAACACGGTCAGATACTAGATACCTGGCAATTTCAGTTCTTAGCTCATTTTTTGCAATGTCCTTTGGTGACACTGGGGTGGTCGATGAAACCAAACCTATTTCGTTTCCAACCCGACGTACAAGCTCGCGCACAAACAATTCAGGCTCATGAAAAGCAGAGAATTTAGTTGACACTCCTTTTTTTTCTAGATTATTTTGAATGTCAATCAATCGCAAATTCTGAGTGCTATTTATTCCAAGTCGAGCTGGAAATTGGTAATTTTCGGGCGTTCGACTAATCCCATCCAACTGTTGTGCATTAAAGTACGTATTCTTGATAACTTCTTTAGTTCCCGTTTCAACTTCGACCACTGTTCCCATTTCATTGGGGCGCACCTTTAATCCAAGCCTCACAACATCTTCTGCTTTGAGCCAGCGCTGATCAGTTCGGACATGATTAGGCAAGCCGCCCAAATCTTCACTAACCGGGTTAACATTCATTGCTAAAGTCAACGCAGTGACGCCAGTATATGATTCGTTTGTAATTGGATTGTATGGAGCTAGTCGGTGAGAATTCGGATTTGCTGAGTAAAAATCTGAATTAAGTCCATATAAATAAGATATTTTTTCCCACGGCAAGCCTCTGCCGAGATTTGAAAGAACCTTGTTTGTAAGCTCTGCTTTAAAATCAAATTCTTTAGCTTGGGACATCACTCCACCCATGCTTATACCTTGGCTTATCTCAACCGATTTTAGGGACGCAGAAGACAAGCCTAATTCAATACCTTTTGAAATATTCTGCTCTTTGGTTTGATCCAGCCCAATCACGTACTCCGTAATCTTTTCAGCATCCCTGGATGCTTTGAAAATCTCGTTTTTGTCGTCTTTGAGTGCCTGCACCCAAGACTTCACATAAGCTGCATGCTGCCCCGGTTCGTGGGGAATTCCCAAACGTTCGGCGGTGAAGTAGCTCGAAAGCTCGGCCCGAAGCTCTTCTTTCGCATATTCAGGAGAACCAAAGCTGTTGCCCAGTTGCCTGTTCAGTCTCGACTCGTGGCCAGTCCAGTGCCCCAGCTCATGCAAAGCCGTGGAGTAATATGCTGCCTGACTTGGAAACTGCTGTTTGCCAGGCATGTGAATTTCATCAATCATTGAGCTGTAAAAGGCCCGATTCGATTGGTCGTGAATGATTTTCGCGCCACTGGCTTGAAGAATCTTTTCAGCACGCTCGATCGGCTCCCACTGGTAGCCAAGCTTTTCGCGCTTTAGCTCCGGTACGCCGTCAATTTGCTCCGCATTGAAAACCACGGCTCGAAAAACACGAGGCTGCTGCAGCTTCACATCGCGCGTGATTTCTTCGCCTTGGGCATTGCGTACAGGCTTCCCGTTTTCATCGAGCACTTTTTCTTTTTCGGAAAACTTCCAATACTCAATAAGAGTGCCCTTCTCGCCTTTTCGAACTTGCCAGCCCTTTTCAGCGGCTTGCTTATAAGTCATCCAGCGCGGATCTCCACGACCTTCGATTGTCAGTGCAATCGAGTTGGCCCCTTTGTACATCGAGTCCGTGGTGGGGTTATACGGCAATCGACGCTCAGCCATCGATGGGTCCCATGGCTTAAGCCAAGGTGCCGTTCCATTTTCCATTTGCTCGATGATTTTATCGGTGAGCTCCTGCCTATAATCCCGTTCAACCTTCGCCGGTTTCGCCATTTTCAGCCTCCCTCAGTTTTTCATCTTCGATTGATGCCATCGCATCCTCTTCGCTGATCGCGGTTTCTTCAAACGCGCCATCTTCTTCTGGGTTCATGTTTTCAGTCACTTTGTTAACCTCCTTGATCGTCGGGTTGGCAGTTAATAAATGGGATGCTCAGAACCGCACCCCACTTGTTAGAATCGGTCATGTCTTTTTGAGCAAGTGCCCATTTGTACTGATCGTCATTGTCGTAATGCGGCGACCATCGGCCTTGGGCAATGCGCTCTTCGCGAATTGAGTCCAGGTACGCCCGACGATCCGCAACCAGCTTCAAGCTCTTGGAATCAAGTGCCCCATGCCCCACATAAACTGAATACCCAATGTATTGCGCAGTCGTCGTCGGGCTTGAATTGAAGACTTGGCCATTTTCCGGATCGTAGGACGGGACTGGGATTTGAAGAGAAATGCTCGCTGGAAGCCCGTTGTCGTATCGCCCTTGGGGAGGATAAAGCCCGCCTTGATACTTCTCCCAGCGACCATTCAAAGGCAACACAAGAGCTGTTTGTTGATCGGGCGTTAGGACGCCTAACCAAAACAAACCGGGCTTGCCAGCATCGGCTCCAGTATTCACCGTGACATTGATTGTAGGAGTTGTGCTATATCCAAAACCGTAACCGAATTGATTGGTGCCAGATCCACAAGTAATCGACGCGGTGGCAGACACGGCGGCAAAAGCTGCATTGGCCGAAAAGCCCAGTGCGCATGCAAGCGCGATTTTTTTCATATTCATCTTGAATGTCCTTTTTCTTTTGCTTTGGCTCGCTGCAAATCCAAATCAGCAAAGCGCCAAAGCGTTAGTCTTTGCTGCGTATTTTTCTCGTTAATCTCAACTGCGCGGGCCTGAATTCGCTGCCCCAGAGTGACCACTTCGTGCCCGGATTGCTGGCGAATCAAAGTGAGTTCACGGCCTGAATCCACAACGATTTCGGTCTGGTCTGCCTTTTTGTTGACCAAAACCACCCGTCCAGTGACTTGCATACCAGCCTTGGTTTCAAGCTCAACCACAGACTTGTTTCTTGAAAGTGATAGTTCGTTTAGCACGGGTTTAATCCCCTCCTTCTTCGCTCTTTCGTGTAGATCATGGGACTTTTTAAAGCCTCCGGCTTTCATCGCAAAGTTTTCAGCGCTTAAGTCCACTCCTCGAGCGGCCCAAACTGCGCGACGCTGGCTCACTATCTCTTGCATGGGGTGATTGGCTGGAAGTGTAGATATTTGACGAATTATTAAATCCAATTTGTTAGGCTTCGACTCTTCAATTGTTAGCCTCATTTTTTCTGGATTCAATAGGGTCGCGAACGATTTTGATTTTTGTGACAATGGTTCATTGATGAATACGAGCGTTTTATCTTTGACGTATTGTGGATTCAGCCCCATTTTTTTGAGGTGATCATGGTTGATTTGGACTACGTGCCCTTGAGCATTTTTTGCAGCAAAACTGCGTCGGCCTTTGCCTTCAATGACAAAAATCTGACCATCGAACCCAACATACTGACTTGTTTTCAAGCCTTTTTGCTGGAAATTAAATGCATCGAGTTTCAAAGCATCTACATGGCCGGTGTTTTGTCCTGAACCGAAGGCAATTCCGGCTTGTCTAAGGACTCCGAGGCGATCATTTATAGCCACACTAAATTGCCCAACAACGGTTTGCGTTGAAATCAATCTTTCTGGGACTTGTTGCAATAACAGGATTTGATCATCGATAAAATCGACCCCCATTTCCCGACCATAATTTTTAACAGATTGAACCCCTTTTTGGTTAACTGCGATTTCAATAAAATCACCCGCTTTAATTTTTCCAGTGCCTCGCAACTCTTCGAGCTTAGAATTTTGGCTCATAAAATGCAGCTTGCCATCAACTCCCTCAATCAGAATATAGGGTTTGTTCGACTCCTCGTTAAGCCCAGTTCCAACAACTTTTCCGGCAACTCTGTCGCCTTTTTGCAAGATCGTGTTAACCAGCGGTGCATTGGGATCTGAAACCATTTCTCTATGTTGAAATTTCGTCTTTAACCGATCCTGGCTAATTTGTACTTGCCGAAGGGCGGATTCCAAATCCGGTGAAAGGGTCCATCTAAGCGTTTTCGTGCGTGTGGCCAAACCCATCTTTTCCAACTCTGTGAGTCGTCGAATTTGAACAATGCGGTTGTCTCTGGCCTCTTGGGATGTGGGCGGCTTTGATTCAAAAGAAATATTGTTGCTATTGGCGCGCGCTTTTTTGATTAAATCGCGATCAATATCAGTAAATCTCTGTTGTGTAATTTGGCGCTCAATGGCTTCAGTTACATCGATTTGGGTGCGGTATCCAAGCTGACGCGTTGCAGCTTCCTGAGCTCTCATACGTGAGCCCAAACGAATGTAATTAGGATTAATGGTTAATGTTCTGCCTTGATCGTCTCGGCCTCGAACGGCCACATGCACATGTGGGTTATCTGTGTTGTAGTGCGCAATAGCTACCCATTCCAGCCGGGTGCCCAGATCTTTTTCCATGAATTGCATTTGTTCAATGACTGCCCTTTTTAAATCCAACTTGTCTCCAAACTCAGGGCTAATAATCATTTTAAACATGTGTTCATCGCCGGACTTTTGCCACTCACCTAGGGTCTTTGAAAGGGGAATATCGTCTCCCCCGCTTCCAAAACCAAGGGTAGGCTCGTGTTTCTTTCCGGCTTCCAGTTCTTCGCCTTGAGCAGATTCACGCTCCAGGTATTTTCCATGCGCGGCCCATTGGCCAGCAGTCTTTGCATTGGAAAATGAGAAGCGAACAGCCACACGCTGAAAGTTTGGAAATGAGACTGAGCGCCTGGTTGTGCCAACACCCTTTTGAAACTTGGAACGGGCACCGGACCGACCGGAGCCGCCAGAGGATTTGCTTGAACGCAAAACACTTTGCATCTTGCCAAAAGCCTTGGAAATTTCGCGATTCTTGGAGTTTGAACGCGAGGGCAGCTTCAGGGCAATCCGAACATCTTTGTCCTTATCTTCGGAGTCAAAAACCCCCCTGCTTTGGGCAACCAGATCCAATAACCCTCGCTTCATAATACAATTTCCGTGTTTAATATAGCACCAAATATAGCATTAAAGAAGTCATAAAACAAGCAAAATCAAGGGCTTCAGACCCATTTAAAAAAACACTGGAAAAATTCAAAAAAAATTCATATTTTCCCAAAACGTGATATATTGGGTGTGCATTAAAGATTTACTGAGGTTGCAACTATGCAAGAAATTCTAAGACATGATTCACTTCGAATGATGGCCAAGGCTGGCGCGATAAAAAGCGTTCAAATCATTGGGCAGGGTGATGGGTTCGCTTTGGTGATGACACCAAAAACGGGCGAAGAAATGCCGCTTATCACTAAGCGTGGCGATCTTCGACGTTTTAAAAAGCTTGAAACTGTACTGGCTTATTTGAAAGAGGATTGTGGCGTAGGTGAAGCCACATTGAAATTCGAATTCTGGAATAAGAAACAGGGCGACCTAGCCCTATAAAGACAAAAGCCCGTTTGGCGACGGGCTTTTGCTTTGCGAACATTTTGCTAAGAATCAAACAGTTTCCACGCCGTGGATTCTTAGCTAGCTACCCTGAAATTTTGTTCAGGGTGTAAAAAACAGGCTAATGGAATCGCCTATATGCAAATAATAGCACCTGAAACAGAAAAAAATCAACAGGGTTTTGCGCCCCCCCAATTCGAGTTAGGCCTTGAAGACACAAGGACTATTCTTCAAAAAGTATTCACAAACCGTTTGCCCAAGCGGGTCTTGGCTAGCGATGATCCATTAAAAGGGGTTTTTGAGTACCCCAAATGGAAGGCATTGGACAAGCGGTTAATCCAATTTAACCACACCAATCTGGCCACAAAGCTTGTATTCGATATTGATACAAATATCAGACACCTGGAACAGGAAGGCTTTGAGAGCATCCTGCTGCCCGAACCAAGCTGGGTGGCTTACAACAAAACAGCAGAGAATTTTGGCCGAGCACATGTTTGCTATGAGCTGGCCGCGCCTGTGCCCCTGAGCAGCCTCAGCTCAGCAAAGGTGATTCGCTACCTGGCCGATATTGAAATGGGCCTCAAAATCCGCTTTGGTGCGGCTGGATACAACTGCGATCATAGTTACGCGGGCCTGCTGTGTAAAAATCCTCTAGTGCCTGATTTTTATGACGTTATAGCCAGGGCAAAGACATTTGAGCTGGATGAATTGGCAGAATGGGCCGCGCCTTTGGGGGCGAAACCCACGCGGAGCACAGGGTTTGGCCGGAACTGCGATCTTTTTGAAAACCTACGGCATTGGGCTTACGCACAGTACAAAAACTTTTGCTCCAAAGAGCAATTCATTCAGGGCACTCGCAAGCAGGGCGAACTTATGAACAGCGCCTTCAGCCCTCCCCTACCCGTTAATGAAGTTAAATCAGTAGCCAAATCTATTGCCAACTGGACCTGGGAGCAACGCGTAGAGGGCAAAACAGACCGTAGGGGCCGTTCATTTGCAGAGTATGTAGAAAAGACGCACACCCCCGAAATACAGCGTCTGCGGGGCCTTAAATCGGGCGCAGTACGGTTTGAAGGATCAAAAACAGCAGACGAGCCTTGGAAGGCCGAGGGAATTAGCCGGGCTACCTGGTACCGCAGAAATAAGAAAAATGGGGTGAGACACGAACCTAATCAAGCGATTCAAGCCATGGAAACAGAGTGAGACACGAACCTAATCAGGATATAAGGGTTTTGTTTAGCTTTAATGGTTTTATGTTTACAAGGGCTTTAGCCCTATCTTAAGAAAGCCTCGACCCATCATGGGCGCAGGACCAACGGGACGAGCAAGGATGGGTGAGGAACCAAGGGGGGTTACATCCCCCCGCGGTAGTGTTGGTTGATACTAGGTGCTCCAATGTAAATGGCTTTTGTTTGGATACCCCGCGTTAAGCCAAAGAATGTCCTTAAACCATCATTAGGGTAAGTTGATTTAAATAAATACATAATTATGTAAAAATTGCTTGCAATAATTATTACTTGTGCTATACTAAACTCAACTAATCAACAGACATGGGAGATTTTTATGAATTCCGGATACGTGGGTTACTCGAAATCGGTAAGGGCGGTATGGGCGGAAGAACATGGTGAGTATCCCGCAACTGAATGTGCCCGGCGCTTGAGGGGCGGAGTTACTGCTGAGTACATTCGTGATCGCTTCCAGCCTGTGTCCTGGCATCACACCAGCAAGTTTTTTAATCGCACCGATTACTACGATTTCACGTCAATTTCTCTGTTTTTGCAATCCGAGGAAGGAATTGAGGATCTGCGTGCTTTTAAGGCTTTCAAGTCTCGAATGAAAGCTGAGGAAAAGCAACTGGCTGCTGTATTGCATAGAGTAAGCAGAGCAAAACATGTGGAAAATTGCCAGAATATTGCGCGGATTGCCGTTGAGCTTTTTTCTAAGTTTAGAGTACTTAATGGCGGAGCAGCCATTTTTTGTCCCTTGACTTTGGCTGAGCTGGGTTCTGCAAGACCCGCAACTGCTGACGAATTTCTTAGTGCTTTGACGATCGAGCACGCGACCCCTTCTCTCTACAATAATTTACACGTTCTTCAGGCTGAGCTGGCGCTCGATGACCTCCAGGCTGTTTTTGATGGCAAGGCTGAGTCGGTTCGATTGTTTAGAGGAAATGTATTCTTTTTTACGTTAAACATTCCCGCTCATGTGCGCGCCAAGAAGAGTAACGAAATTTAATTAAATGTTTATATAAATATTGCTTGCAGTAAATATTTCTTGTGCTATACTAAAATCATCTTAGCTTACGTTTATAAGGACTTTGTTTTTATGGGAAATGACATCCAGATTAGATATTTTGGATGAGGACGATATCCTTAGTGAACTTATCAACAGTCATATATAATTGTTTAATGTAGCAATTAAATATTTGTATATTAATTTAATTGGGGAAAGTATGAAAGTAATAGCGGTCATGAATGAAAAGGGTGGAGCGGGCAAATCGACTATATCAATCGGCCTGGCATGCGCCCTTTATCGTCAGGGTGAGCGTGTAGTGTTGGTTGATAGTGACCCCCAAGGTTCTGCCAGGGATTGGCGAGAAACAGCCGGGGAGGGTGCTTATTTGCCCCCAGTGATTGGCCTGGACAAACCCGACTCGATCAAAGATGGGTTGAAAGCATTTTCGTCCATGGACTGGGTCATCGTCGATACACCAGCCAAGGCGGCGAAAACTTCTGGGGTAATCATTAATGCCGCTGATTTTGTGCTTATTCCGCTTCAACCCTCAGGCTTGGATGTTTGGGGGGCAAGCGCGATTGTTAACTTGGTTGGTTCTTACAAAGATATGGGTGGCCAGGTTGAAGCTGGTTTTGTTCCCACAAGGATTCGACCTGGCACCAGGTTAGGTTCTGAAATTCTCGACGGGGAATGGAATGAGTATGGAATTCGTCAACTTAACTCGGTTGTTTGCGACCGCGAGTCTTACAAGAAATCGATTACTGATGGGAAATCCATTTTTGAAACATCCGACAGTGCGGCCAAAGGGGAAATCGACTGTCTTTTGGAAGAAATACAAACAATTTTGAAAGGGAATTAATCATGTTGAAATCGAAGGACACAAGCAAGCTGCGCGATGAAGTAAAGCAAATTAGCGAAGCCTTGGCTGCGAAAACGGCGAAATCGGGAAAGGTGACAGTGAGCATGCGTTTGTCGCCCGAAATGCACAAGCGCATTAAGGTTGCTGGGGCCACCACTGGCCGGACAGCTTCGGATTTGATCGAAGTTGCCGTAGAAAGATACCTAAAGGAATTAAATGTTTAAATAATTATATAAATGTATATTTGTTTATTAATTTAATTGTTCTTTTTTTAATTAGCACCTGGTTGGTCTGAATTATCGGATTTGCTGTGTGTAAAAAAGGTAAGTGACTGAAAATAATACTATAAATGGCTTGCAATAAACATATAACTGGTGCTATACCAAAGTCAGTTAAACGTTGAGCCATTTATTGAGCTGGCCCATAAAAGTGAATGAAACTTATATGAAGTCGGGGTGGAATAAAACGGCGTAGTGCCGGGTTATTATTTAAAGAAATAATTATGACGTTTCAATTTTAAACAGGAGAATGACATGAATATTTTTGTAGCAGTTTTCTTGATAGCGGCTCTGTTGATTTCGGTTGTGGTTGAGAGTTTTATTGTTGTAGCGAAATCTGATTTTTCTAAAAATCAAGAACTAACTTTGCGTTTCGTTCCATATTTTCTTTTCTCGGCAGCGTTGTGCTGGTTCACTGAAATTCCTTTGCATGACATTTTGTACTTAAGTGGGGTGGGGGTGTTCTTATTTTTTGTAACGGAATTGGCTTATGACACTTGGGACTCAGACTCTTTGCGCGCCAAATTCCTGCGAATTGTGCCTTGGGCACATTCTTGTGTCGCTACTGTTGTATCTGGGTATGCATTTATTTAAAGCAATATTTATACAAATAAATAATTAATTAAATTTAATTAATTGTTGTGAGGTGTTTTCATTGCATTTATAAGTTTTCTCTTGGTTTCTGGATCGAGCTTAGGAATCGCTCGTAGAATTTGTTCACCAGCCTTTTGCTCTTCAGACATAGCATTGGTAGTAACGAAGTAGGTGATAGTGGCCCCTGCGATGGCGCATAAGAGCCCTTGCGCAAAAAGGCCCATTGCCAGGCGATATTTCCATCTGGCAGGAGCTGCTATCGTCACATGCTCGTGAAATGACTTTAAGGTTTTGGCCGTTTCTTCCTTGAAAGCTTGTGCGAAGTGTTGGGCCTCAAGTCTTGCGCTCTCAGCTTTGATTTCTCCCACGGACTTGATGACCTGGCTATTAACAATCTCAGCCGCTTTCTGCCCGCTGTTCTTAATTTCTTGAGCGCAGCCGGGCAGGGCATCTTTCAGTTTTTTTACTTCGTCGGACAACACCAACACGTCGCCCAGTACTTCGGCTAAAAGCGCCTCTTGGGCCGATGTAAAGCTTCGCCCTTGGGTTGAAACGCCTTTGGCCGTATCCACAGCATCACTCATGATCAAGCCTCAACAACAGCTTTAAAAACACAATCAAGCTCTTCTTGAACCCCAGCAGCCAACCTCTTCATACCCAAAGCTTGGCTCAGTCTTACTTTCTCAGCAGGGTCTGTGGCCTCTTTGATTGCAAATTTGAAGTCAGTCTTGTCTTCAAGTATAGCGGCAATACTATTTGCGGTCCCTTTGAGTTTTCCGAATAGTTCATTGGTGTGAATCACGAAATCAGGGCTGACCACGCATGTTCCAGCTTGCTCGGCATACTGAATGATCCCATCAAAAACTTCTGCAGGGTTTTCGTCGATTTCAACCATGTTGAAGACCACTCGAATTTTGCTTGCTGGCACGCCAATTTCTGCTAAGTAGTCGATAGTAGAAATAGTGTCTTTGAGTTGCTTGGTCTTTGGGACCGTGGGCACAATGTAAAGATCGAAGTCTTCATGTGAGCCCTTGAAGCTTTGCATGCGGTTAAGAAAATCTTCGACGTTTGATGCGCCAACATCGACTACAGCCGCGTCTTCAATGGCCAGCGTGTCCATTAAGGTTTGAAACTGTTTACCACGCAGGGCCTCGTTATCTTCGTCTCCATCGGAATTAATTGATTCAATAGAAATAACGCTTGAACAAATACGGGGTGCGATTAAGTGACGAGAAATTGTGGATTTTCCAACATTACCGGAAAAGTTTAAAACTACTATTTTCATGATTGCTCCTTTTTGGCATTTTTTTCAATTCGCCGTTTAACAGTGGGTGGAAGTGTATTGTCTTTAATGAACTGGCTGGCGAAAGCTTCTCGCTCTGCCCTGGTTGAGATTTGGCCAGATTTGAAACGGTTTAGATTTGGTTTGTTTTCTTGGGATTCTGTTTTGTTATCATCCTTTTCTTTTGGAGTAACGATCTTTTTGTTGGTTGGATTGTTTTTCAGTCTTTTGCTCAATGCAACATGGCTAACAGAAAGGCCTTGTGTTTTCAGCCAATTTTGAATTTGAATCAGCGTACATCCTTCACTTCGAAGTTGCGCGATGGCGGGCATGTAGTCTCTCAGCACTCCTTTCCTGCCCGGTACGATTGTTTTTAAGTAGTTTTCTTGATCCATTTCCATCAATCAGGTGTATAGCATCAGATATATTAGCTCACACTTTTTTAAACAATGCAAGTTTTTTGTAACGTACTTGAAACTCGAAGTTAACCTTGTTGAAACCTCATGAAACCGTTTTGAAACTTAGTTGTAACCAACAGAGTTTTTTTAACTCTGTTGTAACCTACTTGAAACCATTTTTTGTTTTAGAAGGTTAAACAGAATGCTTAAGGCCCTGATTCTGGCCAATTTGGGTTTGGTGTTTCAGGTCTGGCTACATTGAACAACGCAAAAGAAGGGGTAAAACACTCAAAAATTAAAGCTAGTGGAACATAAAGGGTGTAATACGGTAGGGTTGCAATTTGCCCGCAAATTGTTGTTGACATGGGGAAAAACAGAGAATACACTTAAGACTCAAAGCTAAAAAACAATATCGGAAACGCATACATGGACAAAAAACGCTTAACGACAGTGAGGTTTGATGGCCCACAGTACGCCGAGCTTGAGCTGGCGGCGAAAGACCGAGGAATGAGTGTTTCAGCCTTGGTGCGCACATGCGTTGAAGAGTTTTTGCGCTCCGAAGGCAGGGCCGCAGAGTTGATCGAGTTCGAGGCACGCATGGCCGCTTCGCTTGAAAGATTTGGTAAAGGTGTGAATCAAGCAAATAATGATGTTCAACTGCTGATTGCAATTGTGGACCAGGCTTGTCAATTTCTATTTTTTGCAACGCCCGAAGTTGTGGATAAATCGTCGGCTCAAATTGTTGGAAATCGGAGGTATAAAGAATTTGTGGAAGCTTTGAAAAATTCATTTTCAACCCGCAATAAAAAATCAGAGTTTTCCACTAAGCTTAATGAGCAACCTAATTAAATTATACCATTTGGAGTGATTAGATGATGTCTTTAAGATGTTATAACAAAGTGATTTTAAAGGGTTTTCTAGGTAAGTCGCCAGAGGTGCGTTTGCTTCCATCTGGTGACTCTGTTGCTAATTTTAGTATAGCAACAACTATACAAAATCACACTGAATGGCACAAAATAGTGTGTTTCAGCAAGCTTGCTGAGTACGTCGTAAAAGGTCTTGGTGAAGGGGATTTTGTGTATATCGAAGCACAAATCCGAACGAGGGAATTTAAAACTGCCGAATCGGACGAGAAAGGATATAGGCCGAGGAAGGTTTTGGAATTGATAGCGGAAGAGATCCACCTAGTCTCAAAAAAAGGAATAGGGCATGCGCTGGAGGATGATCGCAAAAAAAACGGGTTAGACCCTGAAAATTCAGGAAAAAGCGAGGCTGTTGTGGATAATGAATCTAATGATGCGGCGGGCGACTTTTCGTTGCCCAAATATATTTAAAAAAGGAGTGTGAAATGAAATTTTATAAGAATTTATCTCAAAAGGCACAGGCCTTTTTCCTGATCGCAGTGGGGCTTGGTCTGTTAGCTGTTGGCACTTTGCTGAACAGCTACATTGCCGATCGTGGCCAGCGCGTCGATCCAGAGCGGCCAATGTTTATTAAATCGGAGTTCCTGGAAATGGACATTAAGGCCCTTCGAAGACACTTTGCTCAGAACAAAGATGAAGTTGCACAAATCGCTCAGGCTTGCGCCAAACAAAAGGAATCTGAAGTTTCTCTGAAAGTGGCTGAGATTTGTAAGCTGGCTGAAACGATGAATCATTTTCGCACACACGCGGAGCGCCCTTCCACATTTAGCAGCGCTGGTGGTACGAGATAAAAGTAAAAGGAGTAAAAGTCATGCAGGGTGTAAACATCGTGGAACAAATTGTCGAACAGTCCCAGCAAGGTAGCTTCGAAGACGAAAAGCGTAAGCGGCTAAACGAAAAGCTTATCCGCGAGCTTGGGCCAACAGTCATGGCGGCTTTGTCAGATGAAGCGGTCGTTGAAATTATGCTGAATCAAGACGGGCAGCTTTGGGAGGACCGTCACAATTCAGGCATGAAACCAGTGGGACAGATGGACAGAAATCGCGCTATCAGCCTCATTGGCACGATTGCGGGCATGCTTAACCTCGAAGCATCGGTGAATGCCCCGGTGATCGAAGGCGAGTTGCCCCTGGATGGGTCACGGTTCGAAGGTTTGTTGCCTCCTGTTGTCCAAAGTCCCGTTTTTGCAATTCGCAAGAAGGCTCACTTTGTTTACACCCTTGATGACTATGTTAAAGATGGCATCATGGCCCCAGAGCACCGGGCCTCAATCATTAGTCATGTAAAACAGAAATCCAATTTCCTGATTGTGGGTGGTACGGGTACAGGTAAAACAACTCTGGCCAACGCTATTTTGAGCGCTGTCAGCACATACAGCCCGAACGACCGAATCGTGATGCTGGAGGATACTTTGGAACTGCAATGTTCAAGCCCAAATGTGGTTTCTCTACGAACGAGCTCAGCAAAAAACATGAACGATTTGCTTAGAGCCACCATGCGCTTGAGGCCGGATCGAATTTGCGTTGGTGAGGTTCGCGATAAAGCCGCTCACGACCTGTTAAAAGCATGGAATACCGGCCACCCTGGAGGGTTGGCAACAATCCACGCCAACAGTGCGGAAATGGCGCTTACACGATTGTCTCAACTGGTCGAAGAGGCAGGTGTACCTGCTATCCCAGCAGTCGTTGCAAGCGCTGTAAACGTGGTTATTTCAATTCAGCGAACATCCACAGGTCGAAAGATCAAACAAATGATTGAGGTCATTGGTGTTGATCCCGACACGGGCGAGTACATGTTCAAACCTGTCCGAGTGGCGGAATAACACAAATTTATATGGAGGTGTGTTTTTTATCCAAACAATGTCTTGTGCTATACTAAATCTTACGCTATACTAAATTCGCGAACATAAACTAATGGAGGTTTCGCCAAATGAGTAAATTTTCAAAGCTAGTAAAAAAATCCCGCGATTTCGTCGCTTTCCTGACTTTCGCTCTTTTCACAAACGTTGTACTGGCAGCAAGCCCTAGTGCTGGCGGTTCAGGTTTGCCTTGGGAAGCCCCCCTGGACACTATCCTGCAATCAATTCAGGGTCCTGTTGCTCGAGTGTTCATTCTTATCTCCGTGATTGTTACGGGTCTTGGTATGGCTTTTGGTGAGCATGGCTCTGGTTTCAAAAAGGTGATGGGCATTGCTTTCGGTGGTGCCATCGTGATTGGCGCTATTAGTTTCATCACAACCCTGTTCGGCGCTGGTTTCTAAATGCTGACTTAGCGCGGGCTTTTAGCCCGCTGCTAATTTCGAACGAGAGACAAGAGGTTAAAGAATGGACGGAAGACGAAGAATCCCAATGCACCAGTCACTAATCAGGCCTGTCCTGCTTGGAGGTGCTGAAAGGGGCCTGGCTTTGATGAATGGAGTCATTTCGGCGGCTTTGATTTTCGGTATCGGTAGTTGGCAGGCAGCCGTGATTGGAATTGGATTTGCACTGATTGTACACATGGTTTTGGTGAACCTGGCCAAACAAGATTGCCAGTTTTTCGACGTGTACAAAAGGCACATTACGTACCAAGATTTTTACCCGGCGCAGGCTTCGCAAAGCGCACCGGCACCATTAATCAAGTATTTAAATAAATAATTCTATAAATGTATAATTCAATAAGGAAGCACAACCATGTTGGCTCTCAAAGAATTCCGAAGTACCGCAAAAGGCTTGCCGGATTTGCTGTCATACGCTGCTTTGATTGATGAGGGCGTAATTCTAAACAAGGATGGATCGTTTACAACGGGCTTGTATTTCCGAGGCAATGACCTTGGGTCCTCTACGCCTCAAGAGCTCAATGCATTGTCAGCACACGCAAACCATGCGTTGTCAAAGTTGGGCAATGGCTGGATTCTGAATGTAGATTCAATCCGGGTACCGGCCACTTCTTATCCTGGGATTGAATTGAACTTTTTCCCTGACGCTGTAACTGGCCTGATTGATGCCGAGAGACGGGCTCAGCACGAAGCTGAAAAGTCGCACTACGACAGCATTTTTGCCATGTGTTTAACTTACCAGGCACCACCTGAGCTTCAGAGCCGCATTGCTGCTGTTTTTGTGGATGATGACACCCACGAGGGCAGGATCTCTTCAGGAACAACTTATCAGCGAATTCTTGAGCGTTTTAATGCCGTTGTGGCTGATGTAATTGGCGCTTTTTCAGCGCACTTGAAATTGCGCAAAATGAATAGTGGTGAGCTGCTAACTTATCTGCACACCTGTTTGAGTGGTGAACGCCACCCAGTTGCCGTTCCGGCTGTGCCGATGTACTTGGATGCCATTTTGGGCAGCAAGGACTTTTTCACTGGCATGGCCCCGCGCATTGGCAATAAACACATCCGTGTAATCACGATCAATGGCTTCCCTCACGAGACCGCGCCTGGTATTTTGGATTCCCTGAACTCGCTTCGTCGTGAGTACCGCTGGTCCACTCGTTTTATTCCGCTGGACCAACTCGATGCCGAGAAACAGCTTAAT
>NZ_ABCT01000027.1 GCF_000170915.1 Limnobacter sp. MED105
GCCTGATTGAACTGGAATTTGAAATGAACAATAGAACTCAAAAGCCCGCGCAAGCTCTGAAAGCTGCGCCAACGTCCCGAACCACGGTGCGCCGCAGTTCAAGCAAAAGCAGTGCCGAAAAAAGCGGTGAGCATGTGTACGACACGCTGATTATTGGCGCCGGTTTTGCCGGGTTGGGCACTGCCATTAAATTGCGTGAAGCTGGTGTGCACAACGTGGCCATTCTTGAGCGTGCATCGGAAGTTGGCGGTACTTGGCGCGACAACCAATACCCCGGGGCCGCGTGTGACATTCCATCTAACCTGTACAGTTTTTCCTTTGCACCCAACCCCAACTGGTCTCGCAGTTATTCGGGCAGCAAGGAAATTCTGGGCTATGTGCACAGCCTGGTGAATGACTTCGGTTTGGAACAACTGATTCAGTACCAGCAAAATGTAACGCGCGTAGAGCTCGACGACGCCCAAGGCCTGTGGATGATTCACACGGACAGTGGGCGTGTGTGGAAAGGCAAAACCGTGATCATGGCCAGCGGTCCTTTGGCCAACGCCAGTTTCCCTAAAATTCGTGGCATCGAGAATTTCAAGGGCAAGAAAATTCACAGCGCGCAGTGGGACCATGAATACGACTTCACTGGCAAGCGGGTGGCTGTGATTGGCACGGGCGCCAGCGCCATTCAAATCATTCCCGAGCTGGTGAAAAAAGTGGACAAGCTCAAGGTGTTTCAGCGCACGCCAGCGTGGGTGATGCCCCGCCCGGATTTCTCAACTTCTGAGTTGAGCAAAAAGCTGTTCGCTAAATTGCCCTTCACACAGAAAGCCATTCGCGAAGCGCTGTACTGGACCCACGAGAGCATGGCTTTGGCTGTGATCTGGAGTTCACCGGTGACGCGACTTGGTGAGCGTTTGGGCCAGGCGTTTTTGAAATCGCAAGTACCTGACCCCTGGATGCGCAGGCAATTGAAACCCGATTACAAACTGGGTTGCAAGCGTATTCTGGTGAGCAACGATTACTACCCGGCCTTGCAAAAAGAAAACTGCGAACTGATCACTTGGCCAATCGCCAACATCGTAGAGCAGGGCATTCGCACCTCGGAAGGCATTGAGCATCGCGTAGACTGCATTGTGTTTGCCACCGGGTTTGATGTACCGAAAAGCGGTACACCGTACCCAGTATTGGGTGTGGGTGGGCGCGAATTGGCCAAGGAATGGCAGCGCGGCGCACAAGCCTACAAAAGCATCAATGTGAGCGGCTATCCCAACCTGTACATCATGTTTGGACCCAACAGCGGGCCCGGTCACAACTCGGCACTGGTGTACATGGAACAGCAAATCGCCTATGCGGTGAAAGGCATTCGAACCATTCTGGATTCGAATCTGAAAATGCTGGATGTGAAACCCGATGTGCAGGCCAAACACAATGCCAACATACAAAAGCGTTTGGCGAAAACCAACTGGAACTCAGGTTGCAAAAGCTGGTACCTGACTGAAGACGGTTTCAATGCCACCATGTTTCCCGGTTTTGCCACGCAGTATGCCGCGCAAATGGGCACATTTGATGTGAAGGCCTATCGCCAGGTGAAGGCAGACGTAGTGGCGTGAAGTTTGATTAAGGTAGTGGGAGTAGTACGGCCCCCGGTGACTCGTGACGGTCCTGGGGGCTTTTTTAATGTGGTGTAAACCAGGTCTCGTTGATCAAGCCGATGATCAGCGCCACAATCACAATGACATCAGCCTTGATGACCCGTGCAATCAATGGGTTGTAATCGCCCACTTGCCAGGCAATTGCAATGAAGCCAACGGTGCTTACCAGGCCGAAGCACATGGCCAGCAGGCGCAAATCTACCTTGAACATGGCCACCACGAACAACACACCCAGCAAACCGAACAACAAGGCGCGGTGTTGCATGGCGATCAATAAATTCGGGTCGTCAATTGCAACGCCATAAAGCCTTTCAAGCGTGGTTTTGCCCATGATTCCGCTGAGCGGTAAAAAATGGATGATGGCTGCGATGGCCAAAGCAATGTTGCTGATCCAGTTCATGGTGTTCCTCTTGTTGAGGTTCAAGTATGAGATAAGATTAGCGGTCGAATCAATGACCTCACAGATCAATGTCCACACCTGCTGCTGAAATGACCGCTCTTGATCAACCTCCCGCACCGGTCAGCCTGATGCAGGCCTTCTGGTTTTGGTTGAAGCTTGGTTTTATCAGCTTTGGCGGACCCGCCGGGCAAATTGCGATCATGCATGAGGAGCTGGTGGAGCGCCGCCGCTGGATTTCCGAGAAGCGTTTTCTACATGCCCTGAATTACTGCATGTTGTTGCCGGGCCCGGAGGCTCAACAGTTGGCCACTTACCTTGGGTGGTTAATGCACCGCACTTGGGGGGGAATAGTCGCAGGCGCCTTGTTTGTGCTCCCATCACTGTTTATTCTGATTGGGTTGTCGTGGATTTATATTGCTTATGGCGATGTGCCCGTTGTTGCTGGTATTTTCTATGGCATTAAGCCAGCGGTGACCGCGATCGTGTTGCATGCGGCACACCGCATTGGCTCTCGTGCCCTGAAAAACAACTGGATGTGGGCAATTGCGGCAGCGTCGTTTGTGGCGATTTTTGCCATGAATGTACCCTTTCCCATCATTGTGGCCACAGCGGCAATCATCGGCCTTGTGGGCGGAAAATTGTTCCCCGCCAAGTTCAACGGCAGCGCTGGGCATGCCGGTGCACAAAAATCGTATGGCGCTGCTTTAATTGACGACAACACCCCGACACCCGAGCATGCCCGTTTCAGCAAAGTTCATTTGGCCAAAGTGGTTGTGGCAGGTGCATTGCTTTGGCTGGTGCCCATGGGCTTGCTGACAGCAAGCCTGGGTTGGCAAAACACTTTCACGCAAATGGGCTGGTTTTTCACCAAGGCGGCCTTGCTCACCTTTGGTGGTGCGTACGCAGTATTGCCTTATGTGTACCAAGGCGCAGTGAGCCATTATGGCTGGCTGACACCCACTCAAATGATTGACGGTTTGGCTTTGGGCGAAACCACACCCGGGCCGCTGATTATGGTGGTTGCATTCGTGGGTTTTGTAGGTGCTTATGTGCAGGCTGCCTTCGGACCCGAGAACGCTTTTATTGCGGGTGCACTTGCTGCTGCCTTGGTCACATGGTTCACATTCCTTCCGTCTTTTCTGTTCATTCTGGCGGGTGGTCCTTTGGTTGAAAGCACCCACGACGACTTGAAATTCACTGCACCTTTGTTGGCCATTACCGCGGCCGTGGTGGGCGTGGTAGTGAACCTTGCCGTATTTTTTGCCTATCACGTGCTGTGGCCTGAGGGCTTGGAAGGTCATTTTGACTGGGCCGCCCTAGCGATTACCTTGGGTGCTGTCACTGCACTTTTTTACTTCAAGTGGTCGGTGATGCAGGTGCTGGGTACTTGCGCAGCGCTGGGTTTGGTGCTGAGTTTTGTTACAGCTTAAGTAGGAGAGGGTTTTGATCACCAAAGAAATGATGAATGAATTCATCAACACGCAATTTCCACAAAGCAAAATCACGGTTGAACATGTCGATGGCGACTCCGCTACCATTCGTCACAAAATTACGGTGGCTGAGTTGCGCCCCGGTGGCACCGTAGCTGGCCCCGTCATGTTTTTGGTGGCTGACTGCGCCTTGTATGTGGGCATACTGGGGCGAATTGGCATTGTGCCTTTGGCAGTGACCACCAATATGAACATCAATTTTTTGAGAAAACCCTCAGCGGACCGCGACATTATTGGTGTGTGCAAATTGATTAAAGTGGGAAAGACACTGGCCATTGGCGAGGTGAGTGTGTATTCCGAAGGTTTGCCCGATCCCGTGGCGCATGCCGTGGGCACCTACGCCATTCCACCCAAGAAAGACTGATTCGTTCAATTCAAAGGAGCACACCATGAGCAATACCATTCGCGTACTGGGTATTTCCGGCAGCCTTCGTGCGAAATCTTGCAACACGGGTTTATTGCGTGCGGCGGCAGGGCAGTTACCCGAGGGTATGGAAATGCACTTCGCCAATTTGATCGACTTGCCATTCTTCAATGCTGATCTCGCTGAACGGCCAGCGGCTGTGCAAGCCTTTTTTGAACAGTTACAACAAGCCGATGCTTTGTTGTTGGCTTGCCCTGAATACAACTACTCCATCGCACCCGCTTTGAAAAATGCGATCGACTGGGCATCACGTTACCCTGACAACGCTTTGCTGGCTGGTAAACCTGTGGCCATTTGTGGCGCAGGTGGCGGCATGGGTACGTCGCGCGCCCAATACCATTTGCGGCAGGTGTGTGTTTATCTTGATTTACATCCCTTGAATAAACCGGAAGTATTTGCCAATGCATTTGCGGGTGGTTTCGATTCGGATGGCAATGTCACTGACGACAAAATCAAGTCCAACCTGGCATCCCAGTTACAGGCCTTAAGGGCATGGAGCCTTCGCCTGAAAGGGTAGGGGTGAAATAAATTTCACATCAACCCTAAAGAATCATTTTTTCCAAGCGTTAATGAATCATGAGCAGCGCACGACAGTGCACGACACTGAAGGCGACTGACTCTTAACTCAATAAATTGCTTGGAGAATTATCATGCTAGGAATCAACACCAACGTAGCCTCACTGACCGCCCAGAAGAACCTTTCAGGCTCTGGCATGGGTTTGAACAACTCGATCGCTCGCCTGTCCTCCGGACTGCGTGTGAACAGCGCCAAAGACGACGCAGCAGGCCTGGCCATTGCCGAGCGCATGCAAGCGCAAATTCGCGGCTTTGATGTGGCTGGGCGCAACGCCAACGACGGTATCTCTTTGTTGCAAGTGGCCGACGGCGCCATGGGCAAGATCAGCGACAACCTGCAGCGTATGCGTGAGTTGGCTGTTCAAGCCAAAAACGGCACCTTGAACCCCACCGACCGTGTGAACCTGAACCGTGAGTACACGGAACTGGCCAACGAGGTGGACCGCATCGTGACTGGCAGCACATTCAACGGCAACAACCTGTTTGATGCCGCCAACCAAACACTGAGCTTCCAGGTGGGCACCGGCAACGCCGTCTCCGACACCCTGGAGCTGAACCTGACTGACGATGGCTTGAGCACGGGCAACGACCTGACCACCATCATGACCAACGGTGCGGCTGATATTCAGACCAACCTGGGCGCCATTACCGATGTGGCCAACGCCACCACGGCCATCGACACTCTGGATGCCTCGATTGACGCCATCACCGGTATTCGTGCCGTGGTGGGTGCGGGCCAAAGCCGACTGGAGCAAGTGGCAGCTTTTGCCGATGTATCGAGCACCAACTTGCAGGCCGCACGTGGACGAATCATGGACGCTGACTTTGCCAAGGAAACGGCCAACCTGACCCGCTCGCAGATCCTGCAGCAGGCCGGCACCGCCATGCTCGCCCAGGCCAACCAGTTGCCCAACAACGTACTGAGCCTATTGCAGTAAGCCTGAATTGACCAAGCACTGGCTGATCTGACTAGCATCGGATCAGCTGGTTTCGGCAGAGGGCATTCCCGGATTCGGACTATTCGTCCTCTGCCTTTTTTCTCCCCGCTGGTGTTACTACCAATGACATCACGCGCATTTTGGCATTACACTGCATTTATTCCGTAAAAAATGCATATAAATGCAAGATTTCTCCCAAGCCTTTGTTCAAGCCTTTACCCTGATCGGGCAAGCTGACCCCACTTTAATCGACATCATAGCCTTGTCGCTTCAGGTCACGTTCACGGCCGTTTCCATTGCCTGTCTGTTGGGTTTTCCTCTTGGTGCTGCTTTGGCCATTGGCCGTTTTCCCGGTCGAATGGCCTTTGTTGTGTTTCTGAACTCCCTCATGGGGTTACCACCGGTGGTGGTTGGCTTGGTGATCTACCTGTTCTTGTCTGCAGCGGGTCCTTTGGGCTTTCTTCAGTTGCTCTACACCCCAACTGCCATGGTGATTGCGCAGGTGGTGCTGGTTACCCCGATTGTGGCGGCGCTGGCCAGGCAAGTGATTGAAGACTTGTACAGCGAATACGATGAAATGCTGCGCGCCATGAATGCCAGTCGCATTCAAACCATTTGCACTTTGATTGTAGATGCCCGTTATTCGCTGCTGACCAGCGCATTGGCCGGGTTAGGTCGCGCCTTGGCGGAGGTGGGTGCAGTGATTATCGTGGGCGGCAACATTGCCAATGTAACCCGGGTCATGACCACGACTATTGCTCTGGAAACCTCGAAAGGTGAACTGGCGCTGGCACTGGGCTTGGGGATTATTCTGATCGTGCTGTCCATCCTGATTAACGCGGGCCTTTTCTTGCTGAAAAACAGCGCACAAAAGAGGGCTTATGCTTAAGATGAACAGCGACCTGGCCTTGCTTGCCCCTGCAAAACCGTTTTCAGAACACCTGCCAATTCAGTTTGACGGCGTTCATCTGTCATTCGGCAAGCATCACATATTCAGCAATTTGACTCTTGAAATTGGCGCGCAAGGCATTACCGCGATCATGGGGCCCAATGGCGCTGGCAAAAGTCTTATTTTGCGATTACTGGCGGGCTTGCTGATGCCTGAGCAGGGTTCTGTCCGTTTCAACACACTGAGTCGAGTTCCCCGCGATCAAATTGGTTTTGTATTCCAGCGCCCGGTATTGCTGCGCCGCAGTGTGCAAGACAACCTGTTGCATGCACTGGCCATCGCAGGCGTGGAGCGAGGCCAACGGCCTTTCCGCGCGGATGCCCTACTCGAGTTGGGTGGCATGCAGCACCTCGCAAAATCTCCGGCCAGAAAACTGTCAGGCGGGGAACAGCAACGCCTGACATTGCTGCGCGCTTTGGCGGCAAAACCTGGTTTGCTGATTCTGGATGAACCCAGTGCCAGCCTTGATCCCCAAGCCACAGCATTGATTGAAAACATTGTGCTGCGTGCCAGCCAGTGTGGCGTGAAAGTGATTGTGGTGACCCACGATCAAGGCCAGGCTGCACGGCTTTCCGATGAAGTGATGTTCGTTCACAAGGGCAGGGTTCACGCCATCCAAGCCACCCACGAGTTTTTGAAAACACCTGCCAGTCGTGAGGCGAAAGCCTACCTTGCGGGTGAGTTGTTGATTTAAACGAGGAAATACCATGACTAAAAAAATTCGATTGGTTACAGCATTGTTGGCCACTGGCCTGTTTGCACACGCACATGCTGCCGACAAATTCATTATTGTTCAATCCACCACATCCACCCAAAACTCCGGGCTGTTTGATCACCTGTTGCCCGCATTTAAAGCGGAAACGGGAATTGAAGTTCGCGTGGTGGCTGTGGGCACAGGGCAGGCTTTGAAGAATGCTCAAAATTGCGATGGCGATGTGGTGCTGGTACATGCCAAAGCCGCCGAAGAAAAATTTGTGGCAGACGGTTACGGCGTGAAGCGCATTGACGTGATGTACAACGACTTTGTGGTGGTGGGGCCTGGCAACGACCCAGCCGGTGTGGCGGGCAGCAAAGAGGTGGTGAAATCGTTCAAAGCCATTGCGGATAAAGAGGCTTTGTTTGCTTCACGCGGTGACGACAGTGGTACCCACAAAAAAGAACAGCAGTTGTGGAAGGCGGCCAATGTGGATGTCAAAGCCGCCAGCGGCAAGTGGTATCGGGAAACAGGCTCGGGCATGGGCGCTACCCTGAATACCGGTGTGGGCATGGGTGCGTATGTGTTGGCCGATCGCGCCAGCTGGATTGCCTTTGGCAACAAAGGCAATTTCAAGATTGCGGTGGAAGGTGACCCTACCTTGTTCAATCAGTACGGTGTGATTGCAGTGAACCCGGCCAAGTGCCCTAACGTGAAAACCGACCTGGGCAATACTTTCGTAAATTGGCTGGTGTCACCCAAAGGGCAAGCCACGATCGCGGCTTACAAGAAGAACGGAGATTCTCTGTTCTTCCCCAATGCACCTAAATGAGCACGCAAACAAGCCTTAAGAATTCCACACCACGGTGCCCAGTGCCGTGGTGTTGTAACCTTCAAACTGCTGCGCTTTTTTCTTGAATGTACTACTGCTGGTGAACTGAATCAGCTTTTGAAAGGGTGGTTCAAACCACGCTTTGCGGCACACCATCAAATCAAAATTTTCTTGTTGCGTGGGCACAAAGCCAAGGCCGAATTGCAAGGCCAAGGCTTGCAATCCCGGCGCTGCATCTGCTTTTCCGCTGGCCACCGCTGCAATGGTGTCATTCTCGGTTCGGCAGGTTTCAGAAACATTCAGCGCTGCCAAATCAAGGCCGTGAGTATGCAGCAGGTGTTCAAACAAAATCATGCCGCCTGCGCCAGCCTGGCGAGTGGCAATTTTTAACGCTGGCAAGTCAGCCACACTGTTTATTTGCTTGGGATTCCCGTGGGGCACAATCAAACCCTGTTGCCGCATGGCCCAATGCACCAACACCACATTGCTTGTTGCGAAACGGGTTTGCACCGCATGTGTATTCCAGGCGGTGGGGTTGGTGTTGACATTGAGCACGTGCAAGCCAGTGGCGACTGCACCATGGTTCTCAAACACATCAAGTCCGCTCAGGCTGCCATCAAATTGCATGGCCAACCCGCAACCCGATTCACGAATCGCCCATTCCAAAAGCGGATCATGGCTACCCGCCAGCACATTCAATCGTGCAGTGCTTTTGCTTTCGGATAAAAATTCACCGGTGCGTATCCAGTGCATCAGCTCGGCTTTTGGAAACAGCAGTTTGCCAGTGGCCTTCACGCAGGGAATTTCTTGCGCACTTACCAAGTCGTATAACTTGCGCTCTTTGATGCGCAACAGTTCAGCCACTTCTTTGGTGGTTAAAAATTCGGTGGTGTCCAAACCTGAATTCATGCGGTGCGGGTTTCTTCCAGTTTCGTCAAGTCAATTTCATGAGGCTCAAGCCCGGGGCTGGTACCCATTAAACGTCGAAGGTCATCGATCATCAGATACAGGCAAGGCACCAACAACAGTGTAATGGCTGTGGCAAACAAAATTCCGTACCCCAGTGAAATGGCCATCGGGATCATGAATTTTGCCTGGCGAGAGGTTTCGAAGATCATGGGGGCCAAGCCGCCGAATGTGGAAATGGTGGTCAACATGATCGGCCTGAAACGTCGCACGCCAGAGGTACAAATCGCCTCGTAAGGGCTCATGCCTTCGCGTACCTTTTCATTGGCGTGGTCCACCATCACCAGTGAGTCGTTCACCACCACACCCGCCAGGGCAAGAATACCCATCATGGACACAATACTAATGCTGTAGCCCATCATCAAGTGACCAACTATGGCCCCAAAAATACCAAATGGAATGGCCAGCATCACGATGAAGGGTTGCAGATAGCTTTTGAACGGAATCGCCAACAATACGTAGATCATGAGCAAGGCCACCATAAAACCCTTGCCCAGCCCTCCCAAAGCCTCAGAAAAGTCTTGCTGGCGACCCGCAAAGCTGTAGCTTAAACCGGGATAGTCGGCCATCAATTTTGGCATCAGGTCTTGCACTGTGGCATTTTGTACTTGTTGTGCCTGGTTGCGTGGGTTGACGTTGGCCGTCACTGAAATGGTTCGTCGGCCGTCCCTTCGTGTGATGTTGGCCACGGCGCGCGTGTCGTCGAAGTTCACCAGAGAGTGAAGGGGAACCAAGCTACCTTGCGGTGTACGAATCAGCAAGTCGCGCACATCGGTCTGCGCTGAACGTTCTGTTTCGGGGCGCATCACCAACACCTTCACCTCATTGCGGCCACGTTGCTGGCGCAAGGCTTCCGAACCAAAAAATGCAGCGCGCACTTGTCGACCAATTTCGTTGGAGCTTAGTCCCAGACGTCGCGCTTCCTCTTTCAAGGTAAAGCTGAATTGTTCCTTGCCGTTTTGAAAGCCATCGTCAATTTCAGACACCATGGGGTAGTTGGCCAGCTCTCGCGCCAGTGCCTCGCTGGCTTGGCGCAAGGTATCTACATTGCGGTGGCTCAGTTGCACAGTGAAGGCCGGGCCACTGCCAGGCCCACCCGAGTCGGCTGCAAAACGTATGGTTTCCACGCCTGGAATGTTGCCTACGTCCAGTCTCCATTGATCGGTAAATTCAGCAGTGGGCACAGGGCGTACACCCGGTGGGGTCAGGTAAGTGCGAACAGTAATGTTGTTCTCATTCACGCTGGCATAAATGCCGGTGCTTTGTTGCTCGCCACCCGTGGCCTCAACGGTTTTCAGGGCGCTGGCCACAATGCGGTCTCGCACTAGGTTGACTTGTTCATTGGTGCTGCCCAGCGGCAATTGCGCCCTCACCTCAGACTGATCTGCTTCCACTTGTGGAAACAGCTCGAAACCCATGCGACCACTGACCGGCCAACTGATCACCAGCACCATCAGGGCAATGCCAACACCCATGGACAAGTAACGGTATTCCACACACTTTTGAACAATCGGGGTGTAGCGGCGTTCAATAAACTGGCTGAATCCTTTCGAAAACCTTTGTTGCCAGTTGTGAAACTTTCCATGGCCTTCTTTGCTGTGTGCGAGGTGAGCAGGCAAAATGAAAATCGCTTCGATCAGGGACACCACAAACACCGTGCACACCACCAGCGGAATGACTCCCCATATTTTTCCCAGAAATCCGGGCACAAACAACAGCGGTGCAAAGGCTGCAATATTGGTCAGGATACTGAAGGTAACCGGCACCGCCACATCACGTGCACCCTGGATGGAAGCGTCCAGAAGGGTCATCCCTTGTTGCCGGTACTCATAAATATTTTCGCCTGCAACAATCGCATCGTCCACCACAATGCCCAAGGCAATGATGAAGGCGAACATGGAAATCATGTTGAAGGTGACCCCAAACAACGGCAGCAACAACATCGCTCCGAGAAACGAAATCGGAATGCCCATCGTCACCCAAAAGGCCAATTTCCAGTCCAGGAAAATGGTGAGCAATACCATGACAAGTATCAAACCCATCACTGCATTTTTGGCCAGCAGTTCCTGTCGTTGTTTGTAGGTGTCTGAGCGATCGCTGACCACGGAAATTTCAATACCCTCGGGCATTAAGGGGCGAATGCGTTCCAGCGCTTCCTGTGTGGCCTCAGATATTCCGATGGGAGTTTGTTCACCGATCCGTGACACTGAAATTTCAATGGATGGTTTGCCGTTGAAGGTGGCGTATTTGTCGATGTCCTGAAAGCCATCGCGCACCGTGGCAATGTCACCGAGCTTCAAGGGGGTGCCAGTAACAGGTGAAACAATCGGCAAGGCGGCAAACTCATTTGCGAAATCCCGTCGCTCGGAAACACGCAACAGTATTTCGCCGCTTTGGGTTGAAATACTGCCACCCGATACCTCAATCACGTTGGCGCGAATGTTGTCGGCAATGCCTTGTAGCGTCAAACCATAGGCATTTAGCGTGGCCTCGGGTACTTCAACATGAATTTCCTGTTCGCGAATTTCGGTAAGATCAACCTGAGTGATGCCCGGGTTTTGCAGCAAACCATCACGTACTTCTTCAGCCAAATTGCGCAGCGACAGTTCATCGGTGTCACCGTGTACTACCAAAGTGACCACGCCACGTTTGCGTGCTGTCAGCGAGACATTGGGCACTTCGGCATCACCAGGGAAGGTGGTGATTCGGTCAACCTCTTGTTTGATTCGGTCGTAAACAGCTTGAGCGTCTTCCGATTCGTCAATTTCAATTACCACACTGGCCGCGCCTTCGTTGGCGGTGGAGTTGACTTCAACAATCCCTTCAATGCTTGAAATGGCCTCTTCAACGGCCAGCACAATACCTTGCTCAACATCCTCTGGGCTTGCACCTGGGTAAGCAACAGACACGGTGACCAGGTCCAGTTCGAATTCGGGAAACACCTCCTTGGTCATGTTCATGAATCCGAACACGCCACCGATCAAGCACACCCACATTAGAATGTTGGCCGCCACAGTGTTTTTGGTCATCCAGGCCAATGGGCCTGAGCGGTCTACCCGGCGTCTGCTTGCAGCATTCATGGTTTGACCGCCGCTGGTGTGGGTGAGGGTGGGGTCGACTCATTTGTCCTGATGGCCATGCGGTTCACTGGCGAGCCAAGATTCGATGTAACTATGCTTTCGCCATCGTTCAAGCCGCGATCGATCAGCACATACTCGGCTGAGCGGAAGGCAATATTCACCGGGCGAATGTCGAGTTCACCCCCGTCATTCACCCACACTTTGTTGTCGTGCACCGAGGCCGGTGCCAGCTTGAAAACATTCTTCAGCTCGATGCCGTCAAAGCGCACCTTCACATATTGGGCCAGCAACAGTGGCTGCAGGTTTTTGTTGTTGCTCTTGTTTTGGCTGCGAGGCACTTCGACCAACACTTGGGCTTGCCGACCATTGTCTTGAACACTGGTTTGCAGGTTCAGCACTGTGCCTTTGTGGCAGCCCTGCTCACTACTGCTGGCATCGCTGACACACACCGTGGAGCCAGCCTGTTTCCCTTCGGGAAATTTGATCCATTTCAAATCAGCTTGCGGCACGGCCACGTTGATCCAGTAGGCTTCACTGCTGGCCAGTACGCCCAGAGCAGTGGTGGCACTGACTTGCGCGCCCACACTTGCTTCACGACTTACCACAACACCATCGAAGGGTGCCCGCAAAATGGTCCGTTCCAAATTCACTTTGGCGCGCTCAACACCCGCCTGGGCAGATTGAACCGTGGCTTTGGCTGCCTCGAGTTGTGGCTTTCGCAGAATGAGTGCACGTTCACGCTCATCCACATTCAAACCGAGCAATTCGAAATCGGATTGGGCCACCACCTGGTTACCCAATTCCGAGGTGAGCGTGGATTGTGCTTGCGCCAGTGCTGCTTGCGCAGTTTGCAATTCAATGCGGTAGTCGGTGTTGTCCAGTTGCACCAACACATCGCCTTTTTTAAACGATGCACCCGGTACAAATTTTGGACCAATGCTTTGCACAGTGCCGCTCACACGCGCTTGCAAAGTAATTTGTTGCTCGGGCTCAACCACGCCATAACCCAGCAAGCTGACGGTGTAGTCTCCGGCTTTGACGGGTTCAGCGGTCACCAGCCGCGCCGTTTTTTCCGGTGGTTTGCGGCTGGCTGTGGGGGCCGTTGCAACCAGCACTTCAGAGCCAATTACACCCAGGGCTACTACCCCAATGGCCAGGCCAATTTGTACCCATTTGCGTTTGAAAAAAGATTGATCGCTCATGACTGCTCTGCTGCTGTAGGTTGTGGAATGCTGCCGGACAGTGCCCTGTAAAGGGCAATCCGGAAGCCCACCAATTGTTGTTGTGCGTTCACCAGGTTGCGCCTTAACTGGCTGGTACTTTGTTGGGCATCCAAAATGGCGAGGTAGTCGACCGTGCCGTTGCGATAGCCCGCAAAAAGCCGCTTCAAACTCAGTTCTGCCAGTTCAAGCTGGCGCTGAAAACTTTCCACGGCCTCGCGTTGGCGGGTTTCCTGAATCAGTGCGTTGTCGACATCAGCCAGCGCGTTGATGGCGGCGTCCTGGTATTGCGCCACGGCTTGGTCTAGCAAAGCGCGCTGGCGTTCAACTTCCGCTGAGCGTGCGCCACCATCGAACAAGGGTGCAACCAAATTCACGCTCAGGTTGCGCACCCAGTTGTCGAACAGCAAATCGGAATCGCGGGTTTGATCGCTAAAGCTGGCCCGCAAACTGAGTTGCGGAAACCGGTTGGCAATTGCTGCGGCCACGCTGTGGTCGGTTGCCAGTACTTGAGCCCAAGCCTGTTGTACGTCGGGCCGACGATTCAAAAGTTCAGCGGGAAAGCCGGTTGCCGGCACAGGGGGCAGGGTAGGCAGGTTCTCGCGGTTCATGCTGATTGTATTCGGAGGCTGACCTACCAGCAGCGCGAGGCTGTTGAGCAGCACATCGCGATTGGCTTGGGCTTGCGCCAGGTTGCCCTGGGCCGACTCGACCAGTTGCCGTTGTTGCAACACATCAGACGCCACAGCACCGCCTTGGCGGAATCGCAATTCAACCAACTTCAGGTTGGTCTGGAAACTTTCCAGTTCCGTCTCGAACAGCCTTACGGTTTGGTCCGCCGCCACCCATTGCGCCCAAGTGGTGGCCAATTGACCGGCAATGCTGATTCGCGCCGCATCGAGTTCATAGCGTGTGGCTTGAAGCTGCAATTCAGAAGCCTTGGCCGTGTTGCGAACGCGCGACCACAAATCAATCTCATAACTGGCCACGAACGAAGCCGAGGTAAACAGCCCGCGATTGTTGGTGGCCTGCCCTTGAATACTGGTGCCCTTTACGGTGTTTTCCTGTCGGCCAGCGTTCAGGGTAAGTGATGGAAAGAAGCTGGCTTGCGCAGCATCCAGGCTGGCTTGCGCAGCACGCAACCTGGCCTCTGTGGCCTCAAGACTCAGGTTGTCAGCCTGTGCCTTTTGCATCAGTGTGTTCAGTTGTTCGCTGGAAAAACCGGTCCACCAGTCCGCAGGGGCTTGTACCGCATTCGGGCTGACCAAGGGTTTAAAAGTCGCATTTTCAAACCGGCTGTCGATTTCTGGTTTTCTGGACTCAACAGTGGTGCAAGCCCCCAGCGATAGAGCCAAGACGAGGGGCAGCAGGGGTTTGAGGTGGTGCTTCATGGTGTCGTTTTTCTTGTTGAGTGCCCATCAGACCACAGTCCAGGGCAGTTTGTTCAGCTGTTAACTGATCTTTACAAAATTGAACTGAAAATCACCATACCCCTGTTTTATTTACTTGGAGGCGAGTTGCCGCAAAGCGTAAACATACCCTTGCCAGCCCAACCCACAAATCACGCCCTCAGCCAGGTCTGAAAAATAGCTGTTGTGGCGAAAGCTCTCGCGTTTGTAAATATTGGACAGGTGTACTTCAATGAACGGGATGGCCACTCCTGCTAGTGCATCGCGCAGCGCCACGCTGGTGTGGGTGTAACCGGCCGGGTTGATCACAATGCCTGCGATGTCTTCTGTTTTTGCTTTGTGCACACGATCGATCAATGCGCCCTCGTGGTTGCTTTGAAAGGTCATCAATTCGAAACCGTCGGTGAAAGCAATATTCTTCAAGGCTTTTTCAATGTCAGCCAGGGTCATGTGTCCGTAAATACCGGGCTCGCGCGTGCCCAACAGGTTCAGGTTGGGACCGTTGATCAGCAGCAGTTTTTTCAAGTTTCTTCTCCGGTGCAGGTGTGTTTGAAAAAATAGTAACAAGCAATGCGGTGGGCTAGGGGGTTTCGTCTACACTGCGGACACGTTCGCGCACAAAATAACGACAATTTCGAATAAATCCAAGACAGAGGCAGCTTATGAACACGAACATCGAGGCAATTTTCAATTTGCTGGCAGGTACGGCACGCGGATGGCGTGGCACAGGCATAACCGCCCGCGCCCGTAAAACTCCTGAGAAAGTTTTGAAGCTTTACGACATTGAAATCAGCCCGTTTTGTAGATTGGTACGGGAAGCCCTGAGTGAAATGGACCTGGATGCGATGATTTTGCCTTGCCCGGCAGGTGGAAAGCGTTTTCGTGACGAAGCGCGTGCATTGCTGCCTGGAACCAAGTTTCCAATGCTGGTGGATGAAAATACCGGTGTCGTGATGAATGAATCGGCCGATATCATTGATTACCTGGCCAAAACTTACGACAGCAAACTTAAAAGCCAGAAAGGATTCGGGCGCAAAGTGGCGGTGGGTACCTCGGCGTTGGCCAGCACATTCCAGTATCGAATCGGTGGTTTTCAGGGCATGAAGGCCCGTGCTTCCAAAGCGCCTGTTGAGCCTTTGGTGCTGTACAGTTTTGAAAGCAGCCCTTACTCCAAGCCGGTGCGTGCCCGTTTGTGCGAACTCGAAATTCCGTATCTGTTAAAAAGCACGCCCAAGGGTGCAATGACCGACATGGGCCCACCCATGTTCCGCGACAAGCTGTTTAAAGCACCCCAAGGCACTACGCGCAACCGGGCTTGGCTGGCTGAAAACACCGGCAAAGTGCAGGTGCCTTATTTGATCGATCCGAACACGGGTGTGGCGATGTATGAGTCGAACGATATTCTGCGGTATCTGGACAAGACTTATGGTGCGTAATTCAGGCGTTTTGCGAGGCTTGGGTGCCACACCAACTGGCCTCAGCAAGACTTCTGATCCGGCTTGATGCTTCTGGCTTGGGGCATGCGAATCGCTTAAGCGACTTCGCATCGGTTCCTGGCGGAATCGCCCCGCGCTGCGAAGCCGCCGGGAAGCCTTGCAAAGCCGGCCAGTCAGTGCAGCACCCAAGCCTCGCATGGAGCCAGATTCTCTCCATGGGCGACGGCATGTGCCGTAGGTCACCGACTCAAGTTTCCGCGCGCTCAGGTTGCGATGCCCTGGCAGCGCCGATCAAGAAAACCTGCCCGTTTGAATTCACCCGCCACGGTCGGCCAAAGGCCGACACTGAGACTCGGCCCGCCCTTTTGCCGAGCGAGGTGAGTCAGGGTGAATTTCAAAAAGGGAGAATCAGGTTTTCTGGCGCTAGAGGGGATGCACCTGAGCAAGCCGGCACACAGCCCAACGACGCAGGGCGCGTAATGGCTTAGGTCTTCCGAACCACCACGCTGCCAATTGAATAACCAGCGCCGAACGAGCAGATCACGCCCACATCACCTCTGCCCAAATCATCTTTGTGGCGGTGAAATGCAATCACCGAACCCGCAGACGCGGTGTTGGCGAACTCATCAAGAATGACCGGTGCTTTGTCGGCCGTGAATTCGCTGCTGCCCAGCAATTTTTTGGCAATCAACTGGTTCATGGCCAGGTTGGCCTGGTGCAGCCAATAGCGTCGCACGTCGGTGGATGAACTCAAGCCCAGGCTTTGCAAGTGGGTGCTCATGTGCTCGGCAGCCATGGGGCACACTTCCTTGAACACTTTGCGGCCTTCCTGCATGAACAGTTTGTCGCGGCCATCGCTGTCTGCGCTCTCGGAGCGGTTCAGAAAACCAAAATTGTTGCGAATGTTGTTCGAGAATTTGGTGGCCAGCTTGGTGCCCAACACCTCCCAGCTACCCGGCTTGGCGTCTTCAAGACGCTGCACAATCACGGCGGTACACACATCACCAAAAATGAAGTGGCAATCGCGATCCAGCCACGCCTGGTGGCCTGACGTAATTTCCGGGTTCACCATCAACACAGCACGGGCAGTGCCGCTGCGCACTGCGTTTACCGCTTGTTCAATACCGAAGGTGGCTGAGGAACATGCCACGTTCATGTCGTAGCCAAAACCTTCAATGCCCAAAGCTTCCTGAATTTCAATGGCCATGGCCGGGTAGGCGCGCTGCATATTCGAGGCTGAACAAATGACTGCATCAATGTCGGCAGCGGTCAGCCCCGCGTCTTCCATGGCTTTGCGACCAGCGTCCACGGCGATTTCAGCCATCATCGACAGTTCGGAATTCGGACGTTCCTTGAAATAGGGGTGTAGGCGATCCGGGTTCAGAATGCCTTCTTTTTCCATCACATAGCGCTGCTTGATGCCCGATGCGCTTTCGATGAATGCCGAGTTGGAAGGCTGCAGTGACTGTAGTTCTCCGCTGGCAATTTCAGCAGCATGCTCGGTGTTGAACTTTGCCACATAGGCATTGAACGACTCCACCAATTCGTCGTTGGTGATGGTTTGGCTGGGTACGAAAAGCCCCGTACCGCTGATGGCTACCTTGATCATTGCGCTCGTCCTGGGTGGATGATTGGTTTTGTTGTCTCTTGCGCAATGATAAAGGCAATGGCCTTAAATTTTAAGACGCCAGGCGCATTTGTTCCACGGACATACCCTGATCCGCTGGTTCGGCCCTGCGACCAATGCCCTCGTAAATCAAGCCATAATCCGCCAGCAGTGCGGGGTCGTACAGGTTTCGGCCGTCGAACACCGCCTTTTGGCGAAGCGTGCGGCTCAGCATCAAGAAGTCGGGGCTTTTGAACATGCGCCATTCGGTACACACAATCAGGGCGTCGGCATTGAACAGGGTTTCTTCCTGGGTTTTTGCAATTTCGAATTCGCCCAGCAAAGGTCCGTCTTGCCTGAATGTAGCAAGGTCTTCTTCCATGGCGCGGCGGGCTGTTTCGTTGGCCACCGGGTCGAAGGCCTGAACTTTGGCGCCACGCAGCACCAGTTCGGCTGCGATGGTGCGGCTGCTGGCCTCGCGCATGTCATCGGTTTCCGGCTTGAAGGCCAGGCCCCACATGGCAAAGGTCATGTTGCTGAGGTCTTCACCAAAGCGGGCAATAATCTTTTCAACCAGTACGCGTTTTTGGCGCTGGTTGCTGTGGTTTACCGCCCGCAAAATGGACAGGTTCTCGCCAGCCTCTTCACCGGTCTGAATTAAGGCACGCACGTCTTTGGGAAAGCACGAGCCGCCGTAACCGCAGCCTGCATACAAAAAGGAGAAGCCAATGCGGGGGTCGGAGCCTATGCCTGCGCGCACCTGTTCAATGTCGGCGCCAATTTTTTCAGCCAGATTGGCCAATTCATTCATGAAACTGATGCGTGTGGCCAGCATGGCATTGGCGGCGTACTTGGTCAGCTCGGCAGAACGAACGTCCATGCACATCAGGCGCTCGTGGTGGCGCTGGAAGGGGGCATACAGCGACTTCATCATGCGCAGGGCGCGTTGGCCAGCAGGCGTGTTGTCGGTACCCAGCACGATGCGGTCCGGACGCAGAAAGTCGTCGATTGCCGCACCTTCCTTCAAAAATTCCGGATTCGATACCACGGTGAAGGCGTGTAAGGCATTGCGCTGCACCAGCACGCGGCGCACCTCATCAGCCACGCGCTCGCCAGTGCCCACAGGCACGGTCGACTTGTTGATCACCACTTTAAAGCCATTCATGTGCGTGGCAATTTGCTGGGCCACTTTGAGCACATGGCGCAGATCGGCACTGCCGTCCTCTCGGGGTGGGGTGCCCACGCAAATAAAAATCAGCTCAGCATGGTTAACCGCATCTTCAATTCGTGTGGTGAAATCCAAGCGCTGTTCCCGAATATTACGCTCCAGCAGCTCATCCAGGCCGGGCTCGTAAATCGGGCTTTGACCATTTTTGAGTTGGGCGATCTTGGCGGAATCAATGTCGCAACACAGAATTTTGTTGCCCACTTCGGCCAAACAGGCGGCTGTAACCAAGCCTACATATCCACTACCAATGATAGAAACGCGCATGTGCTTTGCTTTGATGAGTGATCAATGCGAGCAGTGTGTTGCGGCAGTGTTGCCTGCGTTTGACAGATTTAAGACTGGATTGTGACAGCGGAGGAGGGAAGCAGGGGGAGAGGCGATGTTGTGGCGAAGGCGGTAGGGTTACCGCCTTTTCACCACCCGCATTATTGCAAAGTCAGTTTGTTGTCTTGACCGAAGCGGCGCATTTGATGAACCACTGCCAAGGCAACCTGACCAACAACCAAACAACCTGCAGCCAACAAATTAGGACCTTCGAAACCAGTGGCGTTGATGTATTGAACACCTGCGTTGATGGTGAAGCCGGTGGTCAACATGGCCATGAACAAGATGCCAGGGGTGCGAACTACTGAGTCGATAAAGTTTTTCATTTTGGTATCCCTTTTACATTGGATGCGAAATCGGGGCTTTCGCTTTAACCCAGCAAACTTTGTTGTGTTTGCATGAGTTGTATTGTGTACAGTTGTGCACTCAATGTCAATTGACAAAGTGTCAAAATACTCGAATATTTATTCTAAGAATCACAAGTAATTGTTTTATATGATATTTATATGGGTAAATGTTTGTGAACAATTGATTTTTAAAGGTCTGTTCATCGCGTCTTTGCCGCCCACTCAGC
>NZ_ABCT01000026.1 GCF_000170915.1 Limnobacter sp. MED105
CAGACAGTTGTGTGCGCTTAAATCATCGGGTTTTTGAGGAGTACCGTGGCGTGCCAAATAAGCTGCGGACACAATAACTGCCCTGCTCACTGAGCCAATCCGCCTTGCAATCAGGCGACTGTCTTTTAGTGCGCCCACACGGAAGGCCACATCGATACCCGCTGCCACCAGGTCGACAAAACTGTCGTCTAGTTGCAGGTCAATTCGCATTTTCGGATATCGCTCATAAAATGCGGCGAGTCGAGGCACAATGTGAATTCGGCCAAATGCGACAGGCGCAGCTACCCTTAAAAGACCGCTAACCTCGTGTTCAGCGCGATGCACTTCGCTTCGGGCCTCCTCCAAAGTATCAAGCACTTGCCGACACCGTTGGTAATACAGGCGTCCCGCCTCGGTTAACGCGTGGCTGCGGGTGGAGCGCACAAGCAATAAAACGCCAACGTCAGCCTCCAAGGCCTGCACCTGTTTACTGATGGCTGACTGTGTTGTGTGGGCCTGCCTTGCCACCGCGGAGAAGTTGCCTGTTTCCACCACCCTGACGAACGTCTCCATCAACTTCAAGCGATCCATTCAGCGATTCCTTAATATATTCCCCTCAGGAATAAATACTATAACAACTGTTCCGTAGACCCATGGGCTGTGAATACGCATAATGTGCAACATTGCACTGCAACACAAGAGGAGTACCAAAGCATGAATGCACCCACCCCACACGTGAATGAACAAATTGCCAACGTTGATGATTTGAAACTGTTTCAACCCGGAAAAATTGGCAGTATTGAAGTGAAAAACCGGGTTGTCATGGCCCCGTTGACGCGTTGTCGCTCAGACGAAGCAGCAGGAGATATTCCTGGCAGCGACATGAACATTGAGTACTACAAGCAACGCGCAAATGCGGGCTTGATCATCAGCGAAGGAACGCAGGTTTCGCCAGCCGGGAAAGGCTACATGGCTACGCCCGGAATATATTCCGAGGCGCAAGTACAAGGCTGGAAACCGATCACCGCCGCCGTTCATGCCGCTGGCAGCAAAATCATTGCGCAGATTTGGCATGTTGGCCGCATTACACACCCGGACCTGACTGGCGGCCTGAGCCCGATTGCGCCTTCAGCGGTAAAGCCCAATGTAGTGGCCTACACCCACAATGGCAAGGTAGAGGTGCCAGTGCCACATGAGCTGAGCGCAGATGAGATCAAAGTGGTCGTGAATGAATATCGCCAAGGTGCGGCCAATGCCATCAAGGCTGGTTTTGACGGCGTGGAAATCCACGGGGCAAATGGTTATTTGATCGACCAGTTTTTGCGCGATGGCGCCAACAAACGTACCGATCAATATGGTGGCAGTGCCGAGAACCGTGCGCGCTTTGCCCTTGAAGTGGTTGACGCAGTCATTGCTGAAATCGGTGCGGGTAAGGTGGGCATTCGCTTGTCCCCGGTAACACCATTCAACGATCTGAGCGATAGCAATCCTCAAGCTGTATTTGGCTACCTGATCGAGCAATTAAACCAGCGTGGAATCGGCTTCATCCATATGATTGAAGGCTCGACGGGCGGTGACCGCGATGTACCCGGTTTTGATTACGCATGGGCCCGCAAAACGTTCCAAGGTACCTACATCGTGAACAACGGCTATACCCGTGACATGGCGATCAATGCCCTGGAAACCGGCTGGGCCGATGCGGTTTCTTTCGGACGGGCTTACATCTCCAACCCCGACCTTGTGCAGCGCCTGAAACTGAACGCACCCTTGGCGGAGGGTAACCCGCAGACTTATTACGCTCCAGGGCCAGAAGGCTACATTGATTACCCATCATTGAACGCGTAAATCAAAACGCCGGCCACAAGCCGGCGTTTTTTTTGATAATCTCAAGGCATGAGCAAAGACAGCCTTGAAGCACTTCAACAACAATTGATCGAATTTTCCAATGCGCGGCGTTGGGAAAAATTTCATTCCCCAAAAAACCTCAGTATGGCGTTGTCGGTCGAAGTGGCAGAATTGCTGGAACACTTTCAATGGCTAACCGAGGAAGAATCAAGGGGCATCGAGGGCAGCAAGCTGGATGAAGTCAAAGAAGAAGTGGCCGACGTGCTGCTTTACCTGCTACAAATCTGCAATCAGTTGCACATCGACCCAATCGATGCCGCCCAGAAAAAACTGGTGAAAAATGCCCTGAAATATCCCGCAATCGACTAGGGTTGCGCGGCTTGCGCTGGTGGGTCAGGCAAGCGAGCCCCAGTACCACAAGCGTGACAATACTTTGAAAACGTGCTTTTACGAGAACCACAGGCTGTGCACTTGTCGTGAAGACCTATTCCGCAATGTGGACAAAAATCAATCGTTGAGTCTTTCAAGTCAACCGTGCGTTCACAGCCTGGGCAAATGCCTTTAAGCAAACGTGCCAGTGCCGTGTCGTAATCCAGAACTTCTCGTCGCTTTGTTTCAGGTTGCGCTTCGGCCAATCGTTGCTGTTCCAGGTAACGGTTCAGGGCACGAATCGCCTGACGGCCTACCAGTACCGTAATGACAATACCCACGATATAGCGAATGTATCCCCCGTAACTGGGCAGATACGGCACCAACTCGACGAAAAATACAAACAAGGCGAAATAGATAAACCCCCACACGAAGGGCCAGTAAGTGCTTTGACGCTTGGTTTTGTAAAACCAGCCAGCGACCAGCAACAGCGGCAAAGTCAAAGCGAGGCGATAGCCAAACACGCGCAATTCCTGGCTTTGAATGGCACTGGTGTATTCGCCTTGTGCAGCACGCTCCAAGTCATTCAATTGCAATTGTGCTTTTCGATTGGCCTGCTGTGCATCCAGCAGCAATTTCTGCTGCATTTCCAACTGAGCCAGCGCCACTCGCTCAAGGGCCTGTAGATTGTCAACTCGCTCGGTTCTAGCAATCAGCTCCTGGTCTTGATCAGGAAGTGCAGTGGCCTTGCGTGTGGCCACCCACGCCATGAACTTCTCCCGTTCGGAATCTGTATCAGCCTCGGCCGCACTGTGCTTCAGTCTTGACTGTTCCAAAGCATCACTCACCTCGCGCTCGTTGAGTTCAGTCTTTCGGATCTGCTCTCGAACTGTTTTTAGTTCGATTGGATCCATGAAATCTTCGAGCGTTTGGGTTTGTTCAATTTGAGGCAAATCGCCCACGAGCGTGCCACCCAAACCGATCAGGAACCATGCGAAAACCACGGCCACCATCCACAAGCCGCGGCGAAACCATTTTTCTGACAACCTCAGTGATTTGCTCATCTGAATCTCATCCTGTTTTTATATGGTTTCAACAACGCGCGAGTGGCTTATTTCAGATACCGCGCATGGAAACGCAAATGATCCTCAATGAAGGTAGCAATAAAATAGTAGCTGTGGTCGTACCCAGCCTGGTAACGAACTTCGGCTTGATAACCGGTTTCCTGCAGAGCCGCCTCCAACAATTCGGTTTTCAGTTGCGAAGCCAGAAAGTTATCGGACAAACCTTGGTCGATCAACATGGGAAGTTGCTGAGCGCCCGCGCGAATGAGCGCCACAGTGTCATGACGCTGCCAGACTGCGGGATCGTTGCCCAGGTACAAAGCCAAGGCCTTCTGCCCCCAGGGACATTGCGTGGGGCTGACTATAGGCGCAAATGCACTCACCGACGCATAGCGAGCCGGGTTGTTCAATGCGATGGTAAGCGCCCCATGGCCCCCCATTGAATGACCAAAAACCGATTTAAGCTGACTAACCGGCAAACTTTCTTCGATCAGGGCTGGCAACTCATCAATGATGTAGCTATACATTTTGTAGTGTGAGTTCCAGGGCACCTGAATGGCATCCACATAGAAACCAGCGCCCAATCCAAAATCATAAGCCTTGTCAACGTCATCGGGCACGCCTTCTCCACGCGGGCTGGTGTCGGGCATCACCAAGGCGATTCCCAACTCCGCTGCTACTCGTTGTGCACCAGCCTTGGTAGTAAAGTTCTGATCAGTGCATGTCAATCCCGACAACCAGTACGCCACCGGTACCCGCTGCCCTGCCTGGGCTTGGGGTGGCAAATAGACGCTGAACTGCATGCTGCAATTCAGCACCTCTGACACATGTTCATACTGGTTTTGCAGACCACCAAAGCATTGAACGCTGCTGAGTAATTTCATATTAAAAATGGATTACTGTGCGAATGGATTTACCCTCGTGCATCAAATCAAAGGCTTCATTGATTCGCTCCAAAGGCATGGTGTGGGTAATAAATGTGTCCAGATCAATTTCATCATTCATGAAGCGGTTCACATAGCCTGGCAGTTCCGTGCGGCCTTTCACTCCGCCAAACGCACTGCCACGCCACACACGGCCTGTCACCAATTGAAACGGGCGTGTGGCAATTTCCTGTCCAGCGCCTGCAACCCCAATAATCACTGACTCGCCCCAACCCTTGTGGCAGCATTCCAGTGCCGATCTCATCACATTCACGTTACCAATGCACTCGAACGAGAAGTCGACACCGCCATCGGTCATTTCCACGATGACTTCCTGTATCGGTCTACTGTGGTCCTTGGGATTCACAAAATCAGTCGCACCCAATTTTTTTGCGATAGCAAACTTGTCTGCATTGATGTCGATTGCAATAATTCGGCTGGCCTTGGCCTGCACAGCGCCAATAATTGCAGCCAAACCGATTCCTCCCAATCCAAATATAGCGACTGTGTCGCCAGCCTTAACCTTGGCAGTGTTGTGCACGGCGCCTATACCAGTGGTTACTCCACATCCCAGCAAACACACTTTCTCCAAGGGTGCCTTGGGATCAATTTTTGCCAGTGAAATTTCAGGCACCACCGTGTGCTCTGCAAAAGTGGAGGTGCCCATGTAGTGATAAATCGGTTTGCCATCTTTGGAAAAGCGAGTGGTGCCATCGGGCATCAATCCCTTGCCTTGCGTGGCTCGAATCGCTTGACACAGATTGGTTTTACCCGAAGTGCAAAACTTGCACACCCTGCATTCGGCGGTGTAAAGCGGAATGACATGGTCACCCACCGCCAGGCTTGTTACACCCTCTCCAACAGCTTCAACAATCCCGGCACCTTCATGGCCCAGAATCGCCGGAAAAATCCCTTCAGGATCATCTCCGGACAAGGTGTAAGCGTCTGTGTGGCAAACACCAGTTGCAACAATCCGAACGAGTACCTCGCCTTTTTGGGGAGGCATCAAATCAACCTCCTCGATTGATAAAGGTTGACCTGGGCCCCAAGCCACAGCAGCGCGTGTTTTGATCGATTGCAACATGTTGTTCTCCCAATGCTAGCGAGTATTTAAGACAGCTCCCATTATAGTAGGGGTTCATGGCCACCCCGCTGACTGCAAGCAGCATTTGAAGTGTGGTAGTGTCTTGGAACATTTAAAAGCATGCCTTTGTAACCGAATGACCCTTCCTAGCGAATCCATTACCGTGCACCCTCAAGATGATTTTGAGCTTTCGCTCAAACCTTTGTGGATGCGCGCGCAAGGCGGAGACTCCGCAGCCTATCGGGAAGCGCTGTCCAAAATTGCCCAGCGTCTGCGTCGTTTTTATAGTCGTAGACTTCAAGCCTTGCCTGACGAGGTTGAGGATTTGGTGCAGGAAACCTTGTTGGCTTTGCACATGCAGCGTGGCACGTATGACGAGACCTTGCCCGTAAGCAGTTGGGTGTTTGCAATCGCTCGACATAAATTGGTCGATTTGTGGCGCAGGCGCGGTCGACGAGACAATCTGAACGATTCGCTGGATGACCTGACCGAGGACCAACACCCGGTGTCGCAAGAAGAATTGCCCTCGAAACGTGATTTGGGCGTGTTACTGGAACAGTTACCGGAATTACAAAGACAAGCCATTCTGCTCACCAAGATTGAAGGTTTATCGATGATTGAGGCCTCAGAACGCAGCGGTGTATCGGTGGCCGCTCTGAAGGTGCAGGTGCACCGGGGATTAAAACAACTGGCAGCTTTGGTCAGGAGTGAAACATGAAAACAGATGATCTAATTACAATGATTGCAAACCAAGCTGGTCCAGCACCAAAGGTGTCTGTAACCAACCGCCTGGTACCCGCCGGTATTGGAGGTGGCCTGATCGCTGCGGCGATCGTATTGGGTGTTCTGGGATTGATACCCGGTGACATGTTTTCGGAGCCTGGCCCTTGGATAAAAATTGGATACGCAAGCACACTCGCGATTGCTGCGGGCTGGCTCTTTGCTCGCCTTGGGAAACCAGGCGCATCAGGCAAGCAGGCTACCTCGGCGGTGGTTGGTGTGGTTATGATCATGTTGATAGCAGGGGTACTTTCTTACTTGGGCACTCCAGCGTCTGAACGAGCTGCCGCACTCTTGGGGCATTCGTGGCTGGTATGTCCATGGGCCATACTGGCGCTGTCACTTCCCGTGATGGCTGGTGCATTTTGGGCCATGCGTGGTTTCGCCCCTACCGACCTGACTGCGGCCGGGGCAGCCTGCGGATTGTTCTCAGGCTCTGTGGCGGCATTGGCTTATGCCCTGGCTTGTACCGAACCAGCAGCACCTTTTATTGCTGTTTGGTACACACTGGGTATTGCGCTGTGCGGTGTGTTGGGTGCAGTGCTTGGACCAAAACTGTTGCGCTGGTAAAAAACAACTGTCGCCGACCCATCCTAGGCAGGTGGGTCAATGCACAGTGTGCTGGATGTGTTGACTCGATACCATCCGGCAATGCTGTAGCGATGGCGCTTGGCGGGCAGCACTTCATGCGGAAAGTCTTCACTTAAAAAAACAGCAAGGGTTCCAGCCAATGGCTGAATGGTTTCCAAGACGGTTTGAGTACCTTGGTCTGAATACAAGACCATTTCCCCGCCATCTTCCGGGCCCCATTCCGGGTTTAGGTACAACACCACCGACAAGATCCGATTGGCCTGTCCCTTAAACGCGTCCACATGGGTTCTGTAAAAAGCACCCGGTGCGTAATGTGCGAAATGAGATTCAAAGGAAAACAGGCCCAACATCAAAGTGCGGTTCAGGTATTGCTGTAGCTGTGCACTGAATTCAAGCCAGCGACCCGCAGCGCCTCCATGCGTGCTTTCAATCCAGGCAATTTCGTCGCGACGAATCTCGGAATTCGCTTGCTGGCCATGCGCGCGGCCGATACCAGCCTGTTTCAATTCGCCAGCAGCCATGGAAGTGAAGGTTTCCAAGAGTCCCGAAATCAAGCTGGGGGCTAATGCGTCCCTTTGAACGCTGTAACCTTTTAAGCGAAGATCACTTGCTATTAACTCAAACATGACACTTGATATCCAGAAAAGCGCTGACCTCGAATGACCGAAGTGTAGCGCTTTCAAGATAAATTTCATCAAGCGTGTGCCAAAAGCTGACCGATGGCGTTGGAAAGTGAAGTCGAATCAAACTTCTTCACGTAGATGTTGACACCAGCTTCAATACCTCGACGTGCATTTTCTTCTGAAGTCAAAGAGGAATACATGATGATCGGAATGTTCTTGAATCTAGGATCACCCTTGAGCTTCCTGGTCAAAGTACAACCATCCATGATCGGCATTTCCTCATCCACCAACACCAGAGAAACACGCTCTTCCAATTCCTCTGAATTCTGATTGGCACTGGAGGCAAGGGCCAACAATTTTTGCTCGGCTTCAACACCGTTGACCGCATGACTGTGTTTCAAACCCATGGTGTCCAGCACCTCACTGATTTTTCTACGAGCCACAATCGAATCATCCACGAAGAATACAGGCCCAGCTTTATTCAACTCAAAACCGGTGCTGACCGGTGTCGCATCTTTTTCAGGCAACACGCGGTGGCACACGCTTTCAATGTCCACCAAAGAGACCAGACTCCCGTCTTGCAGCATCACCACTCCGAAAACGGATCCTTCCTCGGAATCGTACTTTTGTGGAGGCTTCACATCAGACCAGGGCACGCGAATGATTTTATCGACATCAGTGACTGCGAAAGCCACTGAGCGAGATGCAAATTCGGAAATGATCATTTTAGAGTTAGGTTCGCCATTGGACATGCCAATCGCATCGCCAAGTGACACTACCGGCAGTACCTGTCCGCGCAGCGAAATAACTCCGTTCATTGCGCCTTGCTGCCCCGGAATCTGAGTGACCTGCGACAGTTCAGTGACTTCCCGAATCTTGAATACGTTCAAGCCGAAAATTTCCTGGCCGCCCAAGGAGAAAAGCAGAATTTCAATCATCTCCGTGGATGATTCGCCGGGAGTTCGTTCGTTGTTGTAGTTCATGAGTGGATTGACCGTTAACATGGTTCAGCCTTTATTCTGAACCATGTGAAAACGAATCAAATCCTTAGAAAGGGGGATAAAAGCGGTCTTTTACGCCTTTAAAAGCGTAGCAGATTCAGCCGATATAGGCTGACAATTCTTCGCGGGGATCCGCAAGCAGAGGACCCACTTGAGGCAAGGCGATCGAACCAATAGGCTGGGCGACTGCATCCAGCAAACCGTTCAGGACTTCTGCTGACTTTTCATAGTAATTTATGTTCAACAATGGATCCGCAATCGGATCGAGGAGCTCCACACCTGCCGTATCGATTGAAGAAGACAACAAATCGCGGCCCACCCCAGCGACATTCTCCTGCAAAAATTCGCGAATCCCAGAACCCACGGCTGTACCTGTATCAACAAGCAACTCTCGAAACTCTCCCTGACGGCTGCCATCAAAAGTCTCATCGAACTCTTGTTGGGAAGCCTCGGCCTGAGCAATAGCCTGCTCGATAAAATCAAGCAGAGAGAATCCCGCTGAAACAGAAGAAGGTGCTTCGATAGAGTCATCCGCGATCAACGTCGCACCTGACAATGCAATCTGCTGGACCCCAGACGAACCTTCACTTTCAACCGTCGAGTCCTCAAAACGGGACATCAATTCGGGATTCTGAATATCTGGTTCAACCAAATCGCCGGGCAGCGCGCTTAACTCTTCGGTAACATTCAAAGTAGTGGGTCGACCGGCCAACAAGGGGGTGGAGGCATCAGTAACAAACTTTTCCAACGACTGCGAAGTAACCTCGGTCTCGCTTCGGGTGCTTTTATCAGTGAAAGGGAAAGAAGGCGCACTCGCGTCGACCTCTTGTGAATCAAGCGCTACCGGCGAAACATTCAAACTCACAGCACTGTAGGACTGTGCAGTTGCCCCACCCAAAAGCGCAATTGCCTGGATTGTTTGATCCGAAATTTGATAATTAATACCGCTCATTGTTGTCAAACACCTATTCACTGAGCTTCAATTTAAACAAAAGCGCACTGAAGACTCAATCCGGAAAGTGATATATTTCAATCACTTGTTTGTAGGCATTTGATGCGTTTTATTAGGAAAAGTTACCTATTTCTCCCCTCTTTGGAGTGATTGATTGGCCACAGCCACGTAAAACCATTCCTGACCGGCCTGCGACAGTGTATTAGGGAAAACTATAAAACCGTCCCGACTGGCCCTCACCTCCTCGCCACTTTGTCGAATGCCAATCAACTCACCCTTGCGTATGGGATCGAAGCTAGACCAAGTACGTACAAACTGGTCGTCAAAATGTTGCTTGTCGTTTACCTCGACCAAACTGAGATGCTGGTACTTACTCACTGCTGGTACCGGAGGTCCTTCCATCAATTCCAGGTGAAGCAAGGTATTGGATATAGCAAGGTAAGCAACATCTGGTCCCAAAGGATCATCGTGCTGACCACACTCCAGGGTAACCGCATATCCACCGCTCGAGCGCATGCACTCCGTGGTCCCCATACCATAACGTGGATCTGTATTTAAACCTTCGCCGGATTGACCTGTTGCCTTCAAATAAGCGACACGGTTCGCAACGCCTTTGGCATAGGTGTCCAGCCAACCATCCACAAAACGACTCACCCCCAATCGCAAGGCCAAACCTCGCTCAGCATCCTCGTGCTTGAAAGACTCAAGCGCACTGTCATTGTTCTTTGGGCCAAACAAAGCGAAAGGCACATCCCCTTTCTGAAAACTGTGTATATCCAGCAATACGTCGTGTGCAGCCAGCAAGGGGCACAACCAATTTGCGACATGATCTTCAAAATCAGTCGGGTTACTGGTCGGCGTCAAATTGCGATTCAGGTTCCTGTCACCATTGCGCTGTTTGCGGTTATAGGCCAAAGGATTGGTGATTGGCACAAAGGTCACTTGTCCTTTAACCAACAATCGATCACCACTCTCAAACTCCTGAATCATTTTCAGGATCGCCTTGCTACCTGAAACTTCATTGCCGTGTACAGCACCCAGTACGATCAACTTTGGCCCGGGTTGCAAAGCAGTGAATGTAACTGACTTGAATTGCAAAGGATGAGGAATTGCGGGAAGTGCTGGAAACTGCATGGCAGAAATGGACAGTGAATATGATTGAGGCAGGTTACCACAAACCCGTGACCATAAAAAAAGGGCAGCTCAACGCTGCCCTAGAGTTCGTGTTAACACCAATTAGCGGCTTGGCGCCTCCACGGAAGGACCAAACCTTTTTTTCACTGCACCGTATGCAAATAAGCGTATCAATGCTGGAATCAAGATCACCGCTCCAACCATGTTCCAGAGAAACATGAATGCCAACAGCATGCCCATGTCGGCCTGAAACTTGATTGCAGAGAATGCCCATGTGAACACACCCAACGCCAGAGTGACCGCAGTCAAAGCAACCGCGACACCCGTTGAACGCAGGGTTTCAAAATAGGCATCCTTGAAATTCAATCCCTTGGCAAGGAAACTTTCAAGTCGATTGTAAATGTAGATGCCATAATCAACCCCGATACCCACGCCAAGCGCAATTACAGGCAGCGTCGCAACTTTAATACCGAGATTGAGTTGCACCATAATGACCTTGCACAACACCTCTGTGATAAATAAGGGAATCATGATGGCCAGCATCACGCGGAAACTCTTGAATTCCCACCACACCAAAGCTCCCACGATGCCATATACCAACAGCAACATAGTTTTCTGAGCCTGCTCCACAACAATGTTGGTTGCCGCTTCAATACCGCTATTACCCGCAGCCAGAATAAACTTGGCATCTGCTGAATCATTCTCCGCAGCAAAAGCCTGAACCTTGGCTACCACCCGCTCAAGTGTCTCGGCTTTGTGATCCGACAAGAACAGAATCACAGGTGTCATCGAACATTCGGAGTTGTACAAAGTGGTGGGAATATTCTTGTGCGCACCATTTGAAATGAAGCGATCACGGGAAATGGCCAACCACTTCGGATTACCACCATTGAAACCGGCAATGATGTTTTTCATCACAGTGAACAGAGAAACCGTGCCTTCTACTCCTTCCAGGTTCTCCATCTCCCACTGAAAGCGGTCTACCGCAGAGGCCACCGGGTAGGCGCCACATTCACCCGCCGGTGTCTCCACCATCACCACAAACACATCCGAGCTGGTGGAGTAGTTCTCGACTAGAAACTTCACATCTTGGTTGTATCGTGAGTCAGGACGAAGTTCTGGTGCACCTGGATCCAAATCACCAATCTTGATGTCGGCAGAGGCAAACAAGCCAGCCACCAATATCAGCGCAGCCGCAGCACTCACACTGTAAGCCACTTTCTTTTCAGTCAGGCGAGACAAAAGATGTGACACTGTGTGCTTACTGGCTTCCTGCTTGGCAACCTGCTTCAAACCACGCTCGGTCACATCCGTATAACTCATCAGCACTGGCAACAAAAACATCTTGGTGAAAATAATCACTGCCACACCAATTGAGGCGCTGATCGCCAATTCGCGAATCACACCAATCTCAATCACCAGCAATGTAGAGAAACCAACAGCATCGGCCAGCAAAGCAACAGAACCGGGAATGAACAGCAGGTGAAAAGTAGCCTTGGAAGCTTGGATTTTATCGGCTCCGTGGAAACGTTCCGAAGCCATCGTTCGCACGTTCTGAATCGCATGACTCACACCAATCGCAAATGTCAAAAATGGAACAAGTATGGAGTAAGGATCAAGTCCAAAACCCAACAAGCTCACTGAACCCAAATGCCAGATCACCGCAAGAGAACAACAAAAAATAGTGGCTGCGGTACTCTTCCAGCAACGGGAATACCACAACAGCAAAATCACGGTCAGCACGAAGGTGATTGCGAAAAATCCTGCAATATCCTTGGCACCTTCGATCAAATCTCCCACCACTTTGGCAAAACCGGTGATGTGAATGGAAATATCCTCACTCTGATACTTATCGCGAATCAATTCCTCGATACGCTCTGAGAGCTTGCCGTAACTTAGCTTCTCGCCAGTATCTGGATCTACTTCCAATAACGGTGCCAAAATAATGGCGGAACGCTGATCGTTCGAAACCAGAGATCCGATCCGCCCCGAACGCTCTACGTTGGCTTTCACAGCTTCAATCTGTTCTGGGGAGCCCGAAAAACCTTGACCAATGACAGGCCCCATTCGCAACCCTTCCTCGGTGACTTGTCGCCACATCACATTGGGTGTCCAAATGGAACTCAAATTCCCGCGATCAACGCCTGGAATATAAAAAACCTCATCGGTAATCAAGCGAAGTTTCTCAAGAAACTCCGCCTCATAAATGGTTCCGTTCTTATTGTGAACCGCGATGCGAAGGACGTTTCCCAGCGGGCGTAACTCGTTCTCGTAATTCAGGTAATTGGCAATAAACGGATGCGTGACTGGCACCATTTTCTGAAACGATGCATCAGGCCTCAGCTGCACTGCGTGGTAAGCAAAAAACACAGACAACACAGCAAACACAGCTATAACCAGTTTGCGATGCCCAAACAAAATCGACTCAAAAAACCGTTCGACCTTACCCAATTCTTCTTGATTGCTCATGACAGTTCTTCCAGTTAGCGTGGCAGCGCGAGAGTTCTAGGGCCATTCTGACCACTCAATACCAAAGTGTTGTTGACCAGAGCCATGCCAGTGACAGGCTTGCCCTCGGAAGCACTCACCATTTTCAATGTAGTACCCGACTCATCGGTTTGTACCAAGCGACCTTTTTGATCCACAAATAATGCAGTCTTCCCAAGCGTTAAACCCTGGACAAAACTTTCCTTGCTGGGACTTTGCAACTGCCACCAAGCGCTGGCACCCGCACCTAATCGGTAAACATTGCCACCAAAACCGTATGCAAAAATAATAGGCAGCCCTTCCTCATTGCGAGTAACTACAGTGCCGTAGAAATGGCCGTTGTAGCCGGTATCCGAACGTGTCCAGGTCGCAGCAAAATCTTTGGAAATATAAACGCGCCCAGCTTCACCAGCAATCAACATAAGCCCGGTGTCATCACCATACAATCCGTTGTAGTGACGAAAATCAGGATTGTCCAGGCGATTCGCAATCAGCGTCCACGTCATGCCACTGTCTTTGGTTTCAAAAATTTGCCCGTAACTGCCTACCACCCAGCCAGTATTTTCATCCTTGAACCAGACATCAAGCATGGGGCGCGCAGGGCCAAATCGCGCACCAGCCTCCGCGTCTTCAAATGCGAAAGTTGCTGCCTCCAACGCTTCAGTCATCTTGTCCTGCTCAGCCGGACTCGCAGCGTCAAATCGACTCTGCATGTCTTCCATTTTCTTCTTTGCCGCAGCAACCACCTGTTCATTGGCTTTGATGCCGTCAAATACTTTGGCCCAGCTTGCGCCGGCATCCGTTGACTTCAGTACGACGCCATCGTGACCAACCACAAACGCCAGGCTGTCATTCACAAACTGCACACCCGTCAAATTGACTGACACGGGCACTTTGGCTTGAGTCCACACCTTGCCTTCGTTGTCTTTTACTCCTTGCGCAGCATCGCCTGCAGCGAAGTCTCGCTTCAAAATAATGCCTCTCTCGCCCACCACCAGCACGTTGCTACCCTGGGAAGTCACATTGAGCGACAAAGCCTTCGCAGCCTTTGGTGCTTGAATTGCAGGTAAATCCAACGGATCTTTAAATGCATAACTGAATTGACTAACGCACAAACTCAGAGTCAGTAAGGTTGCACGCAGCAGTGGCTTTTTCATGCCATCTCCAATTTAAAAAAACCCAGAGAAGTGATTTCTCTGGGTTGCAAAAAATTAAACCTCAGGCGTATGGGACACCATACGCCCCACACACGCTGAAACATCATTACCTACCCATACGGCGCAGCGCTGCTGTCGAAAAGTCAGCTGTGGTGTACTTCTTGCCAAACTCGACAGGCTTTTCTTCATTGGTCAAAGCATTCACAAGATATCGACGCGCTTGCAAGTCATAAATCACTTCGCCGGCAGGGCCAAAGGCAGGCGCATCGTACAACTGAACGCCATACACCTCGCGCACGCGCCACAAGCCGCCACGTGCGTCGTACTGGTCTGCATGCAAAACAGCCCATGAGTCTTCATCAATAAAGAACACGCGCTTGGAGTAAATATGACGAGCGCCAGGCTTCAATGTGGCCTCGACCACCCAAACACGGTGCAATTCATAACGCAAATGGTCGGGGTTCACATGATTCGGCTTGATGATGTCGCTGTATTTCAAAGCCTTGCTGGTCAACTTGAAGTTGTTGTAGGCCACATACATTTCTTTCTTGCCTACCAGCTTCCAGTTGTATCGATCTGGTGAGCCATTGAAACCGTTGAAGTCATCGTTGGTCCTCAAGCCATCAGCACCAATACCTGGTGAGTCATACGCCAGTTCAGGCGCGCGAATCACGCGACGCTGCCCAGGGTTGTACTGCCACGCCAAACGGGGTTCCTGCACCTGATTCAAAGGCTCGTGTACCAAGGCCACCTCACCAGCTGCGTTCGCAGGTGCTGTGGTTTGATTCAGGTAATAGAAGATTCGGTTAGGTTCGGGATCTGCCATGAAAGACGCATAGGAAATGGTTTCCGTACGCTTGCCCACGGTAAAGCTGCCATTCGTTTGAACAGGAAAGTCAGCCGAGTAACGAGTAATTGAACCACCCAAATCACGCATCAAATGGTTCCAGATCACCTGAATGCCATCCGTAGGAATAGGAAATGGCACATTGGATTTTTTCAGGTTCAGGATACCGTTGCCACCCTCGGCCAGCTTGATACCAGCCGCCTCTTCTTTGGCGAACTTGTAAACATCAGCACGGTAAGCAGCGGTTCTCTGTGTTGGGTATACGTTTATTTTATAAGTAGGGTAGCGCTTCATCATCTCCATTTGCCCAGGCGCCAACTTGTCTTTGTGCTGTTCCATATTTGCAGCAGTAATAGTCAAGGTTGGCTTGTCAGCCGCAAACGGATCAACGTAACCTTTTGCAGGGTCAAATCCTGCAGGCGGCTTGCTCAGACCACCGTTCCACGCAGGAATAGTACCCGCAGCGTTACCCGCCTTTTCCGCACCGATGGGAGTCAGCGTGGTGCCCAGCTTTGAAAAATCAGCTGACTGCGCGTGCGCGGATACGGCCGAGCCCAGCAGGGCCAATGAAACAGCCAACTGCTTGATCTTCATCAATTTCATCTCAATACTCTCCTAAAAACAAACCTTGAATGGCTCACCCTCGTCGTTCCACCTTTTACAGGTTGGCGCCCACTACCAAAGACAGGAAGTCACGGTCTTTGAATGGATCGAAATAAGCCTTGTCATTGAACATGCTGTAGTTCATCTCAGCAAAATACTTGGCTGACTGGATCTCAGCCCTCAACCCGAGACCCAAATTCATGCGGTCTTCAAGGAAGACACCGTCGGCTGAATAGCCTTTAAAGTCATGAGAAAAAAAGATGCGTGGTGCCAAAGTGACCCCGAAAATAGCATCGGGATATTGTGCAACAGACAAAATCCGATAACCGAATGCAGTTTCAGTTGCATAGCCGTCCACTGCACAATTCCTAGAATTCGGATTAACCCCAGCATTACAGTCACCGCCGTTGTATGTGGCGTGGGCGCCAGCGCCAAAAGCAGGAGAACGACCAAAGCGCTCACTGGTAAACGGATCACCAATACCGCGCCACATTTGAGCACCAATCTCACCAATCACAGCAACCTGACTTGCTCCCAATCGACGGGGAAACAAGGCAATCGTTGACATCTGGGCCTGAATTTTATCCAAGGGTTTTGAGCCAGGCAAAATCGAACCGACCGGGAACTGCGCATTGTCGCCATAGCGCGCCAAAGGACCGTCTCCGGTTGCTCCACCTTTTAACAAATCTGCGGTGTTATAGGCGGCCGGGAAGTCCTTGGTGTAACTAACCTCACCAAATACTGAGTAACCAAACAACTCGGTGGCTGCAGACAGACCTGCAACCTGAATATTCTCTGATCCATAATCAAAGAAATACGACAGTGGATTCACCACACTCTGACCCGCCAGTTCCAGCCCATTGAATAAGGAACCGTCGAATCCAGATGGTGTTTTCTTCAAAGACAGATTGGGAATACGCTGGTGATAATTCACAATGTAAGCGCCGAATTCAGTGCCAATCTCGCCCGCGTAGTAACGGCCGGACAACCCAATCTGCCCGGAATCTTTGGGCCTGCGATCTGCCAATTGGGCCATCCGGAAATTCAAGCTACTCAAGTCTGCTGGTAATCCAGTAATACCGCCCAAAAGCCCCGCCAATGGACCAAGACCTGAGAACAAGGTTGTGTCAATCGGGATACCTCCGGCAGTAATTGTGCCTCCACCAGAGAAACTTTGTTGATCATCATAGCCAGTGAAATCGATATCACCCACCGGAGTGCTCAAGATGCCGGGGTTGATTGGGGCACCCTGGAAATTACAGTTCAACAGGTCGGCCTGAGAAAAGAAGGTACCGCAACCATCCGCAACCACCTTCTCATGGTTCAACTGAACAAAACCCTCTAATGACAGTTCGTCTGTTGCCTGAATATTCGCAGAGATCTGGGGTATGGGCAGGAACACCTCTTTCAGCTGCGCACCCGGGCGACGAAGCGCCGCCGAGTCAAAGTTGGAATACTGGTTCACACCACCCAACACGAACAAAGCCTCACCCCAGGTCACCACCTGGTTACCGATTTTCAAGGTCAGCGGCTTGCCTAAGGGCTCATAATTGCCAAAGAAGTAAGCATCCAGAAACTGCGCATCCTCAAATTTCGTGCCTTTGTCAAACCCGTTGTCATTCAAAGGCTCATTCGGCCGAAACCCGTTGTTGGATGACCCATGTGGCACCCTGTTACTTCTATTGTGAAAATCCGAGAAAGCTTTGGCTCGAATGAAAACACCGTAGTTGTCTTTTTTAAGTTCAAGCTCACCTACAGCTTTGGCCACCGCGTTGAATACATCACCCTTGCTGTAATTCAAGTTGCCGTCGTCGACCGTACCACTCGAAGCCTTACCACCATTGCCTATAAACACCAAGGACTCATCAGCGTCTTTGGTTCTCATGGAAGCTCCAACAGTCACCTCCATTGCCCAACGGCCTTCAATACCGACAGGTCCCTCAAAGGAGCCCGCGGCCAAAGAGAAGCCATGCATGGACATCAGCGCAGATAGAACAGCAAATTTCAGTGTGGAATTCTTGGGCAGAAAACCGGCCATTTATGTCTCCTCAGGGCCTTGTTGGCCTCTTGAATAGATAGTGCGATAACCAATCTAAAGTGTGTAATAGTTACCCCTCATACTAAGACACACTCCATTTAGATTCACAAATCGAACAATACCCACAAGAAATAGAAAAGCACTTGCAAAAATCCATGTAACTTGTGAGTAAATTTCGATTCCCACTGTGCGCCCAAGTTTAGATTTGCGCAAGAAACAGATTGCACCAACACGCCGTAAGAACCACACTGACAAAGTGAATAACCATTCAGAACATTGCCGTGAGACAATTTGAAACCCACAAGCAATACCAACTCATCGCGAGAGCAATTAAGGTTCTGGAGCAACATGCAAACAGTTTTGCGATAGAACACAATGGCGTCGAACCCAAGTTAGCCATACTGGCCAAGCACCTGAACACCTCTCCATTTCACTTACAACGCACCTTCACTGAATGGGCGGGAATTAGTCCAAAACAGTTTTTTCATTGTCTGCAAAAAGACCATGCGCGCAAACTGATTTCCTCGGGGAAAAGTGTGCTTCAAACCACCACCGAACTTGGCCTCTCAAGCAGCAGTAAAATTCATCATCTGATGTTGAAGTTCGAAGCGCTTACGCCGGGCGAGATCAAAAATAAAGGACTGAATCAGGTATTCACGATTGGGCAAGCACTCAGTCCGTTCGGCCAAGTGTTCATTTGCCTCACAGACAAAGGCATCAATAGCCTTGAATTTGAATCTGACGAGTTAACTTATGATGTCTGGAAAAGGGAAATCACAGAACTGTATCCCAAAGCGACAATTGTGGAGTCACGCTCGAAAACCGAGCCATTGATTGCCACAATTTTTGACCTCTCTAACCACCAAACCTGCCATTTACCTTTGCATCTGCGCGGCACACCATTCCAACTTCAGGTCTGGCAGGCTTTGATCCACCTACCTCTGGGGCACCTCAAGAGCTATCAGCAAATTGCAAGCTCCATCGGCAAACCATCTGCCAGCCGCGCCGTGGGAAGCGCGATTGCCAAAAATCCAGTCGCGTTTCTAATCCCGTGTCATCGTGTCATTCAGGCCACAGGTGAGTTGGGCCAATATCGCTGGCAAAGTGAACGCAAGAAAGCCCTGCATCTATGGGAGCAGGGCAAAACAGCTGCGGCAATCAACGCCTCTTGAGCAAGCCGTCGTCAATCATTTGCGCAAAATGATCGCACAAGGTTTCCATCAACGGCCTGTAACTCACGCCCAACAAATTGACAGAACGACCGTTGTCGAAACGCAAGTGATAACCCACATTCTTCTGAATAAACTCGCGACTCACCCCGGCTGCAATTGGTGCAACAAGCTTCACCAAAAACTTGGGCAACTGCTTAGTAGGCAATGGGTACTTGGGGAACCGCGCTCGCAAAATCGTCGCCATTTGCAACAAACTGGCGGTGTGCGCACTCAAAATATAGCGCCCCTCCGCATCAGGGTTGAATCCTGCCAACACATGCGCCTTTGCCACCTCTCTAACATCGACAATCCCGAACTCGAGCATAGGAACTCCCGTACGCTGCCTTCCACTGCCCAAGTCGCGCATTACGTCAATACTCGTTGATTGGGTTTGCGTGGTCAATGAAGGCCCCATCACCAAACTCGGATTGATTGTTACCAAATCCCAGCGTGATTGATTTTGCTGAATATCCCAGGCTTTGCGCTCAGCCATCACCTTTGAATAAGAATAAGGTTGGTGCCCTTCGCTGCTTGTGTTATTCCAAAGACGCTCAGTGAAAATTCCGCCTGGTGCTTTTAAAATTTCGACTGCATCCCCATAAATAGAAGCAACCGAACTGGTCAATACCACCCTGCGAACCGTCTCCACCTCGTTGCAAGATTTCAACACATTCTCTGTTCCTTCTACAGCAGGACGAATCAACGCCTCATTCGGATCGGAAAACCCCTTGATCACAAAAGGAGAGGCAGTATGAATCACCAATTCACAGCCTTCAATGGCCGCCCTAAAACTTCCAGGCTGAATTAAATCGGCATCAAATAATTTCAATGTTCCTTTGGTCCCGTCCGTCAGTTTCCAAAGGTGTGCAACCGAACTGGCTTTGTTTGAATCACGCACCGTCGCATGCACCGTAAACCCTTGATCGAGCAGATCCTTCACAATCCAACTGGCGATATATCCTGAAGCCCCCGTAACACAGACCGGCTTGTTCTTGTCAATTGCTACCATCGTCATCATCCCGCGTTCAAATTGTGTTTAATATAAAGCATCACCCATGACCAGCACTGCCCGTGCGCACTACTGTAGCACCTCATGAAACCAACATTACGTTATCTACGCACCCTTAAAATCATCCCGCTAATCCTCTTGGGCGGTTGCTCCGCGCTCGAAGTGGTCAACTCGGTCTCAAAAATTTATGTCGCAGAAGTAAAACAAAACATTGAATTCGGCGCAAATCCCAAGCTGAAATACGATCTCTACCTGCCCAACCATCCCAATGAGGAATTCAGCAATACTCCTGTTATCGTTTTCTTTTATGGCGGCAGTTGGAACAGGGGCGACAAATCCGAATATGAGTTTGTGGGGCGACGCCTCGCATCCATGGGCTATATCACTGCAGTACCCAACTACCGCTTGTATCCAGAAGTGCAGTACCCTGATTTTTTAGTGGATGGCGCCCAAAGCATTGCTCACCTGAAAAAGGAACTTCAAAAACCAGAGTACAAAAACCTGAATCCAGCACAGCAATACGTGTTGATGGGTCACAGCGCAGGGGCCTACAATGCCGCGATGCTCGCACTCGACCCTCGCTGGCTTAGTGCTGCTGGCCTAGAACATCGCACGAGCGTTAATGGATTAATCGGTCTGGCTGGCGCCTACAATATTTATCCAATCAAAGACACTGATGTGCAGCCTGTCTTCAATCACCCGAATTACCCCCCAAGATCTCAACCGATCGACTATGCTGACAAAAGCAATGTTCCTACATTACTTCTAGCGCCCCAAACAGACACCTTAGTCAGCATTGAGCGAAATACCCATGCACTACAACGAGCATTAGCCTCGGCGGGCAATCAATCCAAAGTGGAAAGTATTGAAGGGACAGACCATGTCACCTTGATTGGCACCCTCTCTCCTCTCCTGTTTTTCAAAGGAAGCACCGCCAAGCCGATTGAAGAATTCATGCGGCAACTGAATAAATCAAGTTCCGAAAAAACCGTTAGCGCCACTCACCGCTAGAGAGTCGGCCCTAAAAACTCAATTGACCTAGGCTTTGGCTTGGAATGATACTTGTAAGTTACACAAATACTTACAACAACGAGACAAGCCAAAATATGTTTAAAAAAACAAACATCGTTTCTGTGCCAAGAAACGTAGGATCAGTTACAGAAATCGACTCAAAAGCAGAAACCAGCCCCTACGATGTCAGCATGACGCGAGACAACGTGGAAGCCATATGGAGCAGCGTTGAAAGCTTCTACCGAACTGGCTTGCAACCTGGGATGACTATGGTTATTCGCCGTCAAGGCGAAATCGTACTCAAACGTTCAATCGGACACGCTCGAGGCAACCCTCCTCCAAACCATCCTGATCAAGATGTCGACCAAGTGTTAATGACACCCGACACACCGATTTGTCTGTTCTCGGCTTCTAAAGCCATTACCGCCATGCTCATTCACAAATTGTGCGAGCAAGGGAAACTCGAACTCAACGACAACATCGGAAAATACATTCCGGAATTTGCTTGCAATGGAAAAGAAAATATCACCATCGCACAAGTATTGTCGCATCGAGCTGGCGTTCCTCAAATACCAATAAGCAATCCTCACCCATCTTTGCTTTTCAAATGGGACAGCGTGATTGATCTGATCAACTCCGGCTATACGAACAGAGGCGATGGCAGTCAACAGGCTTATCACGCTATCGTCGGTGGTTATATCTTGGGGGAATTGGTGAAAAGAATTACCGGTAAATCAGTGGAATCTGCTTTGCAAGAATTCATCGCAAAACCGCTCGGTGCAAAATACCTCACCTATGGCCTCCACAAAAAGCACCAAGAACTGGCCGCGTACAACTACAGCACAGGTGCCACACCAGTATTTCCTATCAACGTATTGGCGAAACGCGCACTGAACATTGAATTTGAGAAAATAGCTACCATTTCAAATAGCCCAGGCTTCATGGATGCAAGTATTCCTGCTGGAAACATCTATGGCACCGCCGACGAGGTGAGCCGATTCTATCAAATGATGCTGGATGGTGGAGTTTACAACGGCAATCAAGTTTTTGAAGAAAGTACCGTTAAACTGGCCACCCGACCAGCGGGACCGCTGACTATTGATCAAACACTTATGATCCCGATTCGGTTCTCGACTGGATTCATGCTCGGAGAAAACATTTTTTCCTTATTTGGTATTAAAGCCAAAAAGGCATATGGGCACCTGGGCCTAATCAATATCGTTACTTGGGCAGATCCTTCAAGAGATATCTCTGTGGCATTTCTAAATACGGGTAAATCACTTGATCCTCGTTCCCTCCCTGCCCTTGGGAAAGTATTGGTATCGGTTACCACCAACTGCAGTGTCCTCAGATAGACCCTGTCTTATTTGCGCTGAAGCGTGATGGAAACAAAAAACCAGCCCATTTTTGGGGCTGGTTTTTTTGTAACTTAAACATCAATAATTTAATCGCAGTAGGAGCACAGTATTGATCTGAAATAAAAAACCCCGCCATCTGAGCAGAAGAGCGGGGTTTTTCGGTATTGGAGAGCCTGACGATGTCCTACTTTCACATGCGAATGCACACTATCATCGGCGCTAAGGCGTTTCACGGTCCTGTTCGGGATGGGAAGGGGTGGTACCACCTTGCTATGGTCGTCAGGCAAAGAGGGTTGGCTGTAAGTGCGGTGCCTTGATTGCACTTACTTGTTAGCTAACCAGCGTTGCGGCTGATTGGCTCGATTTGGAACTGATGAGTTATCTTTGAGACAGCGCTGCTATCTTGTTGATGCGTGTTGCGGGTATATCTATATCTAACAAACTACCTTGGTTTTCATTCGGGTTTTACCCCGAGGTAGATTTACTGTGTTGTTTCATGTGCGTATCTTTTAAGCAAGGCTCAATGCTATAGAGCCAAGCCGCACGGGCAATTAGTACTGGTTAGCTTAATGCATTACTGCACTTCCACACCCAGCCTATCAACGTCGTGGTCTTCAACGGCCCT
>NZ_ABCT01000025.1 GCF_000170915.1 Limnobacter sp. MED105
TGATGATCACATGTGCATTGCCCAGCGCTGCTTTCACAGCTTGGGCAAATGCATACACCCCCGCCTTGTTCGACACATCCAGCTTCTCGGCATACACCTGCACGTTGGCCGTTTGCATCACCAGTTTCTCGGTTTCTTTTAAACCTTTCCCGTCGTAATCACAAATTGCAATTTTGCTGCCCAGTTTGGCAAACATCAGTGCATACGAACGCCCCATGCCAGAGGCTGCACCAGTAATTACAACCACTTTGTCTTTGAAATTCTTCATGCTGCGGCCCCTTCTGTGAGCAATTCAGATTGATCGGATTTTGATGACTGCTGTTGCGCCAAAGGTGCCTGTAACACATGGTCGTTCATCTTGAAATTCCTGGCCATGCGTAGGTAGGTGTAACTAAAACCAGGAAACATGGCCACTACATGGCCACTTTTACTTTTGTACCAGCTGGTGCAACCACCGCGCTTCCACACAGTTTTTTCCATCTCGCTGTGGATGTGGGTGGTGTAACGTTCTTCGGCTTGCGGTTTCACTTCAATGGCAGCGGCTTTTTTTGCTTTCACTTCAGCAATGGCTCGCATGATGTAATGCATCTGCGCCTCAATCACAAAAATTGCGCTGGTGTGGCCAATACCGGTGTTTGGGCCGGTCACGATAAACAGGTTAGGAAACTGCGGCACAGTGGTGCCCAAGTAGGCGCGCGGGAATTCATTCCATACATCGGCCAGTTTGGTACCATTCTTGCCCACCACTGGGTAAGAAATAACACCATCGGTGGCATCGTAACCGGTCGAGTACACAATGCAGTCGAGGTCAAGCTGCTCACCACTCAAGGTTTTAATACCGGTCTCGTTAATCTCAGCGATACCGTCGGCTTTGTCGTGCAAGCTGACATTTGGGCGGCAGTACGTTGGGTACAGCGTATTGCTCAAAATAATGCGTTTGCAACCAATCGTGAAATCGGGTGTTACTTTTTTACGCAGCTCGGGATCTTTAATCTGCTTTTTGATGTGGTGCAAAGCCTCGCGCTGAGCAATATTCTTCAGCGCAAAGTCTGAATATTTGAATGCAATCACGCGGCTTTCCAGCCCCCAGTAAATCGCGGCGCGGGCCAGCTTACGAATGGGCTCAACTTTCAGCAAGGCACGCTGCCAAGGCTTAAACACTCGGTCGGGGCGCGGCAGCACCCAATGTGGCGAACGCTGAAACACATGCAAGTGCCCCACTTCAGGCGCGATGGCCGGAATCACCTGTGCCGCACTGGCACCACTGCCAATAATGGCGACGCGTTTGCCTTTGTGGTCGTAATTCTGATCCCAAGCATTGGTGTGAAAAGTTTTGCCCTTGAATGTCTCGCGACCTTTGAAATTTGGAATCACTGGTGTACTCAGTGGGCCAGACGCATTAATCACAAACTGCGCTTTGATCACATCGCCGGTGTGCAAATGCACATGCCAGCGCTGCTCATTTTCATGCCACTCGGTGCGCTGCACATTGCTGTTGGTTCGGGTTTTCTCACGCAGGCCGTGCTTGGTAATGACATGCTCGGTGTATTGCTGAAGCTCCGCACCATCGGCAAACATTTGGCTCCAGTCATAGGGTTCACTTTCGATCGAATACAACAGCGATTGAACATCCACCGCAGCACCTGGGTAGGAGTTCTGGCACCAGGTACCGCCCATGAAGTCGCGACGCTCCAGCATGATGAAATCTTCAATGCCCCGCTTTTTCAAATTAATGGCTGCGCATTGCCCACCAAAACCACTGCCAATGATGACGACTGTGTATTCACTCATGCCTGGAACCTTTTCAGAAAAATTTTGCTTGTGTGAATGTATATCTGACAACAGCCATTGTCAATTACAAATTCACCAATAGAGGGTAGAACCCTCCCCCTAATTGGAGGATTAAAAAATTGGCGGACTAGCAAAATTGACGGATGTTAAACACAAATCCAACAATTCAGGAGCACACCCATGGCCGCACCCCAAGCATTGATCAAGGACCTTGAAGGCGAAGTCAACGTAAGCCGCAACGGTGAAATAGTGGCGGTCAAGGCAGGCGACTACCTAATGCCAGGCGACGAAGTAGTGACTGGTGCCAATGGACGTTTGGCACTTGAATTTCCGGGAAGCGATGGGCAAATTCCAGCCGCAGGTGTGATGACCGCCAATGGCAAATTGACTCTAGGTGAGCAGACAGGTAGCAACGGTCAACAACAAATCGTGGTGCTTGAAGACGGCGAATGTTTCGAGTTCACCACTGAACTGGCTGAGAATTCAGCAGCAGCCGAAGGTGGAGCAGTAGCAGGATTGTTTGGTGCAGGCCTTTTGGGCGCTGGCAGTGGCGGCCTGGCCGGTGCAGGCGCAGTGGCCGCTGGTGCGTTTTTGGCGGGTGGTTCTGGCGACTCTGGCAGCAGCGATACTGGAACGGGCACAAGCACAGGCACAAGCAACGCTGGCGGGGGCGGCTTGGGCAGCATCGGTGTGGGCGAGTTTTCTTCTCAGGACAGCCCACAAAGCCTGGAAGAATTTGCAACTGAAAACCTGACCCAGGACAACTTGCAACAAAGCATTCTTCAGCCAATTCAGGATGCTGTGCAAAACAGCCAAAACAACCCGGAATCGACTCCTGACAATATTGCTACGGCGGTTGAACAAACCGGTTTGGGTGTGCTTGACAACGTTCACGACGCATTGGTTGCCACCACCGGCGAGGGAACACCGCAGGCCGACCTGGTACAGCAACTGGTGGATGGTGTGAACCAAACACTGCTGGGCGAGCCACTAAGCCCGATTACCAACCCGCTTTCAGAGGCAGTGAATACCGACCTTGGCCTGGACACCCTGATTTCTGCACTACCGAATATAGACCCCACAGATGGTGGCTTGGTCACCAGTGTGGTTGATCTGGCCGATGGAATTACTCAACCCGTCAGCGAACAAGTGGAGCCCTATGATCAATTGCTGCAAGGCTTAAGGGACGTGGCTGTTGAAATCGACAATGTTCTTGAAAGCACATTGAGTCAAATGAATACTGAAGTTCCTGACCTGGGCGACTTAGGCGGCGACACTCCCGCCCTGCCCGCCGAAGTGGAGGGTGGACTGGCCGACTTGGTCGACGGTATTTTAGGCGGAGCAGACACCTTGCAATCCGCACTTGAGGGAGCGGGCAGCGGTTCAGGCTTGCCTGAAATTCCGGAAGGCGATTTGCTGGGCACACTGAGCAGTGGTATCTCGTCGGGTGCAGATGCTCTGGGCGGCGAATTGGGCGGTTTGCCCGGATTGCCTACCGATGGACTGCCCGGTTAATCCACAACTCACTTAATATTTGTCATCAAGGTTTCATCTTGAATCAATAGGCTCGGTCGTTTTATAGCGATTCGAGCCTATTTTCATGACGAAGACAAAAATTCAACTGTTCGCACTCAGTGCAATTGCAGCGGCTACTCTGGTTGCCTGCGGCGGCGACGGCAGCACCCCCAGCACCACCGCACCTTCCGAGGCCACACCGGCCAGCCTGACACTGGAGAAAATCGGTGGATTTTCGACCAATCAGTTTGACGTCAGCGCAGCTGAAATTCCAGCTTACGACCCAGCGAGCCAACGCTTGTTCATGGTAAATGCCCTGGCCGGTGCAGTGGATGTATTTGATTTGTCCGACCCCGAAAACCCAACCTTGATCGACACGCTCGACACCAATGATGTGCTTGCAGGCTCCGTCGTTAACAGCGTTGCAGTAGCCAACGGTATTGTGGCTGTGGCGATTGAAGCACCGGTCAAAACCAATCTGGGTCGCACGGCTCTGTACCGCGCCAGCGATTTGACTTTGCTCAGTTCGCGTACTGTGGGAGCACAACCCGACATGATCACCTTCACACCCGACGGCAACACTGTGCTGACCGCCAATGAAGGGGAACCCAGCGACAACTATCAAATTGACCCGGAAGGCAGCATCAGTGTGATCGATGTACGGGACCCCCGTGCACCGATTGTTCGTACAGCCAGCTTTAGTGCCTTCACGGGCCAGGAAGCGAGTCTGCGTGCCCAAGGCATTCGAATCTATGGTCCAGGTGCATCTGCATCACAAGACTTCGAGCCCGAGTACATTGCGGTGTCCGCTGACGGCAAAACTGCTTTTGTAACCCTTCAAGAGAACAACGCAATTGCCAAAGTCGATATTGCAACTGCAACTGTGACCGACGTTTTTCCCCTTGGGGAAAAAGACCACGGTGCGATCGGCAATGAATTCGATGCATCAGACACCGATGGCGACACCATCAATATTCGAAACTGGGCCGGTGTCGCAGGGCTTTACCTGCCCGACGCCATGGCTTCTTACACGGCTGCTGACGGCAAAACTTACTTGGTCACGGCCAATGAAGGTGATGCTCGCACATGGGGTGAAGACAATCCAGCCTATTTTGCGGGTGACGCAAGCCAAGGCTTTGTTGAAGAATTCCGGATGAAACACCTGGTGAACCGAAACGGTTGGGCTGGTCGTTTGAATGATGACCTGCCTGCTCAACTCGACGATCTGGCCAACGGTGGCCTGCTGAACCCCACAGTGTTTGCGTACTGTGGCGCAGTGGCCGGCAACCCGAACGCCTGTCGGGCTGATGATCAACTTGGTCGATTGAATGTGACATGGACTATGGGCTATCGCACCGACGCCAACGGGGCACCCATTCTGTTTAACAGCACCGGTGTCGAAGACCCCGCAGGTGATCGCCTGATGTACGACAAACTGTATTCCTTCGGCGCACGTTCATTCTCGATTTTTGATGAAGACGGTGCGCTGGTTTTCGACTCTGGTTCTGAAATTGAACGTTTCCTGGCGAGTGACGATTGCAAAGTGGGCAGCACCCGCAACCTGAACTGCAAGGATTTTTTCAATTCGGGCCATGATGAAGGCAATGCGCTGGATAGCCGAAGCGATGCCAAAGGACCGGAACCAGAAGGTGTGGCAGTGGGCAAAATTGGAGACAAAACTTTTGCTTTTATCGGCCTGGAGCGAATGGGCGGTATTCTGGTTTATGACATCACCAACCCGGCTGCTCCCGTGCGTGTCGATTATTACAACACTCGCGACAACTGGACAAACGACCCTTCAGACCCCGCTGTATTGCCAACTGCTGGCGACCTAGGACCCGAGGGACTGGTATTCATTCCTGCCAAGGATTCTCCAACTGGTGAACCCTTGTTGGTGGTGGGCAATGAAGTGAGCGGTAGTACTGCGGTGATGCGGGTCAATTTGAGCTTCTAAGCTTCTTGCAACACGCCACACCTGCGTGCCGCTTCACGCGTCACTGGGTGTGTCGATAGTCAACAAAAAGCCCCTTGCGGGGCTTTTTGTTTTTTGGCGGAGAAGGAGGGATTCGAACCCTCGAAGAGGTTGCCCCCTTACCTGATTTCGAGTCAGGCCGATTCAGCCGCTCTCGCACTTCTCCATGGGGCGCAAGTATATAGTATTCGGGTAGTATCCAAAAACACTCAAAACAACAAACGGAGACAACTTTTGAACAGCACAGCACACAACCGGTTTATTTTTCTGGGTTTTATCGCCGCCGGCTTTACCAATATTTTCGGCATGTTGGCCGCCAGCGAATTTTTCACCAACTCAGCCTTTCATGAATTGTCGCCCGAAGTTTTTTCTCCCTTTGGCACTTTCATGGTGATGGTGTGGGGTTTGGCTTATCTGTCTGTGGCCAAACAAGCGCATCAACTGCCTGCAATCTGTTTTGTATTCGCTTTCGAGAAGGCAATCTACGTGTACACCTGGGTCATCTGGATTAGCAGTAAATCGGACATGCTGCCCATCATCCGTGAAGAAACACCACTGCTCGCCCTGTTTTACTCCGGCTATGGCCTCATCGATTTGGCATACGCCCTCTTTTTTGCGTGGGTAGGTATTCGCGCACTTCAAAAATAAGCACCGAAACGTAGACATCAAACCGGTGCATGCACCACATACATCCTGACCGGCGCACTGATTTATTTGGTGCGCCGCACCAAACTCGCTCCACGCACCAAAATTAGCGCGAAATCTCGCACTGATTTCACTCAATTTCACACCTGTGCACTTCTTTTTTGCATGGCACACAAACTGCTAAGTGTGTTGTAAGACCTATGCCAACGAAGGACAGGGTCAAATGCTTTTCAGTAATGAAGTAAAGAAGTACCGGACAACGGCGTCCATCCCAAACTTGCTGGGCAGGTGTGGTGATGTGCGCCGTTTTTTCTTGGCTTGAATTTTCGAGGACGCACACCATGAGCAACAAACCCACTGACAAAAAACCAGAATTGTCGGAAACACGTCGCACCTTCATCAAACAATCCGCCGCGGTGTGGGGCTCTACCCTGCTGGCTGGTTTTGGCGCACCGTCTATCGTGATGGCGCAATCCACCAAGATCGAAACCACCAAAGCAAAACTGGGTTTCATTGCGCTTACAGATGCAGCACCGCTGTTCGTGGGTATTGAGAAAGGGTTTTTCAAAAAACACGGCATGCCCGATGTGGAAGTACTCAAGCAATCATCCTGGGGCACCACCCGCGATAATCTCGTGCTGGGCTCTGCCAACGGTGGTATCGATGGCGCCCACATTCTGACGCCCATGCCCTACCTGATCAGCACTGGCGCCATGACTGCCAACAATATTCCCACACCCATGTACATTCTTTCCCGCCTTAACCTGGGCGGCCAGTGCATTTCAGTGGGCGAAGAATACAAGGCATTGAAAGTGGGTACTGACACCCGCGAATTCAAAAAAGCATTGATGGCCAAGAAAGGCGGCGGCAAAGCAGTCAGCGCTGCCATGACATTCCCGGGTGGTACTCACGATTTGTGGATCCGCTACTGGATGGCGGCTGGCGGAATTGATCCCAACAACGACCTGTCGACCATCGTTGTTCCGCCCGCGCAAATGGTGGCCAATATGAAGGTAGGCAGCATGGACACATTCTGTGTGTGCGAACCCTGGAACAAGCAATTGATCAGCCAGAAAATTGGCTACACCGCACTCACGACCAGTGAGCTTTGGCAAAACCACCCCGAGAAAGCGCTGGGTATGCGCAAAGACTGGGTAGATGCCAACCCGAATGCAGCCAAAGCACTGGTCATGGCTGTGATGGAAGCGCAAATGTTCTGCGAAGAACCCGCCAACCGCGAGGAAGTCGCCCGCATCTGTTCGCAGCGCCGCTGGATCAACGCACCCATGACCGACATTGTCGATCGCATGAAAGGCGATTTCGACTACGGCACAGGCCGTGTGGTCACCAACAGCCCCCAACAAATGCGCTACTGGAAGGATCAGGCCTCCTACCCCTTCCAAAGCCACGACTTGTGGTTCCTGACCGAGAACCAGCGCTGGGGTTACCTGCCAAGCAAACTGGACACCAGCAGCCTGATCAAGCAGGTGAACCGCGAAGACATCTGGCGCCAGGCGGCAAGCACTTTGAAGATCGACAAATCTGCCATCCCCGCCGGTACTTCGCGCGGTGTTGAAAAAATGTTCGACGGCAAAGTATTCGACCCCAAGAACCCCAAGGCGTACCTCGACAGTTTGGCCATTAAAGCCATGAAGGCCTGAGTATTTTATTAAAGGATTCAAATCATGATGACCACTGACTCTTTAGAACGTTTGCAAACCGCCCACAAGGTGAAAAGCAAGCCATTCATTGAAACTGCAGCTTTCAAGCAAGTCAAAGAAAGCCTGGGCAAGCTGGTTCCGCCCGTCGTAGTCATGACCATTTTGTTGCTGATCTGGGAAATCCTGTGCAGCACCGAAGGTGCACGACTGCCGGCGCCCAGCAAAGTGATCACCGACACTTGGGAGTTGATCATCAATCCGCTGTATGACAATGGCGGCAACGATGTGGGCATGGCCTGGCAAATACTGGCCAGCCTTGAACGAGTCGCGATTGGCTACAGCCTGGCAGTGGTGGTGGGCGTTGCGCTCGGTGTGTTGGTGGGTCAGTCCACCTGGGCCCTGCGTGGTTTGGATCCTTTGTTTCAGGTACTGCGCACCGTGCCCCCGCTGGCGTGGTTGCCTCTGTCGCTGGCGGGTTTTCAGGATGGAAACCCGTCTGCGATTTTCGTGATCTTCATCACGGCCATTTGGCCGATCATCATCAACACTTCAGTGGGCATTCGCAACATTCCCGAAGATTACCGAAACGTGTCACGCGTCATTCAGCACAACGGCATTGAGTACTTCTGGAAGATCATGCTGCCTGCCGCTGCGCCCTATATTTTCTCGGGCCTTCGTATTGGTGTGGGCCTTAGCTGGTTGGCCATTGTTGCCGCTGAAATGTTGATTGGTGGTGTGGGCATTGGCTTCTTTATCTGGGACGCCTGGAACAGCTCGCTGATCAGCGACATTGTTCTGGCACTGGTCTACGTGGGCATCGTCGGTTTCATTCTCGACCGTTGCGTGGCCTGGGTGGGCAACAAAATTACACGCGGTACATCTGCAGGTTAAGGAGTAATAACATGAGCGATCGTTTCCTGAGTATTTCCCAAGTGCAAATGCGTTTTGAGCGCAATGGCATCGTGAACCCGGTGTTGAAAGACATCAACCTGGAAGTGAACCGTGGCGAATATATTTCCCTGATCGGCCACTCGGGTTGTGGAAAGTCCACCGTGCTGAACATCATTGCGGGTTTGCTGACCGCCAGCGAGGGTGTCGTGATTGTCGACAATCGCGAAGTGAACTCACCAGGCCCTGACCGTGCGCTGGTGTTTCAAAACCATTCCCTGCTGCCCTGGCTCACCGTGTATCAGAACGTTGAAATTGCAGTTGAAAAAATCTTCAAAGGCAAAAAAAGCAAAACTGAGCAACGAGAATGGATTCTGCACAACCTTGACATGGTGAACATGAGCCATGCACTGGATCGCCTGCCCTCCGAAATTTCAGGCGGTATGAAGCAGCGCGTGGGTATTGCCCGTGCCCTGGCCATGGAACCCAAGGTGTTGCTGCTGGATGAACCTTTCGGCGCACTGGACGCACTCACCCGCGCCCATCTGCAAGATGAAGTCATGCGCATTCAAAACGAGTTGAAAAACACGGTGGTGATGATTACGCACGACGTAGACGAAGCAGTGTTGTTGTCCGATCGTATTGTGATGATGACCAACGGCCCTTCAGCCACCATTGGTCAAATTCTGGACATCGACTTGCCCCGCCCCCGTGACCGCTTGGCCCTGGCCGACGACCCCACCTACAACCACTACCGGCATGAAGTGCTCAGCTTCCTGCACGAGAAACAGCGCAAGGTCGAAGCCATCGATAAACACAGGCAGGTGAAAGCCAAAACAGATTCAAAGGTAAGCGCAAGCGCATAAACACCATTTAACTCGACCAGAAAACCGCCAGTTTTGCGACTGGCGGTTTTTTTTCGACCCTAGGGAAAGTACCGATAGGTAAGGGTTTGCTCCTATTTAGTTAGCCTTTGTACGCCATCACAATGCAGGTTCGAAAAGTAAAACCAAAAACAACAGTCGAAAGCTAAATCAATTTAAGGAGGCAAAATGACTGACTCAGTGAACAACCAAAAGCGCCGCGATTTTATCAAAGGCACATCAGTGGCTGCAGTAGGTGCAGGCGCCATGGCGTTCCCCATGATTTCCACTGCTCAAACAGTGAACATGCGCTTCCAGAGCACATGGCCCCAGAAAGACATTTTCCACGAATATGCAGTTGACTTTGCTGACAAAGTAAACAGCATGACCGGCGGTCGCCTGAAAATTGAAGTACTGCCAGCTGGTTCAGTGGTAAAAGCTTTCGACTTGCTGGATGCGGTGAACAAGGGCACACTGGACGGTGGTCACGGCGTGATCGCTTACTGGTACGGCAAGAACGCAGCGGTAGCGCTGTGGGGTTCAGGCCCTTCTTTCGGCATGGACGCAAACATGCTGCTGGCATGGCACAAGTACGGCGGCGGTAAAGAGCTGCAGGAAGAAATCTACAAAGAACTGAACATGGACGTGGTGTCCTTCATGACTGGCCCAATGCCAACTCAGCCACTGGGCTGGTTCAAAAAGCCAGTGACCAAGGCTGAAGACCTGAAAGGTCTGAAGTTCCGTACCGTTGGCCTGTCTGTAGACATGTTCACGAAAATGGGTGTTGCAGTTAACGCCCTACCCGGTGGCGAAATCGTTCCAGCGATGGACCGTGGCCTGCTGGATGCAGCTGAATTCAACAATGCATCTTCAGATCGCCTGTTGGGCTTCCCAGACGTATCCAAAGTTTGCATGTTGCAGTCATTCCACCAGTCTTCCGAACAGTTTGAAGTCATGTTCAACAAGACCAAGTACAACAAACTGCCAGCAGAAATCAAAGCGATCATCGCCAACGCTGCTGAAGCTGCTTCTGCCGACATGAGCTGGAAGGCAATTGACCGTTATTCCAAAGACTACGCTGAAATGCAAAGCAAAGACGGTGTGAAGTTCTTCAAAACACCTGACAGCATTTTGAAAGCTCAGCTGGCTGCGTGGGATGCGGTGACCAAAGAAAAGGCCGCCTCAAACCCAATGTTCAAGAAAGTACTTGATTCGCAGCGTGCATTTGCCGCACGTGCAGCCAAGTGGCAAGCCGACACATCCGTCGACTTCAAGATGGCACAAGCGTTCTACGCACAAAAGAAGTAATTTGCTCCACACCAAAAAGCCAGCACCTGCACAACGGGTGTTGGCTTTTTTTTAACCGAACCCGAGGTTCACCCCATGTTAGCTTTCCTTCATTTGGTCGACAAAATTTCCACCAAGATCGGTCACCTGTTTGCCTGGACCATCGTGTTGTTGACCGGAATTATCGTGTACGAAGTGTTCACGCGGTACGTGCTGAACAGCCCCAACCCTTGGGTATTCGACGCATCCTATATTCTCTACGGCATCCTGTTCATGATGGCAGGGGCTTATACATTGGCCACCAACGGCCATGTGCGCGGAGACATTCTGTACGGCTTTCTTGAGCCCAGAACACAAGCCATTCTCGACCTGATTCTATATTTCGTTTTCTTCTTCCCCGGCATCATCGCATTGACCTACGCAGGTTACACATTCGCTGACGAAGCCTGGGCCATCAAGGAAATGTCATCCATCACCGCCGATGGTCCGCCCATTTACCCGTTCAAGGCCTTCATCCCACTGGCCGGTTTCTTTTTGCTGCTGCAAGGCGTTGTGGAAGTAATCCGCTGCATCATGTGCATCAAGGATGGCGCATGGCCCAAGCGTGAAGACGACGTGGAAGAAGTGGATGTAGAGAAGTTGAAAGCCTCTCTCGGCAAGAATTAACAGGAATCATCATGAAGAAAGAACTATATTTTGGTATTGCCATCATGGCGATGATCCTGATCGGGGTCTCCATTGCAATGCCTGCGCCATCGGAAATGACAGACGGCCACTTGGGCCTGCTGATGCTCTCGCTGGTTGTTGTGGCCATCATGCTGGGCTTTCCAACCGCTTTTACCCTGATGGGCATGGGCGTAATTTTCACCTACTTCGCTTACGACGGGAACATACAGAAAACGCTCGACCTGATGGTTCAGTCCACCTACAAGGTGATGACCAACGACGTGCTGATTTCCGTTCCCCTGTTCGTATTCATGGGTTACCTGGTTGAACGCGCAAACCTGATCGAGAAACTGTTCAAATCGTTACACCTTGCCATGGCCCGTTTGCCTGGCGCTTTGGGCGTTGCAACGCTGGTAACCTGCGCAATTTTCGCGACTGCGACCGGTATTGTGGGTGCGGTAGTTACCTTGATGGGTCTGCTGGCCATGCCAAGCATGCTGAAAGCGGGTTACGACACCAAAATGGCTGCTGGTGCAATTACCGCAGGCGGCTGTTTGGGTATTTTGATTCCACCTTCAGTGCTGTTGATCGTGTACGGCGCAACGGCCGGTGTTTCAGTAGTTCAGTTGTACGCTGGTGCGCTGTTTCCTGGTTTGATGCTGACAAGCATGTACATCGCCTACATCATCATCCGCGCGAAAATCAACCCAAAATGTGCGCCCCCTCTGTCTGAGGAAGAACGCCGTGTGCCGCTAAGCCCTGTACTTGATTCGTTGAAGCGCACTTACGGTAGCAGCCGTGCAGTGTCTGCCTTGGTGAATGGCTTGAAAGGGCGTCGTGAAGGCAACCTGACCGGTGGTCAAGTCGCTGGCCAGTTGTTTGTTGCGATGATCCCCGCAATTTTTGCTGCCTTCATTTTGGGCTTGGTGTATTCATCACTGACTGCTCCCAAAGAAGCTGCATTTGACACCTCAGGCTTGGTGAGTTTTGGTTCCGGTTACGAAAGCTCCGGCAGCAGCAACTATGACTTTGGTCTGGAAGAGCCTGCTGGCGCCGAAACCACCGAAGCTGCGGCAGCGCCTGCAGTGGAAGAACCTGTGGCAAAAGAAGCTGCTGCTGAAGCTGAATCAACTCCTGCACCAACAACCTTCTGGATTTGGTTAATGGCGATTGTGGCTGTATTGGGATACTACTATTCACGCCTCAGCTTTGAGCGCCTGGAAGTATTCAAAATGCTGCTGACCTCATTCTTCCCACTGGCGATTTTGATCGGCGCTGTGTTGGGCAGTATCGTGATGGGCTTGGCCACACCTTCGGAAGCAGCCGCATTGGGCGCTTTCGGTGGCTTGTTGCTTGCTGCCGGCTATCGTCAACTCAGCTTTCCTGTGCTGCGAGAATCCGCCTTCCTGACTTCAAAAACCACCGCCATGGTGTGCTGGTTGTTCGTGGGTTCGTCCATTTTCTCTGCTGCATTCGCACTGCTGGGTGGGCAAGAACTGGTTGAAACATGGGTGCTTTCTTTGGGCCTGACCCCCATTGAATTCCTGCTGCTGTCACAAGTGATTATTTTCTTGTTGGGTTGGCCTTTGGAATGGACCGAAATCATCGTGATTTTCATGCCCATTTTCATCCCGCTGCTGCCCTACTTTGATGTAGATCCACTGTTCTTCGGTTTGCTAGTCGCACTGAATTTGCAAACCGCCTTCCTGTCTCCACCTGTGGCCATGGCAGCGTTCTACCTGAAAGGCGTATCGCCACCCGGAGTCACGCTGAACCAGATTTTCATGGGCATGATTCCTTTCATGTTTATTCAAATCTTTGCCATGTTCGTGCTGTATGTATTCCCACAAATCGGCATGTGGTTGCCAAGCGTGCTTTACAGATAATTAGATGTTGGGTATCTCCAAATGCAAAAAACCGCCCTCGAGGCGGTTTTTTGTTGTTCATTTCATGATCCGTTCGTCCGAATCGACTCACAGGTCGCAACAACAAAAAACCCGCCACAAGGGCGGGTTTTGATGTTTTTGGCGGAAGCTGTGAGATTCGAACTCACGGAGGGCTCGCACCCTCGCCGGTTTTCAAGACCGGTGCATTCAACCGCTCTGCCAAGCTTCCGAGCCCGCAATTATAACCACAAACCCCATAGTTTGGAAACCTCTTGGGGCAATATTTCCGAATAATACTTAACCCTTCAAACCCATGCGCTTTTTCATGGCTTGCATGCTGACATAGGCCAGCACCGCGATGGTTGGAATGGCCACGGCAATGGCCAAGTCGGGTGAAACAGGCACACCCACGGCTTTCAGCCCCTTGGCCAGGTAACCCACCAAACTGGCGCCGTAATAAGAAATAGCAACAATCGACAAGCCCTCTACGGTTTCCTGCAAACGCAACTGAACCTTGGCACGCTTGTCCATACTGGTCAGTAGTCGCTGGTTCTGGCTTTCGCGCTCAATTTCAACGCGCGTGCGCAGTAGTTGGGTGACCCGTGAAATACGGGCGGCCAATTCGTCTTGCCGGCGTGCAGTCCAGGTGCAGGTTTTCATGGCAGGACCCAAGCGGCGGTCCATGAATTCACCAAACGTTTGCATGCCCACCATGGGAATTTCTTTCAACTCGGCAATGCGTTTTTTAACCAGGTCGGTGTACGCTTCAGCTGCGGTAAAACGTACCCGGTTCTCGGCGCTTAACTGCTCCACGCGCGCAGCCAGGTCGGTCAGCTGGCTCAACAACTTTCGATCCAGCTCCACATCCTCGCTGGTCACTTCGGCCAGGTCTTCGGTTTTGCTGGTTTCGGCCATTTCAGTGGCCAGCTTCACCAAGCGGTCTTCATAAGACGAAAGCTTCGGCAATGTAGCACGCGCCACCGGAAAGCTGAGCAAGGCCATCATGCGGTAAGTTTCCATCTCGATGGTGCGCTGAACCACCCTGCCCAATTGTCGCGATCCCATTTTCAAATTGCAAATCAAAATGCGACTTGCACCTCGGTCTGCAATTCGAAGATCGGAAAACACCTGCCCCGCGCCATTGGCAATCATGCCGCCAATGAGGGTGTTGCCATCAAAATAACCGGCCACGCTACGCGGTTCTCGGGGGGTGTCCGTTTTTTGAACAAACAGCTCAATGGCCACCAACATCACGCCTGGCAGAGCAGCCATCCAACTGGGGGGCAAACGGCGTGTTACCGGGCGATCAAACACAATCGCATGATCAGCCCGCTCAAAGAAGGTCAATGTAATGAATTCATTGTGGCGCTCCAGCCGCAGGCGCAAGGCAGATTCACCGCCGCACAGGCTAAGGCTTACCTGGGGTGCAGCCAGCTCGTCATCGGAAACTGGTTTGCATCCGCAATAGTCCACCAGTGCTTGCAGTTGCGCCACGATCTCAGGCGTCACATCTCCTTGCACCAGCAAAGCGATATGAAACACCCTTTCCTGTGGCCACAAGGCCTCAGTGGGGCGGGAATGAACTTCATCGTTGAGTGCATACCGCAACGGATATGGCTGGGGCAGCAAATTGCTTTTGTTCATGGCGAAATGTGTCCGGAAGCGATCAGCTTCGATTGCGGAGTTCTGGCCAGGCTTTCATCAGGTAATAGCACATCGACCAAACCGTCAAAACGGCTGCCACGTAAATACCCAAGGTACCCAGCACATGGAAGTCGATGCCCATCCAGGTTTCATTGACCAACAACATGGGAATGGCCACCATTTGCGCGATAGTTTTGAATTTGCCAAGCCAGTTCACGGCCACGCTGTTGCGCGCGCCGATGCTGGCCATCCATTCACGCAGGGCGGAAATGGTAATTTCACGACCAATAATAATCAGCGCGATAAATGGGCCGATACGCCCAAGATCAACCAGCACAATCAAGGCAGCGCCCACCATCAGCTTGTCGGCCACCGGATCAAGAAATGCGCCAAACGCGGAAGTTTGATTCCAGCGTCGTGCCAAATAACCATCAACAAAGTCAGTAATGGCCGCAAAAACAAATACCCAAGCGCCCACCCAGTTTTGCATGGAGATAGACATGACAGTTTCAGGCAAAAAATAAATGCCGACAACCAAAGGGATCAACACAATCCTGACCCAGGTCAGGATCATTGGCAGGTTCATTGGCATATCTGTTTTTCTTTTGTTAAGTAAAAAATACACGCTATAGAGGTACAGAATATATCAGCGCCAACACCTGTTGAGGCGCACATATTCAATGCAAACGCCGATATATTTCTTCGGCCAGCGTTTTCGAAATGCCCTCGACCGTTTGCAAGTCTTCCACGCTGGCTGCTTTTACACCACGCAAACCGCCAAAACGGGTCAGCAACTTTTGCTTGCGACGCGCGCCAATCCCTTCAATTTCATCCAGCTCGGAAGCTTGCCTTGCCTTGGCACGCTTGGCCCGCATGCCGGTAATCGCAAAGCGGTGGGCCTCGTCACGAATTTGCGCAATCAACATGAGTGCGGGGTGACCAGGGCCCAGCTCCAGGCTTGGACGCCCATCTGGAAACACCAGTGTTTCCAGACCTACCTTGCGATTCTCGCCTTTTTTTACACCCACAATCAGGCCAATGTCCAGGCCCAGTTGCTCAAACACCTGGCGTGCCACTTCAATTTGCCCTTTGCCACCATCGATCAACACCACATGCGGCATCACGATGGGGGTTTTTCCTTCGCGCTGATAACGCCGTGTGACCGCTTGGCGCATGGCTGCATAATCGTCGCCCGGGGTAATGCCCTCAATGTTGTAGCGGCGGTACTCACGACTTTGCATGTCGTGATTGTGAAACACCACACACGAGGCCTGCGTGGCCTCGCCAGCCGTGTGCGAAATGTCAAAACATTCCACACGCAAAGTGGCCAACAAATCAATTTCCTCAGCAGGCGAATCTGCCACAGGCTCGGCTCCTGCGGCCGTTCCGCTGAGCAAGCCATCAGCCTCACTGGCCTGCAAGGCTTCTTCAAGCCGTGTTTCCAGGCCCAGGGTTTCAACAAGCGCGCGCGTGCGGAATTGCGCAGAACCCTGCTCTGCGATTCGTCTGGCAATTGCAATTTCCGCATTGTCAACTGCCATGTCCAACCACTTTCTGCGCTCGCTTTGCGGCTGTCGAATCAGGTTGATTTTTTTGCCAGCTTGTTGGCTCAAGGCCATCAGCAGTTCAGGCGCATCCAGGTCCTGGTTCACAATCAACAAGTTTGGAATTGGCCTGTCCACATAGGCCTGGCTCAAGAAAGCCTCCAGCACCTCGGGCCCGATATCTTCACTGGCCTGCGCTACACTGGGGAACATGGGCTTGTCACCCAAATGCCGCCCGCCGCGCACCATGGCCAGGTTCACGCACACGGCACCGCCCTTGATAACCACAGCGATAATGTCTGCATCGTCATCACCGCCGGTGGTGTCAACAGACTGCTTTTGTAACACCCGGCTCAGTGCACCCAACTGGTTGCGGTACATGGCTGCTTTCTCAAACTCCAGCAAACCGCTGGCCTCCAGCATTTTCTCTTCCAGATTGGCCAGTACCGACTTGTGGTCGCCCCGCAAGAAGCGCGATGCGGCTTCTACATCTTTCGCATACTCTTCCGGGCTGATCCAGTTCACACATGGCGCACTGCACCGCTGAATTTGCGCCTGCAAACACGGGCGTGAGCGATGAGAAAATACGGTGTCTTCACAGGTCCGCAGCAAAAATACACGCTGCAAAACCTGAATGCTTTCCTTCACAGCCCAAGCGTTGGGAAAGGGACCAAAGAACTGTGATTTTTTATCGACCGCACCGCGGTAATAGGCCACGCGCGGGTACTTGTGATTCGTCAGGCGAAGGTAAGGATAGCTTTTGTCATCGCGAAACAGAATGTTGTAGCGCGGGCTTAAGCTTTTGATCAGATTGTTCTCAAGCAGCAAGGCTTCTGCTTCTGTTCGGGTCGGTGTTACATCCACCCGCACAATACGCTCCACCATGTGGCTGGTGCGCGGGCTGGCGTGGGTTTTCTGAAAGTACGAAGAAACCCGTTTTTTCAGGTTCTTGGCTTTGCCCACATACATCACGGTGCCGTTTGCATCAATCATGCGATACACACCGGGCCGTGTCGTCAATTCCTTCAAAAACGCGGCAATGTCAAAAGGCATGTCAGGCGTTTGAGACGTTGCTTGCTCGTCGCTCATCGCCCTGCCCTTAAGCCTTCAGGTAGCGGCTGATCGATTCCAGCACAGCCTCAAACATGGGTGTGGTCAACCGGCCAGTTTGCGTGTTGTATCGGCTGACGTGGTAACTGTCGAACAAGCGAAACGCACCAAGGTCGTGTTGGGCGGCGTGTCCAAATTTGAATGCACTTTGCTTTTGATCCATGGCTTTCAGCACGGCCTGATGCCCCACCAGCCCCAAGGCCAATACAGCCTTGGGCGGGTGAACCTTGAACTCATGCGCGATGAACTGATTGCAGGTTTTAATTTCAGCCGGCGTGGGCTTGTTTTCCGGTGGTACGCACTTCACTGCATTGCTGACACGCGCATTCAGCAGTTGCATGCCATCGCCCACAGCGATTGAAACCGGCCTGTTGGCAAAACCGAATTTGTGCAAGGTGCTGTAAAGCAAGTCGCCGCAATAGTCGCCTGTGAACGGTCGCCCGCTGCGGTTTGCTCCGTGCAGCCCAGGCGCCAAACCAACAATCAGTAGTTCTGCATTCTCAGGACCAAAAGGTGGCACCGGGCCATTGAAATGAGCCGGAAATTTTTGGCGATTCTGTTCATGAAATGCATGCAAACGCGGGCAGTCAGTGCAATGCACATCAAACACCTTGGCTGGCCATTGCTGGTCCACTGCCAGGGGTTGCCATGCCAGTGTTTTGTCCATTTAACCCAAGGCCTTGCGTGCGTTGTAGAACAAACGCATCCAGGGTGAAAACTCGCCTGCGTCTTTGGGCGCCCAGCTCATTTGCACATTCCGGAACACGCGCTCAGGGTGCGGCATCATGATGGTGAAGCGGCCATCGGGCGTGGTAAAACCGGCCAGTGCGTCCGGGCTGCCATTGGGGTTGAATGGGTACTGCTGTGTGGCCTCGCCTTGCGAATTCACATACTGCACTGCCACCAAACCTTCTGCGCTCAACTGGGCATGATTGCCCTGGCGTGAAAAGTCAGCCCGGCCTTCACCGTGCGCAACCACCACAGGCACCACAGAGCCTTCCATACCGCTCAACAAAATCGAAGGCGTCTTGTTGATTTTTACATTCACCAACCGCGCTTCATATTGCTCGCTTTCATTGCGCATCAACTTGGGCCAGTGCGCCGCACCGGGTATCAAATCGGCCAGCGTGGCCATCATTTGGCAGCCATTGCACACGCCCAAACCGAACACATCACTGCGACCAAAGAATTCTGCAAACTGGTCAGCCAGCACGCTGTTGTATCGAATGGTTTTGGCCCAGCCTTCACCGGCACCCAACACGTCGCCGTAGCTGAAGCCACCGCATGCTGCCAAGCCCTGGAAGTCAGCCAGCTTGCGCTTGCCTGTCAACAGGTCGCTCATGTGCACGTCTACTGCCTCAAAACCAGCCAAGGTAAATGCACCTGCCATTTCAAGTTGGCCGTTTACGCCTTGCTCACGTAACACAGCCACACGGGGTTTCGCCCCGGTTGCAATGAAAGGCGCTGCCGGGTTTTCCGTGATGTCAAAGCCGGGTTGCCACACCAAGGCGTTGGGCAATTCAGCAGCGGCTTTGTGTTCACTTTCAGCACACACCGGGTTGTCGCGGCGTTTGGCAATCTGGTAGCTGGTGTCATCCCAAATGCCTTGCAGCTTGGCGCGGCTTTCGGAGTAAATACACTTGGCATCGCGATAAAACTCGATCACATCGCGATCATTGGGCTTGCCGATAATATTGCTGTGCTTGCTCAAACTGAAATCGCGCAGCACTTGCATGGCTTCGCTTTTTTGCGCGGCAGGCACTTGCAATACAACACCCAGTTCTTCGTTGAACAAGGCCTTCAAGGTTAGCTCACCGCGCTGTACGCTGACCTGCTCCGGGCGAATTTTAAAATCGCCCCAATCGGCTGAATACGGGTCAATGGTGATCAAATCAAGGTTGATCGACAAACCACATCGGCTTGCAAAACTCATTTCCGCCAAGGCGGCCAGCAAACCACCATCTGACCGATCGTGATAAGCGTGCACCAAACCTTTTTCACGCAAGGCATTCAACGCTTGTGCAAAGTTTTTAATGTCGCTTGCGTCTTCCACATCAGGCACATCGGTACCCAACTGGTTGGTCACCTGTGCCAATACGCTGGCACCCATGCGCATTTTGCCGCGGGCCAAATCCACCAACACCAGCACGGTGTCCTCGGCCATGTTCAACACCGGTGTTAGCGTGCCACGAACATCTGTAATTTTCGAGAATGCGGTCACAATCAAACTAACCGGCGACAACACTTCCTTCTGTACATCGCCTTCATTCCAGCGCGTGCGCATGGAAAGCGAATCCTTACCCACCGGAATGCCCAAGCCCAATTGCGGGCACAGGTCCATGCCAATCGCTTTCACGGTGTCGAACAAAGCGGCGTCTTGGCCGGGCGTACCGCAAGCAGCCATCCAGTTGGCGCTCAGCTTCACGTCCTCCAGTTTTTCAACAGGTGCGGCCAACAAATTGGTAATACTTTCCGCAATGGCCATGCGGCCTGAAGCGGGTGCATTCAATACGGCCAGCGGTGTACGTTCACCCATGGCCATGGCTTGGCCAGCGTATCCGGTGTAGTCATCAATCGTCACGGCCACGTCGGCCACGGGCACCTGGTAAGGTCCCACCATTTGATCGCGGGCCGTGAAGCCACCCACGGTGCGGTCGCCAATTGTAATCAGGAAGCGCTTGGAAGCCACAGCCGGGAATTTCAACACTTGCTCAATGGCTTGCCCCAATTCGGTTTGGGTCAAATCCATTTCTGCTTTCACCGTTTCTATGCGGTTGTCATTGCGCTCCATGCGGGGTGGCTTGCCCAGCAAAACTTCCATGGGCATGTCCACTGGGCTGCTGCTGCTTTCCGCGTCCAGCACTTTCAGTTGGCGCTCGTCAGTGACTACACCCACCACACAGAAGGGGCAACGCTCACGTTCACACAATTGCGTGAACAATTCCAGCGACTCGGGTGCAATGCCCATCACATAGCGCTCTTGCGATTCATTGCACCAAATTTCAGCGGGGCTCAAGCCACTTTCATCCAGATTCACTTTGCGCAAATCAAATTCCGCACCTTTGTTCGATGCGTCTGCCAACTCGGGGAATGCGTTGGAAATACCACCCGCACCCACGTCGTGAATGCTCAAAATCGGGTTGGCTTCACCCATGGTCCAGCAGCGGTCCAGCACTTCCTGCGCACGGCGTTCCATTTCAGGGTTGGCACGTTGCACGGAATCAAAGTCGAGCGACTCGGTGTTGGTGCCCGCATTCATCGATGAAGCAGCACCCCCGCCCATGCCGATGCGCATACCAGGGCCGCCCAGTTGAATTAACAAACTGCCCGCGGGCAAGTCACATTTGTGGGTGTGTACTTCCCGAATATTGCCCAAGCCACCAGCGATCATGATGGGCTTGTGATAACCATAAACCCGATCACCCACACGTTGCTCGAAGGTGCGGAAATAGCCACCCAAGTTCGGGCGACCAAATTCATTGTTGAATGCAGCCGCACCAATGGGGCCGTCGATCATGATTTGTTCAGGGGTCGCTATGCGTGTTGGAATGCCAACAGGCTGTGGCTGCTCACTGTGCTGATTGTTGCGCTGTTCCAAGGGCACCAAAGCGTCTTGCCCACTTTCCCAGCCTTCGCTGCCACCCTCAAAACGCAAATGCGAAGTAGTAAAACCACACAAGCCAGCTTTGGGCTTGGCACCACGCCCAGTCGCGCCTTCATCTCGAATTTCACCACCTGAACCCGTGGCAGCGCCTGCATACGGCGAAATTGCCGTGGGGTGATTGTGGGTTTCCACCTTGATCACAAAATGCGTGGTTTCCGCGTGCGGGCGATACACGCCATCGGAATCAGCAAAAAAGCGCTCAGCCTTGCCACCTGCAATCACGGCGGCATTGTCGGAATACGCCACCACCGTGCCTTGCGGCGTGGTTTTGTGGGTGTTGCGAATCATCCCGAACAGGGTTTCGCTTTGCGCTTGCCCGTCGATGGTCCAGGTGGCATTGAAAATTTTGTGGCGGCAGTGTTCGCTGTTGGCCTGCGCAAACATCATCAGTTCCACGTCGGTGGGCGAACGTCCCATCACAGTGTAGGCATCCAGCAGGTAATCAATTTCATCGTCGCTCAAAGCCAAGCCCAGTTCGCTGTTGGCTTTCACCAGTGAATTGCGACCTTCGCTCAATTCCACAATTTGCAGGCTTTTGCCCTGCAGGGGCAGGAACAAGCCTTTCACGTCAAACCCATCGGGCAGCACGGTTTCAGTCATGCGATCGTACAGCGCGGCCTTCAAGGCTTGTAAAGCAGCCCCTTCCGGCAGTTTGCTGCCACCCAGCAAGCCTTTCTTGAAGGTCAGCTGAAATTCAATGCCACGCTCCATGCGCACCACGCTTGCCAAGCCAGCATTGTGAGCAATGTCGGTCGCCTTGGAAGCCCATGGGCTGACCGTGCCCAAGCGCGGCACCACCACGCAACTCAGGTCCATGCGATCCAACGCCGGGGCAGCATGGCCGTAATCGAGCAAGCCTTCCATCACCTTGCGCTGCTGCCCTTCCAGTGCACCCCGGGTCGCCGCAAAATGAACGAAATGCGCACGCACCGCTGACACATTGGAATCAATGGCTTGCAAGCGTTTCAGCAAACCCTCTGCGCGAAAAGCAGACAAGGCAGAGGCGCCATGGAAGGTGGAAACATCGAATTGATCAGCCGAAGACAGGGCAAGAGACATGACAGCAGTGGGGGTGGTTGAGGTAATCTTGAATTATAAGTGCTACAGCCCCAAAACTGAGCACAAAGCCCGGATAAACCACCCTGAATTTCCATGGAATACGCATGCCCGAACTGATTGACCTACACCCTGAGAACCTTGGCCATGCCAACTGGCAACAGGTGGACCAAAAATCAATGCCAGTGCTGTCGGTGACGCAAATTCGGGCACTGGAGCAGACGGCTTTTGCACACATTGATTCTTTTCTTCTGATGCAAGCCGCCGGGGTACGCTCAGCCCTGAAAATTGTGGATCAAATTATTCACAGCGAGACACATTCAACTCGCTGCGTGGTCCTGGCAGGGCCAGGCAACAACGGGGGGGACGCCTGCATTGTGGCAGGAGAATTAAAACGCAAAGGTTTACAAGTTGACTTGTTGCAAGTTACCGAGGGGAAACAAGGATCGAAAGACCGCATGCAAGCGGTGCTGTGGGCCTTGGCACACGGCATTCAACCCATCGAGCTTGAGCCCGACATGCCATTGCCTGAGATTGCTTTGGGTACAGTCATAGTCGACGGCTTACTGGGCATTGCCTGCGACAGGCCACCGCAAGGCCTGATTGAACGATTGATTCAACATGTCAACGCGCATCGTCACAAAGCCAGAGTGTATGCGCTGGACTGCCCCAGCGGGTTGAACTGCAACACGGGCCATGCCGCTGGCGCAGCCATTCACGCCCACACCACCTTCAGTTACCTGGCCTGCAAACAAGGCCTGTTAAGCGAGCGCGGCAAGGGTTTGTGCGGAGAACTGTGGATAGACTCGCTGAATTGCGATGCCCTGCTTGAAACAAACAAGCACACCAACGACTGGGGCCCATTTGTTCACGCTGTTTCCCGGCTTGATCAATTGCAACGCTCGCCCACGCGGGGTCATGAGCATCACAAAGGCAGCTTTGGAAGCATCGCAGTGCTGGGGGGCCAACAGGGCATGGTGGGGGCTTGTATATTAAGCGCCAGAACCGCGCTGATGCTGGGTTGTGGACGGGTAGCCCTGACGTTGCTGCATGAAACGGACCTGCATTTACCCGATGTTCAGCGCCAAGGACAATTGCCTTTTCTAGACCTGATATTTCCGGAAATCATGAACAAGGGCCTTGAGAGCAACCTGGAGTTTGCCGACACGGTCGTGGTTGGCCCAGGCCTGGGGCAAAGTGATGAAGCTTTAAACATGGTCTACGCACTGCTTGAGCACGACAAGGGTTTGAACATGGTTTGGGACGCCGACGCACTGAACCTTCTTGCCAAAAATTCGGTGTTGCGTGCGCGGCTACAGCACTACCGGCGCAAACACCGTGCAAAAAGCCTGGTGTTGACGCCGCACCCCCTGGAGGCAGCACGCTTGCTACAAAGCACCATTGACATAATTCAGGCCGATCGCATCAAGGCGGTGAAATCGCTGGCTACCCAATTTGATTGCACTGTGGTCTTGAAAGGAACAGGCAGCCTGATCTGCGATTCAAACCAAATTGAAATCAACACCACGGGTGGCCCTGCACTGGCCACCGCGGGCAGTGGCGATGTACTTGCCGGTGCGATAGCGGCCATGCTGGGCCAAGGGCTTGAAGAATTCAGGGCAGCATCCTTTTCGGTTTACCTGCATGGATTGTCGGTAGAACCTATGGGACGCGAAAGAGAAGGCCTGCACATTTCACATGCCAGCGAAATAGCCCAGCGCATGAAAACCTGTTTAAACCACCTCTTGAGCCAAAGCGCCCGCCGCAATGGTCAATTGTCGTGAACAGCGCGCCGCCAACTTGTCGTCGTGAGTCACCAGAATTAAAGTGGTACCCAGCTCTTTTTGAAGGTCAAACATCAAATCGATGATTCGCTGCCCAGTTGCAAAATCCAGGCTGCCCGTGGGCTCATCGGCAAACACAATCGTGGGTTTACGCACAAACGCCCTGGCCAAGGCCACGCGTTGCTGTTCACCACCCGAAAGGGTTTTGGGCGTGTGGTTCAGGCGATCTCCCAAACCCACCCGTTCCAACATTTCCTTGCAGGCCTTCTCGCGATTCTGCATCGGCGTCAACTCAGTGGCCAGCATCACATTCTCAAGCGCACTCAGGTGGTCGAGCAACTGAAATGACTGAAATACAAAACCCACATGCTCGGCTCGCAAGCTGGCACGGCGATCTTCGTTAAGTTGAGTTAAGTCTTCCCCCAAAAAGCGAACTGCACCGCTAGATGGAATGTCCAACCCAGCAAGCATGCCCAACAATGTGGACTTGCCTGAACCTGAGGCTCCCACAATGGCAACTGCTTCACCTTGATTTATAGTGAACGAAATGTTTTCAAGGATGGACAAACTACTTTGCCCGTCCTGAACCAATTGATTTAAACCTTCGACTTCGAGGATTGCACGACTCATGTTTGCCTTTACTGCAAAAAAAATTAAAAACGCCTTCGCATTTGGCCTGATCGCTTTTGGCTTGTCGACCAGTGTATCCAGCTTTGCGGCAAGTGCTGGCCAGCAATGCAAAATTCTGGTGATGGGCGACAGCCTTTCGGCTGCTTACGGTTTGCCCAAAGAACAAGGCTGGGTTGCTTTGATGGAGAGTCGTTTGGCTGAAAAGTTCCCGCACTGCAATGTGGTGAACGCATCGGTATCGGGTGAAACCACAGCGGGCGGAAAAACACGTTTGCCAGCACTGCTGAAGCAGCATCAACCCACGCACATGATTCTGGAACTTGGTGCAAATGATGGATTACGAGGATTGTCGCTCGACACGATGAAAGACAACTTGACCAATATGCTGGTGGCTGCACGTCGCAGTGGGGCTCAGGCCGTGTTGATTGGCATGCAGATTCCCTCCAATTACGGCCCCGCCTACGCCCGTCGGTTTGGCGACACATTCCCTGACGTGGCACGCAAACAGAAAGTGCCACTGGTGCCGTTCATGCTGGAAGGTTTTGCGCTAGATCCGACGGCCTTTCAAGCGGATGGAATTCATCCTAACGCAGGTGCACAGCCGAAGATTCTGGAAAACATTTGGCCGACGTTTTCTGCGACATTGAAGTGAATGCATACTTTTCGCATAACCCAAACCAGAATGAGTGACGCGCTGCGAACCGCAATCACTCATTCGCTTGGTCAGAACGTCTTCTTGATCTCGACCTCAACACGCTTTTTCATTGCATCGCGTGCGGCCAGCAACAAGGCTTCTTGATACACCTGCCCTGCAATGTTCTCGTAGTACTGAACCACCTGCGGGTCGGCCTTCGCTTTGACTTCCGAAGACGGTGCACTGCTTTCAACCCAAGCCACGGCATAGCCATTGTTGCCCAGTCCAATCACCTTGGCTTTGGGCAATTCAGATACGCCTGTGTTCAACACAGACTGAGCCACCAAGCCAGGCAAACCTTCAGCACTCAAAGCCGACACGGTTTTTGAATCCGCAAAACCTGTCAACAAATCAGAACCAGCCTGTGGCTTTTCGCTGTCCAGCTTGGCGGCAAGTGCATCGGCGTCTTTCAATGCAGCTTTTGCAGCTTCTTCCTGCTTCAAGCGAGCCTGAATCACTGGTTTCATTTCCTCCAGTGGACGTGCCGCTGCCGCGGTGTAATTCACAATGCGAGCTGACACCATGGTTTCACCCACTTGCACAGCCTTGGTGTTGTTTTTATTTTCAATCGAGTCTGATGAAAAAATTTCTGCGATCACTTTCGCATCTTTCAATACCTCTGGCGCGTTGGCAGCACCTTGGGTCAAACCATTGAAGGTTTGTGCCTGCACACCAAGTGCCTTGACCACGTTTTCAAACGACTGCCCGCCTTCGTACACCAACTCCGTAAAGCGGCCTTGTGCGTCAGCGAACTGTGCGGTCATTTTCTGATTTTTGATTTCATCTGCAATTTGGGTTTTCACATCCTCAAGCGCTTGAACTTCACCGCCACGAATTTCAGTGACTTCAACGATGTGATAACCGAACTGGCTTTTCACCAAACCACTCAACTCACCTTTTTTCTGAGAGAACACAGCTTGCTCAAACTCAGGAACCATTGCACCTTTGCCAAAGAATCCGAGATCTCCGCCCTGGTTTGCAGAGCCGGGGTCGATTGAATACTGCTTGGCGAGTTCAGCGAACTTCGATGGGTTTGCTTTCAATTCAGCCAACACCTTTTCAGCCGCGGCCTTCAGATCGTCTGCAGAGGCACCCTCTTTCTCAGCATCCAACAAAATATGGCGGGCACGACGTTCTTCGGGTGTAGAAAAACGAGCCTTGTTTTGCTCGTAGTAAGCGGCAATATCAGCATCACTGACTTCAATTTTTGATTTGATGGTATCGGGCGAAAGCACTACATATTCAACATCGGCCTTTTGAGGCGCCATGAACTGCGCTTTGTTGGTTTCGTAAAATGCGGCCACTTGCTCATCGGTAATGCTGACGTTTGCAAGGTATGGGGCCAAATCAATATTTTTGACTCGCACAACGCGGCCAGCCAGCTGCACATCATCCAATTGGGTTTTCAATGTTTCGGGGAAGAAAGAAGCGCGCAACACGGGATCGAGCACCTGATTTCTAGCCAGACCAAAACGCACATTCGCCTCATGTTGCGTGGGCGTCAACCCACGCGCAGCCAATTCGCGCTTGTATGTTTCAAGATCAAATTTGCCATCCACCTGAAACAATGGAGTGCGTGCAATGTCTTCGGCCAATGCTTTGTCTGACGCAGTCAAATACTGCTTCTGCACAGACTGTTGAAGCAAATATTGAAGCACCAATGTATCCAGCAATTGACGATTGATTTCAGGTGACTCAAACACCTTGGGATCAAAGTTCTCGCCAGATTGTGCACGAGCCTCCTCAATGCGCTCACGTTTGACCTGATCGAATTCTTCCTGACTAATTGGATAGTCGCCCACAATCGCCAAGGCATTGGCGTCCGCGCTGACGGTGTTGTATCCCTCAAGACCAAACAAGGCAAATGCGGGTGCAATAAACAGCAGCAGCACAAACTGCATGATCTTCTGATTGTTTCGGATGAATTCAAA
>NZ_ABCT01000024.1 GCF_000170915.1 Limnobacter sp. MED105
CGATGTGGTGGCGCATGTGGAACGGGTGTTTACTGCGATTGGAAGCCCTGGCTATCCGCCCGACCCACTGAAGCTGAGGGAGCGGGCCCGGAAATCATACAACCGAGCCTACAAACCGGCAGGTGTGCTGCGGCAAACCCATTGCGTGGTGGCCACAGGTTCGATCGAAGATTACACACGGGAAATCAGAGTGCCCACTTGCGTGATTCATGGGCTTGATGACCCACTTTTGAAGAAGGCTTGCTCGGAACGAATCGCCAAGCTCGTTCCCGATTCAAGGCTTCATCTGATTAAGGGACTGGGCCATGATTTACCAGAGCCCTTGGCACCCACTTTTGCGGAAATCATTCACAGCCACTTGAGCTAACGTGGAGTTAACACAGGCGCTGTAGAAAAAGCCCAAGTGAACAGCTTGGGCTTTTTTCATTAAATGGCTGCTTCGCCTTGTTCACCGGTGCGAATGCGGATTACGCGCTCAACATCAGTCACGAAAATTTTACCGTCGCCAATTTTGTTGGTGCGTGCAGCATTCTGAATTGCATCAATGGCTTGGTCGACCAGCTTGTCTTCAATCACCAGCTCAATTTTCACCTTGGGCAAGAAATCGACCACGTACTCGGCACCACGGTACAACTCAGTGTGACCACGCTGACGTCCAAAACCTTTCACCTCAGTGACGGTGAGGCCGGTGACACCCACTTCAGACAATGCTTCACGTACTTCATCCAGTTTGAATGGCTTGATAATTGCGCTGACCAGTTTCATTCTTGGAATCCTTCTAGATCGTTGAATTTTGATGTTATGGGATAGCGCCAGTCACGACCAAATGCTCGGTGCGTGACCCGAATACCCACGGGCGCCTGTCTTCTTTTGTATTCGTTGATACGAAGCAGTTTAACAGCCTTGAACACATCTTCTTTCTGAAAGCCACTCGCAACGATGTTTTCAACTGATTCGTCTTTTTCCATATACCGCGCAAGAATTGCGTCGAGTACATCATAGGGGGGCAGGCTGTCTTGGTCGACTTGGTCGGGTCGCAACTCGGCCGAAGGTGGGCGGGTAATGATTCGGGTCGGGATTACCTCGGAAAGGCTGTTGCGGTATTCGCACAGCTGATAAACCAGCGTTTTGAAAATGTCCTTGATCACCGCAAATCCACCCGCCATGTCGCCATACAAGGTGCAATAGCCGGTAGCCATCTCGCTTTTGTTACCAGTGGTTAGTACAATGCGCCCGGTTTTGTTGGATATCGCCATGAGCATGGTGCCGCGAATACGTGCCTGCAGGTTTTCCTCAGTGGTGTCAGCGGCCAGCCCCTTGAACAAGGGGGCAAGGCTTGAATCGAATGCATTCATGCAGTCTTGAATGGATATTTCGTCGTACTGAATGCCAAGGCGCCTGACCATGTCTCGCGAATCATCCAGCGATATATCAGCCGTGTAGGGTGAAGGCATCATCACTGCGCGCACTTTGTCGGCACCCAGCGCATCCACTGCAATGGCCAAAGTAATTGCAGAATCAACGCCGCCAGACAAACCAATAATCGCCCCGGGAAAACGGTTCTTGGTCACGTAATCGTGCACCCCCATTTTCAGGGCTTCATACACTTGCGCAGTCAACTCAAGTTCAGGCACGCAGGGCTGATGGGCCTCCAGCACAATGGGCTCGCCGGGGCGGGCCACAGCATCCAGCATGGCCAAAGCCTCTTGGAATTGCGGCAGGCGCATGGCCACATGCTGCTTGCCATCCATGGCAAATGAGGCACCATCGAAGACCAGTTCGTCTTGCCCACCCAGCATGTTGGCGTACACAATCGCCATGCCGGTTTCCTGAACACGCTTGGCCACCATCGATTGGCGAATGGTTTGTTTACCCATGTGGTAAGGCGAAGCATTGGGCACCAGCAGCACTTCAGCGCCCGCTGCCGCCGCGGCCTCGGGTGCGTAGCGATTCCAGGTGTCCTCACAAATATTCAAACCGAAACGAATGCCATCCACTTCAAACACCAAGGGGCGATTGTCGGGGGTGAAATAGCGTTGCTCATCGAATACTTCACGGTTGGGCAAATCGTGCTTGTGGTACATGCCCACAACTTGGCCCTTGTAAAGCACAGAGGCTGCATTGAACAGCTCGCCTTCGCGACTTACAGGGTGACCTACCACGACATACAAATCAAGCGCTGCAAGTTCCTGGCGCAGGTGCTCGAAAGCCGTGTCTGTTTGACGCTGAAACGAAGGACGCAAAAGCAAGTCTTCAGGAGGGTAACCAGTGATGGAAAGCTCGGGGGTAAGAAGAATTCGTACGCCTTGTGCGGCGGCTTTGTGCGCGTATTCAAGAATTTTCGCGCAATTGCCTTTTAAATCGCCCACAGTCAGGTTTAACTGCGCAATGGCCAATCGGACTCGGGATAAACTCACTGGGTACCTGCATAGTAGTTGTCGCCTTTATGAATTATCGCATGCAGATTTGCCAATCCATTGGCGAGATCGCACAAGCTGAATGGAATTCACTTGTGTGCAAATGCAATGGTGGTGTGCTTCACCCCGCCCTACGTCATGAATACCTGTTGGCCTTAGAGGCCAGCGGCAGTGCCACAGCTGAAACCGGCTGGGGGCCGCTGCATTTGACCATCCATGCAGAAGCTGGCGAGCTTTTGGCAGCCATGCCTTTGTATTTGAAGTCGCATTCGTATGGCGAGTATGTGTTTGACTGGGCCTGGGCGCAGCCTATGAACGCAGTGGCCAGCGCTATTACCCCAGTGCTGTGTGCCATACCTTTTACCCCGGTATTGGCTCCCAAAGTACTGCATGCAACACCGGAGGCCGGCCGTGCGCTGGCTCAAGGGCTTGCACAGCTTACCTGGCAGGCTGCCGAAAGCACTGAACTGCTGGGCACGCAAATCTCAACCTTGCATGCCTTGTTCTTGACCCAACAAGATCAACAACTGCTGTTGGGTGAAGCAACCAGTTTGAACAACAGCAGCCGGCATGTGGTGCAATTCCACTGGCACAACAAAAATCCATCGACCGGCGAAACATTCCATGATTTCGATGAGTTTCTAGAAAGTCTCAATCAGAAAAAAAGAAAAAATATTCGCGCCGAACGCCGAAAAGCAAACATGGAAGGCCTGGAGATTCGCCGAATTCACGGCTCGCAAGTCAACGAGACTGAAATGGAATTTTTCTATCAGTGCTATTCCCGCACCTACATGGAACACTTTTCCAGCCCGTATCTGAATCTTGAGTTCTTCAAGCAAATTTGTGAAACCATGGGTGAACAGGTGTTGCTGGTGCAGGCCAGCCTGCATGGTCAGCCTGTTGCCAGCTCATTTTTTCTGTACAGCGAAGAACGTTTGTATGGCCGCTATTGGGGCTGTATTGAAAACCTGCCCTGCCTGCATTTCGAGTTGTGCTATTACCAAGCCATTGAATTTGCCATAGAGCAAGGTATTGACTGGTTTGAAGGTGGCGCACAAGGTGAACATAAAATGGCGCGAGGGCTGAACCCGCAAACCATGGTGAGTGCGCACTATGTGCATGACAATGACTTCAAGCTACCGATTGAAAATTTTCTGCGGCGCGAAAAGGCGCATCTAGACGCATATGCAGTTGAGTTAAGCGAACACACTGCGTTTCGGGAAAGCGGTTCAGGAGCGCTATAAAAAAAGCCAACTCGCAGGTTGGCTTTTCATTGCGCTTGAAACGTGTGCTCAACCTTTGTAGTTGGCCACGCCGTCACGAATTTCTTTTTCAACGTCGGTCATGTCGCCCCAACCTTCGATTTTTACCCACTTGCCCTTTTCAAGGTCTTTGTAGTGTTCAAAGAAGTGCTGAATGCGTGCCAGAAATTCTTGGGGCACATCAGAAATGCTTTGATAGTGTTTGTATTGTGGTAACAGCTTTTCAACGGGAACACCCAGCAACTTTGCATCACCGCCTGATTCGTCGGTCATCTTCAACATGCCGATTGGGCGCACACGTACCACGCAACCAGGCTGCAATGGATAGGGGGTCATAACCAATACATCCACGGGGTCGCCATCGGCTGCCAGGGTTTGGGGAATGTAGCCGTAATTACAAGGGTATTGCATGGATGTACCGACGAAACGGTCCACAAACAAGGCACCGCTTTCCTTGTCAATTTCGTACTTCACAGGATCCGAGTTTGCTGCGATCTCGATAATCACGTTTACATCGTTTGGAAGGTCCTTACCGGGGGAAATGCTTTCGTAGCCCATGCTGATTAATCCTTAAAATAAAATTTGGTCGTATTGTATCGAATATTGCTTTAAGCAAGCTGACGGTCGTTCTGAAGGTGATTGTTCAATTTCTCGCGCCAGGCTTTGGCACGTTCACCCTGATTGGCCGCCTCGTACAGGCGCTCCAGCTTCCCAGCCACATGCGCAGAAGGTTGTTTTGCATACACTGCTTCAAATCGTGATATGGCTTTGCCCCACAATTGCTCGCGCTCGCAAACATCCGCAGCCAGCTCCAGCAAACGGAGATCTGCGGGGTGCTGCGCTAGCAGACGCTCTACATTGGGCAGGGCTTCACGTGGCTCAAGAACTGAAACCTGGTGATATACCGGCAACAAATCCTTGTTGTAGTTTTGGTTCAAAGCCGTTTCCAGCAAGGTGCGGGCGGCTGTGATCAAGCCAGTTCTCAGAAGGCCGGTGGCCAGCATGCGCAGTACACCAACATTCTCAAGCTCAACTGGCTTGGCGTTGGACAACACTTCTTGCATTTTTGACGCGTCTTGGCCTGCGTTTTCTCCCAAGCCTGCGTAAATGCGCATCAATGCTTCATTCTTCTCGCCATTGGTCAGCGCAGAAACAGCCACACAAGCCCGGTATTGCACCAGTGCATCTTGCCAACGCCCCAAGCCCATCAAGGCTAGCATTCGCAATCGCTGAACCTGCGGTAGTTTTGCAGCCAAGGGGTCCATGGCTTCCAGCATGCCCAAGGCACCTGAAAAGTCTTGTTTAGACAAAGCCACTTTGCCCCGCAACACGACAAGCGCATGCGAATGCTCACCCACCTTGGCCTTTTCCTGATTCAGTATTTCTTCCGCCACATCATAGCGATCGGCCTGCATGGCAGACATGGCGCGGATCAAGTAACTCAAATCGGTTTCAATTCCGGTTTTGCTAGCTTGGTTCAGGGCCTTGTGGGCGCCTTGTTCGTCGCCTGTGATCAAAGCGATCAACCCCTGGGTATTGGCTCGCAACAATGCATTTTGCTTGCGGTTCATCCAATACTCTTTGAATTTTCCGGGAAGCTGACTGGACGCACGCCAAGCGCGCATCATGACGTACAGCACCAGAAATAGCAGCAAAATTGCAGCTACCGCAAAGTTAAGCGACATATCGATTCGGTATTGACCAAAAAAGATCAGTACCTTTGAAGCGTTGCCTTGCGCCATCAAGGTGACCGCTACAGCCACCACGACAACCAGCAACAAACCAAGCAGTTGCTTCATTGGCGCTCCCCCTGCTGCCCCGCTACTGCCAGTCTAAGTGCTGCAGAGGTGGCCTGCAGTTCTGGCAACACCAAATCAAGTTGCACTTCCCCAATTTCAGCAAGCACCGTTTGGGCACGCTGCACTTGAATGGATTTGCTGTCAAAGTAGGTATTCAACAAATTGCTGGATCGCTCAAGATCAGATTTCAGCAAGGTGGCCTGACGCGACAGAAGAGAAATTCGCGCATTCAACAAGGACAAGCGCAGAGTGTTGCGCAAATCAGTTTCCTGCCGGCTAGACAACATCAATACCTCAGGGCTGTCTACTTTTGTTACTTCGATCAGCGACTTGATGTCGTACCAAACTGTTTGGGCTACTTTTTTGACGGAAGTCCAGACTTTCTCAAACCCTTGTTGGGTTTGCGTGTCTATCACGGCAGGCGTGTTTGTTTCAGTTGAAGCCTCGGGTGCCTCTTCTTCGGTCAGCTGGGCCAGTGTTTGGTCGGTTGTAGCCTGCACGCTTGAAAGCATGGGTAAACTTTCCACAGAGTTGACCACTGAATCAAGAGAAATCGCCAGCCTGAGCAAATCGTCGCTGGGCAAGGCCTTGATTTCAGTCAAGTCCTTTTCCAAGGCCGTGCGCAGGTTCAATAACGACGGTTTCTCGGTGCCCTCCAGCAAATCGATGGCCTGGGACAAAGCAATCGATGCCCCTTTCACATTTCCCAACAAGTACAACTGGCGTTTTGCGATTGATATCAACTGTTCCACTTCACTGAGCGACACCTCAGTTCGACTGGCCAACAAGCTGTTGTAGACCTCCTCCAGACTTGCGCGTTGGCTGGCCTCCTCTTTCTGGGCGAGCTCCAAAAGGTCAAATCGGGTTTTCAGATCTTTGGCTAAATCGCTCGATTTGTTAATTTCTTCCTTCACCAAATCAAGTGTGGTCGACTCTTTTTGAATCCGCTCACCAAAAGCCATACGCGTTTTTTCGATCTGGTTTTTGCCGGCAAATGCAATCAACAAAATAAGTACAAAGCTGACTACCGAGATGAAAAACGCAGCTTTACCCAACCATTGTCCACTGGGCTGAGCGGTGTTTGAAAAACTGGGTCGGGATTGGGCTGTCGCAACCGACTGAGGGTTGGTGGCAGGCGTGGCAGTGCTGGTTTGATTGTTGTTTTCCATGCTTTTCTTGTTGGATTTCAGCCATGAATTTACCGATTGTATCCCTGTTGCTATCTGCACAACATGGGCATATCCCAATTCCCTGCATTTGGCAGTAATGCGGGGGTGTGTGGTCAATACGGTGGCGGTTTCTTTTAAAGTTTTCAGTCTTGACTCAGACTTGCGTGCCAATTGCGAATCAAGTGCCTCTATAGTCTCGCTACTAGTAATCCAGAGTACCGCCTCAGACGTTCGGGCGAAAAGAGCCTCACACTGGGTGTCGCTTTGTTCAATCACCTTGCGGTCATAGCACTCAAGCACCGTCACATCGTGCTGCATTTCCACGAGTTTCTTGGGAAATTCAACACGCCCCCTCGGGCCTTTGCACACCATCACCCGACAGCTGCCCGCCTCAAAATGCGTCGCAAGCAAACGGGCCAATCCGTCAGAGTCCTCGGTTTCATGATCGTTTTCACCCGTGGGGGCAATAATGTTGTCTTTGGGGATGCCCAGATCAATGGCCAACTTGGCACTTTGACGCCCCATCACCCCACAGTAAACATTTGCCGGCCATTGACCAAGGTTGGTCACTGCAATTTCCAACACTGAGGGACTTACAAAAACAATTAAATGATTAGGTTTGTCGGTGGTGGTTTCCAGCCAGGGCCGAATGGTCAGGAGGGATGCCAAATCGGGTACCAATTCAAACACTGGAAAATACATCACATGACCCGAATGCATTTGATCAAGCTGACGCTTTAAATCAACGCGTTGAGTCAGATACTGATCGGGCAACTTGGGTTTGCATACGACCAAAGTGTGAGCCATGTCCGCGAGTTATCCTTTAAATTGTTGAACTGCCGATTCGATTAGCGCCTGCGCACCTTCTTGCAGCAAACCTTCGATAACACGGTTGGCAGCAGTCTCCCAGTCTTGCAGGCTTGCTTGCGCACTTTTCTCGATCACCGCTTTGCCGTCCGGACTGGCCACCAAGCCTCGCAAAGTGAAAGTTTGTGCATCGTTCAAGGTTGCGTAGCCAGCAATTGGCACCTGACAACTGCCACCGAGCGCTTTGGATACAGAACGCTCTGCGCTCACCAAAGCGGTACATACCGGGTCTATCAGAGGCTTTACCAGTTCGGCCAATTGCGAATCACCGGCGCGAATTTCCAGACCCAAAGCACCTTGACCCACTGCTGGCAGCATATCGGTTGATTCAATCACATTCCGAATACGGGAGTGCAAGCCAAGGCGTTTCAAACCTGCAGCAGCCAATACGATGGCCTGATACTGGCCGGAGTCCAGTTTACCCAATCGCGTATCAAGGTTGCCGCGCAAAGGCTCAACTTTCAAATGTGGATAGCGCGCCAATACTTGCGCCTGCCTGCGCAAGCTAGAGCTTCCAACCACAGCACCAGCGGGCAAGTCAGCAAGGCTGGCATAGTCGTTGGAAACAAAAGCATCGTGTGGGTCTTCGCGAGTCATGAAGCCCAAGAGCTGAAACTCCGGGTCCACGTCCATGGGAATATCTTTTCCGGAATGCACGGCCAAGTCGGCCCTACCCTCAAGCAAGGCATACTCTAACTCTTTGATAAAAAGTCCTTTTCCGCCAATTTTCGCCAGAGAGCGATCCAAAATTTGGTCTCCCTTGGTGGTCATTCCCACAATTTCAACGCCAGACACCCCTGGCAAAGCCAATAGCAGGTCTCGAACATGTTCGGCCTGCCACATGGCCAGGCGACTTTCCCTTGATGCAATTCTTATTTTCATTCGGTGTGGCGACACAGCCTGTCGCGATTCAGTGGATAAATTTCAATCAATTCCCTACAGCAAGGCCGTGAGAAGGCGTTCATGCCGAAAGTCTAGCACGGCAAACCCTTATAATTAGGCCCTGTTCCAAAGTGCATAAAGGATTACCCATGTCGAACCAATGGTCCAAAAAACAGGAAGCATGGTCAGCCCGATTCAACGAACCCATGTCCGAGCTGGTCAAGCGCTACACGGCATCTGTGTTTTTTGACAAACGACTGGCCGAGTTCGACATTCAAGGCTCATTGGCCCATGCCACGATGTTGTCAGAGTCAGGCGTGATCACTGCATCCGATCTTCAGGCAATACAAAGCGGCATGTCGCAAATTCTGGATGAAATCAAGGCGGGTCAGTTTACTTGGCAGCTGGATCTTGAAGACGTGCACTTGAATATTGAACGCAGGCTCACTGAATTGGTGGGAGATGCAGGCAAACGCCTCCACACAGGCCGCTCTCGCAACGACCAGGTGGCCACGGACATTCGCCTGTTTTTGCGTCACGAGGTAGATCGCATTCAGGGATTGCTGAAGGCACTTATCAATGCACTGATCACGGTGGCAGAACGCAACCACGATACTGTGATGCCTGGCTTTACCCACTTGCAGGTGGCCCAACCTGTTACTTTCGGGCACCACTTGCTGGCTTATGCAGAAATGTTTGAACGCGACCTGGAGCGCATGCACGATTGCCGCAAGCGAATTAACAGACTGCCATTGGGCGCTGCCGCGCTAGCGGGGACCACGTTCCCGATCAATCGCAATCGCACGTCTGAACTGCTTGAATTTGATGCGCCAACTCGCAACAGCCTTGACTCCGTTTCCGACCGTGACTTTGCAATTGAGTTTTGTTCGGCCAGCAGTATTTTGATGATGCACGTGTCACGCCTGTCTGAAGAATTGATTATCTGGATGAGCCAACGTTATGCATTCATCGATCTGCCCGATCGTTTCTGCACAGGTTCGTCCATCATGCCGCAAAAGAAAAACCCGGATGTACCCGAACTGGCACGCGGTAAAACCGGCCGCGTTTACGGGCACTTGATGGGCCTACTGACCTTGATGAAAGGACAGCCGTTGGCTTACAACAAAGACAATCAGGAAGACAAAGAACCCCTGTTCGACACGGTTGATACAGTGGTCGACACACTTACCATTTTTGCCGAAATGGTCGAAGGCATTCAAGTAAAAGCCGACAATATGCGCGCTGCTACCCTGGAAGGCTATGCAACTGCAACCGACTTGGCTGATGCCTTGGTCAAGCGCGGCATGCCATTCCGTGATGCACACGAGGCTGTTGCCCGCGCAGTGCGCTACTGCGATACCCAGCAATGTGGTCTTGAGGCGCTTTCCGTGGCACAACTGCAAGAGGCGCTCAAATTAACCGAGCTGGGTTACAGCGACGACTTGGTGAACCAAGAACTGTGCGCTGTGCTTACCTTGGAAGGCTCGCTACAGGCTCGTAACCACGTGGGTGGCACCAACCCCGAGCAGGTGAAGGCTGCTGCAGCCGAAACCCGCAAGCGCCTGGGTTTGTAGAATTGAAGGGGCTGCTGGTCATTTCATGCGGCATTGATCGCTTAAACACCTGGCTTGGGCTGACAGTAGGTTGGTTCATACTGCTCACCACCCTGGTGTCGGCCTACAACGCAGTGGTCCGCAAAGTGTTTGACACCAGCAGCAATGGTTTACTTGAAATTCAGTGGTATTTGTTCGGCGCCGTGTTTTTGTTGGGTGCCGCTTACACCCTCCAACAAAATGCCCATGTGCGAATCGATGTGCTTTCCAATCGGTTTTCCGAATCGACTCGTGCATGGGTCGACATTCTGGGGCATGTGCTCTTCACCTTGCCTTTAATTGGTTTCGTTCTTGTTTCAGGTTGGGACTTCGCCTACGAATCGTTTCGAATCAATGAATACTCCGCTGATCCTGGTGGATTGATTCGCTGGCCTGCCAAGGCATTAATAGTCGTGGGTTTCGCGTTGCTTGGTTTGCAAGTGTGTTCCGAGATCATTAAAAAAATCGCCGTACTTCAAGGGCACCCCACACCATGCCAGTAATTCCGGTCGAATGGTTGGCCCCCCTCATGTTCGCTGTGTTGTTGCTGTTCATGATCAGCGGTTTTCCGGTCGCATTCGCCTTGGCTGCAAACGGTCTTTTGTTTGGCTACATTGCCATTGAGCAAGGCTTAATGAACGTCGCCTTGCTGCAGGCGCTTCCGGATCGAATATTCGGAATCATGAGCAACGACACCCTGCTCGCCATTCCGTTTTTCACTTTCATGGGCTTGGTGCTCGAACGCAGCGGAATGGCCGAAGACCTGCTTGAAACCATTGGCCAATTGTTTGGCAAGGTGCGAGGCGGTTTGGCTTATGCGGTAGTGTTGGTCGGCGCTTTATTGGCCGCCACGACAGGCGTAGTAGCGGCCTCGGTCATATCCATGGGGCTAATCTCTTTGCCCATCATGCTTAAATACGGCTACAGCCAATCTGTGTCCACAGGTGTCATTGCCGCCTCCGGAACTCTGGCCCAAATTATTCCACCATCGCTGGTTTTAATTGTCATGGCCGATCAACTGGGGGTTTCAGTGGGAGCCATGTACCAAGGGGCACTCATTCCTTCACTGTTGCTGGTGTCTATGTACATCGGCTATGTGTTTGTAATCACCCGGTTGCAAAAAAACGCCCTACCCGCTTTGCCTCCGGAGGCCTGTTATCTGGGCCAAGGCAACTCAAGTTTACTAATACTCAAGGCGGTGATTTTTGTTTTAATGCCGCCATTGGCCTTGGTCTTTCTGGTGCTTGGTACCATTTTTCTGGGTATTGCTACGCCCACTGAGGGCGGTGCCATGGGCGCGGTAGGCGCTTTGATGATTGCAGCCTCCAAGAAAAGGTTGAATTTGGATTTACTGAAACAATCGATCGATTCCACCACCAAACTTTCCTGCTTTGTATTGTTCATCTTGATTGGCTCTACCGTGTTTGGTCTGACCTTCCGGGCCGTAGAAGGCGATCTGTGGGTAGAGCATCTGATGGGCGATTTGCCAGGCGGTGAACTGGGATTTCTGATCGCAGTACAAATTCTGATTTTTGTACTGGGCTTTTTTCTGGATTTCTTTGAAATTGCGTTTATCGTGATTCCATTGCTTGTGCCGGTGGCCGACAAACTTGGCATAGACTTGGTGTGGTTCGGAGTCATGATAGCCATGAACATGCAAACCTCTTTTCTCACCCCACCATTTGGATTCTCTCTGTTCTACCTGAAATCAGTTACTCCCAAGGTGGTCAAAACACTTGAAATTTACAAAGGCTCTTTGCCGTTTGTTGCCTTGCAAATGTTGATGGTACTGCTCATTTTTGTATTCCCACAACTGGTAAGTCAGGAGGAAAAAGTGAAATACAAAGACAGCCCATTACAATTGAATCTGCCGACCCAAAATTATGGAGGCGGCAATGATCCAGCCGAGCAACAACCATTTGTTCCAAGTTTTAGCGAATAGTGTCCTGCTAAACGACAATTCTTGGAAAGTCACTCCACCCGTGGACAAAAAACTAGCCAGTTTTCTTGGAGTTCAAGACTACAACTTCAGCCTTGTTTAAAATCCGATCGGCAAGTTCCAGCACAAACACCGTGCCTCCCTCTTTGACATTGCACATCGACAAGTTCCATTCCATTTCCTGACAAAGGCGTTTTACCACGTACAAGCCTATGCCTGTTTTAGGAAGGTCGCTACCGAAGGTCGAGTACCTCGCCACCTGATGCTGCAGGATGTCTTCTTGAAGGCCTGGGCCTGAATCTTTGACAGTGAACCTGTGAATGCCGCCGTGGCGTCGATAAGAAAATGCCACGCCGCCTTCAAGCGTGTGTTCAACTGCATTGAATACCAGGTTTCCCATGACCCGCTTTAACCGACGGGCATCGGTGTGAATCAGGAATTCCTCGACATCGACATTGAAAGTCAGCCCTTTGGTCTCAGCCAACTGCCCCATCCACCCTTCAAGTGATTTGCAAAGTTCCGTACTGGAAATGCTCTCTATCCGTTTTTCGCGTTGCTCACCCAACTCGAGCCGGGTGGCCTCCAGCATGTTCTCTGCCAAATCATGAAGCCACCTTTGGCAACTGGTCATTTGACGAATCACCTGATTGGATGCCGCGTGTTGATGGAAACTATCCAGCGAGGGATGACCCACCAGTAAACCGAGTGCGTGCAGTGGCTGGCGCATGTCATGCTGTACACCTGCCAACCAACGCAACCTGTCCTTCCATTCGCTGAGCACCCCGTGTTTGGCATTGCGCCACCTCGCCTGCTGAGTTCGCCGGTTTTGAATTCGTTGTTTTGCAATGCTGTATCGGTGCTGTCTTTCCAGCAAAACCGCCAACAGGGTAAAGGGCGAAACCCAGCACAACACAGCAAAACTGAGATGCTGCCAATTCAGCGACAACACCCAACCACCAAACGCAGAAGCGAATACCAGAAACCAAAGTTTTTCAGTTGGAGGAACCCGAAAAGCTCGCCTGCAAGACACCTTGGCATTGAGCAGACAACCGCTGATGAATGCGATATAGGCCAACTGAGATTGAGCCCCGGTGTCCAATCCCAACAACTGAAAAGACAACGGTAACAAACACAGGGAAGCCAACAAACATGCATCGTAGTGTTGCTGTACCCATGCACTGAGCCGGTTGATGTGTCTCATGGAGCGCAGCTTAATCGGAATACACCTCGTCGGTCTTTTGTTCTTGCCAAGCGCGGTAGAGCATGGCCGCCTCTAGACGATTTCGTGCATTCAGGCGCGCCAGGATACTTCGAACGTGGGTTTTAACTGTTTCCGGGGAAAGGCCCAAATTCTGGGCAATCTCGTGATTGGATTCACCTTTGGAAATGCGGTATAAGACGGACACTTGCCGCTCGGTTATTCGGGCCATTCGCTGCCCAATAGTAAACCCACTTGCATGTTGGGTTTTTTGACTGATTTGATCAGTCCAGTTGTTGCGACGCAAACGCAAAACCATGCTGTCCAAAACGCTAAGCACACGGTCTTGGGTAATGCCCTTGGATACGAATTCGGTTTCCGGGTACTCATCAGCCATGTCACCGAGAATTTCTTCGTTTCCTGAAATGACAAGAGTACGGCTGTAATCAAAAGTTTCAAGCGCGGTTTCAAGCACCTTTTCTGGTGCCATGTCAGGGAGACCCAAATCAAGAAGCACAAGGTCTGGCTGCTCGAAGCGACTGTGCTCTAACGCTGGCCCGATACGGCTGAACAGCTTGACCTCAAGATCGGAGTAACGCGAGTTCATGATGTCGCGCAAAGCCATGGCAATAATTGGGTGATCGTCAATAATAAATACGCGTAGCTGATTAGGAGTCGACATAATTTTGTCCCATACAAGTCAAGTGTCAGAAACTGTCGTTCAGAAGTGAATAGAGCCCTTGCCATTCATTACGACAGCCAAAAGAAGTGCGAACAACCCCGATAGGGGCGACACTGCGTTGGGTGACTTGTGCCTAGCTTTTGGTTCCATTAAACGAAAAAGAGCGGCCAGTCAGCCGCTCTTTATATCTGACCCCTATTACGAAGGTCAAAAACTTACTTCGATCTGGGTATGTAGGAGGCCATGGAGTTTTCAGCAACCCGGAACCAGTTGTTTTGATCATTCCGGAAGCGATTCCAAGATGTGAATATTTTCTTGAATTTCGGATTGTTTTTAGACTCGTCTGCGTAAAGCTTTTCAGCTTCCTTGTAGGCCGCATCCAGAATATCGCGTGGATAAATTCGAAGCTGGGCGCCCGATTGAATCAATCGATTCAGCGCAGCCGGATTCTTGGCATCGTATTCTGCCGTCATGGTGATGTTGACTTCGGCTGCCGCCACTTCCAAAGCTGACTGATAATTTTTTGGAAGCTTGTTCCAGGCATCCAGATTGATGTAAAAGCTCAATGAAGGACCAGGCTCCCAAAACCCAGGGTAATAGTAAAACTTGGCCACTTTCTGAAAGCCAAGTTTTTCATCGTCATAAGGACCAACCCATTCGGCTGCATCAATGGTGCCCTTTTCCAAGGCGGGGTAAATGTCACCACCGGCAATGGTTTGGGGTACAGCACCCAAGGCTGCCATAATTTTGCCGCCAAAGCCCGGAATTCGAACTTTCAACCCTTTCAGGTCGTTCAGGTTTTTGACTTCCTTGCGCCACCATCCGCCCATTTGGGTGCCGGTGTTACCGCCCGGCAAATTGATGATGTTGTAATCTTTCAAAAACTCACGGGTCATTTGCAAACCACCACCGTGATAAAGCCAGGCGTTTTGTTGGCGAGCGGTTAAGCCAAAGGGCAGGCCTGCTTCAAACGCGAAAGTGGCATCTTTGCCCACGTAGTAGTAGCCAGCAGTGTGGCCACACTCTACGGTGCCACGCTGCACTGCATCCAGCACCTGAAGGCCAGGTACAATTTCGCCGGCTGCAAAAGGGCGAATGTCGAACTTGCCACCCGTTAATTCAGAGACCCGCTTGGCCAAATGGGGCGCAGCACCCCACAGCGCATCCAGGCTTTTGGGGAAACTGGAGGTGAGGCGCCAACGAACACTGGGGCCATCGGCGGCAAACGCGGCTGTTCCCGATGCCGCTGTTGCGGTGGCGGCTGCTCCCAAACCTGCCTTTTTGAGAAAGGAACGACGTTCCATTGCTTAGTCTCCTTCTTTTTAGTTCCCTGCAACGGTCATTGATTCAATCAAAATACTGCCAACATGCTTGCTGCCGCGCCAACAGGCGTCGTCGCCCACAGCCACAATATTGGCCAACATGTCTTTCAAATTGCCTGCAATTGTAATTTCCTCAACCGGGTGAACAATAATGCCGTTCTCCACCCAGTAGCCAAATGCACCGCGTGAGTAATCGCCGGTAACGCCATTCACGCCCTGCCCCATCATCTCAGTGACCAACAAGCCCGTGCCCATAGTTTTCAGCAAGGCATCCAGGCCGCCCGAAACGGTTTTGGTGGAGCTGAGAATCAGGTTGTGCGTGCCGCCAGCGTTGCCCGTGGTTTCCATGCCCAATTTGCGCGCGGAATAGCTTGAAAGGAAGTAACCATTGCACACGCCTTTTTTCACCACTGTGCGCGCTTTGACTTTGACGCCCTCTTCATCGAACGGTGAACTGCCATGTGCACCTTCAATGAACGGATCTTCCTTAATTGTGATGTGGGGAGCCCAAACAGGCTTGCCCAAGGAATTAAGCAGGAAACTGGTTTTGCGGTACAAGGAAGAGCCCGACACTGCGCCCACGTAATGGCTGACCAAGCTTGCCGCGATAGGGGCTTCAAAAATGACTGGGCAATTGCGGGTCGTAATGGGTTTGGAACCCAAACGAGCCAAGGCACGCTGTGCTGCATAGGCACCAATTTTTGCAGGCTTGGCCAAGTCTTTGGCTTTGCGCTCGGAGGAATACCAGAAGTCGCGCTGCATGGGGCTGTCTTTTGACTTCTTGGCCTGCGCAATGGGCGACACTGACAAGGAGTGACGTGAATAAGGATAACCGCCCTTGAAGCCCTTGCTGTTGGCCGCATAGAAGTGGCCAGACTCTGTGGACACATTGGCGCCATCCGAATTTCGAATATGCTTGCTGACATCAAACGCAGCCTGCTCCATGGCCAGGGCTTTTTCAACCGCTTTCGCGGTGCTCAAATTCCAGGGGTGATACAAATCAAGGTCGCGGTGCCTTTTGGAAATATTTTCCTCATCAGGCAAACCTGCAAATTTGTCAGCGGCCGTGTATTTGGCAATGTCCAAAGCGGCTCGAATGGCAGAATCAATGGCCTCCAGCGAGAAATCAGAAGACGAAGCATTTCCCCGCTTTTTGCCTTTAAAAACGCTGACGCCGAAGCTTTTGTCGCGCGTGTGTTCAATGGTTTCGATTTCACCCATACGCACGCTGACCGACTGGCCCACCGCTTCGCTGATGTCGACTGCGCAATCGGTCGCCCCCAGTGATTTGGCTTTTTTCAATGCGTATTCGGTTAATTCCTGAAATGTCTCGGATTTAAAGCTAAAGCCCATATTGCCCTGCGAAAAATGCTGCCAAAAATGGCTAATATACAGCCCATGGAACCAGAAAACGAAAAACAGGGCGAGTTTGAAGAATATGATCGCCCCAGCAAGTCCTCGGTGAAGCGAGACATGCTGGCCCTGCAAGATTTGGGCAAAACCTTGTGCGAAATGCCCTACGACAAAGTCAAACGGGCACCGATCGGAGAACGCCTGCTTCTCGAAATCGCTGAATTTCACAAATGCAAATCATTTGGCGCAAAAAAACGCCAAATGCAGTTCATTGGCAAACTGATGCGTGATGAAGAACATGAGGAAGTTCAAGCCTGGGTGAACGGCGAAACCGTAGAGCAAAAATTGAAAGTGCTGCACTTGCATGCGGCCGAGCAATGGCGTGATCGCTTGATTGAAGAGCCGAGCCTGCTGGCTACGTTCATTGAAAGTTATCCGGCCGCCGCGCGCGAGAACCTGAACCCGATTATTCGGCAAGCCGTACAAGAGCGCGCGGCAAAAAAAGCCCCACGAAATTTTCGACAGTTGTTTCAGATCATTTATCGTTTGATCGAAGAAAAAGCCGAGGAAGATGAAGCATGACTTTTGACGCTGTAAAAATTGGCTTGGTGTCGGTCAGTGACCGTGCATCTGCTGGTGTTTATCAGGATCAAGGCATTCCTAGCCTTAAAACCTGGCTACAAAACGCATTGCAGAACCCGATTGAGTTTGTCGAGATTTTGATTCCCGACGAACAGACCGAAATTGAAAACGCCTTGAAAAAACTGGCTGACGAGCACCAATGCAATTTGATTTGCACCACAGGTGGCACCGGCCCAGCCAAACGCGATGTGACACCTGAGGCGACACTGGCCATAGCTCACAAGGAAATGCCTGGCTTTGGCGAGCAAATGCGGCAAATCAGCCTGCATTTTGTACCCACGGCGATATTGTCGCGACAAGTGGCTGTAATTCGAGGTGAAAGCCTGATTCTGAACTTGCCAGGCCAGCCTAAAGCCATCGCTGAAACCCTGGAAGGTTTGAAAGACAAGGAAGGCAATAGCCTTGTGAAAGGTATTTTTGCCGCTGTGCCCTATTGCATCGACTTGATCGGTGGCCCTTACATGGAAACAAATGAAGCTGTGATCAAGGCGTTTCGCCCGAAGTCTGCACTGCGAAAACCCGCTGAAGGAAGTACACAATGAGCGAAAAAATCGAATGCGTCATCGTTGAAACGGGTCCCCAACCCTCTGGCTGTGTGATCTGGCTTCATGGTTTGGGTGCAGATGGTTACGACTTTGTGCCGATTGTCAAAGAGCTTGAGCAAATGGGTTTGCCCAACACCCGCTTTGTATTTCCCCATGCGCCAAAAATCCCGGTCAGCATCAATGGCGGTTATGTCATGCGCGCTTGGTACGATATTAAGAATGTCGATTTGCAACGCCAGGAAGATGAAGGTGGAATACGGCAAAGTCAGGCAGCCATTGAGCAATTGATCGACGACCAGATTGCATTGGGTTTCAAGCCTGAGCAAATCGTACTGGCCGGTTTCTCACAAGGTGGCGCAATTACTTACCAGCTTGGCTTGCGCACACGGCACAAACTTGCAGGGTTAATTGCCTTGTCCACTTACCTGCCTTGTGAAAACGCGCTGGATGCTGAGTTAAACCCGATTAATCTGGGCGTTCCAGTGCTGGCCGCGCACGGCGAGCAAGACAACATCGTTCTCATGGAGCGCGGTGAAAAAGCGGTCAAGTTGCTGCAAGACAAGGGTGTTGAAATTCAGTGGCACACTTATCCAATGGCCCATTCGGTTTGCGGTGAAGAGGTGGTGGAAATTGCCAATTTCTTAAAGCGCGTACTCTGACTTTTTACTGTATATAAAAACAGCTTTTTGGTTTATACTTGAGTTCAGGAATAACCAAGCAGGTGTAAATATGCCAGCGCAAGCGCAACAGCAAATTTCCATTATTGAACTTGAGCGCGCAATCAATTATTGGCGCTCAAAATACCCGTCATCCCGAGACACCATGACACTCTGTCCCCAGGCTGCTTGTCTGGCCGAGTTGTATGCACGGATGATCATTTTTCAGGCTCACGACATTTCGATTGCCGAGTTTTCTGCAAAAGCCAGGAAAGCGTTGCGTGAAGCTGAAGAAGCCTACGCAGGTCAGCACAATCAGGCCGCTTGAATTCAAACAAGACTCCAGCTTAATTCGCACGACTTAACAACAGGTGAGCAGCGCTCCATAACTGACTTGAAACCGGCGCATTGCATGGCCCTTTCAACTGACTGATTTGCCAAGCGTTGGCGCCCACCCGTCGCAATTCAAGCGTGCCACGTTGTGGGGTGTGTCCCTTGATCTGCAAGTGAAAAATACAAATGTCGCCCGCCATGCAACGGTCGATGTAAGAAGGCACGCAATGGTGCATTTTTTTGGCCTCGCTTAGCAAAGCATTCAACGAGTTCAATTCAATAAACTCAATGTTTTCACCCAAACTGCCCATGCCCAGAATTTCGGGCCAAAATACGTTCTGACGCCCCAGGTCCAAGTCAAGTTCAATCAAATGCCAATGTGCCTGGCGGGCCATTAGGGTGTCATAGGTCCAGTTTCTAGAAATAATCACCGGGCGTTTGGTTGCGCTGGCTGCACTGCCAAGCAACCAGTCTGCAATCAACGGGAACTCCTCCAATTCAAGTTCCCTTCGATGTTCAAGCTTCAAATTGCTCTCACGGCGCTCCAGCGCTAGCCGGGTTCCCCTCAGAATATTCAACGCTGCAACCGTGTTCAAATTCTCGTGATTGCGCCTGAGCCACGTACTCAGACCACCAAAACCCAGCAAGGCTGCCGTTTGCTTGTCTACCCAGGAAATCGGGATTTTTCGATCCAGTGCAGCGTGAAAGTTTGCCCAGCTCAAGTGATTTAGTTGCCCCCAGTTGATTCGGGCGATATAGGCCGTTTTTTGACGTGTTAACCACCGCCATGTTTGCTGATTTATACCTTGAGCCAGCATACGGTTTTTGACCAGCTGCCAGTTGGGCAAATTACTCCACATGCCGCGGTCTTGAGCCAACAATGGTGCCAAAGAATGATTCTCGTCCAGCCTGTCCTGAAGCACGGATTTAAATGCAGCCACCTGGCTTAAATCAAGCAAGGTGGTGTGTTTGGGGACAATTCGCAAAGCAAGCTTAAACACACCGGCACCGTAGCGTCGGCGAATTGCGCTGGTCCACGCCCGCTGAATGTCGTTCAGGCTGGCGGCTTCAAGCGGAAAGTCAAGCTGAGTACCAACCAAACTATCAGGAACCTGAATGCTTGGTGGGGCCTGCCACAATGAGCGCATCAAATCCGCTTTCAAATTCCATGCTGCTTCATCCGACAACACGACAAGACAAGACTCAGCCAGTTTTGCGCGGGCTTTCATGCCCCATTCAAAATAAAGTCCGGTTCGAGTGCTCACCAAACGCGCAGGCAGCCGCAGCGACTTAACTCGCGGTATGCTGGTGGCTGTGTTCAATTCAAAATCTAACAAAGGGCGCATGATGGACAGCAAAACAGAAGAACCCGTCAACATCGAGATCTTACAGCAAGGCGAGATCTGGAAGATTTCCATCAATCGGCCCGAAGCTCGCAACTGTGTTGATCGATACACCGCCGATCAGCTTGAAAAAGCATTTCAATCGTTTGAAACCGATGCGACAGCACGTGTTGCGATCCTCACAGGGGAAGGGGGCAATTTTTGCGCAGGCGCTGATCTGAAAGCTGTTGCGTCAGGTGACCCCAGTCGCGTGAACCGTATGGAAAGACATGGCGCCGGCCCCATGGGAATCAGTCGAATGGAACTGAGCAAACCAGTGATTGCTGCGGTGTCTGGCTACTGCGTGGCGGGTGGACTGGAGTTGGCCGCTTGGTGCGATCTGCGCGTGACCGACAACACAGCAGTGTTCGGTGTATTTTGTAGACGCTTTGGTGTGCCATTGATCGATGGCGGAACAGTGCGTTTGCCACGCCTGATTGGTCAAAGCCGGGCAATGGATATGATCTTGACTGGTCGCCCTGTCGACGCTGTGGAAGCCTTTTCATGGGGTTTGGCCAACCGGCTGGAAAAAGAACGCACAGCCCTGGAGGGTGCAATCGAGCTGGCCGGTCTATTGTGCAAACACCCACAAACCTGCATGCGCAATGACCGGCAAAGCGTGCTGACTCAATGGGGATTTGGTGAACGTGAAGCACTTGAGGAGGAGTTTGAGTTTGGGTTAAACACTCTCACATCGGGTGAAACTGTTGAAGGCGCAACCGCATTCAAGGAAGGTTCGGGTCGGCACGGCGAGACTGTTCAATAATCGTATTCAGAGCGTCTAGAGATCAAGACTTCTCATCCCACCGGTTCAATTCAAGCTGACGATAACGCCAAACTGTGCTGAATTCGAAACACGGCGTGAGTCAGCTGCAGTTGAATACGTGCTGGACTCCACGCCAAAGAACCAATTGGCCAAACCACCGCGATTGGTGAGTAAATACAAACCTTGACTTTCGCTGTTCAGCGTTGCGCTGGACAAGCGGCCAGGGGTGTAAACAAGACTTAAATTTTCCTGAAGTGAAACCTGCAGACCGCCGTAAATCGCCTTGATTGAGGAATCTGCTTGTGTTTCGGAAACGACTAAACCTGCTTTGGATTCGCTTCGCTTGTTTTGAACAACCGTGCCCTCATCTACCAGTACACCTTTGAACAAATTGACTTTGCCCAACAGGCTCGTTAATGATTTTTTTGTGTCTTGATTGGTAGAAGGTACGATTTCACGTTTGGCAAGCATTCCGCTGGCTTTCAATGCAAGCGGTTCCGCGGCACTTGAGGCCCCGAGATAAAAACATCCTGTTGACATAACAAGTGCCATCAATGCCAGCTGTTTTGAGCCAATACGCGTCATGACACTCCCCTTCCATACAGAATATTACTTACTTCAATTAACGATCACCTTGAGTTTTACTGCATTGCATGATTGGACTAACCCCATTGTGGGTGGGTACACGTTTGAGGTGAAGAATCAAGCCCCAAGCCCATTTTTAGAGTGACCAATCTACTTCAATACTTGAAAGTAACATTTTTTAGCTTTGGTGATACACTGAAATGACTACATAAAAGTCACTACTTCGAGCTACTACAACTCGCAAGTGCACTGACCACAATACCGGAGACAATACCAATGCATTCTTCTGCTCGAAGGACGGATTCCCTTTTCCCATTGACCCGTGTAGCCACTGCAACACTGCTGAGTTTGGCCTATTGCAACTTGGCCCATGCAGGTGGTACGGCATTTGACGCCACGAGCATCAGTGCAATGGGAAATGCATCGGCAGGACAGGCCGCCGAAGCGGGTGATGCATCGGTTTTGTTTGCCAACCCAGCCGCCCTTACACGCTTTAAACGTGCTGAATTGACTCAAGGCGCGGCTGTTATTGCAATCGGCACGGATTACACATCAACACAAAACAATGATGGTGCAGACTCTGGCGCACCACAAGGCCAAAACGGCCAAGTGTTTAGTCGTAAAGACGGCTACGATGCAGCAGCGCTTGCCCCCAATCTGTTTATTGCCATTCCAATCAACGAGAAACTGGTGATGGGTTTTGGTGCATCCGCCTCTCATGGCTTGGTGATTCACTACGATGAAAACTTTCCGGGACGCAATCAGGGTCGTGACATCGATTTCAAAGTGACACGTTTAAATCTGGGTTTTGGTTACAAATTAAGCCCTACTTTGTCCTGGGGCTTGAACGGATCGTATGAGCGTTACTTTCAGTCTATCAAGTTGAAACTGAATTACCGTGAAGCTGTGGAAGCCTTGGCCCCTGGTTCTGCAGCACTTCTTGAGGGCCCTGCTGGCGCACTGATTGGTGCACCACCCATTCCCGGTGAAAGCAATGCGGGTTTGCGCATGTTTGGGTGGGCTTTCAATGCACAGCTGGGTGGCCTGTGGGAGCCTACAGAAAACACTCGAGTGGGTATTTCATATCGACCAAAAACCGAATTCACGGGTAACCGTGGCAAATTCAAGCTCGACGATTCGCCAGAACAAGCTGCGTTTCGCGCTTTCCTGAATAGCGACAGCCTGATCAATAATCTTGCATTTGGCGCTTTAGGTGTGAATGGTCCTCAAGCCGCCGGGGATTTGGCACCAGAGCAAATCATCAAACAGGAAATTTCTCTGCCCGATGAGTTGCGACTCTCCGTGTTTCACCATGCCACACCCAAACTGGATTTGATGGCCACCTACACGCGCCAGGATTTCTCGGTGACCACCTTGAACTTCGTGCGCGAAAGCAATGGTAGAACCCTTGAAAACATTCCACAAAATTTTGTCGCGGCAGAGTCTTACAGGGTTGGCTTGAATTACAAGTTGTACAAAAGGCTGACCTTGCGGGCGGGCTATGCAATTGAAAACAGCGTTATTGATGATGCCACCCGAATCACGATTTTGCCGGACAGCGATCGGCAGTATTTCGCATTTGGTGGCCAGTTCGATTTAAGCCGTGACACCAGCATTCACTTTGCATACCAAAAACTGGACACAGATCCCGCGCCAGTTGGCAACAACACCGGAATAACACCAGCCGAAGTGCGAGGTGGCGACTTTCAGGGCAACGTGCAACTGGACACTCACTTTTTTGGTATTGGTTTCACCGAGCGGTTTTAATTACGACTGCACTCCCAGCGCACGGAACAAACCAGCAATCAAAGTTGCATAATTGGTTTGTTCCGTGGCCAAAGCCTGTTCAGCATTTGCGTAAACACGCTGCGCATCGACTACATCCAGAAAGCTCACCAAGCCAAGTTGATAAAGGGCATCCGCCTGCTCAAAACTCCGTTTACTCGAGACAACAGCTTTGCCCAGCGCGGTTTGCCGTGAAGACGAAGACTCAATTGCAGTCAGTGAATTTTCAACCTCTTGGGTAACTACCCTCAGTACCTGCTCATACTCAGCCAAGGCACCCTCAGCACGAGCCACGGCTGCGTTCAATCGAGCATCTCGTGTCCCACCGTCGTACACAACCTGGTTTAACAAGGCCGCGAGGGACCCTATTAAAATGCTGGTAGCCGGATTTGAATTGATCGCAGTGCTGCCAATTTGTATGTTGGCCATTAATTCAATACTGGGGTAAAAATCAGCTTGCGCCACGCCTACATCAGCGGCGGCTTGGGCAAATCGGGCCTGCACCAATTGAACATCCGGGCGTGCTTGAATCACCTGAAAAGGCACGCTCACCGGAATGCCCAGACCATACTCCGGTAAATCGCCTTCGGGCTTGAGCAATTGCTCGTAAGCCCCGGGAAATTGACCGCTTAAAGTGGCCAAACGGTGACGAGAATCTTGTAAAGCCTGCTGCAAGGGAGCAATACTCGCTCGCAGGTTCTCCACGGATGTTTCTGCCCGTCGAACGTCCAGCTCGGGCGACAAACCACTTTCAAATCGAGCCTGAACAATCGCAAGCGTTTTTTCTTGCAATTCAACGGATTCTCTGAGCATTGCCAATTGTTTTTGATTACCACGCAAACTCAAATATTCTTGGGCAACCGCCGTACTGGTTTCAATAATTTGCGCCCGCAAACCGGCCTGCTCTGCCATTAAATTGGCAGCCGCCGCACGAACTTCATTCTCCACCCGGCCAGCCAAATCAATGGGCAAAGTAAACCCCAAACCCAACAAGGCGCTGCGCTCATCCCGCGCATTGTTACTGCCAGTACTGCTGGAAGTATTGTTGTCTCGATCTGATTTTTGGCCACTGACTTCAGCATCCAGTTCAACCAATAAAGAGTCCCCAGCCTCACTCAGCTCAAGAAGCGCACGGGCCTCTTTCACCCGCGCAGCAGCGGCAGCAATTTGAAAATTGTTTTGTATGCTTGTGCTTACCAATTCATTCAGAACTGGATCATTAAACCCCTCCCACCAACGTACTCCCGCCACTCCAGCGTCTTTCACACTGCTCAGATTCTGAAGAATATCTTGAGCAACAAATTGTTCAGGCGGTTTCGTTTCAGTCGAGGGAAGCTTTGGCGTAGTAACCGCGCAGGCGGATAAAAATACGAAAGGTAAAACAACACCGATTATCTGGGTGGCGAGCCTCATGCTTTGACCTCCACCTTTTTCGCATTTGCCTCGTAGTCTTCAATTTCTTTGTCCAACAACTCTGCTGCATGCGCCCTCGGCCGCATGAATGGCGCAATAAAACTGTAGCCCATGGGTGCTAGGTACAAGGTAAACAACGTGGACAATCCCAAGCCGCCCAAAACAACCCAGGCAATCGCCTCGCGTGCCTCTGCACCGGGCCCTGAAGTCAGCACCAATGGAAGAACCCCCAACAAGGTAGAGAGCACAGTCATCGCAATTGGACGAAGTCGCATCCGTGCGCCCTCCCGAATCGCAGATTCGATGCTGTGCCCTTCATCACGCAGTTGATCCATCAGTTCAACCAGCAGAATCGCATTTTTGGTCATCAGGCCAATCAACAACACCAAACCAATTTGACTGAATAAATTCAGCGACTGGTTGGTAATTAAAAGAGCAAACACTGCTGCTGCTAACCCAAACGGCACAGTAAACATCACCACCAAAGCACTACCAACACTTTCAAATTGAGCGGCCAACACCAAGAACACCACAATCAGTGCGACTGCGAAGGTGATCAGCATTTCATTGGAGGTTTCTTCGAGGGTGGCGGCTTCGCCCAAAAAGATCAAAGTGGCCGAAGAAGGCAAAGTACCGTCTGCAACCGCACGTATTTGCTGCATGGTGGTGCCCAGGTCGGTACCCGGCGGTATACCAATGTTCAGTTCGACTGCCCTGCGCTGCGCATGGCGGTCAAGTTCTGCGGCCACACCACGTTCTTGCACCTTGATCATCGAGGCCAAAGGTACAAGCTGCCCGGTGTCACTGCTTGTGTAAATGTTCAACAAGTCAAACGGTGAATTCAAGCTACCATTGCTTGAACCAAGCATGACGGGAACCGCTTGGTCTCCAACACTCAAATCAAGCAATTGGTATTCATCAGCCATGATCTGCAAAGTTTGAGTGACCCGGCTCACCGGCACCTGCAAATCACTGGCCTTCTCGCGATCGATTTCAAAGCCAAGTTCAGGCTGGGAGGTGTCATATTGAACACGCACATCTTGAACAACATCAATTTGCTTGATCAAGGCATCAGCCAGTAAATCAGCATTGTTGGCCAGTACATCGTAATCATCGCCCAACAAGGCAATTTGCAAACCGCCACCCCCTCCTCGAATGTTCAAGCTGCTTTCATTTTGAAAGCGCACTTGCGCGCCGGGAATACTTGAAAGTTCCTTGCTCAACTTGGCTGCAAGTTCCTGTTGAGTGGTGTCACGCTCCCCCCAGTCTGCCAAATTGGCTTGTATGGCAACTCGGTTCTTGTCGTACCGCCCCACGATGGTGAACATATCGGTGATCAACCCTTGCGCTTGATAGGGCCTCATGATGTTCTCTGCGATCTGCCCTTGTCTGCCACTGTATTCGAGTGAAGCACCGTCCGGGCCTGTGAAATCCACCACCAAACGCCCCCTGTCTTCGGGGGGTACCAGTTCTTGATTCAACAAGGTAAATGTGAGGCCACCAGCAAGGGCAATACCCAAAAACACAAACAGAAACACCAAACGATGCTTCAGAAACCCATCCAGAGTACGAAAATAAGCGTTCGCAATTCGATCACCAAAATGTTGTAGTGAGCCCATGAATCGAGCAGTTTGACCCGTAGCAGGTGCATCGTCCTTCAACAGTTTTGCAGCCAGCATGGGGCACAAGCTCAAGGCAACAAAAGTACTGATAATTACGGACATGGACAGAACCATGCCGAACTCCCTGAACAGGCGCCCTGTTTCACCCGGCAAGAAAGCGATGGGCAAAAACACCGCCACCAGAGAGGCAGTGGTGGCGATTACGGCAAAGAAAACCTGTTGCGTACCCAACACGGAAGCCACTGTGATACTTTCACCCAGCTTTTTGCGACGCTGAATGTTTTCAAGCACCACAATGGCGTCGTCGACAATCAAACCTGTGGCCAATACCAAGGCAAGCAAGGTCAGCATGTTGACCGAGAAGCCGGCCAACCAAATTGCGGCCAGAGTGCCGACCAGTGACACCGGCATGGTTACCGCAGGAATTAGCACTGCCTTCCACTGCCCCAAAAACAAGGCAATCACGACAAGCACCACCACCACTGCAAACACCAATGACATCAATACTTCTTGCAAGGCACCTTTGATAAATACCGAGTCGTCGGAAATCATAATAACTTGGAGGTCTTTGGACTGCGCATTGATTTCTGTCATGCGTTTTTTGACATCGCTGGCAATGGCGATGGTATTGCCACCCGCCTGGCGTAACACGCCCATACCCACCACGGCCCTGCCGTTCAGCAAAGAATACGATTCAGCTGACATGGGGCCATAGTAGACCTCCGCCACATCGCGAACCCGCACGCCATTTTTGATCAATATGGAATTAATCGCTTCAGTATCGATGGTGGAGGCGTTTGCACGCACCAATAGTTCCTGCTTGCCGGAAAGATAGCTTCCTGCAGGTACATCAAGATTCATGGTTTCAAGGCTGGCCAGCACGTCAGTGGCCACCATGCCATAGCGGGCCAGTTTGCGGGGTCCAGAAGCACACGTAACACGCGTGGTTGGCTACCATTCAATGGCACATCAGCCACACCGTCGATTGAAACAAAAGCTGGCACCAAATCGCGCTCAACTCGTTCGGCGAGGTCTTGCATCGCCAGGGTATTGCTGTATACGGCAAGCTGAACCACAGGCCTTGCGTCGTCGTCGGCTTTGATCACCAAAAGTTGATCCAGGTTTTCTGGCAATTGGTTGGTAATTCGGCTGACAGCCTCCCGGACATCATTCGCAGCCACGTTGACATCAACATCGGGTGAAAACTCCATGCGTACACGCATATTGTTTTCTTCACTTGAACTTTGAATTCGCAACACCCCAGAAACCCGGGCCACCGCGCCCTCAACCTTGGAGGTCACTTCAGCATCCATTGTGGTGGGGGAAGCCCCTTGGTAAACCGCCCTAACAACCACCACAGGCCTGTCAATGTCGGGCAACTCACGCACCTCGACTCCAAACATACTGACAACACCAGCCAGCATGATCAGCAAATTCAGCACCACAATCAACACGGGTCTTTTCAGACCCAGTGCGGTCAACCCGTCGGTGGCGCGACTCATTGCAAGGGGTCCTCGACTTGCTCGACGACTACGCCTTCTGCAAGCCGCAAACCGCCCTCGACCACCACAATTTCACCCTCCTTGATATTGCCATCAAGAAACACTCGACCTTGCCGGCGGTCCGCCACACGCACGTTTTCACGATCCGCTTTTCCGTCACGTATCATCCAGACATAAGAGCCTTCCCGATCCCATTGCAAAGCAATTTCGGGTACTGAGGCCAGCATTTGACCTTTCACTGCCATTTGCACTGAAAACGACATGCCGGGCCTTAGCACATCGTCAGGATTGCGGATATTTGCCCGAACCCGCAGTGACCTTTTTTCCGCATCCAGGCGACTGTCCAAAGCGACCACGCGTGCTTTGAATTCCTGTCCCGGTACTGAGGGTGTGCTGGCAATTACCTCAATCTGATCCAGATTGTTGGCGTTCAATTGTCCGACCAATGCCTCCGGCACATCAAAATCGACGTAGATGATTTCGCGGGAATCAACTCCCGTAATTAATAAGCCCGGACCGATACGCTGACCAGGATCAATGTCGGTAATTCCGACAACACCCGAAAAAGGAGCTCGAACTTGATGATTGGAAATGGCAAGCTTTGCCTGATCAACAGCCACTTGGGCAGCCTCATAATCGGCTTGGGCCGAATCGACCTGGGTTTGTGGTACAGCACCCTTGCCTACCGCTTGTTTGTATCTGTCTAGTAAACTTTTGGTGTTCTTCAGTTGTACTTCAGCAAGCCGAAGCGCGAGCTGTTCTTCTCGATCGTCTTGTTGAACCAGCAGGTCACCCTTGTTGACTTTCTGCTGTGGCTTGAACAAAACCTGAGTAACCTTTTCGTCAACGATTGCAAACACTTCAGCAGATTTGTCAGCCCAGCCGGTTGCAATTGCACCAAACGTACTTGCGGTTGACTCAAGCTTCACCACCTCGACCAACACCTTGGGTGCGGCGCCTTTGCTGCCCTGATTGGGCGCATTGGTCGACTGATTGCCAAGCAATGTTTGAGAGACCGAGTAAGCGGCTCCTATCAGGAGCACGAGAACGAGAAAATAAACCAGACGTTTAATCAAGCCAGAGGCTCCACTGCAAATGCGACGAGAAAGGTTATCACGTATGAAAGTACCCTCAACCAGACCAAAGTGCAGTGAATAAGTTCGGATCTACCCCAGTTGTTGGGGTAAACGATAGGGAACTGGGGGGCAATGAAGAACAGTTACAGGACGCTTGGAGGGTCAGCGTTTTTGTCGACTCATTCGCAGAATTACTCGTCGAGTTCCTCATCGTCATCGCTGACCGCATCAATTCCAGCTTCAACAACCGCGCCTGTGACCTTAATACCCGTTGACACGACAGCGCCAGTGATTGAAATGGCAGCGCCCACTGTGGCGCTTGCAACTGCGCAACCTTGAATAAATGGCAAGGCAATTACGGCCAGCGAGAAAAAAACTGCTTTGTTCAAGTTCGGACCCATGGTCACCTCGCAACCGTAAATAAAAAAACGCTTCTTACCCTGTGGGTAAGAAGCGTTTTCTGCCAAATTTGGCATCCCCAACCGGATTCGAACCGGTGTTACCGCCGTGAAAGGGCGGTGTCCTAGGCCTCTAGACGATGGGGACCTAAAACCGTGTGCTTTGGTGGAGGTAAGCGGGATCGAACCGCTGACCTCTTGCATGCCATGCAAGCG
>NZ_ABCT01000023.1 GCF_000170915.1 Limnobacter sp. MED105
TGGTTCGACAACTGGTTACACGGGATTGGACAACGATGTTGCTGCTCAACTTGCAATATTGACATCTAATGATGTTGTTAACAGTTATGGCGAACAAATCATCTTGGCTGTGGATGCCACTGACGATAACTTGGCAGTTCTCACTTGGCCAAACGTTGAAGGCGATCAATGCTCCGATATCGCACTGGCAGTGGCAAATGGCGTTACGACTGTTGACGGTCTTGGAGACCCTCAAACAGTAACTAACGGTCAATTAACTCTTGATCAAACGACACTGATCTGCGGTGACGGTACTGCTGCCGTTGACTTGGTAATGACCTTCGGCCGTCGTTAATCCCATCTCATGAAGTCCAACAAGGGGGCAACTTTGCCCCCTTGTTCATTTGAATCAAGGCGAATTACCCATGCTTGACTCACTGAAACACAGCAACACCCGGCACACTGGCTTTCTCAGCATCGAGTTGGCGCTGGTGCTGATCATCAGTGCCATCATTGCCTTCGCTGTGGTTCAGCAACAAGCACGTTCTGCAAAATCCTCTGTCGCGAAAATCCAGGCTGATCAACTCAACCAGGTGGGCGACGCATTGAATTCTTATACCGACTTGTACCGGCGCGGCATTTCTGCCCCCGGCGATTTACAAGTTGATTTGAACAATGACGGCATCACCGATGTCACCATTCCGGAAGATCCCGTCACAGGCAATGAGGGCAGCAAACTAACCCCCACCATTGAAAACCTGATCGACGTGGGCCTGTTGCCAGCCAGTTTCGTGAATCGCCCCGCGGCCTCGAACGGTCAATTTATTACACGCCTGTCAATTTTGCCGGCAGGCTGCTCCATGGCAGCCGACAATTGCCGCATTGAGGGCTACATCACCCTAAGCCAACCTGTCACGATTGGCGGGCAAGACGGTGCCGCCGGCGAATTCGACAACGACATTGCTGGCGACATGCTTAGCTTTATGGGCGGTAACGGCTTTGTGACACTGCAAGCCGACACCCCCGCCACCAGTGCTGGCGGCAACTTCACAGTGGCGCTAGACATCGACGGCGATGGCGCGAATGACGCCAACACACCTGCCGGCATACCCGGCGTGCGCGTGGGTGCCCTGGCCTCGCGGTACGATGTACGCAACCCGATTGCCGATGTTGATTTTTGCCGAGGCAACCGAACCTTGAACTGGGTGGAAAGCAGCAATTCATGCACCACCGTAATTTTCAACGACACGCCAGTGGGCTATCGCTTTGTTGCGGTCGATGCCGACACAGGTGGCGGTGCAGGCGGCGGCGGCAGTGCCTTTATTCGCTGCGTGTACAACCCCAATGCCAACCCGCCCGCGCAGTTGTCCATTCTCAGCAGCTGCTGCCAAAACGGTAACCAGGCCTGCACCCCGCCCGCGGTGCCTTAATCATGAACAGGCGACAGTTTCTGGCTGCAGCAAGTTCAGTTTCGCTGGCGGCTCACTTCGACAAACTGGCGTGGGCCACGCAAACCCCAAGCTACACCTTGCTGGATATTCAACGCGGTTCTGACCGCTTTCAAATTGATTTCAGCACTCCCGATGGTTTTCGTACAGCCGCCTGGATGCTTCGCGATGTTAGGGCCAACCGGGTGGGCGTACCCAATGTTGAAATGCTGCAACTGGCCGCATGGGCCCAGGTTGTTTTGGCAGAGCACCATGCCTACACCGTGTTTGAAGTGACTTCGGGTTTGCGAACCCATCACACCAATTCCATCACCGAAGGTGCAGCCCGAAACTCACGCCATTTGCCCGACGAACATGGGCAGTTTTACGCCATGGACATCAAACCGCTTGGTGTGAATATTGATCAATTGGCTAAAATCCTACAGTACCCCGCATTCGGGGGGGTTGGTGTTTACAGAAGCCATGTACATTTCGACATTCGCGATCATGCCACCCGGTGGCGCTCGAAATAGTGATTAAATTCATTAACTTGAGCGACTTCGAGTCAACCACAAAGCGACATGATACGTTGTCTATTTGTGTTAAATAATGATTTTCAACTCAAATTACAATTTGAGAGTCTTGATTCCGTATCATCATTAACCCACGAGATTGCTTTATCACGCGCCATGCCTCAAATTAACAATAAAAACAAGCCACGCACAGGTGCATACCTCAACCTGTTCAAGCAGAAATACGGGTTAACTGTGTCTAAAATGTGCGCCTTGTTTGGTATCAGTACCCAGGCGAAATTCAATTCAATTGTTCGCCCGCCCGAGGGAAATTCTAGCGATGAACTGCTCGATCCCACGGTTGCATTAATTTTAAGGTTGTACGAAACCCATGAGTCGCTGGTTCCCTTGAACAACGAACTCAGCCTGGAAGACACCTACAAAATGTTTCAACGGGTGTTCGGAAAAACCAAGGTTACTGAAAGCACTTTTGGGCAATTGTTGGGTCGAAGTGCAGGTTCAGGTTACCGGTGGTTGAACGGTTCTGGCAACGCCACACCGCAAGTGGGCATTGTGCTGGAAAGGCTGCGCCATATGCTGGCCAGCGGAATGGAAGAACCCGAAGTTTGTTATTTGTGGCTGGACATTGTTCACCAAGAATACCGGGCACGTAACCAAGTGCCGCCGTTGAGCGATATAGACGCAGTAAAGCTGTTGATTCAGAAGTACCCACTTAAATACAAACACATGGCGTCATGAACACAACATGGATTACACCGAGGTCAACTGATTGCTGTGTGGAGCGGCCCCAAGGCCCCACCCAGCCAGTTGAAACTTTCTGATTACAAATTGCCCGTTGCAGGCCGCATTCCGAAAAACTTTTTCAATGCCCTGTACGGCAACCGCAATGCCTACATGGCCTTGGGTGAACTTTTGGCGCAGGCGCAAAAAGCAGGTCACTACTTTTCCACAGCAACCATCACAGTTGGTATTGAAACGCCGCGCAAACCCGGCGTAGTGCACCTTGAAGACCTGGGTGAAGAAAGTGGAACCCAATTTGTGAATTTGTCGCGCGTGTCGAAAGAAGTAGTGTCAGAAGTGGCCGACATTTACCGCGCGTGTAGCGTATTCAAAAAAATGCCTGAAGACGAAATCGACTGGCGCAAACCCTTTCGCTTTATGCCGGAATGCCCGGAGCATTTGCCCGTGGTGTTCGACCTGTTGCAATGCTCGGTGCTAGTACACCCAGTGGCCTTTACCACCACGCCTGCTGGCAAGCACCACTTCATTGCCAGCTTCGATCCTGCACAGGTCAAAATTCTGGATGCCCAACCCAACCGGCATGAAATTGGCCCACACCCCGAGCAGATTGTTTTTTAAATATTGTACTGGGGTGCTTTGTGGCTGGGCGCGTTGGAGCCTGGCTGCTGAGGTGGCAGTATGGTGATAATGGGTTGAGACAGCTGATTGCTGAGCGAAAACGCCTGTGGAACCATGCCGTTTTCATCGGCATGCATGTAGATGATCGACATGACCGCGGCGCAGAAGCTGATGACCAACACAGCCACCATGGTAAAAATCACCGCCAGTATTCGGGTTGCAAGCCTTGGCTTTGTGGGGTTGAGTAGAGTCATGCTGCAGTCCTCCGCACCTTGGCACTCAACATTACAACTTCTGTACAAAATTACAAGCCATTCCTGTGCTGCTGGGTTTGCCACTGACGAATAATTTCATGCAGCGCAGCAAGGCCGTCGGTCAGCGCTGCTGGCCCCGGCTGCAAAATCAAAGGCGACTTCACCTCGAAAATTTGCTGGTGCTTCACCGCATTTACATCGCTCCAGCCTGCCCGCGCAGCCACGGTTTCGGGGCGAAACTTTTTGCCACACCACGAACCAATAATAATGTCGGGGTTGCGGCGAACAATCTCGCTGCTGTCAGCAATAATGCGGTTCTTGCCCAGGCTTTGCGTGGCTAGTTCCGGGAAACAATCGTCGCCCCCGGCAATACCAATTAACTCGCTTACCCACTGAATTGCGCTGATTGGTGGCTCGTCCCATTCCTCAAAATACACCTTGGGACGCCGGGGCCACTGCCTGGTTTCAGCCCGAATGGCTTCCACTTTCGCCTGAATTTCAGCAATCAGTTGCAGGCCCTTCTCGCCCGCGCCCACGGTGGCTGCCACCTGGTACATCATGCTGAAAATTTCGGGCACCGAGCGTTGGTTGAAAACCGTTACTTGCACGCCATGGCGAATCAGCGCGCTGGCAATGTCAGCCTGCAAATCAGAAAAACCGAATACGCAATCGGGCTTCAGGGCCAGTATTTGATCAATCTTGGCGGTTAGAAACGCGCTTACTTTGGGTTTTTCAAGGCGGGCCTTGCGAGGGCGCACGGTGTAGCCTGAAATGCCGACAATTCGATGTTCTTCACCCAGCAGGTAAAGCCACTCGGTGGTTTCCTCGGTGAGGCAAACAATGCGTTCGGGCAGTTGGATCATTTGCACAGGTCTTCAGTGCCAAACCGAAAGCGTGCACTGGTGTACTGTTCAATTTCTGCAATGGCCTTGCAGGGGTTTTCGCCACGATCAATCAAATGCTGTGCTGCATAGTGGTTGGCCCGTGTTTCAACTTGATCAAGAAAGCCTTTAAATTCAGGGTCTTGACCATAGGCGCCCAAAAGCGTCATGAAGGCATTGTTCATCAGTTCGGTGTCTTTGGCGTTGGTTTGGTGAATGCGTTTCAACAAATCATACCCACGCCGAGGGTCGTCGTATTTCAGGTGCACCAGTTCATGCACAAAAACATAACGCAGTGCTGCGTCGCTAAGCCCCTCGGAAAAGGCCTCGTCAATCACAATCTGTGTTTTGCCTTTGGCAAAGGCAAACAGAGGGCTTTTCTGAAAACCCATTCGGGAATATGGCACGTCGTATTGTTGACGAAGCTCTTCGAACATGCTGAGGGTATCGGCGAAATCGCGCTGAGGCGGCGTGCTGCAACTGCTTGCCAAAGGCAGCAGGCACAAAACCCAAATCCAGCGAAACGGCGTAAGGCGCATTCGGTTGTACCGACTATGTTGTGAGTATTTTGATGACAGCGTATCGAAATACTACTATCAAATAGAAAGGCCGGTGAAAATTTGTTCAGGCATTGGGCGGGCTTCAAGCCGACTGGCTGCACCTTGGTTTTTTGCGTTACACTGCCAGCCCTTTTTCTATTTCAACGAGCAAAGCCATGTGGTTTAAAAACCTGTTCATCTTTCGCCTTACCAAATGGGAAGAAACCCCCGAATCGCTGGAAGACAAACTGGCCAAACAAGCGCTGCAAGCCTGCGGTGGTATGGATTTGCAGACGCGCGGCTGGGTATCCCCAAAAGCCGAAGGCGAACCGTTTGTACACCGCAGTGGCCAACAATTGCTGATTTCACTGGGCCTTGAAAAAAAGCTGTTGCCCAGCACGGTGATCAACCAATTCACCAAAGCACGCGCTACAGAAATTGAAGAACGCGAAGGGTACAAACCCGGTCGCAAGCAAATGAAAGAAATCAAGGAAGCCGTAACCGACGAACTGCTGCCACGCGCATTTGCCATTCGCAGCCGAATCAATGCCTGGATCGACCTTGAGGGCAAGTGGCTGGTAATTGATGCAGCCAGCCCGGCCAAGGCCGATGAGCTGATCGGCATGCTGATGAAAAGCGTGGAAGGTGTGGCCATGGCCTTGGTCAAAACCAAAATATCGCCCACCGTGGCCATGACCGCCTGGCTGGCCGAGAACGACAACCCACCCCCCTTTACCGTAGACCAGGATTGCGAACTGAAAAGCCGCGGCGAACAAGCGGCCACTGTGCGCTATGTAAAGCACTCGCTGGAATCGGAGGAAATTGCAAAGCACATCAAAGGCGGAAAGGACGTCACCAAACTTGCCATGACCTGGGCTGACAAAGTTTCCTTTGTGCTGCATGAAAACCTGCAGGTGAAACGGGTTGCGCCTTTGGATGTGATTAAGGAACAGGCTGCCTTAAGTGCCGACGACGACGCATTTGACTCCGACTTCGCCCTAATGACCGGTGAACTGCGCAAACTGATTCCTGGTTTGATCAATGTACTGGGTGGCGAGCTGACTGGCGCCAATTAACAAACGACTTGGTAATTTGCTGACAGTTTTTAAATATTGAGTGCACAAGTGTTAACTTTCGCCGCTTCGAAATTTATGATTTCGTTGCGGCCGAACCTCAACAATCAAGAACAATTATTAAATATTTAAATTTGGGTTTTTCGGAAGCGAAATCATCAGTATGATTCCCACATCCTTTGAACCAACTGGTAAAAACCAATCTTCAATGACCACTCGAGTTGACCCCAATAGCCCGATCCACTGGCCCGGCGCAATTACCCTGTTTGGAACCACCATTGCTGCACTTATTCTTGTACCTGCCTACGCTTGGTACAACGACTACAGCACGGCTGCCTGGGTGTCTTTCGTGGTGTTGGCCATTCTGAATGGCATTTCGATTACCGCCGGTTACCACCGCCTGTGGGCCCACCGCACCTACGAAGCCCACTGGTCAGTTCGCTTCGTGTTGATGTTCTTCGGCACCATGGCCGTACAAAACAGCATCTTGATTTGGGCTTCGGGCCACCGCACGCACCACCGCCATGTAGACGACACCGAGCACGACCCCTACTCGGCCAAGCGTGGCTTCTGGTTCTCGCACATGGGCTGGATGATTCGCAAATACGAATCAGGCAAGGAAGACCTCAGCAATTCACCCGACCTGTTGAAAGACCCACTGGTGATGTTCCAGCACAAGCACTACACGGCGCTGGCCTTGGGCATCAACTTTCTGTTCCCTGCCTTGATTGGTTACCTGGTTGGCGACTTGTGGGGCGTGATGCTGCTGGGCGGTTTGCTGCGCCTGGTGTGGTGCCACCAAACCACCTTCTTCATCAATTCGCTGGCGCACATTTGGGGCCGCCGCCCTTACACCGACGAGAACACCGCGCGCGACAACGATTTCCTGGCGATTTTTACGTACGGTGAGGGTTATCACAACTACCACCACCTGTTTCAATACGACTATCGCAACGGCATCAAGTGGTATCACATCGACCCCACCAAATGGCTGATCGCAGGCTTGTCGTTTGTTGGCCTGACCAAGAACCTGAAGCGCTGCGACAAGTTCGCCATTGAAAAAGCACGCATCGCGATGCAATTCAAGCGTGCCGAAGAAAAAATGCAGGCACAGCCCACCGCAATGCATGCGCATGTTGAAGCCATGAAAGCCCGCCTTGCGCAGGAATATGAGCACTACAGCAAGGCCTTGCAAGACTGGGCCAAACTGAAAGAAGCCTGGTACCAAGACACGAAAAACGCCATCAAGAACGGCGAAACCCTGGCGGCCTACAAAGCAAAATTCAAAGCCATGGAAGTTGAAATGCGCCTGCAGCGCAAGCGCTTGCAAGCACTGGTTCGCCAGGTTCAAAAACCTGCATTGGCTGCTTGAGTAATTAGATAAAACGCGCCAAGGTGACTGCAACCTTGGAGCCTGACCCAACAGCACTTACCCAAAGCCTGGCGATTAAACCGCCGGGCTTTGTTGTTTTTGCGGCGGCCTCGTCGCGGTGCGCGCATTCATCCAGTTGAAACTCAATCAGCTGCGCTTTCAAATCCTGGTGGGTTCCCAAAGCCGTCAGCTTTTCGATTTGTTCCTGATAGTGCAAGTTCACAAAAGTTTCCACCGCAGCAATGGTTCGGTACACCGCAACCGGCCCGAACAAGGCTGGCAAAGCCCCGGTGAGGAAGCCTGCAATGCGCCAGGGCACCAACAGCCAGCTTCGGCGAAATATCGGCAGCAGCGTGTTCATGGCGTTTAAATGGCGCTGCTCAGTTTGCAGGTGTTCACTGGCAAATGCGCGAACTTCAGGGGTTTTTGAAACAGCCAGAATACCTTTGTAAATCCACACTGCCCCGGTTTCACCGGCGTGGTCAGTGCGAAGGTCGGCCACCAAAGTGGGCGGCAAATGGCTGGTGTCGAATTTCAAAACAAAGCGCTGAATGGCAGGGCGGACCGGCAAGAAGCCGTTGTACGCCTTTTCCATGGCCCACAACATGCCCGGCACCTTGGCCAGCCATGCCAACACCCGCCAACCGGGCAACTGCGCCCACACATGCACAAAAGCCGCGGCACCACTGAGCAATTCGCCTTGCGCCGTGCGCGTGTGAAAACGCGCCATGAGCTGTTCTTTGGATTGCCCTTGGGGCAGTGGCGTATCGGGTTTGGAGACATCAACCCAGGCAATGGGCTGATCGGGTGTGATGTTTTGATACACCGCGATTTCACGGCGGCACATGGGGCATGAACCGTCGAAATACACTTCAACACATTGGGATTGGTTTACAACTTGTTGGTCTTTAACTGCCATGACCGTACTGCCTTGATTGAAACTGCTTTGGGAAAAACCACTTATCCCAGTTTAACCGTGTACTTCACGCCGTCAAACTCGATTACATCACCACCCACAATTTTCTTGCGTTTCTGGGTTTCAATTTGACCGTTGACCAGTACATGGCCATCGGCGATCACATTCTTGGCTTCGCCGCCGCTGGACAACCAACCCTGAAACTTCAGGATTTTGTACAGCTCAACGGGTTCTTTGTTGATGATGACTTCGTTCATATTGTTCCCTGCAATCAATGCCCGAAGTGTATCAGCCTTCAAGTATCCACCGCGCTGCCTTCTCGGCAATCATCAGCGTGGGGCTGTTGGTGTTGCCGCTGGTAATAGTAGGCATCACGCTGGCATCGGCAATGCGCAAGTGCTTCACGCCAATCACCCGCAAGCGGGAATCCACCACCGCAGCCGGGTCGTTGGCAGCACCCATTTTTGCAGTCCCTACCGGGTGAAAAATCGTGGTGGCAATGTCGCCTGCCAAACGCACCAATTCCTCGTCGGTTTGAAACTCCACGCCGGGCTTGAATTCCTCGGGCTTGTACTTGGCCAAGGCGGGTTGCTGCGCAATATTGCGCGTCACCCTGAGGGAATCAGCCGCCACTTTTTGATCCTCAGTGGTGCTGAGGTAATTCGGTGCAATGGCGGGTGCATCCTCAAACCGGCCACTTTTAATATGCACTGAACCGCGGCTGCTGGGGTTGAGGTTACACACACTGGCTGTGAAGGCATTGAAGTTGTGCAAGGGCTGACCAAAAGCGGGCAGGCTCAGCGGCTGCACATGGTACTGAATGTTGGGGTATGGCCGGTCGGCGCTGCTTTTGGTGAATGCGCCCAGTTGCGAGGGCGCCATGCTCATGGGGCCGCTGCGCTTGAACACATATTCCATGCCAATTTGCGCCTTGCCCCACAGGCTGTTGGCCAGCGTGTTCAAGGTTTTAACGCCCTGCACTTTGAACACGGCGCGTATTTGCAAATGGTCTTGCAGGTTGGCACCCACACCGGGTTTGTCCAGCTTTACGTCAATGCCGTGTTGCTGCAGCAGGTTGCCCTGCCCTATGCCTGAAAGCTCCAGAATTTGCGGCGTGCCAATTGCACCCGCGCACAGCACGGTTTCGCGCACGGCTTTCACGGCCACTTCTTCACCGCCCTTCACCACCTGCGCGCCATTGCACACCAGTTCGCCGCTGGCGTTGCGTTCGATGATTAAATTTTTAACTTGTGCCTGTGTCCACACGGTTAAGTTGGGCCGCTTCAGGATGGGGCGCAAGAAGGCTTTGGATGTGTTCCACCGCCAGCCGCTGCGCTGGTTCACTTCAAAGTAGCCCACACCAAAGTTATTGCCACGGTTGAAGTCGTCGCTGGCGGGTATGCCTGCCTGCTGCGCCGCTTCAGAAAACGCTTCCAGAATTTCCCAACGCAGGCGCTGCTTTTCGACGCGCCACTCACCCTTGCCACTGTGAAACTTTGGCAGGTCTGTGTCGGCCAACTCGGCATGCGGGTTGTCGTAACGCCAGTTGCTTTCATGCGCTAGGAAATCTTGCAAACAATTGTTCCAGTTCCAGGCCTCGTCGCCGGTTTGGGCGGCCCAGCTTTCATAATCGCGGGCCTGGCCCCGCATGTAGATCATGCCGTTGATGCTGGAGCAACCACCCAGGGTTTTGCCACGGGGGTAAATCAGGGCGCGGCCGTTCAGGCCTGCATCGGGCTCGGTGCGAAAACGCCAATCGGTGCGCGGGTTGTCGATGCAATACAGGTAACCCACGGGAATGTGGATCCAGTGGTAGTTGTCTTTACCGCCCGCTTCCAGCAACAGCACTGAATTGTTGGGGTTGGCACTGAGCCGGTTGGCCATCAAGGCCCCAGCCGTGCCCGCCCCCACTACGATGTAATCAAAAGTCCGCATGTTTACCCCGAATCGATTACCCAATAGTAACCAGCCCACAATTTGGATTGAAGCCCGCGTTGCTGCAATCGACTTGGGGTTTTCCAGAGTTTTGCAAAAAAGTTAAAGATGTCTTGATCAATCGCCTGTGCTTATGACCATTCCAAACATGTCAGAATCACACTCAATTCCTTTACAATCGACTGTTTCGCATTAACTACCCAGCCCGAGGTTTCTAAAATGACAGAACGCACCACCGTGCATGGCTTGAAAGTAGCCACACCCCTGTACAACTTCATCAACAATGAAGTGCTGCCCGGCACCGGCATTGATCAAGCTGGTTTCTGGAAAGGCTTCGACGAAATCGTCAGCACACTGGCCCCGAAAAACGCCGCCCTGCTGGCCGAGCGCGACCGCATTCAACTGGAAATGGACGCCTGGCACAAAGCCAACCCCGGCCCCATCGCCGACATGGCTGCTTACCAAGAATTCTTGAAAAAGATTGGCTACCTGGTTGAACAGCCTGCCAAAGTGCAAGCCACCACCGCCAATGTAGACAGCGAACTGGCCACCCAAGCTGGCCCCCAGTTGGTTGTGCCTATTTTGAACGCACGCTACGCCCTGAACGCAGCCAACGCACGTTGGGGCAGCCTGTACGACGCACTGTACGGCACTGATGTTATTTCCGAAGAAGGCGGTGCAGAACGCGCTGGCGGCTACAACCCAGTGCGCGGTGCAAAAGTAATTGAGTTTGCACGCAACTTTTTGGATCAGTCTTTCCCATTGGAAGGCGCATCACACAAAGACGCCACTGGCTACGCCATTGCAGGCGGCAAGCTGCAAGTTGCCTTGAAGAACGGTAGCACCGTTGGCCTGAAAAACGCCGCACAACTGGTGGGTTACCAGGGCGACGCAGCAGCACCTTCTTCAGTACTGCTGGTGAACAACGGCATTCACGCCGACATCATTATTAACCGCTCAACACCGATTGGTTCGAGCGACGCAGCCGGTGTGGCCGACGTGGTGCTGGAAGCAGCGCTGTCCACCATTCTGGACCTGGAAGATTCTGTTGCAGCCGTAGACGCCGAAGACAAAATTGTGGCCTACAAAAACTGGCTGGGTATTTTGAAAGGCACCCTGACAGAAAGCGTAAGCAAAGGCGGCAAAACATTCACACGTGGCTTGAATGCTGACCGCGTGTACACCGGCGTGAATGGCGAGAAAGTGACCATGCATGGCCGCTCCATGTTGTTCTTGCGCAATGTGGGCCACCTGATGACCAACCCCGCAATTTTGTGGGGCGGCGACAAAGAAATTCCCGAAGGCATTATGGACGCGGTGATTACCACCACGATTGCGCTGCACGACCTGAAAGGCAATGGCGTGAACGGTATTCGCAACAGCCGCAAAGGTTCGGTTTACATCGTGAAGCCGAAAATGCACGGCCCTGTTGAAGTGGGCTTCGCTGCCGAATTGTTCACCCATGTAGAAAAGCTGCTGGGCCTGCCTGACAGCACCGTGAAGCTGGGCATTATGGACGAAGAGCGCCGCACATCAGTCAACCTGAAGGCTTGTATTGCTGCCGCAGCCAGCCGTGTTGCTTTCATTAACACAGGCTTCCTGGACCGTACTGGGGACGAAATGCACACCGCCATGCACGCAGGCGCCATGATTCGCAAAGCCGACATGAAGAGCAGCGCATGGATTACCGCCTACGAGCGCAACAACGTGCTGGTTGGTTTGAGCTGTGGCTTGAAAGGCCGTGCGCAAATTGGTAAAGGCATGTGGGCCATGCCCGACCTGATGAAAGCCATGCTGGAACAGAAAATTGGCCACCCCAAAGCCGGTGCCAACACCGCGTGGGTACCCAGCCCAACTGCTGCAACATTGCACGCCATGCACTACCACCAGGTGAGCGTGGCCGCTGTTCAAGCCGAGCTGGAAAAGATTGATGCCGACGCAGAACGCCCAGGCATTTTGGCCAACCTGTTGCAAGTGCCAGTGGCCACCAACACCAACTGGAGCGAGGCAGAAAAGCAGCAAGAGCTGGACAACAACGCCCAAGGTATTTTGGGTTATGTGGTTCGCTGGGTTGACCAAGGTGTAGGTTGCTCCAAGGTGCCCGACATCAACAACGTGGGCCTGATGGAAGACCGCGCCACACTGCGCATTTCCAGCCAGCACATTGCCAACTGGATTCACCACGGCATTGTGAGCAAAGAGCAAGTGATGGAAACCATGAAGCGCATGGCCGCTGTGGTTGACCAGCAAAACGCTGGCGACCCCGCCTACAAGCCCATGGCTGGCAACTTTGAAACATCCGCCGCATTCAAGGCTGCATGCGACCTGGTGTTCAAAGGCATGGAACAACCAGCCGGTTACACCGAGCCCCTGCTGCACGCATGGCGTTTGAAGGTAAAAGCCGCTTAAGTTTGAGTGGTTTGATTTGAGAAAGCCAGGTGCTGAAAAGTGCCTGGCTTTTTTGTTGGAACCTAACCCGGAGTAGGTAGCGTTTTGACAGTACAACACCTTGCCTCTACATTGCTTTTCCACATCAAAAAAGGAGAAGCTGAATGCAAGAGCATGTTGCCCAAACCGGCAGGGGCATTGCCCACCGTGCCGACAAAGTGTTTGAAATTATGGAAGGCAAACCCTACAAATGGGGCGGTAAAAACACAAACGGATTTGATTGTTCAGGGTTCGTCGCCTACGTGTTTGAACAACTCTTCCCAGAACGCGCTGCTGCCTTTAAAACCAACGTTGCGGGCTACATGGCATCGCCTCATTTTGAACAGGTTGACACACCACAGGCTGGCGACTTGATCATATTTCCAGAGCAAGTCACCGGACCTTACAAAGGGGTCAATCACATTGGCATTGTTCAAAACGAACACGGCTGGGTGGGTTCACAAAGTTCTACTGGTGTCAGCTTTGTGTTGTTCTCAAAACCGGGTTATTGGTCCAAGCGACCAAAATACTTTCTTCGCTACAAGTACTCGTCTACTCAAGCAATCTCGAGTTACCTGCAAAGCATTGGCCGCTAAGGAAATGGACATGATTAAACTTGCTTTCGTCGCCGCAGCGCTGATGCTGGACCTTACATCGACTCACGCTTCAGAAAATTCAATTTCAGAAAACCCAACCTCTGATTTGCTGAAGGCTTGGACATTGCTGGAAGTTCGCTGCCCGATTGGATGTTTTGAAACCACGGCCAATCAATTCAAACCGCAGATTGGAAAAAGCATTGATTTGAAAGCAGCGCAAAACAACACATCGCCAGTAGGCGCATGCGCCAAGGGACAGTTGCACTTCGTGCTTGAAGAACTGCAATTGAAAGATGTGCTGACCCGAATGAATGCGACCCTGCCCCCAGAGGCTGTAGATAGCCAAGGCAAGCGCTTGCAGTTTTCATTGGAGAACACAGGCCTTGGATTTTCTGCTTACGGTGAGCAGCTAACCGTGGTTAAAACTGGAGTTTTGGAATGTAAAGACCCTGCCTGGAAAGGGAAATGGGAGCAGAGAAAGTTTGTGGTGTCGATTGACGCGCACCGAATGGTGACGCTGGAGGAGGATGGCGCGTTGGGGGTTTATTACTCATCACCCAAGCGATAAGGCTTTAATCAAGTGCGGTTACTGTGAGCACAGTATCAGAAGATCTCCATTAATGCCCATGCAAGAATGGACAGAATGGCAAAAGCAATTCCTGATTTTTTAAAGACATCAGCGATTTTTTTATAGTTGGTTTCATTGTTTCGCTGGTCGTAGTGATCTACGACCACCGTGAGTAAAACAACACAACCACATATCGATGCAGCAAACATTAGCCAAGCAGCAATATCATGAAGATGAATACCGGGAGATCGCCTGCCAAACACCAAGTGAAGATCGTTGGTCCACACGCCATATGCCCCGTACGCTACAAAAAAGATTGAGCCAATAATGTTTTCTACCCGTTCTTTTACGGGAATATGGTTCGGTGTGTAGTTGCTCTCTTTATCCATTAGGTCAGACCAAGAACTATTGCAGTTTTGCCAGCAAACGTTTGACTGTCACTTGCGATGCTTTAGCAAGTGCCGTTCTCAACTTGGCAGGTTCATTTTGATAAGTTTCCAAAGACTGCCCCTGGTCATTCTCAGAGGCAAAATCTGAAACAAATTCACTTTCTTGCCAGATGATTTGATTATTCGGCTTGATGAGTTTTGCTGTCATTCGAATCATCGGATTCATATGAGTTCCGAACGGGTGCGTTTTATTGAAACCATACATATCAACTGCGAGTGTCAGGGTCGCATCACTTTTATCAACACTGGTTATCTGATAAGTTTTCAACGCTGCAGTCTGCTTGGAAACTTCCGAATAGACGATCTCAGAAATATCAATTTTGTGTTTCTCCATGAATTTAATCATTTTTTCTGCATCTGTCATACCAGCGTCGGCGGTAGCAAAAGCACCAAGCGCGCCAAACAATGCACCTCCCCAAGCTTGAGTAGTTCCGCGCCAATAGATTGCGCTTGGCTTGGGCACGTTCTTTTCAATATAAATATTTTTAATTGAAGAACTGTTTTCCACAGTCAAGGGGACCGATTGTGGTGTGCTACAACCGACGAGTAAGATCATGGGCAAAGCAACAGAAAACATCAAAAAACTTAGCCTATTCAGCATCTCCGTTCCTTCAATTCGTATTTAAGATTACGCAGTCGTTCTAGATCCGATTCTTGGTCAGTACAGCAAATCAAGGCAGCAGACCCAGCCCTTGGAGTGATGTTCGCGCATTCTTAGTGACACTTGTGATGACAGCTTTCCGAATCAATTCCTTTTCATTCACAGAATACTTCTCGAAGCTGTCTTTCCACACCAGATCAGTGGCTTGATCGCAGGGTATGCTTTCCCACTTCGGAAAGCTCCATGCAATTCCCATTTCCTTTCCTGATTTAACGTTGTAAGCCGTAGTTACAAACAAGCTGTAGATACAAGACCTGTCCATCATAAACAGCGTCCTTCTGCTAAAACCATAACCGGGCCAGAACTCGGGTTGATTACTGTTGCCAGCCGGTGTCACCACCAGCAACGTATCTGCATTTCTAGCCGCAGCCGCTTTAAGTAACTCAGGCAATTTCGCACTCGATGCCAACATTGATGCATTCAGCTTTTCACTTTGATTAATGGCATCAACAGCGCTTGCAGCGAGTTTTTCGTCAACCTGCCAATCGCCAACATCTACTTTGTAACTACTGTTACCGAATACTGTGGTGGCAGTCAGGGATCCAATGAAAGTATCACCCAGCTGAGAGACGACCACCACTTTGCGGACTGACTCAATGTTTGCTTGATCGACCTGACGGATCATGCCGGTACAACCAGCCAAAGCAAAGCCGAGAGTCGCAACTAAAAACAACCTACTGACAATATTCATGATGAAGTTTCCATTTCAATTCATTCGGTTTTATCAACCAAAATTATCCAGAAAATTGATGTACCAATCCAAGCCCCAAACAATGACTACAGCGGCAGCAGAGGCTACGTAATACAACCCTATCTCGCGACCTGAGAGCATCATTGTGTAGAACTTAAACACACGTTTTTTGCATTCGGGGCATCGTCCGCGCACGCGAAGATCTTCTCCCCACAGTGAATACAACTGCGCAAAACAATGCGGACATATCTGAGCAGTCTTTATTCTCTGAATTGGACTTTCAGGGGTATCGAAAGGATTCTTCATGTTCTTGAATGGCTTTGTGCTGCAAATGTAGAGAGGTATAGTTGCTCCACCTGCTCTCGGGCCCAAGGCGTTTTTCGTAAAAACTTCAGGCTGGATTTCACGGAAGGATCGTTCTTGAAACAATTGATTTTGATTCTATTGGCGAGTTCATCCCAGCCGTAGTACTCAACGAGCTTTTCCACGACAGCCTCAAGTGTGACCCCATGCAAAGGGTTATTGGATTGACCGATAGTCATGCTTCAGACGCGTCCACAAAATAGATGTTTCTGATTATTCCTGTAAAAAAATCTTAGCCACGAACGAGAACTTTACGAAGCACCCACTGAACCTCATTTGACAACAGGATCTTTGAGTGAATATGAGTTACCGAAAAGTGTTGTTTCGAAGAGGCCAAATCGAACGGGCACATTTTTTACGAACGGAAACTTTTGTCTAAAGCCTGCCACATACCTTTCGAAATCTTGCTGGCCCTCGATATAGTTTCGCCACAAGAATGGCTCTGCGCCGCAGTCAAGACCAAAGTGACCTATGTAAACTATTTCGCCAGGGCTCACTGTAAATGATCCACCAATTGGTTTTCCATCCTTGATCAGATCGTCTTTAGATCCTTTGATATGAGCGACCTCACTCGATGAGCGAGCCACTTTCACGTCAAAGGCAGTCAACACATAATCACCTGGTTCGATCACCAATACATAAGGTAAATATTGATTGTCGGCGAACAACTTGGAGGGGGGTTCAAGCGCCAAAGTCGAAGACGTTTCGGCAGCGATAGGCGACTTAGTGAATGTAAGTGCTTGTAGCTGCGCATTCTCGAACTGGCCGCACTTCCAGGCACGACCCCAATTTATCTGGACGACAATAGCCCCAAGGTCGGCTTTATAAGTGTCTTCAGTGAGTTTCACAGGTTCTGCCGCAGTGGCTATTGCCGGCAACAATCCGGCAGTTAGTATTAAATGCGGTAGATACTTGGACATGCTAATTTCCTCACAATTGAACCCAAGGTTGGCGTAAAAAAGTATGTGTGCTCTGCGCAGCATCCAGAGAAAAGTGTATGCGCATTAATTTTATGGATTGGAAACTTATTCACTCCACTTGGCTTTGATATATTTTCCTGAGCGTTTTTGAAAGCTCTTTCGATCAAGCAATTTTGCTTTAAACTCAAAGTTCTCGTTAATCTTCACGATCAGAAGCTTATTGAAATTACCTGCTCGCTTCACTATCACAGCGTTGTCAGATCTAAGTGGACTGATAGTTTTTATTTCGACAAAATCATTACCCAGTTTGCCATCGGACCCCTGTGTAAAAGGCTTATGCCTTTTTATTCCGTATTTGGCTTCACCATAAAGCTCACCGAGCTCCCCATAGATTGGTAGATGTCGACCTGTCACTTTGACGTAATTTCGTGCAGTTTCAACCAAACCATCTAGCAACTCCCATAGGGCCAGAGTAGACGGGCTAGCGGGGCCACTGTCCGAATCCCAACCTCCCTCTTCATCAATAAACTCTTCGATGTGTTCCCAATTACTATTATCCAAAGGGTTATAACCACACGCAGCCGCATCAGCAATCTGCTCTGGACTATAGCCCTGGTTATGCATGTCATGCAGAAAGTCCCAATCGCTCATAATTTCCCTTTTCCTAACACAACCAATTAGAGCCGCATGCTGAAGAGTTAGACGCGGGGATTCCTAGTTCAACGTTAAAAAGCATGCCTCTTTCGTTCCTTCAAATGAGGTTGAGATCACCATTTCCAGCCCAGAGAACTTTCTCGTCGCGGGAGAGTTGGGCTTCGATTTGTGGAGAGATAGAGTTCATAAGGGGAAACATCTAACGTTTGAGATGAGAGGCTAGACATGGCTTGCCGAGGCATATCCTCTCGATGGGGTTGTTAGACCTCACTTTGCCGGCGTTAGCAAGATAAACGGCACAGATATTTTTGTGCTCCCATCGCCGCCTAAGGAGTCTATCGCTACGCGTTGAGGCACTGTGCCGCCTCTCGGACTGCTAGCTACGTTGGGGTACTTCTTGGCAACGACATTCATGTCTCTGCTCTCTTGGTCTGCGAACCCGACTTTGACTCCAGTGACGGCAAAACCCATGCTGCGGGTTTGTTCAAAGTGGAAGCTCCCGAGGTATAGCTTTTTGCCTGGCTCGACCGTAAAGCGGACTTGAACAGGACTCACTGGCCGAATAATCGCGTGGCCACTTGAAACTTGCCAGCTATTTATTTCGTATTGCCCTGCAGGTAGCTCCGCAACGACCACATCCCCTTTCATCCCCTTTTCTTCGAAGTCCATATCGGGGAAATACGGGATCAGCACCACGCCTTTGCCAACCGTGAACTCGCCCTTTGTCTTTCCATCGCTGCTCGCATACATCACGCTATAGCCGGAGTACATGCCGCTGTAGGTGATGGAAGTGACAACTATCCCTTTCCCTGAGCTTTCTAATGGGGTGTAGTTTGTGGGAACGCTGGTCGTTGCGCATCCGGATAGAACAATTGTTAGTAGACCGAAGAACAACGTTGATATGCGCATATCTGGAATTTTATATTGGTTGGTTAGGTATAACGTTTGACATGAGCTGCATGGCCTGGCTTGCCGGGGCATGTCAGCTCGATGGAAGGGTTAGGCCGCACCTGAACATTGCCTGACTCGACCCCAACCAGTACGTGATGCAGGCCGTTTTCAGGCTTTGGCGAATAGCTTTGCGAAACGGCATCATCGTTGAACATTAGTATTCGGTACGTCGCGTCGGATCCATCGCGCCTGAGTTTCTTTAGCGCGGACCCTTTCTTGATCTGAAAGAAGGACGGTGCGACATTGAAGGCCTCGCCAACAAGGGTTTCGTTCCCTGAGGTTGCGCGTATATCGAATCCATTGTTGTTTTCGTTGCCGAACTCGACGGTGTATGAAATAAACGGAAACAGACGCTCTTTTAGAAGCCCCGAGACGCCGCCCAAGATAACCAGATCAGACATGATGCGATTCGCAGCTTCGAAGAGGGAGACGCCCGGATACGGGCCTCCAACAAGCTTCTCACGCTTGAGTGCAGTGAACAAGGCGACACCAGTCTTGCCTTGGATTGACTCTCCTATCGACGCCAGACTGGCGTGAAAGTCGCTCGTGATCACGTCAATGTTTTCGGAGTTCAGAACTCTGACGATTTGCTGCATGTCGTGCCCTGTGCGGCCTAACGTTTGAATTAAGGGGTGCCGATGAGGTCCTGCTTCAATGATAAGTTAACGATTATTTCACCGCCCATGCCAAAGTCTACCTCCTAAACGAGCGAGAAACTTGATGCCAAAAAAGACAGCTACACCAAGATAAAGCGCGAAACCCCATATGAGATAAAGAGCAAATGCGCGTGACTCAAAATCTAGAACTGCGGGATCAGTGAATGCATTCCAAGCAAGAAACGGAAATGCCAGAAAGGCAAACCATGAAAAAGCACGGGCAACCACACCAGAGCGCAGGCCCACTGCGAAAAAAACGATGCTTGGCATAAAGACAAGTAGGAGCGCAACAAAGGATATAACGAAGAACCCTGAGCCTAGCATTTGATCGTTAACGTTTGAATTCAGCGGTTCGCAGAATGCAAATCCGATGCAATGACCAGTTAAGTCGCATCAAAATGCTCATTTATGTCCCGAGAAGCATGCAAAACACGCACAACATCAAGCCCATCAGAGATTGGTAGAAAGAACACGACATATCGTCCAAAAGCAAAGCTACGAAGACCACTGGCCAACTCTTCTCGGCTTCGACCCATCATGGGTTGCGTTGCCCAAAGCCGCAGTTTTTCATCGAGCCTGTCAATCCAGAGATCGGCCTCGGTGACGCTGTCCTCGGCAATGTAGTCCCATATTTCCAGAATGTCGAGTTCAGCCAGCGGCCTGCGAATTACTCTTACCATTTCAAGCCGACTTGCTCGAACGACGGGCGCGCGCTTTTGCCTTTAAGGTAGCAGGATCCCATGGCTCGCTTGCGCCACTTTCCAAGCCCTTTCGAACTTCGTGCCGCAGCTCATCCATACGAGCTCGGCGAAGTTGATCTTGCTCATCCATCAGGCGAAGCGCTTCTCGAACAACTTCACTGGCTGAGGTGTACATACCTGAGTCCACTTTTGCGCGCACCAGTTCTTCAAGCTGCGGGGTCAAATTCACGTTCATTCCCATGATTTCCTCCTTAAAAAGGAAATCTAATTTTATCCGAAAATGTCAAAGATTGACATTTTTTGTGTATGGCGCATGTCGAACTGTGACTTAACGCCTCAATAACCGGCGCAGCTTTGCTGCGTCCGGCGCCGTAGGCGCGAAGTTGATTGACTTGTTACGTGTTTATACCGCATTGCGAAACACATACCCAGACTCAGAAAATGAAATCAATTTCCTATGGATTTCGTATATTTCGTCAACGATAGGCTGTAGTTCGAAGCGATGCCCTAGAACTTCAAATACTCCAATTCTGTTGTAGAAGGCACGAAATACATGTAGTGGAGCACCTTGAGTGTCTGGCTCCTCGCCCACATAGTTTGGCAAGATAGTGCCTACAACCGGTTTACTAACAAAAACATCCAGATTTTCATCAAAGTGCTCAATTAAATTTCTTAGGTCACGATTTTTGATTGCGCTTTCTTCAGATATACAAAATACACGACGAAGATATTGAGAGCGTTGTTTGTGGATTTTTTCTTTCTTTTTGACAGTCCAGAAGTAGCGAGACAATGCGGCAGCCTGAGTTACGATATTTTGAATCCAATCTAATATCTCTTCTTGCTGTAGATCTGACAAATCCTCATTTGAGTCGAAGATAGTCGCCAATTTCTCAGTAGAGTCAATCGCAGAGGACGTAATAGATAACATGCTTTCTATATAAAACGCTTGGCAAGGAGGCCATGTTTCTACGTTTTGTTCCAATTCTATTGCTCCATACTTTGCCAAGCCACGTAACGTTTGAGTTAACCGGCATACGACAGAGTGACGTAGCCGGGCAAAATGAAACGACGCCCGGCGCAGGAACGCCGGAGTATGTCCGGTTGAACGGTGGGTTAGGCGTCGGCGTCACTAGTCAACTTCGAATTGCGAAAGATGTGTACAAAGCAACAACTCCCCGGTCGTCTCCGCCTTGTTGAGTGGGACGCTATACGTATCCAAGAGCAATTGCTCGCAGTATTTCGCCTGACGGTTTGGGAGTTCAAGGAATGTCCAGTACACGAGCATTTCTTCGGAGAAGTCCTTGTTCTTCCAATGAGCTAGCAACCGCTTCCCAATCTTGCCCTTTCCCACATACAGAGCGCGCAGGTGAAACATCTCGTGTGCTGCACAGTAGTCGTCCTTGTGCCAAAGCACATAGACGCCAAACGCATCCTTGGATATCCAATCATCTAGAAGATCTTCGTCACAGATTGTTCTGTCGGTGTACCAGCCGATGTTGGAATGACAGAAGTCGCGGAGGCGCCAAGTGAAGCGCGTCTCCGCTTCGACGGAAACGTCGAAGTTGCGCGGCGTCTCGAAGCATTCACAGGAACAACAGGAGTAGCAGGACATGAGATCTGAAGCCTAACGTCGCCAGCAGGGGCCGAAAAACCATAGCGCAGCGACGGTTTTTTGGTCCCTCTGACTGGCATTGTTAGTCATTTTTCATCTCTTCAGCTTCGGCTTCTGCAATTGCTTTCATTCTAAGCAGCTCACCCATCTCATCTGCATCTCTCATTCTTTCCCACTGTAACATCTGTTCTTTTTCTGAACGTGCTTTGACCTCGGCGGGATCTAAGGAGTTAAGGTATTTTTCAAGTGATTCAATAGTATCAATGGTTTCCTTAACTTGGCCAAAAGTTGGCTCAGCCTTTCCATGGGCTGACATATTCCTAATTTTGCGCATCTCGTTAATTTTATTGCTGAGCTCTTTGGGAATATCAATACCGTAGTGCCTCGTGTTTCCAGAGGCTAAAACCATTGCAAACGGACGGTGGTTTCTAACTTTTAAATCAAGCCCATTTATAAATTCATCCAGATACTTCTCAAAGTATGTCCAAGCAGAAAGTAATGCCCCAAGTGGATGCAATTTTGCCAACTCTTGCAATTTTTCTAGTTCTTTGTCATTACCAGGCTCTCCTAGCCTAAATGCTACAAGATCTGTTTCATCCGCAAATTGAGATAACAGCTCATCATAGTCTTGGCCGTAATGTTTGCGCAAAACCGATTTGAAAAATTCTTTAGCAATATTCATATAAAATATTGCTGTAAGTTCGTTTGGAGAGCCGAACCTATGCTGTAGAGCGTTTCTTTCATCTATCAACAATTCAATTTTGTTCAAGTACGGAAGATCAACTTTAGCGTCCTCCAGTGCACTCAAGCAGCCTTGGATAGTGATCGTTTCTTTAGGGTTTTTGTAGATGGATTTCCCTGCATCTAGGACTAGATCTTTCAGTATCAACTCCACTGCGTTCGCTAAATGAAGTATCACAAGCTTTCTATCTAGCTCCTTATTCCCGTTATAGTGGGAAATGGAATGCCCAAGCAATTCCATGGCGCTTTGAAAAAGTGGTGACTCTATAGCCACGATACCTCCTAAATGACTAACGCCGCTGTTCAGCGGCGAAGTTGTTGTGGCGCAGCTTTTGCGCCCTTTGCAAAGGATGTGACACGACAACTTTGTCCGTTTGGAACGCTTTGTTAGTTGCGACCATAAAGCGCATATTACATTCCATAATATTTCGTGCTAAACGCAACTGAAATAGGCCCGCCATCGTAGACGCACATAACATTGATTTTCATTTTCTTCTTATGGTCGTAATAAGTATGGCAGTGTGTTTTAGAGCGAACGAGGTCAAGCTCACTAGGATTGATGCTTAGCGCACCAAGCATTGGCTCTGGATCAAACTTCTGATCTTGATTGAAGGGAGCTGTTCGTTTGAAGTCCACTTCGATAAAGCTTACAAAACTACCTTCTCTCTCTAAGAACATTCTACATTCGTCATTTTCGACGATGATATTCCCGGCGCTATTTAGCGCACCCCCGACAATTTCCAAGGCTTCATTAATATTCATGCCCAAGTACTGGAATGGCCTATGAAAAGGCCTAGACATCATTGGCAAGTTAAACAAAGTGGCTCGATCAACCGCTTCACCGAGGTTGGCGCCAGTGCGTGTTACGTCTAGTACCGACTTGTTAAAAACGAGCCCCATACTTTCAATCAGCTTCTTAAGCGCGGATGGATAGTTTCGATCATCTGTGAAGTCCGCATAAAACTTGCCCAACAAGAAGCCCGGAAGTTCACAAGACTGGTAAAGGACTGGCAGCACTTTCACTTTGCGGCCGGCGATCTCTTGATTCATAGCCACATCCAGCTCCCTCTGCACCCAAGATGAGGTCGTGGAATTCGGAGAGAGAATGGCCGCAACAAAATCTACTTCGTCCAAGCCTTGTCTTATTTTCTCAATAAGAGATTCCCCAACTTTGATCTCAGCCTCGTCTAACCAATACCGAACGCCATGAGCCTCCAGGTCTGCGGCCAACCTGCGAACGAAAGGCTTATCCGCATGTGTGTGGCTTAGAAATACTGATTTGCTCAAACGAAGCTCCTAGCAACTAACGACTAAGTTGACCGGCGCGCTTGCGCGTCACGGTTGAACGACGAGTTAGCTTTGATCATCTTGCGAACCCCGATAGTAAACTTTGCCTGATTCAATAAACGCCTTTACCTGCTGCCACGCTTTCACATCCAATTTCTTTGGGGCCTTAAAGTCTTGCCCCATGAAGTGAGTAAGTCCGCCACAGTCAGGGCACTTGTACACTCGATCGTTCGCGAATTCTGCAGCTTCTCTTACCTGTCCAGCCTGCTGCTCCGACGTCATGAACCTGTCACTAGCTCCACTAAGCTGTGGGCGTTTAAAACTCTTGCGACAATCGAAGCAGGCGTATTGCAGCGGTATCCCAATAATCTTCATACTGAAAGCTAACGTAAAGTTGAGGGGCGCGCCGCTTTTGGCGCGTCCCTCTCGAACGCCATGTTAGGCAATAGTTGAACTACCTTCATGCCAATAGAACGCGTTCTTTGTTTCAAATGTAATTTTCTTACCCGCAAGCGCTGAACTGTTTGTGGTGATTTCGACAGTCCTTTCGTTGATGTAATTGATGGCACTTATTTCAATAGAAGGGTCATCGAAATTGAAAATACTCCTGCCATTTTCAAACCATGCATCTCGAATGATATTCACCGTTACATTTGAGCCATTGGCTTTGGCTTCAACGACGGGAGTGGGTAGAGGCATATCCCAGGTTTCAATGAGAAGTTCATTTGAAATTGGTGCTCCATTTTCGTCACATTCGATGAATACGTAATCCATGCTTACAGTATTTGGCACTTGAGCGCGTGTATAGCAGCACTCAGTTGCCTTAAAAGAAAATACTTTCGGCATCTCGTGATTGAGCAATCTTTCTTGCGGATAGGTGGCGCCACCGGATTGCGAATTTGATACAAGCAACTGGCCTTGATCCATAGCGGTGGCGATAATTCCGACCCCATCAGTAGTTCCATCACCACGACCTCGTGGAACTGCAAGTGCTTCCATACCAGGTTTCTTAGGAAAACGTGCGAGCGTGTATCCAAAACCACGTGTTGAAAGGGTCAATGACTCGACCGCTAAATCGTCCATTACGTCAAATAGGTGGCGTTTATCGTCTTTTCGCGTCGCTACTGGCACATGGAAGTTGCCAAGGTAATCTTGAAACACTGGACAAGTAGTGGGTAGGTGCTCATCAGGTTCAAAGCCACCAAGGTCAACCTTCTCGAAGGCTGATAAGGTTGTGCCTCTATCGCTAGAACTGGCGACACGGGTGATTAGTGAGTTTGTTTCGATCGAGTCAACTCTAAAGAGAACGCGATCACCACTGATAGCAAAATCAACTCCACCCAAACAATTCGGTGCAGCAATTTCGCGTTCCCCACCAACGGAGCCATCTTGCAAGATTTCTCGCAAGAATATTTTTCCACTCTTTCGGCATTTGTAACTAAGCAGACCGTAACTTGGTTGGCTTTTTTGCACTTGCCCAATGGGGGCCTGGCAAAACGCCATAAATGGGAAATCAATATGTTGACTGGAAGTTTTGATTTGCTTCCCATCTAAGAATAGCAATGACGAACCAGCGCCATCAGATGCTACGTAAGCTACATGAGGATAACCAGAGAACTTGTTTATTGTTAAGTGTGCTCGCCAAACAATTCCGTGATGGACGATGAATCTCTCGATCTCACTTGATAAATTCAGTGTGACACGTACCAGCCGATCTGCTTCAACCACAAGAATGTGCGAGAGCTTTTTCACATCGTCGCGTCCAGCGATAACTTGCGCCCCAAGAAGGAACCGAGTGGAACTAACCCGTTCAGATAGGACTCTGGCGTGATGCACATAGTTTTCATCGAGCCATTTGGCAACTTTTGACTTCACCGAGATTTCGACTCCGTCCAGCAGTGCATCAGTCAACATCCCGCCGGCTGCCAATTTCATAATTCCAAACTGGTCAACAGAAACTCTTTGAACTGGCGAGAATGGATCCCACTTCCTGCTTTGAAGTTGACTTTGGCGACTTATGTATTGCATGTGATCCTCCCTTCTGGTGATTAAGATTGCCTAACGAGGCTGTGCAAAAAGTCCCGCATTACCGGTCTCCCAACTTTTGGGGGCTTTTAAAATCAATGGGTTAGATGGCATGTTTTTTCTCAGAAAAGGGTTTTCGCACAGCCTCAACGGTTGAATTCACCGGCCGGGCGAGCGCAACTCGCACCGGTCCGGTGGAATGAATTGTTAGGTGTCTTAGCAGTAAACAGCGAATACATGCTGGATAAGGGTTTCAACATGCCCCGTCGCTCGCGCCGTGCCAACTTTCATCTGATTAGGGTGCCCGGCCCCATTGCGATACTTCAAACAGCCCTCTAATTCTTGCTTCACGCTCTTTCCGATAATTTGAGTAGACTCCAAAACGACTAGAAAATCCGCCTCCTGCATGCGTGACAAATCTTCTGTCGTTTTTGCGGGCTTCCATTTGGGGTTTCTCTTGATTGCTTCTGCATTAAATGTAGATAGATGGTTTGCAACTACATAGTCGTAGAGAACGGCAACCGCGCCCACCCAGCTAAGTACAACACCGGAGCGCCATAGGCCAAGCTCGAGACAGCGCACTGACTCTTCGATGAACGAAACGACCTGTAGATTCTTCACTCCAGGCAAGAGGGCGCGAAGATGCGGGATGACCTGCGCCACCGGGGATTGAAGCGCTGGTCCGACAAGTGTACCTACTCGAAGCTTGCCATTGGAGGTAAGCTCCCACCCCTTAGCTGTTCGAACTGCCAGACCCTTCGTTGCGCTAAGGAGCTGCGATACGTTCCAGCCTCTGACAACGCGCAAACCAGACGCTTCGGCTAAGTTGCGAATTGCAGAAACCTCCTTTGCCACATCAACGTCCACTGCAAGACAGATTAGTAGCTTGTCCGTCTTTGTGTAGTCGGAGTTGCTTAGCAGGTCTTTGAGGTGATCTCTAGCTAGCAAGTCTAGTCCTCAGTTCGTTCTCCGTTGTTGCATGCAGTGAGTATGTGTCCTTTGCGGCCTCTATAAACTTTTGGTTTGTCACTAGGGTGCCGATGATGTTGCTTAGGTTGCCGCTATAACTTTTCTTGTAGTAGGAACTCGCAGATTTCATTTCTTCTAGGAGCTTAGCGCGCGTGAAAGTCTCCGCACCCATGCCAATTCGAAGTCTTGCACCAGCGGCTAGCGCCAACTCTGTCCCAGTGCCTCCGCCAAGCGCAGCCGCGTATGTGTTCGTGGTTCCTTGTGGGCCCGGCGTGGCGTTCGCCTTGGCACCAGGTGCAGACGCGGGTTGGGCGTCGGATATACCGGAGTCCTTATATAGCGTAGTTAACGCCTGCAAAAGTTCAGGAAGCTCTTGCTTAAGAAAGTCTTCCGAACCTTCATACTCAACCTCGATTGGCCCCATCTTGATGCGCAACTTGCTTGTCATAAACCCTCTCCTATTTCTCCTGTTAACTTGCTTCGGACACCTAACGTCGCTGTTCAGAGGCAAAATTGCCGTGGCGAGACTTTTGCGCCCTTTGCAAAAGATGTGACAAGGCGATTGCGTCTCTTTGGAAAGCCTTGTTAGCTGCGTGCCAAATGTGGGCGAACATGTGTTTCGATTCCTTGGATTGCATTCCGCAACGCTACACTAAATTCATCTTTGCCATCTGTAGACAGATTTATCTTGGCCTTAACCTCATTCGCGTAGTCCTTATCGGCGCGAAAATCCTCTCCACCTGAATATTCATTCCTTATGAACGCTTCAATAGAAGCTCTAAGTTGACTGACACACTTCCGCAAGTTCATGGATAGTTCCTCAATTTCGCTTCCCCACAAAGCTTCAGCCTCTAAACTTGCGGAGTCGAATTCCTGCGTAAATTGATACAACTTATCCCACCGGTTCCAATAGACGTGTGCCATTGCCTCGCCCCTCTGCTGGGCACTCTGGCTGGTGGCCTCTAGGTAACCTTTAGGGAGCTCTTGAGGCCGTATCCAGGGGTTTCGGCAAGCGTCTAGGATGTCTCTCACGTTGTAAGTTGCTTTTATGAGCGATCTTGCAGCTTCAAAGTCGGCTCTTCCACCGAGTTCGGTCCGCCAACTCTCGAGTCCCCGCCAAGCCGCAACGGCTGTAACCGCTGCAGCGATTGAAACGCAGATATCTTGAACTATTGAGAATATTTCAACGGTGCTAATACTTTACTCCACGGCAGCTAACACCTGGGTTAAGCCGCGCCGCAAAGCGACGTCGGCTTGGACAAATTGTTAGGGGGCATTTTCGATTCGCTCCGCCTGCTCAACAACTGACAAAAGATAGTCTACCCACCCGAGGATCTGCAGTACCCGCTCCGCAGGCAGATTGCCCAAGAGCTTGTGCTGCACTTGATTGCGGATGAAACCAAACGTCCCGAGGAAAAGCAGCTGAACCGCCTCTTGCTCCGCGACGATGGCGCTAACCCGGAGCATAGGCTTCTGTGTGTTGAACGCCAATGTGACGAGTTGCTTAGCAGTACTGCCCCCCTCACACGCTGTGAAAGATCGGAGCCGGTTCTCCAATATACGTGACGCTTCTGCCACGACCGTGTCATTGCGATCACTCTGACCAGCTTCCTGAAACTGGTTAAAGAGATCAAGGCAACGCGCTTTCAGCTCGTGATCAAGTATTTCGATTGAGTCTACAAGGACTGGTCGAGGTCGCGCTGCTGTAAGCAAAGATTCCGGCGCCGATATCGCCATTTTGCCTGCTGGTGCAGGCTTCACTGTTTCCAACCCAAACGAAGCAAGTAAGGGAACCGGGGTGGCATTCTTGAACACACCTGCTGAGCTAAACAGTTCCTCTTTGCGACTAATTTCGCGATCGACCGCCGAAAGCGTTGCGGCGGTGACATTCGACCGACTAGCGAGTACGTTTCTCCGGGCTTTAAGTTGCGCCAAATAAAGCAGTGCAGCCGCCTTGATAAAGCGGATTGTGCCGTGACTGAGCGAAATATCAACGTGGTACGAATCGCCGTACTGCTCGGCACGCTCGCGGATCCATTGCGCCAGTCGCGTGGCTCGCTCTTTGTCGCGCCCGAGGCCTAGCTCCCGACGAGTGTCCTCAGTAATCAAGCTACAAAGATCAGAGTCCTCCGCAAGCTCACGTGACTCATCGCCGAGCAACGAGATATAGAAGTCGATGGCCCGCAGGACGAAGTCGACGGTTTCTCGTTCGAACATTATCCAGTTGTAAACGTGGCCATCGTGGTTTTCGGTGCTCTTCATGTACCCCCTAACGCCTGAGTTCACCGGCTTGTCCGCAGCAACGCTTTGTTATGGTCTTTTATGATTTAAACCGCGCAAATAACTCACCCAAAATTCTGTGGCAAAACTTCGTCTATGTTACTGCCGTGACGCACAAAATATTTATTATCGTACACCGAAGGTTTCGAATCAGATTCAATTTTCATAATTATTACACTTTTCTCAAAATACCTAACCGTTGTAATGTTTCTAGAAATATTGTCTTTATCTCGATCGCTTATAGGCTCAGTCTTAATTAATTGAACTATTTTTGTAAAATATTTATCGATATCACCATAAAATCTCTTGGCCTCCGACTCGATACCCGTAATATGAAATGTAGAATAGGAAACATAGTCATTCCCATAGATTTTTTTATATCTTTCTGCTGTATTTTTATTATCAGCAACACCTAGTAAACAGTATCCCACAGAGTTAGGAAAAGTATTTGCCATTGAAGTTAATGTTTTAATAATTTTAGAAAATGTCTCTTTGTCTAGTTCATCTTCAGCTTCATTCAACGTATGCACGCCTACTTTGAAATCATATAGCGTTTGCTCTGTTGACGACTGCATTAAGATATTTTCAAAACGTGTTACCCATTGATTTCTAGCAGGATCGTTTATACTTGATTTTTCAAAACATCTGCTTATGACGCCATATAGAGCATCTGACTGTGTTTGTTTTTCTTTAGCAGACCAATTTCCTCCACCAGCCGCTAACGATATAATTTTGTCCCCAGCACCATCGAGCAGGCCAACGAGCTTTTTTATGTCGGCTATAACCTTCTCTTCTTCAACCAAAAGCTTATATAGGGCATAGAAAACAACTTGAAAATATCTAGATATTTTTGCTTGCTGATTTTCAAACAGAAGAGAGTTGAAGGTTTTGCCAGAGTGATTGACGATTTTCATTATTTCATCAAATACAAACTGAATATTAGAAATAATAACGTCTTCATTTACCTTTTGAATTTGGATTTCTATCGTATTAGATATTGACGTTTCTTCATTGCCATCTACATTGAAGTTGTATAGCTGATTTAAAATATCTGAACTAGATCTTAACCCTTTATCTGCTGAGATCCAGGCAACGATATCAGCAATCACCTCTTCATCTTGAGACTGCCTCAAGGCCTCT
>NZ_ABCT01000022.1 GCF_000170915.1 Limnobacter sp. MED105
TTTAAATCATCCGGTTTGTCGACCAAGGCATATTCAGTGTCGTAAGCCACCGTCCAAAATACATTGGCTGCAAATACAAGCCAGGCATGCAAGGGCACACTGCCCTGCACTGCTACAAAAGCCATCGGAATTGAGAAACCAAAAGCAATTCCAAGATAGGCCTGGGGCATCGGGAAAAACCGCTTGGTGAACGGGTAGCTGCCTGCCAAAAAAGCAGCAGGGATACTCATCAAAATAACCGGCCACCCCAAAGGCAAGGTAATCAACAAAGCCAAAATCGCCAAGCCAGCCGCCAGCAATAGGGCTTCCTTTTCGCCAATTCGGCCACTGGTCAAGGGTCTGTTGCGGGTTCGCTCGACATGCAAATCAATGTCGCGATCCGCGTAATCATTGATCGCGCAGCCTGCAGACCTCATCAATACGACGCCAGCGACAAATATCAAAAGCACATGCCAAGGCGGCATGCCCTCGGCCGCCATCCACAAACCCCACAGGGTCGGCCACATCAACAGCAAAATTCCGATGGGTTTATCCAGGCGCAATAACAGGTAATAATCTCGCAGACGCGCCTTGTTGAAAACGAGCATCACTTAACGCACCATTTGCGGCGCATCCAGAAACTCAACACCGTTCAGGTCGCATTCCATGATCGCATCGCGCAAGGCCTCCAAGGCCTCACGCCGTCCAAAACTTTTGCGCCACACCAGCGCAACTGTGCGACGCGTGTCATCGTCGGCCAAAGGAATGTAAGTCAACAAACTTTCTTTGGGAACGGGATTGGGTACAGAACTGGACGGTAGCACCGTGATTCCCACACCGGAAGCAACCATGTGGCGAATCGTCTCAAGCGAGCTACCCTCGAAAGTACGTTGAATGCCTTCAGACGATTGCGAAAACCGGGACAGTTCGGGGCACACACCCAACACCTGGTCCCTGAAACAGTGACCAGTGCCCAGCAACAGCATATTCTCGCTGCGCAAATCATCCGAATTAATGGTTTTCTCGTGAGCCCAGCGGTGAGACTTTGGCAGGGCCACCATGAAGGGTTCGTCGTACAGAGGCTGAATCACAAAACCGGACTCATTAATTGGCAGAGCCAAAACTGCAACATCAATTTCACCTTGTTTCAATAGCTCGAGCAGGCGTACTGTGAAATTTTCCTGCAATACCAGCGGCATCGAGGGCACGCGCTCAATCATGCTTGAAACCAGGCCTGGCAACAAATAGGGGCCAATGGTGTAAATAACACCCACACGCAGCGGACCTGCCAGCGGATCCATACCCTGCTGTGCAATGCTCTTGATTGCAGACGCCTCTTCAAGCACACGCTGCGCCTGAACCACAATGCGCTCTCCCACGGGCGTCAATGACACCTCGTTGGAACCTCTTTCAAACAAGGACACGCTAAGCTCTTCTTCAAGCTTTTTGATGGCCACAGACAAGGTGGGCTGACTGACAAAACAGGCATCCGCAGCGCGGCCAAAATGCTTTTCCCGGGCCAGGGCGACAATGTACTTCAGTTCGGTGAGGGTCATTTAATTTTGCTATCAAAACTGCGAGTGTAATTATTATTGCAAACACAGCCCCATCAAGCAACACATCTTTTGTTGAAAACCTTAAAGCCGCATGGGCAGAATCACCATTTGCTGGCCCGCACTGTGCAAACGGCGTTGAAGTTCCAATGCAGCCTGATTGTGCAACAACCGGGTCAGGATATTTTCATTTTCGAACACCAGTTTGCTGGTGAAGAAAATTGCATTGGGGTGGTTTTCGGCCACCACTTTCGCAAGGTTCGTCAACTCTTCAACTGCGTCCGTTCCGAACGACAGGTAACTCTTGGCACGCAGTCCGTGGCTACGGCAAAAATTCACAAAGTAATTCAGGGACACTGAAGCATCTACACGCATGGCTTCCAGTGCCTCGCGACCTCCATAAGCCTTGGAATCAACAGTCCGTGCGTTCATGAACACAAAATTCTGGAAGTGATTGGGAAACATACGCTGCACCCAAAGCAATGCATGTAAACCACCACCACGGCTGTTGCCCACAATAAATACCGCCGTGTTGCCTTCTGGAATCAACTCGGGCGGAGAGTGTGCGGAGCCATATTGCGCCATGGCAAATACTTCATCAATCTTCGATATTTTTTCTTTGGTTTCTCTGTAATGGTTGCGCACCCACAAGCACACCAACACCACCACAGTAGTGATCAGCATGGTGATCCAGCCACCTTGAAAAAACTGGGTAATAATTGTTCCCAACAAAATGGATGCTGAAACAACAAAACCAAGCGAGGCTGACAAAAAGCCTTTTACAAAACGTTTCTCGTGCCGGTTCTTAAGCCAATAAACGCACAGCCCCAACATGGACAGGCTAAATACAATAAACACATTGATGGAAAACAGCACCACCAACAAATCCACATTCGCGTCGCTTAGATAAATAGCCACCAAGGCCAAACCGCCCATCAGCATGATGCCGTTCTTGGTCACAAAGCGATTAGACAAGTATCGAAACTGGTGAGGCAACCATGAATCAATCGCCATGGTTGACAACACCCTTGGCCCCACAGCAAAAGCGACATGTGCAGCCAAGAGCAACACCGCTGTCTCAAGCCCCAACATCACCAGCAAACCAAAAATAACGTAGGGCCAATCCCAACCAAGGTCAGTGAACACCCTTTCAAACAGCACACCATTCAAAGCCATGGTGGGTTCAATATTGACATCCCACAGCGAATACAAGGCTGCCAGACTGGCAGCAGCAAAAGCCAATGCACATGCAACATAAGCCAGCATTTTCCTGCGGTTCTCGCTGCTCTGCCTGTAACGGCTTAACTGCACCGTATCCGAGGCGGCTTCAATGCCAGTGTAGGTGCCTCCACCCAGAAAAAATCCGCGCGCGAAAATTGCCAATACCGGCAGCCAGCCCAAGGTACTTAGGTCTGACTCGGTGGTTTCAATGCTGCGTTTAACCACCCCACCGATGTCCTGAAAGTGGTCGGAAAAACCCACAAGGATGAAGACCAAGTGGGTTAGCAGGAAAGCCACAAACAAATACTTGAAGGGTTTCAGGTTCAGATGACGCCCCTGAATATGAAAATTCATCAAGCCAACCATTAAGGCCATAGAGACCCACACCCGGTACTCATAAAAATACGGAGGTAAGAAGCTGAACATCAAATGGGTTGATGCGCTTATTCCCAAAGCCACCATCAGGACATAATCGACCAGCAATGCAGCACCTGCGATCAAACCCACCCTGGGGCCCAGCAAGTTGGTGGCCATGGCATAGCCGCCACCGCCTTTTGGAAAAAGCTCGGTGACGCGGAAATACGTGAGTGACACCAGGAGAATGGAAAGCGCTGTCAACAATCCCAAAAACAGCAGCAAATGGCGAGATTCGCCCAGTGCCTTGAATGATTCCTCAGGGCCAAAAGCCACGGAGGCCAAACCACAAGCCCCAACGGCAACCCATGCATATTTCTCGGAGAAAATGTCGTCGCGTTCGTCTGCCTCAAGAGAGGTTGACGCCGAGCGTGGCACAGCAGATTTTTGACCAAGCGAAGCGTTGGCCTTGCCTGACTTTTGGGTTTGACTCATGCGTACATTGCGGCGCAACAAACAAGTCGAGTATGGTATACCGTCCCCATGGGCAACACAATGCACCTCTCGGCGTTATCATTGCAACTGAAGCAGTTTAGATCCATTTACCCAATCATTTCCAAGACTCAAGATGACACAAGCCTCCGTTGTATCTACCCCCAAAGCCCCCGCAGCAATCGGCCCATATAGCCAAGCAATCAAGCTAGGTAATCTGGTGTTCACTTCGGGACAAATCGGCCTGAACCCTGCCACTGGCGACCTTGTAGGTCCGAGCACCGAGGAGCAGGCACGCCAGGCATTTTCCAACCTCAAGGCAGTGGCAGAAGAGGCAGGTGGCAGTCTGGCCAACGTTGTGAAATTCACCCTGTTTTTGACTGATCTCAGTGAATTCGCGCAAGTCAACGCGATCATGCAGGAATATGTGTCTGCACCCTACCCGGCCCGCTCGACCGTGGGTGTGGCGAGCCTTCCCAAAGGCGCGCGCTTTGAAGTGGAAGCCATTTTGGCCCTTTAACCGCGCAGCAAAGCCAAACACTTGACAGCAGCAGCCCCCAACCACAAACCCGGCTTCGAGGAGCTGCTGCCGCTGCCGGTAAGCATTGCCGACGCCGTGGGTAGCTTATTGACGGCCCCACATTGGATGGGGTTGGCCTTGCACCTGCCCCTTCGTTTTGAAGACAAGGCCTCGATCACGGCCATGGACTCGCTTCAGCTGGGCCAGAAAGTGAACCTGCTGGCCACTGTGGTGGGTACTGAAGTGCAGTACCACCCTCGCAAACAACTGCGGGTGTGGGTCGAAGACGGCGACACTACCCTGCTGTTACGCTGGCTTCATTTTTACCCAGGCTTGCAACAAAAACTCAGCGAAGGGACCCGAATTCAGATCAACGGCCAAATCCGTCAGGGCTATGGCACGTTCGAGATGGTGCATCCCACCGTGAAAATTGCTCCCCCCGGAACTCTGGATGCATCCATCAACCCCATAGCGCCCCCAACAAACTCGAGTTCGGTGTTGGAACCTGTTTACCCCAGCACAGGTCAGTTGAAACAAAGCGACTGGCACCGCTGGATGAAGAAACTACCGGCCGCTTGCTTCATTGATACCTTGCCCACCAACCTGTGTAAAAAACACAAATTGCTGCCATGGCCTACCGCCCTTCAAACACTACACGGCCAAGCCAAACCCGAAGAACTCTATGACCTGAATTTGCGCACTCATCCTGCCTGGACACGTGTCAAAGTGGATGAATTGCTGGCCCAGCAACTTTTGTTGCGCGAGTATCGTCAACAGCGGACCCTGGAAAAAGCCAGCCCGCTAAAAGCTGAGAAAATCACAAAAACCAGCTTGGTTTGTCAATTCATGGCACAACTGCCTTTTCAGCTGACAGGAGCACAGGAACGTGCCTGCCGTGAAATTTTCGAAGACTTGGCCCACCCCTACCCAATGCAACGTTTGCTACAAGGCGACGTGGGGAGCGGTAAAACTCTTGTAGCCGCGCTGGCCTGCTTGCGCGCCATAGAAAATGGCAAACAAGCCGCAATTTTGGCACCCACCGAAGTATTGGCAGCCCAGCACCACCATAAACTTGCGCCGCTGTTCGACGCGGTAGGCGTGCGGTGTGCAAAGCTTCAAGGGGCCATGAAAAAAAGCGAAAAAGACCGAACACTGAAAGCGCTGGCTGCCGGCGAAATCGACGTGATTATTGGCACTCACGCCTTGGTTCAAGACCATGTCCAGTTCCAGTCACTGGCACTGGTTGTGGTAGATGAGCAGCACCGCTTTGGCGTTGCCCAACGCCTGTCTCTAATCGCCAAGGCAAGCGACGGGCATTTGGCCCACCAACTCATGATGAGTGCAACGCCCATTCCACGCACACTGGCTCAAACCTATTTATCAGACCTTGCGGTGTCCAGCCTGGATGAAAAACCACCGGGCCGAAAACCCATTATCACCAAGCTACTTTCCCAGAAAAAACGGGAACAACTCATTTCTGCCATTGAAGGTGAAATAAACAAAGGACAGCAAGTGTATTGGGTGTGCCCACTGATCGAAGAAAGTGAAACACTCGACCTTCAGGCAGCACAGGCCACCTATGCCGACTTGTGCGAACAACTTCCAACACGGCGCATCGGCCTGCTTCACGGCAAGCAAGACAACAAACTCAAACAGGCCACCATGGCTGCATTTTCAGCAGGTGAACTTGATTTGCTAGTGTCCACCACAGTAATTGAAGTGGGCGTAGACGTGGGCAACGCAAGTTTAATGGTCATTGACCAGGCTGAACGTTTTGGGCTGGCTCAACTTCACCAGCTTCGTGGCCGCGTAGGGCGTGGCAGCGTGCAAAGCGTTTGCGTTCTGTTGTACGGTGGCCCCTTGTCAAACACCTCCAAACTGCGCTTGAAAGCGATGCATGAAAGCGACGATGGATTTTATTTGGCTGAAAAAGATCTGGAAATTCGGGGCCCAGGTGAGTTGCTTGGCAAGCGGCAATCTGGCTTGCCCATGATGCGCTACGCCGACCCACTGGTCGACAAAGACTTGCTGGAATTGGCGAGAACATTGGCTCAACAAATGCCGCCAGAGGCGGAGAACACTCGCCGACACGTTCAACGATGGATTGAGGAAACGCCTTGGTGGTTGAGTTGAATATCGACTAAGCAAACATTGTGTAGACCAACACTCGAATTCTCGATAATCAGGTGGATATGCAAGAAAACAAAAAGCCAGTTCTCTGAGAACTGGCTTTCTGTTTTACCCAAGTGAACGACTACAAAATGCTTATTCAGCAGCTTGCTTGTTCACACGGTTGGGCAACTTTTCCTTGATACGTGCAGACTTGCCTGAACGATCGCGCAGGTAGTACAGCTTGGCGCGGCGAACATCACCACGACGCTTCACTTCGATCTTTTCGATAGACGGTGAATAAAGCTGGAATGTACGTTCTACGCCTTCGCCAGATGAAATCTTGCGAACAATGAAGGAAGAATTCAGACCGCGGTTACGACGGGCGATCACGACACCTTCATAAGCCTGCAGACGTGAACGCGTACCTTCGATTACTCGAACGCTTACGATTACAGTGTCGCCGGGGGCAAACTCGGGAATTTCTTTACCCAAGCGAGCAATTTCTTCTTGCTCAAGTTGTTGAATCAAATTCATTGATAGCTCCAAGTCATCATTCACGGGCTTTTATGGTTCAATAAATTGAACGTGCACCGCCAGAGGATGAAAACAATAAAAAGTGTTTGCCTGTAAATTCAATACGAGCAATCCACCAACTTAACCCTTCTTGCCAGCCTTACTTGCCTTGTCATTTAAATCAAAAGCAAAGTTCTCCAGCAATTCGGGTCGAAAGCGTTTTGTGTAAGCTTTTGCCTGCTCAAAACGCCAACTTTCTATTTTCGCATGATTTCCCGACAAAAGCACGTCTGGAACTGCTTTATTATCAAAAACTTCCGGGCGCGTGTAGTGCGGACAATCCAGCAAACCCGCCTCAAATGAATCCTGGGTCGCCGACAATGCATGATTCAGCACATCAGGCAGCAAACGCACCCAGGCATCGACCAAACAAGCCACAGCCAGCTCTCCACCAGACAGCACAAAGTCGCCCAAACAGTAAGTTTGGTCGACATACTCATCGATAAAACGCTGATCTACACCCTCGTAGCGACCGCAAAGTAGAATTGCGCCCTCACCTTGATCGCTCAAAGCACGAACATTTTCTTGCTTAAGCAAAGGACCATGCGGCGTCAAAAAAACCAAGGGTGCATCGTCACCGCGCACACCACGGATCGCCGTGACACAACGCACCAAGGGTTCAGCCAGCATCACCATGCCTGGGCCACCACCATAAGGCCTGTCATCCACAGTGCGGTGCGGATCATCCGTGAAATCACGCGGGTTCCAGCAATTCAGTTCAAACAACTGCTTTTTCAAAGCCCTGCCCACGACACCCAACTCAACCAATCTCGGAAACTGGTCAGGGAAAAGGGTGATCACGTCAAAGCGAGGGCCTGACATCAGTAATCTTCCTGCCAATCCGCTTGAATTTGTTTGGCCTGCGTGTCCACATTGACAACATACGCTGCCACAAAGGGAATCAGCATTTCCTGCTCAGCGTCACTCTTGACCGACAAAATAGGATGTGCTCCATGATCAACAACCTGGGTAACGGTGCCCAATACCCTGCCCTCCAGATTCGTGACACGACACCCCACCAAGTCCACCCAATAGTACTCACCCTCCGCAGGTGCCGGAAAGCGTGCACGTGACACGTAAACCCGACGCCCCTTGAACTGGGCTGCCAGTTCGGGCTGTTCTATGCCCTCAAGATGCGCAACAATTCGACTGGAGTGTGGTTTGCTTTGCAAAACACGAAATGGCTCGAAGACGAGGTCTTCGAATTTTGGCTGTGCCGCGCGACGAACCACCGCTCCCTCGGAGGAAGGCAACCGTGACACCCACCATTGTTTGCTTTTCAGCAACACATCGGGCTCTTCAGACGAGGGCAACACATTGATCCAGCCCTTCAGGCCGTAGGGTTCACCAATTCGCCCCAGTTCTACCAAATCGTCGGGTACATTCATGCTCGGTGTCCAAAATGGGCAAATCATAAAACCAAAAACAAAAGTCCGCGAACGTATCATCCACGGACTTTGTGTAACAACCTGCCTTTTAGCTTGCGCTTGCTCCGGAACTGACCGGAGTCAATGCAACAGTATTAAGCAGCTTGCTTGGCGTTGTATTCACCAACCAGGCGCTCTACTGTAGAAGAGCATTGTGCACCAACGCTTTTCCAGTAGGTCAGGCGATCCATGGCAATGCGCAGGCCCTCAGAACCTTCCGGTGCTACAGGGTTGTAGAAACCGATACGCTCAATAAAACGGCCATCGCGACGGTTGCGTGAATCAGCAGCCACCAGGCTATAAAATGGGCGCTTTTTAGAACCACCACGTGCGAGTCGAATGACGACCATAATTTCCTCTATTAAATTAGTGCCTGCAGAACAAACTTTGGCCACTGCAAACGAATGAATCATTGGGATTTCGACACACGAAATCCGATAACCCGCTATTATAGCCAGCGTAATCCAATCTAACAAGCAGTGTTTTAAAAAATGAATGCATCACCCCAAGAACCCTTCAAATCCAAGCTTATGTTCTGCTGGCTTGCCCTGCTCACTGGTGTAATCGGTGGTCACTGGATTTACGCGGGTAAAAAACGTTTCTGGTTCTACATGCTGACATTCCCGTTATCTGCGTTTGCAGGCTGGATTGACACCATGCGCTACGGCCTGATGAAAGACGAACAATTTAATGCCCTTTTAAACCCCGAATACCCCGCCGACACTCGACAAACCACGGGTGCAGTGGTTGTTTCCGTGGCCTTGTCGCTGGCCTTTGGAATGACAGCCTTAATGGCCACCCTAGCCATGGTGTTTCAGTGGTATTTCAGCGGGATCGTGAGTTAAACATCATCGTCAAACCTGTTCGAGCAAAAAAAGCCCGCTAAAAAGCGGGCTTAACAGGGCTTGAGGAGACAGAGACACTTGCTTGGTCGCACAATGCTCGCCCCTGAGGGGAGTATGCGATTCCACAAGCAGTTGGCCTACCCTTAAAACGTGGGGGAACCCCAACGGTTTGCGAGCGACTCGGTTCAAGAGGCCGAATCAACCAACATTACTAAGTGTCAAAGCTCCCGCTTTAGTTTCATGGTTTCAAATATTTTTTAATCAAACGGCCTACGTAGCGCGCCACGCCTTCTTCTACGCTGTAAAAACTGCCGTTGTAGCCTGCGGCACGCAAGTTACTTAAATCAGCCTGGGTGTAGCTTTGATACTTGCCTTTCAGCGCATCCGGAAACTCAATGTATTCAATAAAACCACCTTTCACCGCGTCCTGCAGGCTTAGAACAGCACTACCCTGGCTTTCACGCAACGTATTCAAGGTGGTCAAAGCCACATCGTTGAATGTTTGGGCACGTCCTGTGCCCAGGTTATACACCCCTGCAGGTGCAGTGCTGGCATGCTCGAAGAAAAACATGTTCACCTTCACCACATCTTCAATCGAGACAAAATCTCGCTGCTGGCAGCCTGCCTCGTAACCACCGTAGGGGCCAAACAACTTAACCGAACCACCCTCACGAAACTGGTTAAAGTTGTGAAAAGCCACTGAAGCCATGCGCCCTTTGTGCTGCTCACGATCGCCGTACACATTGAAATACCGAAAGCCAAACACTGGCGCCTTCAAACCGATCTTCATTTGACGACGCAATACCTGATCGAACAAAAACTTGGAATAGCCATACACATTCAATGGTTTTTCAACCTCACGGCTTTCAACAAACTCCGTGCTTCCGCCATAAACGGCTGCAGATGAGGCGTACAGGAACGGAGTGCCCGTGCGTTGCGCCCATTCAAACAGGGTTTGGGTGTAACGGAAATTGTTGGCCATCATGTAGTTGCCATTGTGCTCCATCGTGTCGGAACAGGCCCCTTCATGAAAAATTGCGTCGAACTTACCGAACTCGCCACGCTCAATACGCGCAAGAAAATCAGTTTTATCCAGGTAGTCGGAGATTTCACAATCCACCAAGTTCAAAAACTTGTCGCCTTTGGTCAGGTTATCCACCGCCAATACGTCGGTAATGCCACGTTCGTTCAGGGCCTTTACCAAATTGCTGCCGATTAAACCAGCCGCACCCGTCACAATCACTTTCATGGTCGATTCCTTCAATTCAATTCTTCCGGCAATATCACTGCTGTACCTAGTTTGCCGACCACCACACCGCCTGCCTTATTGGCCAATGCCACGCTGTCGGGCAGGCTCATGCCAGAACCCACTGCACAAGCCAAGGTCGCGATCACCGTGTCACCAGCTCCCGACACATCAAATACTTCGCGAGCCTGCGCAGGCACGTGAAAACTCCCGTCAGCGGTAAACAGCGTCATGCCTTCCTCGGAACGAGTCAACAACAAAGCCCCCAACCTCAAGCGCTCACGCAGGGTTTGGGCTTTTTCAATCAACTGGGCCTCAGTTTTCCAGCTACCCATGACCTGCTTGAACTCAGACCGATTCGGTGTCAATACCGATGCGCCGGCGTATTTCGCGTAATCGTCCCCTTTGGGATCGACCAAAGTAGTTTTGCCTGCCTTTTTGCACAAAGCAATCATTTCTGCCACATGTTCCAGACTGCCTTTGCCGTAGTCTGAAAACAGCACCACATCGTGATTGGCGTACTCCTGATCAAACAACTCCATTTTGGTAGTGAGTTGCTCAGGCGAGGGGCGCTCCTCAAAATCGATTCGTACCAACTGTTGCTGACGGGCAATCACGCGCAACTTCACAGTAGTAGGAAAATTGGGGTCTTTGAGCAAACGCGAACGTACTCCACTTTTTTCAAGCAAGGCCTCAACCGTGTGGCCAGGCTCGTCATTGCCCACCACGCCCATCAAGCACAACTGCGCGCCCAAAGAACTGGCGTTAATTGCGACGTTGGCAGCACCACCCAAACGTTCGTCTTTGGTACCCACCAGCACCACAGGCACCGGAGCCTCCGGGGAAATACGCTCTACATCGCCAAACCAATAGCGATCCAGCATGACATCGCCGACCACCAGAATTTTTGCGTCTTTAAATTGAGACCTGTCGACCATTGTTCAGCCTGTTTTAATGGGTATGAGCCTGTGTATGTGCTGCCTTTTTGGCTGACACCGGGTAAAAATCAAGTTCTTCTGCACGGCGCGGCACAATTGAATCCCAATTGGCACAACCGGGGCATTGCCAGTAAAACTTTTTGGCCTGAAAACCACACGACTGGCAGCGATAGCGCTCCAGGCGCTGAGTGTGTTTGGAGATCAACTCACGCGTCAGGCGTAAGTCTTGCATTCGATCATCGTCAAGCTTGCCACGCAACTGATGCTCAAGCAATTTGTCCAGCCCCAGCAAGCTGGGACGGGCACGCACCTGCTCTCGTAGCAATTCGAATGCTGCAAATGGCCCTTTGGTCTCTTCGACGGCCTGCGCCAATACAAGCAGCAAATCAATGGAGGGGTACATGGTGCAATATTCCAGCAAAGCGGAAATACCCTCTTCTTCGCGCTCAAGTTTCTTGAACGCTGCCCACATATTTGGCCCCACCAAAGGTAAATACCAAGGATTCTGTCGCTCGGCTGCGCGCCACTGGCCAATCGCTTCCTCAAATTGGTTCTGGGTGAAATAAATATCACCTAGCAACAAAGAGGCGCGCACATTCTGTGCGTCGGTTAGCAAAGCATTTTGCAGCTCCGCTTTGGCCTTCAGCAAATCGCCCGCGTCAATAAACTGGGCAGCAAGTTCGCAGTAAAAGTGTGCAATGTCGCCGGCTGGCACCTCAGCACCATATTCACGAAGCTTGTGGGCTTGGGCAATGGCTTTGTCCCAGGCTTTTTCCAGCTCATACAACTCGAGCAACTGGCGTGACGCCTCTGCCTTCATATCTGAGCCTGACAGGCTGTGGAAAGCTTGCTCAGCGCGATCAAGAATACCGGCTCGCAGAAAATCAACCCCCAACTCATAGGTGGCCTTTTCCCGATCTGCCAACGTAATTTGTTCACGTGTTGTCAAAAACTGATGCACCCGAATTGCGCGATCAATTTCACCTTTTTTTCGAAACAGACTGGCCAACGCAAAATGCAATTCAACAGTGTGGGTGTCGATCGCAGCCACCTCCAGAAAAGCATCAATCGCTTTGTCCGGCTGCTCACTCAACAGGAAATTAACGCCCTTAAAATACGAGGCTGGCAGTTGACCGCGCACGGATGCATCTGATCGCTTTTCAAGGCGCGCGGCCATCCATCCCAAGCTGAATATCAGTGGGATAAGGACCAACCACCAAGTTTCAAATTCCATGACTTGGGCCTATCGGCAAAGCTGGCATCGGTTCTTCAACAACAACTGGAGTGTTGCCCTGTGCTTTGAGTTGGCTCAACTCGCGCTCGAGACGTTCCGCATTTTTGGAAGCCACAGAAGCAGCTCGCTTGGCCTTCAGCCAGGACGGTAACAAGGAAATCCATGCGAAAACGGCTCCCAACAGCAAGGCCAGCAACAAAGCCACCACCAACTGAACCTGAATTTCAAGCCCTGGCAACCACTTGACGGTGACTAAATCTGTGTTTCGAATGGAAAAGGTGAGAACAACAAGGAAAAGTGCAAGTCGCACTACCCAGGCAAGTATTTTCAAGGTGGTCCCCTGTTTGTAGTTGGATCAACGCCGATTCATTCATCGGCGTGATGACTCAGGCTTCACCGAAGAACGATCGAATTAACTCTCTTTCTTGGAGTATAAATCAACTCGCTCGCGTAGCTCTTTGCCGGGCTTAAAGTGAGGCACGCGCTTTTCAGGCACAACCACTTGTTCGCCGGATTTTGGATTGCGACCCACACGCTGGGGGCGACGGGTCAGAGAGAAACTACCGAACCCACGGATCTCAATGCGCTGACCTTCGGCCAAGGCTTGAGTCATGGAATCGAGAATGCTTTTGACAGCGAAATCCGTGTCGCGCACAGGCAACTTGGGAAAACGCTTGACCAGCTGATTGATGAGTTCTGATTTAGTCATTGTTCTTAAAATAAAAAGGCGCTTCCCGAATGGGAAGCGCCACTTCTACAGACTGATTACTGGTTATTACCCAGTTTTGCTTTCAACAGCGCGCCCAAGCTGGTGGTACCAGCAGAGCCAGCGCTTTCTTCAGAGATCTTCTTCATCGCTTCGTCAGTGTCAACCTGGTCTTTGGCCTTGATGGACAAAGCGATTGAACGGGCCTTGCGGTCCACGTTAATCACCATGGCTGTCACAGCGTCGCCTTCCTTGTATGCATTGCGAGCATCTTCAACGCGATCGTTGGAGATTTCGGAAGCACGCAGGTAACCCTCGATGTCATCGCCCAGATCAACTACAACACCCTTGGCGTCCACAGACTTCACGGTGCCGTTGACCATGCTGCCACGGTCATTGGTGGAAGCGAATACAGTGAATGGGTCGCCAGACAACTGTTTGATACCCAAGCTGATGCGCTCGCGCTCTGTGTCGATGGCCAATACCAAGGCCTCAACTTCGTCGCCTTTCTTGAAACGACGCACGGCTTCTTCACCGGTTTCGTTCCATGACAGGTCCGACAGGTGTACCAGACCGTCGATGCCACCAGGCAAGCCGATGAACACGCCGAAGTCAGTGATTGACTTGATTGCGCCAGACACCTTGTCGCCTTTCTTGAAGCTGGTAGAGAACTCTTCCCAAGGGTTGGCTGCACATTGCTTCATGCCCAGGCTGATACGGCGACGCTCTTCGTCGATTTCCAGAACCATGACTTCCACTTCGTCGCCCAAAGTAACCACTTTCTTGGGATCGACGTTCTTGTTGGTCCAGTCCATTTCTGACACGTGTACCAGGCCTTCGATACCTTGCTCTACTTCAACAAATGCGCCGTAGTCAGTGATGTTGGTAACCTTTCCGAACAAGCGTGTGTCGGCTGGGTAGCGACGTGACAAACCGACCCATGGGTCTTCGCCAAGCTGCTTCACGCCCAAGGACACACGGTTCTTTTCCTGGTCGAACTTCAATACTTTTGCTTCGATTTCTTCGCCAACTGTCAGCACTTCTGACGGGTGACGTACACGACGCCATGCCAGGTCGGTGATGTGCAGCAGGCCGTCGATACCGCCCAAATCCACGAAAGCGCCGTAGTCGGTGATGTTCTTGACGATGCCCTTGACCACAGAACCTTCCTGCAGGTTGGATAGGAGCTTTTCACGCTCTTCACCCATGGTGGCCTCAACCACTGCACGGCGTGACAACACAACGTTGTTGCGCTTGCGATCGAGCTTGATCACCTTGAATTCGAGGGTCTTGCCTTCGAATGGTGTGGTGTCTTTCACGGGGCGCACATCTACCAGTGAACCTGGCAGGAAAGCGCGAATGCTGTTGACCATCACAGTCAAGCCACCCTTCACCTTGCCGGTGATGGTACCTGTAACCAGCTCGCCTGATTCCAGGGCTTGTTCCAGGCTCAGCCATGCGGACAGACGCTTGGCCTTGTCGCGTGACAGCAACGTTTCACCGTAGCCGTTTTCAAGGGCTTCGATGGCCACGGAGATGAAGTCACCGTCGTTGACTTCGATGTTGCCGTGGTCGTCTTTGAATTCTTCGAGAGGAATGTAGCTTTCGGATTTCAGCCCGGCGTTCACAACAACGTAGTTGTAATCAACACGAACAACTTCGGCTGTGATCACTTCACCTGCGCGCATTTCTTTGCGATTCAGGCTTTCTTCAAACATAGCTGCAAAGCTATCTGGGGCTTGGGTAATTTCAGTTGTGGTCATAAATTTGAGATTTAACACGCCACTGCGGGAGGCAAGGCGGAGTTCAAAAACGCATTTTTCGGGATTGAAAAATACGGCGTTTTATTCAGCGTTCTCAAACCTGCTTAAAAAACGGGCAAAGTTCACCAAATAAGGGATGAGAGTGTATCAAGAAAGTCTTTGTTGATCAAGCGTTTAAATGCGCTCTTTGGCCCAGTTGTGGATGGTTTGAAGCACCTGCTCGATTGGCATGGCAGAGCAATCGAGCACCAGCGCATCATCGCATGGCTTCAACGGCGCCACTGCGCGCTCTGAGTCCCGTTTGTCGCGAGCCATCAGGTCACTGAATATGGCTTGAAAGTCCGCCTGTTGGCCGCGTGCCTCGATTTGCTTCACGCGGCGTTCAGCACGCACTTGTGCGCTCGCAGTCAGGAATACTTTCAATACTGAATCGGGAAATACGACTGAGCCCATGTCCCGACCATCGGCGACGAGACCCGGGACTTGACGAAAGTCCCTTTGCCGCTGAAGCAGGCCAGCACGAACTTCCGGTACAACAGCGAGGCGGGACGCCATGACACCGGCAGCTTCTGTCCTGATGATTTCAGAGACATCTACGCTGTCAAGCAGCACCTGAGTGCCCTGAAAATGCACCGGCAAATTGGCGGCCATGGAAATGATCCGCTCAAGATCAGATTGAACATCTGGATTCAAACCCGCCTGATCCACAGCCACAGCCAACACTCGGTAAATTGCGCCGCTGTCCAGATAGTGAAAGCCGAGCTTTTCCGCCACCAAGGCCGCCACAGTCCCCTTGCCCGAGGCGGTGGGGCCGTCGATCGCGATGACAGGGCAGTTGGGGATGTTCATTGACCTTAACCCTTGCGCACCGATTGAACCTGCATTCCCAGCGAGTTGGCCAGGGCCACAAAACCGGGGAATGAGGTATCTACAGTTTGAGCGCCATGAATGACCATGGTCCCCTCGGCCCGAATGGCTGCAACACTGAAAGACATGGCAATTCGGTGATCGCCCTGTGATTCAATGCTGGTGGCTTTGTATCGTGTGCCGCCAATGTGCCCCAGGCCCTGAATGATCATGCCGTCCTCGGTGGGCTCGGCATCAATACCGCACTTTTGAAGACCGTGCGCCATCACGGCAATGCGATCTGATTCCTTCACCCGCAATTCTTCAGCACCGGTCAATATGGTGCGCCCTGTGGCATTGGCTGCCGCCACGAACAACACTGGAAATTCATCAATCGCCAAAGGCACAAGGTGCTCTGGAATTTCAATACCTTTTAGGGCTGCGCTGCGAACTCGCACGTCTGCGACGGGCTCACCGCCCACCTCGGCATGATTGCTCAGTTCGATGTTGGCCCCCATCAGCTTCAGGATATCGATTACACCGGTGCGGGTCGGATTCAAACCGACATGCTTCAACGTAATGTCCGCCTGTGGTGCAATCGAGGCGGCCACCATGAAAAATGCAGCTGACGAGATGTCGGATGGCACATCAATTTTGGTGGCTTTCAAGGTTTGACCACCCTTCACACTGGCTTTGGCGCCATTGGTAATAACTTCAACACCAAAGCCGCGCAACATGCGCTCAGTGTGATCACGGGTAACAGCAGGTTCGGTGACGGTGGTTGTGCCGTCGGCATACAAACCGGCCAGAAGTACGCAAGACTTCACTTGTGCCGAAGCCATGGGCAACACGTAATCAATCGCCTTCAAAGTGGTGCGACCGTGAATATGCAGGGGTGGGCGACCACCCTCTTGTGCTTCAATTCGCGCGCCCATGAGCACCAAGGGATCAATGACCCGCTTCATCGGGCGCTTGCCCAAGCTTGAGTCGCCGGTCAGCATGCAATCGAAATCCTGCCCTGCAAGGAGCCCCGACATCAGGCGCATTGAAGTGCCAGAGTTGCCGCAGTCGAGCACCTGTCGTGGTGCCTTCAAACCATGCATGCCCACGCCATGCACCTTGACTTTGCCCCGGTCCGGGCCCTCAATTTGAACCCCCAAGGCACGAAACGCATTCATGGTCGCAAGTGCATCTTCACCTTCGAGAAAGCCCTCCACCTCGGTGATGCCCTCGGCAATTGAACCCATCATGATTGAGCGATGGGAAATTGACTTGTCGCCAGGCACGCGAGCCGAGCCGGACATGCTATCCGTGCTGCTGGCGTGAAACTCGATCAAATTCAGATCTGACATAGCAAAATATCCGTTGAATAATTGGACTGACTTAATTCTGTTTCCAGTGACTGCGGTATTCAGATGCCTGAGCAAGAATACGTTCCAGTGTGGCTCGATCATTGCCCTCAATCGCCTTGCGAAGGCTGGCAATATTAGACTCAAAACCACTCAACATACTCAACAAGGCAGCGCTGTTGTTCTGGAATATGTCGGCCCACATTTCAGGTGAACTGGCGGCAATGCGGGTGAAATCCCTGTAGCCGGCACCGCCCTCTTTCATGAATTCCGCACCTTTGGGGTGCCCCAAAACACTGGCCACATAGCTGAATGCCAACAGGTGCGGCAAGTGGCTGACCGCGCCAAACATTTCGTCGTGATCCATGGCATTCATGGTGCTTAACTTGGCACCAATGGCCGCCCAGAAGTTTTCGACTTTTTTCAGACCCGCCGGGTTGGTTTGTGGCAAGGGGCACAGCACGCAATTGCGCCCCTCAAACAGATCGGCAACTGCTGCGGCGGGGCCATGCGATTCACCACCGGCAATAGGGTGTGCCAAAACGAATCGTGCCTTCAAACCAGGAAATTGTGGCTCGAGTTCATCCAGCATGACAGCCACATCCGACTTGGTGCTGCCTGCATCGAAGATCAGGCAATTGGGCGGCAAAGAAGGTAAAAACTGGGTCAACACTTGCTTGTACTGACGAACCGGGATGGACAAAACCACCACATCGACATTGCGCACATTGGAGTCGCCTGGACCTGCGATGCACTCATCAACAATACCCAAGCGAAGCGCTTCATGGGCAGTTTCAAGTTTGCGGGAATAACCCAGCACATGGCCAACCAGCCCTTTTTTCTTCGCAGCGAGACAAATGGAGCCGCCGATCAGCCCCACGCCGATGGCGAGCATTCGATTAAAGATTGCGCCCTTGGCCATCACGGCGCCTGCAGCGTGGCCAGCGCTTTGGGCAAAGCCACCAAAAAGGCTTCGTTTTCATGCGGCAGGCCAATCGACACGCGCAACCACTGAGGCAAGCCGTAGCCGTTTACCGGGCGAACAATCACCCCCAAACGCTGCAAGGCATCGAATACCTTCATGCCCGCGTCGTCCGTGTTTCCAGCCTTGAACAACACAAAATTGCCGTAGGAAGGGACATATTCAAGACCGAGAAACTTCAGACCGCCCTCAATCTGCTCAAGACCTTTCAAGTTGACTTCGTAGGTTTGTTGCAGGAATTCGACGTCGTCAATTGCAGCTTCGGCTGCCGCAAGTGCCAAAGAATTCACATTGAAAGGCTGACGAACCCGGTTCATAAGGTCTGCCACTTCAACACCGGACACTGCATAGCCCACACGCAAACCAGCCAAGCCATAAGCCTTGGAGAAACTGCGCGACACCAGCAAATTGGGGAATTGTGCGACCCACTGCGTGGAATCGTACTGGTCCTCAGGTTTCAGGAATTCGTTGTAGGCCTCATCAAGCACCACCAACACATTCGAAGGGACCTGCTTCAGAAAATCCAACAGTTTTTTCTGCGGCAGAAAAGTACCTGTCGGGTTGTTGGGGTTGGCGATGAACACTACATGCGTTTGAGAATCGATGGACTTCAAAAACCCATCTAGATCGTGAGTAAAGCAAACCGCAGGCACTACCTTGGACTGCGCACCGCATCCCTGTGTAGCCAAGGGGTAAACCGCAAAGGCGTACTGCGAAAATACGGCATTGGTCCCTTGCGTCAGAAAAGCTTTTGCCGCCAATTCCAGTACGTCGTTGGAACCATTGCCCAAGGTTATTTGCTCAGGTTTTACACCGTGACGAGCAGCCAGTTTGGCCTTCAAGGAAAAACCGTTCGCGTCCGGGTAACGGCCCAAATCGGTCGCAGCCTGCGCAATCGCAGCCTTGGCTTTTTCACCCAGCCCCAAGGGATTTTCATTGGAGGCCAGCTTGACCACTGTATTGGGGTCGAGACCCAGTTCTCGAACCACGTCAGACACCGGTTTACCGGCCTTGTAAGGGGCAATGGCACGAATGAATTGAGGGGCTTGCTCGGTCAGTTTTTGCATGGTGCTGCTTTCAGTTGCGTTGTGCTGCCGGGTACGAACCCAGCACTTTCAAAAAGGATGCGCTTTTTCTCAGTTGCTCCAAAGCTTTGGCCACTGCTGGCTCGCTTTGATGGCCTTGCAAATCTATGAAAAAATAATATTCCCAGCGTCCATTGCGGGCGGGTCTAGACTCCAGCCGGGTCATTGACACATTCTCGGCGTTAAAGGGTTCCAGCATTTTGTACACTGCACCCGGCTGATTGGGCACGGATGCAACCAAGCTTGTTTTATCCACCCCGGAAGGCCCTGTTAATTGATTGCCCAAAACCAGGAAACGAGTGGTGTTGTGGGCATCGTCTTGAATATGTTCCTGAAATGCTTTCAAGCCATAACGCTCTCGCGCGGCCTGGCCTGCAATGGCTGCCACTTTTGCGTTTTCACTGGCCATTTGGGCAGCAACACCGTTGCTGGCTACGGTTTCCTGTTGAATGTGAGGCGCATACTGCGAAAGCCACCCACGGCACTGTGCCAAGGCTTGCGGGTGGGCACATATTTTTTCAATGCCGTCCAGCGATCCGGTTTGACACAGCAATTGGTGATGGATAGCCAACTGAACTTCGCCACACACCAAAGCGCTTGACTCAACCAAGGCGTCCAGCGTGCGGGCAATCGACCCCTCTGTCGAATTCTCAACTGGCACCACAGCAAAATCGACCTGCTGAGCCTGTAACTGTCGAAAAGCCTCTTCAATGGTTTCTACGGGTTCGGCCTGAACGCAGTGTCCAAAGAACGACCAAACCGCCTGTTCGCTGTAAGTACCTAAAGGCCCCAGAAAAGCCACGTGTACCTCGCGCTCCAGAGAGCGGCAAGCCGACATGATTTCCTTGAACAAGGTGTGAATGTGTTGTGAACTCAGAGGCCCAGTGTTGGCGGTATTTAGTTTGTCGAGCACCTGCGCTTCACGTTCGGGGCGCATAACGGGGGCATCGGTTTTCGCCTTCACATGACCAATCGACTGAGCGAGGCTTGCTCTTTTGTTGAGCAAAATCAACATTTGCTGGTCAATATCATCGATTTGATCGCGAAATTTCAACAACTCCGCATTGATATCAGGCGTAGTCATCAAGCCTCCGTCTTCTCGAATTCGCGCATGAACTCAGCCAACGCCTTAACCCCTTCCAGAGGCATGGCATTGTAAATAGACGCGCGCATGCCACCCACCGATTTATGTCCTTTCAACTGCACCAGACCACGCTCTGCGGCAAGGCTGAGAAATTTTCCGTTCAACGTCTCGTCGGCCAGCGTGAAAGGTACATTCATGCGAGAACGGTCAGAAATTCGAACCGGGCAGTTGTAAAGCGCACTGCTGTCAATCGTGTTGTACAACAAGGCCGCTTTTTCTTGTGCCTGGGCTTGCGCCCAAGGCACACCACCCTTCTCAATCAACCATTCAAACACCAAGCCAGCGATATAAATAGAATACGTTGGCGGCGTGTTGTACATGGAACCGTTTTCAGCCACGGTACCGAATTCAAACGCGGACGGACAGATTGGCAAAGCCCGATTAAGCAGTTCTTTGTCGATCACTACAATGGTGACGCCAGCGGGGCCCACATTCTTTTGTGCTCCGCCATAAATCAAACCGTATTTGGCCACATCGAGCGTTTTCGACAGAATATTTGATGACATGTCCGCAACCACAGGACAATCCAGTTGGCTGGCAAGTGACTCAATTTGCCCATTGAACTCGACGCCACTGATTGTTTCGTTGTCGCAATAATGCAAATAGGCCATTTGTTGGCCATTCACGCGGTCAAGCAATGAAGCACACTCAGGAACGTAGCAAGCGGCCGCGGTGTCGGTCAGTGCATTTGCGTTGTCGAGCACCACACGGGCCAATCCGTACTTTGAAAACTCCTTGGTAGTCTTTTTCGACCATGCACCGGTATTGACGAATGCAGCCTGCTCAAAACCTTGAAGCAAATTCATTGGCACAATTGCATTCATGCCAACAGCGCCACCCTGCATGAACAACACATCATGTGTATCCGGCACGTTCAACAACTTGCGAAAGTCACTGCGGGTTCTGTCGAAAATACTGGTGTATTCAGGACTGCGATGGCTCATCTCCATCACTGACAAACCCTTGCCCTGCCAATCCAGCATTTCCTCCGCAGCCTTGCGCAAGACTGGCTCAGGCAAAGCTGCCGGACCCGCAGAAAAATTCCAAACTCTAGACATGCTCGCCCTGTGCAATCAACCGTTCAAATCATTTTCGACTTATTCATCAGCTTGTGCCGAGTCACCGTTTTCGTCAGTTTCCCCAAGGTCTTCAGCATCGGACTCCACGATGCGCTGCAAGCCCGAAAGCCATGTACCTTCATCCACGCTGATCAATGTGACGCCTTGTGTTGCGCGCCCCATTTCACGGATCTCGGACACGCGCGTGCGAACTAGCACACCACCCGTGGTAATCAACATGATTTCGTCTGTTGGATTCACCAGCACTGCGGATACAACCTTGCCATTACGCTCAGAAGTTTGAATGGCGATCATGCCTTTGGTACCGCGGCCGTGTCGGGTGTACTCGGAGACAGGCGTGCGCTTTCCAAAACCATTCTCGGTAGCGGTCAACACGGATTGTTGTTCACTTTCTGCCACCAACATGGCGATAACTCGCTGGCCTTCTTCGAGGTTCATGCCGCGAACACCACGTGCATTGCGGCCCATGGCGCGCACATCGTTTTCATCGAAACGCACCGCCTTGCCGGAATCACTGAACAACATCACGTCATTGGTGCCGTTGGTCATGGCTGCACCAATCAGGAAGTCACCTTCATCCAAATTCACCGCAATAATGCCGCGCTTCATGGGACGGGAAAAATCGCTGAGTTTGGACTTCTTGACAGTGCCCAGGCTGGTGGCCATGAAGACATATTTGTCTTCGTCTTCAAAACTTTTCACTGGCAACACAGCCGTGATTTTTTCGCCTTCCGCCAAGGGGAACATGTTGATGATGGGACGACCACGCGAGGTGCGAGAACCCTGCGGTACCTCATACACCTTCAGCCAATAAACACGGCCTGCATTTGAAAAATACAAAATCGTGTCGTGCGTGTTGGCCACGAACAGGTAGTCAATCCAGTCATCTTCTTTGGTTGTGGCCGCCTGCTTGCCGCGACCACCGCGTTTTTGCGCACGGTATTCGGTCAATGGCTGGCTCTTGATGTAGCCAGAGTGTGAGAGTGTCACTACCATGTCCTGCGGTGTGATCAGGTCTTCGGTACCCAGTTCGGTGGCATTGAATTCAATCATCGAGCGACGCTCATCTGCAAACTCGTTGCCAATCGACGTCAGCTCATCTTTGATAATCTGATTAATACGCTCGGGTTTAGACAAAATATCGAGCAAATCAGCGATTTGATCGATTACTTCCTTGTATTCATTCAAGATTTTGTCTTGTTCAAGACCGGTCAAGCGCTGCAGGCGCATGTTCAGGATTTCCTGAGCCTGCACTTCGCTCAAGCGGTACATACCGTCGTCCTGTAGACCCAGACGGGCTGGCAATCCCTCGGGGCGGAAAGCTTTGGCGCCACCGGAATCGCCCAGCTCTGTGCGCGACAGCATTTCGCGAACAATCGAGGAGTCCCAGCTTTTTGCAACCAGATCGGCTTTCGCCACAGGCGGCGTGGGCGCGGCCTTGATGATTGCAATGAATTCATCAATATTGGCCAAGGCCACGGCCAGGCCTTCCAGCACATGGCCGCGATCCCTGGCTTTGCGTAGTTCAAACACGGTGCGGCGGGTGATTACCTCGCGGCGATGGCGCAGGAAATAGAAAATCAGGTCACGCAAGTTCAACAATCGAGGCTGGCCATCGACCAGCGCAACCATGTTGATGCCGAATGTATCTTGAAGCTGTGTATTTTTGTACAGGTTATTCAGAATGACTTCGGGTACTTCCCCACGTTTCAATTCGATCACGACGCGAATACCGTCTTTGTCGGATTCGTCACGAATGTCGGAAATACCCTCAATTTTCTTTTCTGAGACCAGCTCGGCAATGCGCTCAAGCAAGGTTTTCTTGTTCACCTGGTACGGCAATTCGTCCACGATAATAGACTGGCGACCGCCTTTGTCCATGTCTTCGAAGTGGGTTTTCGCACGCATCACCACACGGCCTCGGCCGGTGCGGTATCCCTCTCGCACACCCTGGATGCCGTAAATAATGCCGGCTGTCGGAAAATCGGGGGCGGGGATCAATTCGATCAGATCATCGACAGTACATTCAGGCGCATCAATCGCGTAAAGGCAGGCAGCAACCACTTCTTTCAGGTTGTGCGGGGGCATGTTGGTGGCCATACCCACAGCAATGCCTGATGAGCCGTTGACCAGCAAGTTCGGCAAGCGGGCTGGCAACACCTTGGGCTCACGCTCACTGCCGTCGTAGTTGGGTCCAAAGTCAACGGTTTCCTTGTCGATGTCCAGCAGCATTTCTTGGGCAATCTTGGCAAGACGAATTTCGGTGTAACGCATGGCCGCTGCGTTGTCACCGTCGATTGAGCCGAAGTTACCCTGGCCATCGACCAGCATGTAACGCAACGAGAAATCCTGAGCCATACGCACAATCGTGTCGTACACCGCGGAATCACCGTGTGGGTGGTACTTACCGATTACGTCACCGACAATACGGGCAGACTTCTTGTAGGCACGGTTCCAGTCGTTGTTCAACTCATGCATGGCAAACAGCACACGGCGGTGCACTGGCTTAAGGCCGTCACGCACATCCGGCAAGGCTCGACCCACAATTACGCTCATGGCGTAATCGAGATAAGACCTGCGCATCTCCTCTTCAAGGCTGATAGGGAGCGTTTCTTTTGCGAATGAATCCATGTTTCTTCTTGTGTTGAATTATTTGACTGAAGGAATAACAATTCAGGACGCTGCCATTCACGGCGGCGTCACATCCCTGGCGCTACACTTGCAAGCTTTCGATTGTATCAGCCAAAATCGCTGAAACTGGGCGCAATGGTGCGTTCCAAATCATCTAGTGACCCTGCCCATGCAACTGCTGACCCCCCAATGGCTCTTGTGCCTGAACCACACCACTGAAGTGCTTGAAAACCATGCGGTTTTAATCCATCAAGACCAAATTCAGGCGATTGGCCCACGCGAGGAAATGTTGCTGGCGCACCCCGACGCCGAGCGCATCGACCTACCCGGGCAAGTGCTCATGCCAGGCTTGATTAATTGCCACACCCATGCGGCCATGAACTTGCTGCGCGGTGCAGCAGACGATCTGGCACTTCATGACTGGTTGCAAACCAGAATTTGGCCGCTCGAGGGCGAGTTGGCCGATGCAGAGTTCGTCTATGACGGTACAGTGCTAGCCGCCGCCGAAATGCTTCAAGGCGGCGTCACCACGTTCAACGACATGTACTTTTACCCCGATCAGGTTGTACAAGCGGCGCTGGATGTAGGTTCACGCGTATTTGCAGGCATTACAGTCATCGAATTCCCGACACGCTATGCGGCTGAAGCCAAGCAATACATCGAACTGGGGATAGCCGCACGCGACAAATTCAAGCTTGAGCCAACCGTGCATTGGACGATTGCTCCGCATGCCCCCTATACGGTGAGTGACGACACATTTCAGCACATGGCGATGCTGGCCGAGGAATTGGATTTGCCGATTCACTGCCACCTGCACGAAACAGCCAGTGAAGTCAGCGATGCGGAAAGTCGCGACGGTACTCGGCCCTTTTCCAGGTTTGAGCAACTCGGCCTGATTAATGAACGCCTGATGGCGGTGCATGGCGTGCATCTGAACGAACATGAATTGCAAGTGATGGCGGCCAAAGGGGCGACTCTGGTGCATTGCCCGGCTTCCAACCTGAAGCTCGCCAGCGGCATTGCACCTGTGGCCGCAGCACTGAAAGCTGGCGTCAACGTGGTCATAGGCACAGATGGTGCGGCCAGCAACAACAAGTTGGACATGTGGGAAGAAAGCCGCTTGGCCTCCCTGCTCTGCAAAGGTGCCAGTGGCGATGCCACCGCCTTCAATGCCGGCGACTTGCTCAAAAGCATGACCTGCAATGCGGCCAAAGCGTTGGGAGCAGACCACTTGATTGGCCGTATTGCCCCCGGTCTGCAGGCAGACCTGATTACGGTTGCGATCGGAGAGGCTGCGCACCAGTTACCTAACCACAATCTAGTCTCAAAACTGGCTTACAGCGGGGCTTCTAGGGATGTGAAGCATGTTTGGGTGGCAGGCATTCAAGTTGTGCAATCGCAACAACTTGTGGGCAAAAGGGCACAATTAGTCGGGGAAATCATGCGAAAAACCCAACGAGTGTGGCAGACTCGTGTCGAGAAAGTTGGTTGAGAGGGTGATAACTATGACAGCCTCTACTGTAAACTATCAACCAGCTTGAACCCCTATTTAACCCAAGGAGCAACAATGAAAAAAATGTCGACTCTCACGCAAGTTCTGATGGCAATGGCCATTGGTACAGCGTCTACAGCCGCAATGGCCCACACAACAGACAAAGGTGAAGGCCTGTCAGGCTATGTAGTGGATGGCAGCGGCAAAGTTGTTAAAGATGGCTCCGGCGAGTGCATCCGCACAAGCTACTTCACAGCCGCTTTGGCAATCCAGGAATGTGATCCTGACTTGATCCCCAAGAAGCCAGCTCCAGCACCAGTTGCTGCACCAGCACCTGCTCCTGAGCCCGCACCAGCACCTACTCCAGTAATTACCAAAGTAAGTCTGGAAGCGGATGCCTACTTCGACTTCGACAAGGCCACACTGAAGCAAGGCGGTAAAGACCGTATTGATTCTGAAATCGCCAAGTTGGGTCAGGTTGACTTGAACAGCGTAATCGCAATCGGTCACACCGACTCTATCGGTTCCGATGCTTACAACCAAAAGCTGTCCGAGCGTCGTGCTCAGGCCGTTAAGGACTACATGGTAAGCAAGGGGGTTTCCGCTGACCGTATCCAGATCAAGGGCATGGGCGAAAGCCAGCCAGTGGCTGACAACAAGACTAGAGAAGGTCGTGCCAAGAACCGTCGCGTTGAGATCGAATTCAACGCAACACAGAAAGTTGCCAAGTAATTAGCAACCTCTGGTTCTGATCAAAAAAGCCCGGCCTAGCCGGGCTTTTTTGTTTCTGCCTTCGGTTAAACTAAAGGCTATCGCATTCTATTGAAGAGCCTTGACCCATGAGCAGTATCGAATCCAACAACAATGTTGACCACGCCGAACTGGCCAAATTTTCCGCATTGGCCAGCAAATGGTGGGACCCCAACAGTGAGTTCCGCCCCCTGCACGAAATCAACCCGCTTCGATTAAACTGGATCGATGAACGTGTCGGCCTGAAAGGAAAAAGGGTTCTGGATGTGGGCTGCGGTGGTGGCATTCTGGCTGAAAGCATGGCTCGCCGGGGTGCGGATGTTCTGGGCATTGACCTGGCAGATAAATCGCTGAAAGTAGCCGAACTGCACAAGCTTGAAACTGGTGTGAACAATGTCAATTACCGATTTGTCTCAGCAGAGCAATTGGCCGCTGAAGAGCGAGGCACATTCGATGTCGTGACCTGCCTTGAAATGCTAGAGCATGTACCCGATCCTGCCCAAACCATTCAGGCCTGTGCCGACTTGTGTAAACCGGGTGGCTGGCTGTTTTTCTCGACCATCAACCGAAATCCAAAAAGCTTCGTTTTTGCGATTGTCGGCGCGGAGTACGTGCTGAACCTGCTTCCCAAAGGTACTCACGAGTACAAAAAATTCATCAAACCCTCTGAACTGGCGCAATATGCACGCCAATCAAAACTTGATTTCTCTGAAATCATTGGCTTGGTGTACAACCCCCTGACCAAGGTTTATCGCCTTGCTCGCGACACCGATGTGAATTACATGGTGGCCTGCAGAAAACCGGCTTGAGGGGTTAAACCGTGCCTTTAAAAGGAATTTTGTTTGATCTGGACGGTACGCTCGTAGACACTGCGCCCGACCTGTGCGGCACCATTCAAGACATGCAAAGCGATAGAGGAATTGACATTACCCCCTATCGAGCGATGGAACACCTCGCCTCCGGGGGGGCGCGCGCTTTGCTGAGAGCAGGCTTCGGGCTTGAAATGCATTACCCGGAGTTTCCGGCCATGCGTGCAGAATTTCTTGAACGCTATGAGGCCAGAATTGCCCGAGAAAGTTCGGTTTACAGCGGAATTACTCCCTTGCTGAATGAAATTAAAGCGCGCGGTGCCCAGTGGGGAATCGTCACCAACAAGCCCTACTACCTGGCTGAAAAGCTTGTGCATGAGCTGGGTTTGACCCAAGGTTGCAGTGTGCTCATTGGCGGCGACACAGCCGAAAAGCCAAAACCCTCCCCTCAGCCCTGTTTCATGGCGGCTGGTCAAATGCGTTTGCCCACCGAGCAATGCGTGATGATTGGCGATGACGAAAGGGATATTATTGCGGGCAGAGAGGCTGGCATGACCACTGTGGCGGTTGAATATGGCTACATTGCCAGCCCGATTGAGCAATGGCGTGCGGATGCAACTGTAAAAACTGCCCACGATTTGGCCAAATGGCTTGAAATTAGAATGTGAGCCCCCACATCAAGAGTGTTACAATTGGTTTTCCAATGGGGTCGATCTGGTTTCGACGTGGGTTGCAAAGCTATTGGGGCGTGTCGAGGATCAGTTACCTCGTAAATCCATCTGAAAAACTTTAAACGCAAACGACTCTTCGTTTAGCCCCGAACTCAAACTGGCCGCTTAAGCCAGTTTAGTTTGGACTTCCTACACCAGCTCGCCGATGGGCTGGGCGGGGTCAAACCCGCGGTGGGATCATCTACATCGGACCGCTTACCGGAATGCTGCCGGCCGGTAAGTTAAATTAGGTGGATCGCGGATGCTGAAGAATGTCGCTTTTCGTCAGTAGCCGTTAAACACAAACAAGACGACTACACACGTAGAACTGGTAGTGGAGGATTTGCGGACGCGGGTTCAATTCCCGCCGGCTCCACCAAATAAAGCAAAAAAGGCTACCCTTTCGGGTGGCCTTTTTAATTTACTTCACCGACAAAATGTAATTGGCAATCGTCATTGCGTCCTCGTCGGTTACCCGCGGTTGCGCAGGCATGGGCGTATTGCCCCACACACCAGCACCACCCGACTGGATTTTCTTGGCCAGCTTTTCGGCCGCCCCCGCCTCATCGGCGTATTTCAAAGCCACTTGTTGATAGGTGGGGCCATACTTCTTTTTGTCCTCGGCATGGCATGCCGTACAGTTGTACTTTCTAACCATTTCAGGGCTGGCCACCGCATTGCCAAGCGCTGTGAACATTGAGCCAGCAATCATCAAGGCTGCATACTTCTTCATGAATACTTCCCTCTCCAGGGCCGCGCCACCCCGATGGGACAGCACGGCTTTAACTTCTCAACTAGAAAAACTTAGTTTGGTTTGATCTGATAAATTTCGCCTTCATCGGTGGCCACATACAGGTTGCCGTCATGACCTTGCACCACGGAACGGAAGCGACCCGCGGGCATGGGCAAAGGCATGATGCTGCGCTTGGCTGTCAAGCCATCTTTGCTGATGTCGAGCAAGTCGATGCGGTTCCCGACGGGAGTTCCATGGATACCAATTCCCATATACCCAACGGCCATTTTCCCGTCCCAGTCTTTCCACTGTTTACCATTCAGGAAAACCCCCGAAGACATGCCCTGCGACAAGTTTTCATTGTTCCAGGCTGGCTTCATGGCTTTGGGATAGGTTTTGGTGTCTGTCATCGGCATAAATGCCGCACGCTTCACGGGTGCCATGGCACCCATTTGGTTCGGGCTGTAACCGCAATAAGCGTCTGGGCAATCTCCACGGCCACCCACATTGGGTCGTGGGTCCCATCCAGCGTTGCCGCCATTACTCAGCACAGTGACCTCATCGGAGTGCCAAGGTCCATTCTCGGCCGTAACCGGTTGATTGGTACCTGGACGGAATGCAATACCTTGGGGATTGCGATGGCCGTACGTGAACACGCGCGCATCAAAACCCTTGGGCGGCTTGTTGCCCGCGGCGGCCTTACCGTCCCGGTCAATCCGCAACACCTTGCCACCCAGCTTGGTGGGGCTTTGTGGCACAGAGCCATTGTGCGTGTCGCCAGTGGTCACATACAGAAAACCGTCGCCAGAATTGAATCGAATTCGCCCACCATTGTGGGCACCCGAGGAACCGAAAGGATGATCGCTTGCAGCAGTTTTGTAAGGGATGTCATCCACGATATCTGTTCGATCAGAGGTTTTGCTCAAGTCTGCGTTTACTTTCAACCGGATCACCCGGTTGGTCTGCGGATTCGATTTGCTGGAGGTGGAATACACATAGACATATCGATTTTTTGCAAAATCAGGATCCACCGCCACACCATTCATACCAGCCTGACCGTCACAAAACAAATCTGGCATAGCGTCCGCATAACCCTTGGCGTCTTTCATCCCAACCAGTTTGTTCACGGAGCCCGAGGGTAAGCGGACCGACAGGCCATGGCATTTCTCAGTGAAAAACATGGCGCCATCTGGCAGAAACGCCATGTCCCAAGGATTCTCCAATTTGGTCAAAACGGCTGTTGCGGTAAGACTAGGGGCTGCTGCTGTCGCGACACCGCTCATCGCCAGACTGGCTGAGGCAAAGACCGCGCATGACAAAAGTTTATTGAGCTTCTTCATTTTGTCTCCTGATTCTATGAGTAAGGCAGGCGTGTAATTCGATATCAAAGCGATCGTGTCATCGCTCATCATCGAAGCACACCTCGAGAAAATTGCACATATTTAACACTCGGTCAATATGGCCTTACCCGCAAAAGAATCATTCCGTTTTTGAAGACTTGCCTTTCAATATCAGGCTGAAGAAATTTTTGCTACCCGCCTTTTCACCTTGATCGGACAGCAAGCGCTGAACACTGAAACCCAGCAGCAAAATTGTGGATCCACTGAAAGCCAACAAGCCACCAATGAGCGACAAGGGCCAGCTAAGATCTAGAAGCCGAAGCAACAATGCAACGACCACACTGAATAACACCAACAAACACACATAGATTTTCATGACCCAACACACCTGTTCAGCTTGACTAACACTCGTCTCCGGACCAGTGAATGCGCACTGCAATGCAAGGTTTCCTTGCGAACGAACAGCGCTCACCTGAGCGCACCCGGTTGATCGCCAAAAACTATTGCTGTGATTGCCTGTGTTTTTGGACCTGCGAATATTAATGAATATGGCAATTAAGATCCAGAAAATGTAATGTCGATTTGCGGTCAATTTTTCAGGTTTGAAACCAACAAGTTTGATCACAATGCTACTTTGTACAAATTCCTTTTTTTAACAATTTCGACATACAATTGTTGCAGCGCAAAAAACCACCTGAATGTCTATTTTGCGAACTAGACAAAATCAGAATTATGGTTATTTTTTAAATTTCACAATTGTTTACTTTTCGCCACATCTGAAAGGCACTAGTCCTACACATTATGCAAAAAGGCGTTTTTCTCTCCATTTTGGCCTCTGTACTGTTTGGCAGCATGTACTACTACACCACCTTGCTTGATCCTTTAAGTGGGGAGGAAATTTATGGTTGGAGAATGCTGCTGACCCTGCCAGTGATGACACTTTTTTTGATCTGGACTAAAGAGTGGGGTTTGATCAAATCGATTGCGCTGAGGTTGAAAACCGAGTGGAAACTTTATCTGGCTTTACCAGCGTCGTCCCTGCTGCTGGGCATACAACTGTGGCTTTTCCTTTGGGCCCCTTTGCATGGGCATGCGATGAATGTCTCTTTGGGCTATTTCATGATGCCACTGGTGATGGTTTTAATTGGCCGCTTTTACTACCGGGATAAACTCAATCAACTTCAAAAACTGGCTGTGTTACTGGCACTGCTTGGTGTTACCAATGCGGTGTTTCAAGCTGGGGGATTCGCCTGGACCTCCCTCTTGGTGTGTTTGGGTTATCCCTATTACTTTGTGCTGCGGTCAAAATTCAAAATAGACAATCTGGGCGGGTTGTGGTTTGACATGTTGCTAATGACCCCGCTGGCGCTGTACTTTGCACTGAATGGCGAAGGCTTGGCCCAAATGACGGGATTACAACTTCAGCTACCTTTGCTGATTATCCTGTTGGGGGTGTTAAGTGCTTCAGCCTTGATCGCCTATATTTTGTCGAGCCGTATGTTGCCATTTAGTTTGTTTGGTTTGCTGGGCTACGTAGAACCTGTGCTTTTGGTGGTGGTTGCGTTCTTGATCGGCGAATCAATCGCCAAGCAGGAGTGGCCCACCTATCTCGCCATTTGGCTGTCACTTAGTTTGCTGGCCGTAGAGGGCCTACTTAAGCTTTATAGGATCGAATCACGGTCGACAAATCGGGGTCTTGATTAAAAGTTTCTGTAAAAAGTCCACAAAACTGCTGATCTTGATGGAAGGCGACGTTCAGTTGATACACCACATTCAGTGGCAAAGT
>NZ_ABCT01000021.1 GCF_000170915.1 Limnobacter sp. MED105
ATTTTTCGCGACGGAATTCAGATCGACCCCGAAATAGATGAAATTTCTCTGGGGGACACCCTGTTAATCGACGGGAAAAGCTTTGAAATTACCCAGTACAAATATGTGTTGATGCACAAACCCGCTGGCTATGAGACTTCCCATCTGCCCAGCCACAACCCTTCTGTATTTGATTTATTACCCAAACACTATATAAAGCGCGGCCTGCAGGCCGCTGGTCGACTTGATGTAGACACCACGGGGCTTTTATTGTTTTCTGATGACGGTCAGTTTATTCACCGGCTTATTAGTGGCAAGGTAGGCACCAAACAAGAAATAGAGAAGATTTATGAGGTGACTGGCGCGCGCCCATTCTCTGACTTGCAATTACAACGATTGCTTGAGGGCGTGGACCTCGATGACGAACCTGAGATTATTTATGCCAGCAGAGCTACCTTACTAGCGGACGGGAGGCTGGAATTGGGTATTACTACCGGGAAGTATCACCAGGTCAAAAGAATGGTAGCCGCCGTTGGCAATCATGTTGATGGACTACACCGCCGCTCGGTGGGCCCATACGAATTACCGGCGGACCTGGCGGCAGGTTCCTATATAGAGATAGATCCGAGCCCGGTCCTTAATCGGAGCAACTCAAAAGCAGTGTGAATAGGACGGCTTTATTGTAATTTTTCAACATTTAACCGGCCCTCGGTGCGAACTCGAAAGTGTGTTGTGTGAACAAACACTTCGAGTACAATACGGGGCTTGAATTTTAAATCCTCATCAAACTCATGAAAACAGCACAAGAAGTTCGCCTAGGCAACGTGGTTATGGTTGGCAAAGACCCCATGGTGGTTTTGAAGACCGAATACAACAAATCGGGCCGCAATGCCGCCGTTGTAAAAATGAAAATGAAAAACCTGCTGACTGGTGCAGGCATGGAAAGCGTATACAAGGCGGACGAGAAGTTCGAACTGTTGGTGCTGGAACGCAAGGAAGTGACCTATTCCTATTTCGCAGACCCCATGTATGTTTTCATGGATGCAGAATACAACCAGTACGAAGTGGAAGCCGAAAACATGGGTGACGCACTGAATTACCTGGACGACGGCATGGAATGCGAAGTGGTTTTCTATGACGGCAAAGCCTTGTCCGTTGAACTGCCAACCAGCTTGGTGCGCGAAGTGGAATACACCGAGCCCGCCGTGCGTGGTGACACGTCAGGAAAAATCATGAAAGCAGCCCGAATCAAGCCTACAAGTTTTGAAATTCAGGTGCCTGCGTTCGTTGAAATTGGTGACAAGATTGAAATTGACACACGCACTGCAGAATATCGTGCCCGAGTGAAGTAAATGATCCACAACACGGTGGATTTGCTGGGGCCCCGTTGGGGCCCTTTGTATTTTCCGGCTTGAAACTCTATGCACATCGGGATTGTTTGCAAGGTAATCGATAATTTCGGCGATGCGGGCTTTTCGCTTCGCTTGGCGAAAGCACTGGCTGCGAGAGGTCATCATGTCGATTTGTTTCACGATGAATCAGCCACTTTTCAGGCGCTATACCCGTATAGGGACAATGACAATCTGACGCTTATTGATGCCAACAAAACCGACCTAGAAATCGAGAAGCGACATAGCCTAGACTTAATTCTGGAACCATTCGGAACCTCAAGCGAGCAAACACTATTACGCTTCGATTTAATATTAAAACGCCAGTTCCCCCACACGCCTTGGTTGCTGATTGATTACCTTTCGTCTGAAAAATGGATTGAGCACTTTCACTTAAGTACTTCAGTAGACCCTGGCACCGGTCATGTCACTACTTTTTTTTACCCTGGCTTTACTGACAAAACAGGTGGACTGATTCACTGTGACTACCCGACTCGTTTGGCTGGAAAACGGCAATCGACAAGCAATACAGGTCTCAATGTTTTCGTTTTCGCCTATCCGACCGCGCCTATTCGAAAGCTGATTGATGCCTGCAACTCAATGAACTCTACGGAGTACGCGATAAAAATTGGATTGGCCGGGAATGTTTTACCGCCAGAACCGGAGGACTGCGCAAGCCTTGTTCCCTTCGTTGCTCAAAGTGAATTTGATGAGTTATTGGCGCAATATGATGTGTTGTTTGTGAGGGGAGAAGACTCATTTGTGAGAGCTCAACTGGCCGGCAGACCATTTGTTTGGCAAATTTACCCGACCAAAGACGACGCGCACCTGGATAAACTTGTCTGTTTTTACGACCTATACGCCAGCGGGCTTGGTACGGATTGCAGACTGGCGCTCTGGAACTGCTGGTTGGCGTGGAATGGAATTGACCTGGAAATTGATTTTGGAGATGCATGGACTGCACTTTTGCCACATCTGCCCGAATTACACGACCATGCGTTGCGATGGCAATCTTGGATTCTCAACGGGAAAGAACTTGTAAAGGAAGTTCTTACATGGTGCAGTTTGCAGACTCCTACTTTGAGAGAAAAGCCTGATTTATAAGGCTTTTTTCACTAAAAAGAAATCCCATTGAAAGGCAGAAACTGAATTCAAGTTCAACGCTTGGATTTAGCCATGCTGTCATTTCTTCTCTCTCTAGGTTTAGGTTTTGGCTCAATTAACCTGACTCAATTGCCTGCACACCAAGTTGAACAGATTGCCAGGGAAGTCATGACGGAACTGGAGGCGGAAATGCGAACCAAACCCTCCTTGATCGTGACTGAACGACCTGAACCAACGCCGCTCGGTGCTTTGGCTTATGCCAATGGAAAATGCGTAGTCATCGTGAACACGAATGAGACAGCATGGGCGCAGTGGGGGAGATTCTTGAACGAAAACAATCGCTCGCATTGGCCACAAATTATTGCTGCATCTGTGGCGCACGAAATGGGGCACTGTTTTAGAGAGAGCCGCTCTTTCGTGGTCAACTACGAGGTGAATGAAGACGAGTTCCGAGGGATTCAAAATACGGGGAGTTTTGGTCCAAAACCAGAAATGGTTTACAAACAAGAACTGTTTGCCGACACAGTGGCCATTCTTTACGCCAAGGAAAATGCAGGGAGTGACGCCGATTACGTGATTGAATCGATGATTCAGGCACGAGAAAAATTCAGTGCAAATGACCCTACCCACAACACCTCAAGAATGCTGAGCCGACTGATTGCCAAGGACACAACACGCCAAGGCAATGAGACTATGGGTGTGGCAGCAACACGTTTGCTCTCGGCGCTGTAAAAGCAGAAACCTTCACTTGGCACGCGGAAAGGCGTTGTCATAAACACTTGAAAGATGGTCAAAGTCAAGTGCAGTGTAGACCTGCGTTGATGCAATGGACGCATGCCCGAGCAATTCCTGAACGGCTCGCAAGTTTTGAGTGCCCTGCAACAAATGACTTCCAAACGAGTGACGTAACATATGGGGATGCAAATGTTGCCCCAAACCGCACTTGGCAGCATGGTCTGCAATATCTCGTTGAGCTTGTCTGGCAGTTAACGCCAGCCCTTTGGCCGATACGAACAAAGAGGCTCCCTGCCCTTTTCCTAGTTTGAGAAGATGGATCTGACGGGGCTCAACGAACTCTCTGAGGCGGGCTTGCAGTGCGTCGACCACAGGCACAATGCGAGCCTTGTTACCCTTGCCGACAACTCTCAATTCTGTTGATCCATTCAAGGCTTCAGCCTGAAGCGTTAACGCTTCACTGATTCGCAGCCCGGTGCAATAGAGTAATTCAATTAGAACATGAGCTTGGGCGAAACGAAACTCTTGCGGAAGTGGTTTGGCGAGCAGGGCAGCCAAGGGGTCAACCCCTACCGCTTTGGGCAGAGACCTTGTCAATTTGGGGGTTTTCAGCCCCAAAGTGGGGTCAACTTCGACAATACCGTTATTCAGTAAATACTTGAAAAATCCGCGCCAGCTTGAGGCCAAACGGGCCAGGCTCGCAGGTGCAGCTCCGGCTGCGTGACGCTGTGCAAGGATCGACTTAAGTGCTGTGGTGGTAACCTGCCCTGGGGGCGTGTCGATCAATGACAAGTCACGCTGAGCAGCTTTTACGGAGTGATCGCTGTAACGCCGCTCAAGGCGCAGAAAATCCAGATATCGCTGGATCAGGATTGAGTGTTCTGGAGTCTGCTCAGCGCGGCGCATGCGGTTTCAGCCAGAGTGTTCAAAAAATCGGTTTCCAAAGTTGGCGAGAAGCGGTCTTTATCAGGTGAACCAAACCCCAGACAGCCGAAGGTCACAGGACTGGCACCAATACGCAAAGGAATCAATACCACTGAGCGCGGGGCTACCTCTTCGCCTTGAAAAACCGAGAGTGTTGGCGCATTCTCGGAAAATCCACAGTAAAGACTTTTCATGCCATCGATGAGCGTTTTATCAGAGTTGCTAGCGGCAGAGTTGTCCTCACTCCAAAGTTGCAAACGAACCATGGGAACTACAAATTTTTTCTTGATTGCATCAACCAACACTGTGGGCAAGTCTGCAGAGTTTTTGACTGTAAGCAAAGTGCGGGTAATCGATTGTAGGTTGTCAATAATCGCTTGATTCTCAACAGCTGCGTGCGTCATTTCAACCACGCGGTGTTCGAGAGATTTAACCTTTTCACGCATGGTTTGAACTTGACGCTCATGCAGCGATGCGACGTTCCCGGTGCTTTGCTCAGGCAATTTGATAAAAGCGAGAATACCCGGATTCTTGATTAAAAAATCAGGGTGTGCTTTCAGAAAATCGGCAACCTGAATGGCCTCGTCAGTCATAAGTAAAACTCTCCTTCAAAAACAGTTTGTGCTGGGCCTGTCATCAAGACATCACTGTCCTGCTGACCACTCCATTCAATGGTGAGGGTTCCGCCGGCTTTGACCACATCTACCTGCTCGGCAATGAGCCCCATTTTCATGCCAACTACGGCAGCCGCGCAGGCTCCGGTTCCACAGGCGAGGGTTTCACCCACCCCGCGCTCATAGACACGAAGATGAACACGACTGCGGTCGACGATATGAAGAAAACCCACATTAACCCTTTCGGGAAAACGGGGGTGAGACTCAAGTGTGGCGCCTAAGCGCTGAACTAAATCATTGGAGGCTGGTTGATCCAGAAGAATAACGACATGAGGATTGCCCATGGAAGCGACTCCGACCCACAATTCTTCCAAGTCAGGACCCAAGTCAACTGGTAGTCTGTACTGTATCAAGCCCCCCGCCTTTCGACTGGCAAGGCCCTCTACAATGAATGGCACCTTTTCAGGATTAAGCTCGGCCGGCCCCATATTCACTTTGACCCAATTGTGTTTGATCAATTCGGGCTGGATGATGCCCGCGAGGGTTTCCACAGTGATTTGATTTTTATCCGTCAGCCCTTTGTCAAACACGTACTGGGCAAAACAGCGCGCTCCGTTCCCACACTGCTGAACCTCTTGTCCATCTGCATTGAAGATTCGGTACTTGAAATCGGCAAGCTCGGAGGACTCGACAACAAGCACCTGATCAGCGCCAACACCAAAATGACGGTCGGCAAGGCGCTTGATCAACCCGGGGCTGAGATCTATTTGATTCGCACAGTTATCCAGCACAACGAAATCGTTGCCCGCACCGTGCATTTTGGTGAACTTGAGTATGTTCGAATTTGCCATCGTCGCTTTGTCACAGACCGTGGTGTATTTGATTCAGGTGTCAGTATATTCTGGACTCGCCAGCCGGGCGGGTTTTGAACCGCTTGTGCAACCACAAGTATTGCGGAATGTTGTCTTTCACCCAAGACTCAATGTGATGATTCATAACTTGCGTGGATTGAGTGTCATCGTCCAATGGAAAGTTAGGCAAGGGTTCATGAATATGAATGCTGTAACGCCCATTGCTATATTTGGTCGTGACCGGCACGACCTGCGCCTGAAGCAACTTGGACAGCCGAGCCACCGCCGTAACAGTAGCGGCTTTCACGCCAAAAAAGGTAACAAACACAGAGTCGCGCTCACCGAAATCCATATCGGGCAGATAGTACAAAGGACGCCCTTTTTTCATGGCGGCCAGCAATGGACGCACACCCTGTTGGCGAGACAACAGCAATTGATCTCCAAACTTGGAACGTCCTTCCAATATCAGCGAATTCAACACCGGATTCTTCTGGTTTGAATACATGGTAACCATATCGATTTCAAGGCACAGGCGACTCCATGCTGCATCGAGTCCCAAAAAATGTGGAGCCAGAAAAATGGTTGGCGATGTCGAATCAAGAACGCTCAAAGCATCCGGGTTTTCAATTAGCACCCGATCACGTACTACTTTTTCATTGCCTGCCCACAACCAAGCCCGGTCCAGAAAGGTGCGTAAGTAAAGGTAAATGTGAGCCACAGCCCAACGGATGCGCTGGAGCTGCGCCGCGTCAGGAAAACACAGAGCAAGATTCGTGAGTGCCACGGTTCGGCGTTCACGAGCCAAGGCGAACAAGAGCATAGCCAACAACATCGAGATTGACGAGGAAATCAGCCTGTAGGCAGAAAATGGTAGCCGCGCAAGTGCGAACCAGATTGAGATCAAAAATTGAGTCACGATTGCCCTTGCTGGCCCTGTTGGCCTTTGGGAGGTTTGTAACGTTCATAGCCCCAATAATACTGCTCAGGATGCATCAGAATCAGCTTTTCCATAGCCGCATTGACTTGTGCGGCGGCCTCGACAGGATCCTCACTGAGCGACTCGGGGCCTTGATACAACTCGAGGCAAAAACCTTGTCCGCCCGGCTTCCTGTAACCAATGGCCAAAACAATTGATGCGCCAGTCGCATGGTGGAGTCGGCCAGGCAAAGTCATGGTGTATGCGGGCTGACCAAACATGGGAGCCCAAACCCCCTCCCCCTGAGCGGGAACCTGGTCAGGCAACATGCCGACTGCCTCCCCTCTTTTCAGCGCCTTGAGCAGGATTTTCACACCCCCAAGCGTGGTGGGAGCCAGAGCGACGTTGTCGCGCGCACGGCTGTCTTCGATAATATCTTGAAGTTCCGCCTTGCGATTTGGGCGATACAACACAGTGATGGGTGCACGGGTTGAAAAAATTTGGGCGGTTGACTCAAAACTCCCCATGTGCGGAGTCAAAAAAATAATGCCTTTCCCTTTTGCTTGAGCCCTTTGAACAACGTCCCAGCCGGTTATGTCAGTACATCTCGCTGCGCCCCGCTGCGTAGACAAACCCCACAGAAAAGGGAGCTCCAGTAGCGCCATTCCAGCATGCTTGACGGAGCCCTTCACAGCACCGAGACGCGCTGATTCGTTATGTGGAAAAGCAATTTTGGAGTGAATTTCAATTTTGCGACGGTAGCTGGCCGACAAACCATATACCGCCCACCCCAACCACGCACCAAGTGCGTGCAGGACAGGCAAAGGAAAAACTGACAACGCTTTAAACAAATTTTTGATCATGGGGCAGATTGTAACCAGTACGCGCTTTGCCTTCGTCCCCAAATGTTGTATATTTCTCAAGTTCGCTGAGTTAAATGACAACTTGCGGGGCGAACTAAAACAAATCTGCTAAAGCGTCGCCGGGCTTCAATTGAACATGGCGGCAGTAATAACCCCTTGTTTTATTGGAGCTTTTCAATGTCTAACGAATTTTTCTTTACCTCTGAGTCCGTGTCGGAGGGCCATCCGGACAAGGTTGCCGACCAAATTTCTGACGCGGTTCTAGACGCGATTCTCGAACAAGACCCCACAGCACGTGTAGCTGCCGAAACACTGACCAACACTGGTCTGGTGGTGATGGCCGGTGAAATCACGACCACTGCCCAAGTAAACTACATCGACGTCGCGCGCGAGACACTGAAGAACATTGGCTACGACAACGGCGATTTCGGTATTGATTACAAAAGCTGTGCGGTGATGGTGTGCTACGACCGCCAAAGCCCGGACATTGCGCAAGGTGTAGACAAGGCGCACGACAACGATTTAGATCAAGGTGCCGGCGACCAGGGTTTGATGTTTGGTTACGCGGTGAATGAAACCCGCGAATTGATGCCACTGGCCATTAGCCTTTCACACCAGCTGGTTCAACGTCAGAGCCTGCTTCGCAAGGACGGGCGCTTGTCTTGGCTACGCCCTGATGCGAAATCCCAGGTCACGATCAAATATGTGGATGGAAAGCCTTTCTGTATCGATACCGTGGTGCTTTCAACCCAGCATTCGCCAGACATCGAGTTGGCGACATTGCGCGAGGCGGTGATTGAAGAGGTGATCAAGCCTGTGTTACCTAAAGAACTGGTGAAAGGAAACATCAACTTTTTGGTGAACCCAACCGGGCGCTTTGTGATTGGCGGCCCACAGGGTGACTGTGGTTTGACAGGCCGCAAGATTATTGTGGACACGTATGGCGGTGCTGCACCACACGGCGGAGGCGCATTCTCGGGCAAGGACCCTTCCAAGGTAGACCGCTCCGCTGCGTATGCTGGGCGTTACGTAGCCAAGAACATTGTTGCAGCGGGCTTGGCTGAGAAGTGTCTGGTCCAGGTGAGCTACGCGATCGGCGTGGCACGCCCTACTTCAATTATGGTGAACACCTTCGGCACCGGAAAAATTGAAGACAGTGCAATTACCGAATTGGTGAGCGCTCACTTCGACCTGCGCCCCAAGGGTATTGTACAAATGCTGGATTTGCTGCGCCCGATTTATGCAAAAACGGCAGCGTACGGACACTTTGGTCGCGAAGAACCCGAATTTAGCTGGGAACGTACTGACAAGGCAGAGGCTTTGAAGGCTGCAGCAGGTATCTGATTAAACGGACGTTCTACAGGAAGGGTTGGCTGAATACCGCTTGGCCTTCCTGTGCTAACCCTGTTACAATTTGTGCCGTTCGAGGAGCGTTGCGACACACCCATGCTTTTTTGGGGTGCTAGGCTCGAACAAGAAATAAACAACGGCGCTCACGCTTCTTTCTTTATGAACTTTAAAAAGGAGGGCGTGATGAACGCCATTGCAAAACCAATCACCGCTACCGGCGAAAACGACTTCTTCGTAGCCGACATCAACCTGGCCGACTTTGGCCGCAAAGAAATCGCAATTGCAGAAACCGAAATGCCTGGCTTGATGGCCATTCGCAAGGAATTTGCTGCATCCCAGCCTTTGAAAGGCGCCCGCATTACCGGTTCACTGCACATGACCATTCAAACAGCGGTGCTGATTGAAACCCTTGCAGCACTGGGCGCAGAAGTGCGTTGGGCCTCTTGCAACATTTATTCAACACAAGACCATGCAGCCGCAGCAATCGCAGCCGCTGGTATTCCTGTGTTTGCGTTCAAGGGCGAATCACTGACTGATTACTGGAATTTCACACACCGCATTTTCGAATGGGCAGACGGTGGTTATTCCAACATGATTCTGGACGATGGTGGCGATGCGACCATGTTGCTGCACTTGGGTACCAAGGCAGAAAAAGACATCAGCGTACTGAACAACCCTGGCAGCGAAGAAGAAATTTGCCTGTTCGAGTCAATCAAGAAAACGCTGAAAACAGACCCAACCTGGTATTCAACACGCCTGAAAGAGATCAAGGGCGTGACTGAAGAAACTACAACTGGTGTTCACCGCTTGTATGAAATGCACAAGAAGGGCGAATTGGCCTTCCCTGCAATCAACGTGAACGACTCAGTAACCAAGTCGAAATTCGACAATCTGTATGGCTGCCGTGAATCGCTGGTTGACGGTATCAAGCGTGCTACAGACGTAATGATCGCCGGTAAAGTGGCTGTTGTTGCCGGTTACGGCGATGTGGGCAAGGGTTCTGCACAGGCATTGCGCGCCCTGTCAGCCCAGGTTTGGGTTACTGAAATTGACCCAATTTGCGCACTGCAAGCAGCAATGGAAGGCTACCGCGTGGTGACTATGGATTATGCAGCTGACAAAGCTGACATTTTCGTGACGGCCACAGGCAACAAAGACATCATTACCCATGACCACATGGTGAAAATGAAGGACCAAGCCATTGTTTGTAACATTGGTCACTTTGACAACGAAATCGACATTGCCAGCGTGAAGAAGTACCAGTGGGAAAACATCAAGCCACAGGTTGATCACATTATTTTCCCCGATGGCAAGCGCATCATCATGTTGGCTGAAGGCCGTTTGGTGAACCTGGGCTGCGGCACAGGCCACCCCTCGTTCGTGATGTCCTCCAGCTTTGCCAATCAAACCATTGCACAAATCGAGCTGTGGACGCAAAACGAGAAGTATCCAGTGGGCGTGTATGTGTTGCCCAAGCACCTGGACGAAAAAGTGGCCCGCCTGCACCTGATGAAAATTGGCGCCCAGCTGACAGAGCTGAGCCCATCGCAAGCAAGCTACATTGGCGTGAAGCAAGACGGCCCTTACAAGCCAGACCACTACCGCTATTAATTAGGGAAAGAGCTACCTTTGCGCGCTGACCTTGCCTTGGTTGAAAAAGGCCTGTGTCCCTCACGGGCGCAGGCACAAATATTGATCGAACAAGGAAAAGTGCAAGTGCGCAACGGTGTAGTTCAGGCACCTGTTGTTGTAAAAAAAGCATCGCAGCAGATCGAGCCATTCATGACTCTTGAATTGATTGACTGCGATGCACCCAGTTTTGTATCCCGTGGTGGATTGAAATTACACCACGCACTTGAAACCACCAAGATTGAAGTTCACGCAAGGCGTTGCATCGACTTGGGACAATCCACTGGCGGCTTCACTGACTGCCTACTTCAGAAAGGTGCATCGAGTGTCGTGGGTATTGACGTTGGGCGGGAACAGTTACACCCTCGCTTGAGAGGACACCAAGCTGTGATGGCCCTGGAGGGGATCAACCTGTACAAAATCAATGCAGGTGATCTCGAAAAGGACATTGCCGCGCTGAAACCAGAATTCATGCCATTTGACCTGGCGGTGGCGGATTTGAGCTTCATCTCTCTGCGCAAGGTGTTGCCCAATATTGCAAAGCTGATGCCTGCAAGGTGTGAAGGTTTGTTTCTGGTTAAACCTCAATTTGAAGTTGGGCCGGAAAACATCGGTAAAAATGGTTTGGTGAAAAATCTCGATGACCTGATCGAACAACTAGAGAACGATATAAAGACTTGCTGCGCCCAACTCGACTTGACTGTGAAAGATTTTTTCCAGTGCGAGTTGAAAGGTGGCGACGGCAATCAGGAATATTTTGTGTACGCGACGAAAAGTATCGATGTTGCGACCAACCACTAACTCTGTGAATGAATACACCATGATGAATATCAGCTTTGAGTTTTTCCCCGCGAAAACAGACGAAGGTGCAGAGAAGTTGCGCGCCACGCGTGAAAAACTGTCCGAAAGAAAGCCAGAGTTTTTTTCCGTGACATTTGGGGCCGGCGGGACAACCCAAGACGGAACACTGTCCACTGTGCTTGAAATCAAGGCGGCTGGTGAGGAAGCAGCACCGCATTTGTCATGCGTTGGATCTTCCAAAGAAAAGGTAGCCGCATTGCTAAAGCAGTACAAAGAACACGGAATTAAGCGCATTGTTGCGCTTCGTGGCGATTTGCCTTCCGGCATGCTTGAGACAGGCTCATTTCGATATGCCAGCGAGTTGGTCGAGTTCATTCGTCGGGAAACTGGCGATCACTTTTTCATTGAGGTGGCCGCTTATCCAGAAACACATCCCCAAGCGAAAAGCCCGGCGGCCGACGTAGACGCTTTTGTTCACAAAGTGAACTGCGGCGCGAACTCTGCAATTACCCAATACTTTTTCAACTTGGATGCCTTTTTGTACTTCCGGGATCAGGTTCAACACCGAATTTCAATCCCATTGATTCCAGGTATTATGCCTGTGACCAATTTCAGTCAGCTTGCTCGTTTTTCAGATGCATGTGGTGCAGAAATTCCACGTTGGATGCGCAATCGCTTGCAACATTTCGGAGATGATCGCGAATCGATTCGCGCATTTGGATTGGAAGTTGTATCGAATCTGTGCGAACAACTTATTCGAGAAGGAGCACCCGGATTGCACTTCTACACCATGAACAATGCGCAGCCAACCTTGGCGATTCTGGATCAAATCGGTTATTAAGAAGTGCCTGAGTGAGAGAAAATCAGCTCTCGCTCAGTCAATACGTAATCGAGCAGCTCATCGTGTTGTTCTGAAAAATTGTCTTGAAATTCAGTCAATGCGTAGGCCACGCCCACAGTAACTGGCTTCTCGGGCATTTGACTCAAGGTGCGATCGTACCAACCTGCACCATATCCGAGACGGGCCCCTTCCCGGTGAAAAGCTAGACAAGGAATCAGTAACACATCGGGCTGAACCCACGACTTGAATTTTGGAACTGGAATATCGTATCGTCCGGGTTCCAATTCGTCGTTGGGTGCAAACTGCGCAAACTTCAAAAACGCACCTGTTGGCGACTCACAACATACAGGCAAAGCCCAGTGAAAGCCTTTGAGTGCCAAATTATTCATGATCTCCAGTACATTCGGCTCGCGACGTGTGGGATAGAACAGACCTACAGTGCAAGGCTGGAATGTTTGGAGTAGAGTTGACAAAGACGCCGAAATCTCTTGGCTCAACGCTTTGATTTCTTCGGGCTGCAGCTCATTTCGATAGGCTAAGGCAGTTTGCCGCAATGATTTTTTCATGACAGGAACAATGACAATTTCTCACTACATTTCACGCTGGATCTCGCTGCCTTTGCTTGCCTTGGGTGCCATGGCATTTCAACCCGCCTTGGCCAATAAAGAGTCGGATGCAGAGTTAATCAAACAGATTAAATCTGCTTATGCTGATGGCGCGTATGACAAGTTTAACCGCTTGACTTCCGAGTTGCCGCAAAAAAGCATATTTAGGCCTTATGTGGACATCTGGGAATTTCGCTTTTTTCAAAAAGGCGTGGAGAAACAGTTTCCGGACCGAGAAGTGGTGTGGGCGAAGTCTGAAATTCTGCCTCTGCTGAACAAACATGACAATAGCTGGCCTGCGGAAACCTTGCGGCGAGACTGGCTTGAGCAACTAGCGCGTACCGCACAGTGGAATGATTTTGCAGAGCAGCGACAACACCTGCGCTACCGACCAGATCAAGGCGTTGAGTGTGCAGACCTGATGTATGCAGCAGAACAGGGACAATTGGTCAGGTACAAACTGGATGCCGTTGTAAGTTTCGACAAACGCCTGCCTAAAACATGTCGAGTTCTTCTGAAAAACCTGTACAAACTGGGCGGCGTTAGCGCCCAAGACCTGGATCGACATGTGCTGCAGATGGTGGCTGCAAACCAGCTGACCAACGCGGTTAAATTTGTTGATGAATTCGAAGACACGGCCTGGGGAAAAGCCATTGACAGCAAGACTTTGCGAGAGGCCATTTTCAATCCCGATAAATACTTGAAATCGCCAGGTCGCAGTACCGACACAGATCTGTACTTGACGGGTGCGCTGGCCAGAAAAGCGGTTGAAGACTATGAGCGCATTGCGCGACAGATCACTGAAAACCACCAGGGCAAACTTTCTCCCAGCTCTGAACAATGGCTTTGGGCGCATGTGGGATACCGTGCAGGCCTGGTATGGGACAGAAATGCGCTGACCTACTTCAAGCGCAGCAAATTGGAAGCAATGAGCCTGGAACAGCAAGAATGGAAGGTACGCTCGGCGCTGCTCTTGGAAGACTGGAATGCCGTGCTTCAGGCCACCAACGAGATGAGCCCGAATGTGAAAGAAGACAGAGCCTGGGCCTATTGGCGAGGACGCGCACTGGCCCAAGCAGGCAAGCTAGTTGAAGCCCGGCAAGAATGGATCAAAGCCAGCAGCCCTTTTTCTTTCTATGGAAAACTGGCGCATGAAGAGCTGGGCGACACAGTCACAGCCCCAAAACGCCCTGACTTATTGAGTGCCGCTGAACTGGACTGGGCGAAGAAACACCCAGGGCTGTTACGCGCCCTTGCGCTTTACGATGCAGGCCTGCGTACCGAGGGTTTTTGGGAATTTAACCTGCAAGTCGCGCAGATGAACGACCGGCAATTGCTTGCAGCGGCAACTTGGGCAGAACGCAACCAGTTGTACGACCGTGCCATTGCGGCAGCGGATCGCACCGAAGCCGAGCATGACTTGGCCTTGAGATACCTCACGCCTTTCCGTGACAACATGCAAGCGAAAACCAGGGAAATTGGCGTGGATGAATCATGGGTGTATGGCTTGATTCGCCAGGAGTCCCGCTTTGTCACGATTGCAAGATCAGGTGTTGGCGCCAGTGGCTTGATGCAGGTCATGCCCGCCACCGCCAAATATGTCGCGAAGAAAATTGGCATGTCTGACTTTAAACCAGCCGATATTACGGAAATTGAGACCAACCTGACTTTGGGTACCAGCTACCTGAAAATGGTCTTTGAGCAACACGATCAATCGCCGGTACTCGCTTCAGCGGGTTATAACGCAGGACCGAGTCGCCCTGCCCTTTGGAAACGCAGACTCGGCGACAGAAAGATAGAAGGCGCGATTTTTGCAGAATTGATCCCATTTGACGAAACACGTGGTTACGTGAAGAACGTAATGTCCAATACAGTGGCGTATTCTCTGTTGTTGAACAATGCCTCGACCCCTTTGAAACAAAGACTGGGTATCATCTACGGATCCAAGTAATCAGGTGAACGCTGTTTCTATGAGTAAGACAAAAAACGTATTGGTGATCGGTGGCTCGGGCTTTCTGGGCCAAGCTGTTTGCAATCAACTGGCCAAAGCTGGTTACCGCATCACTGTACCCACCCGCCGCTATGACAAAGCAAAGCATTTGCTGACCCTGCCAACCTGCCAGATCATTGAAGCGAATATTCACGATCGCGCCACACTGGGTCGCCTGGTGTCGGGACAGGATATTGTTGTGAATCTACTGGGTGTATTGCACAGCAAACCGGGCAAACCTTACGGTCAAAACTTTCGAGTCAATCATGTTGAATTTCCGAAAGCCCTGTGCACAGCGATGTCCAAGCACGGTGCCAAACGGATTGTTCATGTCAGCGCCTTGGGTGTGGGTGTGCAAAACCCGGCTCCATCGATGTACCTTCGCTCCAAAACCGATGGTGAAGCCGTAGTCAAGGACAGCGGACTGGCCTGGACGATTCTCCGTCCATCCGTGGTGTTTGGTCGGGAAGACAAATTCTTGAATACGTTCGCTTCGCTTGCGAAAATCGCGCCTTTTATTCCCTTGGCCGGTGCTGACGCACGCTTTCAACCTGTCTCGGTCAGTGATGTGGCCAAGGCTGTGTTTGCATGTGTCGAGGATCAAGGCAAAGACACCCTGCACAACACCTATGATTTAGTCGGTACGGAAATTTTTACCCTAAAAGAATTGGTCAAACTCTCCGCGCGGGCTGTGGGAAAAAACCCGCTGGTGTTTGGTATTCCCGATGTAGCCGCAAAAGCCCAGGCATTTTTGATGGAACTTGCGCCAGGTGAACCATTGATGAGCCGAGACAATGTCGACTCGATGAAAATCGACAATATCCGAACCTCGGGCAGAACTTTCCCTCTACCGAGCTACGAATGCTTGTCGGTGGTCGCCCATGAATACCTGAGAGCCAAGCATTTACCCTCTGATCTTGATGAATTTAGGACTCGAGCTCACCGGCAAGACTAGCCCTTAAGCCTTGATTCGTCGTACAATTTCGCTTTGCACAACGCAGCCGCACGTCGACCGATTGGCTGCGTTTGTTTTTAGAGTCCGCGTTTTGCCTGAACACTGCTGATAGAGAGTTTTACCGTGACAGACCACTTGATGAAAACCTACGCCCGCCAGCCCATTGCTTTCACCCACGGTGATGGCGCCTGGATGTGGTCAACTGATGGCAAAAAGTACCTGGATGGCTTGTCTGGTATTGCGGTAAACGGTTTGGGACACAATCACCCCAAGTTGGTGAAAGCTATCGCCGAACAAGCGGGCAAATTGATCCATACCTCCAACTTGTATGGTGTGGTTGAGCAGTCGAAACTTGCTGATCGCCTGTGTGAAATCTCGGGCATGGATGAAGCATTTTTCTGTAACTCGGGTGCGGAAGCCAATGAGGCAGCCATCAAACTGGCCAAATATTACGGTCACAAAAAAGGCATCGAGAACGCAAAAATCATCGTGATGGAACGTGCCTGGCATGGTCGAACCCTCGCCACGCTGGCAGCAACAGACAGCCCCAAGGCCAAGGTTGGTTTTGGCGAGTTGCCCGGTGGATTTGTTCGCGTACCCTACAAAAACTTTGCGGCCATTGAACAGGCTGCAGACGAGAACCCTGAAATTCAAGCGGTTTTGCTTGAGGTTCTTCAGGGCGAAGGCGGCATTAATGTGGCAGATACCGAATACTTGCAAGCTTTGCGCAAGTTGTGCACCGCCAAAGGCTGGCTGCTGATGATAGACGAAGTGCAAAGTGGCATTGGCCGCACAGGCAAGTGGTTTGGCTACCAGCACGCTGGCATTCAACCCGATGTCATTACACTGGCCAAGGGTTTGGGATCGGGCGTACCGATTGGCGCCTGCCTGGCCTGGGGTCCTGCAGCTGGTGTATTCACGCCGGGCACGCATGGCACCACGTTTGGTGGTGGCCCTTTGGTTTCAGTGGCGGCACTGGCCACAATCCAGATTATGGAAGAAGAAGGCCTGCTGGCCCATTCCGAACAAATGGGCCAGTTGATTCGCGCTGTTTTGTCGCGAGAACTGGCTGGAATTGCAGGGGTAAAGGACATTCGTGGCCGCGGCCTGATGGTGGGTGTGGAGTTGTGGAAGCCGTGTGCCGAGCTGGTTGCAATTGCACGCGACAAAGGCTTGATCATTAACGTCACCCGGGACAATGTGGTTCGCCTGTTGCCACCACTGGTGATTAAAAAAGAAGAAGCAGAAACGCTGGCCATGGAACTGGCCCCATTGATTAAAGCGTTTCTTGAACAATCCGCCTAAGGAGGAACCGGCCTGCCAGGCAAGCCGGTCTACAAAAATGCCTATCAAACATTTTTTACAGTTCAACGACATCAGCAAAGACGAGTTCGAATATTTGATGCAGTCGTCTCGCGATGTGAAAGCGAGGTTCAAGCGCTACGAGCCCTATTACCCGTTGCAGGACCGCACGCTGGTCATGATTTTCGAGAAGGCATCCACGCGCACACGGCTTAGCTTCGAGGCGGGCATGCATCAGCTGGGCGGCTCGGCGATTTACCTGAACACCAAAGACTCACAACTGGGTCGTGGTGAACCAGTGGAAGATGCTGCACAGGTTATTTCACGCATGTGCGACATTGTGATGATTCGCACCTATGAGCAGGAAATCATTGAGCGCTTTGCAGCCAACAGCCGTGTGCCTGTGATCAACGGCTTGACCAATGAATACCACCCCTGCCAAATTCTGGCAGATATTTTTACATTCATTGAACACCGCGGCAGTATTCAGGGCAAAACGGTGGCGTGGGTAGGTGACGGCAACAACATGTGTGCCACCTGGTTGCAAGCCGCGGAACTGCTGGACTTCAAGGTGAATATTTCCACGCCCAGCGATTACAACATCGACCCGGCGAAAACCAATATCAAGGGCACCCACCATGAGTGGTTTGAAGACCCGATGGACGCCTGCAAAGGCGCTGACCTGGTGACCACTGATGTATGGACCAGCATGGGTTTCGAGAATGAAAACAAGGCACGCCGCCGTGCATTTGCAGACTTTCAGGTGGACACTGAAATGATGGATGTGGCCAACCCGGAGGCCCTGTTCATGCACTGCCTGCCCGCCCACCGTGGCGAGGAAGTGGCGGCCGAAGTGATTGACGGGCCGAAAAGTGTGGTGTGGGACGAGGCAGAAAACCGCCTGCACACCCAAAAAGCCCTGATGGAATTCCTTTTGTTGGGCCGCAAGTAAGCGGACCTGTAACAACCCTTTTTGAATCGAGAACCATGAGCGACATCAATAAAGTAGTACTCGCCTATTCCGGCGGTTTGGACACCTCAGTCATTCTGAAATGGCTGCAAGACACCTATGGCTGTGAAATCGTGACATTCACCGCCGATTTGGGCCAGGGTGAAGAACTTGAACCCGCACGCCAAAAAGCACTGAAGTTTGGTATCAAGCCCGAGAATATTTACATCGACGACGTGCGCGAAGAATTCGTGCGCGATTTCGTATTCCCCATGTTCCGCGCCAATACCGTGTACGAAGGCGAATACCTGCTGGGCACCTCGATTGCCCGCCCATTGATCGCCAAGCGATTGATCGACATTGCCCGTGAAACAGGCGCAGATGCGATTTCACATGGTGCCACAGGCAAAGGCAACGACCAGGTTCGCTTCGAGCTGGGTGCCTACGCTTTGATGCCAGGCGTAAAAATTATCGCTCCTTGGCGCGAATGGGACTTGCTGAGCCGCGAGAAGCTGCTGAAGTACGCTGAAGACGCTGGCATTGAAATCGACATGAAGCACAAGAAAGGCGGTGCTCCCTATTCCATGGACGCCAACTTGCTGCACATCAGCTTCGAAGGTCGCCACCTGGAGAACCCAAGTGCAGAAGCCGAAGAGGCCATGTGGCGCTGGACCGTGAGCCCGGAAGCAGCGCCCGATGAAGCCGAGTACCTGGACATTGAATACGAGAAAGGCGACATTGTTGCCCTGAATGGCAAGAAAATGAGCCCCGCAACGGTACTGACCGAGCTGAACCGCTTGGGTGGCAAGCATGGCATTGGACGCCTTGACCTGGTTGAAAACCGCTACGTGGGCATGAAGAGCCGCGGCTGCTATGAAACTCCCGGCGGCACAATCATGCTGAAGGCGCACCGAGCGATTGAATCAATTACCTTGGACCGTGAAGTGGCGCACTTGAAAGATGATTTGATGCCCCGCTACGCCAGCATGATTTACAACGGTTACTGGTGGGCACCAGAGCGCCTCGCATTGCAAGCCTTGATTGACCAAACACAAACCACCGTGAATGGCTGGGTACGCGTGAAGTTGTACAAGGGCAATGTGATCGTAGTGGCCCGCGATTCAAAAACGGATTCCTTGTTCGATGAAAAAATCGCCACCTTTGATGAAGACGGCGGTGCCTACGATCAGGCCGACGCCGGTGGATTTATCAAACTTAATGCACTGCGCCTGCGCATTGCAGCCAATGCCAAGTTGAAACGCGGCTAATCATTTGATTATTAGCGAATAAACTTTAAAAACCGCTACCCGAACAAGGTGGCGGTTTTTTTTACATCTCGATCAAATTCGGCTCTGGTTCAAGCAACACACCAAACCGCGCCTGAACTTGGGCCTGAACATGTTCAATCAATTGTCGCAGTTCAGCACCCTGCCCCTTTCCCAAATTGACAAGAATCAGCGATTGTTTAGTGTAAACACCAACGCCGCCCAACACATACCCCTTCAAACCACACTGCTCGATTAACCAACCAGCCGCCAGCTTGACTTGGCCATGATCAGCCGGGTAATTCACTATGTTGGGAAACTGCTCAACCAAGGCTTGCACCTTTGACTCAGAGACAATCGGATTCTTGAAAAAGCTGCCGCTGTTCCCCAATACGGCCGGATCTGGCAACTTCTCGGTACGAATGGCACTGATCACCTTAAACAAGTTCAAAGGAGTCAGTTTTCCCGGTCCAGCCACACGCTGGGCCACATCACCGTAACCCAACACGGGCTGCCACTGCACTGGCAAGGCGAAATCTACCGCTGTAATCACATAACGACCCTGCGCAGCATGCTTGAAAACGCTGTCGCGATAGGCAAACTCACATTCATCCAGATTGAAAATACATTCCTTTTGAACATCCAAATCAAATACGTGCACTGCTGAAACGCGGTCTTTGAGTTCAACGCCGTAGGCTCCGATGTTCTGCACCGGGCTTGCACCCACGCATCCTGGAATCAAGGCAAGGTTTTCAAGCCCACCCCAGCCCATGGCCACCGTCCACTCCACTGTGTGGTGCCAGTTTTCGCCAGCCCAAACCCTCAAATGGTGATGAACCCCATCGCAGCCCAAATATCGGCGGCCTTTTAGTGCAACCTTCCAAATCGTTGCGTCTACCTGCGGGCTGGTAAACACCGTATTGCTGCCTTCACCCAACAACAGAAAAGGCTGTCCTTCCTGCCTGACGCGGGCAAAAGCCATTAGATCGTCCTGATTGGTCAACAAACGCAGCTCTCGGGCACGGGCAGGTAAACCAAAGGTGTGCAAGGGTTGCAGATCGACGCTGTGGGTGGCAGTGAGGGCTGACATAGGGGATGGTCTAGCGATTACAATGAGGCATTATGCTTGAAGGAATGAACTATGCCGTCTTTTGATGTGGTCTGCAAACCGGACTTGATCGAATTGCGCAATGCGGTTGATCAGGTGAACAAAGAAATTGGTACCCGCTTTGATTTCAAAGGCTCCGATTCCAAAGTCGAATTGAATGAAAACACCATCATGGTATATGCCGACGATGATTTCAAACTTGAACAGGTCGCCGAGATTATTCGCAACAAGTGCGCGAAACGAAATGTGGATGTTCGCTTCCTGACTTTTGACAAGAAAGAGAAAGTATCGGGCGATAAAATCAAGCAGACAGTGACTGTGAAAAACGGGCTGGACAAAGACTTGGCCAAGCAAGTTGTGAAGGAAATCAAAGACAGCAAGATGAAAGTACAGGCCAGCATTCAGGGCGACACCGTACGTATTCAAGGCGCAAAGCGCGACGACCTGCAAAGTGCGATTGCCCTGCTGAAACAAAAAGTAACCGAGACACCCCTGGGTTTCGAAAATTTCCGCGACTAAATTACCTCGAAGGACACGCCATGAGCGCAGACCATTCACACGATCACCATCATGATCACGAGCACGGCCCGGACTGTGGCCACAACCACGATGTGGTCTACAACAAGGTGGTTAAGGCCAATCACAAAGTGGCTGCTGTGTTGCTTCGCAATGCGAAAACCATTGAACTGACTTTTGATGAGCGCCAAGAAGTGCCTCACGATGTGAAAGCCACCGATGGCAGCACACTGATTTGCCACCTGCATGACACCGTGGAAGTAGGAGACAAGTTGGTGTCGAACACCAACGAGTGGGCGATTGTGGCAGCCGCGAAAGAAGAGCTGTTTGAAGTAGCGCGAGGCCAGAAAGGCTTTGAAGAATTTCTTCATGTGGCTGGCCTGAACTTTTGGCCGGTTCAGTTAAATGAAACCGGCGCGCGCGTTGTGGCAAGCCACGAATGCATGCACATGCTTGAGCATTTTGAATTGAAGTTCAGCACACTGACTGCAGCCATGCTGGAAATTGTGGTGCCGGAACTGAAACACCACGATTGCTGTGACCATGATCACGGACATGATCATGACCATGGACATTCGCACGCTCATGAACACAAACACGGACCAGACTGCGGTCACGACCACTAAGTAGTAACAAGGAATTCCCGGCATGAGAGACGCACAAGTACCTATCACCTTTTATCGCAAGGATTACACAGCGCCGAACTACAAGATCAGTCGCACTGATTTGACGTTCACGCTGAATCCGTCGCGCACCAAGGTGGCAAGTCGCCTGGAATTTCAAGTGTGGGACCATTCATACCCTGACAACTTGCCACTTGAACTGGATGGGGAAGACCTTGAGCTGGATCAAGTGCTGCTCAATGGTGAAAAGCTGGATACCACCCGCTACACTCAAAGCCCTACTGGCCTGACCATCCATCAACCCGGCCGAGAAGGCGTGCTGGAAGTGACCGTCTACATTCAACCCGACCAAAACACGCGGCTTGAAGGCCTGTATGTGTCCAACGGCAACTTTTTCACACAATGTGAGGCTCAAGGTTTCAGACGTATTACCTATTTCCCTGACCGTCCGGACGTACTTAGCCAGTTCACAGTCACCCTGATTGCGAACGAGGCCACGCACCCTGTCAGTTTGTCCAATGGCAACTTGATAGAGGAAAAGAAGCTGAGGGAGGGCTTGCACATGACACGTTGGGAAGACCCATTTCCCAAGCCTGCCTACCTGTTTGCCTTGGTGGCCGGTCGCTTTGTGTGCCAAGAAGAAACTGTAAAGAAAGGCAATGGCAAACCGGCATTGCTTCAAGTGTGGGTTGAACCGGGCAACCTGGACAAAACTGACTTTGCGATGCAGAGCCTGAAGAAGTCGATCGACTGGGACCGTGAACGGTTTGGCCTTGATCTGGACTTGGACAGGTTCATGATTGTGGCCACAGCCGATTTCAACATGGGCGCCATGGAAAACAAGGGTTTGAATATTTTCAATACCAAGTTTGTGTTTGCAAACCCAGAACTGGCCACAGACATTGATTTCGAGAACGTCGAAAGCGTGGTGGGCCACGAGTACTTTCACAACTGGACCGGCAACCGGGTGACCTGTAGAGACTGGTTTCAACTCTCGTTAAAAGAAGGCTTGACTGTATTCCGCGACCAAGAGTTTTCTGCAGACATGATGGCCGAAGGGCTGGATGAAGTGCAGGCAGATTCTGCACGCGCGGTAAAACGGATTGAAGATGTGAAGGTGCTGCGCGCCGCACAGTTTCCTGAGGATGCCGGCCCAATGGCCCATCCAATTCGACCTGACAGCTATCAGGAAATCAACAATTTCTACACAGTGACTGTGTACGAGAAAGGCGCCGAAGTTATTCGCATGCAGCACACGTTGCTGGGAGAGCAGTTGTTTCAGCGTGGCATGCAAATTTATTTTGAACGCCACGATGGTCAGGCAGTGACCTGCGAAGATTTTGTCAGCGCCATGGAAACTTCCCTGCAGGAAGCGCATCCAGAACTCGATTTAAAGCAGTTTCGTCATTGGTATTCACAGGCGGGTACCCCAGAAGTATCCGCAAGCTGGAAGCAAACCAATGGCCAACTTGCACTGACCTTGAAACAAAACTGCCGCCCTACCCCAGGTCAAGTGAGCAAACCCGCTTTTCACATTCCTGTGAAATTGGGTTTTGTAGAAAAAGCCAGTGGTCGCGATATGCCACTACAACTTGAAAACAATGCCGGTGCCCTACATGGGGATGTACTCGACTTTACTGAGCACACGCAAACATTCGTATTCACTGGGTTGGATGCAACTGTAGTACCCTCGCTGCTGCGCGGATTTTCGGCACCCGTTATCCTGCAAACCACGCACACCACGGATGACCTCATCTTTTTGGCAGGTCACGACAATGACCCATTCAACCGCTGGGATGCATGCCAGAAAATTTATGGCAAAGCCATTTTGGACATTTACCTGCAACGCGGGCAAACCGACGGTACAAACACCCAGGCTGCCGTGCAAATTGTGGAAAACTTGCTGAACGACAAGCAATTGTCAGACGGCTTTTTGGCTTTGGCCTTGCAGTTGCCCAGTGAAGGCACTCTGCTTGAAGCATTCGACGGACTGGTAGACCCCGTCGCCATGCATTTCGCACGTTCGACCTTGCGCGACTTGTTGGCATGCACCTTCGGGGCTGACTTCAAGGCGATTTATGAGGCACGCAACGTAACCGGACAACCGTACAACTACAATGCAGTGGCCGCAAGCCAGCGTGCGCTGAAAAATGTGGCTTTGGCCTATTTGGTGACAGCTGGTGCAGACGAAGAAATGAATGTGGCAAAGTTGCAGTATGCGGCCTCGAACAACATGACCGACCGCATGGCTGCACTGAGCAATATTGTGCACAACGGTCCGGGTAACCCACCGGAGTTGGCGGAGTTTTTCGAACGCTTTAAAAATGAAGCGCTGGCTGTTGACAAGTGGTTTATGTTGCAGGCCACTGTGCCTGCCAGCAATGAAAACGTGAACACTTTACAGGCGGTACGTGAACTACTGAAACACCCGTCCTTTACCCTGAAAAACCCGAATCGTGCTCGCTCGCTTCTGGCTGCTTTCGCGATGCAAAACCCCAGTGTGTTTCACTCGCATTCAGGGGAGGGTTATGCCCTGTGGGCCGACCTTGTCATTGAACTGAACACCATTAACCCACAAGTTGCCGCGCGAATGGCACGTGGCCTGGACCGCTGGACCAAGCTGGTACCCGCTTTGCAAGAAAAAGCGCACAAACAACTAGAACGTATATTAAACACAGACAAATTGTCGCCAGATGTACGGGAAGTGATTGGCAAGGCGCTAGACGCTGCTACCCATTAATTTTGAATTGAACAGAGGACAACAATGAGTATGAATTTGGCGCAATACCTTGAACACCATGCCGATGCACACATGGGCGTGCTGATCTCGGCCATTGCCGACGTATCGCAATCCATCTCTGCTGCGGTTCACAAAGGGGCGCTGGGCGGCGTATTGGGTAGCGCAGGTTCAGAAAATATTCAGGGCGAAACCCAAAAAAAGCTCGACATCATTGCCAATGACATGATTCTGGATGCACTTGCTGCAACCGGTGTTGTTGCGGGTATGGCCTCTGAAGAACTGGACGACTGTTCCCCAGTACCTGGGCACTCGGATCGCCCATTTCTTGTACTTTTTGACCCCTTGGATGGCTCGAGCAATATTGATGTAAACGTGTCGATTGGCACTATTTTCTCCATCCTACCCAATCCAGATGTGGGAGAAATTACCAATGAAAGCTTCTTGCAGCCTGGTACCGAACAACTGGCTGCAGGTTATGTGGTGTACGGCCCCCAAACCTCGCTGGTACTGACGTTTGGCAAGGGCGTTGTGGCCTTTACACTGGACCGTGAGGCAGGCCAGTATATCCAAACCAGCGAGAGTATGGACATACCAGAAGACACCAAAGAATTTGCCATCAACATGTCGAATCAGCGTCACTGGTATCAGCCAGTGCAGCGTTATATTGCTGAATTGCTCGAAGGGAAAACCGGGGTGCGCGGCAAAGACTTCAACATGCGCTGGATTGCCTCCATGGTGGCGGATGTGCATCGTGTGCTGACCAGGGGTGGTATTTTTATGTACCCCAAAGACCTGCGTGACCCCAACAAACCTGGCAAACTGCGCCTGATGTATGAAGCCAACCCGATGAGCTTGCTTGTAGAACAAGCCGGGGGCAAAAGCTTTGATTCAACCCAGCGAATTCTGGACATACAACCCACTGATTTACACCAACGCTGTGCAGTGATGCTGGGTTCGGCCAATGAAGTACAACGAGTCAGTGATTATCACAAAGAATGACATTGATTGGCTTCACGATTAACTACCAAACCTAGCAACCACAATTAGTTGCCAAACTTGGCGAATTCACGCTCAGCATCGGCTTTGCGCTTGTATTCGCGTTGTTTGGCATCAATTTCCGCAAGCAAGTAATAGTTGTCTTTCGCGTAACGCTTGGCAATTTCAGCCTGTTCAATCGCGGGCAAATAGGCTTGGCGTGCATTGTAGGACTGAGCCAAGGCCATGTGATGTTCCGCTGGTTTTCTCAAGGCCAAGGCACTTTGGGCTAGCAAATCAAACACCTCCGGTACCGAGCGATAGGCCTGGGAAAGCTCTTTCAGGTATGCATCTGACTCGGCAAACAGCCCCAAACGCTGCAGGCCCTCGGCATACATAAGACGGACTGACATTTCACTTTTAAATTCATTTCGCAAGGCTGTCAGTTGCCCAAGCGTGGCCTTTTCCTGCGCATTCAAGGCCGAGCGGTCACGTACAGGACGCCGGTCCATGGGTGCCGAGGCCAAGGGTAAGCTTACATCCATAGCCATTCGCATGCGTTGACTTTGAAGCAGCAAGGGAACCTCGGTTTTCTTGACCACAGATTGCCCAGATTTGAACAACTCGATGGCCTTTTCACTGGCTGCCAGGGCCTCCTGCTTACGCCCCATCGAATTCAACACGAGTGAGCGACCATAAGTTAAAGCAACTGGATCTTTGATGCCCTCTTGCTCGTTGGGTGATTCGAAAGTTCGCAAACGATCAGCCAACTGCTGATTACTTCGTTCTGCAAACACGATGGACTTCACCCGTATAAGCTCAAATTCCAGGCTTGACTGGTTTTGATTTCGATTTGAGCTGCTTTCCAGGCCAGCCCGGTTACGAATATCAGCAATTCGCTCGGTGGTTAGCGGATGAGTGCGCAAATAAGAAGGCGCATTGTTTTCGTATAGACGGGATGCTGTTTGCAAACGCCCAAAAAAATCAACCATGCCCTGGGTATCAAAACCCGCTTGCTGAAGGGTTAAAAATCCAACCCGATCTGCTTCCCGCTCCGCGTCACGAGAAAAAGACAATTGCTGATCGATGGAGTAGCCTGCACCGGCCGCCATGAGGCCGGAAGCCGCCTGGGGATTAGAACCAGCAACCAGTAATGCTGCAATCATGGCGGCAGTGGCCACAAGGCTGGTTTGCTTTTGCTGCCCAAACCGGCGGGCAATGTGGCGTTGGGTTACGTGCCCCACTTCGTGAGCCAACACAGAGGCCAATTCAGATTCTGTTTGAGAGGCTGCGATTAGTCCAGTATGCACACCAATATAGCCGCCGGGCATGGCAAATGCATTCACTGATTTGTCGGTGACCAGAAAAAACTCAAAATTGGACGGAGATTCCGATGCAGCTTGAACAATCTTGTTGCCCAATCGACTGATGTAAGCCGTGATCTCAAGATCAGTGTTTACCGCTCCAAAAGCCCGGTAATCCTTCATGATTAACGCGCCCAACCGGCGCTCGTCCTGAACAGAAAGCTCAGCCCCGCCGGCATCACCCAGGCTAGGCAAGTTATTCAAGCCGTCCGCATGCGCGATCGGCGACAACATGGAAGACAGCAGCAGGGTACTGCACAGCACACTCGCAACACTTTTCCTAAAATCAAGACGCATCATGGGCTTTTTACGGTGGTAGTGTGGGTATGATAGCGCGATGAAAAACAAGTTCAATCAACTTCCGGTTTGCAGCAAGGTTTCCTTGGGTAAATTTAGGTAAACGCCTTGAAGTTGATTGATTAGTCAGCAGGGGATTACAACAATGAACGGACTTACGCACTTTGACCAGGAAGGCAATGCACACATGGTCGATGTGGGCGGGAAAAGTGAAACCGAACGCAAAGCGGTGGCCACTGGCACCATACAGCTGGGGAACGAGGCCTACCAGGTTTTAAAGGCCGGAACGGCCAAAAAAGGCGATGTACTGGGAGTAGCAAGGATCGCAGCCATTCAAGGTGCAAAACGTACGTCTGATCTTATTCCTCTTTGTCACCCGCTACCCCTGACAAGGTTGGCAGTTGAATTTGAACTGAACGATGAACTCTGCGAGGTTCATTGCACCTGCACCGCACAAACCGTGGGCAAAACCGGCGTGGAAATGGAAGCCCTGACCGGTGTTCAGGTAGGGCTTCTCACCATTTACGACATGCTGAAAGCGATCGACAAAGGCATGGTGATGACTCAAACCAAACTCGTTGAAAAACGCGGTGGCAAGAGTGATTTCACTCGGTAAACTTTAGTTAACGTTGTTGTTACGACAGGCCGCGGGAAGATAGCGCCGGAACTCCGGAGTAACGTTGGTCACGCAACGCCATTCACCCACTGGCTGCAACGGGTCTGTGTGCCTTGCACCTCCCGTGAAGGGAATAAGGGCAATGAAATTGTTGGCAACGATACCGGCAGCGACCGTGTTGGCTTGAAAAGTAACCTGAATTCTACCGTTTGCCCCCACAAGCAATTGACGTGCGTACTGACTTTGCGCAGCCACGTTGGACTGACACCCCGCATCACCAGCGTTGGCTGGCCATGCGTTTGTTGTGGCTGTGTATTCAATAATGCCTGCCTTGCAAGACTGGGCAATATTCATTAACTCGGTAACCTTTGCACGGTTCAAGTAATCTTGAAACGCAGGGATGGCAATGGCCGACAGCACGCCAATAATTGCAATGCCAATCATCAGCTCGATCAGGGTGAAGCCCTTAGAAACCTGACTTCGGGTAAAAGCTCTGGGATTATTCATCGTCGCATTCCTCACATCGAAAAGTGGTGTTGAGAGACCATTCTTCGGTGTTCAGTCTGCTTGAAGTACCCCCGCTAGGGTTAAAAAGAAAAACCCCACCATTCTGAGTGAATGGTGGGGTTTTTATAGACCCAGACGAATTACGCCCCGATTGCCTTCTTCAGCAATTGACCCATCACGGACGGGTCTTTGGTCACGGTAATGCCGCACTCTTCCATAATTGCCAGTTTTTCCTGAGCGGTGCCTTTACCGCCCGAGATAATGGCGCCAGCATGACCCATGCGCTTTCCGGGGGGGGCTGTGACACCAGCGATGAACCCAACAACAGGCTTCTTCATGTTGTCTTTCACCCACAAGGCTGCCTCTTCCTCGTCGCTACCACCAATTTCACCAATCATAACCACTGCATCGGTGTCGGGATCATCGTTGAACATTCGCATCACGTCGATGTGCTTCAGCCCGTTCACGGGGTCACCACCAATACCCACGGCTGTAGACTGACCCAAGCCCAACTCACTCAACTGACCCACCGCTTCATAGGTCAAAGTACCGGAACGAGACACAACACCGATACGACCCTTTTTGTGAATGTGGCCGGGCATGATACCAATTTTGATTTCATCGGGCGTGATGACGCCTGGACAGTTTGGCCCGACAACGATGGTTTTACGTCCTTCCCTACGCATGCGATCACGCACTTCGATCATGTCGCGAACGGGGATGCCTTCAGTGATACAAATCACCAAATCCAGATCAGCCTCAACGGCTTCCCAAATGGCAGCCGCAGCGAAGGGAGGCGGAACGTAAATGACAGATGCGTTGGCACCAGTCTGTTTTTTGGCATCGGCCACGGTGCCATAAATGGGCACACCCTCGAAATCTTCGCCAGCTTTTTTGGGGTTTACACCTGCGACAAAACAGTTCTTGCCGTTGGCGTATTCACGGCACATACGCGTGTGAAACTGACCAGTTTTACCAGTAATACCTTGGGTAATTACCTTGGTGTCTTTGTTAATGAGAATAGACATTGTGAAAATCCTTTTTCGTGTTGAATGGCTGTCAAATGTGGAGCACCAGGCGCTTAAGCGCCTTTGGTCGCAGCCACCACTTTTTGCGCAGCCTCGCCCATGGTGTTCGCTGCAATAATTGGCAAACCGGATTCAGCCAAAATTTTCTTGCCCAAGTCTTCGTTTGTACCTTTCATGCGCACAACCAAGGGAACCGACAAACCCACCGCTTTCGATGCAGCCACCACGCCGTCTGCAATCACGTCGCAACGCATGATGCCGCCGAAGATGTTCACCAAAATGGCTTTTAGATTGGGGTTTTTCAACATAATTTTGAAAGCTTCAGTCACTTTCTCCGTGGTGGCACCGCCGCCCACATCCAAGAAGTTGGCAGGCTCACCACCGAACAACTTGATGGTGTCCATGGTGGCCATGGCCAAACCAGCACCGTTCACCAGGCAACCAATATTTCCATCCAGACTGATATAGCTTAGATCGAACTTGCTGGCTTCAATTTCAGCAGGATCTTCTTCGGCCAGATCGCGCAAGGCGACGATTTCGGGATGACGATGCAAGGCATTGGAATCGAAGTTCAGCTTCGCGTCCAGTGCGATGATGTCGCCAGAGCCAGTCAGGATCAGTGGGTTGATTTCGGCCAGGCTGGCGTCAGTTTCCCAAAATGCCTTGTACAAACCCTGAAACGCCACTCGCGCTTTGGCAACAGAACCTGCTGGGATACCAATTTTTACGGCCAGATCGTCTGCTTCGGAGTCGGTTAGGCCTGCAACCGGATCTACGTACACCTTGTGAATCAATTCAGGCGTGTGTTCCGCCACCTCTTCAATTTCCATGCCGCCTTCACTAGATGCCATGACGCAAACACGCTGCGTAACACGGTCAACCACCATGCCAACGTAGTATTCTTTTTTGATGTCGGCACCCTCTTCAACCAGCAAGCGGCTGACTTTCTGGCCTTCTGGGCCTGTTTGATGGGTGATCAACTGCATGCCCAGAATTTGGCTGGCATACGTTTTTACATCGTCCATGCTCTTTGCCACTTTCACGCCACCGCTTTGCCGCGACCACCTGCGTGAATTTGCGCCTTCACCACCCAAACCGGGCCGCCCAGTTTTTCTGCGGCAGCAATCGCCTCGTCGATTGAAAAACAGGGATAGCCGGTAGGAACAGCTACACCATACTTCTTCAGAATTTCCTTGCCTTGATACTCGTGAATCTTCATTTGAATTCCTTGCTGGGAAAGTTAATGCAAATCGGCTAGGCGCAACAAGGCGACCAAACTGACAACATTGTAAAGTGGAGAGTGTTTTTTTCGCGTGACAGCGCAAGCGGGTTCTCGGACGTAAAGCCGAGGCAAGGATGAGGCATGCCGGGCATGCTATGAAGGTTTTTATCCATCTCTTTCTTTGCTTCTTGTGTCGTTGAATAACGCTTCGTTATTTAACTAGACTATCACTTCTATGGAAACACATAAGCCGAGGTGGATCATATCACGCATTGGATTTGAACTCAGCTAGAATGCGCCGCCAGGCGCGTTCAATGTTGCCAAATTCAAACCCACGGGCTGAAAGAGCCCGATAAACCTTGGATTTTAAAACCAACAATTGAGCTTGATCAACAGCAGACTCCACGCCTAAAACGCTCTCCAGGCTTGAAAACTGCCTGCGCTTGATCCAGTCGAAGGCCCGGTCCTCTTCAGTACTCAAAATTTGGGGTTCTGAATCATCGTTCGAAAGCGATTTAACGCCTGCCAAACCGTGTTGCCCCAACTCAGCGGCAATCGCACGGTCCCCAAATGTGGGCGCACGCCTGCGAAACAGACTTAGTTTGAAACGCTCATCGGATTGAAATTGATGTGAAGTTGCCCATTCAATGGCGTCCTCTACCTCAGTGGGTTCATAACCACGCTGCAGTAACTTGGCGCGAAGTTCAGTTTGACTGTGTTCCCTGCGGGCCAGGAGTGCCACAACTTTCGATTTTGCGGACGCCACAGGTTTGCTCGAACCTGTGGCACTTCCAAATGAACGCCTGTTTGACTTAACTGGCAACTTATTCGGCGTCTTCGACTTCATTCTTTTTCTTGGTCACCGGCGCTGCGGCTGCTTCTTCAAGCAAGCGCACCCCCAGCTTTTCGCGGATCTTATTCTCGATTTCAGCCGCCATCACTGGGTTGGCTTTCAAAAAGTCGCGAGCGTTGTCTTTGCCTTGACCGATTTTTTCACCGTTGTAGGAATACCAGGCACCCGCTTTGTCGACAAATCCGTGCAACACGCCCAGGTCAACAACTTCACCTTCTCGTGACGTTCCCTGACCGTAAAGAATATCGAACTCCGCCTGTTTGAAGGGAGGACTCACCTTGTTTTTTACGACCTTGACCCGGGTTTCGCTGCCAATTACTTCCTCACCCTTTTTGATAGAGCCGATTCGACGAATATCCAGGCGAACAGAGGAATAAAACTTCAGGGCATTACCGCCAGTCGTAGTCTCGGGGCTGCCGAACATGACGCCAATTTTCATTCGAATTTGGTTAATGAAAATAACCAGACAATTGGTACGCTTGATGTTCGCAGTTAATTTACGCAAGGCTTGGCTCATTAGTCGGGCTTGAAGACCTGGCAAGGAGTCGCCCATGTCGCCTTCGATTTCAGCCTTGGGTGTCAGCGCTGCCACGGAGTCAACAATCACCAAATCAACTGAGCCTGACCGAACCAGGGCATCCACGATCTCGAGTGCCTGTTCACCTGTGTCAGGCTGGGAAATCAACAAATCGGGCAAATTAACGCCCAATTTGGCGGCGTATTGAACATCGAGCGCGTGTTCAGCATCGATAAAAGCACAGGTGCCGCCCAGTTTTTGCATTTCAGCAATGACTTGCAAGGTCAATGTGGTTTTACCGGAGGATTCAGGGCCGTAGATTTCTACAACTCGACCGCGCGGAAGACCGCCGATGCCCAACGCAATGTCGAGCCCCAAGGAACCGGTGGATACAGACTGGATGTCGTCGATGATCTCGTTTTCACCAAAACGCATGATACTGCCCTTGCCAAACTGCTTTTCAATTTGGCTAAGCGCAGCGGCCAAGGCTTTGACTTTTTCTGAGGATTGGTTTTTGGTTCTGAGATCTTCCATGGTCTGCCTTCAACTGAATTGGGTTTCGATTTCTGAATTATTGCACAGTTTTTACTGTAAATCTATACAGCCTTTTTGAGTGATACTTTTGACAGAATGGTTAACCCGGCTTGTACCGCCTGTTGACGAACGGCGTCGCGATCACCTTCAAAAACATGGTGAAAAGCCTCGATCGACTTGTGTCGAACCGCCAAACCAAACCACACAGTGCCAACTGGCTTACCCGCCGAGCCACCTCCAGGGCCGGCGATACCAGACACTGACAAACAACAGTCCACACCCAAGGCAATCATTCCGCCATTGGCCATTTCTTTGACGCATTCTTCACTGACTGCGCCGTGTTGTTCCAAAGTCGACTCGCGCACATAAACCGACTTCATTTTTACTTTGTTTGAATAGGTGATCAACCCGCCCTCAAACCAGTCACTGGAGCCCGGAAGGCTGGTCAATGCTGAACCAAGCCCACCCCCAGTGCAGGATTCGACTACACCGAGCTTGCCAGCCGATGCATTGAATGTGTCCGCAATTTGCAGCAAGAGTGCTTTGTCAAGAGTGGTCAAAGTTGAATTCACTTCAAAAAGTACAAATAGACAGCCAGCATCAACAAAGTCATGAAAGCCGCGACGATGTCATCGAACATTACACCAAAACCATTTTTCCAGTGTCGATCGAACCAGCGAATGGGCGGAGGTTTCACCATATCAAAAAATCTGAACAGTGCCACGCAGGCCAATTGCTCCGTGGGGCTGGAAAAATGATTAGAAGCCACAAACAACACCAGCCAGATCGCAACGATTTCATCCCAGACGATACCCCCGTGATCGATAATTCCCAATGCTTTTCCTGTGATTTGGCAAGCCCAGGCACCTGCGATGAAGGCACCACCAATTACCCAAGCCCATTGACCAGCAGCCAAGTAGGGGTCCAGCCACACATACAAAAGCCAACCCATCAATGTGCCAAAGGTTCCGGGCAAAACCCACGCCAAACCACTACCAAACCCCAATGCCAACAAGTGCGCCGGATGGGCCAGCATAAACCGCCAGTCAGGTCGAGAACGGTGGATTGAGCTCAATTCTGGGTCTCGGCAAAATGGTTGTAAGAACGGGCAGATACTCGAGTACGATCCGCGCTTGGCGATTGAAGCCAAATGCCGCTTCCGGGCTCAATGAAACCCACACAATGCAGACCTCCCCCAAAGGATTGTATTGCATCGTGGTGGTTCGGGTGGGCTGTCCAACACAATTCAAAATCATCGCCACCCTTCAGAGTTTGAGTCACCAAAATTTTCAACAATTCAGCCGCATCGGCACGTTGGCAGATCTCTGGCCAACGTTCTCGCCACATTGATTCCAGGGACGACTGGACGAGTACCGCAGACACGTCGCTTGCTTTGGAAATATGGGCCAAATCGCCACTCAAACCATCGGACAGATCAAGGCACGCGCTGGCAAGTCCATGTAGTCGTACCCCAAGCTCAAGGCGTGGAAGCGGCGTGCCAAGCTGAATTACAGCGCTCTGGCGGAGATGTGCCGGCATCGCATCCAGCAAAACCTGAACCTGATGCAATTCGGTACCCTGACAACATTCCGCCAAGCGGTCTCGTCTTTGGTATTCAAGCAAAAGCCCCAAACGGGCGAGCCCTGGTGTGCCACTCAGCCAGACTTCTTCGCCGATTTTTGCGTGCGCCCGGTTGAATCCACGGTGTGTAATCGGGGCCTGTCCAAACACGGTGATTGAAAGAGTTTTCGATGGATTGGGGCCAGATGAAGTGGTATCACCACCTACCAATGGGCAGTTAAACCGGGTAGCAACATCGAGCAAACCAGCAGAAAAATCGGCAAGCCAACTTTCATTGATTTCGGGCAAACTCAAATTCAGCGTAAAACCAAGAGGACTCGCCCCGCTGGCAGCGAGATCGGAGAGGTTACAGGCTAAGGCTTTCCAACCAGTCGCATGAGGCGAGTCATCTGAAAAAAAATGAACACCCTCCACTAAGGTGTCGGTGGAAGTGTATAGATGGTGGCCAGGTAAAAGTTGGAGGGTGGCACAGTCGTCTCCGATACCAACCAGCACCGTGTTGGCATTGGCCCGTGCAAGCCTGCCAAAAGGAGTTTTGAAATAGCGATGAATAAGGTCGAATTCCAAAACGCCTCTTGAATATTAGCTGGACTGACTGTTCGCCTGCGCCTTGATTTCGGAATCGCGCGCCTGGGCGGCTACCTTGTCGAGCACGCCATTAACGAACTTGAATGCGTCAGTGCCCCCGAAAGTTTTGGTCAACTCAACAGCCTCGTTGATCACCACTCGATAGGGAATTTCAGCGTGCGTATTCATTTCATGACTGGCCAGTACCAGCACGGCTTTCTCCACCGGGCTAAGCTCGCCCCATGGGCGATCAATGAACGGCTGAATTTGATGCATCAAGTCTTCCAAGTGGTGCACCGAACCGTGCAACAGCGACTCGTAATGCTCGCGATCGGCCTTGTCAAAACCAGGCGCATCACGAATGTGCGCATCGACTTCACCGACTTCTGTGGGATTTAAAAACCATTGATACAAGCCCTGCAAAGCCAACTCACGCGATCGTCGACGAGCGTTGCGCGTGTGGCCTTGCCTCTTGCCCGAATCAGGCTTGCTGGCTTCACTCATCGTCTTCTTCCTCGTCATCAACGCCGGGCAGGTTGTCGTCCAGCGTCATCATTAAATTGCCCATTTCCACGGCGCAGCGGGCGGCATCAACCCCCTTGTCTTCAATTCGCTCGATCGCCTGATCCTCGGTGTAGGTTGTCAACACCATGTTCACCACGGGAACATCGTGCGCCAAGGCCACGCTTGAAATGCCGCGGGCACTTTCCCCACATACGATTTCAAAATGATAGGTGTCACCCTTGATTACGGCACCCAGGGCAATCAAAGCATCAAACTCACCAGAAAACGCCAGACGCTGCAATGCGATTGGAATTTCCATTGCGCCGGGCACGGTGATGTGCAAGATATCTTCGTTCAGCACACCCAAGCGCAGCAATTCGCTGCAACAGGCGGCCCAAAGACCATTGGTAATTTCTTCGTTGAAGCGGGCCTGAACCACACCCACGCGAATGCCATCGCCATTCAAATTAGCAGGCACACTTCCTGGACTGTTGCTCATTTCGTTTCTCCGTTGACATAACCTGACACTTCCAAATCAAACCCGGTCATGCTTGGCATTTTCCGTGGTCGGGACAGCAATTTCATTTTGTTGACACCCAGATCACGCAGAATTTGCGCTCCGATACCGTAAGTGCGCAAGTCAGGGTTTGATCCTGCTCCTTTTCGCGCGGTTATGCCGCGCTGCTCGATGTCATCCAGCGAGGCAAACTGCCCCAACAAGCGATCAGAAGACACATCGCAGTTCAGAAGCACAATTACACCTGCCCCCTCTTCCACCACTTTCTTCATGGCCGCTGGGATGGAGAAGGAGTGTTCGGACAAATTCACTTCAAGAAAATCGATCAACGAAGTAGGTTCGTGCACACGCACCAAAGCCTCGGTGTCTGGATTCAGTTGACCATACACCAACGCAAAGTGTGCGCTGCCTGTAGGTTTGTCACGGAAGGAAATACACTTGAATTGACCCTGTACTGTGTCAATAACACGTTCGTGCATACGCTCGATCAGCGACTCTTTGGTACTGCGGTACTGAATGAGGTCCGCAATGGTGCCAATCTTCAGGTTGTGTTCTTTGGCGAATTCCACCAGATCGGGCAAACGGGCCATGGTGCCGTCGTCTTTCATGATCTCGCAAATAACCGAGGCCGGGCTAAGGCCAGCCATGGCAGCCAGGTCGCAACCCGCTTCAGTGTGCCCGGCGCGCATGAGGACTCCGCCATTCACTGCCGTCAGAGGAAAAATATGACCGGGCTGTACCAAGTCTTCTGGCTTGGAGTTCTTGTTAACCGCCACACGAATGGTGTGGGAGCGATCTGCTGCAGATATGCCAGTCGACACACCTTCTGCGGCTTCGATGGAGACCGTGAAATTGGTACCGTGAGAGGAGCCATTGGCTGCCACCATGGGGCGCAAGCCCAGCTCGCGACAACGAGCTTCGGTCAATGTCAGACAAATGAGGCCACGGCCATACTTGGCCATGAAATTGATGGCCTCTGGCGTAACAAAGTCTGCGGCCAACACAAGGTCTCCCTCGTTTTCACGGTCTTCCTCGTCGACGAGAATAACCATGCGGCCTGCACGCATTTCTTCAACGATTTCGTTGACTGGACTAATTGACATGGCTTTTAAATTTTACAGATTGATTGAATGGGCTCTATTGTAAGCCCTCAGGCGCCATTCACGCACGCACAGCAGTAGAAGGACCACTCCCCAAATTGAAAACCACAGGCGATCGCCCCACTTTGCGAAAAAGGTTTTACCCAACCGGCCTTCGACTTGCCCCGACCACACCAAGGCCTGCCCGGGCTCAACGCGCTGGGTCCACTGGCCGTGCTCGTTCACAATACCGGACACTCCCGTATTGGTGACACGCAAGCCAGGCTTGCGGTGTTCAGCCGACCGGGTACGGCCCATTTGAGCATGCTGATCAAGAGCCCAGGACTGACCAAACCAGGCAAGATTGCTCAAATTCACAAACATGGACGGTTCTTGGGTGGAATTGGCGACCAATCCTGCAAACTCACCACTAAAAATATCTTCGTAACACACTGTGGAAGCCAAGGCATTGCCGCGGACCATGAAAGGCTTTAGAGGACCTGACCCGGAGGTGAACTCGCCCATGGGCATATTCAACATGGCCACAAACCATTTGAAGCCAAGTGGAATAAATTCACCGAACGGCACCAAATGCCTTTTGTCATGGCGTGTTTCTGGCACCTCAAGCGCTTCCAAGGCCTCGTTACCTTGAAACATGACAATGGAGTTGAAATATCGAGAACCCTCTTGAATGGCCGATCCCATGATCACGGCAGTTTCGCCCGGCGTTGCAAAGTCGCGAAATGTGGTTCTCCATTCAACCGGGGTGTCGGTCCACACCAATGGATTCACCGTTTCGGGAAACACAAGCAAACCGCCCCCCTGCTGGGACAGCTGTTGCTTGGCCACATCGCCCAAGGCGAAGGCTTTTTGCATGTTCGAGACAATCAGATCAGGATCAAACTTGATGCTTTGATCGACATTGGTTTGCACCCCGACCACGGTCAGAGGACTTGCACTTCGGGTTTTCACAGGTACCTGCACCAGCACCAGCAAGCCACCCAACACAGCAGCCGCTGCAAACACCTTGCTGGGTCGGCGATTCATTACAAAAGAGAGAACAAGATGAGCAAACAGCATCAATACAAACAAACTGCCGTAGCTGCCCAACCAAGGCAACAAGTTGGTAAATGGGGAATCGACCAAAGCGTCGCCTAGTCCCAGCCAGGCAAAACCGGTCATGAATGTGCCACGAGCCCATTCAAAAAACGTCCAAAGGGCAGCCCAAAGCAATGCGTTAAATGTTGTGCCAAGTAACGACTGCTCGCGCAGAACCGAAAAACGACAGTAAATCCACAAGGCCAAGGCAGGAAAAAGTGCCAAATAAAGCGTAAAGGCGGCAATGGCCGCCCAAGCCAGCATGGAAGGCAAACCACCATAGGTGTGCAGGCTAATGTGCAACCATGAAACACCAAAGCCGTAGGCCGACCAACCAAATGCCAGGCCGGTCAGCCAAGGGCGGCTGGTTTTCCGGGCCACAAAAGGCAACACTGCGAGCAGCACCAAGCCAAGCCACCACAGGGAAAGTGGGGCGAATGACAACACCCAAGGCGCCCCCAAAAACGCGCCTGCCAAAAAGGAGTACATCAAGTGGGCCTGTCGTAGTCGGAGTTCTCGGTGAATGAATTGGTATTGGTGTTATCGGGTGCAGGTTCAATTTTCTGAACCCGAAGCAGGTGCACTTGCCGAGCGTCTGCACGCAATACTTCAAAGCGAAAAGGTGGCAATTCAACCACATCGCCACGCGCGGGCAGGCGCGCCAGTTGGTCGGTCAGCAATCCGCCCAAGGTATCTGCATGCTCATTTGAAAACTCGGTTCCAAATGTTTCATTGAACTGTTCAATCGTGGTTAACGCTTTGACGCGATATAGGCCCAACTGATCTCCGCCGAGGCTCACGATATTGTCGGCTTCTTCATCAAAGTCATACTCGTCTTCAATGTCGCCCACAATTTGCTCAAGCACGTCTTCGATGGTCAGCAAGCCAGCTACTCCACCATATTCATCAACCACAAGGGCGATGTGATTTCGGTTCAGGCGAAAATCATGCAGCAATACATTCAAGCGTTTGCTTTCAGGAATAAAGACCGCCGGGCGCAACATGTCTCGTAAATTGACTTCTGAGTCGGCATGTATGCGAAGCAGGTCCTTGGCCAGCAAGACACCGATTACGTTGTCACGTTCGCCCTCGTACACCGGGAAACGTGAATGCGCCTTTTCAACTGCAAAAGCCACAATTTGGTCGATAGAATCTTCAGCGTTGATCGCATCCATCTGCGCCCGGGGCACCATGATGTCTCCCGCAGACAGGTCGCTAACCTGCATGACACCCTCAATCATTGAGAGCGCATCAGCGTCCAGTAGATTTCTTTCATGGGCCTGTTGTAGCACTTCCAACAGTTGCTCCCTGTCCTCAGGCTCGCGAAGCAACAACGAAGACAAACGTTCTAGCAGGCCCCGTTCTTTTTTACTGGGGACCTGCGACGGACTCGGTTCTGACATACGGGAGGATAAACCTCTGCAAACAATAACGGCTCAAGGATAACCGAAAAAAATGACGGATATCAGGCAGCCGTGATCGGCACCTGTCCGCGCAAGGAATTGGGATAAGCCTCCACAATGTCTAATTCAACGATTTGCCCCACCATGCGAGCATTTCCTGCAAAGTTAACCACCCGGTTGTTCTCGGTCCGCCCTGCCAACTCGGCGGGGTCTTTTCTGGATGGACCTTCAACCAACACCTTTTGACGTGTACCCACCATGGACTTGCTGATGCTGGTGGCGTGGTCTTGAATTGTTTTTTGGAGGCGCGCCAAACGCTTGAGTTTGGTCACTTGGTCAACACCGTCCTCAAGATCCGCCGCAGGCGTTCCGGGGCGTGGGCTGTATACGAAGGAAAACGAAGTGTCGAAACCCACGGCATTGATCAGGTCCATGGTTTTCTCGAAATCGGCCTCGGATTCACCTGGGAATCCCACGATGAAATCAGAAGACATTGAAATATTTGGGCGAATTTCACGCAGTTTGCGAATGATCGACTTGTATTCCAGTGCGGTATATCCGCGCTTCATTGCTGAAAGTATTCGGTCCGAACCCGCCTGAACAGGCAAATGTAGATGATCCACCAGTTTGGGCAACTTGGCATATGCCTGAATAAGGCGCGGACCAAACTCCTTGGGGTGCGAGGTGGTAAAGCGAATCCGCTCAATACCTGGCACTTCCGAGACATATTCAAGCAACAGCGCAAAATCTGCAATTTCGCTGGTATCGCCCATCTTCCCGCGATAGGCATTCACGTTTTGCCCCAGCAAATTGATTTCCCGCACACCCTGGTCTGCGAGATCAGCGATTTCTACCAGAACATCATCAAACGGACGGGAAATTTCCTCACCGCGCGTGTAGGGCACCACACAGAAACTGCAATACTTGCTGCAACCTTCCATGATGGATACAAATGCAGTGGCACCAGTGTTCTTGGCCAAGGGTAAATTATCGAACTTTTCAATTTCAGGAAAAGAAATGTCCACTTGGGGCCGGTGTGTGTCTCGGCGCTGCTTGATCAGTTGCGGCAATCGGTGCAGCGTTTGAGGACCAAACACCACATCCACATACGGGGCGCGGTCAACAATCGCCTTGCCTTCCTGGCTGGCCACGCAACCGCCCACGCCAATAATCAGGTTGGGGTTGGATTTTTTCAGGTGTTTGACACGACCCAAATCGCTAAACACTTTTTCCTGTGCTTTTTCACGCACCGAACAAGTGTTGAACAAAATAATATC
>NZ_ABCT01000020.1 GCF_000170915.1 Limnobacter sp. MED105
CGAGTAGTGATTTGTCAAAAATAAGTGACTCACCGATACCCACGCCTTTCAGCGCCTCTTTCAAGGTTTCTTTGTCGAATTCCTTGGTGCCATTAATTTCTACGGAGGCGATCGCCGGGCGTTCTACCACGGTTACAACCAGCACGTCACCCTTCGCCGAAATTTTGACGTCTTCAAAAAAACCGGTTGCAAACAGTGAACGAATGGCCTGCAGAGCCTTTTCATCGGTAAATGTATCACCCACGCGAATGGGCAGGTAGCTAAATACCGTGCCCGCTTCAGTGCGGCGCAATCCTTCCACCTCAATGTCTTTCACCACAAACTGGGTTGCCTGGGCATGTACAACGCCCACCGACAAAGCACAGGTGGCCACGACTGGGTAAACCAAGCGCGCTGGAAACAGAGTACTTCTTATTGTCATTCAGATCGTTCCTACCAGCCCCGTCAGGCTGGAACCAATATATGAAGGCCTTTAGAAAATTAGCCTTTGAATATCATTAAAAAAAGCAACACTGGTCAATATGCCAATCAGCAAAATACCCAGTTTTTGACCTCGAATTTGCCAAACTTCATCAACTGGCTTGCCTCTGACGATTTCGGCCAAATAATACATCAAGTGCCCACCATCCAAGAGAGGGATTGGCAAAAGATTCAAAATGCCTAGGCTAACAGAAACCATGGCTAGAAAACCGAAAAAAGGAAGAATCCCAAGGCTTGATGATTCACCGGCAGCCGATGCAATGGACACTGGCCCGCTGAGGTGGTTCCAGGACAAATCGCCTGTCACCATTTTACCCAACGCGGCCAGCGAGAATACGCTGACTTCAATCATTCGGCCGGTACCCTCAACGATCGATTCAAACGGATTCAGGGGGTTATTCACGATCACCGACTCGCCGCCAATCGATAAACCCAATCTACCAATGGTTTCGCCATTTTCAAGCTGGGTTTTTTCAGGTAATGCCAACAGGCTGATGTCTTCATCATTCCGGCGAATGCGAACAGTGGTCTCCAGCGCCGGACGTTCTTTGATCAGGCTTGTAAATTGGGCCGATGTTTCAACAGGAATACCATCAACACTGAGCAACTGGTCATTGGCCATAAAACCGGCGACCGCAGCCGCACTGCCTTCACTCACTGCTCGAACCAATACGCTTTTCTCGACCGGAGAAAAACCAAGCTCACGCGTCAGGGCGGGCCCCAGCTCTGCATCTACCTCAGAGGATTGAACCGGCTCAAGGAATAACTCATATCCACCACGATTTACTTTAATCGAGAGGTCGTCGCGGAAGAGCCGAGCTTTGATCAACGCCCAAGACACTTCATTCCAGTTTTTGGTGCGATCGCCGTTTACCTCGGTAATTTCATCGCCGCCCATCAAGCCCGCATTTGCAGCAACTGAATTGGGGATTGGCTCTGAAACCTGGGTTGCAAGGCCCATGGGTTGCATGTAAGCCAAAAAGCCGTAAATAAGGGCAGCAAGGATAAGGTTGGCCAAGGGGCCAGCCAATACAATGGCAATGCGTTGACCAACTGGTTTGCGATTGAACGCCTCGGAAAGCTCAATGTCATGGCCTTTGAGACTGTCTGGGTCTCGCTCATCCAGCATTCGGACATAACCGCCCAAGGGAATCCATGAAACAGTCCATTCCACTTTGGTTTTGCGGTTAATCCACCTGAATATGGGTTTTCCAAAACCCACAGAAAACCGAATTACGCGCACGCCGTAGAAGCGGGCCACAGAGTAGTGGCCATATTCGTGAATGAAAACCAGAATGCCCAAGGCAATCAGGAATGAAACAATTGAATTCAGCATTTAAATCCTGTGTTTAAAACTTTTCAGCGCTTTCGGTTGCAAAAGCGCGCACTTCGCTGTCCAACGCAAAGGCGTCATCCAGATTCGCAATGGACGACAACGCAAAGCGGGACATACACATTTGCGTCAACTTCACAATGTCCATATAAGCAATCTTTTCATTCAAAAACAAGTCTACTGCCATTTCATTGGCCGCATTAAACACAGGGGCCATGGTGTCGGGTTTCTCAAGCACATCGAAAGCCAGTTTTAGCATCGGGAAACGACTTAAGTCGGGTTCCTCGAAGTCGAGCTTGCCCAAGGCAGCCAAATTCAAACGGGGTGAGCCTGATTCAATTCGGTCTGGTAAACCCAAAACGTGAGCGATCGGCGTTCTCATGTCAGGACACCCCAGTTGTGCCAGCATGCTACCGTCTTTGTACTCCACCAGTGAATGAACAATGGATTGAGGGTGAACCAGTACCGAAAGTTGTTTGGCGGGTAGACCAAACAGCCACAGCGCTTCGATCAATTCCAGTCCTTTGTTCGCCATGGTGGCGCTGTCTACTGAAATTTTACGCCCCATCACCCAGTTCGGATGCGCAATCGCTTGGGCAGGACTGACCTGAGAAAGTTCCGCGAGACTTTTGTTTCTGAAAGGGCCGCCAGACGCGGTTAAAACCAATCTTTCTATGCCGAATTCATTTGCTCTGCTGAGATCATAATTCGCGGGTAAGCACTGGTAAATCGCATTGTGTTCCGAATCGACCGGCAAAATTGTGGCGCCTGAACGCAAGCAAGCCTGGATCATGAACTGCCCTGCAAGTACCAAGGATTCCTTGTTGGCAAGCAGCACCCTTTTCCCGGCTTGTAATGCACTAAGCGTGGGTTTTAGCCCGGCAGAGCCAACTATTGCGGCGACAACAATATCAACTTGTGCGCTTTGACACAGCTCTTCAAGATCAGCCTGCCCCCCAATGTCGGGCATATAACCCAGTTTCTCGCGAAGTTTCGCGCTGAAACCCAAGGCGTGCCACTGTTCCAGTGCTGTGGTGTCACAGATAATCAAGGCCTTGGGGCGGTGCGCACAGGCCTGTGAGTACAACAATTCAATGTTTTTTCCTGCAGCCAGGCCGTACACCTGAAAACGATTCGGGTGCCTTGCGATCACGTCAAGGGTGTTGACACCAATGGTGCCAGTGGCACCCAAAATAAGTAACTTCTGCAAATTCATTGTTCGACTCAGGCCACCACTGCACTAACCAGTAAAATTGCAAGGGGCAGTACGGGCAACTGTGCATCAATCCGGTCTAGAACGCCACCATGGCCCGGCAATAATTGACTGCTGTCCTTTAGCCCAGCCCTGCGTTTAAGCATCGATTCAAACAAGTCGCCCACCACACTGTAAGCGCTCAATACCACCAGCCAGAATGTGAACACGATTGGGTGCCAACGTTCAAAGGCCATGGCCTGCCAAGTGTTCTTCAGTTCAGGATAGGAGGCTGCCAGCAAAACAACCAACCAACTGAGTGCCACCACACTGAACGCCCCTCCGATTGCACCTTCCCAGCTTTTGCCTGGAGAGATTCGGGGCGCAAGCTTGCGTTTGCCGAAGGTTTTACCGAAGAAGTAGGCAAAAATATCTGCAGCGAAGCAAATCGCGATGGTGCTGAGCAGGAAAACAATACCGTAGGTTTTTGTGATGACCAAGGCCAAACCCGCTGCGGCAACCAGAATGAAGCCAACCAGGCCGTAAAGCGTTTTGTTGGCCATAACACCCACGGATACATTTCTGAGGCACCAGGGGGCAAAAGCGACCCAGAATACGCTGGCCAAGGCAAGCAAAGGAAAGGCTTGGGTTTGTAGATTGACCGAGCGCTCTATTACGACACACAGAGCGCCCCCCGCAACTGCATAGGCGACGGCTTTTACTGGCTCATACAAACCAAGGCGAGCCCACTCCCAGAATGCACCCACAAGTACTGTCAAAACGAAAAGATTCCAGCCGATTTCGCCGCCATACAACAGAACCACAAGCAACACGATCAGCAGGATCACAGCCGTGATCACACGCGTTCTAAGCATGATATGTCTCGATTGAGAACTGAATCACTGGGCGGATTGCCGAACATTGGCCACTGGGGGCTGAATTTGCTCGGAGGTTCGACCAAAGCGTCGTTCTCTGTTGTTATAGGAATCAATGGCCTCAAGCAGCATCGGCTTGCCGAAATCAGGCCAAAATTTATCTGTGAAATAGAACTCAGTGTACGCCAACTGCCACAACAGGAAATTGGATACTCGTTGCTCGCCACCAGTACGGATGAAAAGGTCTGGCTCGGGGCTGCCTTGCAGGCACAAATGTCTGGAAAGATCAGTTTCCGAAATTTGATTCGGATTGTTGGCCAACTCAGGATTGCATTTCAGCATGCTTTTTGTCGCTTGGAGAATATCCCAGCGGCCGCCGTAATTGGCTGCAATGTTTAAAAACAGGCGGGTGTTGTTTTTGGTGAGTTCTTCGGCGGAGGAGATGGCCGCCTGCAGCTCGGGCTCAAACGCGGTGGTGTCGCCAATAATTCTCAGGCAAATATTTTCACGGTGCATGGCTTCCACGTCTTTGCGCAGCACTCGTATAAACAGGCGCATTAGCAGGCTGACCTCTTCTTCGGGCCGGCGCCAGTTCTCAGACGAAAAAGCAAAGAGTGTAAGGTGCTCAACGCCTAGTTCACAACAAGCCTGGACTGTGCGCTTGACAGCGTCTACGCCACGCTTGTGTCCCGCAAATCGGGGCATAAGGCGGCTTTTTGCCCAACGGCCATTTCCATCCATCACGATTGCAACGTGCTTTGGAATGTTGGATGTGCAGGGCACATCCAATGTTGAGCTAGTGTAGACGGTCATAACCGACTTAAACCGTCATGATTTCGGCTTCTTTGGACTGCAAAACCTGATCGACTTCGGATACGAACTTGTCGGTCAATTTTTGGATGTCTGCCTGCGCTCGACGCTCATCGTCCTCTGAAATTTCCTTGTCGTTCACCAAGCGCTTCAGCGCCTCGTTGGCATCACGGCGCAGGTTACGAATAGCAACTTTGGTTTGCTCACCTTCGCCTTTGATGAATTTGGTCAACTCTTTGCGCCGCTCTTCAGTCAAGGCAGGCATTGGAACACGAATGGTTTCACCCATTGACGCGGGGTTCAGACCAAGGTCTGATTCGCGAATGGCCTTTTCCACAGCATTGGCCATATTTTTTTCCCACGGCTGAACGACAATGGTCCGCGCATCAGCCAGACTCAGGTTTGCAACCTGCGATATTGGCACCATGGAGCCGTAATAATCGACTTGTACGTGATCCAAAATGCCTGTGTGGGCGCGTCCGGTGCGTACTTTCTGCAAATCGGTTTTCAGGGATTCGATGGATTTCACCATCTTTTCTTCGGTCGTTTTACGAATGTTTGCAACGCTCATGATTAAATTCTCACTGCCTTATTGGATTAATTAGTGGATTAATTAGTCGGTTGGATGGTCAGTTAGTTACATGTGCACCAAGGTGCCCTCGTTCTCACCAGCAACTGCGCGGTGCAATGCGCCGGGCTTGTTGATGGAAAATACTCGAATTGGAAGCTTCTGATCGCGGCACAAAGCGAATGCAGTGGCGTCCATGACTTCGAGGTTTTTTGAAATTGCTTCGTTGAACGAAATTCTCTCGTAACGGGTTGCAGTGGGATCTTTATTGGGGTCAGCGGTGTAAATGCCATCTACTTTCGTGGCTTTGAGCACAACCTCAGCGCCAATTTCAGAGCCGCGCAATGCCGCCGCGGTATCGGTTGTAAAGAACGGATTCCCGGTTCCTGCTGCAAATATAACAACTTTGCCTTCTTCAAGGTATCGAATGGCTTTGGGTCGGATGTAAGGCTCAACAACCTGCTCAATGTTGAGCGCAGATTGAACCCTTGCCTCAACGCCAGCACGCCGAAACGCGTCCTGCAATGCCAGTGCGTTCATTACAGTGGCCATCATGCCCATGTAGTCCGCTGTGGCCCTGTCCATCCCGGCTGCGCCAGGGGCTATTCCCCGGAAAATATTGCCGCCACCAATAACAACTGCCAATTCCACTCCTGATGCGGAGACTTCTGCAACTTCAGCAACCATTCTTTCAATGGTTTGACGGTTGATGCCGTAGGAGTCTTCACCCATCAGGGCTTCGCCTGACAATTTGAGTAACACACGTTTGTATGCTGACATTCAAGCCTCTTGTTGGATCATTGTCAGGATTCTATAACGTAAAGCACAGAACTTCGTAGACGTGCAAATAAAAAGGGGCTTCCCGAGTCGAGAAACCCCTCTTCAAATAAAGGAATTAACGGCCTGCGGCGGCGGCTGCAGCTTGTGCGGCAACTTCAGCGGCGAAATCGTTTACCTTCTTTTCAATGCCTTCACCGACGATGAACAGGTCGAAGCCATTTATTTCGCTACCCTTGCTCTTCAACATTGCTTCAACGGTCAGCTTGTCATCTTTAACAAAAGGCTGAGACAGCAGGGCAACTTCTTTCAAGAATTTCTTGATAGAACCTTCAACCATTTTCTCTGCGATGTCGGCTGGCTTGCCAGACTCTTCTGCTTTGGCTTTGGCCACTGAACGCTCGCGGTCAATGTCTTCCTGTGGCACGCCGCTTTCATGCAAGGCCTTTGGTTTTGTCGCAGCGATGTGCAAAGCAACGTCTTTACCCACGTTTTCATCGGGGCCAGTGTAGTCAACCAGCACGCCAATTTTGCCACCATGGATGTACGAGCTCAGGCTGCCTTTTGCTTCAACGCGCTTAAAACGACGTACGGACATGTTTTCGCCAATCTTGCCGATCAAGGCTGCACGAACCGTTTCAACTGTACCTTCGCCCAAAGGCAACGCTGACAGTGCTTCTACATCAGCCGGGTTGTGGTCAGCAATCAACTTGGACACATTGGCCACAAAAGCCAGGAAGTCGTCGTTTTTCGCCACGAAGTCAGTCTCGCAATTGACTTCAACAATCGTTCCCAAATTACTGGAATCATTGATATAAATGCCAACCAAGCCCTCAGCGGTCACTCGGGCGGCGGCCTTGCCGGCTTTGCTACCCAGCTTGACGCGCAAAATTTCTTCTGCCTTTTCCATGTCGCCAGCGGCTTCAGTCAGGGCTTTTTTGCATTCCATCATCGGCGCATCAGTTTTCTCGCGCAGTACTTTAACCATTGCTGCTGTAATTTCAGCCATTGATTTTCTCCTAAAGTCGGATTCTGAATTAGATAAAAAAAAGGGGCGACTGATCGCCCCATCGGAAGGCAAAGGCTTGGTTAGCCTTCAGCTCCCTCTTCAGACACTTCAACGAAATCGTCGCCGCCTTTGATGGCTTCAACCACATCGTTTACAGCCTGGTCACGGCCTGCCAATACGGCGTCGGCTACTGAACGGGCGTACAAACGGATGGCGCGGGCCGAGTCATCGTTACCAGGAATGATGTAGCTAACACCAGCTGGAGAGTGGTTGGTATCCACAATACCTACCACTGGAATGCCAAGCTTTTCGGCTTCAGTAATGGCAATTTTGTGGTAACCCACGTCGCACACGAAAATGGCGTCAGGCAGTGTAGGCATGTCTTTAATGCCACCAATTGACTGGTTCAGCTTTTCAAGTTCACGGGCGAACATCAAGGCTTCTTTCTTGGACATGCGCTCAGTACCGCCGTCGGCGATGATGGCTTCCATGTCTTTCAGGCGCTTGATGGATGTTTTTACTGTTTTGAAGTTGGTCAACATGCCACCCAGCCAGCGCTGGTCAACATAAGGCATGCCACAACGCTGTGCTTCTTCAGCGATGATTTCTTTGGCCTGACGCTTGGTACACACAAACAGGATGTTGCCGCGGTTGGCTGACAGGCGCTTTACGAATTTCAGCGCGTCGTCGAGCATAACAACGGTTTTTTCCAGGTTGATAATGTGAATTTTGTTACGATGGCCGTAAATGTAAGGGGCCATTTTTGGGTTCCAGAAGCGAGTTTGGTGGCCAAAGTGGCAACCAGCTTCCAGCATTTCGCGCATTGATGCTGCCATGAATTTCTCCAGTATAGACAGGGTTAAATGGGTTTGTACTGGGCCAACATCGGGTTAATAAACCAACAATTGCTAGCACCCTGTCGCACAAACCATTAAATTTACTCTTAAGCGTCAACTAACTAAGTCAGTTAGCCATAGCGCCAGAGCAGCCCGAGATTATACTCGGTTAAAATACGTTAGCTCAAGCAGGAATTAAACAAAACCATGGATATTGTGATTAAAAACGAGCACGACATTGAAAAAATGCGTGTTGCCGGCCGTTTGGCCTCAGAAGTGCTGGATTTTATCGGCCCACACGTGGTCGCCGGCATTACTACCGAAGAACTCGATAAACTTTGCCACGATTACATGGTGAATGTGCAGGGAACCATTCCCGCGCCATTGAATTATGCGCCGCCAGGTTACACGCCCTACCCCAAATCAATTTGTACATCGGTCAATCATCAAATTTGTCACGGCGTACCTGGACCCAAAAAACTTAAAAACGGCGACATCATCAACATAGACATCACGGTCATCAAAGACGGTTACCACGGTGATACCAGTCGCATGTTTATCGTGGGCGAAGGTTCACTGGCGGCGCGGCGTTTGTGCGAGATCACCTTCGAGGCCATGTGGATTGGCATTGAGCAGGTGCGGCCAGGTGCCACGCTGGGCGATGTGGGCGCAGCCATTCAAAAATTTGCAGAAGGTTTCGGTTATTCAGTAGTTCGGGAGTTTTGTGGCCATGGAATTGGCACCAAGTTTCATGAGGAACCGCAGGTGTTGCACTATGGTAAACCCGGTACCGGTGTAAAACTGCAAGAAGGCATGATTTTCACAATTGAACCCATGCTGAATGCGGGTCGACGGGAAATTAAGGAAATGCCCGATGGCTGGACCATTGTGACCAAAGACCACAGTTTGTCAGCGCAGTGGGAGCACACGGTTTTGGTTACAGCCGATGGCTACGAAATTTTGACTCAGTCGGCTGGCACACCAGCCAATCCACGTTTGAAAACACAGGCGGCTTGACTTGAGCGAAAAACCGGCGACCACGGTGAATAAATCGGCTGCACTTGACTTGAATGTGGTGCGAGTGAGTATCAAAACCCATTTGAAAAACCAAGCCCATCAATGGCTCACGCCTTTTGATCAAAACACGCCTGCATCTGCGGTGGAAGCAGTTTTGAAAAAGCGTTGCGAGAGTGTGGATGAGGCTTTGGTCTCTCTATGGAACGCCATCGGTATGCCGAAGCAATACAGCCTGGTCGCCGTGGGTGGCTACGGAAGGGGTGAATTGTTTCCTTTTTCTGATGTGGACGTGTTGATCCTGATCGATAAGGAACCCGATGAAATCAACACCGAGAAGCTTGAAACCTTTTGTGGCTCAGGCTGGGACATTGGTCTTGAAATCGGGCACAGCGTCAGAACAACGGCACAATGTGTTGAGGAAGCTGGCAAGGACATCACTGTTCAAACCGCACTCGTAGAATCTCGATTACTTGCTGGAAACAGTAGCAACTTCAAATCTTTGAATTCTAGTCTTAAGAATTTACTTGAAGTAAAAACTTTTTTTCGCAAGAAAACTCTTGAACTTCGGCAGCGACATGCCAAGTACCAGGAAACGCCCTATAGCCTTGAGCCCAACTGCAAGGAAAGTCCTGGCGGGCTCCGCGATCTTCATGTCATTTTGTGGGTTTGCCGGGCTGCCAATTTGGGTAATAGTTGGGCTGAAATGGCCAAAAAGGGTTTAATTACCCCCTTTGAAGCCGCCAAATTAAGAAATAACGAGCGAACGCTCAAGAAAATTCGATATCAACTGCATGTAACCACTGGTCGCCGGGAAGACAGACTTGTGTACGATGTGCAAACCCAGCTAGCGGAGTCTTTGGGTTATCGTCCCACTTCTGCAAAACGATCAAGCGAACAGCTGATGCAACAGTATTATTTGGCTGCCAAGGCGGTAATGCAGCTGAACACTATATTGCTTCAAAATATTGAGCTGTCGATTTTCGGTGCCAATGCGGAGCCGGTCGTGATCGACAACGAGTTTCAGGAAACAGATTCTCTGCTGGACATTCGGGACGATGACGTGTTCGCGCGAAACCCCTCTGCAATGCTTCGCGCTTTTATCGTGATGCAACAAAACCCACGCTTGAAAGGCATGAGTGCGCGAATGCTGCGACAGCTGTGGCACAGCCGGGTAAAAATCAACAGCGAATTCAGGAAAAATCCAGTCAACAAGGCTTTGTTTATCGAGTTTTTCAAGCAACCGCAAGGCATTGTTCATGAGTTACGGCGCATGAATGAGACCAGTGTATTGGGAAGGTACCTGCCGGTCTTTCGGAAAATTGTGGGACAAATGCAGCATGATTTGTTTCACGTGTATACGGTTGATCAGCATATCTTGACGGTTGTTCGTAACTTGCGTCGATTTACGATGGCCGAACACGCACACGAGTACCCCTACTGCAGCCAATTAATGGCCAATTTTGACGACCATTGGTTGTTGTACGTTGCTGCCTTGTTTCACGATGTGGCCAAAGGCCGGGGTGGTGACCACAGTGTGTTGGGCGAAGTAGACGCCCGCAAGTTCTGTAAAGATCATGGCTTGAATCAGGAAAACACTGATTTGGTGGCTTTTCTGGTGAAGCACCACTTGACCATGTCGAATACAGCGCAAAAGAAAGATTTGTCCGATGTCGAAGTACTCAAGGAGTTTGCTGCGCTGGTTAAACTCCCCGCAACCTGACAGCCCTTTATCTGCTCACTGTTGCCGATATTCGCGGTACCAGTCCAAAAGTATGGAACGCATGGAAAGGCAAACTGCTGGAAGACCTCTATCGCCTGACATTAAAGTATTTGGGTGGCGAGGCGCCCAACCGGAGACAAATGCTCGCTGAACAGCAAGCAGAGGCTCGCCGAATTCTGCGACTGTATGCGCTTTCAGATGATGTTCAGGACAAACTTTGGGCCCAGCTTGATGTGTCGTACTTTCTCAGACAAGGGCCCAGCGATATTGCCTGGCATACGCGGCACCTGTACTGGCGTGTAGATGCTGAACAGCCGATCGTAAAGGCGCGACTATCTCCGATTGGCGAAGGCTTGGAACTGCTGGTGTATACCCGCGATGAAATGGATCTTTTTGCCCGAATTTGTGGCTATTTTGACTCCAAGAATTTGAGCATTCTGGATGCGAAAATTCACACGACTTCGCACGGCTATGCACTTGATTCTTTTCTGATTCAGCACGACAGTCATCATGAGTTTTACCGGGAAACCCTCTCGCTGCTCGAAGCAGAGCTTCAAGACCGACTCGTCAAACGTCAACCGTTGGAACCACCCGTGTTCGGGCGAATGTCCAGACAATCCAGACACTTTCCAGTGCGCCCTTCTGTCGATTTGAAACCAGATGAAAAAGGGAATCAATATTTATTGACAGTGTCGGCCACTGACCGTACGGGCCTGCTTTACTCGATTACAAGGCTTCTGGCGCAATACAAAGTCAACGTACAAACCGCCAAAATCATGACTTTGGGTGAACGGGCTGAGGATACCTTTTTGCTGTACGGGCAGTCTTTGAATTCAGGAAAGCTTCAAATTCAACTGGAAGCCGAGCTTCTCGAGTTGTTGTCAATTTAGGAACAATGAGGGTGCACAATCCACTGCCCTTTCATTCGTCATGCAGTTGCACCATTGATTTGATGATGCCCATCACTCTACCCATTCCTTCGTGGACAGTTTTGCTGATTTGGGCGTGAGAAATTTCCTGCGCGCTCTCTCCGACTCCTGCAGCCTGATTTACCACCAACGCAAGGTGTGCGTAAGGTATTTCAAGTTCTCGGGCCAAGCAGGCTTCAGGCATCCCGGTCATACCGACAATATCTGCTCCATCGCGTGCCAAGCGCTTCACTTCCGCTGCGGTTTCCAAACGGGGGCCTTGTGTACAGGCATAACAACCGCCCTGCACCACCTGTTCACCGACAGAGTCGGCCGCAAGACACAATGACGTACGAAGCGCCTGATCGTAAGGCCATGTGAAGTCGATGTGTTGCACCGCCTGGTTGTCGCCTTCAAAAAATGTGGCGTTACGCCCATGGGTATAGTCCAGGATTTGATCAGGAACCACCAATTGCCCGGGCTTTAAATCGGGGCGAATTCCACCCACTGAGGCCACCGACAAAATACCGTCAATATTCAGTTGTGACAAAGCCCAGATGTTGGCCCGGTAATTAATTTGATGGGGGGCGATGGTGTGCCCATAGCCGTGGCGTGCCAAAAAAACGATTTCATGGCCTGCAAGCATGCCAATCGTGAGTGCGCCTGATGGTTCACCATAGGGGGTTCGTTGAACCTTTCGCATGGTAATTTCAAAACCTGGCAATTGGCTTAGACCACTTCCTCCCAACACTGCATACATGGTTTACTTCCTGTCTTTGAGGTACTGAGCGAATTCAGCAGCCACCTCGTGGTGTTTCAGTCCGAGTTCCACAGTCGCTTTCAGGTAACCCATTTTCGAGCCGCAGTCGAAACGGGTTCCGGTGAAGCGGTAGGCCAATACTGGTTGATCTTCCAGTAGTGAGGCAATACCGTCAGTCAGCTGAATTTCTCCGCCAGCACCCTTACCCGTTTTACGGATGTGATCAAAAATTTGAGAATTCAGCACGTAACGTCCCACCACAGCGAGATTGGTCGGTGCATCTTTGGGATCTGGTTTTTCAACGATGGCGTTGACACGCTCGGAACGATTGTTCCAGGGGGTGCTGGAGACGATACCATACGACTTCGTCTCAGAAGGATCCACTTCCTGCACAGCCAATACGCTTGCATGTTCCCGCTCAAAAACCTTCACCATTTGATGAGTGACCGAGGGCGTGCCTTTGTCCACGTCCATCAAGTCGTCGGCCAACAAAACTGCAAAAGGCTCGGTGCCGACAACTGGTTCTGCACAAAGCACGGCATGGCCTAGACCCAAAGGCTCCATCTGGCGAATGTAAATACAGTTCACATGGCTGGGTACAATATTCTTTACTATTTCAAGCAAGGCAGTTTTGCCGCGAGCCTGCAACTCCGCCTCAAGCTCATAGGCTTTGTCGAAATGATCTTCGATAGAACGCTTGCTTCGACCCGTAATAAAAACAAGCTCGCTCAAACCCGCTTCTAGTGCCTCTTCAACGGCATATTGAATAAGTGGCTTGTCGACCACGGGCATCATTTCTTTGGGACTTGCTTTGGTGGCAGGCAAAAATCGGGTGCCCATACCCGCAACAGGAAATACAGCTTTTCTAACTCGGGTCATGATTGTTCGCTCAGTGGTCGTTCAATGGAAATAAAAAAATAAACGCAATAATATTATTTATCTAAAGCATACCTTGAAATGTACTTTCATCAAGCACCGCAACGCCCAAGGCTGTGGCCTTCTCCAGTTTGCTGCCGGCTGCTTCCCCGGCCAACAAATAATCGGTTTTTTTAGACACAGAGCCGGTCACCTTTCCACCCCGAGCAACGATTAACGCGCCAGCCTCGTCTCGACTGTATTGACTCAGTGTGCCAGTCAGCACAAATGTTTTTCCAAAAAAAGGATGGGATTCATCCGTAGTCTGAGTTTCCTCGGCTGGCCAGGAGAGCCCAAGCGAAATCAATTCACGAACAACTTGCTGATTGGCTGGTTCATCAAAAAATTGCCGTATGGATGCAGCCACCACAGGCCCAACATCGTGACCTCAAGCAACTCCTCTTCCGAGGCGTTCATCAGCCGTTCAACATTCTTGAAGTATGCTGCCAAATCACGAGCTGTGGCCTCTCCAACATGTCGTATTCCCAAGCCGAATAAAAACCTGCCAAATGTGGTTTGTTTGGCCTTATCAATGCTGTCGAGCAGATTCCGTGCCGATTTGTCGCCCATGCGCTCAAGCTGAACCAGAGCGTCAAATTCAAGGCGAAAAAGGTCGGCTGGTGTTTTCACCCATTCTTTGTCGACCAACACTTCAACCAGCTTACTACCCAAGCCTTCGATGTCAATGGCACGCCGGTGCGCAAAATGAATTATGGACTGCGTGAGTTGCGCTTTGCAGACCAAACCACCCGTGCATCTGAAGGCCGCCTCACCTTCTTCTTTTCTAACCAATGAGTTGCATATTGGGCAATGTGTCGGCATGACAAAAGCAGAGCTGACTGGGCTGCGTTGGTTGCCCGGGAAAGGTAAAACCTCTGGAATAACGTCGCCTGCGCGGCGAACCAAAACCTGGTCACCCACCCGCAAATCTTTGCGCTGAATTTCATCCAGATTGTGCAAAGTGGCAGACGACACCACAACGCCACCGACCTTTACTGGCTCCAGTTTTGCAACCGGAGTGATTGACCCTGTGCGCCCCACCTGAACTTCAATGTTCAGCAATCGGCTAAGCACTTCATCGGGAGGAAACTTGTGAGCTACCGCAAATCGAGGTGCTTTGGCGACATAACCAAGTTGATCCTGAAGGTCAAAGGAATCAACCTTGTAAACCACACCGTCTATTTCAAAAGGCAATGTGCTGCGACGCCCGCCTACGCTGCGATAAAAACTTAAAAGGCCCTCGGCACCCGTGGCCGTCTGGCTAAGTTCTGAAACAGGCAACCCCAAGGCCGCCAACCATTTCATCATGGCGGATTGACTTTTCAGTTCTCGCAGCTGCTCACGTTCAAGGGCTGCACCATAGCAGTAAAACCGCAGTGGTCGACTGGCGGCTACTTTGGGATCGAGTTGTCGAATGGTACCGGCCGCAGCATTGCGCGGGTTTGCAAATACTTTTAAACCAAGTTCAGCCTGTCGCTGATTCATTTGAAGGAAATCTTTTTTAGTCATAAAGATTTCACCCCGAATTTCAAGGTGTGCAGGTACTACACTGCCTTTCAATTTCAGGGGTAAGCTTCGAATGGTTTTCACATTGGCGGACACGTCTTCACCCACGGTTCCATCGCCACGGGTAATGGCCTGGTCAAACATTCCATTGGTGTAGTGTATTGAAATCGCCAAGCCGTCAAACTTTGGATCGACTGCGTACGCAATCGTGGTGTCGATCGGTAGGTCGGCCAGTTCTTTGACGCGTCGGTCAAAGGCAAGCACATCGCTGTCCTCAAATGCATTTCCAAGTGACAGCATGGGCACGCGGTGCCTGACCTGCTCGAAGCCATCTGCGGGTTTGCCACCGACGCGTTGCGTGGGGGAGTCATTCTGAATCAGCTCGGGGTGATTGTTCTCGATTTGTTGAAGAGACCGATACACCTTGTCATATTCAGAGTCCGGTACTTCAGGTGCATCGAGCACATAGTAGGCATACTCCCAGCGGTTTAACAGATCAATCAAGCGACGCATGGCCACAGTTGGCGACTCGCCCCTGGAATCGGAATTGTCGCCACTGCCCTTGCTGTCAAACAGATCCAGATTGGTCATGAAAACAAAATGCGAGCCACGGGTGCGCCCGGTTTGAAGCCAGAGTCGGTCAGATTGCGCACTCGTTCAATCAACTGGTTGTAAATACCCTCAATCGCCTGCGTACTCAAGGTTCTACCCGAGTCATCCATCAACGGTGCGCCAAACTTTTCATTCATGCCATGACACACAGTAACAATATCTCCCAAGGCTTTGATGGGTTCCGCTGAATTTGGTACGTCAATACTGAAACTCAGCAGACGTTTACCGGGTGCGTTGTGAATCACCATGCTGGCCAAAGTACCCGACTCATCGCTGAGAAACCATTGATGACCTTTTTGTACCCACCCCGCCACTGCAAGCATGTCCACAGCGGTACTTTCCTGCACGGTCTCCGGTAACAGGCAATGTAGACCCAACAGCGTATCCAGGGCAGCAGCAGCTTGGTCTAGCGTTTCGGCTTTGGCCACGACCTCTTTCATTTCGGGGAATTCAATGTCTGCATTCTGGTCTTCGGCAAATCGCTTGAATTTTCCAAGCACTTCAGAAAACTCGATCGAACTCAGCGGCCCCTTGCGATTGGCAATTTGCACGCTGGCCTTCAAGGATTTCGCTGTGCCGCTATAGGGGCTGGCCTTAAACCAGAGTATTTCAGCGCTTTCCGCGGTGTCGGGGCTTGCAGAATAAATAATGCGCTTGCGATTGATTTGCTCCAGGCCGTCGACTAGCGTTTTCCAGGTATTGGCATCTTTCTCTTCGTCAAAACGGATGATGAAATCTGCAAACAAACGTTTGTCGATCGTCATTTGTGGTTCATTTTGCAAATGACTGTCATTTTGGGGCGCATCAAAATTCGCCTCTAAACTTGATTCATCAAATTCAGTGGAAGGGGCAAAGTCTTGCGAGCCCGAGAATCCGGGTTCTGTACGCTCAAATCCGGACTTGACTGAACCTGTATTCAACAGCGGGTCCTGGTCCGTTTCGCCAAACCGTTCGCTGGCCTGTTTGCGCAGTCGATAATCTTGCCACCAGTTGTAAGCGATCATGGCAGCAATGCCGCCACCGCCAACAATCAGCAGGGTAAGTTGTAGGTCGTTCATACGGTTTCCGTTGCCATTTTTTCTGCAGCCGCCAAATCAACGGCAACAATGCGGGAAACACCTTTCTCCTGCATCGTGACGCCGATCAGCTGCTGTGCCATTTCCATGGCGATTTTATTGTGGGAAATGAACAAAAACTGGGTTTGTTCAGACATTTGTTTGACCAGGCGCGTAAAGCGCTCGGTGTTTGCGTCGTCCAGCGGCGCATCGACTTCGTCGAGCAAGCAGAACGGTGCAGGATTCAATTCGAAGATCGCGAAAACAAGCGCTGTTGCAGTCAGTGCCTTCTCTCCACCCGACAACAAATGAATGGTGCCGTTTTTCTTGCCCGGCGGTTGAGCAAATACCTGTACCCCAGCATCCAGAATTTCGTCGCCAGTCATGACCAAGCGTGCTTCTCCACCACCAAACAACTTGGGAAACAGGCGCGAGAAATGTCCGTTAACCACACCGAAAGTTTCAGAAAGAAGGTCGCGTGTTTCTTTGTCAATTTTGCGGATTGCATCCTCAAGGGTTTCCATGGCTTCGATCAGGTCGCCAGCCTGTTGGTCAAGGAATGATTTTCTTTCTGTTGCTGCAGCCAGTTCATCCAGTGCCGCCAAATTCACGGCCCCCAACTCTTGCATGCCGTTGGTAAGGCGCGTGACCTCCGCCTGAAGCACAGACGCTTTGGGAGGCACCTCCATGGCAACGAATTGCTGGCCCAATTCGTTTACATCGGCTTGCACTTCATCCATCAAGTTTTTGTACTGTTCAATCGTGAGTTCGGCAGCCTGGATTTTCAAGGCAAGGTCTTGAACCGCATCCCGCAAGGGATCTGCCTGTTTGTCACTTTCTTTTTCTGCTCGTTCAAGCTCTGAAACCTTTGCCATAATCTGTTCGAGCGCATCGCGAGAAACTGCTACTCTTTCTTCTGCGATGACCCGTTCTTCGAGCGCAGCCTGCAAAGCCTCTTGACCTTCGGTTTCAGAAAGCCCTTCAAGTTCCGCCAGTGCAAGTTGTTTGCGTTGCTGAATTTGCTGAATTTGACTGTTGGCAAATGCAAGGTCGCGTTCACATTCTTTCTGGCGCGATTCCTGATTGCGAATATTGAATTCGGCATCCTGCTTTCTACGCAATGCATTTTGAACTTGCGCCTGTTTGTCACGCAGTGCCTGCTCCGCTTGCGTCACTTTGTCTTTCTGACTTTCCAGTGCATCGCTGGCCACCGCAAGCTGCTCGTCCAGTTCGGCGTATTTGTCTTCGGATTCAAGCAAAATGGCCCGCTGTTCTTCCAGTTCACTTTGCAGCAAAGCGAGATCCAAACCAATTTGCTCCCGGCGGCTGTCTGCCCTGCTTTGCTGTTCTTGCAAGCGAATCAGCTGAACCTGGGCTTCATGTAATCGCTTGGTCAAACTTTCAACCAAATTACGCGCTTGCACCACATTGGCTTTCATTTCGCCGGTACGCAATTGCAATTGATCACGCTTGGCCATGGATTCATTTTTCAACATGTCGAGCGCACGCACCTCAGTGCGCAAGGCTTCAATTTGCTGCTGGCGCTCAAGCCGACCACTTTGGGCATTGTCGGCTGCGTAAAAAGATACCCCAGTTGCGCTCACGCAATGTCCCTGTGGCGTAAAGATTCGCTGGCCTGGTTTCAGGCTTTTTCTTTTTGCCAATGCAGCTTGCAAATCGGGGGCCAGAAGGTAACCAGCCAACGATTGAATCAAGGATTGCTGAATGGCCGAATCTGAACTGCGCACCAAACTGGCCAGGTCTTCCGGGCCAACCGATAGATTGGTACCGGCGCTGTTACCCGATGATTCAATAAAGGCAACACGCGCTGGTGGCGGCTGTTTGGCGAATCCTTCAACCATGTCCAGCGTTCGTACCTGAAAACTGTCCAGCGATTCCCGCAATGCCGACTCCAGCGCTCGTTCCCAGCCACGCTCCACCTGTAGTTTGCCGAGCAACCGAGGGGTGTCACTCAGGCCGCTGCTTTCTACCCAAGGCTTCAACTCGGCGCTTTCTGCAAGTTGTTCATTTAATTTTTCAAGTGCCTGCAATTGCGCTTGCGCGTTGGCGTGTTTGTCGCGCTCGGCATTGAATGCGGCTTGCACATGGTCAAGCTCGGAACTACCTGCCGCCAACCTGCTTTCAACGTCTGCAAGGTTGTTGGTGGCCACGCCAAGCTCGTGTTCAAGCGACTGAACTCTGGCTTGCACTTCATCCAACTCATGCACAGACGGGGCAGCAATTTGCTGCTTTTCGCTTTCAAGCCTGTCCAGCTTCACTTGAATGGTGTTTTCTGCCCGGCTGGCTGATTCTTGTTGAGAAGACACTTGACTCAGCGCCTGCTGAATCTGCATCACGCCTGCCCGTTTTTGATCAACCGCAGATCGCGCTGCCTGCAAGGCCAACTCCACAGGCTCAACTGCCAGTTCAGCTTCCTCAAGCGCGATGATTCTCTCTTCCAGTTCGGCTTGCTGTTCCTCAGAAGAACCACTGATTTCTTCCAGTCGGGCCTTGGCATCTTCCTCGCGAACAGCCCAATTCTGAATTTCAAGTTCAAGCTCGGCCACACGGGCACCCAAGCGGGCACGCGATTCTGCCATCACGCGCAAATCCGCTTCCAGGCGACTGACCTGTCGGTTGGCTTCTATCCATTGGGTTTGCTCGTTTTCAAGTTGCTGCTGTGCATCTACTTGTTTTTCACGCACGGCGAACAGCTCGGTTTGAGTGCTGATCGATTTGCTTTGAATGGCCTCAAGATCGGCTTTGGCACGCTCTAGCTTGGCTTGGCCGGTGTTTTTCTGTTCCAGCGCCTCAGAGTACCGAATGTACCAAAGCAAACGCTGCTTGGTATTCTTGGCCTCTTCAAGTTCCTTGAACTGGCGGGCCACGGTGGCCTGCTGTTCCAGTCGCTCAATTTGGCTGGTCAATTCGCGAAGAATGTCTTCGATTCGGGTCAGGTTGTCGCGGGTATCGGCCAGGCGATTGCCTGTTTCGCGGCGACGTTCCTTGTATTTGGATACCCCCGCAGCTTCTTCCAGGAAAATTCGCAGTTCTTCCGGGCGAGCCTCAATAATTCGGGCAATCATACCCTGCCCAATGATGGCGTAAGCGCGTGGCCCCAAGCCCGTACCCAGGAAAATGTCCTGAACATCACGGCGACGAACCGCCTGCTGATTGATGTAGTAGGTTGAGGCGCCATCTCGTGTCAGGACGCGCTTCACTGAAATTTCCGAGTACTGGTTCCAGCTTCCGCCCGCGCGGCCTTCGGCATTGTCGAATACCAGTTCCACGCTGGCGCGTGAGGCTGCCTTTCGGTTAGTCGAGCCGTTAAAGATCACGTCTTGCATCGACTCACCCCGCAACTCGGAAGCCTTGGATTCGCCCAAAACCCAACGCACCGCATCGATGATATTGGATTTGCCACAGCCGTTCGGCCCTACTACGCCAACCAGATTACTGGGCACGGCAAAGGACGTCGGTTCAACAAATGACTTAAAGCCAGCTAAACGAATGTGAGTTAATCGCACGATGAAGTGGAAATGAGACCAATAGAACGAATAAAAACTTCAACCCACGGGAACATGAAAACCCGCTGACCTTATAATAGCAAAGCCTTTGAGCTTTACGCCGGGCCCTCGCCCTTAGTTGGCAGGATGATTGAGTTGTTTAACGCCACACTGGCCAAAGGCCCCAACAGGCGCAAGAGGCCCACGAGAGAATTATGAGTAACAAACCCAGCCGTGATTTACAGACTTTCCCGAACCCAAACCCGGATCGGCCTTATCACGTTCACATCGAAGTGCCTGAATTCACTTGCCTTTGTCCGTTGACAGGTCAGCCCGATTTCGCCACTTTGGTGATCGACTACCTGCCCAACCAGAAGAATGTTGAGCTGAAAAGCCTGAAAATGTACATGTGGAGCTATCGCGAAGAAGGTGCATTCCACGAAGCAGTCACCAACAAGATTCTGGACGATCTGGTGGCCGCAACCGACCCCCGTTACATGAAACTGACCGCAAAATGGTACGTTAGGGGCGGCGTGTACACCACCGTGGTGGCTGAACACCGCCATGCCAGCTTTCAGCCTTTGCCGAAAGTTGAACTGGACTCCATTTCAACCATGAACCCGACTCGCGGCTAAATGCGAGGGGCTGGAAGCGCACGCGTAGTAGCGCTTGGCTCAACACGATTGGTTAAACAGCAATTCCGGTGAACTCCTTGAAAAACCTCGACAAACTTCAGCCTTATCCATTTGAACGCCTTCGGGCATTGTTCGCGGGCAGCCAGCACACAGGTGGCCTGGCCCACGTCAATCTGTCCATTGGTGAGCCCAAGCACCCTACGCCTGCGCTGATCAAGCAGGCATTGGTCGACAATCTGGACGGCTTGTCGGTTTACCCGGGCACGCAAGGTTTGCCGGTGTTGAGAAAAGCAATTTCTGACTGGATACTGCGGCGATTTGATGCCTTGGTAGACCCTGAAACTCAGGTTTTGCCGATTTTAGGCTCGCGTGAGGCGTTATTTTCTTTTGCTCAGGTTGTTTTGGACGGGTGTGAAGTCGACACCCATGTCGTTTTTCCAAACCCCTTCTATCAAATTTACGAAGGAGCCACATTTCTTGGTGGCGCAAGCCCAGTCTTCGTCAACATCGATCCCGCAACAGGTTTATCGGACTTTCATGCACTCAGCCCCGACATACTGGCCAAGACAAAGCTGATGTACGTGTGTTCCCCGAACAACCCTACAGGTGCGGTCTATTCACTTGAGGATTGGCAAAAGCTGTTTGATTTGGCTGACGAGTACAACATTGTCATCGCCTCGGACGAGTGTTATTCAGAAATTTACCTTGATGGCACCGCAGCTCCTATCGGCGGGCTTGAAGCAGCAAGCCGGCTTGGCCGATCGGATTACAACAACTTGATTGTGTTCTCCAGCCTCTCCAAGCGCTCAAACGCACCGGGGTTACGTTCGGGCTATGTGGCAGGCGATGCAGATCTGATCAAGGCATTTCTTCGTTACCGCACCTACCACGGCTCGGCCATGTCGACCACCATTCAAATGGCCAGCGTGGCGGCCTGGAACGATGAAGAACACGTCGCCGAGAATCGTCGCCTGTATACCGACAAGTTCAAAGCGTTCAGCGCTATTCTTGAGGGCAAGCTTGATCTACACATTCCACCTGCCGGCTTTTACTTTTGGGCCGATGTGGGACAAAGCGACACAGCTTTCGCCAAAAGGCTGTTCGAGCAAGCGCATGTTACCCTGTTGCCCGGAAGCTTTTTGGGTCGCGAGGTGAATGGATTTAACCCCGGCAGCAACCATGTGCGGATTGCACTGGTGGCCAGCCTGGCCGAATGCAATGAAGCCGCCAATCGAATCGCACAACAAATTTAAAAACAATCTCTGACACAGGAAATCACCATGACAACAAACCATCAATCCATTATCGAAGCCGCTTGGGAAAACCGTGCAGACATTTCTCCATCCTCAGCGCCAGCCGATGTTCGTGCTGCTGTTGGCGACGTACTGGAAAAACTGAATACCGGTGAGTTGCGTGTTTGCTCCAAAGAAAGTGGCGAGTGGGTTACCCACCAGTGGATCAAAAAGCCGTGCTGCTTTCTTTCCGCCTGGAAGACACAAGCCCATGGCTGCCGGTGGCTTCACACAGTTTATGACAGTACCACGAAGTTTGTCGATACACCGAGAGACTTCAGAAAGCGGCTCCGTGTAGTGCCCCTGCAGTGCTCGCCGCGGCAGTTTATTGCAAAAATGTGGTGCTGATGCCCAGCTACGTCAATATTGGCGCCTATGTGACGAAGGCACGATGTCGACACTTGGGCGACTGTGGGTTCATGTGCACAAATCGGTAAAAACGTACACTGAGTGGCGGCGTGGGTATTGGCGGCGTGTTGGAACCCCTGCAGGCCAACCCAACCATCATTGAAGACAACTGCTTCATTGGCGCACGTTCTGAAGTTGTAGAAGGCGTGATTGTGGAAGAAAACTCTGTGATTTCAATGGGCGTTTACATCGGCCAGAGTACAAAAATTTACAACCGCGAAACAGGTGAAGTGACCTACGGCCGAATTCCAGCCGGCTCGGTTGTGGTCAGCGGTTCACTGCCAAGTGCCTGTGGCAAGTACAGCCTGTACTGCGCAGTCATTGTGAAGCGCGTCGACGCAAAAACACGTGCCAAAACCGGCATCAACGAATTGCTGCGCAACGCAGAATAAGGGAGAAACCAACAGGATGACAGCCAAGGTATACGGAATTCCGAATTGCGACAGCGTGAAAAAGGCCATCGCTTCACTGAAAAACAATGACGTTGAAATTGTTTTTCACGATTTCAAGAAGCACGGTGTGCCCGCTCAGTTACTTGACGAATGGATCGGTACTTTCGGGTTGGAAAAAGTCATCAACAGGAGAGGCACCACTTGGCGTGGTCTGGATGAAAGCCTGCAAGGCAAAGCCCAGTCACCCGAGGGTGCCAAAGCCCTTCTATTGGAATACCCCAGCATCATCAAACGCCCGGTCGTCGAATTAAACGGCGTACTCACCATCGGGCAAACCGATTTCAGCAAAGGCAATTCATGAATCAGGATCACACCGCACATATCGCCGTAGACCCCAAAGAACTGCATACAGTTCGCGACTGGGTGCGGTTTTATGTCAGTGAAATGCGCCGTGGCCAGGTATTTTTTGGTCACGGGTCGAGCAATGCATTTGATGAAGCGGTTTACATGGTGCAGTCTGCGCTCAGTTTGCCAGTTGGTGATGTGGGACCATTCTGGGATGCACGAGTCACCGCGCACGAGACCAATCGATTGATCCGTTTTATTACGCAGCGTGTGGTTGACCGCAAGCCTGCCAGTTACATCACTGGCGAAGCCTGGTTGCAAGGGCACGCCTTCAAGGTCGATGAAAGGGTCATTATTCCGCGCTCTTTCATCGCCGAATTATTGGCCGACCAGTTAACGCCATGGGTAAATGCCCCTGAAATGCCATTCGAGATTCTGGACATGTGCACAGGCTCAGGCTGCCTTGCGATTCTGGCTGCATACGTGTTTGAAAATGCGCAGGTTGATGCAGTTGATTTATCGACTGAGGCCTTGAGTATTGCTCGTGAAAACATTCAACTCCACGACATGAAGCAGCGTGTTCATGCCATTGAATCCGATTTGTTTTCGAATCTGAATGGCAAACAATACGATTTCATTTTGACCAATCCGCCTTATGTGAATGAGGCTTCCATGAAAAAGCTGCCCCCGGAGTACCTGCACGAGCCGCGGATGGCTTTGGCCGGTGGTGACAGTGGCATGGACTTGATTCAGGACATTCTTGAGCAGGCTCCCAAACACCTGAAAGACGGCGGTTTTCTGGTGGTTGAACTTGGCAATGAAAAACTGCATTTCGAAGCCGCTTTTCCGCATTTAAATCCCATTTGGCTTGAAACCTCGGCAGGTGACGAACAAGTGTTTTTGCTTAACAAAGAAGACTTGGTCTAAACCCATTCAATGATTCAAATTAACAACCTCAGCATTGCGCGGGGCAGCAAGCCCATTCTAACCAATGCTGAGCTCACGCTGTTTCCCGGTGAAAAGGTCGGCCTGATTGGCCACAATGGCGCTGGTAAATCCAGTTTTCTAAGCGCACTTCTTGGCGAACTTCACATTGACCAAGGCAGTATTGACTTACCCAAGGTGTGGCGCCTTTCCTGGATTGACCAAGAGGTTACAGCCAATCATCTCAGCGTGATTGATTTCGCGCTGGAAGGCGACCGCGCTCTGCACGAGGTTCGCCAAAAAATTCAAGCAGTTGAAGAAAGTGGCGACATGGAACAACTGGGCCACTTGTACGAAGAACTGGAAAACCTGGACGGCTACACCGCAGAAGCACGAGTGGCCACCATTCTTCACGGCCTGGGTTTTAAAACTGAAGACCTGCAACGAAAGGTGGGCGAGTTTTCCGGTGGCTGGAAAATGCGTTTGAACCTGGCCAAAGTATTGGGCTCCAGGGCCGACCTGATCTTGTTGGATGAACCCACCAACCACTTGGATATTGAAGCTGTGGTGTGGCTCGAGCAGTGGATCAAACAGGTTAACAGCACGGTTATTCTGGTTTCTCACGATCGGGATTTTCTCGACGAGGTATGTACTCACACTGTGCACTTGAACAATGAAAAACTGACCAAGTACACAGGCGGATACTCAGCGTTTGAACGTGCGTTTGCAGAGCGTGCAGACCAAGTCAGCCAGGCCAACAAAAAAGCCGCTGGCGAAATGGAGAAACTGCAAAAATTTGTAGATCGCTTCAAGGCCAAGGCCAGCAAGGCGAAGCAGGCACAAAGCCGGGTTAAACGTCTTGAAAAAATCAAGCTGATTGAAACTTTGCAAGTGGAACCCCATGTGGCAATTCCGTTCATGGAGCCCCACAAAAGCCCCGATCCATTGGTGGTACTGAACCGCAGCGATTGCGGCTATGAAGGCGCCGCCCCCATTCTAAAAAGCATCAGTCTGGAGCTTCGCCCAGGTGATCGCATCGGGCTGCTCGGGGCCAATGGCAATGGCAAAACCACCTTGGTTAAAACCTTGGTGGGAGAACTCAACATGTTGGGAGGTGACCGGGTGGAGGGTAAAGGGCTGGTGTATGGCTACTTCGCGCAAGACCAGATTGAGTCGCTCGACATGAACGCCACGCCTTTGCAGCACATGTCCCGCCTGGAGCGACAAATTTCTGAACAAAAGGCACGAGAATTCCTAGCGCGCTATCATTTTCGAGATGACAAAGTTCGCCAATTGGTTGGCAGTTTTTCAGGCGGGGAAAAGTCGCGCCTGGCCTTGGCTCTTTTGGCCTACAAACGCCCCAACCTGCTCTTGCTTGATGAACCCACCAACCACCTGGACATTGCCACTCGCCAGGCCTTGGCAAGCAGCCTGCTGGAATTTGAGGGGGCCTTGGTCATGGTTTCCCACGATCGGCATTTGCTGGAATCAATCACTGATCGCTTCTGGCGCGTGCACCAAGGTGCAGTGACCGAATTTGATGGCGACCTGGATGACTATGCAGAGCTGTTGCGCAAAGAAACCAGTGCAGAAAACCGCAATGCAAAACAGGGCAATTCAAACAACAAACCCGTTGTGGTAGTGGCTGCACCTGTAGACAGGCAGGCAGTGAACCAGCGGATCAAACAACTGGGTAATCAGGTTAAAAAGCTTGAGAAGCAAATTGAGACCGACCAGCCGAGACTGGCCAGGCTTGATGAATCCCTGGCGCAATGCGATTACAGCAAAGCCGACGATTCTAGAAAAGCAGCAGAGCTTCACAATGAACGTCACTTGATTGCCACTCGCCTTGAGATCGCCGAAAATGAACTGCTTGAATTGATGCTTGAGATTGAGCAATTGGAGGAGTCTTCGGGCGTTGCCTGACTAGCCATGTGATCGCTAATCGAGAATGCCCTCTTCGCTTAAGAATTCACGCCATGCATTCGAATCGAAACAAAGTGCGGGGCTAACAACCTGGGTGTGCAAGTTCACCAGGTTCTCTCGAAGTAGCTGGCGCTTCTGGGCGCCCGCGATTTCGCACATTTTGGCTCTCACATGACTTTTGACGACATCGGGCACGCATAGTGTCGGCTTGAGTTCTATCTCATGCAGCTGATCGCCTAGTACCTGTTCCAGCAATTCCTGCGAAGACTGTGGCGGGGTAAGCTGGTCTTGTTTGGCATCCTGAAAAGCCAATTCAATCAATCCAATTTGACTTCTCAACAACAAAGCATCAAGCGTTCTGTGCAGTTCAAGTGATCTGTTTCTTGATTCCACCAAACCCAGATAGGACACTGGCAGATTCCAGCTTGGAATGTCTGCCCGATTAATCAATTCAAGACTGATTTTTAGAGACGATCGATAAGCAGGATTCATTGAACCCGATGTCATGGTGTGAGCAGATGAATTCAATTCATCATCAAAGTCCTGCTCATCATTGCCAATTAATGACTCCAAAACCCGGTGACTACCGACTGACACCGATGCGGGTTCAGAGGAAAACGCGATCACATGTTCACGACTCATGGCGGCTACATCCTGAGGCTCTGGACATGTGGTTTGTTCACTGTCGTAACCTTGAGGATTAAGCGATGACTGAATGGCTGCTTTGCGAACGGAATATCGTCGGTAAAGAAATAAAGCAATCATTAGTAAAGCTGATATTGCCAATGACACCGGCAGCATGAATTCTTGAATTGCGTTGTAACTGTCTGTTTTTGAGGTGTATTCATCCAAACCAAGCCCACCAGACACATCGGTGGTTTGCCTTCGACTCTCGATGAGACCAGCGCCAAACAAATCTGGATTGAGTGAGGCCACCTTCAGCACTGGATTGTCGCCTTCCTCAATATTTTCCGCCGTTGTTAAAATATTCGTGCTTGTTTCATCCTCTATTGGCTTCGGCTTTGCTGCATTTCGCTCGTCTTGACTCAACCACGCTGGTTTTGTGTCAAACCGTGGTTTTGGTGGTTTACGGGAGCTGGCCAACAGAGAAGAGGTTTCGGGGTCAAACGCAGATGCTATGCCGACATGGCCTGAAATGACCGCTCCGCTTCGCTCGGCCACGCCCTGTTTCATGATGAGCGTCCACTTGGTGTTGAACACAATTAATGGGCACTCTGACACCAACTCCATTTCAATCACAGCATCGTTGACCGGTGAAACAGATCGGAACTCTATCACCCCCCCACGACGTATCGTGGGGTCAAAGTTAACCAATACTTCCCGTGAAACGGCGCCTTCAAAGCCGCCTGGCATGCTTTCCAGCGTATTTATCCGAGCCCTTAAACATGTAGATCGCAATTGAGATTCAACACCTTGTGGGACATTACTCAAAGTACTTTTCAAGTCGAGGATTTGGCCAATTTGCTGGGTTCCGACTGGCGTAGAAATTTCGAGACTAAAAACAGACAGCGGCAAAAGCGTGATCAACGCTCCTAGAACTGAAAGCATCGGCAGGCGAATCATTTGAGCGGCTTTAGTCCAGAAAATCGGCATGTCAACTCTCAGTTCAATTGTTACAGTAAGCGTTAGCATACGCATGCCAACATTGAGTGAGGTATCCTTGAAATGACCTAACACGAACGTGTTAGCCCACTTGTATCACTGGAGAGCTTTGATTGAATACTCCGCAAAATGAACCGATCGAGGTTTACACCTGGACAACCCCCAATGGCTACAAAATTCACATCGCCTGCGAGGAAATGGGACTTTCCTGGAAACCGATTGCAGTGGATATCGGCAAGGGCGATCAATTCAAGCCTGATTTCCTGAAATTCAGTCCCAACAATAAAATACCCGCAATCATCGACCCGAATGGCCCCGACGGAAAACCACTCGCGCTCTTTGAAAGTGGTGCCATTCTGATTTATCTAGCCGAGAAAACAGGCAAGTTTTTCGGTAATAGTCACCGAGAACGCCTCTCAATCATTCAATGGCTAATGTTTCAAATGGGCGGCGTGGGTCCTATGCTGGGGCAGGCCCATCATTTTCGGATTTACGCGCCTGAACCAATTGAATATGCTATCAATCGATACACCAATGAAGCCAAAAGACTTTACGAAGTAATCAACAAACAGCTCAGTGAATATTCTTATATTGCGGGTGATGATTATTCGATTGCAGACATGGCTTTGTATCCTTGGGTTTATCGTTGGCAACGCCAGGGGATTGAGCTAAGTGATTATCCTGCAGTGCACAAATGGTATGAGGCGTTAAGTGCCCGTCCAGCCGTCATCAAGGCCTTGAATACAAATCTAGAATGAGTGTTCTTATCAATCCTTAAACTGTTCAGTACACTACGGTCAATTTTATAAAAACAGAAATTTGGGAGACCTCCTTATGGCGAACATCGCCACATTCTTGTTTCAACACGATGACACCCCCAATCGCGTGTTATACCGTCAGTTCATAGACAACGAGTGGGTTGATTTCAAAGCACGGGAAATGATCGACTTTGCACGTTCCTGGCAAGCCTTTTTCCGATCCATGGGTTTGCAGCCCGGCGACAGGGTCGCCATTTGCTTGAAAAACAGTGTGCACTGGGTGGCGTTTGACCAAGGTGCCGTGGCGATGGGCTTGGTGTCAGTGCCGCTTTATGTGGACGACAATGCCAGCAATATCGCGTATTGCATTCAAGATTCGGGTTCGCGTGCCGTGGTGGTTGAAAACGACCGTATCGCCCGTAATCTGTTGAAAGAAAACCTGAAAGACGTTCGCGTGTTGTCGATCAAGTCAGACATCGAAAAAGAAGCCGATGGCGTGGAAAATGCGAACCATGTGCTGAAAAGTCTGGATAAAAAACTGGAGCCTTTTGAACTTCTCGATCTTGAACAAAACACGCTGGCTACAATTTGCTACACCTCGGGCACATCGGGGCGCCCCAAAGGTGTCATGTTGTCGCACAAAAACGTGATTGCCAATGTGGACAGCTGCTTCCAGCTGGACATCGCAAAACCAGAAGACGTGTTTCTGTCCTTCCTGCCCATGTCGCACATGTTCGAGCGCACCGGTGGTTACTACCTGCCCTTGCGTGTAGGTGCAAAAGTCATTTACGCACGTGGTATTAACCAGTTACCCGAAGACCTTGCAACCCAGGCACCCACTGTGCTGTTTGCAGTTCCGCGTATTTTTGAAAAGTTTTACGGCCGTATTCAGGCCTCCGTCAAAGACTCGCGTTTCAAGCGAAAAGCATTCGAAAAACTGGTGGATGTGGGCTGGCGAATGGAACAAGGCAAAGGTGGCATTGTTGATCACTTTCAACTCCCCTTGTTGCGTGCGAAAGTGGCACAACCTATTCTAGAAAGGTTGGGTGGACGCTTGCGTTTGGCCGTGGTGGGTGGTGCTGCACTGGACAGCACCATTGCCAAAGCGTTTATTGCCATGGGACTTCCGATTCTTCACGGCTATGGCATGACAGAAGCCTGCCCGGTAATTTCGGTTAATCGTCCCGAGGGCAATGTGCCTGAATCGGTGGGTCCTGCTTTACCGAATGTGGAGGTCATGCTCGGTGAAAATGACGAATTGCTGGCACGCGGCCCCAATATCATGTTGGGGTATTGGCAAAATGAGGAAGCCACCAAAACTGCGATCGATTCAGACGGTTGGTTGCACACCGGTGATGTGGCTGAAATCAAGGACAAACGAATTTATATTCGAGGTCGAATCAAAGACATCATGGTTTTGTCCAATGGAGAGAAGTTTTCTCCTCAAGACGCAGAAATGGCCATTATTGGTGACGATGTTTTTGAACAAATCGTTTTGATCGGCGAGGGGCGCCCATTTATCGGCATGATTGCTGTGACTGCCAACTCCAATGAAAAAGAGTTGATTAAACGCGCCAATGAGCGTTTGCAGCACCTGCCACGCTATATTCGCGTGCGCCGCATTATCACCACCAAAGAACCTTGGACGGTAGACAATGGTCTTTTGACACCCACCCTCAAGGTAAAACGCGTGAAGGTAATTGAAGCTTTCAAGGATCGAATTAATGATCTTTATGCGGAGGGGATGGGGGATTAATTTAATTTGCCCAACCTCGTGATGAATGAAAAAAGCCCACTTTCAAGTGGGCTTTTTTTACTCCGCGGGCAGATCATCGTGATCGTAGTTATCGGATCCGATTCGGGCCAAAAAGTCGGCTGCCCTGTCGGGTGGGGGGCAGGTTGACCGCAACCCATCAATGTAGGAGAACAAATCCTCAGAAATGTTTTGCCACATCGGGTCTAGCACCACATCAACACCTTCGTGGCGCAACAGTTCTGCTGCACTTGAAAAAGCGCCATCTCCAGTCAATAACACCACCTGTTGAACCTGACGTTTGTAAGCCAAGGTTGCAAGATCTACACCCATTCTCAATTCAATCCCCTTGGGGTGCGAATCGGGTGTGAAATCCTCATCAGCCAGATCATCTACAGTAATCCTTTTGCCCAGCAAATCGGCCAGGGCATCCTCATTCAATTTCCAGGTGTCCGCCTCACGTGCCTCACCTAGTTTGACTGCCAATTTCCGCTTTCTTTGCAATTGCCGCTGAAACGCGACCCGAAATTGCCCCTCTTTTGATTTGGACAAATCTATTTGTTGCCTGGACACCGGCAGGGTTACGCGCTGCGTGAATACAGGTGTGTCGTAGAAAAAAATTCGGAACAAATGGCGCTTCGGTTGATTGCGTTCAAACAAATGAGCAGCAGACAAGCGCCACACCAGATCAGCCATGACTTTTGCATCATGGTGTACCGAACTAGGGAAAATTTGGCGAATTCTGCGAATGAAGAACGGACCATCCACGAGGATAGCTGTAAGCATATAAGCCTTTGATAAATATATAAATAATCAAACTGCCAAATTTATTTCGGCATTAAGAAATAATTGTCCACAAATATATTACCACCGAATATCCGTCAAAAATAGCGATGGCAGCACCCATTAAGAGGGAGAAACTCGCACAGCAAAATCAGCAATACACATACAATCAATAAGTATTGTACTTACAACCACTTATTGCCCCTACAGCCCGATGGTGCGGAGGATGAATTGAGCAAAAATCTGGACAGTGGCTTAAACGAGACCGCGAGAAAGCAAGACAAATACTGGCTATACATTTTGTCGAACAGCAAGCCCAACGGCCCGCTTTATCTGGGGGACACCAACTGTCTGCTTACCCGCATGGACGAGCACATTCAGGGGCTTCGCCGAGACTATGCACACTACCATCGCCTCGATCGTCTTGTTTACTTCGAAGTTTGGACTGACCACGACAAATTTGTGGCCCGACTTCGCCGCGTACGGAACTGGCCACGCGATATGCGCTTGTTGTTGATTGAATCCTTGAATCCCGATTGGGACAATTTGTTACCCCAATTTTTAAACGAATATTCAGTTAAAAGAGTGGGAGAACCCTCGAAAGATCAAGAAAAAGCAGCGTAAGCAAATTATTTGAAAAATTGGTATTCCAATTTCAGGTTTCAGCGTTAACAATAATTGAACCTTTCCTTGCAAATCACAGACAAAACAACAGGACGTTCAATTGTTGATTGTTCGTAAAGTCAAGGGAAATTGGTTAGAGCCTCGGTATGAATCTGAAAAACTCCGAGCCCAGTACCAATAACGTTGCAGCATGTTTTTCAGGAGTTCACCATGAGTTCGATTGCAGAGCGTTTGACTCGGTCTTATTGCCTGTTCCACTGGTTACAGGTTAAGCCTATTCCGGATCAAATTCGATCGAGCATAGCCTATAGTACGCTTGAGCAAGAACTCCTGGCACTTAAAGTAAAACCTGAAGATCTGGCTGCAGTTGGTTCAGACGTCACTGATAACTTTGAAGAGTCCAGATTGGCATTTATGGTTCGTTATAGTGGGTTGACTTGGTCGACCTGCTCTATTTTCTGTGACGCCATTGAAAATAACAGTTGGCTTCAGAATGGGACTCCCCTACTGGTTCAATTCAACGGGGTGGATGCCAGCGGTCAGGTTGGCCTGCCAAAAGTGGCTTTGGGCGACTTCATGTTCCTCAAACCAAGCAATGTCTGGATTGACAACAACCGGGTTGTCTCATTCACGGTTCGTTGGAATAAACACGAAACCCGCCGCATGGAGCGATTTATTCGCCTTGCATCTGCTCGCCACGGCCTTGAAGCCACGGTCAGCAACATCACCCAAAGCGAGAAGTTTATAGCCGCCATCAAAGCCACCGTTGGCGCGCAGTAAGTTGCTCATTCAGTGACCGACCACATCAAGTTTTGATTAAAAAGGCACCTTAGGGTGCCTTTTTAGTTGATAAAGTATCGCCATGCAAAAATCCAAACCTGCCGCCACGGCTTTGTACGATCTGATTACCGGCGATGAAGATGCACGTGTTTGTAAGGACATTCCTGATGAGTCCTGCAAACACCAACCTGTCAATTTTTTTCTTCACTTGCTAAGTAACTTTTTCACCAAACTGGCCGATGAGATAGCCAGTGCACGCCTGGTTTTTCCGTGGGTGCTTGGTCTATTGGGGGCACCATTGCTGCTGGTGTCTTTGGCAGTACCTATCCGCGAGTCAGGCGTGTTGCTCCCCCAGTTGTTTATCGCCGCAAAAATAAGAGCGAAGGCCTTAAGAAAATATGTTTGGATGCTCGGGGGTTTGCTCAGCGGTTTTTCGCTTTGGGCATGCGCATTTACCTTGTTTTTAGATTTGTCAGCGGAAAGTGCAAGCTGGCTGGTGTTCAGTGCCCTGATAGTTTTCAGCTTTTCACGGGGTATATGCTCCGTTGCGGCAAAAGACGTACTTGGAAAAACCGTGTCGAAGTCAAGGCGTGGCACGTTGATGGGGTTGGCGACCAGCGTTTCAGGCCTGTTTACCCTGCTGTTGGGGCTTAATCTGGGTTTCTACAATCAAATCAAGAACAATGAACTGATCTTGGCCAGTCTCTTTGGTATTGCCGGGCTGTGTTGGATAGTTGCCTCCTTGGCCATTTGGGCTATTCGGGAAGAGCCCGGCGCAACTGAAGGCGGCGGTAATGCAGGCATAGAGGCCTTGAAATCCCTGCGCTTGCTGAAAGAAGACAAACCTTTCCGCAATTTTGTGATTGTTCGTACCCTGCTGTTGAGTGTGTCGCTGGGTGCGCCCATTTTGATCATCATTGCCCAGAATACATTGGGCAACGCCGCGTTGATCGGCCTGTTTTTAATTGTTTCCGGGCTGGCCAATACGGTATCGGGTTATGTGTGGGGGCGTTTGGCCGATTATTCAAGCCGCACTTTGATGGCAATCGCCAGTGGAGTCAATGCCTTGGTTGGGGTAGTCGTATTGCTGATGTTGCAATTGAAAATTGAATTTAATGCCTTGTTGCTGTTTGTTACTGCTTATTTCCTGACCTCCGTGTGCCTGGCCGGCGTACGGTTGGGTAGAAAAACCTTGCTGGTGGACATGGCCACTGCCGAAACCCGTTCAGCCTATGTAGCGGTCAGCAACACATCGATCGGATTCCTGATTTTGATTGTAGGTGCGGTGGTAAGTCTGATTGCCGGGCAAAATACACAGGGCATGTTGTGGGCTTTCAGCGGCTTATCAGCAGTTGCTTGCGCACTGTGCCCCCTGCTTCTACCGGCACAGCGCGCTTAAAACCGTTCTTAAACCACCAACATCAAGGTTTGAGCACGGTTTTTCCACCCATGTAGGGCTGCAGCGCCTCAGGCACTTTTACAGAACCATCAGCTTGCTGGTAATTCTCAAGCACCGCCACCAAGGTGCGCCCAACTGCCAAGCCTGAGCCATTCAATGTGTGTACGAATTCGGACTTGCCAGCCTCGTTTTTAAAGCGGGCTTTCATGCGGCGTGCCTGAAAAGTTTCGCAATTCGAGCAAGAGGAAATTTCACGGTAGGTGTTCTGAGCAGGCAACCACACTTCAATGTCGTGCGTGCGGGTCGACCCAAAACCCATGTCGCCAGTGCACAGAACGATGACCCGGTAGGGCAAACCCAGTTTTTGCAGAATGTTTTCTGCATGCTGGGTCATTTCATCCAGCGCTGCGTAGGAGTTCTCAGGGTTTTCAATGCGCACCATTTCAACCTTGTCGAATTGGTGCTGGCGGATCAGGCCACGGGTGTCACGGCCATAGCTGCCGGCCTCGGAACGGAAACAGGGTGAATGCGCCGTCATTTTGATGGGCAGATCGCTTGCTTTCAAAATTTGATCGGCCACCAGATTGGTCAAAGTCACTTCGGCGGTTGGAATCAGGTACAAAGGCTCTGAAGTGCCCTCTTCTCCACCCTTCTTCACCGAAAATAGATCATCCGCAAACTTTGGAAGCTGACCAGTGCCCTTTAGCGTTTCGCCACGCACAATATACGGCGTGTAGTGTTCGGTGTAGCCATGCTGTTCGGTGTGGGTATCAAGCATGAACTGCGCCAAAGCACGGTGTAGCTTGGCAATTTGCCCCTTCAGTACAGCAAAACGTGAACCTGACAAATTGGCGGCAGTCTCGAAATCGAGTCCAAGCTTCTCGCCTAGATCCACATGGTCTTTGACTTCAAAGTCGAACTGGGCAGGCGTCCCCCATCGGCGCAATTCAATATTGTCTTCTTCCGATTTACCTGCAGGTACCGACTCATGCGGCAAATTGGGAATGTTCAATAAAAATGCGTTGACCTCTTCTTGCAAGGCCGCCAAATCTGTCTCGTTGCGCTTCAATTCATCGCCCAGACCGGCCACTTCAGCCATGACCGCCGACACATCTTCACCTTTGGCTTTTAACTGCCCAATCTGCTTGGACATGCTGTTTCGCTTGGCCTGCAATTCTTCAGTGCTGGTTTGCAGCTGCTTGCGTTTGCCTTCCAGCGCGTTGAATTGCTCGATGTCGAGGCTATAGCCACGTTGAGCCAGTCGTTCTGCCACATTGGTCAGGTCTTTGCGAAGCAATTGAATGTCTAGCATGAAAATTTCTCGAAATGCGGTTGGTGTGAATAGCGGTGATGGTACTAAAACTTCAAGCCCGGTGTGGGCCGATGTGGGCGCTTCTTACTTTTTTTGGCGGGCATCCGCGTTGCGTTGGGCGAGCCAATTCAACTTTTCAGCAATTTTACTCTCCAGCCCCCGGTCTGTCGGCTCATAAAACTTTGGTACTTGCATGCCTTCGGGCCAATAGTTTTCTCCAGCAGCATGCCCTGCTTCCTCGTCGTGTGCATAGCGATAAGCACTGCCATGCCCCAGTTCCTTCATCAACTTGGTGGGTGCATTGCGTAGGTGCATGGGCACCGGCATGGTACTGCTTTGCTTCACATGCGCCATGGCTTGTTTGTAGGCGTTGTAACCGGCATTGCTTTTTGCAGCAATGGCCAGGTATAGCACGCATTGGGCCAAAGCCAATTCACCCTCTGGGCTACCCAGCCGTTCATAGGTCTGCGCCGCTTCATTCGCGATAGTAAAAGCGCGGGGATCGGCCAGGCCAATGTCTTCCCAAGCCATGCGCACAATTCGGCGGGCCATGTAGCGCGGGTCTGCCCCGCCATCCAGCATGCGGCAGAACCAGTAAAGCGCTGCATCGGGGTCGGAACCGCGCACCGATTTGTGAAGAGCTGAGATTTGATCGTAAAAAGCATCGCCCCCTTTGTCGAAACGACGAATCTGTGAGGGTGCAATTTGCTTTAAGGCTGGCAAATCGAGCTTGTTCAAGCCCTGTGCTTTGGTTTGAAGCAGTGTAATTTCCACCAAATTCAGAAAACGGCGAGCGTCTCCGTCGGCGTAACTGCACAGTGCCTCGAATGCATCGTTGTCTACAGCAATTTCGGTGCCCAATTCAGCCTGTGCCCGTTTCAGTAAATGCGTGAAATCGTTTGAATTCAAGCTGTTCAGCACATAAACCTGCGAGCGCGACAGCAAGGCTGAATTCACTTCAAAAGAAGGGTTTTCAGTGGTGGCGCCAATAAAGGTCACCAGCCCCGATTCCACAAACGGCAGCAAGGCATCTTGCTGCGATTTGTTGAAGCGGTGAATTTCATCGATGAACAAAATGGTGGACTTGCCAGCCCGGGCGTACTCACTGGCTTGGTCGATTGCAGCGCGAATTTCCTTCACGCCCGAAAGCACCGCGGACAATGCAATAAACTGCGCTTTTGCCGCACCTGCCAACAAGCGTGCCAAGGTGGTTTTACCCACCCCGGGTGGGCCCCACAATATCAGGGAGTGAACATGCTGTTGTTCGAACAGCAAGGTAAGAGGTTTACCCGCACCCAACAAGTGGGTTTGCCCCACCACCTCGGCCAAGGTGCTTGGCCGAATGCGCTCGGCGAGCGGCACTGAACCCGCAACCCCGCCCTGATTCACAGGTGAGGCAGGTTTATCAGTGCTGTCGCCAAACAGATCGGGGGTCATTGCGTTTTGATAAGGTCCACACCGGCTGGGGCTTTGAAGTCAAAAAAACCGGCAGGCCTTTGTTTGGAAAAATCCCAATTGCTTAATTCAAGTTGGGTAACTTGCCCCAAGGCATCGTGAATTTCAAGGTTCACAGGCAAGCCGTCTTTCCAGCCAATACGCGCATAGTCAAACAGGCTGTCTTTGTCCTTGGGGCGAATGACCAACCACTCCTTGCCGTCTTTCATGCCTTCATCTTTCAGATTAAACAGTTTGTCGACGTCTTTGCTACCAAACAACAAAGCCACTGGTGTTGAATCCATCGCATTACCGATCGGTTTCTGTGTGGCATGACCCATGTCTTCGTCGTAAGAAACCACGCTGCTACCGTTGGACAACAGCAGCAAGGGATAAGGTTTCTTGATTTCCCAGCGGAATTTTCCCGGCCGTGAAAAAGTAAATTCGCCGGTGCCACGTTGCTTCACCGCGCCGCTGGGAGAAATAACAACCTGAGAAAACTGCCCTTCTGCGAAACCCCGGTTTTTGACAAAGTTGTTCAAGGCATCCTGGGCAGAGGCCCAAGCCGAACCCACTGCACCCGTGCTGATCAGTAGTGCCATCAAGGATTGTGAAAAAAACTTGTGAATTCGCATCTTTATGTACTTCCTGTGAGTTGCCCTACCCCGAATAACGCGCGCACACGCGAGGGGTAAACAGGCTTTACCAAACTTGATGATTCATCCAGGCGCGACGCGCTTAGTCATCATCCTGGCCAGCTTCTGCGCGCGCCAAAATCTCGCGGTTGCCGTTGGACTGCATGGCTGACACTAGTCCAGCCTGTTCCATGCTTTCAAGCAGACGTGCCGCGCGGTTATAACCAATCCGCAAATGGCGCTGAACGAATGAAATGGATGCCCTTCGATGCTTCAGAACGATGCCCACGGCTTGATCATACAAGGCGTCTTTTTCACCATCAAAACTGCCGGCGGTCGCATCCATGCTGGCGTTACCACCTTCTTCCGTGGTGCCACCCTCCAGAATGCCTTCAATATAATTGGGCTCGCCGCCCTTCTCTTTGAGGTATTCAACCACGCGGTGCACTTCTTCATCAGATACAAAGGCACCATGAACACGCTGTGGAACGCCCGAACCTGGTGGCAGGTACAACATATCACCCTGCCCCAAAAGCGCTTCAGCGCCCATTTGGTCGAGAATGGTACGTGAATCGATTTTCGATGAAACTTGAAACGCGATTCGGGTTGGAATATTGGCTTTGATCAAGCCGGTAATTACATCAACCGAGGGCCGTTGCGTGGCCAAAATCAGATGAATACCTGCAGCGCGGGCTTTTTGGGCCAAACGTGCAATCAGTTCTTCAATTTTCTTGCCCACAACCATCATCAGGTCGGCGAGCTCGTCAATCACAATCACCAGCATCGGCAAGGTGTCCAATGGCTCTGGCGCATCGGGCGTCAGGCTGAACGGGTTTGGAATGCTGGTGCCGTTTTTCTTCGCCTCGGCAATTTTAACGTTGTAGCCTGCCAGGTTACGCACACCCATTTTGCTCATCAGTCGGTAGCGCTTTTCCATTTCACCCACAGCCCAATTCAGGGCGTTGGCGGCTTGGCGCATGTCGGTGACCACCGGGCACAGCAGGTGTGGAATCCCTTCGTAAACGCTCATTTCAAGCATTTTTGGATCAATCAGAATCAAGCGCACATCTTCGGCACCGCTTTTGTAGAGCAGCGACAGGATCATGGCGTTAATACCCACCGATTTACCGGAACCTGTAGTACCTGCCACCAACAGGTGTGGCATCTTGGCCAAATCGGCCACCACCGGCTTGCCTGCAATGTCTTTACCCAAAGCCATGGTCACTGGCGATTTGTTGGTGCTGTACACCTGTGAACCCAAAATTTCAGTCAGTTTCACCACCTGGCGCCGCGGGTTTGGCAATTCCAGCCCCATCAGGTTCTTGCCATAAATGGTTTCAACCACGCGAATGGACACCAAGCTCAGTGCGCGGGCCAGATCTTTGGCCAGGTTGACAACCTGCGATCCCTTCACACCGGCTGCGGGCTCCACTTCAAAGCGCGTAATCACCGGGCCGGGCTGTGCCGCCATCACCTGTACTTGCACGCCAAAGTCACTTAACTTCTTCTCAATCAGTCGGGAGGTGTATTCCAGGGTATCGGCAGAAACCGTCTCAATGGCCGCAGGCGCATCGTCGAGCAAACCCAGGGGCGGCAACTCGGTCTCGGTCAGCTCAGCAAACAAGGGCTGTTGCTTTTCTTTAATGGCTTGTACTGACGGTTCGACTGGCACTGCCACTGGTTCGATGCGAATGGGTTTGTGTTCTTCAAACTTTTCGCGTTTTTGTTCTACTTTTTCCACGCGGGCCAAAGCGACTTTTTTGCCTTCTTTGCGGTCAAAGTAAGCAGTAACCAGCTCTTTGGTTTTGAATACCAAACCTTCAAGAAAGCCGCCTACGCGTTCGGCCATGACTGCCCAACTCAAGCCCAGCAAACCGCTAAGGCCTGCTGCTGTGCACAGCAGCAGCAACATGACTGCGCCCGATAGGCCCAGCAACTGCTGAAAAATGCTTGAAATGGTTTGCCCAACAACACCACCAGCACCCGCGGGCAAGCCCTCGCCTTTGAAGATAGACAAAGACTCAAGCCCCATTAGCCCCACCCACAACGCGATAAAGCCGATTGGCCGAACCCACGCAATCCACTTGGGCAAAGGCTCGCTGAAGCCTGGCAGCTCAATGGCATCGACCATTTTTCTGGCACGCCACAACATGAAGAAAGACAAGCCCAGTAAAGCGTAGGCGGAATAACCCGCGATGAAGAACAACAAATCAGACAGATGGGCCCCCACGGCCCCGCCAAAATTGCTGACAACGTTGCTGCCTGATTCGTGAGAAAAGCTGTCGTCGCTGCTGCTGTGCGACACCAGAATCAGAAACAGGTAGATGGAAAAAACAAGCAGGCACAGCCAGCGGATTTCCAGCAACAACTTGCTGATCCGAAGGGTGCCTGTATTTTGTGTGGTCCTGGAATTCACTGTAATAAGAGTAGCCCGCAATGCAGCATATAATTGAAGTCTGTATTCTGACAAAGTTCGAGAGAAATATCTTGAACAGACACCATTTGAAGCACAAAAGAGGTAGCAATGACCAGTTCTAACACGCCACGCCACGCCAAAGTACTGATTTTGGGGTCTGGCCCCGCCGGATACACTGCTGCAGTGTACGCCGCCCGCGCCAATTTGAACCCTGTTTTGATCACTGGCATGGCCCAGGGCGGCCAACTAATGACGATCCCAGATGTGGACAATGGGCCCGCGACGCAGAAGGCGTGCAAGGCCCCGACTGATGAGCCGCTTCCTGGCCCATGCCGAGCGTTTCAATACTGAAATCATTTTCGACCACATTCACACGGTTGAACTGCAACAACGTCCATTCACGCTAAAAGGTGACTCGGGCGTGTACACCTGCGATGCCTTGATTATTGCAACCGGTGCCAGTGCCATGTACTTGGGGCTACCTTCTGAGGAAGAGTTTGCCGGCAAAGGCGTATCGGCCTGTGCCACTTGCGATGGTTTTTTCTACCGCAACCAGGAAGTTTGCGTGGTGGGTGGTGGCAATACCGCCGTTGAGGAAGCGCTGTACCTGAGTAATATCGCCAAGAAGGTCACCGTGATTCACCGACGCGACAAATTCAAGGCCGAGGCCATTTTGATCGACAAGATGATGGACAAGGTAAAAGAGGGAAAAATCGAACTGAAAACCGATTTCACACTCGATGAAGTGCTGGGCAATGAAATGGGCGTGAATGGTGCTCGCATTAAATCCACAAAAACCGGCGAAACCCAGGACTTGGCGCTTCAAGGAGTGTTTATTGCAATTGGCCACAAACCCAACACCGACATCTTCGAAGGTCAGATCGAGATGAAGAACGGCTACATCACGACCCGCAGTGGCTTGAACGGCTTGGCCACCATGACCACCATTGAGGGCGTTTTTGCCGCAGGCGACGTACAAGACCATGTGTATCGCCAAGCGATTACCAGTGCCGGCACCGGCTGCATGGCAGCACTGGACGCACAGCGCTGGCTTGAGGCTCAGGAAGGCTAAATTCCTCCCTTCTTTCTTCGGTAGAAATGGATTGAAAAAGCTGACCTCCATGGCCGATCTTGAAGGCGTCAGGCGCTCGCTCAAAGAGCAGCGCCTGGAAGCTGAGCGTCAAGAGAAAATGAAGGCAGCTGAACTCAAGAAACTGCAAGACGAAGCGAATCTATTCAAAAAACTGGTTCGCGATGTCACCCCGCTTTCCAACACCAACCTTAAAATTCACGAACTGGAAAAACCGGCCCCAATTGCCCGGCAACGTGAGCTCGATGACGAAGCGGTACTGTGGGAAAGTATTTCCGACGAAATGGATGTTGAGCGGTTTCTGGAAACGGACGACAAACTCTCGTATCGGCGCAATGGTGTTGGCATAGAGGCCTTGAAAAAACTTCGGAAAGGGCAATGGGTTATACGGGCCCAAATAGACTTGCATGGGTTGCGCTCGGATGAAGCACGCACTGCCGTGGGTGAGTTTCTGCGGTCCAGTGTAAAACATGACATTCGTTGTGTCAGAATCATTCACGGCAAGGGCTTGGGTTCGATTGGCAAAGAACCCGTGCTGAAAGAAAAAGTAAAACGCTGGCTGGTGCAAAAAGACGAGGTTCTCGCTTTTTGCCAGGCTCCACCGCGTGACGGCGGCGCCGGCGCCTTGCTGGTCATACTCAAAGCCCGACAATAACAAGACACACCACGGAGACAGCACACATGAAAGCGGCCAGTAACCCCATTGAATGGCAACAGGGTTTTGCCAAATCCAGCACCACTGGCCTGAATATGGCCTGGGAAAGCGCAGGGCCCACTGACGGCGAGACTATTTTTATGGTGGCCGGTCTGGGCTGTCAACTCACCATGTGGAATGATGAGTTTTGCGCACCTTTGCTGCAGCGAGGCTATCGGCTGGTTCGGTTTGACAACCGCGACATTGGTTTGACTGATCAACACCCGACCAGCATGAAAGTGAATGTGCCAGCCACTTTCATTCGCAACAAACTGGGCCTGCCAACGCCGACCAATTACAAGCTAGATACCATGGCCAACGATGCAATTGGCCTGATTGATGCACTTGAATTGAAGCGCCCTCACCTGCTCGGTATTTCAATGGGCGGCATGATCTCGCAAATTGTGGCTGCCAAGGCGCCCGAGAAAATCGGAAAACTGGTCACTTTGATGTCGAGCACCAACAACCCGAAGCTGCCAATGCC
>NZ_ABCT01000019.1 GCF_000170915.1 Limnobacter sp. MED105
ATCAACCTGAACACCAGCGACCCCACTGCCAATTTGTCGCTTGAATACATTCAGTCGATTGCCACCGGTATTCCGCTGTTGCCCAGCGAATTCGATGTAAGCAAACACGATTGCATGGCCCGTTTTGGCGCCGACCTGCCGCGCTTGCCCGATTTTGAATTCGAGCCTTTTGTGCCCAGTGGCCAGTTTGCGCCCGAACCCACGGCCGAAGCAGTTAAGGCCTTGTGTGAAGTGCCCCTGAAAGCCGGTGTGGTGAATGAAGCCGCAGCCCAGGTGAACTGCCCCGACCTGGCGCAGTACAACCTGTTTGCAAATGACCAGGACCCTGCCAGCAGACCCAACGGGCAGGGCATGCCGTATGTCCTGAACAGCAAACTGTTCAGTGATTATTCCATCAAACACAGGGTGATGTTTATTCCGGAAGGCAAGCAGGCCCGCTTCCTGGAGGATGAGGAAAGCCGCGTGAATTCCACCATTGAATTCCCGGTTGGCACCATCATTGCCAAAACCTTCTCGTTTGTGGATCAACCCGCTGCACGCGAAACCCCTTATGAAACCCGCTTGTTGATCAAACGCCAGCGCACCGATGGGCAAAACTATTGGGAGGCGCTGGAGTACATTTGGCAAGATGCTGGCAATGGCAAACGCAAGGCGGTGCTCACCCAGTTTGGCGGCAGTGCTGCGGCTAGCTGGGATTATGTGGACGTGGATTCTGGGAAACGCCAAACCGGCAGCACGGCCGCCTACATGTTCCCGAATGCCAGCCAGTGCGCCATTTGTCACAGCAACAACGATGTGGACCCAGGCTCAGCACCCATTGGCCCCAAACCACGCAATTTGAACCGGGCTTATCTGAATGAGTCGCCCATGTTCACAGGGCAGGCCCAACACCCGGTCAATGGTAAAAACCAGTTGAAGTTCATGTGTGAAACCGGCTTGATGAATGGTTGCCCCAGTAGTTTTAATCTGGATCAGCGGCAGGTGGCCACCAATGTGAACCACATTCCGAAGTTCAACAACCCGGGTGATTCAGGCATGCCCGCCAATTCAAAAGGCGACATTGAAGCCCGTGCACGCGCTTACCTTGAAGTGAATTGTGCGCATTGCCACAACGTGAATGGTCAGGCCTCCAACACCGGTTTTTATGTGGATGTGTTCCGGGCAGTGGACAGCACCTACGGCATTTGTAAAAAGCCGACTGCCAGTGGTTCAGAAGGGCGGGGTACCCGCACCTACGACATTCACCCAGCCATGTCGAGCGACTCCATCGTGCCGTACCGCATGGGTCCAGAGGCCGTTGAACTTGCTGCGAAAATGCCGCCTTTGGCACGCAGCGTGGTACACACCGAGGGCGTGGCATTGATCAGCCAGTGGATTGATCAGGTCATTGATTCAAGCTATGAAAACGCCGATGCCTGCCAAGAGGGCAACACCTCGGGCGGTGGTCTGCCCTTGATTGGAGGCCTTCCCCTGTTACCATAGCGGGATGGAATTACTCAAAGACCCCACCGCTTTGTTTTTGTTCAAATTGGCCATCACCTTCGGGTTGATGGCCAGCGGTTTTTTTGTGAACCGGGCGCTGTCCTGGTCACTTCGCAAACTTCACCCCTATCACCCTGAAAAAGCGCGTTCCCAACTGGTTTTCCTGAAAAACCTGGTTCGAATGGCTGTGTTTTTCTTGTTGATTTCGGTGTGGGCCTCGCAAATTACGGGTGCGTTTCTCAGTGTGGTGGCCATTGCCGGCGCGCTGATTATTACCGGCAAGGAAGTGGTGCTCAGCCTGTTGGGCTATGTGAATATTTCACTGTCCAAGCCATTCAGAATTGGCGACTACATTGAAATAGGCACGCAAAACGGCCGGGTGATTGATATTGATTTGCTCAGCACCAAGCTGTTTGAAATCGGTATGTCTGGTAAATACACTGGCCGCCGCCTTGCGGTGCCCAATGCACTGGTGTTGACCCAAACCATCAAGCATTTGTCGATGCTGGGCAAGTTCAGCTTGTACACGATTGAAATTATTTTGCCTTTTAAGGCCGACACGGCCCGGGCTGAGCAAGTTGCATTGGAAGTGGCCAATGCTGTTTCCGCCAGTTGGGTGGAAGAGGCAGACCAGTATTTCGACCGCATCGAAGTGTCGGAATTCGTCGATTTGCCCAGTGCAAAACCCGAGGTGTTTTGGCAGGCCTACAATGAACTTGCCCACAAAATGATTGTTCGCCTGGCTTGTCCGCTCGAAAAGCGTGGCGATGCAGAGCAGGCAATTTACAAGGGTTTTTGGCGCGAGTTCGGCCCCGTGTAGGCTGGTGTTGGATTCGGGAACCTCTTGCAGCGGTGGTGAGTCTATTGGGCGAGACTATGAAATACAACGAAGGGACACTCATGACAAAGTTCGAAGTTCGATCCGTGTGGGGCAAACTTGCCGCTACTGCCGTAGCCGCGTTGTTTGCTACCACTGCCATGGCGCATGGCAGCGATGGCCATTCGCACGATCATGGAAAGGCCAGCAGTCGACACAATGATGCTGCACATGTACATGGCCAGGGCGAACTTGAAATTGTTCAGGATGGCAACGGCCTGTTCATCAGCCTGTCTTCCCCGCTTGAAAATGTGTTGGGGTTTGAACGAGCGCCCAAAACAGATGCTGAGAAGGTGAAGGCCCGTCGGGTAGTTTCATTGCTGAAAGCCAATGGCCTGTTTGCCTTTTCACCCGAAGCACAGTGCAAACGCACTGGTCACAAGTTGTACTCTGAAATTCTGAATCCCCACTCCCATGGTGCGGCAGATGATCATCAGCATCACGAGGATGCCAGCGGGCATTCCGACTTTCGGGCCTCTTATGAATTCGAATGCGAGCAGCCTGCCAAACTCAAGGTGATCGATGTGCGCGTCTTTCGACAGTTTTCCGGATTCGAAAAAATTGAAGTGCAGGCCTTGTTTCCGAAGGGACAGGTTGGCGCAAGCCTCACCCCCAAACAGAGCACATTGGTGGTGCAATGACCTTGGCAGTACTCCACTGCAACAACCTTGTATTCAAATACGCAAGCAGCGGATTTGAACTAAGAATTCCAGAGTTTTCCATGCAGGCCGGGGACACTGTGTTTCTGGAAGGTAACAGTGGCAGTGGAAAAAGCACATTGCTGAACTTGATGGCAGGCGTGTTGTTGCCACAAAGCGGCCATGTCAGTTTGATGGGTCAAAACCTAAGCGCTTTGTCCGCCAGCCGATGCGATTCGCTTCGGGTGGATCACATTGGTTTTCTGTTTCAGCAATTCAATTTGTTGAGTTATTTGAGTGTGCTGGACAACGTCACTTTGCCCTGCAAGTTTTCAAAGCGCCGCAAGCAAAACGCCATGGCGCAAGCTGGCACTGTGCGGCAGGCCGCTGAGCGGTTGTTGAACGGCCTGGGCATGGGCAAGTATCTGGATCAACCCGTGTCTACCTTGTCGGTTGGGCAGCAGCAGCGCGTGGCCGCTGCCCGAGCCTTGATCGGCCAGCCCGATCTGATTATTGCCGACGAACCCACTTCAGCACTGGATGCCGGCCACCAAGCCCAGTTTGTTCAATTGTTGCTAGCACAGGCCGCTGAACAAAACACGGCCGTATTGTTGGTCAGTCACGATCCCAATTTGGCGCAGCACTGCGCAAAACGCCAGCACATGGGGCAGTGGCAAGCATGATTCAAACACTCTTTTTGTTGGCCAGTCGAAGCGCCTGGAGCCGCAAGGGCAGCCTGTTGCTGTTGTTGCTCAGTGTGATCACTTCGACTTGTCTGTTGCTGGGCATTGATTTGGCCCGGCAAAGTGCCAAGGCCAGTTTTTCGAATGCAGTGGCAGGCACTGATTTGATTGTCGGTGCGCAAACAAGCCCGGTTTCTCTGTTGCTCTACAGCGTGTTTCGAATTGGCCAGGCCACGCGCAATGTGCCTTATGCCGAGTTCGAGCGGTTGGAACAAGACCCCCGCGTGAAGTCGGCGTTGCCGATTGCGCTGGGCGATTCTTACCAAGGGTTTGCCGTGGTGGGCACCAAGGCCGTTTATTTCGATCGGTTTTTGTACGGCGCACGGCAAAATCTGCAATTTGCACAGGGCCGGGCTTTTGAAGACTACACCGTTGGAAAACCAGCCGCCGTATTGTTTGAAGCCGTATTGGGCGCCGAGGTAGCCAAACGCTTGAATCACAAGGTGGGCGACAAAATCGCATTAAGCCACGGCATGCAAATTCAACAAACTGATCCCAGTCATGCGGACAAACCTTTTACTGTGGTGGGTGTGTTGCAAGCCACTGGCACCCCGGTGGATCAAAGTGTTCACATCAGCCTGGCGGGCATGGAGGCCATTCACGTGGATTGGGCCGCTGGCGTACCAGTACCAGGTGCTGAAATTCCGGCTGAATATGTAACCAAGTTCAATTTGCAGCCCAAGTCGGTTACCGCAGTGTTGATTGGTTTGAACAACCGGGCGGGTGTTTTTCGCATGCAGCGTGAACTTGAAAACAGGCCCGATGCTGCGCTTAGCGCGATTTTGCCAGGCGTGGCCTTGAGCACCTTGTGGCAAACCGTGGGTGTGGTTGAGCGGGTGTTGTTGTTTGTGGCAGCGCTGGTGGCTGTGGTTAGTGCATTGGGGCTGACCAGTGTGATGCTGGTGACTCTCGGGCAGCGCAGGCGCGAACTGGCCGTGTTGCGTTCAACGGGTGCCGGGCCGCGCACGGTGTTTGGTTTGTTGTTTCTTGAAAGCGCTTTGGTGATGTGGGTGGGGGTTGCCTTGGGTGTATTGGCACTTGCGCTGTGCGGTGCTGCACTTGCGCCCTGGGTTCAGGCACAATTTGGTTTGCAACTCGTGAGCGTGGGTGAACTTGGCGCGGGTTTGTTGGCGGTCGTTGCCTTTGCTGCTTTTGGCAGCCTGTTAGGACTGGTGCCTGCATTTCAGGCTTATCGAAACCAGTTGCAAGATGGGTTAAACCCCAAAACAAATTGATTCGAAATCAAGTAATTTGCAGGTGTGTTGTTCATGAAAATTGGCAAAGTGATTGTGATGGTTGTTGCGGTGGTGGTACTGACCGCGCTGGGCTATGGCCTTGCCTCCTGGTTTCTGGGCAAACCTGCCCAAAATGCGGAAGGTGCTACCCAACTGGAGCAAACACTGGCCCAACTTTCAAGCGAAACAGCCTCGACTGACAGCGAATACGCTGTTGGAGACCGGCTCACTGGCAGTGCCGACAAAGGCGGAAAGAAAGCTGCAGTATTCGACCCCGCATTTCCCGAATTGCAGTGGGACAATTTGATGCCCGCCGATTGGGACCCCATGGCTGCATTTCGTGGCATGAACATCGCTGAGTTGCAGGACAACGACCCCAAAGCCCAAGAGGCCCTCGACAAAATGCGCAAGGCCTGGAATGATGCCCCGGTAAACCCTGCCTACACCGGAAAAAAGGTGCGCATCCCTGGGTTTGCCATCCCGATCGAGCAAAGCGAGAAGGGCGTGGATGAACTTTTGCTGGTGCCGTATTTTGGCGCCTGCATTCACACACCGCCGCCACCAGCCAACCAGATCATTCATGTCAAATTGAGCGAACCTCAGCCTGCAGTGGGCGCAATGCAGGCTTACTGGGTTTGGGGCGAGTTGACTGCAAGCAAGTTCAGCAGCGAACTTGGCGACGCAGCCTATTTACTGAACGCCACAGGCATACAGCCCTACGAAGACTGAATTCGCCGCTGAATTAGTAAAAACCCCTCTATTTTTATCGTTGACAGCGCGGCATCATGCCCATACCTTTACATCACTCGATGTTACAGTCGATAAAACAAACAAACGTTTGATTTACACCGGAGGTTATGATTCATGGGCAATGTAAGCACTGGCACGGAGTTCGCCGGAATGCACCATCTTGAGCTTGCATTTCTAGACGATGTTGCTCCGAAGTACCTGAGCCTGGCTCGTCCGCCACATGGCCTGAAGATTCGCCAATGGAAAAACCGCAGTGCGGTACCTTTGATCAATAGGCTGCATGCCGGTTTATCTGGCCTTAAACGCCAGCAGGCCACCGTACTTGATCATGAACTGGTGTGGCTGGAGGGCGGTAACCCCGAAGGAACACCCGTGGTGTTGCTGCATGGTTTTGCATCGAATAAGGAAAACTGGTTGTCACTGGTGCCCTTTCTGTTGAAACAGCACCGTTTGTTTGTTCTGGATTTGCCGGGCTGGGGAGAAAGCCAGTTCAATGCCAACGTGCCCTATGGGCTGGACGACCAAGTGGCCCGTGTGGCTTCCTGGATTGAAAACCATGTGCCGGGCAAAGCCCATGTGGTAGGTAACTCCGTGGGGGGTTTGGTGTCTGCCTTGTTGGCGGGCCGGCATGCGAATCTGGTTCAAACCTTGTGCTTGATGAACCCGGCGGGCGGCAAGGGCAGTGACCACACCCGATTCGAGGCTGGCTTGAAAGAAGGTCGTAACCCTATGATTGTTGAAAGCCTGGCTGGTGCACACACACTGATGAGCCTGGCCATCCACAACCGAGCCATTGCACTGGCCCTGGCCCCTGTCATGGCGCAAGACCTGATTAATCGCCGCCATGTCAACCGACACCTGTTTCATCAAATGTTCGTGAACGCGCCCAACCCCAATGGTCCAGGCATGTCCGCCACACAGGCGCCTACCTTGATCATGTGGGGCAAAGAAGACCGACTTGTACATTACACCGGCGCTTATACCTACCAGGCCATTATTCCTCATGCGGATGTGTTACTTTTTGACGGCGTGGGGCACTTGCCCATGGTTGAAATTCCGATCCGCACGGCCAAGGCCTTGCAGGAGTTTTGGACGGCTTGATCTAGATAGGGGATTTGAAGCATGAACATTCATAAAGCTTGCATCATGCTGGGTTTGCTCGGTTTGTTGACGGCATGTGGTAACAACCTGGATGGTGTTTACAAAGATGACCTGGGTTTGCAGAAATATGAGTTTCAGGGTAACGGCACGGTATATGTGTCTACCATGGGTGTAACCCGCGAAGCTGCTTATGTGGTTGAAGACAAAAAAGTGAAAATCACCAGCGATGGTGAAACCACTATTTACGATCTGAATGAGGACGGCACCATAAAAGGGCCCCTTGGTATGACATTAAGGCCTTCCGCAGCCCAATAAAGTTCTCAGCGAATTTCCCCCAAACCCGCTCCTGCAGCGGGTTTTTTACATTTGTTCACACAGTTCACCTTTTTTAGCATTCCCCCAAGTGCATTAACCCAATATTGGCCCCCTTTTCCGTTTCTTTTCTCCCTATTGCCCACATGGGTATCAGCGCAAACTTTATTTAAGCGTGAAATATTCAAGTTCACTGCGTTTAACAAAGTGGTCCTATGGAGGCCTTTATGCGCAGCACCCTGATCGAATTCCTGCAAGTTCTCCATCACTGGGTGGCCACCGCTTACCTCACTGTTCATGGCGCTTTTTGCAATGGATGGTATGAGGCATTCGAGTCTTCCCCCGCACCCATTGAACCCGCAGTGTGCCCAGTCAAACAACTGATAGGAATTTCTGTTCATGAAAAAACACAATAAAAATGCACTGCACTACCAGGCTTTGGTGCCCATGGGCTTGATTGCCGCATCAGTCGGAATTCTGGTGTTGGGTGCATTCATTCAAAACAGTGTGTGGCCGCTGGCCTTTGGCAGCGCCGCGCTGTTGTTGTGTGCGTTGGCCATTCATGAAATGGGCAAGAAGCAGCAACTTGCCTTGCAGGCAGAAATTGATGCCTTGTCTTCAACAGTGACCGAGTTGAGCAAAACAGACGTTGAAAAAGCAGAGTTGGGTCATTTGGCTGACATGTGGGTGCCCACGCTGAACAGCCAGCTGAGCACTGCGAATTCGCAGATGGAAATGGGCATTGTGAACCTGGCCGAAGCCTTCTCCGAAATTCACAGCAAGCTGAATGACACCGTGAGCGTGGCTGCAGGTGCCGCGCATGTTTTGGGTAACACCTCCAGCGGCAATGGTTTGGCGGATCACGTGGCACAAAGCCTCAATGGCATGTTGAGCAGCATTCGAAATTCATTCGATGAGAAGGCCACCATCATGCAAGAGGTGAAAGGCTTTATTTCCTCGACAGAAGAGTTGGCCAAGATGGCTGCATCCGTCGAGAACCTGGCTGCGCGCACCAATCTGCTGGCGCTGAATGCCGCCATTGAGGCAGCCCGGGCCGGTGAAGATGGCCGAGGCTTTTCGATTGTTGCCGACGAAGTTCGCAAGCTCTCGATGTTGTCTGCTGAAACCGGTGTGAAGATTCGCGAGCGGGTGCAACTGATTGCCTCTGCTGCAAAAAAAGCGGGCGACGGTGCCGCGCGCATGGAAAGCAGTGATGAAAAGGTACTCAGCCAGGCCAGTGAAACCTTGAGTGGTGTAGTGGAGCAATTCGAGCAAGTCACCGTACCTCTGCACCAAGCCAGCGAGCAGATTATCGCCAACACCAATCAGGTTTCCTCCAGTTTGAACAACGCAGTGGTGCATTTTCAGTTTCAAGACCGTGTGTCTCAAATTCTTGGGCATGTGCAAGACAGCTTGAGCCAGGTGAAAAGCCAATTGAATACGGGCCTGGAGGCCTTGAACGTGGCCGCGCTGATGCATGAACTTGAACGCAAATACACCATGGCCGAAGAGCGTGTGAACCACAGCGGCAAAGGCAGCGCCAGCGCTACTGCCAAGCCCGCTGCCAGCAGCGATGAACTGACTTTTTTCTAAACATCAGAGAACGAGAACCTGTATGAGCAAAACCGTATTGATTGTGGACGACTCCACCTCCCTGCGCCAAGTGGTATCGATGACCCTGAAAAGTCAGGGCTTTGATGTGGTGGAGGGATGTGATGGCAAAGACGCATTGACCAAGCTGGATGGTCGAAAAATCAACCTGATCGTGAGCGACTTGAATATGCCGAACATGGACGGTTTGACCTTTGTACGCGAAGTCAAAAAGATGGCGGCCTACAAGTTCGTGCCCATCATCATGCTGACCACGGAATCGGATGACAAGCTGAAAAGTGAAGGGCAGGCCGCAGGCCTGAAAGCATGGATGGTGAAGCCGTTCAAACCGGAACAGATGATTGCAGCAGTGAACAAATTGGTGGCGTGAAGCCACAGGGAGAATGTACATGCACAGCGAACTGATCATGCAAGAAGAACTTGAGAACGACATGGAAAACAGCATCGCAACGTGTAAGCACACGCAAGTGGCTTTGGACACTTTGACGATTGCAGACTGTGCGGGCCTGGTTGAGGTGATTCGTCAGTCCTTGAATCAAGGAATTTCAGTGGTGCTTGATTTGAGCAATTGCCAGGAAGTGGACACGGCGGGTATGCAAATGTTGGTGACCATTCAAAACGACCCCGCAGTGAACTTGCGTGTGCATTGGACCAAACCGTCCGAGGTAGTGGCCATGAAGGCTGCGCGCCTGGGTGTTCAGTCCTGGATCAACGCTGGTTTTTTGGAGAACTGAGGCATGGCCTTTGAATTGGACCTTGATGCCTCGCGCGGCATATTTTTCACCGAAGCACGGCAGTTGCTGGCTGAAGTAGAAAGCTATGTGCTACAGCTGGAGCAAAACCCCAACGACACCGAAGTGCTGAATGCGGCCTTCCGTGCTGCGCACACCATCAAAGGCAGTGCAGGAGTTTTTGGCCTGCTGGTGATTACGCACTTTGTGCACGACCTTGAAACCGTGCTGGATCGCGTGCGCAATTCAGAAATCGGATTTGACGCGAACATGAGCACGCTGGTGTTGGAGTGTCGCGATCACATTTCAGAACTGGTGGATTGTATAGAGGCCGGTGGCGATGCTGAGCATGTCAGCCCCGACATGGCTGTTGCGCAGGCGGGCTTGACTGCCCGTTTAAAAGCCTACCTTTTGCAAGAAGACCAACCAGACGCTATCCAGCCATCAAGGCCGCTTGAGGTGAATAACACCGAGCAAACCTGGCATGTATCGGTACGGCTGGGGCGCAGCACTTTGTGCGATGGCTTTGATCCTGCACCCATTTTTTCATACATGGAAACGTACGGCGAGTTACAAGCCGTAATCCCTGTGCTGGACGCGCTACCCAGTTTTGCTGACTTAGATGCAGAGTCGTGTTACCTGGGGTTTGAACTGCGCTTTGTGACCGACAAAGGTCAGGCTGGTATCGAAGATGCGTTTGAGTTCTTGACTGAAGAAAGCCGGGTTCGCATTCTTTCCCACAGTTGCACCCCTGAGCAATGGGACGCGCTGGTCAGTGCACTGCCTGAAGGTGCAGCACGCGCTGCTGAATTGTTGCAGGAAGCAGGCTTTCCGAGACCACAGGAAGAAGCGTTGCCTGAAGTGATGGAAGTCACAGGCAATGCGGTTACCACAGCTTCTGGAAAGTCGAAGGCAACAGGCAAGGCCACACCGGTGAGTTCCTTTATTCGAGTGCCTTCCGACAAGCTGGATGCGTTGATCAATCTCGTGGGCGAGTTGGTGATTGCCAACGCCGGCACTGTAGAACAAGCCAAACATTTGAACCACACTGCCATGCTGGAATCAACCAGTGCCGTGGCTGGTTTGATTGAAGAAATTCGCGATGGTGCACTCGGCCTGCGCATGGTGCAAATTGGCGAAACCTTCCAGCGTTTTCAACGTGTGGTTCGCGACACTGCCATGGGCTTGGGCAAGCAGATTCAACTGGAAATTTCAGGTGAAGACACCGAGCTGGACAAGTCAGTGGTTGAAAAAATTGGCGACCCTCTGATGCACTTGGTGCGCAACGCACTGGACCATGGGCTTGAAACACCGGAAGAGCGTGTGGCCGCTGGCAAACCTGCCACAGGCCGGCTGCAATTGAATGCGTATCACGACAGTGGACACATTGTGATTGAAGTGAATGACGATGGCCGTGGGCTGGCACGCGAGAAAATTTTAAAGAAAGCGATTGAGAAGGGCATCGTTACGCCCGACCAAACGCTGAGCGATACCGAAGTCAACATGCTGATCTTTGCACCGGGATTTTCCACTGCAGACAAGGTGACCGACATTTCCGGTCGTGGTGTCGGCATGGATGTGGTGAAGCGAAACATTGAAGCCCTGCGCGGTTCAGTGCAGGTGCGTTCACGGCCAGGCAATGGTTGTACGTTCGAGATTCGATTGCCGCTGACCTTGGCGATAATCGATGGTTTCATGATCGGCGTTGGCGGATCGGTGTACGTGATTCCGCTTTCGTATGTGCGTGAATGCCTTGAACTGCCCGTCGATGCCTTGGGTACCGAGGACCGCATGGACATTCACTACGATCTTCGCGGCGAATTCCTGCCGTGTGTACGACTTCGCAAAGTATTTCACCCCAATGCAAAACGCCCAAAACGCGAGAACATCATTGTGGTGAGTTTTGGTGGTGTGCGGGCAGGCATCGTGGCCGATTACCTGCACGGGGAATCACAAACAGTGATCAAGCCCTTGGGCAATCTGTTCGAACAAAACAGGGCAATCAGCGGGGCCACCATCATGGGCAACGGTGACGTGGCCCTGATCATTGATGTACCGAAATTGATCACGGAAGTAAGCAGCATTTCAACAAAAACGGCGGAGCTGGAATTCAGCCGGCAGGCCATTGAACAACCGGCAGTTCCAAGCCAAAGCCTTGAGCAGGCCGACGCGTAATTTTACAAAGGAAAACGAACATGGGCGCTTTTGATCTTTTCAATAAAAAACAATTAACAGAGCAGGCCGAGGCTGTAGAGGTCTTGCAGAAGAAATTAAGTGAGGCGGAGTCGGTGCTGACGGCAGTGAGTAAAGTCCAGGCGATGATTGAATTCAAGCTGGACGGCACGATCATTCATGCCAATGAAAACTTCTTGAGGGCTGTGGGTTACACACTGGATGAAATCAAGGGCAAGCATCACAGCATGTTTGCTGAGCCTGGAGTCAGCAGCACGATTGAGTACCGCCACTTCTGGGACAAACTTGGCCGTGGTGAATACGATGCAGGCCAGTACAAACGCATTGGCAAGGGCGGCAAAGAGATCTGGATTGAAGCCAGTTATAACCCCATCATGGATCAGAGCGGCAAACCCTTCAAAGTGGTCAAGTTTGCAACAGACATTACACAAGCGACATTGCGTGCCACATTCAACAGACGTGCCCTGGGCGGCCTGGAAAACGTAGAGGTGAACGTGATGTTGGCCGATGCTGGATTCAACATTGTGTATGGCAATGCGTCTTTGACTGACATGTTGCGTCGTGCTGAATCCGACATTCGGAAAGACTTGCCCAATTTCAATGCGGGCAAAATTATTGGCACCAACATCGATGTATTCCACAAGAACCCTGCGCATCAGCGCGGCATGCTGGGTAACCTGAAGAGTACCCACAAGACTCAGCTGAAAGTGGGTGGCCGCACATTTGATTTGATTGTTAATCCGATCGATGACGACAACGGAACGCGTCTTGGCTATGTTGTGGAATGGAAAGACCGAACCGCAGAAGTGGCTATTCAGAATGAGATTTCCGAAATCGTAAGCCGCGCCTGTGACGGCGACTTCAGCGAACGCATTCGCGAGAATGACAAGGAAGGTTTCTTCAAGAATCTGGCGTTGAGCGTCAATGGTTTGTTGAGCACCACATCAAGTGGCATGGAAGACGTGGGCCGCGTGCTGAAGTTGCTGGCCAACGGCAATATGACCCAAAAAATCACTGCGAATTACAAAGGCCTGTTCGGTGAGTTGAAAGACGATGTGAACACCACCATTGATCGTTTGAGCGATGTGATTCAGGAAGTGCGTGGCAATGCGGATTCACTGACCAATGCCGCACGCGAGATTTCCAAAACTTCACAAAGCTTGTCGCAAGGCGCCAGCAGCCAGGCTGCCGGTGTTGAAGAGGTATCTGCCAGCATTGAAGAAATGGCGGGCTCAATCAAGCAAAACAGCGAGAACAGCCGAGTGACCGATCAAATTGCGACCAAGGCCGCTGAAGAGGCGAAAGAGGGTGGTCGCGCGGTGACTGAAACCGTGAATGCCATGAAAGCGATTGCCGACAAAATTGGCATTGTGGATGACATTGCGTACCAAACTAACCTGTTGGCCTTGAACGCGGCCATTGAAGCAGCCCGAGCCGGCGAACACGGCAAAGGTTTTGCAGTGGTTGCGGCGGAAGTTCGCAAGTTGGCTGAGCGCAGTCAGGTGGCTGCACAGGAAATTGGCGACCTGGCCAGCAGTAGCGTGAAACAGGCCGAACGTGCTGGCAGCCTGTTGCAGGAAATGGTGCCCGCGATTAACCGCACCTCGGACCTGGTGCAGGAAATTACGGCTGCATCGAACGAGCAAACCAATGGAGTGGCGCAAATTAACCAGGCCATGATGAGCTTGAATCAGCAAACCCAGCAGAATGCAGCGGCTTCTGAAGAGCTGGCTGCCACAGCCGAGGAAATGAGTGGCCAAGCCAGCATGTTGAACACAGCCATGAGTTTCTTTGACACAGGCACAGGCCGATCAACCGCCCGTGGTGCCAGCCATGCCGAGCGCAAGCCAGCGCCAGGTAAGGCCAGCAGCCCGAGCGGAGCAAACGGTTTCGACAGTTTCGACGACTTTTAATAGGGGCATTCACCATGAGCAATGTCAATGAGCAATTGGCCAAGGCCATGGAGAGTGACAGCGCCAGCCACCAGTACCTGACCTTTCAGGTACATGGGCAAAAGCTGGCGGTGGAAATTCTCCGGATCAAAGAGATTATCGAATTTGGACGAATCACCGTGGTGCCTATGATGCAGCAATGCATCAGTGGTGTGATCAACCTGCGCGGCTCTGTGGTGCCAGTGGTGGATTTGAGTGCCCGGTTTGGGCAAGGCAAAACCACCATCAACCGCCGCACTTGTATTGTGATTCTCGAATCGCAAATGGCCGAGGAAACGCAAGTGGTTGGCTTCATGGTGGATGCGGTGAATGCCGTGGTCGACATTGGAGCCGAGTTTATTGCACCACCACCGCAGTTCGGTGCGGGTGTGAAAACCGACTTCTTGCGCGGTATTGGCAAGGTAGACGACGAGTTTGTGCTGGTGTTGAATGTCGAGCGTTTGTTGGATTTCGATATTCCCACCGACCTGGAAGAAGCCGCTGCGGCAGCAGTCGCCTAAGCAACTTCTTGGAACTGGAAGGTATTGATGCGTCACTGAGATCATGAGCTGACACACCCACTGGGGGGATATTCTTCCAGTGGGACACCATGAGATATCTCAACCGCATGTTAAAACTAAAATACGTCCTCGATATCTCAGACAGTGCCTCTCGCGCCCGGCAGAGAATGGCTTTCGCCGGGCTTTCCTTTCTCATCGTATTCTTTCTTGCGCCAGGCGGTGCCATTGTCGGCAGCAGTGCCCGCATGGTGTTCATGATTGCTCTGGGTGTTTATTTTCACCTGGCCTGGGTGCAATCCTGGTTAATTTCCAATCGCGAACGACACTGGGAGAAAATCGAGCTACCCAGTTACTGCATCGACCTTCCACTGATTGGTTGGGGTCTGGCGGTTGCTGCTGAATTCCTGGCGCCAGTGTCCCCCTTGATTGCTGTTGTGGCTTTAATCCGAGGCATTCGATACGGCCCTTGTATGTTGGCTTGCCATATTGGCTTGGGTGTCGCGATTGTGTTGGGCCTGACCTTGTTTGTGCCCTACTGGCAGGGCCACCTTGAGCTGGTGTATGCCAATCTCTTTTTGTTGCTGGTGTTGCCCGTTCAGTTTTACGGGGTGAGTGTAAAAATTCAGGCCAGCTCAAAATCGCTACGTCAGGAAAACCTGACCGACCCCTTGACCCGCAGCTTGAATCGCAAAGCGCTGGAGGCCGCCGTGTGGCGCATGCTCAATGCCAAAGACCCGTTTGTGCTGTCTTTTCTTGATCTCGACAATTTCAAAATGGTCAATGACACCCTTGGCCATGCCGTGGGCGACAAGTTGCTCAAACGCATCAGCACAAAGCTGTCGGTTCGGTTGCGAGCCGAGGACAAGGTATATCGTCTGTCTGGTGATGAGTTCGTGGTGCTAAGTTTGGGCAACAGTCGGCAGGAAATGGCTGAAAATTTAGGGCAGCGTATTCGGGCAGCAATTGCCGAAGCAATTGATTACACTTGCCCCGATTTGCCGGTGTCAGCCAGCGTGGGTGTGCTGCAGGTGCTTGCTTTTGAGGACGTCAGCCTTGAAAAGCTGTTGGCCCGGGCCGACCAACTGATGTACCAGGCCAAGAAAACCGGGAAAAACCAGGTGTTGGTTGCAACACTGTGACTTCAAATGATCAGCCTTTCGTTGGGCAGTAGGTGCTGCTCAGCTTTTGTGGATTGGCTGGGGTTTGAAGCTCGGGAGCCTGGTGCACGTAGGTGCATTCCGCGATCTCGCCGTAGTTGGAATCGCGCGTGGCCAAGGCTTTGCTGATTTGTATTGAAATGAAGGTTCCCATGAATGCTGCAATGACGAACCACAATACTTTCCTGTTACGTCTAAAAAATGCGCTTAAATCAAACATGTAAACCGGTCAAACCCAGAAAGTGTTAATTGTTGTAAATTAGAAACAATTATTAAAAATATTAAACAATAAGTCAATTCTTATTTGACAGCCTGGTCCCGTTTATTTCGCAGGCTTGTCAATCTCACCCACATCAAGAATAGGCGAGGCATCGATGGCCTCTGCACCCAGCAAGGTAGTCACCCGGCCCAGCACGGAAGCAATTAAATGCTGCTCCCAACTTTGAAGTTGTCCGAAGCGTTCCGCGAAACGGGTTTGCAGACTGGATGGTGCGTCATTGACCTCGTGTTTGCCTTTCTCCGTCAGTACAACCTCAAGCCTGCGCTTGTCCACCGTGCTGCGAATTTTCTCGATCAAGCCGCGGCTTTCCAGTTTTTGAAGAATGACCGTGGAGGTCACCGGAGAGAGGCTAAGCGATTTGGCCAGTTCGCCGGGAGAGATGCCGGGGTTGTCCGCCACTGATTGCAGGGTCAGCAATTCAGAGGTGGCCATATCGGCTTTCTTGGCCAGTTCTCGGGCGCCCGATTCGGTGGCGCGAATAATGCGGCGAAGCGAAATAAGTGAATCTTGTAAGGTGCTGTCCATGCTCGCTAACCCGGTGATTTAATTCATTTTGATGAATTGTAGTGATTAACCGGCCTGGTGAGTTGGAATTTCCTACGCTTAGAGCAATCCCACCAAATTTAACGTTTTTGGAGGTTTTGACTTCGATCTGATCAAGGTTTGCATTAATTCATAAAGTAAACTATTATTGGATTGTTCTTTCATAAAAACTCTTCATCGCATTGATTTGTAATGATGAGCTTTTACGAAAGGATGAGAAGTAGTTTATTTGTTAATAACAAATGGGTCTGCCAATAACAGAGCCATCTCATCCAAATGTCTAAAGACGATGTCGTTTTGCGACACCCCGTGCTTGAGGACGGTACTGCCGTGTTCGATCTTGTGGATGCTTGCAAACCCCTCGACCTGAATTCCCATTATTTATACCTGCTGCAATGCAGTCATTTTGCGCCCACTTGCGTGGTGGCCACCTTGCATGGCGAGGTGGTGGCATGGGTTTCTGGCTACATTCCACCCAAACAAGCGGACACGTTTTTTGTGTGGCAAGTCGCTGTGGGCGAAAAAGCCCGTGGCCTTGGCTTGGGCAAACGCTTGATCAATTGGGTGGTGGCCCAGCAAAGCGGAATCGCAAAAATTCACACATCCATTACGCCTGACAATGCGGCGTCTTGGGGACTTTTCAAATCACTGGCCCGCGATTGGGGCAGCGATTTGTCTTCACGAGACTGGTTTGAAGAACAGTCTCACTTTGGCGGTCGACACAACACCGAAGTACTGGTGGAAATCGCCTTGCCAACATCGCCTCTGGCGACATTCCTACAAACTCAAGGAGTACAACAATGAGTGACTCAAGCAAGTCAATCGACTTTCAAACCCTGAGCAAAATTCGCACATTCCAGAAAAACGAGTCGGAAGCGCGCAGCTATTGCCGCAGCTTTCCAACTTTGTTTGTGCGGGCCAAGGGCAGCTACATGACCGACATGAATGGTCAGGATTATCTCGATTTCCTGTCTGGGGCAGGCTCGTTGAACTACGGGCACAACGATCCAGAGATGAAATCGGCATTGCTTGACTACATTGCGGACGACGGCATTGGCCACAGTCTGGATATGCACAGCGCTGCAAAAGCCAAGTTCATTGATGCGTTTAACCGCCACATTTTGAAGCCACGTGGCATGCAGTACCGCATTCAGTTTACTGGCCCCACAGGCACCAACTCGGTTGAGGCAGCAATCAAACTGGCCCGCAAAATTACCGGGCGCAAGCAGGTGATTGCCTTTACCAACGGTTTCCATGGTGTGACCCAGGGCGCACTGGCCTGTACGGCCAACACCCACCACCGCAGCCCATCGGCTTCAACGCTGTGTGGCGTAGACCGTTATCCTTATGACGGTTACATGGGTGAAGGTGTAGACACCACCGAGTACCTTGAAAAAATGCTGACCGACAAGTCGAGTGGCCAAGACGCACCGGCTGCAGTGATTGTAGAAGGCGTACAGGGCGAGGGTGGTTTGAACCCGGCCTCCATGAAGTGGCTGAAAAATCTGGCCAAGGTGACTCGCAAGGCGGGTTCCATGTTGATTCTGGATGAAATTCAGGCCGGTGTTGGCCGCGCAGGTTCTTTCTTCAGCTTTGAGGAAGCGGGCATTGAGCCCGATTTGATCTGCCTGTCCAAATCATTGTCAGGCATGGGCCTGCCCATGGCTGTGACCTTGATTCGCCCCGACCTTGATTTCTGGAAGCCCGGTGAGCACAACGGCACTTTCCGCGGCAACAACCATGCATTTATTACTGCTGCAGCATCACTTGAAAAGTACTGGGCCAACCCGGCATTCGAGCGTGGCATTGCGCAGCGTGCCGAGGTGGTGAACCAAAGTTTGAACCGTATTTTGAAGGCGAACGACAACATCACCGTGCAAGTCAAAGGCCGCGGCATGATGCAGGGCATTGAAATGCAAAACGGTACCTTGGCCGACGAGGTGGTGGCTGAATGTTTCAAGCACCACATGATTATTGAAACCTGTGGCAACGATGGGCAGGTGGTGAAAGTGTTTGCCGCCCTGAATATCGAAATGGAAGACCTGAAAAAAGGTTTGACCATTCTGGAAAAAGCCGTGGCGGTGATTAGTGCCAAGGCCGAGAAAGAAGCCAACAGCAAAAAGGTGAAAGCATGATTGTCCGAAAACTCAGCGAAGTACAAGGCACGGAAAAGCACATTCATTCCAAGGGTTGGGACAGTGTCCGCATGCTGCTGCGTGACGACAAAATGGGCTTTTCCTTTCACATCACGACCATTCACGCCAAGGCGGAATTGCACATGCATTACAAGAACCATCTCGAGAGCGTGTATTGCGTCAGTGGCAAGGGCGAAATTGAAAGCAAGATTGATGGCAAGGTGTACCCGATTGAGGCGGGCACCATGTACGCCTTGAACTTGCACGACCCGCATATTCTGCGTGCATTCGACGAGCCCATGATCATGGCCTGCGTGTTCAACCCACCCGTGACTGGTGCGGAAGTTCACGACGAAACCGGCGCGTATCCTGCGCTGGCCGAATAAAGACAAAGGAGGCAAAACACAATGATTGTTTCAGCCGTAAGAGATCCATACCCCACACGTGACAAGTCTGAGGGTGCCTTGATTCGACGCACTGAGCCAGTGGTTCACGGCGAGTGGACTGAAGACTCGCCCTTAAGCCAGGCGCAGGTGGAGCAGTTTGAACGCGATGGTTACCTGGTGTTGACCGATGTATTTTCAGCACATGAACTGGATGAGCTGCGCGCAGCCGCCGAGCGTGTCAGCAAGAACTGTGCGCAAACCCACGCTGGCCAGTTGATCAAGGAAACGGACAGTGAGCAACTGCGTACCTTGTTTGGTATTCACGGCATGGAAGGTTTGCTGAAAGACACGGCAAGTAACCAGCGCATGCTGGAAGTGGTGCAGTTTCTGTTGAACGACTCTGTTTACATTCACCAGTCGCGCTTGAACTTCAAGAGCCCGCAATATGGAAGCGGCTTTGAATGGCACAGTGATTTTGAAACCTGGCATGCAGAGGACGGCATGCCCGGCATGCGCGCCATTAGTGCCACCGTGCTGTTGACCGACGAAATTTCTGCCGACGGTTCTTTGAAGTTTATGCCACGCAGCCACAAGACTTTCGTGGCTTGCCCTGGCGAAACACCTGACACCCAAGGTTATCGGGAGGCATTCAAAAAACAGGCAGTGGGTAAGCCGCCTGCATTGTTCCTCGACTTGCTGGAAGAAAACGGTGGTGTGCAGGAAGTGGTTGCACCAGCGGGTTCGGTGTTGCTGTTTGATTGCAATGTGATGCACGGTGCCGGCAAAAACACCAGCGACCATTTGCGTGCCAACCTGTTTTATGTGTACAACGCAGTCGGCAACGCGCTGAACTCGCCGTACGCGGCAGGTGCTCCACGGCCAGAATTTCTGGCCGCTCGACACATTGAGCCATTGACCTTGCAGGTGCCCGCTTAATTTGGGCGCAAGCTTTTTCATTTGCCTTGCCCTGGTGTTGCTGATCGGTTTAAGTTCAGCACGCCAGGCCAAGGCAAGCGCGGCCGATTACTTCGTGGCCAGTCGCAGTGTGCCCCCATGGCTGGTCGGCCTGTCGGCGGTGGCCACCAACAATTCCGGTTACATGTTCATCGGCCTGATCGGCTATACCTACGCGGTGGGTATTCAATCGGTGTGGTTGATGGTCGGCTGGATTGCAGGCGATTTGATCGGCTCGAAAGTTGCACATGAACGCATGCGCGATGAAGCTGAACGCGTGCATGCCAATGGCATTATCAGTTTGTTGGCCCGTTGGGGCGACACCCGCAACCGGAGTTGGCAAATATTGGCTGCGCTCGTCAGTGTGGCTTTTTTGTGCACTTATGCGGCCGCCCAAATTTCAGCAGGTGGCAAAGCGCTTGAAGGCATGCTGGATATTCCCATGGCCATTGGCATGGGCATGGTGGCCTTGGTGGTGATTGCCTACAGCATCGCAGGCGGTATGCGCGCCTCAATTTGGACAGATGCGGTGCAATCGCTGTTGATGGTGGTGTCGATGGTGGTGTTGCTGATTGCAGCGGTGAATCATTTGGGTGGTTTGCAGGCTGTGTTTCAGCAAGCAGGTGCCATTGATGGCTTTTTGAATCCAAGCCCCACCAACCTCGATGTACCGGGTTTCATTGGCCCTCTGGCTTTTGTGGTGGGCTGGATGTTTGCTGGGGCTGCCGCCTTGGGCCAACCACACATCGTCAGCCGTTTTCTGGCTTTGCAAAACACCCGTCAAATGAACCAGGTGCGGTGGTGGTACTACAGCTACTACCTTTTGTTCTATTGTTTTGCAACCGCAGTGGGCTTGCTCAGTCGTCTTTATTTTGGTGAAAGCACGGGTTTCGATCCTGAAATGGCTTTGCCCAATATGGCGCGGGATTTGTTGCCACCCTGGTTGGCCGGGTTGATGTTGGCGGGTATTTTCGCAGCCACCATGTCCACGGCCGATTCGCTGGTGCTGTCCTGTTCTTCAGCCCTGACACAAGATTTACCCCGAAATCCATCCGAGAACCGATGGTTGCTGAAAGCTGCCACGGGCTTCACCACGCTTTTTGCCTTGGGTATTGGCTTGTGGAGCGAGCAAAGTGTGTTCTCACTCGTGGTGTGGGCCTGGGGTACACTGGGAGCCGCGTTTGTGCCCATTTTGATTTGGCAGGTATTGGGGGCCAAACTGAACTCGTGGGCCATGCTGTGCATGTCAAGTACCGGTGTGTTGACCACAGTGGCCTGGAAGTTTTTTGGCTTTCCAAATACTGTTTACGAAGGCGCGGTGGGCATGTTTTGCGCCTTTGTTTTGGGTGCAGTTTTCACTATAAGTAGTATCCGCAGCCGGATTCACCCTTAGCTACCCCGATTGGGGGGATAGGAGCATCACCCCAACTTGTTAAATTGTGTGAATGCCTTGCAAGTTCTTGTTGGGTATCACTAATCAATCAATAAATAGATCAGCAGCAAGCTGAAACCATCGAATCAGGGGCGGTGCATTTCATGAATTGGCTAGTGGAGGATTTTGCATTCGCAGCAGCTGCAATCTCAGAAGCCCATCTGTCCGGATTGGCCTTTGGCTTTTTCGCATCCCTGTTGGCCATGACAGTGGGTGTTGAAGTCCGAATCAAAAATCCCCCTTTGATCGCAAACAGCCATTACCTGATTCGCAGAGGGGTGCTCATCTCCCTTTATGTAATTTCCATGTTTTTTGCCTCGGCGTTTGTGGGCTTAACCCTGCCTTCCGCCAAAGACGCCCTGTTCAGCATTTCCGGCACTGTGCTTACCTTTGTGGTGTGTATTGCGGTGTTTTTGTATGTGGATTATCTGGTTCAGGCGGCCAAGGGCGCAGCCAAACTCTTCATGTTTTTGTTCACGTCGCTGGGCATTCTGATTCAGTTTTTGATCCACATGGCATTCATTTTTATTCCAAACAATCACCAGGTTATGCAGGTGCGTTGGCCGGGTTTGATCGCCATGTACCTGTTTCTTTTTGTGTGCATGGGCTTGCTTAGCCGGTTTGCCCACGAAACCTCGGTGGGCAAGTCAAAGCCACTTCAAAGCCGGATGATTTACATTTTCGGGATTGTGGGTTTGAACCAGATGATTGCACTCAGTCTGATTGGTTTTGTGCACGTGAACGATGGCCCCGAACATGCGGCTTGGTATGGTTTGTGGACAGGCTGGGCAGGTTTTGAGATTTTCGTCAGTTTTTTTGCTTTGCTGATGATTTCAGTCTTGATGTGCTACGTCTATGTGCTGCTCGACAAATCAGTGCAGGTTTTGCGTGCTGACAACCAAAAACTGCAGGTCATGAAGCAAGACGCCTTGGAGCAAGTGGCCAATGCCTCCGAGAAACTGGAATTGGAACGAACCCGCATTGAACAGCTGGAAAAATCAATTGAAACGGTTCAGCAGGACCATGAAATGTCGGTTGACAGTTTGGTGGCTGCAGTGGCCACGCTTGAAGATGGTGTGTTTGAGTGGGACATTGAACAGGAAATTGTGGTGTTCAGTTCAACCTGGCGACGTTTGTTTGGTTTTGATGAGCAGGCGCAGTCTGCAATCTCGGCTACGGCCTGGCGATCTGGCATCCTAAGCGAAGACATCAAGGGCCTGGATTCAGCCCTACAGGCTTGCCTCACGGCCAACTTGCCCAGCACAGCAGTACAGGTGCGTTATGCCACTGTGTATGGTTCTTTGTTGAAGCTTGAAATTCACTTGGTGGCTGTGAAGAATGCATACGGATTGCCCAGCAAAGCTGTGGGTATTATTCACGATCGAACTGAGGAAATGGACCTGGAGCTTTCCATTCGGGAGGAGTTGAATGAGGAGTCCTTGTTGTCTTCCCGAAAATCCCAGTTTGTATCCTATCTCTCGCATGAAATTCGAACGCCGATGACGGTGATTGGATCAGCCAAAGCATTGCTGGAAAGTTCACTTCAGAAAGACCCGGTGAACATGGAAACGGCCTTGCATTACATCGATCAAATTGGTGGTGCTTTGCGTTCGTTGCGTGCCTTGGTGGATGAAACCCTGATGTTCATGGGTGCCAATTTCACACGCAACCATTTAAACATTGCACAGCTAGATGTACGAAAAGTGTTTTGCCAGTTTTCTTCGTTTGAGCAGCGCCGAAGGCATGGTCAGCACTGGCTGGAGTATGAGCTGCACCCCAGCCTGGACAGGTTTGTGTTTTACTCCGATGAGTATGTGTTTACCCAAGCCATGCGGCAAATGTTGTCGTTTGCGGAAAGCAAAGAGTCACATGCTGGCAAATTGACTATCAAGATGCCCACTGATCACACTTTGAATTTGTGCATTGAGTTGCTGGAGTGGCCCGCCTGGATGATCAAGGGTGGACAGCTCGAGCCTGCGCACGATGAAGAAACCGTGGTGCCCTTCAAGGGGGAGTGTTTGCCATTCACTTTGCTGTTGACCAAGCGGGTGATCCGTTTGATCAATGGGCGCATCATGATCAAGAACCGCCGCAACCGCCACTGGTTGTGTGTTGATTTGCCATCCCTGAAGGAGGAAGCATGCCGCGCGTCATGATCGTAGAGGATGACTTGACCATCCTGAGTAATCTTTCGCAGTTGCTGCAATTGAGCGGGCTGGATGTGATGGAGGCCCACGATGGACAAGAGGCCTTGCGCTTGTTGCTCGAGTGTCGGGTGCACGGCGCTGCTTTGCCCAGAATGATTGTGAGCGACTTGATGATGCCCAATATGGACGGCTTTGATTTGCTGCGTGCCATACGCGGAGACGCACTCTTCAAAAAGTTGCCCTTTGTGTTGTTGAGTGCCCGCAGTGATGCCAGCGACTTGCAACAGGCCTTTGCATTGGGGGCGAATGATTACTTGATTAAACCGTTTGAAGTGGAGCAGCTGATGGATGTGATTCGCTACCATTTGTCGCATTCCACAGGCCGCAAAAGCGACCCGCTGACTGGCAAGGACTGCACGGTAGACACCGACTTTTTTCTGGAATGATCAGCCCGTGTTCAACACGGAAATACTCAAGAGACGGCCAATGGCGCCGTCAATTCCAGCGATGAAGTAGGGCAGGCTGACCCAGAGAATCCACAGACCCACACCAATGGTGATCGAAAAACCGATCGACATCACGTTCAGTTGCGGTGCTGCGCGCGCCAAAATGCCCAGCACAATATTGCTGATTAGCACAGCTGCCATGACTGGCAATGAAATTTGCAGGGCAAGCATGAACATGATGCTGCCGGCCATGGCAATGCTTTGGCTATTGACCACAGCAAGGTTTGCACTGATCGGAATCAACTCAAAACTTTGAACTACTGCGGCGATGACCAGCAAGTGACCATCAATGACCAGAAAGGTCAGCATGGCCAGTACACCCAAAAAACTGCCGATGAGTGGCGTTTGTGTGCCACGCGCTGGGTCAATGAACTGTGCAAATGCCAAACCCATTTGCAGGCCCAGCAAATCGCCCGCCATTTCGAATGCTGCAAACACCAGGCGCATGGAAAAGCCCATGGCCACACCAATCAGAATTTGCTGAATCAGAACCGGGATGGCTTGTGCTGAACTGAGCACCGGGGGGGCGGGCAACAGGGGCATCATGAGAATCGCAATCAAGGCGGCTAGCCCTACGCGAGTGCGGCGTTGCACGGTGCGGTTGTCGAACACGGGCGCTGTGGCCAGTATGGCCAGAATGCGAATGAAGGGCCACAAGAACGAGGCGATCCAGATTTCAAGTTGTTCGCCGTTGATGGGGACCATGCTTAGCCGATCACGGTGGGGATGCTCATGATCAAACGTTGGGTGTAGTCCACCAGGGTGGCCAACATCCAGGGACCAAGCAATAGCAAGGTGGCAAAAATGCCCAGAATTTTCGGAATGAAAGACAAGGTCATTTCATTGATTTGCGTGGCGGCCTGCAAAATGCTGACCAGCAAACCCACCACCAAGGCCACCACCAACAGCGGGCCCGATACCATCAACATCACTTCCAGTGCAGACTGGCCCAAATTCAACACGGTTTGGCTGTTCATGTTTGTACGCTCAATTCAGTTCAGTTCAGTTTAGGTCTCGAAGCTGGCCACCAGCGAGCCAACCAGCAAGGTCCATCCATCGACCAGTACAAACAACATGATCTTGAATGGCAAGGAGATCAGCATGGGCGACAGCATCATCATGCCCATGGACATCAACACACTGGCCACAATCAGGTCGATCACCAAGAATGGTAAAAAAATCATGAAACCGATCTGAAACGCGGTTTTCAGTTCGCTGGTGACGAAAGCCGGAATCAGGACGCGCAGGGGCACGTCTTCGGGATTCTCGACGTTCTCTACTTTGCCCAGTCGCATGAAAAGTGCCAGATCGGGTTCGCGGGTTTGCTTGAGCATGAAGTCTTTCATCGGCACGCTGGCCCTTTCGGTCATTTCCTGGAACTCGATTTCATTGTTGGAAAACGGCAGGTAGGCGTTTTCGTACACGCGGTCAAACACCGGTGCCATGATGAAAAAGGTCAGGAACATGCTCAGGCCGATGATGACCTGATTGGGTGGTGAGTTTTGCGTACCCAAGGCCATGCGCAGCAGCGACATGACAATCACGATGCGGGTAAAGCCCGTCATCATCAACAGCAATGCAGGTAAAAAACTGAGGAAAGTAAAAAACAGCAGCGTTTGAATGGGCACGCTGTAGTTGGTGGTGCCGTTGGCGCCAGGTGTGGCTGTGACGCCGGGTAGCACTTGCTGGGCCTGCGCGTCGGGCAAAGCCCAAAGCAGCAGCATGAGCAACAGGCCCAATGCGGTGAATTTGCTGGTGTTTGCGCGCAGGGTGTTCATGATGATTTCGCCTTGCCTGCTTTCACGCGTTCAAGCATTTTTGCAAAATTCACCGCGGGGTTTTGTATTTCGTCCAGCGTTATGCTGCCTGCAGGCATGCTGTGCAGGGTGTTGATGCTATTGCTGGTCATGCCAAGCACCAGCCAGGTGTCACCGATTTCAACTAGCACTATTTTTTCACGTGGCCCCAGAGCCGAGGTGGCCAGTACCTTGTAAAAACCGCCACGGCGTTGTTGGTTGCCAATGCCCATGCGTTTGAGTAACCACACCAAGGCGAGCAGCAAGCCCACCACAAACAGCAGGCCCAGCGTGGTTTGCAGCAAATGGCCTGTCATGAATGTCCCACCGCATTTTTGTTTTTTTGTTGTAGTTGCATGCCTTTGTACTGCAAAAGGGTATCAACGGTTGAGTTTTCTCAAACGCTCGGATGGCGTGATGATGTCGGTCAATCGGATACCAAATTTGTCGTTGACTACCACCACTTCGCCCTGCGCAATGAGATAGCCGTTTACAAGCACATCCATGGGTTCGCCAGCCAGGCCGTCCAGTTCAATCACGGAGCCTTGGGCCAGTTGCAGAATGTGCTTAATCGGTATCTTCGTCCGACCCAGCTCAACAGTCAACTGAACCGGGATGTCGAGAATCATGTCGATGTCGTTCTGCGTGCCTGAAGCCACACTTCCGGCAAAGGGCTGGAACAAGCCAGAGGCAGGTTTTGCATCGCTGGCCTGTGCAAACAGGTTGTCGGTGTCGCTGGTACTTGTGGCCGTGGTGCTGGCTTGTTCGGCCAGTGCGGCTGCCCAGTCGTCGGCTGCGTCGGTTACTGTATCTACTTGCTGTTCAGACATGGTGTGTTCCTTATCTTGATCGCTATTCGTGTGTTTTTTCAGGCTGTTTGGTTTCCTTGCTCAGCAAGGCTTCCAGGTTCAGCGCGTCGGCATGTGACTCATTGCTCACAGCCAGAACTTCTTCAACTTTCAGTGCGTACTGGCCACCACTGGTGCCGTAGCTGCAATTGAACACGGGCACATTGTCCACTCGCGCTTCAATCACTTTGTCAATTTCAATCGGTATGACGTCACCAATTCTCAGTTCCATGATGTCGGCCACGGTCAGCTGTGTGCTGGCCAGGCTTGCCACCAAATCCACTTCTGCCATTTGCACCTGCTTTTTCAGCATGGTGACCCAACGTTTGTCGGGTTCGGCCTGGTCACCCTGCATGCTGGAGTACAGCAAATCGCGAATGGGTTCCATGGTGGAGTAGGGGATGCAAATGTGAAGCGAGCCACCACCGGCGCCCAGTTCAATGGAGAACGAGGTGGTCACCACGATCTCGGACGGAGTGGCAATGTTGGCAAATTGGGTGTGCATTTCAGAGCGCAGGTATTCGGGTTTCAGGGGAAACACGGGTGCCCAGGCTTTCACAAATTCTTCGCGAATTACTTCCAGCATGCGAGCGATGATGCGCTGTTCGGTTTGGGTGAAATCCCGCCCCTCAACACGGGTGTGAAAACGCCCGTCGCCACCAAACAAATTGTCGATCACTGCAAATACAAGGCTGGGATCAAAAATGAACAAGGCGTTGCCGCGCAGCGGCTTCATGGCCATGATGTTCAAGTTGGTGGGTACCACCAGGTTGCGAATGAATTCGTTGTACTTCAATACTTTCACTGGACCTACGGAAATTTCCGGGCTGCGACGCATGAAGTTGAACAGGCCGATGCGGATGAGGCGCGCAAAACGCTCGTTGATGATTTCGAGCGTGGGCATGCGGCCACGCACAATACGTTCCTGGGTGGCCAGGTTGTAGGGGCGAACACCCTCATGGGTTTCAGAAGCGTCTTTCGTTTCTTCTTCGCCGTTCACACCCCTGAGCAGGGCATCGACTTCGTCTTGTGAAAGAAATTCTCCGGGCATGGTGCAGAGCGTCCTGTTACTGAATCACAAAGCTGGAAAAATGCACATCACGAATGCCGCGTGTGGGATCTTTCGGGTCGCCTTTGATGGTGACGCGAGCCAGGTCCACCAATTCATCCATCAGCTGTTGTTTGCCTTCAATGGAGGTCAGGTTACTCACGTTTTTACCGGACAGTACCAACAAGATCCGGCTGCGAATCACGGGTGTGAAGTTTTTGATTTCTTCAGCCTGTGCCGGGCCACTCACCTCGTAGGTGATGCCAATTTGTAGGTAACGGGTGGTGTCTGGCTCAGCCAGGTTGACAACAAACTGGTCCATCACCACGAATGTGGGCGGACCAACGGGTTCTTCAACTTTTTCTTCCGCGCCGCCTTCTGCACCTTGGCTGCCCAGCAGGAAAAATGCTGCTGCACCGCCAGCGGCCAGAACGGTCAATACGATTGCAAGAATCAGGATCAGTTTTTTCTTGGATCCTTTTTCGGGCGCTGCGGCTTCTGGGGCTACTGCAGCGGGTGCCGGGGCGACTCTGGCCATGCTTGACTCCGTAAGTTCAATTGCTGTTGTGTGTCACTTTCAAACTCTATTGTGTCTGAAAGGTTTCCGAGCAAACCCCCGAAAAGCCGTGTTGTTTGGACCCAATTCATTCGTCAGGCCTGAGTGGGTCAGCAAACAGGTCGAGCTTGCCCTCTGGAGTTCTGGCGGTGGCGGTGTTGGTGGGTGTGCCCGATTCTGTCTGGGAATTGTCACCGCCAGCTGCGTGCTGTCCATTGCCCTGGCCCTGGTTCCGGTTTTGATCAAACTGAGCCTGGCCGTTGTTGGCCTGGCCTTGTGGTGTGGGGGCGTTGCCGTGCTGAATTTGCACTTGGTTCAATTGCAGGCCATTCTGGGCCAGTACTTCTTTCAATCCGCCAAGAGCTTGGGTCAACAGGTTGGCCGAGGCTTCGTCTTGTGTTCGAATGACCAACTGAACTTGCTGGCCTTTTTGCACCAGACGCATGTTCATGGGACCAAAACTTTCCGGGTTCACTCGAATGTCGACCGTGGACAGGTTTTTGCCGATGGCCCATTGCACGGTCTGTCCAAGTTCTTTGGCAAAGCCGGGTTGATTGACCGGTGTTTTGATCAGGGCCTGTTGCGCACTGCCTGCTGTGCCAGTCAGGCCGTTGGTGCCTGCGGTGATGCCTGTGGCCGTGCCAGTTGATTGCAGGTTGCCCGCAGCCAGAATTTTCTGGCCAACTTTCAGACCTTCCTCTGCGATGCTTTCACTGAGGCCTTCACCCAGTGCTTGCGCCTGCTGGGCGATTTGAGCTGCTGTTTGAGGTGCCAGTTGCTGGTTCAGTTGTGCCTGCACTGCGTTGCCTGAATTGCCTGGCGCAGCGACTGGAGCCGTGTCAGTGCGCATTTGCACTGTGCTGTTGGCCAGGGCGGAGTCGGCTTTTAACTGGGCTGTGGTTTTAGGCTCAAAGCCTGTTTTCTCGGCGGCAAGTGGTGTGTCGACAGTAATTTGTGTATTGGCATTGCCTTGCTGATTGCCGGGCTGTGGTTGGCCTGAGGCCAGTTCACCTGGTTCGCCGTAGGCGGCACTGTTCAGTGCGGGCTCGGTAGCAGGGTTGGTTTTTGCAGGGCTGCCAGGTGACGCAAGTGTGGAGGTTTCTACATTATTGTCTGCAGTTTCTACCGCAGTTTGTGCAGATGTTTGCTCTGCATTGCGAGAGGTTGTCGGGCCGTTCTCGCTTGTGGTCGATGCATTGGCTGAATCAGCCTGTTGCGTGCTTTCAGGTGCCGGTGCCTGCTTTGCGGGCTCGGCGTTCTTGATACCGCTGTTCGATGAATTTACTGTCATGGCTTGTTGCGCTGGTGCAGTCTGCATCCAGTTGCGTTGCGCCCACACAGCCGCTTGCGCAGCCTGTGCAGCCTCGGCATTGGCCGTGCTTTCATTGTTCTTTTTGGGTTTGTTTTGCTGGTACAGGCTTTCCCGCAATTGGGTTTCAATGCTGTTGAGTTGTGCTTTGGGTGCCGATTGGCCCAAGGCTGAACTAAACAGTTCAGTGAAGTTCAATTCAGATTCTTGCTGGCCTTGCTTGGGCTTGTTGCCCGCTGCGGGAGTTTGTACTTTGTTCACATTGTTCATGGCTTGGGTACTCGTGTTCATGAGGGCTCCCCAGCGGTGTGAACCCGGTAAATGCGTGCTGCAAATTCATCGTTCATTTTTTGGTCGCGCTTGTTTTCAAGTTTCGCCTGTTTGAGTTTTTCCCGTTCTACCAGCGCTTCAAATTTTCGTTGCTCAGCCAGCGCTTCCTGCCATTGGGTGCGTTGGTGGGCCAGCGTGGTATTCAGAAATTCAATTTCACGGCTTTGCTGTTCGATTGCCTGGGTAATTTTGCCGACAAAGGCCAGTTGGTTGCGCAGTTGCTGCCCTGTCATGCCGGTACTTGCCTTGTTGTGCATGCCGCCCTCGCATTCATCGCGGTAGGTTTGCAGCATATTCAGCTTGTCCTGGCCTTGAACCAGTTTTTGCTGGGTGCTGGCCATCGCACGGGCCAGGTTGTCGGCCTTCTCGCTGGCCTGTTCAATCAGGATTTGCAGCACATTGCTCATGGGCATCCAAGCGGTTTAGTGTTTGTCGTTTTTAAATTCGTTCGGAAATAGCGATTGAAGGCCTGCCAGCGCTTCATCGAAACTTGCACTCTCTAACATTGACTGTTGCAGCAGGTTTTCAATCTTTGGATAAAGGGCCAAAGAATGGTCCAATTGTGGGTCTGCCCCTGGGGAGTAGGCACCCACGGTGATCAGGTCACGGTTGCGTTGCACGCGGGAGAATGCAGCTTTCAAGCCGCGGGCCGCATTCAGGTGGCCTGCAGGCACAATGTTGTGCATGGCCCGTGAAATCGACTGTTCAATATCGATGGCGGGATAGTGGCCACTTTCTGCCAGTTGCCGCGACAGAACAATGTGACCGTCGAGAATGGCGCGGGCTGAATCCGCAATGGGGTCTTGCTGGTCGTCGCCTTCAGTCAGTACAGTGTAAAACGCAGTAATGGAGCCTGCGCCTTTTCTGCCATTGCCAGCCCGTTCAACCAGTGTGGGCAGTTTTGCAAACACGCTTGGGGGATAGCCCTTGGTGGCAGGTGGTTCACCAATGGCCAAAGCGATTTCACGTTGGGCCATGGCATAGCGGGTCAGTGAATCCATGATCATGAGCACGTTGTGGCCTTGATCACGAAAATGCTCAGCCACCACCTGGGTGTAGGCTGCGCCTTGCATCCGAAGCAGGGGGCTGACGTCGGCCGGAGCGGCAATGACCACACTGCGCTTTAGGCCTTCTTCACCCAAAATCTGTTCAATGAATTCTTTCACTTCGCGGCCACGTTCGCCGATCAGGCCGACCACCACGCGGTCGGCTTTCGTGTAACGAGCCATCATGCCCAGCAACACCGATTTACCCACGCCGGAACCCGCCATCAAGCCGATTCGCTGACCTCGACCCACAGTGAGCAGTGCGTTGATGGCGCGCACGCCCACATCGAGTGGCTCGGTGATGGGTTCGCGTTCGAGCGGGTTGATTGGGCGTGCAGCCAAGGGGCTGCGTTTCTCGAATTTCAGTTCACCCAGGGTGTCCAGTGGGCGGCCATTGCTGTCCACGACGCGGCCCAACAGGCTGTCGCCCACGGGCAGGTGTTTGGTTTTGTCTTCGGGCCTGCGCCAGGGGTGGGCTTTGACACCCAGTTTGGGTGCAATAGGTGGGGGTTCTTGAGCAATTACCTTGGCGCCGGGCGTCATGCCATGTACATCGGTGGCTGGCATCAGGAACAGTTTGTCGCCGTTAAAGCCAACCACTTCGGCTTCAAGTGGTGGAGCACCTTTTTGCACCACGGTGCATACACTGCCAACCGGCAGTTTCAGTCCCACTGCTTCCATCACAAGGCCTGCCACGCGGGTGAGTTTGCCGGTGGCAATTTGGGGCTGGCTGTGTTCAACCAGAAACTTGCATTCGTCAATCCATTCCAGCAGGTCGGCCATTTATTCAGTGTCCTCTGGGCTTAAAGGGTTGTTGCGGCCCAAGGCCTCAATGGCCCGTAACCAGCGGGTTTGAAGTGTTGCGTCCACTTCACCTTCTGGGTGTTGCAGTAAAAATCCACCTTGCAGTTGTTTGGGGTCTTCGATCATGCGCAGGTTGCCCAGCATTTGCTGATCACCGAACTGGGCTTCGAGCACTCGAATGGTATTGGGGTGCGCACGCAGCGTGACCGCTTTGCTGTGCAATTGCATGCTGTCCAGAACCTGATTCAACAGATCTGCTGCATGTTCGGGGTGCATGGCAAGCGTGTCGCCAATCACTTTTTTGCTAACGAGCACGGCCAGGTCAAGCAGCTTTTCGGACAGTTCGCTTTTAAATCGCTCGAATTCTTCTTCCATGGTGCTGGCAGCCTGTACCAACACCACGCGCTCATTGTGTGCAGCATTCCAGCCCGCTTCATAGCCCAATTGCTGGCCGCGTTCTTCAGCCTGTTTCAGGGTGTCTTTCTCAAGCTCTTCCAATTGTTTCTCGCGACGGGCCAGTGCCTGTTCCCACTCCTTCAAACGCAGTTCTTCTTCGGTGGGGGCTGGCGGTGGAGCACTGTTTTCCATTTGATGCCGGTTGATTTCCGCCATCATGCGGTCAACCGGGTTTTCATAGCGCGAGCCAATCAGCTCGACCGACCAGTTCGGTAGTTCTGCGGCATCAAGGCCACGAATAATGCGGTTAGATGAACGCATCTTCTCCGCCTCCGCCCAGTACAACTTCGCCTGCATCGGCCAGCTTTCTGGCCACTTTCAGCACGTCTTTTTGTGCAGCTTCCACTTCGGAAAGACGAACGGGCCCTCGACTTTCCAGGTCATCGCGCAGGGCTTCTGCCGCACGGGTGGACATGTTCTTGAATACTTTTTCGCGAATTGCTTCGTCAGCACCTTTCAGTGCGATGACCAGCAGGTCGCTTTGTACGTCGCGCAGAATACTCTGCATGCCGCGATCATCAATGTCCAACAGGTTGTCGAAGGTGAACATTTCATCTTGAATACGCTGGCTGAGTTCGTTGTCGTATTCGCGAATGGTGTCGAGCACGGTTTTTTCCGACGTGGTGCCCACGAAGTTCAAAATTTCTGCAGCAGCGCGAACTCCACCCAACGTCGTCTTCTTCAGTTTGTCCCCGCCAGCCAGCACCTTGGACAGCACGTCATTTAACTCCAGCAAAGCATTGGGTTGAATACCGTCAATGGTGGCAATGCGCAACACCACATCGCTTCGAAGGCGATCAACAAACAGGTTCAAAATGGCCGCAGCAAAGTCGCGTTCCAGATGAACCAGAATAGTCGCAATAATTTGTGGATGTTCATTTTTGATCAGTTCGGCCACTGTGCCCGGGTCCATCCACTTCAGGCCTTCAATGCCAGATGTGTCGCTGCCTTGCAAAATACGATCCAGCAAAAAGCCAGCTTTGTCCTCACCCAAAGCGCGGGTTAGCACGCTGCGAATATACGCGTCAGAATCAAGGCCCAACGCACTCTGGCTTTGCGCGATGTGGACTACTTCGCCCGCAATTTCTTCGATGCGGTCAATGGGAACATCTTTGGTTTTTGACATTTGTTGCCCCAGTTTCTGAACTTCTTTGGGGCCAAGGTACTTGAATACTTCTGCAGCTTCTTCTTCGCCCAAGCTAAGCATCAGGATTGCGCCTTTTTGAATGCCAAGTTCGCTTTCTGCCATGGTGTAGATTCCTCGTAGTGCTTTGTCAGGCGGGTTTTAGCCGTTCTGTGTTTCGCCGTTGACCCAGTTCTTCACGATGCTGGCGACAATCTGTGGATGTTCTTTGGCCAATTGACGCAGCTTCTCCATTTTTTCCTGGCGATTCATGCCGGGCAGGGTGCCTTCGCGTTGAAGTTGCTCAAGCAACTCTGCGTCGTTGTCGCCACCCACCTGGTTGGCCAGAAGTGGCATGCGTTGCCCGGGCAGCAGTTCAGGTCCTTCGTCGAACAAATCGACTTCGGCTGGTTTCATCATGGGGCGCAGTACACCAAACACCAGAATGGCGGCGATCAGTGCAACGCCAATTGGCATACCCAGTGATTTCGCCAGGTCCATGGTTTCCTGCTGGGCCCACATGGGGATGGTTTCTTCTTCCACTTTGGTGAAGGCCTGGTTCACCACATTCACGGCGTCACCGCGTTGTTCGTCAAAACCAATCGCTTGCTTCACCAGGCTGTCTAGTTGGGTGATTTCCTCGGGTGTCAGGGGCACCTGACGTGTTTCACCTTTCGGATCGGTGATTGTTTTGTAATTCACCACCACAGCGGCGGACAAGCGTTCAATTTTGCCCACTTGTGATTTGGTGTACTGCACCGATTTGTCCACTTCATAATTGACGGTGGAGTCTTTGCGGGTGCTGCTGTTGGTTTGCGTGGGTGTGCTGGTGCCACCGTTCACTCCGTTGGCCAATGCTTGTTGCGGGTTTTGGCCAATGTTGGCGGCTGCTTCTCCAGGGGGGGTGTTGGCCATCACGCCGGGTATACCTTGTGGGTTGGCATTGCTGCTACCGTCGTTGGATTCGCTGATTTGCTGGCTGCGAATAGTGGCCTGTGTTGTGTCGCCGTTGGGTTTGTAAATTTCATCGGTGCGCTCAGACATGGAGTAGTCCATGTTCGCAGTGACAGTGGCGCGTACGTTCTCGCTGCCAAAGACCGGGCTGAGAATGTCAACGATGCGGCTAGTCAGGCTTTGTTCAATTTGATTGGTATAGGCCAGTTGCGTGGGGTTCAAACCACTTTCCAATTGTGTTTTGCCGGTAAGCAGGCGACCAGACTGGTCAACGATGCTGACATCTTCCGGGTTCATGCCTGGCAGGCTTGATGCCACCAAATGCACAATGCCGTTGATTTGCGGTTCGGACAAAGTGCGGCTGCCAAACAGGTTCAGCACAATCGATGCGCTGGGTGTTTGCTTTTCGCGGATGAAAATGGAGGGTTTGGGAATGGCCAAATGCACGCGTGCACTTTGCACTGCTGAAATGGATTGAATGGAACGAACCAGTTCACCTTCCAGCGCGCGTTGGTAATTCACTTGTTCCTGAAACTGGGTAATGCCCAGCTTCTGGTTGTCCATGGCTTCAAAGCCACTCACACTGCCTTTGGGAAGGCCTTGGCTGGCCAGGGCCAGGCGCGTGTCGTATACCTTGTTGGAAGGCACCAGAATGGCAGTGCCTGCGGTGTTGAATTCGTAAGGCACTTTCATTTGTGTCAGTGCTTCAACAATAGCGCCACCGTCTTGGTCGTTCAGGCCGCTGAACAGCACACGGTAGCTGGTCTGGTTGGCCCACATTAGCAGTGAGGCGATCACCGCGATCAGCAATGGCACGCCGATCAGTATGCCCATTTTGTTTTTCTGGGGCAGTTTTGCGAAACGCTGCTGCATATTGGTAATCGGGTTGTTGCCAACCGGGCCGATCACTTCGGGGCTGCTGAGAACTTCTGCCATGGAATACCTGCATGTGGGTTAAATATTGTTCTACCCATGCATTGTGCTTGCTGGGGTGCGCAAGCAATTCGGTAAAAAGGGGGCTTTAACGGCACCTATTTTAAAAACTTGAGGGTTGTGTTTAAAAAATAAGGGGAGTTTTGCCCCTTGTTTGTGGCAATGGCTTGCTCCACTTGCCTGTACAAAGAGAGGGTAGAAACAAAAATTCCGCGTTGGAGTAATTCATGATCGACAAAATGGGGGCCGTGAGTGGCCTGTTAAGCAGTGCGGTAACGGATGCAATCAAGAGCCCGTCGCTGACCAGCAAGCCGCAGGCTTTGGACCAGGCTTCGTTCGCGGATGCAATCGCCAAGGCCTTGGAAAGCGCCAGTCTGTCGGCTGACAAGGCTGCTGACCTGGGCAAGCGTTTGCAGATGGATGACCCCACTGCCTCGGTTGAAGAAACCGTGATTGCCATGAATACTTCATCGCTGCAATTCACAGCGGTGGTTCAGGCCCGAAACAAAATTCTCCAGGCCTACAACGACATCATGAACATGCCTGTGTAATGTTCTGAATTCGTTCTGAATTCCAGACAGGCTGTGGCACAATCCAGTTCATCGATCCCATTGATGAACTGGAGCCTGGCCCATGATTGCACCTTTCCCGATTGCCCGTGACAACCGCGCTGAAACCGCAACAGACCTGGTGATGTTGCCTCAGCTGGCCAACCGGCATGGTTTGATTACGGGCGCAACCGGTACGGGTAAAACAGTCACTTTGCAGGTGTTGGCCGAGGCATTTTCACGAATTGGCACACCCGTGTTTATGGCTGATGTGAAAGGTGACCTGACCGGGATTTCACAGCCTGGAAAAACCTCCCCGAAGTTTGAAGAACGAATGAAGATGACTGGCATACCTGTGCCGGAATTTGCAGGCAGCCCCGTTACCTTGTGGGATGTATTTGGCGAACAGGGCCACCCGGTGCGTGCCACCATCTCAGACATGGGGCCCTTGTTGTTGGGCCGCTTGCTGGGTTTGAACGATACGCAGGAAGGCGTGTTGAACCTGGTGTTCAAAATAGCGGACGACAACGGTATGTTGTTGCTGGATCTAAAAGACCTGCGCGTCATGTTGCAGTATGTGGGTGAAAACGCCAAGCAGTTCACCACCGAGTACGGCAATATTTCATCTGCCTCAGTCGGCGCTATTCAGCGCGGTTTGTTGGCCCTGGAAGGGCAAGGCGCTGACAAGTTCTTCGGCGAGCCGATGTTGAATATCGACGACCTGATGCAAACCGATTCCAACGGGCGCGGCATTGTCAATATTCTGGCGGCCAACCAGTTGATGAATTCGCCGAAGCTGTACGCCACCTTTCTGTTGTGGCTGTTGTCGGAGTTGTTCGAAAACTTGCCCGAGGTGGGCGATGTTGACAAACCCAAGATGGTATTTTTCTTTGACGAGGCGCACCTGTTGTTCACGGATGCACCAAAGCCTTTGATTGAAAAAGTTGAACTGGTGGTTCGCTTGATCCGTTCCAAAGGCGTGGGTGTTTATTTTGTAACCCAGAATCCGCTGGATGTTCCTGATTCGGTGTTGGGGCAGCTTGGTAATCGCGTTCAGCATGCCTTGCGGGCATTCACCCCTCGCGACCAGAAAGCGGTGAAAGTGGCGGCTGAAACCATGCGCCCAAATGCTGGTTTGGACATTGAAGCGGCCATTACTGAGTTGGGTGTGGGTGAAGCCTTGGTCAGTTTTCTCGACCCCAAAGGCACGCCAAGCCCCACATCTCGCGCGTGGGTGTATCCACCTGCCAGCAAGTTTGGCCCGGCCAGTCCCGAGCAATGCAAGGAATTGATTGCGAATTCGTTGGTTGCGGGTGTTTACGAAAAAACCGTAGACCGTGAATCGGCATTCGAAATGTTGAAGGCGCGTACCGAGCAGGCGATGGCTGCGCAGGATGCTGCAGAAACACCTGCTGCAAAAGGCACTCAAACCGCTGAGGAAAAAAGCACTTTGAGTGGCTTGGGCGACATGTTGTTTGGCACCAGCGGAGCAGGTGGGCGCAAACGCCAAAGTGTTGCAGAAACCATGGCAAAAAGCGCGGCACGCAGCATCGGCTCACAAGTGGGTCGCGAGTTAATGCGCGGCATTCTCGGTTCTTTGCTGGGTGGCAGCAAGCGCCGCTGAAATTGTGCTTGCCTTAGTCTATTGAGTGCAGATTGGCGCGTTGTCTGCGTTCTGTGGCCAGCAAAAAGCGCTGCAGGCGGCGTTCAGAACCCCGCTCCAGGGTTTTCATTTCGCACCCAAGTTGAACCATTTCAGGGTGGTCTGCCATGGGTTTGATATTTCGCACCACCAATTCGACCAACATGCTGCCTTCGCCGTCGGGCAAGGTCAGGCGAACGTCCGGAATGATTTCTCCAGCCTGATGAAGGCTGGGTGATGTTTGCAACGACAAACCGCAACCCGCAAGGCTGATGTCGATCAGGCTGATCGGGCTACTCACTGAGGGAATTTCAAGTTTGACCTGCGAGTTCAATTCCTCATCGGCCATAACCCGGAAGTAATTTCGCCGTTGCAGGCGAACAATGGTTTTGGGTATGGCAATGCGCAAGGCATCGGCCCCTTGGTATTGGCTTTGCAAAATACCCACACCCGCAAACTGCACTTTGACGCCATCGGGAAAGCTCACCATTACATAGGATGTTGAGGCATTGCAATTGCTGCTCAACGCTTTTTCATAGGGCGTGCCCAGCCATATCAAGCCACTGCTCCAATCGATGCTCAGTATTTCGGTCACAAACTGGGTGTGATCAGATTGCAGATAAACGTAAAGTTCGTGCTCGTCCTCATCGATGGTGGTGAGTAGTTTGCGCAGGGTGGGCACTGCACTCAAACTGAATTCCTCAAGCAGCTTTTGATCGCGTTCAGGCGCAATACTTGTGTTGTGACTCATGACTTCCCCTCTGTACTGAATTCTTTGTTTTCTATTTGATACACCCAGGCCAGCAATTCCGCAATCGCCTGATACAGGCCAGGTGGAATTTGTTGGTCCAGGTCGACATTCATCAGCAACGAGACCAGCTCGCGGCTTTCATGAACAAACACCCCAGACTCCTTGGCTTTCTGGATGATTTGTTCGGCAATCAAGCCTTGACCTTTGGCCACTACCTTTGGTGCGCCAGAGTGTTCAAGGTAAGCCAGAGCCACGGCTTGTTGGGGGCTTAGTTTATTCGCCAATTTCAAACCCCGTGGGCACCATGAACTGGCCATGAACCAGCTTCAATCCCTTGTCATCCATGGCTTGCCGAAAGCTTTGCCAATGCGGGTCGATGGCTTGTTTGCTGCGCGCCGGTCCAGTAATTTGTACATCACATTGTGAACCTATCATGCGCACCCGAACATTCAGTTCACCCAAATGAGCCATGTCCAGTTTCAGTCGTGCAACCCAAGGGCGTGCGGCTTCTTCATTGTTTTGCTTGTCCTGTTCGGTGGGTTCTTCCTGATCGGGTTCGATGTCGATTTGCACCGGGTGGCCCAACAGGCCACTGAGCGCCAATGAAATGCGGTTGTTATCCAGCGCAGCCAGTTGAGCGGTCACCAGTTTCACCGATTGTTCAACTGCAGCGGGGTTCAAACCTTTCTCGGAAATCACCTGCTCTTGCCCGAAACGGGCTTGGGGCTCTTTCGCAATTTGATCGGTGCTGCGTTGCCCATTGGCCCATTGCTGCAAGTGCGATTCATAGAACAAACCGCTGTTTTCCACGGCTGCACTAACCTGTTTGGCCAACACGCCAGCAAGGCTGTTGTTCAAAGTATTAACGCCCTGGGCTTGCTGTATTTGGGTTTGCGGCGTGGTTTGAGCAAGTGTGCGTGCGTTGGGCGTTGTATTGTCAGATTCAGCCAGCAAGGCGCCGGGCAGGGCGGCCTGTGTTTGAAACTGGGTGCTTAATTGTTTCAGGCTGGTCATCACCGAGGTAGACACCTGTGTTGGTGATCCCTGCCCCAAGCGTTCAAGAAGTCCGATCAACCGTGCGGTGCCCGAGAGTCGATCTACGAAACTGGGAGAGTCTTGCGCTTCGCCATCGTCGGTGCTGGTGGGCAGTGTGGTGAGCAGGTTGCGGGCATCGGCGATTTTTTTACCGCCGCTGGTGCCACCTGCGGACAAATCATCGCCTTTCCCGGACAGTGCAAATGCGACGGTGACCATTTCGCCCGCAGTCAGTTGCCGCCCAGGCGGCAATTTGACCTGAATATTCTGGCCGGCAAACTCTAGCTCGGCCTCGTTACCAGGCCCACCTTTCACCACACGCACCAAGGCGGTTTGGCCAGCAAGCTGCTGCGCTTGGGGCAGTGGGAGTTGGCGGGTCAGTATGGCAACAACGGGCGCAATTTCGCCTTTGCCAGACGAAACCCGATCACCGGGATTGGATTGAAGTACGGAGTTGACGTTGGGCGGAGCCGATTTAACCGGGGTTAATGTCATGTCTCACACCCGTTGCTCTTAGCGCAATGGCTTAGTTGGATCCATAAGAGTTGCTGAGTTTCTGCGAGTTGTTGGCTGCGCGAAGAAATTCTTCCAACTGCTTAAGGCGGGGTTCAGTGATGTCGCGAATCGCGGCGTCGTCGGCCAGAATTTTTTTCAAATAGCCGATATGCTGACTGCGTTCCTTTTCATTCAATTCGGTTTGTTGTGCTTCCTTGATGGCCTGGAGCTCGTGGATCAGCCTTGAGCACTGTTCTTCAGCAGCACACAACTCATCCCAATTGCCAGCCTTGGCCGAATCAAGCATTACTTGGCTTTGATTCGCTATGGCGGCGTACAGCTTCATGATTGCACCGTTGTTGTCTGTCGCAAAGATCATGGTCGAGAGCGGTCCTAAGTAGGTTGTTATGGTTTGGTGGCGGTTTGGCCAATTTCCAGCCAGGCTGTGCGCAGGTCATCCAGCAAATCGATGCAGGTGTCCATGCGTTCCAGATTGTTTTGGGCGTTGGCCAAAATCAGTTCTTTGCCAATGTAGTCGTACAGGGAAAGCAGTTGCTGAGCCAGTGCACCGCCAGCGTTCACGTCGAGTGAGGCGGTAAGGCCGTCTTTGATGATGCGCAGGGCCTTGTCCACCGATTTTGTTTTCATCTCGATGTTTTGCATTTCAAGGTAAATTTTGGCCTTGCGAATGGCCTCGATGGCCCCTTCGTAAAGCATCACAATGAGGCCGTGGGGTGAGGCACTGTTGATGCCTGTTTCCAGTCCTACTTGTGCGTATGCTTTTGCGCCGTACATCATGGTGCGTTCACTTGGTGATTTGTCTTAAACAAATAGTAGGGCTTGTTCCCCCTGTTTGATCTGACTAAAAACAGGGGTTTTAGGGCACAGTTCTGCGCTTACCGTTGTTGAGCCAGAGCGGCAAGCTGTTGGCTCAAATAGGAGCTGGTCTGCTGCATGCTGGCCAGCATGGAGTCCAGCGCGGAGAATTGGGCGCGGTATCGCTTTTCAACCTGCTCCAGTCGCAGGTTGAGCCTGTCTTCCTGGTCGTCCAGACGAGATTTTCTGCTGGTCAGTCCGTCGGTTCTCGACACCAGCGTTCCGCCTTCATCAGTCAGGCTGCCGATCCAGTCGCTCAGTCGCTCGGCCAGGCCTTTGCTGAAGGTGATCGTGCCCATATTGCCACTGGCTCCCTGAACCACCGAAAACTGCAGGCCCTCGCTGGGATCGCCTGTGGCACCCGTTAAGGTATTGCCCACTCCCGTGCCTGCCACACCGTTGATGGTGCCGGCGATAGTATTGCTGCCATCGTAAGCGGTGCTCACATTGACCGCAAAAGTACCCTCTTGGGTCATGTTGTTGGCACCCAGATACTTCACGCGCGCATCGGTGGTGGTTGCTGTGTTGGCAAACACCTTCTCGAGAATGGAAGGGTCGGCTGCGACTGCGGTATCCAGCTTGGTTTTGTTCAGTGACAACACGCCGTCTTTGTCAAAACTCAAGCCAATATCGCTCAAACCGATGCCGTATTGGGCAACCTGTTCGCGCAGAATATTGCGAAGTCCCCGTTCAAGGGTGGATGGTGTGGTTTCACGCGACAGGGTGGCGTCTTTCTGTTGCTGGTCTTTCAGGTTGCCGCGTATTTTGTTGTACGCAGTCACAAACCCGTCCAGTGTGGTCTTCAATGCGGTGTCGTCCAGGCCCACTTCCAGATTGACAGGCGATGTGGTCTGCGCTTTCAGGTTCAGCGTCAGGCCAGCCACTGCGTCTGTCACGGTGTTGCTGGCTTTGCTCACTGGCAAATTATTGATGGTGAAGTTGGCGTTTTGTGCCACTTGCAGGGTGTCGGCATTTTTGCCGGCACCCACCGCAGCGGTGGGATCATAAGCCAATCGGGAAAGCCCGGTGGTGTCGGTGTTGTTGCCATCGGCATCGGTTACTTCGAGCTTGAAACCGTTGACTGCACCGGTTTCCTTGCTGGTCAGCACCAGGCGCGAGCCTGCTCCGTCGTTCACAATAGATGCAGTAACGCCGGCATCTGAATCATTGATGGCCTGTTTGATGCCGTCCAGTGTTTGTTGCCCTGTGCCAATGTTGATCGTGACTGGGGTTTTGTCAGCATTGTTGGTGAAGGTGTTGGTGCCGGAATCGTAGCTGCCCAAGGTGATCGTCAGGCTGCCTGTGCCCACGGTGGTGTCTGCGGTGGCTACGCCTTGCGCAGCTACACTTTGGGCCTTGGCCAGCTGGCTGACCTCAATGCTGTAGCTACCTTTTGCGCCGGCTGCACTGGCGCTGGCTGATACAATTTTTTCGTCGCTTGATGTGGCCTTCAAGGGATTCAGGTTGTTCAAGCTGCTGAGTTTGTCCGCGGCAGCTTTCAGGTCTGCAAACGAATTTTTGATAATGCCGTAAATCGAAATCTTGGTGTTGATCGCTGTGCGTTCCTGACTCACCTTGGTCAGTGGGATGCGTTCAGCCGCCATCAAGGAGCTGATGATGCCCTCAATGTCCAGTCCTGAACCAATGCCTGCAGATGAGATTCCTACCATGATTTATTCCCCTTGTTGCGTTCTAGGCTTCGCGAGACATTAGAACGCCTTGCATTTTCTCGATGGCTTTTGCGATTTTCAGCATTTCAACCGATGGAATTTGTTTCAACACTTCCTGGGTTTCCCGGTCCACGATTTGAACAATCGGCTTGCCGTTGTCGGTGTCGACCAGAAACTTCAAATTCGACTGGTTGCTCGTCAATGCGGCATTCGCTTTCTGAACCACCTCAAGTACTTCACTCACGCTCAGTTCGGCTTTTTCGCCCAGCAAAGGTTTCGCTACCACACCGGGTGCGGGTTTTGTGTTGCTGGCATCCTGCGGTTTTTGCAGGGCAGTTGCATAATCAGCCATGTTTGAAATGTTCATTTTCGCCACCTTCCGAATTCTAAGCGGGCAAGACAAGCCCCCATGTCTTGATTAACGGCAGGTTTAGGGGTTTTCTTTAGCGTTAAAAAGCCCGGTGAGCTTGATTCACCGGGCTTTTTGTTTGATTCGAACCTGCTTTTGGCAAATTCTTGTCAGGGTTCAGACCAAGTCTGAATTAACGCAGCAAGCTCAACACGTTGTTGGGCAGCTGGTTGGCCTGGGCCAACATGGCGGTGCCGGCCTGTTGCAGAATCTGTGAACGGGTGAGGTTCGCAGTTTCCTTGGCGAAGTCGGCATCCATGATTCGGCCACGTGCAGAACTCAAGTTGCTGCTGGTGGTTTCAAGAGAACCGACCACTTGTTCCAGTCGGCTCAAGCCAGCACCCACAGTGGCGCGCAGGTTGGTGATGTCATCGATCGCGGTGTCGATGGTATCGATTGCGGTTTCAGCGTTGGCAGCTGTATCGACTCCACCGAAGGCGGTCACGATTGCAGCTTGTGTTGCGCCACCCAGGGTGGTTTGCAGGTCGTTACCGGCAGCCAGGCCGTCGTCAGTCAAGTTCACGTTCAATGTATCGGCTGCGTCGTTGCCAGAACCGATCTGCAGTTCCACTGACTTCTGTGCAGCGGAGAACACGTTGTTGTCGTTGAATGTGGTGCCTGTTGCAACACGGCCCACTTCGTTGGCCAGTTCGGTGAATTCACGGTTCAGGTTCAAGCGGTCGGTGTCGTTCAAGGTGCCGTTTTTGGCCTGAACACCCAATTCACGCATACGCTGCAAGTTGTCGGTAATTTTGCCCAGTGCGCCGTCGGCCACTTGCAACAGTGAAATACCGTCGTTTGCATTGCGAGCTGCCACGTCGAAGCCGCGAATTTGTGCGGTCATCCGTTCTGCAATGGCCAGGCCAGCTGCATCGTCTTTCGAGCTGTTAACACGCAAGCCAGAAGACAGGCGAGCGATCGAAGTTTCAAGGGAACCGGCAGAGCGGCTCAGGTTGTTTTGTGCACCCAGTGAAGGGGCGTTTGTATTGATGCCTAACATTTAGGACCTCCTAGCGGTTTAAATTGACATGACCTGTGTGAAGGGTTATGTCGCTTTGGGTTATTTAACCCTTGTACAGTTTCTTTTACTGACAATTCGTTTAACGGAGGTTTTTAGTCAAACTTAAGTGAATTAATTAAATAATTTAAATCAATTTTAATGGTATAGAAAATGCAAAAAAGATTATCCACCCCGGAGGGAGGATAATCTTCAGTTTTCAGTTCTGAGCGATTGTTTTACATCATTACTGCAACAGGCTCAGTACGTTGTTGGGCAACTGGTTGGCCTGGGCGAGCATGGCGGTGCCGGCCTGCTGCAGGATCTGCGAGCGGGTCAGGTTGGCCGTTTCCTTGGCAAAGTCAGCGTCCATGATTCGTCCGCGTGCGGCCTGCAGGTTGGTGCTCGACACATCGGCAAAAGCTGCCACTTGCTCCAGTCGGCTTTGGCCCGCACCCACCACGGCACGAATACCGGTGATGGCGTCAATCGAGGCATCCAGAGTGTCGATGGCCGTGGTGGCGTTGGCCACATCGGTAATGGCGCCCAGGTTGGTCTGAATATCAGCCGCACCGTTGGTCATGATGGTGGTCAGGTCGTTGCCCGTGCTCAAGCCATCGTCAGTCAGGTTCAGCTCCAGGGTGTCGGAGACGGCGTTGCCGGTGCCCACCTGGAAGCTCAGTGTTTGGTTGGCGGCATCAAACAGGTTGTTGCCGTTGAATGTGCTGCCAGTCACGATGCGGTCCACCTCGTTGGCCAGTTCCGTGTACTCACGGTTCAGGTTCACACGGTCGGTGGGGTTCAAGGTGCCGTTTTTGGCTTGAACAGCCAACTCACGCATACGCTGCAGGTTGTCGCTGATCTTGCCCATGGCGCCGTCGGCCACTTGCAACAAAGAGATACCGTCGTTGGCGTTGCGACCCGCCACATCAAAGCCGCGAATTTGCGCTTGCATGCGCTCGGCAATGGCCAGGCCTGCTGCGTCGTCTTTGGCGCTGTTCACACGCAGTCCGGAGGACAGGCGGGCAATTGAGTTGTTCAAACCCATGCCAGAGCCTGAAAGGTTCTTCTGGGCGGTCAGTGAGGCTACGTTGGTGTTGATTCCTAGCATGATAATTCTCCAAGCAATTTGTTGATTCAAGCTGGCTGCGTCATCTTGTGCGCTGCCTTATGATTCATTAACGCTTGGAAAAACAAGAACTTTAGAAAAAAATGCAAAAAAATTCACTTTCTCAAGAGAATTTTTCAGAACCCTAAAGTTTTAATTTTTGCTGCCGTAATTCGCAGCCTCTCGAAACTTCCCCTGATTATCCAGTGCGTATTCCTGCTTGCACTTTCAAACCAGGGGTCGCTCGGAGTAAACCTTACATTAACGCAGCAAGCTCAACACGTTGTTGGGCAGCTGGTTGGCCTGGGCGAGCATGGCGGTACCGGCCTGTTGCAGAATCTGTGAACGGGTGAGGTTCGCAGTTTCCTTGGCGAAGTCGGCATCCATGATTCGGCCACGTGCAGAACTCAAGTTGCTGCTGGTGGTTTCAAGAGAACCGACCACTTGTTCCAGTCGGCTCAAGCCAGCACCCACAGTAGCGCGCAGGTTGGTGATGTCATCGATCGCGGTGTCGATGGTATCGATTGCGGTTTCAGCGTTGGCAGCTGTATCGACTCCACCGAAGGCGGTCACGATTGCAGCTTGTGTTGCGCCACCCAGGGTGGTTTGCAGGTCGTTACCGGCAGCCAAACCATCATCAGTCAGGTTCACAGCCAGGGTGTCGGAAGCCGCGTTGCCGGAGCCAATCTGCAGTTCTACGGATTTTTGTGCAGCGGAGAACACGTTGTTGTCGTTGAATGTGGTGCCTGTTGCAACACGGCCCACTTCGTTGGCCAGTTCGGTGAATTCACGGTTCAGGTTCACGCGGTCGGTGTCGTTCAAGGTGCCGTTTTTGGCCTGAACGCCCAATTCACGCATACGCTGCAAGTTGTCGGTAATTTTGCCCAGTGCGCCGTCGGCCACTTGCAACAGTGAAATACCGTCGTTTGCATTGCGAGCTGCCACGTCGAAGCCGCGAATTTGTGCGGTCATCCGTTCTGCAATGGCCAGGCCAGCTGCATCGTCTTTGGCGCTGTTAACACGCAGGCCAGAAGACAGACGGGCGATTGAAGTTTCAAGGGAACCAGCAGACTTGCTGAGGTTCATTTGTGCGCCAAGTGAAGGGGCGTTTGTATTAATTCCTAGCATGGTAATTACTCCGAAAAGATCTAGACAAATTAATCAGAAGTGATTTTCTTCTGTATCGTCTCGGTAAATCATTCACCGATGATTGTATATCGACTTTCGGTTTTTAATATTTAGGGTTTTGTGGAAATATTTTTTAAATAATTATTAATTTGTAATAAAAAAAGAGGATTATCTTTTTCCTGTTTAATCAAGAAAAAGATAATCCACTCTGGTTTTGTACAGACGCAAGAAAAAAGGAGGGGT
>NZ_ABCT01000018.1 GCF_000170915.1 Limnobacter sp. MED105
CATTTGCTCACGGCTCAAATTGGTTTTCTCCCAAATCTGGCGAAGTTCAGCCCGCATTTCTACCAAGGTGCTGATCATCTTCGACTGTGCACACAACTGCGCCAATTCAGCACGCTGAACATCGCACAACTTGCTTTCATCGATCGACAACAACTTGGTGCCTTTGGCCAACACTTTACGCTCTTGAGCATTGGCTGCTTTTTGCTTCAATGCAGCCACTTCAGAACGGAACGCTTTGCGCATGGAACTGGCGTAACGCGCCATCACATCGTAGCGGTGGTTCACAACAGCCTGAACAGTCACCAGGCTTAGTACAGGCTTGCTTTCAGAGGAAAACTTGGGCGACTCGGCCACTTTTTTAACCTTGGCCAAACCCAGGAAGCTGAAAATCTTGATGTACATCCAGCCAATGTCAAACTCGTACCACTTGTTGCTCAACTTGGCTGAAGTTGCGTGCGTGTGGTGATTGTTGTGCAGCTCTTCACCGCCAATCAAAATACCAAACGGTGAAATATTGCGACTTGCATCAGGGCAATCGAAATTGCGATAGCCCCAGTAGTGACCAATACCGTTGATCACGCCAGCGGCCAACACGGGAATCCACAACATTTGAATGGCCCAAATGCTGACGCCAGGAAAACCAAACAAGATGAAGCTGAGCACCAAGGTAAAACCTACGCCCTGCCAGGGAAAACGTTCGTAAACCTGAAATTCCAGAAAGTCGGCTGGTGTGCCGTGGCTGTATTTGGCCAAGGTTTCTGCATTCTTGGATTCGGCACGATACAACTCGGCACCGCGCCAGAATACTGTTTTCAGGCCACGGGTTTGCGGGCTGTGTGGGTCATCGGGTGTCTCGCACTTGGCGTGATGCTTGCGGTGAATCGCAGCCCAGGCACGTGTGCTCATGCCAGTGGTTAGCCACAACCACGCGCGGAAGAAATGCGCGAGCGCAGGGTGCACTTCAAGGGCACGGTGAGCCTGGCAACGGTGCAGGTAAACCGTTACCGCCACAATCGTAATGTGGGTCACGATCAGCGTGTAAATCACCATTTGGCCAATGCTTGCGCCAGTAATGCCCGAGGTCAAAAATTCAATCATATTCACTAACTCTCAACAGGTCGTATTTCAAAGGTTACGGCCATCTCAACTTGCTTCTGAAGGAGCCGTATTATATTTTCAGTGTACAAGTGTACTTTTAAAGCCGAAACACATTTGGAATTTATATTCAGTTCAGGCTTTGGAACGTTGTAACACTGCTGCAAAAAAGCCATCAGATTCACCATCCTCTGGCCACAATCGAAGCATGTCATCAGTCGTATTCGCCTTGACAGGCCGTTCTCCGGGGTTCAACACTTCAGTCCAGCGACGAAGCCGGAATTCCGGGTGACTTTCCAGGAACGCATTGACAATGTCTTCGTTTTCATCGCGAAGAACACTGCAAGTGATGTAAACAAGCCGACCATCGGGCTTTACCAGCTTGGCTGCATGCTCGATGATGGATTTTTGCTTCGCGGTCAATTCTGACAGACTCTGCAAGTTCTGTCTAAATTTAAGATCCGGGTTACGCCTTAAGGTTCCCATGCCGCTACACGGCACATCGGTTACCACGCGGTCGGCTTTGCCAAAATACTTGTTCAGCCGCGGGTCGGCTTCGTCATTGATTACCATGGTGTAAAAGTTGCTCAAGCCTGAACGAGCTGCTCGGGGCTTGAATTTCACCAATCGTTTTTCTGAAGTATCCAGCGCCACAATTCGGCCCGTATTCTTCATTTGCGCACCAATGGCCAGGGTTTTACCGCCTGCGCCTGCACAAAAATCAATTACCAAGTCGCCGCGGCGAGGCGCTACAAGGCGACTAACCCACTGGCTGCCCGCGTCTTGTACTTCAAAGTACCCTTCCTGAAACACTTCAGTTTTGCCCACAATGGGTTTGCCCACCGCGCGCAAACCTTCCGGCAAACCCTCAATCGGGTTCACTTGAATACCCATATTGGTCAAAGCCGCCAACAGGTCAGTGGTACTGGCCTTTACCGTATTCACCCGTAGGTCCAACGGCGCGGCGCTTAACACAGCCTGCGAGAACGACTCGGCGCGTTCTTGCCCAAATTGCTCGGCCAGCTTGGTGTAAAACCATTCGGGCAAACAGGTGCGCGCTTCAACACCCAGATCATCGGCTGAAATATTGATGACCCGACTCAGCCACTCATTGTCAGCCTGCTTGCCGGCAGACCAAATCTGTTCGGGTGCGCCCGACCACAACAAAGCAAGTTTGGCTTGACGAACCACCGAGGGACCTTCCCCCGACTGCGCCAAGTGGTTGATTCGATAACGGTAACGCAACCAGCAATACACCGCTTCAGCCACCATAGGGCGGTCACGACCACCCAACTCGGGATGGTCTTTGAAAAACCGGGAAATCGCCGCATCGGCAGGGCCTTCAAACTGCGCCAGCAAGTCAATCAACTGCGCAACTGTGCTCACCAGGCCATAACGCGACTGGGCACCTTGCCGCTCAACTTTGCTGTCGCGCCGCGTACTGGGTTTGCGAAATGGGGTTTTCTTTTGGGACCCGGCCATATTGAATATCCTGTTTTATTGAATTGCGTGAACCAGGGCTGGGGCCAAAGTGCCTTCCAGCTTCCCGTTCACCATTTTAATTTGCCCGCTGGCCAGCGCTGCCACTGCACGGGGATAGATTTGATGCTCAAGCCCCAGGACGCGCGCGGCCAGTGTTTCGGCAGTATCACCGGGCAACACCTGCAACAGCGCCTGATCCACAATTGGGCCATGGTCAAGTTCAGGGGTCACCAAGTGCACGGTTACTCCATGCACCCTCACCCCTGCCTCCAGCGCCTGCTGATGGGTTTTTAACCCCGGAAAAGCAGGCAACAGCGAGGGGTGAATGTTCACCAAGCGCCCCAAATACCGGTTCACAAAACCTGCAGTCAACACCCGCATGAAGCCAGCCAGCACAAGCCAATCGGGCTGATATTGGTCGATGAGACCGGCCAGGGCTGAATCAAAGGCCTCGCGGCTCTCGTACTCAGTGTGGTCAAGAATGGCAGTGTCTAGCCCCGCCGATTGCGCCAAAGCCAAACCAGCCGCGGCTGGGCGGTTGGAAATGACTGCACGAATTTGGTAGGCCCCGGTCTGTTTGGCATGATCGATCAGGGCATTCAGATTTGAACCGCGCCCCGAGATCAAAATGACGACGGAAGGTGTGGAATTTTGCATGGCGCGAGTTTATCACTGTGCGGGCGAAAAAGCCCTATTTTTCACCATTCAGGCCTTATAATGACCGGTTGTTTTGCAACCACTAAAGAGCCGACACACTCGGTATGAAAATCATTCGCCGCCCCCGGCCACACACATTTGCCAAGGGCACTGCGCTCACCATTGGAAACTTCGACGGCGTTCACTCCGGCCATGCCGAGTTGTTCCGCCGCGTGGTATTTGCCGCGCGCGCGCAGGGTTTGGTGCCCACCGTGGTTACACTGCACCCGCACCCGAAAGAATTTTTTAATCCTGCCTTCAAGCTCGATCGAATCTCCACGCTGCGCGACCGGATCATTGAGATGAAGCGCTGCGGCATTGAACAAGTGTGTATCCTGCCCTTCAACAAACGCATGGCAAGCCTAAGCCCTGAGGCGTTTGTGCAGGAAGTTTTGTTGAACCAGCTGAATGCAAAACAAGTGTGGGTGGGCGACGATTTTCGCTTCGGTGCCAAACGTGCAGGTGATTTCGCCTTGCTGAAAGGCTTGGGTGAATCACATGGCTTCACAGTCAACGACCTTGCTGAAGTTCAAACCGATGGCAGCCGGGTTTCAAGCTCAAACATTCGGGAAGCCCTGAAAGCTGGCGACGTGGCCAAAGCCGCCCACATGCTTGGGCATCCACTGGCCTACTCCGGGCATATTGTGCACGGTAAAAAACTGGGGCGTACTTTGGGTTTCCCCACCATGAACCTTCGTATTGCCGGGCGCGCCAGCGCGTTGACCGGAATTCTCGCAGTGTGGGTCCACGGACTGGCCGAAAAGCCCTTACCTGCTGTAGCCAGCATGGGTGTGCGCCCCACGGTTGAACAATCCGATCAAATTTTGCTCGAAACATTCATTCCAGACTGGCAAGGCAACGCTTACGGCAAGCTGCTGCGCATTGAGGTATTGGCGCACATACGCCCCGAGCAACACTTTGATTCGCTCGATACGATGGTTGAGCAAATGCACAAAGACACGGCAAAAGCCATGGCAATGCTGGCTGCCAACCAACCCAAGATTTCAAATACAGGCTGTTAACCCAATATGGATTACAAGAACACACTGAACCTGCCCGATACGCCCTTTCCCATGCGCGGCAACCTGCCAGCAAGGGAACCGAACTGGGTTGAACAATGGTGCAAGGAAGATTTGTACAAGGCGATTCGCCAGTCCAAGGCCGGCAAGCCAAAATTCGTGCTGCACGACGGCCCCCCTTATGCGAATGGCGACATCCACATTGGCCATGCGGTCAACAAGATCCTGAAAGACATCATCGTGAAATGTCGTTGCCTGGCTGGCTACGATGCCCGATACGTTCCAGGCTGGGACTGCCACGGCATGCCGATTGAAATCCAGATCGAAAAAACCATCGGCAAGGGCAAACCCACACTGGAAGTTCAAGAGAAAAGCCGCGCTTACGCAGCTGAACAAATTGAACGCCAGAAAAAAGATTTCATCCGGCTGGGTGTGCTGGCTGATTGGGACAACCCTTACAAAACAATGAACTTTGGCAACGAGGCAGACGAGCTTCGCGCGTTGGGCAAAATCATGGAGAAGGGCTATGTGTTCCGTGGCCTGAAACCCGTGAACTGGTGCTTCGATTGCGGTTCTGCATTGGCTGAAGCCGAGGTCGAGTACAAAGACAAACAAGACATCGCTGTCGATGTGGGTTTTGCATTCGACGAATCGAACCTGGACAAGCTCGCCGCAGCATTCAACATCCCCAAGGCCACGCTTCAGGCCAAGCTAGGGCAATTGGTCATTTGGACCACCACCCCATGGACACTGCCGGCCAACCAGGCACTGAACATGCACCCCGAACTGGTGTACAGCCTGGTTGATGTGGGTAACAAGTATTTGTTGCTGGCTCAGGAACGCGTGAAACCCTGCCTTGAAAGCTACGAACTACAGGGTTCCGAACTAGCCACTGCCAAGGGCGCTGCGCTGGAAGGCATTGCCTTTAAACATCCCTTCTACGACCGCTTGAGCCCCGTGTACCTTGCTGAATACGTGAGTACCGATGCAGGTACAGGCATAGTTCACTGCTCGCCAGCCTATGGTGTAGACGACTTCTTGACCAGCAAAGCTTATGGCTTGAAAGATGCCGACATCATCAACCCGGTGACAGGCAATGGTGTTTACGCAGATTCCCTGACCTTCTTCGGCGGCCTGCACATTTGGAAAGCCAACCCGCTCATCGTTGAAAAAATGATTGAACTGGGCACACTCGTCAAACAAGTGAAATTTGGTCACAGCTACATGCACTGCTGGCGCCACAAAACCCCGATCATCTACCGGGCCACCTCACAGTGGTTTGCCGGCATGGATGTAAAACCCAACGACGGTTCCGGCAGTTTGCGTGAAAAAGCACTGGCTGGTGTGGAAGCAACCGAGTTTTTCCCGGCCTGGGGCAAAGCACGCTTGCACGCCATGATCGCCAATCGCCCAGACTGGACCCTGTCGCGCCAACGCCAGTGGGGTGTACCCATGGCATTCCTTGTGCATCGCGAAACCGGTGAATTGCACCCACGAACCCCTGAGCTGACCGAAACCATTGCACAACTGATCGAAAAACAAGGCATTGAAGCCTGGCAACACGTCAGTGTTGAAGAATTGATCGGTCATGAAGCGAAAGACTACGTCAAGAATCCCGATACGCTCGATGTGTGGTTCGACTCTGGCACCACGCACGAAACCGTGCTGCGCGGCAGCCATGCCGATGAAAGTCATTTCCCGGCGGACTTGTATCTGGAGGGCTCTGACCAGCACCGTGGATGGTTCCACTCCTCATTGCTCACCAGCTGCATGATCAACGGTGTACCACCTTACAAAGCCTTGCTCACCCACGGTTTTGTGGTGGATGGCCAGGGTCGCAAAATGAGCAAATCCGTGGGCAACGTGATTGCGCCCCAGCAGGTATCCGACAAAATGGGCGCGGAAATTTTGCGCCTGTGGGTGGCCAGCACCGATTACTCCGGCGAACTCACTATTTCCGATGAAATTTTGAAGCGTGTGGTCGAAAGCTACCGCCGCATTCGCAACACCCTGCGTTTTTTATTGGCCAATATTTCCGATTTCGACTTTGCCACAGAAGCCGTTCCCACCGAAGAACTGGCCGAAGTAGACCAATACGCACTCACACTGCTGGGCAAGCTGCAAAGCGAGTGCGAAGCGCACTACATGAAGTACGAGTTCCACCCGATTGTCAGCAAACTGCAAATTTTCTGTTCCGAAGACTTGGGTGCGTTTTACCTCGATGTATTGAAAGATCGTTTGTACACCACCGGCGAGAATTCCAAAGCACGTCGAAGCGCACAAACAGCGCTGTACCACATCACTCACGCCCTGCTTCGCCTCATGGCACCAGTGCTCAGCTTTACCGCTGAAGAAGCCCGCGAAGTAATGGGCAATGTAGAACCTTCGATTTTCTGCAACGAGTTTTACAAAGTGCCCCAAGTGGCGCAGGCTGATGAATTGGGCAACAAGTGGGCTGAGTTGCTCGCGCTGCGCGCACGCGTGGTCAAAGAACTGGAGAACCTGCGCACCGAGGGCAAAATTGGCTCCTCCCTGCAGGGCACAGCAACACTTCATTTGCCACCTAATCTGTATCAGGCGGCGGCCAGTCTGGGCGATGATCTAAAATTCCTGTTCATCGTTTCCAGCATTGAAATAGCCCAGGCGGCTGAGGAGAAAATTGAAGTGGGTATTGCAGAAGGTGAAAAGTGCGAGCGTTGCTGGCATGTGCGGCCCGACACAGGCGCAAACCCTGAACACCCCGGAATTTGTGGCCGCTGTGTCAGCAATCTGTTTGGCCAGGGCGAGGTGCGTGATCATGTCTAAGCCCATGCCAAGAAAACCTGCCACAAGCACGAGAACCACCAATGCCACTGGCGCTTTGAAAGCGCCCAAAAAATCAATCCTTCCCTGGATCGGTTTTTCCTTGCTGCTTATCTTGATCGATCAAATCAGCAAACTGTGGGTTCAATCGCGCCTTGATTTGGGCGCAGTGGTTGAAATCACCAGTTTCTTCAATCTGGTCTACGTGCTCAATCCTGGTGCAGCATTCAGCTTTCTTGCCGATCAGGCGGGCTGGCAAAGGCACTTTCTTTCCGGTGTCGCAGTCGTCGCATCCATCGTTATTCTGTTCATGATGCGCTCCTCCAGCCATCGGAAATTCGCAATGTTCTGCCTGGCCTGTATTCTGGGCGGAGCAATCGGCAATTTGATTGATCGCTTGGCTCACGGGGCGGTCATCGACTTCCTCGATTTTTATGTCGGCACTTATCACTGGCCTGCTTTCAATGTGGCTGACGTTGCAATTACCATGGGTGCAATCGGTCTGATCATTGACGAACTGTTCTTCAACAAAGAACACAAAGCCCCCAACCCAGCCAAAAGCGAATAAGGTTTTTAGCCCATGCGCCCAGTCGAATTGCCACAGCTTCCCGGTTTGAACCAACTGCGCGTGGTTTTGGGCGTGTGCGGCGGTATTGCCGCTTACAAATCGGCTGAACTGGTGCGCCTGTTAGTGAAACAGGGCTGCGAAGTTCAGGTGGTCATGACTGAATCAGCCACGCAATTTGTTGCGCCACTCACATTCCAGGCCTTGTCTGGCAAATCAGTGCATGTGTCGCAGTGGCCTGTTGAAAACAGCGATACCGGCAGTATCGAGCGTGGCATGCCGCACATCGACATCAGCCGCAACGCTGATTTTTTATTGATTGCCCCGTGCACCGCCAACTCCATGGCGAAATATGCACACGGGTTTGCTGACAATCTTCTGGACAACCTCGTATTGGCCCGCAATTGCCCCATGGCCATTGCGCCGGCCATGAACGTGGAAATGTGGAACAACCCAGCCACCCAGCGCAACATCAGTCAACTTAAAACCGATGGTATCAATGTGTTTGGCCCAGCGGCGGGCGAACAGGCCTGCGGTGAAGTGGGCAGTGGCCGCATGCTTGAACCCTTTGAGATCGTATTGGAACTGGCGCGGGCAGTGAATCACAAACCCCTGGCTGGTAAAAAGGTATTGGTAACAGCCGGCCCCACCTTTGAAGCCATTGACCCGGTGCGCGGCATCACGAATCGATCCAGCGGAAAAATGGGCTACGCCTTGGCACAAGCAGCATGGTTAATGGGTGCCGAAGTGAGTTTGGTGAGTGGCCCTACCGCTTTGCCAACACCGTACGGTGTGCCCATGGTGAGTGTTCAATCTGCCAGGCAAATGCATGCTGCAGTATTCGGTCAAATCGAGCAACAAGACCTGTTCATTGGTGTCGCCGCTGTGGCCGATTATGGTATTAAAAACCCAAGCACCCAAAAGCAGAAAAAACAACTCGGTCAAGCCGCGGGTTTAAACATGGAGTTCGAACTGAACCCCGACATTCTTGCAGATGTTGGCGAATTTGCCAGCACTCGAAAAAAATCGCTGACGGTGGTCGGTTTTGCTGCCGAAACAGAAAATCTGGATGACTACGCCAACCGCAAACTGGACAGCAAGAAAGCACAATTCATCATCGGCAATTTGGCTCAAAATGCCTTGGGCGCCGACCAAACCGAGCTGACCATTTACAGCAAAAAACTCAAGCCCGAACGCCTGGGCAGCATGGACAAGCTACGCGCTGCACAAACAGTTCTGACTTTTATTTCCAAACACTCCTGAACACAAGTACACCCATGAAAATTCAAGTTGAACTCAAAGTCCTCGACCCACGCATGCAAGACCAACTGCCCGCATACGGCACCCCCGGCAGCGCGGGTATCGACCTGCGCGCCTGCTTGAACGAAGCACTGACTTTGCAACCCGGCCAGGCTGAACTCGTACCGACCGGACTTTCGATGTACATTGGCGACCCAAATTACTGCGCGACCATTCTGCCCCGTTCAGGTTTGGGCCACAAAAAAGGCTTGGTTCTCGGCAACCTCGTGGGTTTGATTGATTCCGACTACCAAGGACCGCTCATGGTATCGGCATGGAACCGTAGCCAGGTAGCAGTCACCATTGAACCCATGGAACGCATCGCTCAATTGGTCATATTGCCAGTGGCACACGCTGACTTCAAAGTGGTCAGCGACTTCACTCCTAGCGAGCGTGGTGAAGGCGGATTCGGCAGCACTGGAACACGCTGAAAGAAAACCACTCAAAGGGAACCACTACAAACACTTTTACCACTGAGTGTCATTGTGAATCATCAGGAAAACAATGGACTCAGGGGGCAGTGGGCCAGCTATAAAAACAGGCCGAACATGGATGCTTCACGCAGTCCGGCAACTGCGTCTCTGTTCTGAAATAACCATCCGGTATTTTTGGTTGGCACTCTGCGCAATTCTCGCGTTTGTAGCCGTCTTCAACTACAGCAAAGCCCATGAAATTCAAGGTGACCTGGCCAAGAGGCGACTTCTTGAGGTTTCCCTCCAAGATCTGATCGTACAAAGCACGGCCTTGCATCACCTTGGCAATCCGCACACCTACGAAACCCAACTTGGCCTGGAAACACGTGGCTACCGCTCGCCCCAGGAATTACTCAATCAACTTGCTTCAAGGTTGGCTGTCATCGAAACGATCAACACCCACAGCGGGCTGGCTGATTCGGCTGCAAACCTTCGAGAACACCTGATCGCGATGGACCAGCAACTTGAAAAATTCGGAAAACCCGACCCTCAACGCATCGAGTTTTGGTTGATCGAGCTTGGCATCTTCAATTCCACCCTGAAGAGAAATACCCAAGAGGCCGACGAAAAGGTCAATCAACTACAACGCAACAACTTGATACTGACCTTGGTCGTGTTGATTCACTCCGTGGGTTTTGTCAGCCTCACATTGTGGCGGCAATCGACTTTGCGAAAACGCTTCGCGGTAGAACTGCTTCACCTCAGTAATCAGGCCTGCAGCGATCCCCTGACAGGTTTACTCAATCGCCGGGGCTGGCAAGACATGAGCAGTGCATACCTGCGAAGAATGCAACGAGAAAATCAGCTACAAGGCAGTGTGGCAATTATCGACATTGACTACTTCAAGCAATACAACGACACCTATGGTCATGAGGCTGGGGATATTCGACTTCGCGAGTTTGCAGAGACGCTTCGTACCAATTTCAGACCGGGCGACTTGATCGCACGTGTCGGAGGTGAAGAATTCGCAGTACTGCTCCCCAACTGCACTGCCGACGACACCCAAAGGATAGTGGACAGAATTCGCCTGAATGGTTGTTGCAAAGTCGGATTTTCAGCAGGAATTTGCGATATATCCCACACCGACAGTATTGACCGCACCATGGCGCAAGCGGACCATGCGCTCTATCAGGCCAAAAACAAGGGCAGAAACCGCAGTTGCCTTGGCAAGGTGAGCGTCTGAGTTATCCACACAGGACAACTCAGGCGAATGAAGTTCTGAATCAAACCAGGCTATTTTTAGCTGGCTTGCTGCCAGGCCGTACGTTCAGTCAACCGCCACCTCAGTACCGCTCTCTGACTCTTGACCTGATGAACCCTCATCAAAGGTTAGTGACACTTGGTCGTTCTCAACATCATGGTCTACAGTCACTTTGCCACCATTCACCAGCTTGCCGAACAGCAACTCGTCGGCCAAGGCTTTGCGAATTGTGTCTTGAATCAAACGCTGCATTGGGCGAGCACCCATCAATGGATCGAAACCTTTCTTGGCCAAATGCTTGCGCAATTCGTCTGTGAACACTGCATCCACTTTCTTCTGGTGCAGTTGCTCTTCCAGCTCCATCAGGAACTTGTCGACCACGCGAAGAATGATTTCTTCATCCAGCGCACGGAAGGAAATGACAGAATCCAGACGGTTGCGGAACTCGGGGCTGAACATGCGCTTGATATCTTCCATCTCGTCGCCCTGCACCTTGGATTCCATGAAGCCGATACCGCGCTTGGTCAGGGCTTCTGCACCCGCGTTGGTGGTCATGATAATGATCACATTGCGGAAGTCAGCCTTGCGACCGTTGTTGTCGGTCAAAGTACCGTTGTCCATGACCTGAAGCAGAATGTTGAACACATCGGGGTGCGCTTTTTCGATTTCGTCGAGCAACAACACGCAATGTGGCTTCTTGGTAATGGCCTCGGTCAGCAAGCCACCCTGGTCGAAACCAACATAGCCGGGAGGCGCGCCAATCAAGCGGGAAACCGCGTGGCGCTCCATGTATTCCGACATGTCAAAACGCAGCATTTCAATGCCGAGAATGAATGCCAGCTGTTTGGCCACTTCGGTTTTTCCTACGCCTGTGGGGCCGCTGAACAGGAATGAGCCAATCGGCTTGTCGGCCTTGCCCAAACCAGCACGCGACATTTTGATGGCGTTGGCCAAGGCTTCAATGGCTGGATCTTGACCAAATACAGTGGCTTTCAGATCACGGTCGAGTGTAGCCAGCTTGTTGCGGTCGTCGGTATTGACCGACTGAGGCGGAATGCGGGCAATTTTCGACACGATGTCTTCGATGTCACCCTTCGTAATTGTTTTACGCTGTTTGCTTTTCGGCAAAATACGCTGTGCCGCGCCTGCTTCATCAATCACATCAATGGCCTTGTCAGGCAAATGGCGGTCGTTGATGAACTTGGCCGACAACTCAGCTGCTGCTGAAATGGCGGCGCTGGAATATTTAACACCATGATGGTCTTCGAAACGGCTTTTCAAACCGCGCAAAATTTCAATGGTTTGCTCCACTGTGGGTTCAGACACATCAATTTTCTGGAAGCGACGTGAAAGCGCATGATCTTTCTCGAAAATGCCACGGTACTCAGTAAAGGTGGTTGCACCAATACACTTCAACTGACCTGAAGACAAAGCAGGCTTCAGCAAATTGGAGGCGTCCAGCGTGCCGCCAGAAGCAGACCCAGCGCCGATCAGGGTGTGAATTTCATCAATGAACAACACAGAATCGGGATTGGCTTTCAACTGTTTCAACACCGCTTTCAAGCGCTGCTCGAAATCTCCGCGGTATTTGGTACCCGCCAACAACGCACCCATGTCCAGAGAATGCACTTGTGCTGTGGCCAGAATTTCCGGCACATCACCTTGCACAATTCTCCAGGCCAGGCCTTCTGCAATCGCGGTTTTTCCAACGCCGGCTTCACCCACCAGCAGTGGGTTGTTTTTGCGGCGACGGCACAACACTTGGATAACCCGCTCCACTTCCTGCTCTCGACCAATCAGCGGATCAATTTTTCCTTCCTTGGCCAAGGCGTTCAGATTCTGGGTGTACTGATCCAAGGGTGACTGCTTGTCGCCCACGCTTTGTGTGGCCTCGGCTTCTTGCTCCTGACCTTCGTTCTGAGAATTCTCGGGCTTCGGCGCGGGGGCCTGCGGCGTTTTGGTAATACCGTGTGAAATGTAATTCACCACATCCAGACGCGTAATGCCTTGCTGGTGCAGGTAGTAAACGGCATGTGAATCTTTTTCACCAAAGATTGCCACCAACACGTTGGCGCCGGTGACTTCTTTTTTGCCATTGGATGTGCTCTGAACATGCATAATGGCGCGCTGGATAACCCGCTGAAAACCCAACGTGGGCTGTGTGTCCACTTCATCCTGACCCGACACCACAGGTGTGTTGTCCTTGATGAAATTTTGCAGGTTCTTGCGAATTTCCTCAACATCAGCGGAGCATGAACGTAGCACCTCGGCTGCTGAAGGATTGTCCAGCAAGGCCAATAGCAGATGCTCTACCGTGATGAATTCATGCTTTTGCTGACGTGCGTCAACAAATGCCATGTGCAAACTTACTTCTAACTCTTGCGCAATCATGTTTCCTCCATCACGCACTGCAGCGGGTGTTGATGCTGCTTTGCGAATCCGCATACCATTTCGACCTTGGTCGAGGCGATGTCTTTGGGATAAACCCCACAGACCCCTTTTCCCTCTCTATGCACTTTCAGCATGATTTGGGTGGCCTGTTCCCTTCCTTTTCCAAAAAACTTCTGCAAAACAATCACGACGAACTCCATGGGGGTGTAGTCATCGTTCAAGAGCACGACTTGATACATCGGGGGCAGCTTCGCTTTTTGCGTCTGCGATTCCAGTACTGTTGATGGATTGTTTTGCGAACTCATAACTTCATTGTAATCACTTCTAAGGGGCACGCAACAAGGATTAGAGAGCAATACACCGCCTTTATTCAAGGCTAGAAATTTTTCCTGAAAATTCAATCAGGAACGTCTAAAAAATTATGCGAACCTACTCTCAAATTTGCAATCGGTAGCCCACAAGATCAATCACCCGAAAAGCCTGAATTCATTAAATGTAGACAACACCTGTCTATTACAAGGGGTAAACCCTAAAAAATGTATCTATTGTATGGTTGACCCCAGCCCAAACAGGTCAAAGAATAGTAGTCAAGCTGGTTCAGACTGGCGAGTTGTCGGAAAGTTCGTGCGTTCCGATCGAAGTATTGTTTTTTGAAGGAGGTTTCGCGATGGCGACCGGCACCGTAAAATGGTTCAATGATGCAAAGGGTTTTGGTTTTATCACTCCAGATCAAGGGAGCGATGAGCTTTTCGCCCATTTTTCAGCAATCCAGGCATCTGGATTCCGCACACTCAAGGAAGGTCAGAAAGTGACTTTTGAGGTGGTGGATGGACCAAAAGGTAAGCAGGCTCAGAACATCTCTGTGATGGACGCAACCAGCGCCGCCTGATAAGTAAAATAATCAAACCACCGATTAAGAAAAAAGCCGGCCCCAAGCCGGCTTTTTTCTTGGGGCAGATCAAATGCCTTTTACATGTGGTCGATCATGACCTGACCAAAACCGGAACAACTCACTTGTGTGGCGCCATCCATCAAGCGCGCGAAATCATAAGTCACTTTTTTGGAGGTAATGGATTTCTCCATGGAAGTGATAATAAGATCAGCTGCTTCAATCCAACCCATGTGGCGCAGCATCATCTCGGCAGACAGAATTTGTGAACCAGGGTTCACATAGTCTTTCCCAGCATACTTGGGCGCTGTACCGTGGGTGGCTTCAAACATCGCGATTGAATCAGACAAGTTTGCACCTGGAGCGATACCGATACCACCAACCTGGGCGGCCAGCGCATCGGAAATGTAGTCGCCGTTCAGGTTCATGGTTGCAATCACGCTGTATTCCGCTGGGCGCAATAGAATTTGCTGCAGGAACGCATCGGCGATCACATCTTTGATCACGATGTCGCCATGCGCCGCCTTGATTTTCATCCAGGGGCCGCCGTCCAACAGTTCAGCACCAAACTCATTTTTAGCCAAAGCGTAGGACCAAGCTGCAAATGCGCCTTCGGTGTACTTCATGATGTTGCCTTTGTGAACGATGGTCACAGAAGGCTTCTTGTTATCAATGGCGTACTGAATAGCCTTGCGGAACAGGCGTTCTGTACCTTCTTTGGAAATTGGCTTGATGCCGATGCCTGAAGTATCCGGGAAGCGGATTTTGCTAACGCCCATTTCTTCGCGCAAAAACTTGATCAGTTTTTTGGCTTTGTCAGTTTCAGCTTCATATTCAATACCGGCATAAATGTCTTCCGAATTTTCACGGAAAATCACCATATCGGTTTTGTGGGGTTCTTTCACTGGGCTGGGTACACCCGCAAAGTAACGGACTGGGCGCAGGCACACATACAAATCCAGCTGCTGACGCAGAGCCACGTTAATAGAACGAATACCGCCACCCACGGGTGTGGTCAATGGGCCTTTCACAGACACCACATATTCCTTCAACACTTCCAGGGTTTCTTCAGGTAGCCACACATCGGGGCCGTATACCTTGGTGGACTTTTCACCAGCGTAAATTTCCATCCAGCTGATTTTGCGCTTGCCACCATAGGCTTTGGCTACAGCAGCGTCGACAACGTCGATCATCACTGGTGTAATGTCAAAACCAGTGCCATCGCCTTCGATGTATGGAATGATGGGTTGATCTGGAACATTCAACGAGTAATCACTATTGACCGTGATTTTTTCGCCGACTGATGGGACTTTAATGTGTTGGTACATGGTCTCTCCGCTGCTTCTCTGGTGTGTTAGAGGGAACACTCTAGTGTATCCCTTCACTAAGAAAATCACAATTATTTCGCAATATGAAATTGCATTCCTTATTGCGCCAAGCCGTATAATAACGCCATCTTCTTTCAGATCTCTGACAGGAACAAGATTTCATGCACTTTGATCAAATCAACAAATACCAGCTTGGTTTCAAGTTGACTTTAGTAACAGCTGCGCTGGGCCTGGCTGCCTGCGTAAGTAATGCGGCCGGACCGGGCCAGTCAGAGTTGGCAACACTGGATGTGCGCGTGGGCGAACATCATGTAAAAGCGGAGTTGGCCAATACCGATTTAAGCCGTCAGATCGGACTGATGAATCGAAAAGAGCTTGGCAAGAATTCGGGAATGCTGTTCGTATTCAATCGCAGCGAGACACAATGCATGTGGATGAAGAACACCCTGATTGATCTGGATGTGGCTTTTGCAGACCCCAGCGGAAGAATCCTGAATATCGAACAGATGAAAGCAGGTACCGCCGATATTCATTGCTCCAGCGGCAACGCCAAATTGGCACTGGAAATGAACAGGAACTGGTTTTCAAAACACGGCGTTGTAGCAGGTGAAAGGCTGCACGTGCCTGAGCAGGCCATGGACACTCAAGAATAAAAGACAAAAAAACCGACCCTGCGTCGCGCCGGGGGCGCGAGGAAGGGCCGGGCTTTTGAAGCAGACTTCGAACGATTAGCCTTCGAAATTCTTCGATGCGAATTCCCAGTTCACCAAGTTCCAGAAAGTTTCAATGTACTTGGGGCGGGCATTGCGATAATCGATGTAGTAGGCATGTTCCCACAGGTCGCAAGTCAACAGCGGCTTGTCTTGCGTGGTCAGTGGAGTGGCTGCGTTGCTGGTATTCACGATGTCTACTGAACCATCTGCCTTTTTCACCAACCAGGTCCAGCTGGAACCAAAGTTGCCGATCGCGCTTTTCGTGAATGCTTCCTTGAATGCATCGTAGCTACCGAACTTGGCATTGATGGCCTCGGCCAGTTTTCCAGAGGGCGCTCCGCCACCATTGGGCGACAAACAGTGCCAATAGAAAGTGTGGTTCCAGATTTGCGCGGCGTTGTTGAACACACCACCGGTGGACTTCTTGACGATGTCTTCCAGGCTGGAGCTTTCAAACTCGGTGCCTTTTACCAGATTATTCAGATTGGTCACGTAAGCAGCGTGGTGCTTGCCGTAGTGGTACTCCAGTGTTTCCTTGGAAATATGGGGGGCCAGCGCGTCCATCGCGTAGGGCAAATCAGGCAGTGTATGTTGCATATCAGTATCCTCTCTCACTTCAATCAATACGAAAACATCAGCTTGGGGCAAAACCCCGCATTTCAACCCCTCTGATTCTATCTTGAATTTTTCACATCCTCGTGGAACGGCCCACGCAGCTCAGTTTTCTCGCGCACATTCACTAAAATTTCACCATCCGCCAGAGTGGCACGCAAGGCATCACCGGCTTGTACATCCGCCACGGAGCGAACAACTGCGTCTCCGTGCTGTGGCTGCAAAAAGGCATAGCCACGCTCCAGGGTTCGTTGGGGTGAAACAGCCTCAACTACAGAACCAAGACGGTCCACGCGCGAGTCCAACGCCGCAATATTGTGACGCTGCACAGCCATTAGCCTACTTTCAAGAAGCTGGGCACTTCGAGTGGCTGCATTTTGTGTCGCACTCATTTCAAACGACATGGATTCCCACAAGGCCTGGATTGCATTGGTTTCTTCGGCAATACCCCGCTCGACAAGGCGCGGCAACCGGCTACTTGCATGCCCCAAACGAGATTCCAGAGTATTCAGGTAGGCGGTGGGGGTCAGCAGACCAAGCTCGGCTCTATCCACGCGCTGAACCAACATTTGCGCTCGGTGGCGCAAAGCCTTTCGCAAGCCCACATGCAAGCCTTGAATTTCGGCCAGCAGTTCGCGCGTGGGCCGGCTGATCAATTCCGCAGCTGCGGTAGGCGTGGCGGCGCGAAGGTCCGCGGCGAACTCAGCCAAGGTCACATCAGTTTCGTGCCCTACTCCAACTACGATCGGTGTTTTACAAGCCGCGACTGCGCGCACAACGGCCTCGACGTTGAAACTCCACAAGTCTTCCAGGCTCCCGCCCCCACGGCATAGCACAAGCGCTTCATGGCCAGCGGAATCCGCTTTGCGAAGGGCCTCAATAATTTGTGCTGCAGCCTGCTCTCCCTGAACTGCGGTGTGGTAAACCGAGAATTCAACATGGGGCGCACGCCTTGCCAAGGCCTGCTTTACATCGGCAAGTGCCGCCGCCTGCAGAGATGTAACCACCCCAAGATTGAACACCACAGAAGGGAGCGGACGTTTGCGTGCAGAATCAAACAAACCTTCTTGGGTCAACTTGGTTTTTAGCTGCAAATACTGTTCATGCAAATTGCCCTGCCCGGCCTTCTTCATGACATCAACGATCAACTGCAACTCGCCACGCTGTTCATACATGGCCAATTGGGCAAGCACCTCCACTTTGTCGCCTACTGCCGGAAAAAAACCAGCAAGAACATTGCGTTGGCGAAACATGACCGCCTTCATCTGTGCTGATTCATCTTTCAGGGCCAAATACCAATGCCCAGAGGACGCGCGAGTAAAAGACGCTACTTCACCCTGAATCCGGATGGCGCCAAACTCATTTCGGAGGTGATCATTGAGGTGCCTGGCGAGCTGGCTAACCGAAAAAACCGTTTTTAAGTCAATCATTTATAGACCAAATTGGCTAAAAAACCAGAACATTTCCACATGCGCTAACAAAAAGCTACTTTCTGTGCAACATGGCTGAAATACAAGAAAATAAATACAAGCTACTGATTAAAAAAGAAAAAAACAACAAAATACGGTACATAAAAAGTTCATTTTTCTCACAAGCGACTGATTATTCGAAAATTTGAGGGGCTTTTCCCCAAAGTTATCCACAATGAACAAATATGTCCGCTTCTGGGTAATTTGTGTAATGTTGGTTTTTTCGCTAGAGTCCGTGTCTTACTGAATAGGAGTCTACTTGTGTGGTCAATCATTTCTGCGGCGGGCTGGCCAATTTGGCCTTTGATTTTTGGCTCGGTGGTCGCATTGGCAATCGTGTTTGAGCGCGTTTGGGCCTTGCGTAAAAAAGACCTGATCCCGGAAAATTTGGTGACCGATGTATGCAAGACCCTGCCCCAGTTCAAGGATCGGCAAAATATTGCCCGCCTGGAGGCGCACAGTGCTCTCGGAAGTCTGATGGCTGCGGGTCTGTCTGCGTTTTACAAAAACGAGGACATCGAAAGCGCGATGCAGGACAAATCAGTCGGTATTCAAAACACGCTTGAAAAACACCTGGACGTGCTGTCCATGATCGCCAGCGCTGCGCCTTTGATGGGTTTGCTGGGCACGGTCATTGGCATGATCGAAATTTTTGCAGTGCAGGGATCAGGCACCCAAACGCCCGAAGCAATTGCAGCCGGTATCGCTGTGGCCCTGTATAACACCGCATTTGGCTTGATTGTCGCCATACCGGCTCTTGTCGCCTATCGATTGTTCCGGATCCGGATCAACAGCCTGCTCGAAGACATGGGAGAATCACTCAAGCCTTTTGAGGATCTGTTGAAACAGCATGCCAGTTCACGCAAAGCGGGTTGAGGAGCGGGTCGTTGAGAATAAAGCGAACAATCAGTACGGAGGCTCCCGACATCAACCTGATCCCGCTGATCGATGTGTTGCTGGTCATCGTGATTTTCCTGGTCGTGTCCACCACATTCATGCAACCCAGCCAACTGGAAGTTGATCTGCCAGGTACGCAAAGCGCAAAAGAAGACACCATGCCGCCTGAAGCACTTCGAATTCGGGTGGGGCGAGATGGAAACTATGCACTAGGCGCCCAGACTGTATTGACCGAAACCCAATTGCGCACAGAACTCAGCAAAGTTTTGTCGACCATGCCTGCTGGCGAGGAACGTAGGGCGATTGTTGAAGCGGACGCAGCAGCCACCCATCAATCAGTGGTGATGGTGATGGACATGCTGGCCTCGTTGGGCGTTGCCAGGGTGTCGATTGCTACTGCCGGTGGCAAGACCCCATGACCACGGGTGATCGCAAGAGCAGAATTGAATCTGGCTTGCTCAACATTTGGTACGAAGGACAAAAGCCCGGGCTGTTGGCGGGCTTTACCCTGAATTTACTGGAGTCTGTTTACAAAGGTCTGCGCTGGGCCACACGGCAAAACAGCAAATCATATGCAGCAAAGAAAACATGTCAGCCGCCGGTGCTGGTTGTTGGCAACCTGATTGCCGGGGGTGCCGGCAAAACACCAATCGTGATGGCGATTTGCCAACATGCACGAGCCCGCGGTGACCAAGTGGGCATCGTCAGCCGGGGTTATGGTCGATCCGAAAAAGCACCAATCTTGATTGATCCAGCCCAAAATGCCCCCGCAGCAAGTAATGCAGGAGATGAGCCTTTGTTCTTGAGCCGTGAAACTGGTTGCCCGGTGGCTGTGTGCGCGGATCGAAACCAAGCGGTCAGGCTTCTTTTGACCCACTTCCCGGATTTGAAATTGATTGTGTCAGACGATGGTCTGCAACACCACAAACTTGCCCGACAACTTGAATGGGTGGTATTTGACCGGCGGGCCCATGGCAATGGCCGCATGTTGCCGGCTGGCCCTCTGCGCGAGCCACTTTCCCGGCTTAATTCGGTGGATGCAGTGCTGTGCTCCAATATTTCGCCCGAATCCTTAAGCAAGTCCTTGAATTGGCCATCGCGAGACAACTGGCATGCGATCCATGTTCAGCTCACAGGCTTTCGACAACTGAGTTCTGGCATTTTTCTGACACTGGAACAGGCCGTGCAACAATGGAAAGCGCTGAAACTGCTGGCTTTCACGGGACTTGCTGACCCGAGCAAGCTGTTCGACGCCATTCGATCCGCTGGTCTTCATCTGGAGGCAAGTCGCGGCCTTCCGGACCATTTCAGCTACCCAGAAGACTTTTGCGCACAGTTCGATCAAGATGTGTTGATAACAAGCGGCAAAGATGCCGTAAAATTAAATCCTTCGGACCCGAAAGTTTGGGTGGCTGAAATAAGCGTAAAGTTACCCCCTGCCTTGACAAAAGCCCTAGAGGATTGCATTGGACCCACAATTGATTGACATTCTGGTTTGCCCCATCTGCAAAGGGCCACTTGAAAAACGCCCTAGCGATGGTCACCTGGTGTGCAAGGCAGACAAGCTTGCGTTTCCCGTAAGGGACGGCATACCCATCATGCTGGTGGAACAGGCCGAACCCGTATCAACCCCCAATAGCTAAGCCCCCATGTTCAAAGCCGTTATTCCGGCCCGCCATGCGTCAACTCGCCTGCCAGGCAAACCGCTGCTGGACATCGCTGGCAAGCCCATGGTGGTGCGTGTGGCCGAACAGGCCTTGAAATCTGGGGCAGACGAAGTACTGGTGGCTACCGACCACCCGGAAATTGAGTCGGTGTGCAAAGCCCATAATTTACCAGTTGTAATGACCCGCGGCGACTGGCCGACCGGTACAGACCGAATTGCGGAAGTGGCCCAGATCACAGGGTGGTCAGACGACACCGTGGTGGTGAATGTGCAGGGCGATGAGCCCTTGATTGACCCGGCTTTGATTGACCTGGTCGCCAAAGCCCTGCTGGAGGATGCACAGGACATCGCGACCTGTGGCCACGCAATCGACAACTGGGAAGAGTTCAAAAATCCAAATGTAGTTAAAATCGCCATGCGGGAAGACGGCGAGGCGCTTTACTTTTCCCGTGCGCCCATTCCTTATCCGAGAGATGCCTATGCCACCGAATCATGGCCTCCCGGTGCGCCAGTGGGACAACTTGGCATTCGCCACATCGGCTTGTATGCCTATCGCGCCCGCTTTCTCAAGGTGTATCAAACACTGCCTCCAGCCCGAATTGAAGTGCTTGAATCACTTGAACAACTCAGGGCGCTGGCCAATGGCTTTCGCATAAAAGTGTGTATGATTCAGGATGCCCCGCTTCCCGGGGTAGACACCGCGCAGGACCTGGAAAAAGTCAGGGCATTGTTTGGGTCTCGTTAAGGCTGAACGACCATGAATAAATATTCGAGCCAGACTGTGGGTAAGTTTTCTGCAAGTTGACGCACCCATAATCGCAAAGGCCTCGAATAAGAAAAAACGGCCAGAAATATCGCCTGTTGTAACCGACGCATCTTGTACAACAGGCCAGCAGATTTAAAACTCTTGAGGCGACTATGCGTTTAATTCTATTGGGAGCGCCCGGTGCTGGAAAAGGCACGCAGGCGACATTCATCAAGGAAAAATTTGGCATTCCCCAAATTTCCACCGGCGATATGCTGCGCGCAGCAGTCAAAGCTGGCACCCCTTTGGGCATCGAGGCCAAGAAAGTCATGGACAGTGGCGGCCTTGTTTCTGACGAAATTATCATCAATCTGGTGAAAGAACGTTTGAAAGAATCCGACTGTGCCAATGGCTATTTGTTTGACGGGTTTCCACGCACCATTCCACAAGCCGAAGCAATGAAAGAAGCGGGCGTAAAGATTGATTTCGTACTTGAAATTGATGTTCCCCACGATGCGATCATCGACCGGATGAGCGGCCGCCGCACACACCCGGCTTCTGGGCGTACTTATCACGTCAAGTTTAATCCTCCGAAGCAGGAAGGCATTGATGACATCACTGGTGAACCCTTGGTTCAGCGAGATGACGACAAAGAAGAAACTGTGAAAAAGCGTTTGGACGTGTACGAAAAGCAGACACGCCCATTGGTGGACTACTATGGTCAATGGGCTGCCACAGGCGACGCCAGTGCGCCGCAGTACCGCAAAATCGCGGGAGTTGGCAGCGTAGAAGAAATCAAGGCACGTGCTTTTGACGCATTGAAGTAAAACTGAAGTTAAAAGTCATACCCAGTTGCAGCACCTGATCAGGTGCTGCATCACTACCCCCGGTTCATACAACAGGCTTGCGAATCAAGCGTTTCGGATTCAAACCCAAGCCAGCCAGCACCGCAAAGTAAAGTACACCACACACTCCGATTACCCCAAGCACAGTAGCCACACGCAAAAGCGGTGCGGAAGCCATACCCAGCCAGTCAAACTGCTGATTCATGAACCACAGGGCTACCCCCATGGCAATTGCTGCCACCGACACTTTCACGAAATACACACCCCAGCCGTTTGAAGGCGTATAAAGGCCCCGCCTGCGAAGCCCCCAGTACAAGACCGTGGCATTGAGAACGGCACCCGCACTGATGCTCAGCGGCAGGCCAGCATGCCCAAGCAAGGGCACTGTCAACAGGTTCATCACTTGAGTGGCCACCACAACCATGATCCCGATTTTCACGGGCGTCCGAATATCTTGTTTGGCATAAAAACCAGGGGCCAGAATTTTGACCAACACCAAACCAGCCAAGCCCAGACTGTAAGCAATCACGGCCTGGCTGGTCATGGCCACGTCGTTGGCATCAAAGCGCCCGTAGTGAAACAACAGAGCCACCAAGGCATCTGAAAACAGGCCCATGCCCACAGCCGCCGGTAACACCAGCACCACCGTCAAGCGCAAACCCCAGTCCATCAAACGTGAATATTCCTCATGGCTTCGTGTGGCCGCGGCAGAAAGCGATGGCAACAACACTGTGCCCAACGCAACACCCAACAAAGCAGTGGGAAATTCCATCAAACGATCACCATATGAAATCCAGGAGACACTGCCCTGCTCCAGATGCGACGCAATGTTGGTGTTGATGATCAAACTGATTTGCGCCACCGACACGGCAAGCGTTGCTGGCACCATGTTTTTCAGTACCCTCCGAACACGCTCATCCCCCCAAGCTGACTTAATAGCCCCCAACCCTGCAAAAGGATTAATCAGGCAATCGGTGCGCGCCAATCCGTACCACAGCACAGCGACCTGAAGAACACCACCTACCATCACCGCAACTGCAAACGCTTTCACTGCTTGATCAAAATACGGGGCAAGAAGCAAAGCGCCTGCGATGAAGCTGATGTTCAGCAGCACTGGTGCAAAAGCTGGCAAGGCAAATGAACGGAAAGTATTCAGCAAGCCAGAAGCCAGTGCGACCATGGAAATCAGAAGAATGTAAGGAAACATCCACTGGGTCAGCAACACAGTGAGTTCAAACTGTTCACTGCCACGCCCCAGCCCGCTGGCCATACCCATGACCACCCAACTGCCCCCCAATACGCCCGCGACAACGATCAGCAACAAGGCGATGAACAACAGAGAACTGACTCGCCGGGCCAGATCGACAGCGGCTGATTTACCCTCCGTTGCATTGGTTTGGGACAAAATCGGAATAAAGGCCTGCGAAAAAGCGCCCTCGGCAAACAATCTGCGCAACAAGTTGGGAATTCGGAAAGCAATAAAAAATGCATCGGATTCGGCACCCGCCCCCAAAAGGCGCGCGGTGATTGTCTCTCGGATCAAACCGGTGATCCGGGAGAGCATGGTCATGGCGCTGACCGCAGCGGCCGACTTCAATAAATTCATATAGTGATTGTGAAAGGGCTATTATTTTGTTAAAATTGCGGGTTTTCGAATTCTACACCCCTTGGAGCCTCAGCAATATGGCCAACACAGCACAGGCGCGCAAGCGCGCAAAACAAGCCGCCAAAGCAAATGCGCACAATTCAGCCATTCGCTCAGCGATGAGAACCGCAGTTAAAAAAGTACGCGCTGCTGTTGAAGCAGGCGACAAAGCAGCCGCTCAGGCAGTTTATCGCGAAACAACAAGCATTCTGGATCGCGTTGCAGACAAAGACCTGATCCACAAAAACAAAGCTTCTCGCAACAAGTCACGCTTGTCAGCACTAGTAAAAGGCATGGCCGCCTAATTTCGTTTTAAAACCGTCAGCTTTAACACCGTCGGCTCTAAAACTCGTTTACATGAAAAAGCCCCTTGATTGAAAGGGGCTTTTTGTGTTTCTGGAAGGTTTTACTCGATTATGCTGCCCCAGCTACTCGGGATCGGGCAACAGGCAGGCATCCAACACCTGTAAATCATTGTCGCGCGCAAAGTTCAAAACAAACGTCATAGCCATGGGTTCGATCTCGCGCAAACGCTCATCGACTACCACGCACTTAATATTGTTCATCAAAATTGGTTTGGCGTAAGGGCTGTAAGCCAAATGTTGCTGGCTTTGCTGGCGGCCTGGCGGACGGTAACAAGACAACACACCGCAAAGGCGCTCTGCCCAGTCCGAGGGACGAAAAGGACGCCCACCTGACGTGAGGCCGAGAATAAAGAATTCCTTGGGCTTGACCTTGGATGGTTCAGCCATAACCGAATAGCTCCTGAGGTACACACGCACCCCGACATGTAATTTTGTGTGTATTGTCGGGGTTGATTCTTACAGCGCGCTGAAGAACCGGCGAGGGTCTACTTAAGCTCGATCGATGCGAGCGTAAGCCGAGTGATTGTGAATTGATTCGAAGTTTTCAGCCTCTACTGTGTACTGACCCACCTGCGAAAACTTGTTCATGGCGATGGCCACATCCCGAACCAGATCTTCCACAAACTTCGGATTGTCATAAGCGCGCTCGGTCACATACTTTTCATCGGGGCGCTTGAGCAAACCATACAGCTCACAGGAAGCCTGCTGCTCGATTGCAGAGATAAACTGTGCAATGTCCACATCTTCTTTCAACTGAACTCGCGCGGTGACGTGCGAGCGCTGATTGTGCGCACCATACTCCGAAATTTTCTTGGAACAGGGGCACAGACTGGTCACCGGGACAACCACGGTCAAGTAGATGTCTTGCCCCGTTGCCGTGGCTGAACCTTCAAGGGTCAGCTGATAGTCCATCAGGCTTGAAACCCCGCTGATGGGCGCAACCTTGGACAGGAAATAAGGCAATTCCATTTTGATACGGCCGGAAGGCGCATCCAGACGCTGCAACATCTCGACCAGCATCGCGCGGAAACCGCTGACAGTCAGCACATTGCCCTGGGCTTCTTCAAGCAAGGCAATGAAACGAGACATGTGCGTGCCTTTCTGATCGGCAGGCAGAAACACGGTCATTTCGAACTCGGCCACAGAGGGCATTGGCTTTTGGCCTTGGAGCTCAATCAGAACTGGATATTTGACAGAACGAATGCCCACCGATTGGATTGCAATGTGGCGGGTGTCGATGGTGCTTTGGACATCGGGAATAGCCTGGTCGATTGGGTTAGTGGCCACGGCATTCTCCAAGCCTTTGTCACGTGTATTCATAACTTCCTCATGTGTTCGCGGCACGCCCTGCTACATGGCGTACCACATTGGTGTGGCGATCAAAGAGCTCGCCATAGTGCTGCTTGATGGACGTTTCTATGCCTTGGGCGTCCAGTCCAAGATTCTTGAGCAGAAGAACAGGGTCTCCGTGGTCGATGAATTCATCGGGCAAGCCGAGTTGCAACACTGCGTTATTAAATCCTTGGGCATGCAGGTGTTCAGTCACGGCCGAACCTGCGCCACCCATGATACAGCCCTCTTCAACAGTCACAAAGCTGTAGCGCTGCTCGGCAAACCGTTGTAACAATTCTGCATCAATAGGCTTGACCCAGCGCATGTCCACCACGGTGGCGCCCAGCGCACGGCCAGCCTCAAGGCTAGCTTCACACATGGAGCCAAATGCCAGAATTACAAGTTTATGCTCTGATTCATCGGGCGAATAACGCACAATTGCCTTGCCAATTTCCAATGTATCCAGCGATTCATCCGCCACCACACCCGGACCAACACCGCGTGGATAACGCACTGAAGCGCAACCAGGGTAGTGGTAGGCGGTTGTCAATAATTTGCGACATTCGTCCTCGTTGGAGGGCGCAGCAATCACCATATTCGGAATGCAGCGCAGGTAAGCAATGTCGTAATTGCCTGCGTGGGTTGCACCATCAGCCCCCACCAAACCAGCTCGATCCAGTGCGAATGTCACATCCAGATTCTGCAGGGCCACATCGTGAATCAGCTGATCGTAGGCGCGCTGCAGAAAGGTGGAATAAATGGCCACTACAGGTTTCATGCCCTCGCAGGCCAAACCAGCCGCAAAAGTAACCGCGTGTTGTTCTGCAATACCCACATCAAAGTAACGCGAAGGAAAGCGACGCTCAAATTCCACCATTCCGGAACCTTCACGCATGGCAGGCGTAATGCCCACCAGCTTGCGATCAGATTGCGCCATGTCACACAACCACTTGCCAAAAATTTGGGTGTATGTGGGTGGCTTGGGTGTGGTGGATTTTTGAATGCCGATGCTGGGGTCGAACTTGCCGGGGCCGTGGTACAGCACTGGGTCTTGCTCGGCCAGCTTGTAGCCCGCGCCTTTTTTGGTAATCACATGCAGGAAGATCGGGCCTTTCATGGCACGCAGGTTTTGCAAGGTAGGCACCAAAGCGTCCAGGTCGTGACCATCAATGGGGCCGTAGTAATTGAATCCAAATTCCTCGAACAGTGTCGCCGGGCTCATCATTCCTTTGACATGCTCTTCAAGTCGATGTGCCAGTTCATACAGAGGCGGGGCCACACCCAAGATGCCCTTACCAACTTCCTTCACATTGTTCAGCATGCGACCGGACAACAACTTGGCCAAATACTTGTTCAGTGCGCCCACAGGCGGGGAAATCGACATGTCGTTGTCGTTCAGAATGACAAGCAAATCGATGTCGGGAGTAACGCCGGCGTTGTTCAAGGCCTCAAAAGCCATGCCTGCGGTCATCGAGCCATCGCCAATCACAGCAATGTGTTTACGATTCACGCCCAGATTGCGGGAGGCAACCGCCATGCCCAAGGCAGCGGAAATAGAGGTGCTGGAATGGGCTGTACCAAAGGCATCGTATTCAGATTCCGAACGCTTCGGAAAACCTGAAATGCCACCGTACTGGCGCAAGCCCGGCATGGCATCACGCCGGCCAGTCAAAATTTTATGCGGGTAGGTTTGATGGCCTACGTCCCACACCACGCGATCATTCGGAGTGTTGAACACATAATGCAAGGCGACTGTCAATTCGACCGTACCCAGGTTGGACGACAAATGCCCGCCGGTCTTGGCGACTTGCTCCACAATGTAATTGCGCAACTCGTCGGCCAGCTTGGGCAACTGGTTTTCGGACAGTCGCCGCAAGTCTGCGGGGCAATCAATTTTTTTCAGCAGATCGGTCATGATTTCCGGTTTGTAATCAGTTCTACAAGGGTTTCCAACGGAGCACGGCGCGTTGCAGCAATCACCTCACAGGCCGAAAAAGCCTGCTCACGTAACCGGGCCAAAAGCGCTTTGGCTTCGCCCAAGCCCATCAAACTCACCATGGTGGGTTTGTTGTTCAGTGCGTCTTTGCCCGATGTTTTACCGAGCACGTCACTGGTGGACTCCACATCTAATATGTCGTCTATTACCTGATATGCCAAGCCCAAACAATGGGCATAGGCCTCTAATCCATTCTTCTCAACGGCTGAAAGCGTCGCGTTGCTGACATACCCCATGCGCACAGACGCCGTGATCAGATCACCGGTTTTGCGCGCATGCATCGTGGCAAGCGACTGCAAATCCATGGGTTTGCCCACATGCGCAAGATCGATTGCCTGCCCAGCGGCCATGCCTTGCAAACCAGCGGCGCTGGCCAAGGCAGCAATTTGCTGCATGCGAACCTGCACACTGCCCTGATTCGATTCAGCCAACCATTGAAAAGCGGCGGTTTGCAACGCATCGCCAGCCAATAAAGCGAAGGCCTCACCAAACTTCACATGGCAGGTTGGCTTGCCCCGGCGCAGCACATCGTTGTCCATGCTGGGTAAGTCATCATGCACCAACGAATAGGCATGCATGGCTTCGATGGAGCAAGCAGCATCATTTAACTGAGAGGTGGGCGTTTCCACAGCGTAGCCCGCTGCGAACACCAACATGGCACGCAAGCGCTTTCCACCATCCAGCAAGGCATATTCCATGGCCGCATTCAACTCGCTGGAGGGCCCTTCGAACTGCTTTAACTTGTCAGCCAATACCGCTTCAAAACCCGCTCGGGTCTCGTCAAACCAGTTCAATTGAATGGGTTGGGCGTAATTCACTGCGCACCTTCATCAGCCGGTTTGTTCAATGTTTGTTCAATCTCGGTTACCTCTTTGCGAACCTGGCTTAAACGGTCCCTGCAATACTTCACCAAATACGCACCGCGTTTGTAATCGGTCAGCAATTGATCCAGGCCAAGATTCTGGGAATCCATGGTATTCACCAAAGCCTCAAGTTCGGCCACCGCCTCTTCAAAAGAGACTGGCACCGCTTGGGCGTTGTCGACAGGCGCTGTTTTCGATTTGCTTGAGCTCATTGTGCTGCTGTGCGTGATGCAAAGTCTTCCATTTTACTGCGACTTTGCCCAAAGGCGAAAAGTCTTTGGCCGGAATGCAGACTAAAGGGTACAATCCCACTTTCTCTTTTTGTTCAACAGGTTAATTTGCATCAGTGTCGATCAGGGACACTGTTGGAGGAGGTCCCCGGGATCATGTCCGATTTGAGTGATTTGTCCAAGGTGTCACATGCTGTGACGCAATCAAGCTTGCAGCCTCATGTTTCAACGTATTTTGATGAACATGTTTTAAAGGATGAAATCCAACTACTCTATCGAGACGGACCGGGTTACGTCGGCCACACCCATTGGGTGCCCGAGCGAGGCGACTGGAGGTCACTTCCGTGGGAAGGTGACGGTCGCATTCTGGTGAACAACGGCTCTGAAATCGAGCTTTTGTCCAATGTATGTCGTCACCGCCAAGCCATCATGCTGAAAGGCCATGGCAATTCCAGCAATATTGTTTGTCCGCTTCACCGCTGGACATACGATTTGAAAGGTGAATTGCTGGGTGCACCCCATTTTGCGCAACAGCCTTGTACCAAGCTGCAGTCGTATCCGCTTCAAAACTGGCGTGGATTGCTGTTCAATTCCGGACGCAATGTTCTTGAAGACCTGAAGAAGGTACCGTTTCTGGAGGAAATTGATTTCTCTGAGTTCCAGCTGGATTCGGTAAAAACCAATGTGCTGCCCTACAACTGGAAAACCTTCATCGAGGTTTATCTGGAGGATTACCACGTTGAGCCCTTTCACCCAGGTCTTGGCCAATTTGTCAGTTGCTCGGATTTGCAGTGGTATTACGGCGAAAACTGGAGCGTTCAATCCGTGGGCGTGAAAGCTGGCCTGCGCCGCCCGGGTACACCGGTTTACAAGCAGTGGCACGAGGCCGTCAAGAAGTTCAGCAACGGTGTAGAGCCCAAATACGGCGCAATCTGGTTTTGTATGTACCCCAACATCATGGTGGAGTGGTACCCGCATGTGCTGGTCGTTTCAACGCTGCACCCCCAAGGCCCGCAAGAAACCTTAAACGTGGTTGAGTTCTATTACCCCGAAGAAATTCGCCTGTTTGAACGGGAATTCGTGGAAGCTGAACAGGCTGCCTACATGGAAACCGCTGTTGAAGACGACGAGATTGCCGAACGAATGGATGAAGGCCGACGGGTGCTGATGGAACGCGGAGAACACGACGCTGGCCCTTATCAAAGTCCAATGGAGGACGGCATGGCGCACTTTCACGCCTGGTACGGGGCCCAAATGAACCCCACCCACGACCAGTCCGGGAAACTAAAAAAGACCTTCTAAACGGCAAAACCACGCATCGTCAAAATCAATATCGCGATTTGTATTTTTGTTTAATCTTTTTCTGGTACATTGATTAGACAAAAATAAAACTCTGGATATATTTAAATGATGCGTGGCTCCAATTCTTTGGACGGGCCCGTTGTACGCAGTGGCGGCCCCGCCTACCAGCAAATCAGTGAAGTACTGACCCATGAAATTTTCAGGCAAACCTGGAAAGTCGGTGAACCACTGCCCAATGAAAAAAAGCTCTCGGACCGCTTCCAGGTCTCTATTGGAACCATACGCCGAGCGATTGAAGCTTTGGAAAAATCGGGACTGGTGACAAAAATGCAGGGTATCGGTACATTCGTCACCGACAAAGCCCTGCCTTCACCAGTTTATGACCGGGCAGATCCCTTCAAACTCAATAATCATTGGGCCACCGAGTATGCGGGCACCGAAGTAAAAACCGAGTTGATTAGCCTGGAAAGCATTCGGGCAGACACCGAAGAATCGCGCGCCCTTGGCATCGCCTTGGGAGATCCGATCTGGTTGATTGAAGTTCGGCACATGCTGCACACCCAACTGATTGCTTACGAACAGCTGTGCCTCTCCAAGAGGGTTTTTCCGAAGTTGAGTATCGAGATGCTGCAAAAATCGGCTGGTAACTTGTACCGCTTGGCTTCCGAGGTATTTCAAATGCGGATTGGGCAGATGACCGACGAGGTATCGGTGAAGTCGATGGAACCGCGGATTGCGAGCCTGTTCAACAAGATTCCGGATGCACCCAGCCTGCGCGTATTTCGCATTACCCACTCAATGGACAACACGCCCATTGAAAAGCGGGAAGTGTGGCTCGATCCGAGCTTCGCGCATTACAAAGCCACACCCGAACTGTCCTGAGCAGCCGTCCACACCGGGAAGCCGAGCTACAATCTGCCTCCATGCAAGCACTCTGGATGTTAATGGCCTGCCTGTGTTTCGGCACCATGGGCCTGATGGTCAAACTCGCGGGCACCCATGCCACTTTGGGTGAAATTGTCTTGTTTCGCGGCGCAGTACCCATGATTGGAATCACCGCTTGGGCTTTGCTTCATGGTCTGAGCCTGAAAAGCCCGGTTGCATTTCTGCATTTGAAGCGAAATGTTGCGGGAATTATTGCCATGTGGTGCGGCTTTTATGCCACCACACAACTGCCACTGGCCACGGCCACCACCCTCATGTATACCTCCCCCCTGTTCATCGCCCTGATTCTGTGGCTTTGGTATGGTCAGTCAAGAAACCGCCTGGAACAGTTCGCAATTGCAATCGGCTTTTCTGGCGTTATCGCTGTTCTTCAACCTGTGTTTTACGGCGACCAACTACAAATCGCCCTCATAGGCCTGGGTGCTGGTGCAGTGTCAGCCGTGGCTTATATGCAATTGAAAAGCCTTGGACAAGCACGCGAGCCCGAGTGGCGAACCGTGCTGTACTTCGCAGGCACTGCGACAGTCACGTCGCTGGTGTACATCATTGGCTTTGGTGAATTTGTAGTGTTCGAGGCTCCAGATGCCAATTGGTCTTTGTTGTGGCTCGTAGCATTGGGATTTTTTGGCGGCGCTGGCAACCTTGCCTTGACACGCTCATTTGGAAGCGGCTCAACCTGGCTTTCCGCTGCGTTACAATATTGCACGATTCTGGTGTCGACTTTCTTCGGAATTTTGGTGCTGGGCGACATACCAACCAGCACAACCTGGTTGGGTGTTTTGCTGATTATCGCCTGCGGAGGAATTTCTTCTTATGCCACCCACCAGAGAAAACAAGCGGGCGGCTAGCTGTTCAATGATGGTGATGAAGGATTTCAGCCAATAAGGCCACCAATGCAACGCCTGACCCAATGCATAACAGTTGCACCACACTTTCCTTAATTTTCACGCGCTGCTGCATTTGAGGGATAAGGTCGGCAACCGCCACATAAATAAAGCTGGCGGCAGCGAACACCAGAGCGTAGGGCAACAACGCCTGCAATTCAGTGAACAAGGTGTAACCCAAACCCGCACCCAACACTGCAGCCAGACCAGCGACCGACATCAACTGCAAGGCTTTTTTGCGGGCGATACCTGCATTCACCAGCACCAGATAATCGCCGGTTTGTTGTGGAATTTCATGCAGCACCACACTTAGTGTAGTGACCAAACCCAACTCGAAATCAACCAAAAATGCACTGGCCACCAACAAGCCATCGGCAAAGTTGTGAATTGAATCGCCCACGACGATCAACAATCCTCCACGACGGGCTTCGCGTTTGTCGAAACCATGGTGATGGTCGTGTCCATCATGTTCGTGATGGTGGCTATGGCGAAATATCGAGAACTTTTCCAGCACAAAGAAAAACAACAAACCTGCCAGCAACAAGGCAAACAAGTTGTGATGATCCATGCCCTTGTCCAATGCCTCGGGCAACAAATGCAAAAGCGACGCGCCCAACAGCACGCCAGCAGACACGCTGACCATGGGCTCAAGCGAGCGGGCGATGTGTCGTGCTGTCAACAAGGCAGATGCAAAAATGGCCAAGGCCGTGCCCAAGGCAGCGGCCAGGAGAACAAGCGGTAAACTGGATTGCACGATTTGGATTGGTCCGAAATTAGATCAGGTTCTTGCCCCGCAAGAACTCAAGGGCCTGATTGTACGCCTGTTTCGCCGCGGCCGAATTGTAGGTGGGTCGATAATCGGCATGGAAACCATGCTGAGCTTTGTCAAACACGGTGATGCTACTGGCCTTTGCAAATGGATTGGTCTGGGCTGCGGCCAGGGCTTTTCTCATTTGATCCACGGTGTCCAGCGGAATCGAGCTGTCTTCTGAACCATACAAACCCAATACCGGAGCCTTCAATTGCGCGGCAACATCCACAGGGTGCACCGGCGTTAAGTCAGTTTTCGCCCCCACCAAGCGACCATACCAAGCCACCCCGGCTTTCACAGCGGGCTGGTGTGCCGCGTACAACCAGGTAATTCGCCCACCCCAACAAAACCCAGTGACCGCGAGCTTTTGGAGATCGGCACCCTCTGTGCCTGCAAATTCAACACATTTGTCCAGGTCGGCCATCACCTGTTTGTCGTCCATTTTGGCGATGACATTTTCCAGAATGGCGGCCACGGTGGCGTATTGCCCTGGCTCGGAATGGCGAAAGAATATTTCGGGGGCCAAGGCATAGAAACCGGCTTGGGCAAAACGTCGGCACACATCTTCCAGATAAGCGTGTACCCCAAAAATTTCAGGCACCACCAGAATGATCGGTGCATTCTTTTTGCCTTTGGGGTAAGCGCGATAAGCAAACATGTCATCGTCGCCTACATCCACAAACACGCGACCTTCCTCAAGGCCATCACTGGGCGTGGTAATCGCTTGAGCCAACACAGGCGACGCTGCTGCTGCAAAGCCGCCAACCGTGAAACCCTTCAACAAAGTGCGGCGACTCATCGGCAGCTTGCCGCCGCCGGTCAATGCTTCAAGGTGTTCCTGATTTTCTTTGTTTTTAATTGTGCTCATCACATGCTCCAGAGAATTCAATGCGCCTCTTCCCAATTATTGCCAACGCCACATCCCACTTCCAGAGGCACTCGCAGCTTGGCCACTTGGGTCATGATTTCAGGTACGCGCTTCTGAATCAATTCGAGTTCACCCTTGGGTACTTCGAAAATGACTTCGTCGTGTACCTGCATGATCATTTTTGAATTGAGTTTTTCTGCCTTCAACCAGGCCGACAATTCCACCATGGCCATCTTGATCAGGTCTGCAGACGTGCCCTGCATGGGCGCGTTGATCGCAGCCCGTTCCGCGCCCGCCCTGCGTGGGCCATTGGGGCTTTTGATTTCAGGCAGCCACAGCCGGCGCCCAAACACGGTTTGCACAAAGCCGTCTTCCTTGGCTTGTGCGCGCACATTGTCCATGAACTTCGCAACACCCGGGTAGCGGGCAAAGTACCGGTCAATGTACAACTTGGCCGCCTCTCGGGTAATGCCCAGGTTACCGGCCAAACCAAACGCGCTCATGCCATAAATAAGACCAAAGTTAATAACCTTGGCTGTGCGACGATGATCAGAGGTAACCTCGTTCAAACCCACACCAAAAATTTCAGATGCGGTGGCACTGTGAATGTCCAAGCCTTCATTGAAAGCATGGATCAGCGCTTCATCCCCGGAAATATGCGCCATGATGCGCAACTCGATCTGCGAATAATCAGCCGAGACCAAGACACAGCCAGGCGCCGCGATAAAGGCCTCGCGCACTCGACGACCTTCGGCGGTGCGCACAGGGATGTTCTGCAAGTTGGGATCATTGCTGGCCAAGCGGCCCGTAACAGCCACCGCCTGCGCATAATTGGTATGCACACGCCCGGTGCGTGCATTCACCATACGCGGCAATTTGTCGGTGTAGGTGCTTTTCAGTTTGGCCAGTGATCGGTGTTCCAATAACTTGGCAGGCAAAGGATAATCTTCGGCCAGTTTGCTGAGCACTTCTTCATCGGTCGAGGGCGCACCACTGGCGGTTTTTTTAACGACTGGCAAACCCAATTTGTCGAACAACAATTCGCCAATTTGCTTGGGTGAGTTCAAATTAAAACTGCCGCCGGCCAATTCGAAAGCCTGTTCTTCAATCAGTTTAAGCTTGTCGGCAATTTCGGCGCTTTGTGCCTCCAGCTTGTCTGAATCAATCAACACGCCATTGCGTTCTACTTCAAACAACACCTGTCCGAAAGGCAACTCCACGTCGCGGTACAGCTTGGCAAGTTCTGGCACCTTGTCCAGCTCGGCTTTCAAGGCGTGGGCGAGGCGCAAGGTAACTTCCGCGTCTTCAGCAGCGTACTTAGTGGCGGTATCAATCGGCACCTGGTCAAAGGTAATTTGGCTGGCACCTTTGCCGGCCACTTCCTCGTACTTGATGGTGTTGTAGTTCAACCAGCGCAGGGCCAAGGCGTCCATGCCATGCGGCTTGTGTGCTTCCAGAATGTAGCTGGCCAGCATGGTGTCTTCGAACAAACCCTTGACCCACACATCATGATTGGCCATCACATGTAAGTCGTATTTTGCATTCTGGGCAATTTTGGGCGAATCGGAATCTTCAAACCAAGGCTTCAGAAACGCCAACACCTCGGCCAGTGGCAGTTGCGGCTCCGCCGTCAAATCCTGGTGCGTCAGTGGAATGTAATAGCCCACGCCCGGCTTCACTGAGAATGAAAGGCCCACAATGCGGGCATTCATGGGTTCCAGCGAGTCGGTTTCAGTATCAAAAGCAACCGGCGTTTTACTGGCTGCAGCGGCTTTTAATTCAGCGAGTAGCGAATCAAGCTGTGCTTGTGTTTGTACACAAATGGTTTCGATGGAGTCTACGGCTTGCGTGGGCGCATCAAACAGGCTCATCGAACTGCCGTCGGGCGGTCCTTCCACTTTCGGCTTGGCTGAAGCGTCATCTTCACCCACACCGCCCAAAGCGCGAAACCAGGTTTTGAATTCAAACCGTTGAAATAAATCCTTGAGCGCGTCTTTGTTTTCCGGATTGGCCTTTAGCTGTTCCTCAATGTGGCGGCGCAGCTCAAACTCGCAATCTGTTTTAATGGTGACCAGAGATTTGCCTGTGGGCAACCAGTCCAGGGCCTTTTGCAGGTTCTCCCCCACTTTGCCGCCAATTTTGTCGGCATTGGCCACCACGCCATCCAGCGTCTTGTACTCAGCCAGCCACTTTGCAGCGGTTTTAGGTCCCACTTTTTCTACACCTGGCACGTTGTCAACCGTGTCGCCCACCAGGGTCAGGTAATCCACAATCTGCTCGGGATACACGCCAAACTTTTCAAACACCGAGTCCCGGGTCATGACTGCGTTTTTCATGGTGTCGACCAGTCGAACCTTGTCGTTCACCAATTGCGCCATGTCTTTGTCGCCAGTGGACACAATCACCTCATCGAAACCCTGCTCCAGCGCCACTTGCGCCAGGGTGCCAATGACATCGTCCGCCTCAATGCCGGGCTCCATCACAATGGGCCAGCCCATGGCACGGGTTACTTCGTGAATGTGGGGGATTTGCGCAGCCAGGTCCTCGGGCATGCTGGCCCGGTTCGCTTTGTATTCCGGGTAAATGTCGTCGCGAAAGGTTTTGCCCGGCGCATCGAACACACAGGCGATACAATTGGAAGTGATATCGTCAGTGTTGTAATCTGCACGCAGGCGTCGAAGCATGTTGACCATGCCATAAATGGCCCCAGTGGGCTCGCCTGCGCGGTTTCGCAAATCGGGCATGGCATGAAAGGCACGGTACAGGTAGCTCGACCCATCAACCAGGAGTAATCGCTTCATATGACAACCAAAAATAAGAATATTCCGACATTGCGCCACCTTCCCTCCAAAGAACAATCCACCGCAGTGAAGGCCAGGGAGTCGTGGCATGTGTTGGGAATTATGGCAGAGTTCATTGAGGCGACCGAGAAGCTGTCGGCAATTCGCCCTTCAGTCTCCATTTTTGGCAGCGCGAGAACCCCGGTAGATCACCCCTATTACACGCTCACTGAGAATATTGCCAGGGCACTGTCTGACTCCGGATTTGCTGTTATTAGCGGTGGCGGGCCTGGCATCATGGAGGCCGCCAACAAAGGCGCGCATGCGGGTGAATCACCCAGCGTCGGTTTGAATATCGAACTGCCGTTCGAGCAAAGCGGCAATGCCTATCAGGATATTTCACTCACATTTCGCCACTTCTTTGCACGCAAAGTGGCATTTGCGAAGTATGCCAGTGCCTATGTGGTGATGCCTGGTGGCTTTGGCACCCTCGATGAAATGTTCGAGGCACTCACGCTGATTCAAACCAACAAAGGCAGACGTATTCCCATTATTTTGGTGGGCTCCAAGTTCTGGGCGGGTCTGATTGATTGGGTAAAAAGCCATTTGCTGGGCGAGGGAATGATCAGCCCGGGAGACATGGACCTGTTTGAGGTGGTTGAAACACCAGAGGAGGTGTTGAAATGCATATTCCACTTCTACGAGAAACGCACCTTCAATCCATCAGACAGTGAAACAGAGAAGCTGTTGGACTTATAAAGCAGGGTCAAACACAGGTAAAATCCGGGGTGCTCATGACCCTACTCAGGACTTTGAATGGCTGTTTTTACACGCATTACCCAAACTGAACTGCAACAATGGCTGGAGGGCCGGGATTGCGGTGAATTGCTTTCATTTGAAGGCATTGAGTCGGGCATTGAAAACACCAATTATTTTGTGAACACCAGCAAGGGCCGGTTTGTTCTAACCCTGTTCGAAAAGCTGAAGGCGGAAGACCTTCCGTTTTACCTGGGCTTGATGAAACATCTGGCCAAAAAGGGCTTGGCTGTGCCTGGTCCGATACCCAATGCGCAGGGCGAGTTATTCAGCGAACTGAATGGCAAACCTGCCACGTTGGTGAATTGCCTTGGCGGGAAATCGGTTGAGCGGCCCAATGCAGCCCAATGCCAACAAATTGGTCGATTTTGCGCACAGGCTCACCTAGCGGTGGCTGATTTTCCTGGCAACACGCCCAACCCCCGAGGTCTGGCGTGGATTGAAAGTGCAATGAATGCCCTGGATTCATACCTGCCCAACCCGGTCAAAGAACTGTTGCACAGCGAAGTCCATCATCAGAAGGCGGTTGCTGAACGCCATGCCTACAGAATGCTGCCCAAAGGGGCAGTACACGCCGATCTGTTTCGCGACAATGCTTTGATGCAGGGCGATTCTCTTGGCGGGGTTATCGACTTTTATTTCGCTGGTGTAGATACCTTTTTGTTTGATCTCGCGGTGACCGCAAACGACTGGTGCATTGAACTGGCCAATGACAAGCCCGACCAGGGTGAACTCAAACCCGAACTGTTGGGTGCTTTGTTGAGTGGTTATCAAGAGGTTCGCAAATTGAACCCGCATGAGTGCGAACTTTGGCAAGACATGCTGCGCGCTGCAGGGCTTCGTTTTTGGACCTCCAGACTTTACGATTTTTACATGCCACGTGAAGCCGAAGTACTGAATGTGAAAGATCCAAAACATTTTGAACGCGTATTGCTTGCCCGCAGGCAGGGAATACCGCTTGCTCTTCAACCGAATTAAGGAAGTAATCACTTGGCCAACTATGTACATACTTGCCCGCCAAGCGCGGGATGGGATTGGCTGATGCAGGGCGTGCAGCTATTCAGAAGCAAACCGGGCGAAATGTTCCTGTTCGGCAACACTTATCTTTTTATCATTCTTTTCATCGGGATACTGATCCCTTTCATCGGTGCTGCCGCGGTTGCTGTCGCATCACCCGCCTTGGGTTTTGGAATCATGCTGGCAGGCAAAATGGGGCAAAAAGGCTTGCGGGTCAGCCCTAGCGTTTTGTTCAACGCCTTTAGTCAGGACAACAGAAAACACCTACAGTCCTTGTTGATTTTGGGAGCAATTTACACCGCATGCTTTGCGTTGATCCGCCTGCTTGCACACCTTGTTCTTGGCGCACAACCCACGGTGTCGATTGACGACCTGCAAAAGGCCGATGCAGCAACCAGTGCCGCATTCATGGAGTACATGGTGCTGTATATGATCTTTATTGGCATCACCAGTATCCCGGTGTTGTTGGCATTCTGGTTTGCGCCGGTTTTGGTCGTTTGGCACAACATGAAACCCATGCAAGCCCTGTTTTCAAGCTGGATTGCTGTGTGGCGAAACAAAGGCAGCTTTCTGATTTATGGCATGGGTTGGCTTATTTTGGGTTTGGGTTTTTCATCGGTGTTCGTTGTTTTATTCACGTTGTTGGGCTTGCCTGCCGCGTTCGTGAGTGCACTGAACATGATGTGCGTGGCGCTGGTGATGGCGGTGTCGCTATGTACCTTTTACCCAACCTACAAAGCAGTGTTTGAGCACGATCCAACCGAGTGACCGGCCTGGACTGCAGCCTCTCGGTGCTTGTTAATTGCCCTATCGGCTTGGGTTCCGATCTCTCGCCAGAAAACCTGTTGATCCCTTGCTTAGCCTCGCGGTGCCTGAGAACGACCCTCCTAAACTGCGGGTCGGGTCCGTTCTCTGTCGCCCATGCTGGGCAACACCGGCTCTGCTCGGCACGCAAGGGCAGGTTTTCTTGAAGGCGAGGCGATCGAAACACCGCCGCCGATTGGGCAACACAGAGCAGCGTCGCCCCTTCAAGTTCAACTCCGCTCAAGCTTCGCCAAACTCAGCATCAGCCACTTCATGCCTTGGCGACCAAAGTTGATCTGAATTCTTTGGTCGTCACCCTCGCCCTCATAAGCTACCACTACACCGCTACCAAACTTGGCATGATTCACACCCGTGCCGATGTCGTAGGGTCGCTTGGCGGCTTTGTTGCTGTAACCCACGTTGAGCGTTTTATTTTGCCCCCACACTTTGGAATCAAGCGCATCCCAACCCTGGCTGGCAATGTGCGCACGTTTTGGAGTAAGCCATTTCAATACCTCTTCAGGCAACTCATCGAGAAAACGAGAACGAAGGTGGTAACGAATTTGCCCGTGCAACATTCGCTGCTGTGCATGGCTTAAAAACAGTTGTTCCCGTGCGCGGGTAATGGCCACATACATCAAGCGACGCTCTTCTTCCACGGCCTCTACGCTGGTGCCATCGCCACCCTCCACGGAATTGCCGATGCTGTTCTCATGCGGGAACAACCCTTCTTCCAAACCCGTCACGAAAACACATTTGAACTCCAGCCCTTTGGCAGAATGCGCTGTCATCAATTGAATGGCCTCTTGACCCGCCGCCGCTGCGTTGTCACCCGCCTCAAGCGAGGCATGAGAAAGAAAATCAGCCAGCGGCGTAATCAACTTTTCTTCGTCCACCATCGTGGCCGCTGCATCTTGGTAATAACCTTCAGCAATCGCGAACGAGGCAGCCGCATTCACCAATTCTTTCAAGTTTTCAACACGGTCTTCACCATCTTTGTCGGCCTGAAAATGAGCCACCAAACCTGATTCATTGATTACCTTGTCGACCAAATCGGCAAGGCTCAAGCCACGTGTTTCAAATCGCATGCGCTCGATCAAATCGGCAAATTTTTTCAAACCGGCCTGCGCCCGACCTTCCATGCGATGAATGGCACGGTACAGCGAAGTGCCCTGCGCCGTGGAAATGTCTTGCAGTTGCTCCACGCTACGTGCACCAATGCCACGCGCAGGAAAATTCACAACGCGTGAAAAAGAGTTGTCGTCGTCTGCGTTGTCCATCAAACGCAAATAAGCCAGTGCGTGCTTGATTTCAGCGCGTTCAAAAAAGCGCAAACCGCCGTACACACGATAAGGCATGCCGGCATTGAACAAGGCTTGTTCCACCACGCGGGATTGAGCGTTCGAGCGATACAGAATCGCAATATCGGATCTACCGTAACCTTCCTCAAGCACCAGTTTTTTAATTCGATCGATGATAAAAGCCGCCTCATCCTGATCGCTCGTGGCCTCATACACCCGGATTGCCTCACCCTCGCCGGCCTCGGTCCACAACTCCTTTCCCAGACGAGCCTTGTTGTGCGCAATCAGTACGTTGGCTGCTTTCAACACATTGCCAACTGAACGGTAGTTTTGCTCCAGCTTGATGCGATTCTGCACATTGAAATCATTCTCAAACTGCACCATGTTGGCCACGCGCGCACCGCGGAAGGCGTAAATGGATTGGTCATCATCGCCCACTGCAAAAATGCAGCCTTGGGGGCCAGCCAGCCGCTTTAACCAGTTGTATTGCAAGCTGTTGGTGTCTTGAAACTCGTCCACCAAAATGTATTTGAAACGAGCCTGGTAATGTTCACGCAACGCCGGGTTTGCGCCCAACAGTTCGAATGAACGCAACAACAACTCGGCAAAATCAACTACCCCCTCACGCTGGCATTGGGCTTCATAGGCCTCGTACAACCGAACCATCATGCGGTGGTATTCGTCGTGCGCCTCGACGTCTTTGGGGCGCAAACCTTGATCTTTCGCCGAACCGACGAAGTAGCTCAACTGTTTGGGCGGAAATTTTTCAGCATCAATACCCAGCACTTTGTACATCCGCTTGATCGCGGAAAGCTGGTCTTGCATGTCCAGAATCTGAAAGGCTTGCGGCAATCCGGCTTCCTTCCAGTGGGCCCGCAACATGCGATTGCACAGGCCGTGAAAAGTACCCACCCACATGCTGCGAGTGTTAATCGGCAGCATGGTTGAAATGCGGTGCAGCATTTCCTTGGCCGCCTTATTGGTGAAGGTAACCGCCAATACCCCATTGGGGCCCACCTGCCCGGTTTGAATCAACCACGCAATGCGAGCTGTGAGCACCTTGGTTTTGCCACTGCCAGCCCCTGCCAGAATCAGTGCCGATTCACGGGGCAAGGTGACGGCTGCCAGTTGTTCAGGGTTCAGGCTATCAAGTAAAGACACGGCTTCTCACATCAAAAATGGGTTTTGCTGTTGATTTTAACAGTGATTGCCCCACCTGCCTTGCCCGTAAAAAACGAAAAAGCCCGATATAATGACCGATTGGCCTGCCCCACCCGGCACGGCCCCGCCCGCATTCAAAATTCATACCCAAGTTTCCACGCACCATGCTCGACAAATACGCCGCCCAAGACATTGAAAATGCCGTTCAAGGCCAATGGAAAGAATCAGACGCCTACAGGGCTGAGGCTTTCGCCAAAGACGCAAGCGGCAAGCAAAAGCCAAAGTATTACTGCGTTTCAATGCTGCCCTACCCCAGCGGCAAACTTCACATGGGCCACGTGCGCAACTACACCATCAACGACGTCATGATTCGCCAAAAGCGCATGAAGGGCTACAACACCTTGATGCCTATGGGCTGGGACGCGTTCGGTATGCCCGCTGAAAATGCAGCCATGGCCAACGGAAAACCACCCGCGGCTTGGACGTACAGCAACATCGATTACATGAAAAAACAGATGGAATCGATGGGCTTGGCCATTGACTGGTCTAAAGAGGTAGCCACCTGCAAACCCGATTACTACAAGTGGAACCAGTGGCTGTTCCTGAAGATGCTCGAAAAAGGCATTGTTTACAAAAAAACAGGCACCGTGAATTGGGATCCCATTGACCAAACCGTGCTGGCCAATGAACAGGTGATCGACGGCAAAGGATGGCGATCCGGAGCCGTGGTCGAGAAGCGTGATATTCCCATGTACTACATGGCGATTACCGATTACGCGGATGTATTGCTCGAAGATTTGAATGGTCTTCAGTGGCCCGACCGCGTCAAAGTGATGCAGGAAAACTGGATTGGCAAATCCACCGGCGTGCGCTTTGCTTTCCCGCATGAGATCAAAAACACCGCGGGTGAATTGGTTCAAGAAGGCAAGCTGTATGTGTTCACCACACGTGCCGACACCATCATGGGTGTCACCTTTTGCGCCGTGGCGGCTGAGCATCCGCTCGCTGCGCTGGCTGCCGAAAACAATCCTGAACTTCAGGCATTCATCGCCGAATGCAAGGCTGGCGGCGTGGCCGAGGCCGACATGGCCACGATGGAAAAAAAGGGCATGCCCACAGGCCTTACCGTAACGCACCCGTTAACCGGAGAAAGCGTACCGGTTTGGGTGGGCAACTATGTATTGATGAGCTATGGCGATGGCGCTGTGATGGGTGTGCCCGCACACGATGAACGTGATTTCGCATTCGCTTTGAAGTACGGCATTTCGATCAAACAAGTGATCAGCGTGAAAGGCGAAGTGTTCAACAACGCTGAATGGGCTGAGTGGTATGGCGACAAAGAACGTGGTGTTTGCGTGGCCAGTGGTCCGCTGGATGGCCTGAATTACTCCGCAGCTGTCGACAAGGTGGCCGAGCTGCTTGCATCCAACAACCTAGGCGAAAAGCGTATTCAGTTCCGCCTACGCGACTGGGGTATTTCACGCCAGCGCTACTGGGGCACCCCGATTCCAATTATTTATTGCGACACCTGCGGCGATGTACCCGTGCCCGAAGCAGACCTGCCTGTGGTGTTGCCTGAAGATTTGGTACCCGATGGCAGCGGCAACCCCTTGGCCAAAAGCGCAGCATTCTATGAATGCAAATGCCCCAAGTGCGGCAAACCTGCCCGCCGTGAAACCGACACCATGGACACCTTCGTCGACTCCAGCTGGTATTTCACGCGTTATGTGTGCAACGACGCAAACACCATGACCGATGAACGCAGCGACTACTGGATGCCCATGGACCAGTACATCGGCGGTATTGAGCATGCCATTCTGCACCTGCTGTACAGCCGCTTCTGGACCAAGGTCATGAACGACCTGGGCCTGGTGAAATTCCACGAACCCGCCACCGCCCTGCTGACTCAAGGCATGGTGCTGAACGACACGTATTACACTGAAGAAGCCAACGGAAAAAAAACCTGGATCAATCCGGCCGATGTCTCGGTTGAGTTTGACGACAAAGGTCGCCCGGTCTCGGCAAAACTCAGCAACAGTGGTGCACCAGTGCACATTGGTGGCGTTGAAAAAATGTCGAAGTCCAAAAACAACGGCATCGACCCACAGGCCCTGATCGACCAGTACGGCGCTGACACAGCGCGCTTGTTCACCATGTTTGCTGCACCACCCGAGCAAAGCCTGGAGTGGAGCGACTCTGGCGTGGAAGGCGCACACCGCTTCCTGAAACGCCTTTACCAACTGGCTTTGAATCAGCAAGAAGCCATCAAGGCCCAGCCCGCTCTGAACGCCACAGAATTGAGCAAAGCGGCGCAGAACACCCGCCGCGATGTGCATGAAATTTTGAAACAGGCCAATTTCGACTACGACCGCCACCAGTACAACACGGTGGTGTCAGCCGGCATGAAAATGCTGAACACACTGGATGCATTCGCCAATGAGCCAAAATCACCAGCCGACCAGGCAGTACTGGTCGAAGGCCTGAGCATTTTGTTGCGCGTGCTGTACCCGATCGTGCCTCACATTACCTGCCACCTGTGGGCCAGCCTGAACTACAGTGCGGCAGAGGGTGAAATTCTGGACGCTCCATGGCCCGAGGTGGACGAGAACGCCTTGGTGCGCTCAGAATTGACCTTGATGGTGCAAGTGAACGGAAAACTGCGAGGCAGCATTGAGGTTCCCGCCGACGCGGACAAAGCCAGCATCGAGAGCGCCGCGCTGGCCAACGAAGCAGCACAAAAGTTCATGGAAGGCAAACCCGCCAAGAAAGTGATTGTGGTACCCGGCAAACTGGTCAATATCGTTGTTTAAGATCGACCCCAACAACAAGCGAGTCTTTATGAAACGATTTTTTCAAACCATCGCCCTGCTGGCAACAACCCTGGCACTGACCGCCTGCGGCTTTCAGTTGCGTGGCCAGTACAACTTCGACTTTGAGAAAATCGAATTGCGCGGCATGGAAAATTCTGAAATGAACCGCAACATGGACTTGCAACTTCAGATTCTGAACTTGAAGGTGAACCCACCTGAAGGTGCCCCTTTGAAGTTGAATTTGATCAGCGAAGCACGAGATCGCAGTATCGTCACCTTCAGTGCAACTGGTCGCGCCCGTGAGGTACGAATTACCTATGAACTGCTTTACAGCGTGGTGGACAAAAACGGAGACTTCCTGATTGCCACCAGCCAACTGAGCCAACGCCGGGAACTGACTTACACCGACGATCAAATTTTGGGCAAGGAAGCCGAGGAAAACCAGCTGTACACTGAAATGCAACGTGACATTGCACGCCAGATTACCGGGCGGCTTAGCGCCTTGCAGTTGGGACCAAAGGGGCAAACGGCGAAATGAAACAGATTGCGCTTGACACCTGGTTGAACGACGGCGCAAACACCGCTTTGCCACAACTGCTGTGCGTATTTACAGATGAACCCCTGTTTGCGACCCAGGCTGCCGACCTGTACCGTCAACGACTGAAAAAACAAACCGATTACCAGCGACATATTGTTGAAGTGGATCGGCAATTTGACCCACAGGAGTTTTTATCGCTGTTTGCTGAAGCCTCCCTGTTTGGCGATGTTTCGCTGGTTGATTTGCGAATTAATCAACCCAAACTCAGCAAGGAAGCTGCGGAAGCCTTGGGCAAAGCAGCGCAGTGGATCGCTGCCGGTGACACCGGGCATTACCTGCTGGTGAGCGCTCCCAAACTGAATAAAACCCAGGAAAAAAGTGCCGGTTTTGCTGATTTGCTGGCAAAAGGATGCGAGATAGCCTGTCGCCCGGTGGGTGCAGACACCCTGCCCGGCTGGATCGCGCAAGCTGCAAAACGCAAAGGTGTGCAACTGGACCGAGAAACCTGCAGTTGGTTGGCCGAGAAAACCGAGGGCAACCTGCTGGTGGCACACCAAACCATAGAAAAGCTGGCGCTTGAGCACCAAGGAGCTGTGGCCATTGAACAGGTGCAAGGCATGGTTGCCAATTCTGCACGCTTTAACGTGTTCGACCTTGGTGGCAGCTTGCTGGCCGGGGACGCCAAGCGAATTACCCGAATGATGGAGGGACTGGAAGCCGAAGGCGAAGCCCCCACTTTGGTACTTTGGGCCTTGCAAGAAGAAATTCGTGCCATTCGCGACACACAGCAAGCCATGCGGCGCGGAATGTCTTTGTCGGATGCCTGCCGACAAAATAGAATTTGGGGACAGAGGCAGAATCACATTGCAGCCGCCCTGAAACGCCACAACCCTGGCAGCCTTCAAAAACTGACCGCTTGGTGTTATGCCGCCGAAAAAACCATCAAAGGCATGAAACAGGGCAACCCCTGGACCCTGTTTGAGATTATAGGCCTAGGCGTGGCGGGCATTGAACCGCCCGAACTTTGGAACACCTGAAAGAGCAAGTAACATGAGTATCGAACAACAAATTCTGGCCATCGGCAAAAAGGCCCGCGCAGCCGCTGTTTACATGGCCAAAGCCAACACGCACGCCAAAAATACTGCGCTGCTTGAAACAGCCAAGCTGATTCGGGCCAACAAGGCTGCGTTAACCGAGGCGAATCAAGCCGACATGGCTCAGGCTCAATCGAATGGCCTGGACGCCGCATTGCTGGATCGTTTGGCTTTGAGTGACAAGGCCATCGAAACCATGGCCGAAGGCCTGGAACAAATTGCCCAGCTGCCTGACCCGATCGGCGAGATGACTGACTTCAAGAACCGCCCCTCCGGCATTCAAGTTGGAAAAATGCGCGTGCCGCTGGGCGTCATTGGCATTATTTATGAAAGTCGCCCGAATGTAACCGTGGATGCGGCCGGCCTGTGCATCAAATCAGGCAACAGCACCATTTTGCGCGGCGGCTCTGAGGCATTCCGGTGCAACCAGGCCCTGGCAGCGATCGTTGCTCAAGGTTTGGAAGCAGCGGGCCTGCCAGCGGATGCTGTGCAGGTTATTGACACCACCGACCGCGCTGCTGTGGGCACATTGATCACCATGACTGAGTACGTTGACGTGATTGTTCCCCGTGGCGGCAAAGGTCTGATTGAGCGTATTTCCCGCGATGCCAAAGTGCCTGTGATCAAGCACCTCGACGGCATTTGCCATGTATTCATTGATGAGTCTGCAAACCTCACGCATGCAGTCAATATTGCAGAGAACGCGAAAACCCATCGCTACGGCACCTGCAACACCATGGAAACCCTGCTGGTTCACACCCATGTGGCCAAGCCAGCGTTGGCGGAACTTGCGCAGCGTTATGCAGCCAAAGGTGTTGAGCTGCGTGGCTGCAAACGCACCATGGCACTGTTGCCCAGCGTGAAAGCGGCTTCTGAGGAAGACTGGAGCACTGAATATTTGGCGCCTATTTTGTCGATCAAGGTGGTCGACAGTCTTGATGAAGCCATTGCGCACATCAACCACTATGGCTCGCATCACACCGACAGCATCGTGACTGAAAACCACGGACACGCCATGCGCTTCATTCGTGAAGTGGATTCAGCCTCTGTCATGGTGAATGCCTCTACCCGTTTCGCAGACGGGTTTGAGTATGGCCTGGGTGCTGAAATCGGTATTTCAACCGACAAAATTCATGCGCGTGGCCCGGTAGGCCTTGAAGGCCTGACCAGCCAAAAGTACGTGGTGTTTGGCCACGGTGAAACAAGAAACTGATTGATTCAAAACTAACTGGAGCAGTACATGGACGGTTACCTTTGGGTGAAAGCCTTTCACATTTTGTTTGTCGCTTCCTGGTTCGCAGGTTTGTTTTACCTGCCCAGAATTTTCGTGAACATGGCCATGGAAACAGAGCCCGCCGCCACAGCACGCCTGCTGCAAATGGCGAAAAAGCTTTACAAGTTCATGACCCTTTTGGCGATTCCTGCCTTGTTACTTGGTTTTGCGCTGGTGGGGGTATACCAAATTGGCGTGGGTGGACAAAGCGGCTGGCTACACGCGAAAATTTTCGTTGTTTTCGCGATTGCCGGTTACCACTACAGTTGTGGCCGCATTCTTCGCAAATTTGAAGCAGGCCAAAATACCCGCAGTCACACCTATTTCCGATGGTTCAATGAAGTACCTGTGGTACTCATGGCCATTGCCATCATTCTGGTGGTTGTTAAACCTTTCTAATTTTTAAAGTAATTCATGCCCTATTCAAACCCGAATCATTCCAAGCCGAACAACGCCGGCAAACCCGCCGGTCAGCAACACAACTCCACCAAACAGAGTGTGTTCAACTGCTTTGCAAGCTGCCCGCGTGGTCTGGAAGAAATTCTGGTCGCTGAACTGGAAAGCATGGGTGCTCAAAAAACCCGCGCAGTCACTGGTGGTTGTACATTCGAGGCCAGCTGGCGCCAAGCCACCCGCATGACCTACTGGACACGGTTTGCAGGCCGCATCGGGCTTGAACTGGCACGAGGAGAGTGCACCAGCGAAGATGAGTTCTATCACATTGCCAAATCTGTTGATTGGCACAACTGGTTCAAGCTTTCCAACACCTTCCGCGTGGATTTGAACAACCTGGGTGCTGACATTCAAAGTGTTCGCTTCACCCAACTTCGCTTGAAAGATGCAGTGTGCGATGCATTTCTCGAACGTTTCGATGAACGCCCGAATATCAGCGTTGAAGCACCCGATGTACGAATTTTCGCAGCCATTAACCCCACTGAAGCCATGGTGTACATCGATCTGGCTGGTGAAAACCTATTCAAGCGCGGCTGGCGCGAAGAAGCTGGCGTGGCACCCTTGAAAGAAAACCTGGCTGCCGGTTTGTGGCACATTGCGCGCCAAAGCGAAGCTGGCAAAAATGCCGATGTGTTTCTGGATCCATTTTGCGGCAGTGGTACTTTGGTGATCGAATCACTGTCCCAGCTGTGCGATCGTGCCCCGGGCCTGGAGCGGGCATTTGCTTTTGAAAACCTGAAACCCTTCACCCCCGAGTGGGGCAAAGAACTTCAAGAAGACGCCAATCGCCGCTTCAATGCAGGATTGGACAAAGCGCTCACCACACCTTATTTCCAATGGTACGCCAGCGATATCACTGAACTGTTGATTGACATTGCCCAGGAAAATCTGGCGCGTGCCGGTTTCGAAGAACTTCTGGACGCGGGTATTGTTCAGTTCGCGCAGCGCGATGCCCTCACCGTAGAACCTCCGTCACCAAGCGGCATTGTGTTCAGCAATCCACCCTACGGCGAACGTGTGCGCGCCAAAGGTGCAGATGTACCCGAAGATGAGGCCTATGAGCGACTGTTCAAGGCCTACGGCGATCATCTGAAAATGAATTTTTCCGGCTGGACCGCATTTTTGTTCTCCGGCGATCTGGAAATCAAGAAAACGCTGGGACTCAGCCCCAAGCGCAAACGCCCCTTGTTCAACGGACCCATTGAATGCCGCCTGTTTGAAATTCCGTTGACCCGTGGGGTGTATCGACCACGGGCAACCTCGGAACAACCGCCAGAAGAAAGCTAAATCACTCTGCCAACAGCTTGGCAATGTCGGCTTTCAAATCAGCGGGCTTGGTGGTGGGAGCGTAGCGGTCGTAAACCTCACCATTCTTGCGCACCAAAAATTTTGTGAAATTCCACTTGATGGCCTCGGTGCCTAAAATGCCTTTGGCCTGAGAAGTCAGATACTTGAACAAGGGGTGTGCATCGCTGCCTTTCACATCCACCTTTTCCGCCATCAAAAAATCAACGCCGTAATTTTTCTGGCAAAAACTGGCAATCACTTCTTCAGTGCCGGGCTCTTGTCCACCAAACTGATTGCAGGGAAAACCAATAATCACCAAACCTTTCTGGCCTAATTCTGTGTGCAATTCCTGCAAACCTTCGTACTGCGGGGTAAAGCCACACTTGCTGGCTGTATTCACAATCAACAGTACCTTGCCCTGAAAATCAGCCAGGCTCAGCGGCTTACCATCGAGGGTTTTGCTTGAAAACTCGTACACATTGCTTGCCATGGGAAGTGCCTTCCAAATATTTAATGAAAAACAAGTTTACCCGCAAACCTGAATGGCTCAAGGTTGGTTGGATCCCGAAATAACGCTCATCGCCACTTCTCGAGTAATCTTTCCAGTCATCAAAAGCCGTTGTACCGCCTGCTCCATGGTCTGCATCCCGTGCTGCGAACCCGTTTGAATTGACGACAACATTTGTGCCACCTTGCCCTCGCGAATCAGATTCCGAATCGGTGGTGTAGCCATCATGATTTCATGTGCAGCCACGCGCCCACCCCCTTGCTTTTTCAACAAGGTTTGGCAGATCACAGCACGCAACGATTCCGACAACATGGCGCGCACCATACTTTTATCGGTCGATGGAAATGCATCAATAATGCGATCGATGGTTTTTGGGGCAGAAGAAGTGTGCAAAGTGGCAAACACCAAGTGTCCGGTTTCAGCGGCGGTCAATGCCAATTGAATTGTTTCAAGATCACGCATTTCCCCCACCAGAATCACGTCCGGATCCTCTCGCAGGGCGGAGCGCAAAGCGGCACCAAATGAATGGGTGTGTTCACCCAACTCGCGTTGGTTTATCACACAGTTCATCGGCGTGTGTGTAAACTCAATCGGATCTTCAATGGTCAAAATATGCGCCTTTTGGTTGCGGTTTACATCATCCACCATTGCAGCCAAAGTGGTGCTTTTGCCCGAGCCGGTGGGGCCAGTAACCAGAACCAGTCCATTGGGTTCACGCGCAATTTGACGAAACACGGCGGGTGCCTCAAGCTCTTCCAGCGTTTTTACACGGCTGGGTACCACGCGAAATGCTGCCGCTGCTCCCCTGCACTGCATAAACGCATTCACACGAAACCGTGAAAGTCCTTCGATCGAAAAACTGTAATCACATTCATGCGACTGCTCCCAGCCTTGCCATTGCGCCTCTGTCATTGATCCCTGAATCAATCGGTAAATCTCGCGATGCCCCAAAACAGAGTCGCTTAATCTGCGCATTTCACCATTCACACGAATCATCGGCGGCATGTCTGCCGACAAATGCAAATCCGATGCATGTTCCTCCACAGCCCAGGTCAACAATTCGGTCAGTGTCATGTGGCTATAATCTCCTTTTAAGCATTGAATTGATGCACCATGAGCCGAGCCACACAATTGGCTGACATTCAAAGCCGGATTGAAAACGCATGCAGCAAAGCTGGTCGACCCGGTTCGGCTGTGAAGCTGCTGGCGGTCAGTAAAACTTTTCCCTTGAGTGACATCCTTGAGTTTTACAACTGTGGACAAACTGCTTTTGGTGAAAATTACCTGCAGGAAGCCTTGGATAAAATCACCCAGCTGGCTGATCACCCCAATGCGCAAACAATCAATACCAACCTTGAATGGCATTTCATTGGCCCCATTCAAAGCAACAAAACAAAACCGATTGCGGAAAATTTTTCATGGGTGCACAGCGTTGATCGCTTGAAAATTGCACAAAGATTGTCGGATCAACGACCCGACAAGCTGGGACCGCTGAATGTGCTGGTGCAAATCAACACCTCCGGCGAAGACAGTAAATCGGGAGTCAATGCAGAACAGACCGCCGATTTGTGCCTACAAATTCAAAGTCTGAAGAATATTGCACTGCGCGGCCTGATGACCATTCCCAGCAACACAGACAACGTGGATCAATTGAAAGCCGAATTCTTAAAGTGCAAGTTGATCTTCGATTCACTCAACTCCAAAGGTTTGCGCATGGACACGCTTTCAATGGGTATGTCTGCAGACCTGGAACTGGCGATTGAATGCGGCTCAAGCTGCGTGCGCGTGGGCTCAGCCTTGTTCGGTGCACGCAACTATTCGAAATAAATATACGGAATCACTATGCAGAACACTCTATTCATTGGCGGCGGCAATATGGCTTTCGCCATTCTTGGCGGATTAATTGGCAGCGGCGTATCGGCCAGCACATTTCATGTGGTGGATCCCAGCCCTGAGGCAGCAGCAAAAATGTCCACTTTGAACATTCAATGCACCACCGACTGGCCAAGCGATTTCACCCCGGAAATCGTGGTGCTTGCGGTAAAACCCCAAATGATGCAAAGCGTACTGAATAATCAGGCTGCCCATTTGAGCAGGGCGCTGATAATCAGCATTGCCGCAGGTGTCAGCGTGGCTCAAATACAGAACTGGAGCCAACAGGGTAATGCACGCGTGGTGCGCTGCATGCCCAATACACCCGCCTTGGTATCGCAGGGTATCTCAGGACTGTTTTTCACCTCGAATTGTTCCGTCGAAGATCGCAACATCGCCCAGCAAATTTTCAGCAGTTGCGGCGAAGTACTGGTATTAAACGAGGAAGATGAAATCAACGCAGTCACAGCCATTTCAGGCAGTGGTCCTGGCTATGTGTTTTTTCTGATGGAAGCATTGGCAGAGGCCGCGAAAAACCTGGGATTCAATGAATCACAAGCCAACCTGTTGGTGAGCCAGACCTTTTTGGGCGCAGCCACGCTGGCCAAGCAGTCGGATGATTCATTTGCCACCCTGCGAGAGAAGGTCACCAGCAAAGGAGGCACCACCTTTGCCGGCCTGGAACAGTTGCGCGCACTCGGCGTTCAAGACGCCATCAAAAGCGCAGCCAAGGCGGCGTGTACACGTGCGGTTGAGCTACAAAAAGGTGCCAAGTAAACGCCCTTAAAGATACTCAAAGACCAAACCCGCAAACAGCGCGGCCCCAAGCCAATTGTTGTGAA
>NZ_ABCT01000017.1 GCF_000170915.1 Limnobacter sp. MED105
GCCTACTGGAACGGCAAAGAAATCAACCTGACCGAAGCCGACGTGATGGGCAAGTGGTCTGTATTCTTTTTCTACCCAGCCGACTTCACATTCGTGTGCCCCACTGAGTTGGGCGACCTGGCTGACCAGTACGAAGAATTGAAAGCCATGGGCGTGGAAGTATTCTCAGTGTCTACCGACACCCACTTCACCCACAAAGCTTGGGCCGACGCCACAGAAACAATCGGTAAAATCCGCTTCCCAATGATCGGTGACCCCACCGGCCAAATCACACGCAACTTCGGCGTGATGATTGAAGAAGAAGGTTTGGCACTGCGCGGTACCTTCGTTCTCGACCCACAGGGCGTAATCAAGGTGATGGAAGTGCATGACCTGGGTATCGGCCGTGATGCATCTGAACTGAAGCGCAAGATTCAAGCCGCCCAATACATCGCCAAGAACCCCGGCCAGGCTTGCCCAGCCAAGTGGAAAGAAGGCGACGCAGCCTTGACTCCTTCACTGGACCTGGTTGGCAAAATCTAAATTCAAATTACCTTTGAATTGTTAGCAGTAAACCGCTCCCCACAAGGGAGCGGCCCCATGTTCAAAAACACCTGAAGAACATTCCTCGGAGTACCCCATGCTCGACGCAAACATCAAACAACAACTGAAGACCTATCTGCAGATGCTGCGACACCCCATTGAATTGGTGGCCTCGCTGGACAACAGCGAAAAAGCACGCGATATGGAACAGCTGGTGCAAGAAATCGCTGAGTGTTCAGACCGCGTGTCTGTGCGCCTGGACGGCGAGTACAACCTGCGCCCTTCATTCTCGATTGCCAAGCAAGGCGAAGAAGGCCGTGTGCGTTTTGCCGGTTTGCCCATGGGACATGAATTTACCTCGCTTCTGCTGGGCCTGCTGCATGTAGGCGGCCATCCACCCAAGGTGGAAGCAGATGTGATCGAACAGATCAAAGGCCTGCAAGCACCGGCCAATGGCGGTCATTTTGAAACCGTGATTTCGCTGAGCTGCCACAACTGCCCAGACGTAGTACAGGCATTCAACACCATTGCCGCATTGAACCCGGCGTTTAGCCACACCATGATTGATGGCGGCATGTTCCAGCCACTCGTGGAACAACGCAAGGTAATGGCTGTGCCCACCGTGTTTCAGGGCCAGCAGGGCAACAGCAATGAAAGCTTTGGCTCTGGCCGCATGACGCTGGAAGAGATTGTTGCCAAGCTTGACACCGGCGCAGCAGAAAAAGACGCCGCCAAACTGAACGCCAAAGGTGAATTCGATGTGCTGATTGTAGGTGGTGGCCCTGCCGGTGCAGCCGCCGCAATTTATGCCGCACGCAAAGGCGTGAAAACTGGCGTGGTCACCGAGAAATTCGGTGGTCAGGTATTGGACACGCTCGGCATTGAAAACTTCATTTCAGTGAAAGAAACAGAAGGCCCCAAACTGGTGGCTGCACTGGAGCAACACGTCAAGGAATACGAGATCGACGTGATGAACCTGCAACGCGCAAAAGGCCTGCAAAAACTCGCCGACGGCAAAGTTGAAGTGGAGCTGGAAAACGGTGCCAAGCTGACCAGCAAAACCATTATTTTGAGCACCGGTGCACGCTGGCGCGAAATGAACGTACCCGGCGAAGCCGAGTACCGAAACAAGGGCGTGGCCTACTGCCCGCACTGCGATGGCCCCTTGTACAAAGGCAAGCGCGTGGCGGTGATTGGTGGTGGCAACAGCGGTGTAGAGGCCGCCATTGACTTGGCTGGCATTGTGAAAGAAGTGACCCTGTTTGAGTTCGACACCAAGCTGAAAGCAGACGCTGTGTTGCAGAAAAAACTGCACAGCCTGCCCAATGTGAAAGTGATCCTGAACGCGCTGACCACCGAGGTGAACGGCGACGGCACCAAGGTGTACGGCTTAAGCTACAAAGACCGCGCCACGGATGAAGTGAAGCAGGTTGAACTGGAAGGCATTTTTGTTCAAATCGGCTTGCTGCCCAACACCGACTGGTTGAAAGGCACGCTGGAATTGAGCAAGCATGGTGAAATTGTGGTGGACCACAAAGGCCACACCAGCATGGAAGGCGTGTTTGCTGCAGGCGACTGCACCACTGCGCCTTACAAGCAGATCATCATCGCCATGGGCGAAGGCGCGAATGCTTCACTGGCGGCCTTTGATCATTTGATTCGTCAGTAAATCAACCCGCCTCAAGAAAAAACCCGCTGGTTTCATCCAGCGGGTTTTTTTATGCCTTGAATTCAATCGGCCAAATGACCTTCAACAAGCCCGGCCTGTTGGCCAACGCAAAGGCCACCGCCACAGCCGAACCAACCATCAACATGATCCAGACCAGTGCCGCAATGGAGGGCCGGTCAGCCACCAGGCACACCACCAGTGATACCAACAAAGCACTGTAACCCAAGGCCTTGAGTATTGCTTTGGGTGGTTGGCTATCCGCCAGGGGGATCTGCTTCAGCTGGGCCCAATGCACATCCATGGACAAAGCCAGCCACGCCATGCCCACCAAGCTGAACAAAGCTGCCGCTATTAAATAAAGTGCTTCAGGCATGGGCCACCTCGCCAAATCCGGAATGAGACTGCACACCACGCTCGCGCCGCGCAAGTTTCAATGCAGCCCAACCGCTCACCAAGGCACACGCCATCAGACTTAGGTCAACACCAGCCACGGGCCAATAGGTATCTGTGAAGATTGTTTTGATCAAATGGTCGCCCGTGGTGGCCCAATTCAAGAGCACTGCGGAAATACTCAGCACCACAACACCCCAGCACTGCTCACGCCAGGCCGGGTTGAATAAACCAAGCGCAACGGGCGCACTGCGAACGTAAGCATGAACAAAGCTAAGGCCCCACACAGTCCAGAATGCAGCTTTTTCCCAATCGGCCTTGCCCAACATGTCGGGCGGTAGAATCCGATTCATCACCAGCATGCCAACTGCGGCCATCACCATGCCAGTCACTGTGGTCACGGCCAATGAATCGACCACACGGCTTCCGTTGCTCCCACTTTTCGCATGTTGGGATTTTCGTTTTTCAACGAAGAAAATAAAACCGGTTGCAATACACACCGCACCGAGCAAGCCGCCCAACACATACAGCCAACGCAAGAACCAGTGTTCAAAATGCTGCAAATGCAAGCCAGTCAAAAATTCATTCACCTCTGAAACAGGGGTACGCGGAGGGTCTTCACTGAGCACTTCGCCTGTGCTGGTTTTGAAGTGAATGCCCTCGCCCACCAGTGCCACCCGGTCACTGCCAGCGCGGTAAATACTCACATAACTGTTGGCATCGCCGACATGGTGCATCACCAAAAAGCCGACTTCACCTGCCATGTCGCGCGCTGCCCAACGGCGTTTGGCCTCCTCCACCATGGCATCCACACTGCTCATGGGTCCGGGCACACCTGCTGCATCATGCGGCAAACCGGTTGCGGCCGCCTCGTGAATTTCATGCTGCTTGTGCAGGGGATCAAGCAAGGTGCTGGTCACCGGCAGAAAGTAAAAACTTGCAAAAATTACTAAGCCGGTGAATGCAAAAAAGAAATGGAATGGCAGGGCCACAACACCCGTCAGATTGTGCAAATCCAGGCTGGCACGTTGTGTTCGCTTCCAGGGCCGGAACGTGAAAAACTCGCGGAATACCTTGCGGTGCATGATGACACCGGTGACCAAAGCAGCAAGCATCATCAACGCCGCAAGGCCTACAATCCAGATCCCCAGATTTTTCCACTTCAACTGCAAGCTGTAGTGCATGGGGTAAAACCAGTGACTGCCAATTTTCAGTTTGTCATCAGGCAACACCGCACCGGTTCTGGGGTCCAGGGTCACGTTCTTGTGAATGTGGTTGTGGTCTTCCGGGTTTTTCGCCAAGGGCACGCCATAGCCCACACCAGCCGCCAACACGGGGTCGCGGTGGGTCACATAAGCCCAATATTCATCCACCGGCAATTCAGTGCGCGGGGTCATCTCGCCCTTGGCCGGGTCGTGCAGCCTGGGCATGTTGGTGGCATAGTCCACCTCATCGGGTTCCAGTTGCTGCAAAGCAGGCAACAGTACCTTGTCAAACGAAGGCATGGGCTGCGCGTCGAACCGCGTTTCGGGAATCGCCCATCGGTCAATTTCCCGATCAAACACCGACAGAGATCCAAAGAAAAAACAGACCATCAATACAAAGCCCAACACCAAACCAAACCAGGTATGAACCCAGGTCATGGACAATCGAAAATTACTGAACACCAACGTTCCCCTTCAAGACAACATGTTTTGTTGAACCAACCAGGCCGACAGCGTCATCAACCCGCCGCCACCCGCCAGCACAGCCCACACACGGGCCACACTGGTGCTGGCAAAAGCCCACAGGAACACACATAGAAAAACCAGAAAAGCCAGCATCAAGACACCGGTTTCAGCTTCATGAAAATCAACGCCGAGGAAAGCCAAACCTGCAATGCCCAAAGATGCAAAACCCCAGGTAAATACATAGCCACCCACTAGCGCTGACAAAATCCGATTGATTACCCAGTAGTTCGTACTGCCGACCTTATTCATACGCAAAACACTCACGCTTTTTAATGAACAGTAATGATAATTATTCTTACTTATTTAATCAATTGCTCATTCGATTTAATTTGGCTATCGATCTGCTACGATCAAGCACTTGTAGTTCACCGTTGCAATAAACATGTCCATGTCCAAAGTCAAAACCGGCGTATTCCTGATGCTTTTGGCCAGCCCTTCCCTGCAAGCCCAAACCCCAAGCCCTGTGCAGGTTGAAGAAGGCGAACTGCGCACCTGTTTGCAGTTTGAACAACAGGGCTTGAAACGATTCAACTCGCTGGAACAGCGGGCCAGCGACTTGCGTGGCAGCGAAAGGCTTTTGAACGAACGGCGCGTTGCCCTGCAAAACCAAAAAGCAAAACTTGATGCAGGTAAACCCGACAAAAACGCTGTCAGTAATTTCAATGAAGCGGTGAACACCTTCAATCTGCAAGCAGACCAGTTGAATGCCGACAAAGCCGAATTCGAGAAAGAGTCCAGTACCTATGACAACTGGGTCAGCAACACCTTGAAACCTGCCTGCAACAAAGTTGTCAACAAACCTGTGAATCCCGTAACTTCGTATTACGCTTGTGGCTTTAATGGCACTCAGCCATTGGCCGATGTACCCCACTGCAAAACCCTGCCCAAACTGGATGTGTTAAAGGACTGCATTCAAAAAGCCGGCTCAAAAGCCAAGGCTCAAGAAAGCTGTCCACCGAATTACTAGTAAAACGTTGATAGGGTTTGTGCATTTTTCCCACACCTCACCCGAATCGCAGTATGAGCATCAACACCCTTTTGGCTGGCCCAGTGTTGCGTCGCATGCAAAGCGAACGAATCACTTTGTGGCTGGCAACGTCCCGGCCGGTGCAGTGGCGGCTTGCCCTGTTCCCGGGCAAACACGATTCCCAAGTGCATGAAATTCGCGGACATTGCCGTGAATTGAAAGTGGCAGAGCGCTATTACATTTACCTAATCGATCTGCCCTTGAACATGCCGCTACCCACTGACACCTGGGTGGGCTATGAACTCAGCTACAAACACGGTGCGGATGGCGAATGGATCAACCTGACCCAGGAAGTACCGCACCTGCTTTACCCCGGCAGAAGCACGCTGGGATTTGTCATTCAAAGCCAGATTCGCAGCGTGTTGCATGGTTCGTGCAGAAAGCCGCACTACGCCCGCAAAGAAGGCAGCTCGGCCGGCGATGGCCTGGTTCGGGCTGACCAGCACCTGCTGGAACTGGCCGCCACACCGACCGAATGGCCAGCACTGCTGATGATGGGTGGCGATCAAATTTACACCGACGATGTGGCGGGCCCTATGCTGGTGGCCATACACCGCTTGCTGAACGAATTAAATTCGCCCGCAGAGCCTTTGCCCGGCACCAAACTGGACAATAGCGATACCCTGCATCGCGAGCAGCCACACTATTACACCCGCGACCAACTGTTGCCAAAAACCAAGGCCAACAAAGACATTCGCACCGTGCTGTTTACGGGTGTAAAAAAACCGGTATTCACCACCGACAGCGCTCGAAATCACCTGATATCCCTGTCCGAAGTCATGGCCATGTACCTCTTGGTTTGGTCGCCCATTCCGTGGCGCTACACCGAGATGACCATTCCTGTTGATGTGCCTACCGAGTTCGCGGAACGCTATGAGGCACAACTGGAAGCCATGGAGGAATTCGTCGCCGAACTGGACTGTGTGCACCGCTTGATGGCACACATTCCGGTGGCCATGATGTTCGACGACCACGACATCACCGACGACTGGAACCTGAGTGCAGAGTGGGAAGAAACCGCTTACGGAGAACCATTTTCCCGCCGCATCATCGGCAACGCGCTGGTGGCTTATCTGGTGTGCCAGGCCTGGGGCAATGCACCGGAAAATTTTTCTGATGACATGATGGCCCGCTGCGACGAGGCCCTCCAGTTGCCAGGCGAAGAAGCACATGAAGAACTGATTTCCGAGCTGATTGCCTTTCGCGGCTGGCAATACAAATGGAACACTCAACCCGCACTGATGGTGGTCGACACCCGCACCAATCGATGGCGTGCGGAGTTCAACCCGGCGCACCCCTCTGGTTTGATGGATTGGGAATCACTCTCTGAGCTACAACAAAGATTGTTGGGACACGATGCAGTGTTGCTGGTGTCCCCGGCTCCCATATTTGGCGTCAAGTTGATTGAAACCATACAAAAAGTGTTCACCTGGTTTGGCAAACCCTTGATGGTAGATGCCGAAAACTGGATGGCCCACCGCGGTGCTGCCAACACCTTGCTGAACCTGTTTCGTCACGGCAAAACTCCCCAAAATTTTGTCATTCTTTCTGGCGATGTTCACTACTCATTCGCTTATGAAGTGGAACTTCGCAGCAAGAAAAACAGCCCCAATATCTGGCAAATCACCAGCAGTGGTTTTCGAAATGAGTTTCCACGCAAACTGCTCGATATTCTCGACCGCATGAATCGCTGGCTGTACGCCCCCTGGTCGCCTTTGAACTGGTTCACCAAGCGCCGAAAAATGCGCATCGTGCCGCGCAAGCCCGACCATGGCAGCCGTGGTGAGCGGCTGGTCAATGGCAGCGGAGTCGGTTTACTGACACTCGACACCGCCGGTGCGCCACTCAAAATTACACAGCTACTGGCCGATGGAGACACCATCGAGTTTCGCAAACGCATGGAAGACGAAGCGCACTGATCTGACATCAAACTATGAATTGTTGGGGGAATTCAACCCAGCACCATCACGCGTCGCGCTATTTTAAGCATACTTGCGCATTCACTCACCACCTGCTGAAAACCATGAGTCAAGCCAGTGCGCTGCGATTGTTGTTGCTGTCCATGATCTGGGGCTCATCCTTCGTGTTTTACAAAATTGCAGCAGCCGACATGGCCCCCGCCTTCATGGCTGCTCTTCGGGTGGCGTTTGGCGCACTTTTTCTGGGTGGGCTTTTTGCGCTAACTCGCAAGCAAACCCAGGTTGCAAAGCGCTGGAAGTTAATTGCTGTGATTGCCGTATTTGCCTCCGCCTTGCCTTTCACCTTGGTGGCCTATGCTTCGTTCACGGTCACCGCGTCGGTGCTGGTCATCATTAACGCCACCGCCCCGATTTGGGCTGCGCTCGTTGCCTTGGTGTGGACCCGTGCAGTGCCCTCACCCATGGCTTTGCTTGGCCTTGTTCTCGGCCTGTTGGGTGTGGCCATTATTGTGGGCTTTGACGCAGCAACCCTGAACACGGAAGGTACCGGGTTGGGAGTGGCGGCTGCCCTTGCAGCCGCAGCCTGTTATGGCATTGCAACCAATATGGCCAAATACCTGGGCAGTGACATTGACCCGCTGACCAATGCCTTTGGTTGCTTGCTGATGGGCTCTTTTATACTGCTGCCCTTTGTGCCGTTCAATCTGCCAGAGCAAATGCCCGCCATGAGCAGTTGGTTGGCCATTCTGGGAGTGGGCGTGTTGTGCAGCGGCGTGGCGTACCTTCTTTACTTCAGGCTGGTGATGGACATAGGGCCTACCTCAGCACTTACCGTGACCTTTCTAACCCCGGTGTTCGGCGTGCTGTGGGGCAATCTGTTTCTGGGCGAAACGGTGGGTTGGCACACTTTGATTGGCGGGCTTGTGGTGTTGGCCGGCACTGCGCTGGCGGCAGTGTACGGCCTGCAAAAAACCGATGCTGTGCAAGTGGATTGAACGTTCCGTCAGCGCGTCAAGACCACGCTTTGACAATCCATGGAATCCACATTCACAGTCACTGTATTTAAATCCACACCCAACACCTGTAACAAACCATCGAGAATATTGCCCACCAGGCCCAAAATGGGGCTTAAAGCAGGTTCAAGTGCGTTGAGCAACAAATTGACCAAGCCATTCACAATGCCGTTGATCAGCGGGCCAACCAGTGGCAAATTCAAACCGATATCCAATTCAGTGTTCTGCAACAAATTACCCAGCGTTTCTCCTACGCTCAGTTCAATGGTTTCGCTGAAAGGCGCCATACCATCAAAACTGTGTTGAACAGGGTCTGAGCGCAAACTGGTCTCAGCAGCCAAGGTGACACCAGCGTCCACCAAACCTAAAAAGTTCACATTCAAAATTTCAGCTGGCGCGCCACATTCCAGCGAACCCACGGTGGTGTTCAAATTACCAGCGCTATCTGAAATACAAACCTCAGCCACCGCCGGTACTACGGTCATCACCATGTTATTGGTTGAACGGGGATACCGGCACGTTAGTTCATTCACTTCGGCCAGCCCACCTGCTACACGCAGTTGAAGCCCCAAATCCAGCGCGCTCAAATTAACAAGTGCCAGGTTAAGGTTCAAAGGTTGACGAACCCGCACATCCAACGCCACCTGCGCCGTTCGGCCCGTGGCAATCGGGTTTTTGTAAGGCATTTTCCGGCCAACAAATACTTGCGGCGCTTCCAGAATATTCACGCCCACATCCAGATTCAACAAGCCCGATGAAATAGGCAACACGTAACCCACGCCTTCGACCGCATTCAGCACAGTAACCTGCGCCAACTGCCCCAGATTGACATCCAGAGTGGTATTGGTTCGGCCCGACAAATCGAGGGCCAACAGATCGCCCACAGTGACATTGACGTTGTTCAAGGGTCCGCTCAAGGCACTCAGAATACCCTCGACTTCCATTTTATCGGCTTCATCGGCATTGCCCACCAACAAGGCATCTTGCAACAAACCCAGTGCCGACAGGTTCAAAGACAACAAATCATTCACATTGGCCACACCCAGTTCTGTCGCCAAAGCCAACAAATCCACGCGAATGTCACTGCCCAGCAAACTGCCCCACTGGGCCACATTCAAATTGATGGCGCCACCACCCAATGCAGTCAGCAAACCATTCAACAAGGCGGACTGATTGGTGTCTACACTGACAAGGCCGCTGGACACCGAACCCACCACAGTTGGCGCCACTGTGGCCTCAGCCAGCACTGTGACTTCACGATTTGGCAAAAAAACCAGCAAACCATTGACCGGTCGAACAATAGTGACCCTGCTGGTAATTGAGTTGTCGCAATCATTGGTGGGTGCATCGTCAATAATGCACTCAATGGTCAAATCGTCGTCTTCGCTCACACCGTTGGCCAGGGCAATGGCCTGCGCCTCGGCAAACTCGGGGCCATTGGACATTTGACGGGCAGCAGTCAAGGCAACCAGATCAGCAACACCCTGCAAACGGGTTTTTTCCCAAGCCATGTGCCCCACCGCCAAAACACCCAGGGCCCCCAAGCTCATGATGAGCACAAACACGGTCAAAATTGAATAGGCACCGCGCTGTGATTGCCGCGAATTTGGCTGCTTAACCATCGTTGGGCTCCACACGTGTAGTGGACTCTGCTGACAAATTCTCAGGCAAAGGAATGAAAAAGGAATTTCCGACCAGGGGGTTACTGCTGTAGTTGGGATAATCAAGACGTACCCGCAGGCAGGTTGAATCGCCGCAGGCAAAGGAGTTTACCGAAGGCACCACGCTTTCCCTAAAAGAACCCACGTAAGTGGGTAACAGGTCTTCCAGAGCGTCTTGCGCAAGGCTTTCATAATCACCAATTGCAAACCCGCTGCGGTACACCGTGGCTTGTCGCGCTGCTTCACTGGTGGTGTTGTTCATGATCAACATGGCTCCCAACAGCACCGAATACTCGACAATCGCGAAAATCACAGCCAACAAAATGGGCAGTGTCAGCACAAGCTCCACCATGAGCGCGCCTCGCTGACGTAATTTGGACTGAGTTTTCATGATGGGATTGTCTTTGTCGAATGGGTTAGTCAAAAAGTGTTAATTAAAACATTACCTAATCACTTTGCCATCCAACACTGAAAATAATAGGAATGAATAGGGTGAATTTTACCCCCTTATTTGTGTAAAAGAAAAATATTTCACTTATATTTCAATCAGATAAAGCTTATCGCGATATCAAACTGAAAATCAATCAAACAATTGTTCAAGAACACAGATTCCTACATTATGTCAGCTTTTTACTTACAAATGATTAACCCCTTGAGTTAAAAAAACAAAGCCGGCTGAACCAGCCGGCTTTGTGAATTGAAATTAAAACCAATTATTAACAGTTTAGTCGTCTCTACCCCGACCATGTTTGCCATGACCATGGCCACGATCATCGTGTTTCCAGTGTTTACCATGCCCACGGTGATCATGATCCCGGCGATGCTCGCGGTAGTCACGGCGATCGTAATCACGACGGTCATAGTCCCGGCGATCATAATAATCGCGACGGTCGTAGCCACCGCGATTTACGTAGGTGACACGATCGCGATAGATGTAACGCTGTTCAATGTAGCGGGGGCTGAAGTCGTAGTAATCACGAGACTTCACAAAGTACACCGGCCGTGAACAAGCGTCATAGCGACCACAATATCGACCCCATTTTTTCAGATGCCCTGGGGGCACGTGCAAGTACACCGGAGACAGGATTCGCGAAGGGCGAGTCACGATCAGGGGTTCGGCATACACCAGCGCCGGGTAGCGCCCATTGTCGATATTGACTGAACCATACACGCCGGGGAGCACTTCCCCGCCCACGCCAATCGAAATATTGACGGCCTGGGCCTGCATGGGCGCCAAGGCAAGACCAGTCAAAACAGCAAAACTGGCCGAAAAAATTCTGAACAATCGAGTTTTCATCACAAATCCTCCTTGCCGTGATGTCAACTAAAACGCAACGGCCTTCGTTTGGTTGACTCGGAATAAATAAGCAGTAAAGCTTGTTTAACCCTATGATGGTCTTTCCCACACACAAGAATGATGGAGTAATAAAATGACTAAAACTATGCGCGCAACAGCAATGGCAGTTTTGTTGAGCTTTTCAAGCAGCTTTATTGTGGCACCAGCCCACGCAGCAATCGTGAGCACCGAAGAAGCGGTTGCCATGCATCAGCAAGACCGCTCCGAACTCAAGCAATTCTTCGATCGTGAAGACATTGCCAAAGCACTGCAAGCTCATGGTGTAAGCCCTGAAGTTGCCAAGGCCCGTGTGGATTCCATGACAGAAGAAGAAGCCCAGAAGCTGGCCGCCCACATTGAGAACGCACCCGCAGGTGCCGGCATTGTTGGTGTACTATTTACTGTCTTCATTATTTTGTTGGTAACCGACATTCTTGGCCTGACCAAGGTATTTCCGTTTACCCGTTCCGTTCGATGAAATTACGTTTTTCCAGTACCGCCTGGGCCCGCTTGGCGGGCTCAGCTGTACTTGTAGGGCTGTTGGCTTCTTGTTCAATTTTGCCAACAGTCCCGCAAGACCTTCAAAACACCGTTCAAACCCAAGCACCTGTTGAACTCAAAAACGTGCCGTTTTTCGCACAGGAAGAGTTTTACTGCGGTCCGTCAACATTGGCCATGGTGCTTAACCACGCCGGTGAAAACACCGACCCGAACAAACTGGCTGAACTGGTATACCTGCCCGGCCGCCAAGGCAGCTTGCAACTTGAAATGCTGGCAGCCCCTCGCCGTTTAGGCTACCTGAGTTACCAAATTGAACCCAAACTTCCCGCCCTGTTTGACGCCCTGAATGCTGGTGCACCCGTGGTGGTTCTTCTCAATCTTTCACTGCCGATTGCACCGCAATGGCACTACGCCGTGGTGGTGGGTTACGAGCCTGGCAGCAACAGCATGATTTTGCGCTCTGGCCCGAAGGAACGTGAGTTGATTCCCGTGGCCACCTTTTTGAAACTTTGGGAACGCTCACAGAACTGGGGCTTTACCGTGATTAAAACCACCGCCGAACCACCCAGCTACGTGAATGCACAAGGCTATCTGAATTCAGCGGTTGCGCTTGAGCGCTCCAACACTGAGAAAGCCGGTCAGGCTTACCAACAGGGTGCGAAAACCTGGCCCACTGAGCCCTGGTTTCATTTTGGTTTGGGTAACCTGGCCTATGGGGCCAAAAGTTATGTGGAAGCCGAACAGCACTACCGCAAGGCAGTGGGTGTGTACCCCGACATGGCTGATGCCTGGAACAACCTGGCGGAAACTCTGATCAAGCTGGACCGCAAGAATGAAGCCCGTGCAGCCATCAACAAAGCGATTGCCATAGGCGGTGGGCGCATTGCTGCCTACAAGGAAACAGCCCAGAAAATACAGGCCGACTGATGCAGCTGGATTGGGCCCAAACCTTGGGCTTTGTGGCCGCAGCACTCACCACCTTTTCGTTTATTCCGCAGGTGGTGTATTGCTGGAAAACACGCGACACCCGAAGCATTTCTTTGGGCATGTACGCGTGTTTTTGTTTGGGCGTGCTTCTGTGGCTTGTTTACGGTTTGTTGGTGCAGCAATGGCCTGTTGTGGTGGCCAATGCAGTCACATTGTTGCTCGCCAGCTCTATTCTGTATTTGAAACTGAATCAAAAACCATGATCAAGGCAATTTTGACGGGGCATAGCAAAGGGCTGGGCTTGGGTATTGCCCGCGCACTTCTGCAACAAGGGCATGCTGTATTGGGCATTGCCCGATCACAAAACACTGAACTTCAACAACAATACAACGAAGATCTTCAGCAAATAAGCCTTGATTTGGCACAACCCGGCGCACTTGAGCAGCTTGAAAGCAGCCCCCAACTGCTGAAATTCATTGCAAACGCAACACAATTGCTTTTAATTAACAACGCGGGCCTGGTGTCTCCAATAGGGCCATTGAGTGCGCAAGCCACTGTCGATATTTCCAGAAGTGTTCAGCTCAATGTTGCAGTGCCTTTGGCCCTGAGCGCCTTGCTGGCCCGGAAAATTCAGGGCACGCAGCAACTTCGGATACTGCATGTGTCCAGTGGCGCTGCTCAAAGTGCTTACCCGGGCTGGAGCGTGTATTGCGCCACCAAGGCCGCGCTCGACATGCATGCTCGGGCTGTGCAACAAGACCAACTGCCGAATGTCGCCATTTGCAGCCTGGCACCCGGCGTGATCGACACCGCCATGCAAACACAAATTCGGGAAACCGATGAATCACTGTTTCCCAACAAACAGCGGTTTATTGAGCTAAAAAACAGCAATGCCCTGAGCAGTCCGAACATGGCCGGCGAGAGGCTGGTGCACTACCTTCTCGGTCCGGATTTCGGCAAGAAGGCCGTGGCAGACCTGCGCACCTGTTGATCCAAAAACCTGCCGATATGGCTTAGTGCAATTTCACCAAAGGCGTGGCGCGTTTGAGCAGAAAACGCGCCATGGCCAGCAAAAAAGTTTTCATGCCGCCCAGCACTGCATAGTGGTGCATCAGGTGCAAACTTGCGTACATGCTGCGCGCAAAAAAACCTTCTACAAACATGCTGCTGGCCTTGAACAGGCCGCCCATTAAACTACCCACCGAGCTGCGAGAACCCAGCGACACCAGAGAACCGTGGTCTTTGTACAGGTAAGGTTTACCCAAGGCTGCCTTGCCACGTTCGGCATTCAATATGGTTTTGTAAATGTAGTCTGCCTGCTGGTGCGCCGATTGCGCGCGCGGAGGCACCATGCTTCCATCGGGTTGCACACAAGCCGCGCAATCACCCAATGAAAAAATATGCTGCTGGCCCTTTACCCGCAAGTCACCCTCGACTTCCAGTTGATTGTTGCGGTTCACCGGCAAGCCCAAATTGGCCAGCCACGCCGGTGCCTTGATGCCCGCCGCCCACACACACAAATCGGCTTGGTAACGATTTCCACTGGCATCCAATACTTGCTTGGATGAAATTTCGACCACCCTGCAATTGTTGACCACAGTAATGTGACGTTGCTCGAGCAAACGCAAAGCCGCGCTGGACACACTTTCAGGCAGCACCGGCAAAATACTGGGTGCACCTTCCAGAATGGTAATGGTTACATCGCTGGCTGCATCAATTCGGCTAAAGCCGTAGCGACTGTGCACATGGCTTGCTTCCCGCAGCTCGGCGGCCAACTCTACACCGGTAGCGCCAGCGCCAATGATGACGATATCAAGGCTTGCCGATGGATCCAGTTTTTTACGCAAATCAAGCGTGGCCAATTGTTTGAGCATCTTCAGGCGAAAACTCTCGGCCTGTTGCGGACCGTCCAGCGAAATGGTGAAGTCTTGTGCACCTTTCACACCGAAATAATTGGATTGACTGCCCACGGAGATCACAAGCGTTCCAAAGTGCAACACACGTTTGGGCAACACTTCATCGCCCACATCATCGCGAACGGCTGCAATTTCAACCTGCTTGCCCTCCGTGTTCAAACCCTCCATTGCACCCAGTACAAAATTAAAACCATTGTTGTGGGCCAACATGGGGTAAGACAAACCCTCTTGGTGAATGTCCAGCGTACCCGCCGCCACTTCATGTAACGATGGCTTCCAAATATGGTACATCTTGGCGTCGACCAGCGTAACGCGGTCAGGGCCCAGCTTGCGCCCCAGTTTGCAGGCCAACTCCAGGCCACCTGCTCCGCCGCCCACGATCACGATTGATGAAAGGTCCAAAGTATCGCTCCCGGAAAATAACAAAACATGATTCTTGATAGATTAAGCGCGAATCGATGCAATATTCATTCCGAGAGTCATCTTTGCTCGTTTCAGACTGGGTTAACGAATTGATTCAGCCACCGCCTGGTTCATGGTGGCCAAGCCTTGCAAAGCCATTCGGGCAGTTGCCGCACCATCTAGTTCCACCTCTTTTTCAACGGTTTTGAATTTGTCAGCGCCCATGCCTGCCAGGTTTTGCAATGTGCCAACCACGCGCAAAGCGGTATTTTTGTCGCTATCAAATCCCCCAACATCCTTAAAATTGGCGAACTGCCCCGCAATCAAGACAGGGTTGTCTGCCCGCAGCAAATTGCCGCTGACATGGGTTTGAACCAGAAACTCACCAGTACCTGCTGCCACACTCATGCCCGATTTGGCATCCGCCTCAGAACGTTTTCTGAAAATGGATGAACCCGACCCTGAGGATTCGTGATCAGCGATATTGATGGTTTGGGTTACGTTCATGCCCTCATAGTTTTTTCCGCCCCAGGCAATGCGATTGCCAATGTTGCCAGCACCAATACCGGTGAACCCTCGCGAAATCAACTTCATGCCCGTGGGGGCCATGACCAGAAATACGCGTTTGGAATGTCCGACGTCTTTGGTAATGTAAACAGGGGCCTCGGGTGTACTGCCCTGCTGCGTGGCGTCATACACGCCACCCTCAGGTGGATTGCCATAGGTCAAGTCGAGCCCAGTGGTGGCCATCCGGGATTTAAAGTCTTCGAATGCCTTGTCGGTAATGGCCTGAAAAGCAGCCACATCGACATTGGGAATTTTATACTTCACCGTGACACGGGTTGAACCGTAATCGCTGCCCAGCAAATAGCCTCCCCGGGTATTCGCCTTGACCTCGCCACTGACATCAAACAGCACCCGGTACTCAGTCAAGAATACTTTTTTACCTTTGATCTTCAAGTTCCCGTCCGCCACCCCGCTGGTGGGCAAAATCGACACGGGCTCCTTCAAAGTGGACAACACCAATTCCGATGTCATCGCCTGCGCCTTCACTGAACCAATCGGTGCCGCAGTCGCAACCTTCTGAAACTCCTCAAGGCTTAGTATTTTTTCTCCACCCGGTGTGGCGCAATTTTTCGCCAATGCCAATTGGGTCAGAAAGTCTTTTCGGTTGGCAGCCAGTTTGGCTTTTTCAACCGCCGCTGGATCGGGGCCAATCGCAGCCTCAGCCTGGTCTTGCGCCAAGGTGCCCGCCACTTTGGCTGCAATACCACCAAAAGCGCCGAACAAACCACCTGCAACCTGCGAAGTAGCCACCTGCCCACCTACGTTGGCCGCACCACCCGCCGCCGCAGTCCCCAAGCCACGCTCTGTGTTACCCGCCTCGATGTAGCCGTTCATTTCGGCTTGCTGAGTAGCGATTGCATCACAGTTCAAACCACTGTCAGCACCCTGAATGCGGTCAATTGACCAGGCCAAACCTGGAATGAAGCCCAATGCTGCGGCAACTATTAATTTTGATTTCATGACAAGCTCCGCAAGAAATTTTAACGATCGTACTTATGAAAAATAATGCGTAACGGAACCACACACACCCCCTAAAATTAGGGGGTGCTACACCTGTATTAGTCCGCTATGCGTACTTGTCCCTATTTGACAGTCAATTTTTTCAATGAAAAAATGAACGTTCATTCAGTATTCTTGTCTATTCACTGTTCCCGCATTGCTAATTTCGAGGTAGTACCATGATTAATATAAGAAAAATGGCTCTGGGCACCAGCGCCTTGTTGACTGTTGGCACGTTGACCCTGGCCGGCTGCGGCAGTCAAGAAGGCGGTGCAAATGCTGCAGCAGCCCCCGCTCTGCCCAAAGTTCGGGTGTTTGATGTGGCTGCCAAGCCCGTGTCGCTCTACACCGAATTGCCAGGCCGAACCAGCCCCTACCTGATCGCCGAGGTGCGCCCCCAAGTGAATGGGATCATCAAGGCGCGTCAGTTTCAGGAAGGTGGTGATGTAAAAGCAGGCACATCCCTGTATCAAATTGACGCTTCCACCTATCAAGCCGAATATGCGAGCGCCAAAGCCATGCTTGAGAAAGCGCAAGCCAACCTGACCAGCGCGAAAATTCGAAACGATCGTTTCCAGGAACTGGCCAAACTCAACGCGGTAAGCCAACAAGAACGTGATGACGCCTACGCAGCGCTGAAACAGGCTGAGGCCGATGTGGCCTCGGGCAAAGCCGCCGTTCAATCGGCGCAAATCAACCTGAACTACACCAAGGTAACTGCACCCATCAGTGGTCGAATTGGCCGTTCCAGCATTACGCCAGGTGCTTTGGTACAGCAAGGACAAGCCAACCCACTGACCACCATTCAGCAACTGGATCCCATCTATGTTGACCTGACACAATCCACCAGCGAACTGCTTCAACTCAAGCGTGACCTGGAAAGTGGTGTGCTGAAAAGCGCGGGCAAAGACGCCGCCAAAGTTACCTTGAAGCTTGAAGATGGTTCCAGCTACGCACAAGAAGGCAAACTGCAATTCAGCGATGTGACCGTGGACCAGAACACAGGCACAGTTACCTTGCGCGCGGTGTTCCCCAACCCCAAACTGCAGTTGTTACCCGGCATGTATGTTCGAGCCTCACTTGAAGAAGGCGTGCGCGAAGCCGGTATTCTGGTGCCGCAAAAAGGCATCATGCGTGATGCAACCGGTGCGCCATCTGCTTTCGTGGTGGGTCAGGACAACAAAGTTGAAAAACGCAGCGTAGAAACAGCCAGAGCCATTGGCGACCAGTGGCTGATTGCCGAGGGCCTTCAAGCGGGTGATCGCCTGATTGTCGAAGGTATCCAGAAAGTTCGCCCCGGTCAGGAAGTTGAAATCCTTTCCGACTCTGAGAACAAGTAAACAACGCCTGGCAGGAGCAGTACCATGTCCCGATTTTTTATTGATCGCCCCATTTTTGCGTGGGTGATCGCGATTGTTATCATGTTGGCCGGCGCGTTGGCCATTTTCAATTTGCCTGTGGCGCAATACCCGGCCATTGCACCACCCGCTGTCACCATTCAAGCCACTTACCCGGGTGCTTCGGCAGAAACCCTGCAAGATTCGGTCACTCAGGTGATTGAGCAACGCATGACAGGCCTGGATGGTTTCCGTTACATGAAGTCCACCAGCGACTCCACTGGCCGCCTGCGGATCGAACTTACCTTTGAGCCCGGCACCAATCCCGATATCGCCCAGGTGCAAGTTCAAAACAAATTGAGTTTGGCTGTGCCTCTGCTGCCCGACGCCGTTCAACGTCAGGGCATTCAAGTGACCAAAAGTGCAACAGGCTATTTGCTTGTAATTGCATTTACGGCAGTGGATGGTGCATATACCTCCACCGAGCTCGCCGACTTTATTACCACCAATGTGCAAGACACTGTTAGCCGCGTGACCGGTGTGGGCGAGGTGCAAGTGTTTGGTAGTCCATATGCCATGCGCATTTGGCTAAACCCAGACAAAATGAACCAGTTCAAAGTGACACCGGGCGACATTCGAAGTGCCGTGCTGGCCCAGAACGCGCAGGTGTCGGCGGGTGAATTGGGCGGGGCACCGGCTGTGAAAGGTCAAACGCTCACGGCAACCATCACCGCGCAAACCTTGCTGGAAACACCCAAAGACTTCGAACAAATTATTTTGCGCACTACGGAAGACGGAGCCACTGTGCGTCTGAAAGACGTGGCGCGTATTGATTATGGCAGTGAAAACTACAATATTTTGCCGCGCTGGAACGGACGCAATGCATCCGGTATTGGTATCCGCCTGGCCTCGGGTGCCAACGCGCTGGACACCGCTGAAGGCGTAATCGCCGAGATGGAGCGCATTACACCCCTCATCCCCGAAGGCATGGAATGGGACGTGGCCTACGACACCACACCGTTCGTGAAAATTTCCATTGAAGGTGTGGTCAAAACCCTGATCGAGGCCATTATTCTTGTGTTCCTCGTGATGTACCTGTTCCTGCAAAACTTCCGGGCCACGTTGATTCCAACGATTGCGGTACCCGTGGTGTTGCTGGGTACATTTGCAGTGCTGTCCGCATTCGGATTTTCAATCAACACGTTGACCATGTTTGCCATGGTGTTGGCTATCGGCCTTCTGGTGGACGACGCCATTGTGGTGGTTGAAAACGTTGAACGTGTCATGGCCGAAGAAGGTTTATCTCCTTTGGAGGCCACGAGAAAATCGATGGACCAAATTACCGGTGCCTTGGTGGGTATTGGTTTGGTGCTGTCGGCCGTGTTTGTACCCATGGCATTCTTCCCGGGTTCTGCTGGCGTCATTTACAAGCAATTTTCAATCACCATTGTGTCGGCCATGGCCTTGTCGGTGATTGTGGCACTGGTGCTGACACCTGCTTTGTGTGCCACCATGCTAAAACCCGTTGAAAAGGGGCACACCCACGAGAAAAAAGGGTTCTTCGGCTGGTTCAACCGCAAGTTTGATTCAAGCAACGCACGTTATCAGGGCGCTGTTGGCCGCATGCTGCACAAGTCGGGGCGCTCGCTGATCATTTACGGCGGCTTACTGGCGATTACCGCGTTCATGTTCACGCGCTTACCCACCTCATTCTTGCCGGATGAGGACCAAGGCGTATTCTTCACACAGGTGCAGTTGCCAGCGGGTGCTACGCAAGAACAAACCCTGCAAGTACTGGCCAAGATGGAAGATTACTTCCTGAATGAGGAAGGTGACAATGTGAAATCTTTGTTCACCGTAGCCGGTTTCAGCTTCTCAGGTACCGGCCAAAACTCGGGTATTGGTTTTGTACGCCTGCGCGACTGGAGCGAACGCCCCGGCAAAGAAAATTCAGCTGCCGGCATCGTGCAACGCGCCTCGGCTGAATTTGCAAGCTGGCCTGAAGCCCAGGCCTTTGCATTTGCACCACCTGCCATTCGGGAGTTGGGCAATGCTTCAGGCTTTAACCTGTTTATTCAGGACCGAACTGGTTTGGGGCGCGATGCGCTGATTCAAGCTCGAAACACCATGATTGGCGAAGCAGCCAAAAACCCGGTTTTGATGGGTGTTCGCCCCAATGCAACAGCCGACACGCCGCAGTACCAACTTGACATTGACAATGCCAAAGCCGGTGCCCTGGGTGTGAGCGTTTCAGAGATCAGCGACACACTCACCTCAGCCTGGGGTGGCAGTTTTATCAATGACTTTCTGGACCGCGGCCGTGTAAAACGCGTGTACATGCAGGCCGACGCACCGTTCCGCATGTTGCCGGAAGACCTGAACCGGTTTTACGTGCGCAACAACGACGGCGAAATGGTGCCCTTCTCCAACTTCTCATCGGCGCAATGGTCCATGGCCTCTCCACGCCTTGAGCGCTACAACGGTTTGCCTGCGGTGGAAATTCAAGGGCAAGCTGCACCCGGCATGAGCTCGGGCGACGCCATGGATGCAATGGAAGCCATCGCTGCAAACCTGCCAGAAGGCATGGGCATTGAGTGGACAGGCTTGTCATACGAAGAACGACAGTCTGGTTCGCAAGCGCCACTGCTTTATGCGCTTTCGCTGCTGATCGTATTTTTGTGTTTGGCGGCACTGTATGAAAGCTGGTCCATTCCATTTGCGGTCATGCTGATTGTGCCTTTGGGTGTGGTGGGGGCCTTGCTGGCAGCCAGTGGCCGCGGCCTTGCCAATGACGTGTACTTCCAGGTGGCCTTGCTGACCACTGTGGGTTTGTCGGCGAAAAACGCAATTCTGATTGTTGAATTTGCCAAGGAACAATTCGACCAAGGCCGTGACTTGCTGGAAGCCACACTGGATGCAGTGCGCATGCGTTTGCGCCCCATTATCATGACCTCGCTGGCCTTTGGCCTCGGCGTAGTGCCCTTGGCTATTTCGACAGGTGCGGGCTCGGGCAGTCAAAATGCGATCGGTACCGGCGTATTGGGCGGCACCATTTCTGCAACCGTGTTGGGCATTTTCTTCGTACCCATTTTCTTCGTAGTGGTAACCCGTTTGTTTGGCAACAAACGTGCAAAGCAAAATACCGCAGCACAAGGAGAATAAAATGAATCAGGACTTGAAAGCACCTGGCAGCAAAGCAGAACTTCGCCGACAACAAATTCTGGATGCAGCAGCGGAGTGTTTCAGGAAAAGTGGTTTTCACGGTGCCAGCATGTCGGAGATTGCGAAATCTTTCGGCATGAGTGCTGGCCACATCTACAATTACTTCGAGAGCAAAGAAGCAATCATTGAAGCGATGGTCAAACGCGACCTTGACCAGGCACTGGAGCGGATCGCAAAAATTCAGGGGGAAAAAGACATTCTGAAAGCCATGCTCGGCACTGTCGATGAGGGTGTGCAAAGGCGCATCGACCGCAGTGAACTTGACACCGAGATTTTGGCGGAAGCCGCCCGGAATCCAAAAGTCGCAGCAACCGTTCAAGGCACGGATACAGTCATTCGGGAAAAGGTCACCCAACTGATCAAAGGCATTCAGCCCCTGAAAAACTCAACTCCCTGCGAGCTCAACCTTGCTGCGAAATCCACCATTCTGATGGCCTTGTTCGATGGACTTCAAATTCGCGCCATACGCGACCCGAACATGAAAGCCGACGACATTGCCCGCGTGTTGAAAAGCGTGATTCAACAGATGCTTCAAAGCTGATATTGGCGCGGCAGGCCTGCGGTATACTCGGGCTCTAATTCACTGCCGCGCCCCTCATGCCTAGAGCTGTCCTTCCTTACAGCCTGCCCTTGCTGCTGATCACATTGATCGGCTTTGCCGCGCTTTCGCTCACCTTGGGCGCGTATCCACTGGGGCTTCTGGAAAGCCTGCATGCCCTGTTGGGTACTGGCGAACCAATCGCTGTTCAAGTGGTTCAAGACATTCGCTTGCCCCGCACGCTCGGCGCCATTTTGGTCGGCGCTGCGCTGGCAGCAGCAGGTGCTGCCTATCAATTGCTGTTCAGAAACCCGCTGGTGTCCCCCGATATTCTGGGTGTGTCCTCCGGAGCAGGCTTGGGTGCAGTGCTCGGCTTGTTTTTGGGCTTGCCGGTACTTGGTGTACAAAGCCTGGCTTTTGCAGGCGGACTTGCTGCTGTAGCGCTGGTGATCGCGCTGGGCAAAGCGATTCAACATGCAGACCGAACTTTGGTGCTGGTGTTGACCGGTGTGGTTTTGGGTGCCCTGGCTGGTGCAATCACTTCCCTGCTGAAAATTCTTGCAGACCCATACGATCAGTTACCGGCCATCACCTTCTGGTTACTCGGCAGTTTAAGCGGGATACAAATGGCCGAGGTGTGGGTAGTGGCACCCGTGGTATTGGTGGCCTGCTCGGCGCTGTATTTGCTGCGCTGGCGTTTGAATGTACTTAGCCTGCCCGAAGCTGAAGCGAATGCTTTGGGGGTCCAGGTTAAACCCCTTCGAATCGCAGTGATTGCGCTGGCCACGATCATGACGAGCGCTGTGGTGGCCGTGGCTGGTGTAATCGGCTGGATCGGCTTGCTGATTCCCCATGCAGCACGCCTGCTTGTCGGACCCAGCCTGGCCCGCCTTCTCCCCATGTCAATCCTGATGGGTTCGCTGTTCCTGCTTCTTGTCGACACGGCATCGAGAAGCCTGGGCGATCTTGAAATACCGCTGGGTATTCTGACTGCACTGGTGGGTGCACCATTCTTTCTGGGATTGCTGTTGCGGCGTGCGGGGGCCAACCATTGAGCCTGAAAACAGAAAACCTGTCTGTGGGCCACGGCGGCTGTGCCGTGCTTGAGCACATTGATCTGGAACTGAAGCAAGGCGAAATACTTTGCCTGCTCGGCCCCAATGGAAGCGGCAAAAGTACGCTGATCAAAACGCTTTTGAACCTAATACCACCCTGCGCGGGGCGGGTGTTGATCAACAGCACCCCAGTGCAACAGCTGGCAGCGCGAGAACTTGCGTTGCACTTGGCTTATGTACCGCAAAGCCATGCCAACAACCTCGGGTTTTCCGTGTGGGATACCGTGTTAATGGGTCGAACCACACATTGGGGTTTGTTCGGTGGCCCCACACACGCCGACCACCAATTTGTTCACGACGCTCTGGAACAATTGGGTATTCATGATTTGAAACAACGAGATTTCCATCTGCTTTCCGGCGGTCAACAACAGTTGGTGCTGATTGCGCGTGCCTTGTGCCAGGGTGCGCAAACTCTTGTTCTCGATGAGCCCACTGCCAATCTCGACTTTGCGAATGCAGCCAAGGTCATGAACACATTGGCATCACTGGCAGCCGCTGGAAAAAGTGTGGTGCTGAGCACGCACAATCCACAAGATGCGCTGGGCGTCAATGCCACCGCCTGCTTGCTCAAAGGGCGTGCAGTGCTCGCGCAAGGCCCCGCCCACCAGGTGATAACCTCCAACACTTTGAGCGTGCTGTACGGGCTTCCTGTCACAGTCAGCAAAACCGAGTCGGGTCACACCGCAGTGGTTCCGGGCAATCACTGATCACTCAGCAGCCAATCCTTCGAGGATTGGGCAGTCTGGCCGGGAATCGCCCTTGCAGCAATGTACCAGTCGTTCAAGTTCGGACTTCATCGCATTCAGTTCACGGATTTTGGATTCCAGCGCACTCAGATGCGACTGCGCCAGTTTCTTCACTTCACGGCTTGGACGTGTTTTGTCTTGCCACAGCCCCAGCAATTCCTCGATCTGTTTGATTGAAAAACCCAGGTCGCGTGAATGGCGAATAAAGCGCAACACATGCAAATCGCGACTGTTGTATAGCCTGTACCCTGCATCGGTTCGTGCGGCCTCCTTCAACAAACCCACTTGCTCATAGTGGCGAATCATTTTCGCGGAGATACCCGACTCCATCGCGGCCTCGCCGATGGTGTAGTAAGGCGTGTTTATTGTCATGTCCATATCGGGCTCCTTCTCATTTGCCAGAATTGGCAGGCTTCCAGTTACGCAACATCAAGGCGTTGGTGACTACACTGACCGAGCTCAGGGCCATGGCTGTGCCCGCCAGCACGGGGTTCAGGTAACCAAGGGCGGCCAGCGGTATACCCACCGCGTTGTAGATGAAGGCCCAGAACAGATTCTGTTTGATCTTGTTGTAGGTGCGGCGTGAAATGTCGATGGTTTGCGCCACCAAGCTGGGATCAGAACGCATCAGCGTGATGTCGGCTGTGTGCATGGCCACGTCGGTCCCAGTGGACATGGCAAAGCTGACATCGGCCACCGCCAGCGCAGGCGCATCATTAATGCCGTCGCCCACCATGGCCACCACCTGTTTGCCATGGTCATTGGCGTCGCGAAGCGCAGCCACTGCCCTGGATTTGTCGCCGGGCAGTTGTTCGGCCAACACCTGTTGAATTCCCAACTCAGTGGCCACTCGCTCAGCGCTGGCTTGTGTGTCGCCTGTCAATAAAACCGTGTTCACATGAAGCCTGTGCAATGAATTGACAGCACCGTGTGCGCTGGGTTTCAGTTCATCGCCGAAGGCCAGTGCACCCAGCAAACGAAAACCCGTGCCGGTTTCTTCAGCCACCCATGACCGGGTTGCTGCATTGGGGCTCAACTTGCCCAATAGTTGTTGCATGGTGTTGTTTGAAACACCCAGTTCTTCCATCCAGCGAATGGTGCCGACATACACGCGGCCTTCACCCACCATGGCCGACAATCCCTTGCCTGCAACATCTTGCAAATCGCTGGCCTTGGGCACAACAAGCCGTTCTTGTTGGGCTCGGTCTTTCACCGCACTGGCCAGCGGATGCATGCTGCCTGCTTCCACCGCCGCGGCCTTGGCCAGCATGGCGCCTGCTTCGCCCTGCACAGCTTCACACTGCATCAAGGTGGGCTTGCCCACAGTCAGCGTACCGGTTTTGTCGAACACCACCGTGTTAATGCTGTGTGCCAGCTCGAGTGCCTGTGCGTCTTTGATCAAAATTCCGTTGCGCGCTGCCACCCCAGTGCCTGCCATAATCGCCGTGGGTGTGGCCAAACCCAATGCGCAAGGGCAAGCGATCACCAACACAGCCACTGCATTCAAAATGGCCACTTCCCAGTTACTTGTGAATCCCCACGCAAGCAAGGTGAACAGCGCGATCACCAACACCACGGGGACAAACACGGCACTGACCTTGTCGACCAGTTTTTGAATGTCTGGCTTGGCGGCCTGCGCATCTTCTACCAAACGAATAATACGGGCCAATGTCGTTTCTGTGCCCACGGCGCTGGTCTGGATCAACAGCAAACCATCAATGTTCACCGCGCCACCGGTCATTTTGCTGCCCACTGCTTTCACCACAGGTTCGCTTTCACCGGTGATCAAGGCCTCGTCCACATGACTGCTGCCTTCAAGCACCACACCATCCACAGGAACCCTTTCGCCGGGGCGAACCAAGACTTGGTCACCCAATTGCACCTGCGCCATTGGCACAGTTTGCTCCACACCGTCACGACGTACGCGAGCTGTGTCGGGCCGCAAAGCCTGCAAAGCGGCAATTGCAGCCGTGGTTTGACGTTTCGCACGGCCTTCAAGCCACTTGCCCAGCATCACCAAAGTAATCACCGCGCTCGAGGCTTCAAAGTACAGGTGGCTGCTGCCCTGCTCCATCATGTAAACAGACAGGCCAAATGCCGCTGTGGTGCCAATGGCCACCAACAAATCCATATTGCCGGTGCGGTTCTGAATGGCCTTCAAACCAGCGCGGTAAAAGCGCCCGCCCAACCAGAACTGAACCGGAATGGCCAGAAACAATTGCATGAAACCCGGCAGCATCCAGTGCTTTCCAAACGGCATGGCGATCATGGGCAGTACCAAGGGCAAGGTTAAAAGCGCTGCGATCGCAACCAATGCGCCTTCGCCGAATCCTTCCTTGGCCGGTGCGCCTTGAGTGGCTGCTTTTTCGCCAGCCTGATTCAAAACTTCGGCTTCATAACCAGCATCGACTACTGCCTTGGCAATTTGCTCAGATGTGGCGGGATTGGAAAATTCAATCTGCGCTTTTTCTGTGGCCAGGTTCACTGTGGCATATTGCACACCCGGCACTTTCAACAGCGCTTTCTCGACTGCGCTGGAACAGGACGCACAACTCATCCCGCCGACGGCAATATTCAATATGTGATTCGAACTCATGGCATTCTCCGTTGAACAATATCCACAGCATGAACCTTCCAATGATGTCAATGTCAAGCACTTGACCTTACCATGATTGGAAGCTTCAGACTACAATCGTGATCAACCCACCGGAGTGCAACAATGATTGAATTTACCGTAGAGAAAATGAAATGCGGCGGCTGTTCAGCCAATGTAGAGCGTGCAGTAAAGGCCCAAGACCCCGCAGCCAAAGTGCAAATTGATTTGGGCAAAAAACTGGTTCAGGTTGAAAGCAGTTTACCTGCAACCAGCCTCGCCAAAACAATCAGCGATGCGGGCTACCCAGCCGTGCTCAATGGTTGAAATACCAGGTTGATATTCGACTTAGCTTTCCGAGTACGCCTGGCCCCAGTAATTGTATGTAAACGCCTTGGGGCCGGGCACATACATGGTTTCGATTTCACTGACCTGAAACCCACCGGCTTTCAGCAAAGCGGGAATGTCGCGGTTCAAGTGGCAACCACCGGCCAGCTTTCCCCACACGGGTTGCAAACGATTCTGCGTGTTGCGCACCTGTTCATCGGGTGCAACACCATGTTCACAAAACAGCAATTTTCCGCCCGGTTTCAAGACCCGGCGCATTTCCTTCAAAGCTTGCAGGGGTTCAGGAATGGTGCACAGGGTGTAGGTCATCACAATCGTGTCAATGCTTGCATCGGGTAATGGAATTTTCTCGGCGGGAAGCCCCATCAGCTCAACACTCAAACCGGTTTGATCAATTCGTTTTTTCGCCAGGCGGTGCATTTGCATGGCGGGGTCAAGACCGATAATTTTTTCAACTTTGGAAGCGTCGTAATGGCGCATGTTCAAGCCGGTGCCAATTCCAATTTCAAGCACCAGCCCCGTGGCTTTGGGCACCACTTTCTGGCGTTGCCTGTTGATGGCTTTCATGCCACATGCGAAATCAAGCAAGGTGGGCAGTACGTGGCGGTCGTATAATTCAGCAAACATTCCCAATTTTTTGTCCTTATTGTGTTGAGGAAACCGCGCCGCCATGCAAAACAACCCAGACCAGTTTTCATCCAAAATCGGCTTTGTGCTAGCCGCAGCAGGTTCAGCCGTGGGCATTGGCAATTTGGTGGGTTTTCCGGTGGCTGCTGCTAAAAATGGCGGCGGTGCGTTTTTGTTACTGTACATTTTTTTCGTGGTGGCCATTTGCCTTCCGCTGATTCTCGCCGAGCTTAGTTTGGGCCGTGCCACCGGGAAAAGCCCACTGGGTGCTTTTCGTGAAATTTCAAAAGGACACAAGGGCTGGGTATTGGCCGGTGCCTTGTCCTTGGTTACACCGTTCATGATTGCCGTGTTCTACAGCGTACTCACCGTGTGGCTGCTGGGGTATTTGGTCCTGGTGCTGGGCGGCAAGCTGGACCAATTGGCCACACCTGTTTATTTTGGCGGGTTTATTACCAGCCCCTGGATATTTGCCTACCTGGCGGCAGTGATCGCCATGGTGATATTTGTATTGAAAGGGGGGGTGCGCGATGGCATTGAAAAAGCGTCCCGCTTGCTCATGCCCATGCTGTTCATCATGCTGATAGGCCTGGCTGTATTTGTACTGACACTCCCCAATGCCACGGCCGGTTTGAAGTTTTATTTCACGCCACAAGTGGATCGAATCACCTGGAGCGTGGTCAACGGCGCCCTGTCCCAAGCATTCTTCTCGCTGTCGCTGGGCATGGGTATTCTGATCACCTATGGCTCGTATTTGCGCAAACAAGACAACCTAGTGCAGTCAGCCAAAATGCTGGCCTGCACCGACACCGGCGTGGCGCTGGTGGCAGGCCTCATGACCCTGCCCGCAATTTTCGCCATTTACCCCAACACCAACCCAAGCGAGCTCAGTGATTCTTCCGTGGGTTTGATTTTCTCGTTCTTCCCCAATATCTTTATGGCGATGGTGCCCAAGTTCGGATATGCCGTATCCAGCCTGATCGCAGCCACCTTCTTCCTGTTGGCGTTTGTGGCCGCCATTACCTCGCTGGTGTCGATTATTGAAGTGCCCGTGGCCGCCCTGAAAGCCGAAAGCAAAAAAACCCGCAACGCAGCGCTTGGCTTTGTGATTGCAGCTGTGTCGATAGGCGCCATTTTCAGTGCATTGTCGTTTGGACAAGTGAAATGGCTTAGCGAATTCGCTTTTTATTCCGGTGCCAACAAGTCGCTTTTTGATGTGTTGGTCGATGTGTTTTACGACACCATTTTGCCATTCAATGGCTTGCTGATTTGTCTGCTGGTGGTGTGGCAATGGAAACGCCACAACATGGCAGCAGAAATGCTGAGCAACAACAGCAGCAGTGGATGGCTTGAACGCTACACCCATTTCGCCATTGCATTCTGGATTCCTGTCATTCTGGCTACCGTGTTTGTAATCACGGTGATCAACAAGTTCATGAGCTGAAATCAAGTCAATTTACTGGCATGCACAATGCCACTTTTATGCTGTAATAAGGAAAATTAAAAATATTCCGGAGACAGTATGAAAACCAACCTGCCCTTGGCAACTCTCGCCATTGTCGTCCCTGCCTTGCTGGCTGCGTGTTCAAAAAGCCCTGCCCCAAGCGACCCCAACAGCACAGCCAGTGAGTTCACACAGGCCTTTCACGCTGAAGTGGCCAAGAACACTGATCTGGTCGATTCAGCCAACAATGCCGATGCCCGCAAAGGGTTGATTGCCAGGCCCACCGGGCAGGTGAAAAATGAGCAAGGCGAAGTCATTTGGGATTACGACGAATTCAATTTCATTGACGGCAAATCGCCAGCCACGGTGAACCCCAGCCTGTGGCGACAAGCCAGTTTGAACAATCAAATTGGTTTATACAAAGTGGCTGACCGCATTTACCAATTGCGCGGATTCGATTTGTCGAACATGACGCTGATTGAAGGCGACACAGGCTGGATTGTGGTGGATGTGCTAACCAGCGAGGAGACCGCACGCGCCGCCATGGCCTTTGCACGACAACACTTGGGCGATAAGCCAGTGAGCGCAATTGTGTTTACCCACAGCCATGTAGACCACTTTGGTGGTGCACTCGGTGTGCTCAGTGCCGAGGAAGTTGCATCGCGTAAGGTGCCGGTGGTGGCCCCGGTGGGCTTCATGGAAGAAGCCACCAGCGAAAACCTGCTGGTGGGCATGGCCATGGCACGCAGGTCCACCTACATGTACGGCAAACGCCTGCCGCGCAGCCCGGAAGGTCTGATCGACAACGGCTTGGGCAAGGCTGTGGCCTACGGCAAGGTGGGCATTTTGCCACCCACGCTGGTGGTGAAAGAAGCCAAAGAAACCCACATGCTTGACGGGCTGGAATTCATGTTCCACAACGTGCCCGGCAGCGAAGCACCTTCCGAGTTTGTGTTTTACCTACCTGCATTGAAAGCCTTTGGCAGTGCTGAACTGTTTGGCCACACGCTGCACAACCTGTACACCCCACGGGGTGCCAAAGTGCGCGATGCCCTGAAATGGGCCAGTTACATGGACGAAGCCATTGCCTACGCAGGCGATGCTGAAGTGATGTTTCACCAGCACAACTGGCCGGTTTGGGGCGCTGAGAACGTGCGCAGCTTTATGGAAAAACAGCGCGATGTGTACCGCTTCATTCATGACCAAACCGTTCGTCACATGAATGCCGGTTACACCTCCACTGAAATTGCAGAAAAAGTAACCATGCCACCGGCCTTGAACAACTTTCTGAGTGGGCGCGGTTACTACGGGACCGTGTCACACAACGTGAAAGCGGTGTACCAGTTTTACATGGGTTGGTTCGATGCGAACCCCGCCAACCTGAACCCCCTGCCCCCGGTCGAAGCCGCCAAAAAGTATGTGGAGGTGGCTGGAGGTATGGAGGCCTTGCTGAATAAAGCTGAAGACGCTGTGAACAAGGGAGAATACCGCTGGGCTGCTGAACTGCTGAAACATGCGGTGTATGCCGACCCTGAGAACACTCGCGCCAAGGCCTTGATGGCAACAAGTTTTGACCAGATGGGCTACATGGCAGAATCGGCTCCCTGGCGTAACTTTTACCTGACCGGCGCCTTGGAGTTGCGCCAAGGTGGCTACAACGAAGGCTTCAAGCGCAGCATGTTCCTCGACATGCTGAAGCACACACCCACTGAACGTTTTCTGGAAGCCATGGCCGCCGCACTGAACAGCGACAAGGCTGAGGGTGAAGACATTCAAATCAACCTTGTGTTTTCCGACACGCAGGAAAGTTATGTGCTTAGAATCCACAACAGCGTGCTGCACCACCGTGCAGGCCAAGCAGAAGAAAATTCTGCAGCCACACTGACCTTGAGCAAACCCTTCTTTTTGAACATGATGACCGGTGAAGCAGGCGCCACTGATTTGCTGTTTTCAGATCAAACGCAAATTGACGGCAGCACCATCAAGCTGGGCCAGTTTTTCGGCATGCTGGACAAAGCGACCGGCAATTTCAACATCGTGACGCCCTAATTGGGGGAAGGCTTGTCGGTAATATTCGGGTTTCCACGATTGGCCGGGAAACCCGAACAACCCTATAGTGTGTGAATGATCAACCGCACATTTATTGGTAATTCACATGGCCGCAACACATTCAACCCTTCAGCCTTTCCATCTTGCTTTTCCGGTGACTGACATTGCAGTCGCGCGTAAATTTTACGGCGAGGTAATTGGCTGTGAAGAAGGCCGAAGTGCCCCACACTGGGTGGACTTCAACTTTTACGGCCACCAACTGGTGGCGCACTTGGCACCAGAAGAAGTGGGTTGCAAAGCCAACAGCAGCGTGGATGGCCACGCCGTTCCTGCCAAACACTTCGGTGTAATTTTGACCATGGAGCAATGGAATGAATTGGCTGACCGATTGAAAGCTGCGGGAACCAAGTTTGTGATCGAGCCCTACATTCGGTTCAAAGGCCAGGTTGGCGAGCAAGCCACCATGTTTTTCATGGACCCATGCGGCAATGCGCTTGAGTTCAAGGCATTTGCCAACATGGACCAAATTTTTGCAAAATGAGTTCTGCAAAGTAAGTATCAGGTAAACGTGCGTTCCATTTCACGGCGGAACTTCACCGCTGTGGAATTGGCGTCAAAGGCCACATCATTCCAGCTCACGGCCTGCCCGGCCTTCACCGGTTTCAGCAACTTCACACCATGTGCCAAACCCAAAGGCAGTCCGCCCAAGGCCAGCGATTCCTTTGCTGGCATCAACTTGCCATACACCGTGTAACCGCCTTCACCATCCAGCATTTCACCGGCTTGTAAGTCGCGTTTGGCTGTGGCCACCACATCGCCGTGCCAGCAAATTGGCGCACCCGTGGCCTCGCTTCGAATACCGATGGAGGCCACCGATATGCCCAGCTCCAACCCAATCAAATGAAACGGTTTGTACATGCTGGAATACTGCCCGCTTGGGTCAGTGATCAAACCGTATTCCTTGAAGCAACGGGCCACATATTCGCTGTCGGCAGCAAAGGTGACATACACGCCCCAACGCAGGTCGCGAAACACAGGGCGGGTATCACGCTCAACACTGGAAATAACCTCAACCTGTCCACGCTGGTCCAGAATGCCGCCGTGTTCGCGCGGCTTCAAAATACGCGCCAGATCGTCTACACCCACCGCCGGAAACTTCAAACCACTGGGTGCTACCAAACCGGTTGCATTGGCGACGGCCGCCATTTCAATGGCGCTTTTTGTACCATCCAGAAAACTGTTGAACATTTGCGCGTTCATGCCACCCTTGGCTGCGTCTTCAGCGGTCAGGCCGTAGTGGTTCCACACCGTATCGGGCGTACTTTCATGGTAAGTGGGCAGGTACTTGGTGCCCTTGCCCGCAGCCACCACGGAAAAGCCAGCGGCTCGCGCCCAGTCCACCATTTCGAAAATCAACGCGGGCTGGTCGCCATAGGCCAGCGAGTACACAATGCCCGCCTCATCGGCCTTGCGTTTTAGCAAAGGGCCAGCCAGTGCGTCGGCTTCCACATTCACCATCACAATGTGTTTCTTGAATTCACAGCACGCCAGCACATGGGCAATGCCCACGGCGGGGTTGCCGGTGGAGTCAATGATAATGTCCACGAAAGGCGACTCAATCAGCTTCATGCCGTCGTCAATAATCGCGGTATTGCCCTGCCTGGCTGCTTGTTCAAGCGTTGTGGCTGCGTAGCTTTCTTCTTTCCATCCAACATTCTTAAGCGCCGCTTTCGCCCGCGCCGGGGACAAATCGGCAATGCCCACCATGTGAATGCCGGGCGTGCGTGGTACTTGGGAAAGATACATGGAGCCAAACTTGCCAGCGCCGATCATGCCAACGCGCAAGGGTTTGCCAATCGCTGCGCGCTGCTGAAGTTTGGAAAATAAGTTCATGTTTGCCTTGTGTTTAGTCTGCTGGTTGGCAAGCAGAATAACTTGCTTACAGGCCCAGCAAAACCCGCAGTATCCCTAGGCCGGGCACTTAAGCTACGTGTTGAATCGCATCACGCAAGGCCTGCACACTGGGCACACCCGAGAAAAACTGTGAGCCTACCGCCAACGATGGCACTGCTTGAATTCCCACCTGTTTTGCATATTGCAGGTCGGTATCGTGTTGCGCATTGGCTTGGGGCGAGTTCACAAATTCATCGAGCATGGCTGGGTTTAAGCCCAGGCTGTGAAGAATATTTTTCAAAACATCGTCTTCACCAATGTTCAGGTTTTGTTGAAAAAAACCCTTCATCACGGCAGTGGCATAAGCATTGCCCTTGCCCTCTTGTTTCGCATATTGCAAACCCAAGAATGCTTTGCGTGTGTACGGCTGCGGCGACACCGTGGGCAATTGAATGGGCACACCAAGGCGCTCGGCCATTGGGTACACCGCAGCCTTCCACACCCTTGGCAGGTATTCATCTTCGGGCTTCAAGGTGGGTGTTGGATAAGGCCGCAACTCGAATGGCATCCACTCTATTTCTACATTCGACCCTTCGATGGCTTTTTCGATAATGGCTTCACCAAGCAAGCAGAACGGACACACGAAATCGGTCCAGACCTGAATTTTGATGGGGGTAGTTGACATGGGGAACTCCTGCTTTGATTGCTGCTATTTGTTGGCGTTAGTTTGCCACTTTGGCGGCTTGAACACCGCTCATTGGCTTGCAAGCAATGCCTGTTTCTCGGTCAATATTACCTTGAAGTAGTGATGGCGCTTTAACATTACAACGTTATAATGCTTTAACGTTTTAAAAGGAGTGCCACTGTGAGCAACCTGTCAAAAAGGTCGACAGTTTATTTCGACCCAACCATACACCAAGCCCTTCGAATTAAGGCAGCCAGTTCTCAACAATCGTTGTCGGAACTTGTGGACGAGGCCGTGCGCCTTTTCATGAAAGAAGATCAGGAAGATCTTCAAGCGTACTCAAACCGTTTGTCTGAGCCCGAGATCAGTTATGAAGCCTTGCTTAACGACCTGAAGAAGCATGGCAAACTATAAAATTGTCTTCAAAAAATCAGTCGCCAAAGATCTACGAAGCATTTCAAACCCAGATGTACGGAGGATCCTCTCGACGATTGACCAACTCGCCATGAACCCAAGGGGCGAAGGCTGCAAGAAACTCACAGGACTAGAACTGTATAGAGTGCGCTGCGGAGACTACCGAATTGTTTATGAGATTAAAAATTCTGAATTGATTGTTTCGGTGATCAAGGTTGGGCATCGATCTGGTGTTTATAAGACCAATTGACTCATACCACACCTGCGTGCCGCTGTTCGCGTCACTGGCGAAAAGCTTCGAATCCCCCACGCAAAGTCCGCAGGGACTTTGCTTCCATAACGGCTCGAAATGAAAAAAGCCCTGAAGCAACTTCAGGGCTTTTAGTAATTTGTGGCGGAGAGAGGGGGATTCGAACCCCCGATAGGCTATTAACCTATACACGCTTTCCAGGCGTGCGACTTAAACCACTCATCCATCTCTCCGCGGTAAGCGCGAGAGTATAGCAAAGAATCCCCTTGGGTATCCAGTGCATTCGTACCGCATCACACTTTTCCTTCCGATTCGGGCAAGCGCAACACTCGCATTACGGCAGGCGCTTCGTCTTTGCGGCCACCCAACAGGGAGGCCACCACCATGGCCAGGGCGCTCAACGGAATGGTAAACACGCCACTGGCCACGCCACTCAAACCACCAATTTGCACAGCATCCAGGTTAAACAAAGCCATGAACGACGAATTGGTCAGTGCCAGACAAAGGCTCGAACTGACAAACCCGGTGCCCATGGCCCACAAGGCGCCACGGCGTGTGGCACCACTCCAGAAAATACCTGCCACCAGCGGTACAAACAGGCTTGAAGCCGCCAAAGCAAAAGCAGAACCCACCAACACCACAATGTTGCCGGGCTGCAAGCTGGTAATCCAGGCGGCCATCAGTGCTGCACTCAGCAAGGCAATTTTCGACATGGTCACACGCCGTTGTGCCGTCGCCTCAGGGTCTAACACGCGGTAATACAAGTCGTGGGACAAACTGCCCGCAATCGCCAACAACAGGCCGTCTGCGGTCGACAACGCAGCGGCCAAACCACCCGCAGCAATCAAGCCGGATAGAAAAAATGGCATGCCCGCAATTTCAGGCGTAATCAACACCAGAATGTCGGGGCTCAAGCCAATTTCGGCAAACTGCACCACACCATCCTGGTTCACATCCTGTAAAGTCGCCAGCCCGGGGGTTACCCGCGACCACGCGGCAATCCAGTTGGGAATTTCGTTGTAACTCAAACCCACCAGGTTTTCATACACCACCACTTTGGCGATCACACTCAGCCAGGGCGAAGCCAAGTAAATTACCAAAATGCAACCCAAGGCAAACACCACCGACCAACGGGTTTGCGATGCATTCGGCGTGGTGTAAAACCGCATGATGATGTGGGGCAATGCAACAGTGCCGCACATCAGGGTAAAAGCCACCGCCAGAAAACTGATCAAGGCGCGCGAGTTCGACAGTCCGGAATCGTCTTTGATGGAGCCAAAATGCGGCACACTGGCTTTGACCTTGTCCAGGTAACGCTGTTTCTCCTGACTCCATTTGCGCTTGGCATCCTGTGGGTCTTTGGGATAACTGCTCAACACACGCTCGGCGGCCTTGATTTCCTGAAACGTAGACCCATCGTAGCGGGCCAGCTCCAGGTTTTTGCGGCGTGCTTCATAGCCTTCCGCCCAGGATGAAGGCAAGGTGTCAATCAACAACTGATAACGATCGGCTTCACGCAGGTAAACGCTACGCACCTCGGCTTCGGCGGGGTCTGAGAAAAACTTGCGTTCCTGTGCACGCACATACTCGGGAAAGCTGGTGGGCCCACCCTCCACAAAACGCTCGGTGTCGCCTTTTCCGGTGAATCCGATCAAGGCGACCACACTGACCATCATGGCCACAATCATCACAATGTATTGCGCGACCGCAGTCCAGGTAACAGCCCGCATTCCACCCAAAAAGGAGCACACCAAAATACCGGCAAGCCCAAAGAAAACACCAATACCGAACTCCACACCGGCAAAGCGCGATGTAATCAAACCCACCGCGTAAATTTGCGCAATCACATACACGAACGAAATACTCACGGTGACCAACACGCAAATCAGGCGCACCGCCCTGCCCTTGTCGGGGCCGGCATATCGGGTGGCCAAAAAATCACCCACCGAGAAAAAAGCGAATTTGCGCAGGTAGGGGGCAATCAGCAGGGCAATCAGCACGAAACCACCGGTCCACCCCACCAACAAGGCCAAGGCTTCAAAACCGCTGTAAAACAAGGTCCCTGCTACACCCAGAAAGGAAGCGGCGCTCATCCAGTCGGCCGCGGTGGCCATGCCGTTGTACACCGCAGGAACGGTGCGCGAGGCCACGAAGTATTCCTGCATGTCCGAGGTACGGCTGAGCAAGCCGATCACCGCATAAGCGCCCAGCGTGACGAAAATGAAGAAGTAACCAATCCACTGCCGGCCAATACCGTAGTCCTCCATAATGGCGGCGCCGGCAATACACACCAAAAAACCGAAGGTAAGAACCGAAAAGAACCGGGTCAGGCTGAGCGTAAAACTCATGTATTTACTCCCGGTGCATGGATTCTTTCAAACGAAAAAAACCAGCCCACCGAAATGGAACTGGTTTTTCTCAAGGCAGCTGCACCCCTGTTCAAGGAGAGCACCTGATCAATTAAAGCGGCTTGCCCAATTGATCCAGAATGGCCGGGTTCTCCAACGTTGAAGTGTCTTGGGTAATTTGCTCGCCCTTGGCCAGGCTGCGCAACAGGCGGCGCATAATTTTGCCTGAACGCGTTTTAGGCAAATTGTCACCAAAACGAATTTCCTTGGGCTTGGCAATCGGCCCAATGTCTTTGCCCACCCAGTTGCGCAAATCCATTGCCAGCTTCTGGCCGGCCTCGCCTGTGGGGCGGTCGCCTTTCAGCACCACAAAGGCCACAATCGCTTCACCGGTCAAGTCATCAGGGCGACCCACCACTGCGGCCTCGGCCACCAGTTCGTTGGCCACCAGGGAGCTTTCAATTTCCATGGTGCCCATGCGGTGTCCCGACACGTTCAACACGTCGTCGATTCGACCCATGATGGTGAAGTTGCCGCTTTCCTTGTCGCGCACGGCACCGTCGCCCGCCAAATACAATTTACCGCCCAGTTCTTCCGGGAAGTAGCTTTTCTTGAAGCGTTCAGGGTCGCCCCAAATGGTACGGATCATGGAAGGCCATGGGCGCTTCACCACCAAAATGCCACCCTGGCCGTTGGGCAAATCGCCACCCACTTCATCCACCACCGCCGCCATAATGCCAGGCAAAGGCAATGTGCAAGAACCGGGCACCAAAGGCGTGGCACCGGGCAGTGGCGTGATCATGTGGCCACCAGTTTCCGTTTGCCAGAAGGTATCCACGATCGGGCACTTTTCGCCACCCACATTCTTGTAGTACCACATCCAGGCTTCGGGGTTGATTGGCTCACCCACTGAACCCATCAATCGAAGGCTCGACAGGTCGTAACTCTTGGGGTGAACTTTGGCATCCGCCTCGGACGCTTTGATCAATGAACGAATCGCAGTGGGTGCCGTGTAAAAAATGGTGGCACTGTGGCGTTGAATCATTTCCCAGAAACGGCCAGCATTCGGATAAGTGGGCACGCCCTCAAACACAATTTGCGTGGCGCCTACAGCCAATGGGCCATAAGTAATGTAGGTGTGGCCGGTGATCCAGCCAATGTCAGCCGTACACCAAAACACATCGTTGGGCTTGATGTCGAAAGTCCACTTCATGGTGAGCATGGCCCACAGCAAGTAACCAGCCGAACTGTGCTGCACACCCTTGGGTTTGCCGGTGGAACCTGATGTGTAGAGAATAAACAGTGGGTGTTCTGAATCAACCATTTCAGGTGCGCACACATCACTTTGCTTGTCAGCCAGATCATGCAAATACACGTCATGGCCAGCCTGCATGCCCACGTCTGCACCAGTGCGTTTGTACACAATCACATTCTTCACGGCTTCGCAGCCGCCCAAGCTCAGCGCCTCATCCACAATGGCCTTCAAGGGCAACTGCTTGCCACCACGCACCTGTTGGTCGGCAGTGAACACAGCCACAGCACCAGTGTCCACGATGCGGTCTTGCAAGGCTTTTGCTGAAAAACCACCAAACACCACAGAATGCGTGGCACCAATGCGCGCGCAGGCCTGCATGGCGGCAACACCTTCCACACTCATGGGCATGTAAATGACAACGCGGTCGCCTTTCTTCACACCCAGGCTTTTCAGGCCATTGGCAATACGGCTTACCTTGGCCAGCAACTCCTTGTAAGTCACCTTGCTTACTTCGCCGCCATCGGCTTCGAAAATCAAGGCAACCTTGTCGCCCAAGCCCGCCTCCACGTTCTTGTCCAGGCAGTTGGCAGACACGTTCAATTCACCGCCAGTGAACCACTTGTAGAACGGGGGATTAGACTCATCCAAAACCTGATTGAAGGCTTTGGCAAATTGCAGGTTTTCCTTGGCCAAGCGGCCCCAGAAACCTTCGAAATCGGTTTCAGCTTCTTTGCACAAGGCCAAGTAAGCGTCCATACCGCCTATTGCGGCGCTGCGCTGCCAGTCGGCACTGGGCTGAAACACACGCGTTTCGTGTGACACTGATTCGATCGATGACATCCTGTCCTCCAAGGGTTACTGAGTTTTCTATTAATTTAGTTTGCATAAACAATAGGCAAAAGCTCTTACTCTCACCTTACACCATGGCGCACCACAGCAATTCGCGTTCCAGCCGGGCGCAAGTAGCACCGGTGTAGCTTGGTTCTGCTATAGTTTGCGCCATTACCCCATCAACCATTGCTGCACTGCACACTTGTCACAAAATGGAACAACAGAAAAAATTACCACCGCCCCCATTGGCCCGTCTCATCTTCATGAGTCGCTGGCTTCAATTGCCACTGTACCTTGGCCTGATTGTGGCGCAGGGTGTGTATGTGTACCACTTTCTGATCGAACTGTGGCATTTGGTGACCGGGGCCACCAATCACACACTGGACGAAGCTGGCATCATGCTGGTGGTGTTGGGTTTGATCGACGTGGTCATGATTTCCAACCTGTTAATCATGGTGATCGTGGGCGGCTATGAAACCTTTGTAAGCCGGATGCATCTGGAAAACCATCCCGATCAACCCGAGTGGCTTGATCACGTCAACGCGTCTGTTTTGAAGGTGAAACTGGCCATGGCGATTATCGGCATTTCATCCATTCACCTTCTGAAAACTTTCATCAATGCTGAGCAGTACGATGAAAAAACAATCATTGCGCAAGCGTCAATCCACATGATTTTCCTGGTGTCTGCTGTGGCAATTGCATACTGCGATAAGCTGCTGAATGAATCAGCGCATCCGAAAAAACATTAAAATGTCGGGCCAAGCACCCAATTTGATCAGGAGCAGTTCATGACCACCATCAAGCAAGAAGACTTCATCAGCTCGATCGCGGATGCCTTCCAGTACATTTCCTACTACCACCCGCTTGATTACATTCAGGCACTGGGCAAGGCCTACGAGCGCGAAGAAAGTGCTGCTGCCAAAGATGCGATTGCGCAAATCCTGACGAACAGCCGCATGTGCGCCGAAGGCAAGCGCCCAATTTGCCAAGACACTGGCATTTCTGTGGTGTTTTTGAAAGTAGGTATGAACGTGCGCTGGGAATCCACCATGAGCGTGACCGACATGGTCAACGAAGGCGTGCGTCGCGCTTACCTGCACCCAGACAACAAATTGCGCGCCTCCGTTCTTCTCGACCCGGCAGGTGCCCGCAAAAACAGCAAAGACAACACGCCTGCGGTCATTCACTACGAAATTGTGCCCGGCGACGATGTCGAAGTCATTTGCGCAGCCAAAGGTGGCGGCTCAGAGAACAAATCCAAAATGGTCATGCTGAACCCATCGGACTCCATCGTGGACTGGGTATTGAAAACTGTACCCACCATGGGTGCAGGCTGGTGCCCCCCGGGTATTTTGGGCATTGGTATTGGTGGCACGCCCGAAAAAGCGATGCTGCTGGCCAAAGAAAGCCTGATGGCACCTTGCGACATTCATGAACTGCTGGCCCGCGGCCCCAGCAACCGAATTGAAGAATTGCGCCTTGAGCTGTACGACAAAGTGAATTCCCTGGGCATTGGCGCTCAAGGCCTGGGTGGCCTGACCACCGTGCTGGATGTAAAAATTCTCGACTACCCCACGCACGCGGCATCACTGCCAATCGCCATGATCCCCAACTGCGCAGCCACACGCCACGTGCATTTCCATTTGCACGGCGATGGCCCAGCCAAGCTTGAAGTGCCAAACCTGGCTGACTGGCCACAGGTAAGCTGGACTGCCGACACCGAGAAAAGCAAGCGTGTGAACCTGGATACTCTGACTCCTGAAGAAGTGGCCAGCTGGAAACCCGGTCAAACCTTGTTGTTGAACGGCAAAATGCTGACCGGCCGAGATGCAGCGCACAAACGCATTGCCGACATGCTGGCCAAAGGCGAGAAACTGCCCGTCGACTTCACCAACCGCGTGATTTACTACGTGGGCCCGGTCGACCCAGTGCGCGACGAGGCTGTAGGACCAGCCGGCCCCACAACCGCCACACGCATGGACAAATTTACCCGCATGATGCTGGAAAAAACCGGTTTGATCGCGATGATCGGCAAGGCAGAACGCGGCCCTGTCGCCATAGAGGCCATTCGCGACAACAAATCAGCCTATCTGATGGCTGTGGGTGGCGCCGCGTATTTGGTATCCAAGGCCATTACCAACGCAAAAGTGGTTGGTTTTGAAGACCTGGGCATGGAAGCCATTTACGAGTTCGAGATCAAGGACATGCCAGTCACAGTGGCCGTGGACAGCACCGGTATTTCGGTGCACAACACAGGGCCGAAAGAGTGGCAAGCCAAGATCGGGAAAATTCCGGTGAGTGTAGCTTAATGAGGTTGCTTAATATTTAAGTTCAACCCACACTGGTCCTGCGCCACCATTTTGGTATGGCGCAGGCCAACACTGCAATCGTTAACAAAACCGACACCTCAAATCCGTACAGCGTGTCACCTGCATAGCCACCATCGGCACCCGAAACCGGCCAGCTTTCTACCGCAGCCTTCACCGCAGAATCAACGGAACCCATTGGCTGGGCGTAGCTGGGTACCAAGGCTGCCAACACTTCAGCATCACTCAATTGCAGGGCCAAATGATTGAAAGTGCCAGAGAAATCTTCGGCGACCAGGCTTTGCTCACCCGCTTTAATTTTTGCGACCCGCAAGGTACCCTCGGGGTGCTGAATGCTTTTGGTTTCAGCCAGCAAAAATGAAGCTCCAGATACTGGGTCATGTCCCAGACCCAACACCAACTGCGCCCCAAACAAGTCAGCCTGCAGTTCCATCTCTCGCATCAACTTCGAATAATCGCGTTTCGCATCGAACGACAACATGAATTCATCGAAGCTAGAGGCGATGCCATACTGCTGCTGAATTTCCAGAGTTTTTTCAGGATGCTTCAGTACCAGGTGACCATACTCATGAGCAATCAAGAAAGCCAACTGATCACTACTCATGAACTGGATTCGATCAAGTCCAATACTTAAATTGGCAGCGCCTTGGTCGTCAATCCAGGTGCCTACCAAGCTACTGTTTTGAATGAAATGAACCTGCGTGGGCACACCATTGAAAAAATGGTTGTCGAACAACACGCTGAGCTTGAGCACTTCGAGCGATTGGTTTGCCATTCAGTAGCCCTCCCTGAAACGGCCTGTGACAAACCATTAAAGCACGTTTTAAAACACATCACAAAATTGAAACAAGCCCGACTTTCCGGGCCTGTTTTTTACTTCAGTTGTGCAGTTTGTTCATGCCATGGCACTTTTGATTTGAGCCAGCGCAGTAGGGTCTTCAATGGTGGTCATGTCGCCGGGGTCGCGGCCTTCACACACCGCCTGAATTGACCTGCGCAATAGCTTGCCAGAACGGGTCTTGGGCAGCACATTCACAAAGTAAACACGCGCAGGCCTGGCCACTGCGCCCAGCTGGGAATCCACCACCTTCATGATCTCGGCCTCCAGTGCTTTGGCTTGAGCCTGATCAAGTGAATCGGCCGACTTCAAAATGGCAAACGCAACTGCCACCTGCCCTTTCACCTGATCGGCCACACCCACCACCGCCACTTCGGCCACGGCTGGATGAGACGAAATACTCTCCTCAATTTCGCGTGTGCCCAAACGGTGGCCAGCCACGTTGATCACGTCATCGGTCCGCCCCAGGATAAAGAAGTATCCGTCCTCGTCGCGAATGCCCCAATCAAAAGTGGAATACACCTGCCGGGTTTTGAAACTTGACCAGTAAGTTTTGACAAACCGCTCATCGTCACCCCACACCGTTTGCATGCAACCGGGAGGCAGCGGTCCTTCAATGGCCACCACACCTTTTTCATTCGCTTTGCAAGGTTGCGCCGTGTCCTCATTCAACACATTCACATTGAAACCAAACACCGGCACACCGGGGCTGCCCAGCTTGCCTGGCATTTCTTCAACACCACGCTGTACCGCCAAAATTGGCCAACCCGTTTCAGTTTGCCAATAATTATCAACAATCGGTTTCCCAATCGCGCCCGAAATCCAGTCCGACGTGGTTTCATCCAAAGGTTCGCCCGCCAAAAACAGCGCTTTCAGTGAACTCAAATCGTATTTGCTCAGGTAGGCAGGGTCTTGCTTCTTTAACACGCGCACGGCCGTGGGCGCCGAGAACAACACAGACACCTTGTGATCCTGCACAATCTTCCACCAAATACCGGCGTCTGGTCGAATGGGCACGCCCTCGTACATCACCGTGGCCATGCCCGCAATCAGTGGGCCATACACAATGTAGCTGTGCCCTACCACCCAGCCAATGTCACTGGTTGCGAAGAATGTTTTTCCTTTTTCGCCCATGAAAATGTACTTCATGGACGCTGCAAGTGCCACTGCATAGCCGCCCACGTCGCGCTGCACACCCTTGGGCTTTCCGGTGGTACCGCTGGTGTACAAAATGTAACTGGTGTCAGTAACACCAAGCCAGGTCACAGGCACTTTGGCCGTGGCCAGTTCCTTGCGCAATGCGGCGTAATCGTGATCCCGACCTTCCACAGTGTTAAAAGACACCAAACCACGATTCACCATCAACACATGACCAGGCTTGTAACTTGAACGCTCTATCGCCTCGTCCAGCAGCGGTTTATAAGCCACCGCCTTGCCTGCGCGTGAACCCGCGTCGGCCGAAACAATCACCTTTGGCTTTGCATCTTCAATTCGAGAAGCCAGACTGTGCGATGCAAACCCCCCAAATACCACCGAGTGAATGGCACCAATTCGCGCACAGGCCAGCATGGCAAAAGTTGCTTCGGGAATCATGGGCATATAGATCAATACCCTGTCGCCTTTCTTCACACCCATTTTTTGCAGCATGGCCGCTGCAATTTGCACCTCTTGGTGCAATTGACGGAAGGTGTACACCTTTTCCTGGTCCACTTCCGTGGACACATAAATCAAGGCTGGCTTGTCACCCAGTTGGTCGAGGTGCCGATCCACCGCGTTGTAACACAGGTTGGTTTCACCACCCACATACCAGGCTGCAAATGGGGGTTTGCTGTCATCCAGAACCTTCTCGAAAGGTTTTTGCCAATGAATCAAATCCGCCTGACGAGCCCAAAAACCCTTGGGGTTGCGAATGGATTCATCGTACAAATTCTGATAGGTCCCATTGGACTGGTACTTCGATTGCTCAACCACAGCACTGTCTCCTCATTCTTGTTGCACCCAATGTAGGAACTCGCGCTTACGACACTCTGACTACCGCAAAAATTATTGATAAACGAGAACACTTCTTGTTACATAAATGATTACTATTTGCTAGACTAGTGAAGTCAAATTTCAACCAACCACATTCAGGAAAGTCCTTATCACCATGAATAACACTTTCAAAAAACTGATTTCAGTTTCAATTGCAGGCTTGATCGGCGTAAGCGCAGCCGCGCAAGCCAACGAGAAAGTCATCAACTTGTACTCGGCTCGCCATTACTCAACCGATGAAAAAATGTACGAGGATTTCACCAAGCAAACAGGCATTGCAATCAAACGCCTGGAGCTGGGTGATGAAGCGCTGCTTGAACGCATGCGCAGTGAAGGCGCACGCAGCCCTGCCGACGTGGTGCTGCTGGTGGACGCGGCCCGCCTTGCCACAGCCCAACAAGACGGCTTGTTTCAACCTGTAAAGTCCAAAGTACTCAGCGAAAAAATCCCGGCGCAATTTACGGGTGAAAATGGTCTTTGGCATGCGTTTTCAGCACGCAGCCGCGTCATTGTGTACAACAAGGCAAACGTGGATCCCAAGCTGGCCCAAAACTATGAAGACTTGGCCAAGCCCGCATTGAAGGGCAAAGTTTGTACACGCACAGGCTCACACCCCTACATGTTGTCCTTGATGAGCAGCATGATCAGCCACTTGGGCGAGAAAGGCGCTGAAACCTGGGCACAAGGTGTGGTCGCGAATATGGCCCGCAGCCCCAAGGGTGGTGACACTGACCAAATTCGCGCAGTCGCATCTGGAGAATGCGGTGTTGCCTTGACCAACAGCTACTACTGGGTTCGCTTGCTGAATTCTTCCAAGCCAGAGGACAAAGAAGTGGTGTCCAAAGTTGGTTTCATTTGGCCCAACCAAAGCAGCTATGGCGTACACATGAACGTATCAGGCGGTGCCGTGGCCAAGAATGCACCGAATCGCGAAGGGGCAATCAAGTTTTTGGAATACCTGGCCAGCGATTCTGCCCAAAAATACTTTGCCAATGGCAACAATGAATGGCCAACAGTGCCTGGCGTGAAAGTGGACAACCCTGCTTTGGAGTCACTGGGCCCCTTCAAGCAAGACGTAACTCCCGCCAAAACACTGGCTGCCAACACCGCCTTGTCTCAGCAAATCATGGATCGCGTGGGTTATAAGTAATTAAATTTGGTAACTTACCGACAGTCCATCCGTAAAAAAGCCCCACACTTTTTGTGGGGCTTTTTTTATTCACAAAACTGAAAGAAGCTTGCTACACTTCAAAACGTCAATGTAACCGGCTAGTAAATTGGTGAAAAAAGCGAACGACAACAATAAAAACGCGGCGCCTACCCTCGAGACAAAACGCTTGGGCACACGCAAAGTTCCCAAAGAACAACGAATGAGTCAAATTCTGGACGTGGCGGGCTCTGTCTTCTCGCGTCATGGTTTTCACTCCACCAGCATGGAGCAAATCGCAGAAGGCGCAGGTGTAACCAAACCTTTGCTTTACCGCTACTTTGGTTCCAAAGATGCGCTGTACCTGGCCACCATTACCCAAGTTGGCAATCACTTGATGTCGGGCCTTTCCATGCTGATGGCCAACCCAAACCCCAAAGAGCGCCTGAAATTGATCATGCTCAGCTTTCTAACGTTTGTAGAACGTCACCGGGATGGTTGGTCTGTGCTGTACAACGAAGCGCTCACCAGCGTAGGCCCAGTGGGCGAGAAGGTGGCTTTTTTCAGAAACAGCTTTATTGAAGCCTCGGCCAAAACCATTGAAGAATTGAACGATCCCACCAAGGCCAAAAACGGTGACAAAGCAGGCATTCAATCAGTGGCATTGGCCAACATCATGGTTGGTGCTGTTGAGGCCGGCGCACGGTGGTGGATCCAGCACCCGGAAATTCCGATTCGAGACATGCAGAAAATGATCGAAACCAGTTTGATGCCGGGACTGTCGGAGAGATAGCAGCGGTGTGTGGGCATTTGCAAAGTCGCATGCCCTGTTATTGCATCCGCAAAGTCGCATGCCCTCCCCCGCCTGAAAGCGGAAGGACGGCAAAGCGAACTTTGCGAATGCTGAAAACAGCCGCTCGCTAGGTCATGAATCGGCCCTTAACCACTGGCGGAGATTGATTGGTTAGCCGGTTAAGGTTTGTAGCAGCGTTGCATCATTGCGCCGATTCAAGATCAAGTCGCCCGGTTTGATTTACAGCGAGGGGCCACCTGCAAGGTCGATGCGAAGACGCTTTTGCGTTTCGCATGAACCGAGCCAGAATCAAAAAGGGGAATTCGACTTGGATCAAGGCGCAATGAGTGACGCGCTGCAAACCTAACCAAGCCACTCATTCAATCAAGAAATCAAGCCGCAATACTTCCCACCATCAGCACTTTCGAATCACGCTCCGCCAGCACTTCAAACTTCGAAGCACCATCGGCTGTCACATGCTTCACCGAAATACCAGAAGGCAAAAACACCGGCTGCTTGAACGACAAATCGAACTTGCTGGCACGCGCACCCAAACCGGCTTCAACAATGCTCAGTGTTTTTGCGGCAGTCCACATGCCATGCACAATGGCCTGTTTGAAACCAAACATTTTTGCGGTTTGCGCGTACAAGTGAATCGGGTTGTAATCGTTTGAAACCTTGGCGTACTTGCGGCCTTGGTTTTCAGGCACTTTCACCGCCGCATATTGCGCACCCAATGCACTCAAAGGCTCAACAGGTGCTGGTTTCGTCAAAGGCTTGGGCATACCCTTCACGCGGCACAAAATGGTCATCACACTGCTCCAGTGCACTTCCTCGCCCACCAAAAACTGGGTGTGTACATCAAATTCCAGACCCAGCGAAATGCTGCGGGTATCGCCCACTGTCACCAACACATCGTAAGCCACACCGTATTCCAGCGGCTTGGCGCATTCAATAGAGTTGTGCAAGTGAACCATGCCCAACATCGGCATGGGGTGCTCAGGGCGGCTCAGCAAATACATGTGCAGGGGCGAAGCCACCACCTGAGGCGCGGTCAGGGAAATTTCATCTTCCTTGAAGCCACACACAGCGTTGTACTGGCGTACCCACTCGCGGTCAATAAACACTTTCTTCACCCGGGCACCCAGGCGTGCAGCCTGTGTGTCGGGTTTTGGTTTTTTATTGGACGTGGTGGCAGCCTTCAGCAGCAGCGCCTTGCCGTTTGGAAACTCGGTCAGCTCGAAAAATTTCGCCGCTGCTTTCAGGGTGTCATTCACGCTCATGATTTCACTTCTCGATAATTGCTGTTACGCCGATACCACCGGCTGCACAAATAGAGATCAAGCCCTTGCCGCTGCCTTTTTCATTCAACAGCTTGGCCAAGGTGGCAATAATGCGGCCACCAGTGGCGGCGAACGGGTGGCCCACAGCCAGTGAACCGCCTTTCACGTTCAGCTTGCTGCGGTCAATTGAACCCAAAGCTGAGTCCAGACCCAGTTTTTCCTTGCAGAACTTGGGGTCTTCCCAAGACTTCAAGGTACACAGAACCTGTGCAGCAAACGCTTCGTGAATTTCATAGAAATCGAAGTCTTGCAGTTTCATGTTGGCTTTCTTCAGCATGCGTGGCACTGCATAGGCCGGGGCCATCAACAGGCCTTCTTTGCCCGATACAAAATCAACACCGATTGTTTCGCTGAAAGTGAGGTAGGCCAGTGGCTGAATGCCACGTGCCTTGGCCCAGTCTTCGGAGGCCAGCAGCACAGCAGAAGCGCCGTCAGTCAGTGGTGTGGAGTTACCGGCAGTCATCGTGCCCTTGCCGCTCTTGCGATCAAATGCAGGCTTCAAACCTTGCAGGCGCTCTACAGAAGAATCGGCACGCAGATTGTTGTCACGGGTCAAACCGTTGAATGGTACAACCAGGTCGTCAAAGAAACCTTCTTCGTAGGCCTTGGCTGCTTTCAAGTGGCTGCTCACGGCCAGTTCGTCTTGCTCTTCACGAGAAATATTCCATGTTTGCGCCATCACTTCACAGTGCGCGCCCATGCTCATTTTCGTGCGTGGTTCAGCATTGGCAGGTGGCAGTGGTGCCAAGTGCTTGGGGCGAATTTTCAACAGGGCAGCCAGCTTGCCTTTGGTGTCGCGGGCGCGGTTGGCTTCCAGCAAAATTTTGCGCAGGCCTTCGCTTACAGCAATCGGTGCGTCGGTGGTGGTGTCTACACCGCCAGCCATGCCCACTTCAATTTGACCCAAGGCAATTTTGTTGGCCACCACAATGGCCGCTTCCAGGCCAGTACCGCAGGCTTGCTGAATGTCGAAAGCTGGTGTCATTGGGCTCAAACCTGAACCCAATACAGATTCACGGCACAGTGAAAAATCGCGGCTGTGCTTCACTACTGCACCAGCTACTACATCGCCCAGTTCTTCACCATGCAACTGGAACTTGTCGACCACACCGCGAAATGCCGCAGTCAACATGTCCTGGTTGGATTTGCCAATGTAGGCTGTGTTTGAACGTGCAAATGGAATGCGTGAACCGCCAATAATGGCAACGCGACGACCGTGTTTCATAGAATTTTCTCCAAATAATTTTTTAGTTGCAGGCAGCGTGTTTGTATTTACGCGCCCACCAGGTTTTGTCCGCACACACGCAAGGTGGCACCATTTACACCAGCAGCCAAGGGGCTGGCCATGAAGGTCACTGCTTCTGCAATATCCACAGGCAGGCCGCCCTGCGACAGGCTGGACAAACGACGCGCCACTTCACGGGTAACCACGGGAATGGCCGCTGTCATTTGGGTTTCAATAAAGCCCGGTGCAATCGCGTTAATCGAAATACCCTTGCCTTCCAGTTGCTTGGCCATAGCATCCACATAACCAATCACGGCACTCTTTGTCGCTGCGTAGTTGGTTTGGCCCGCGTTACCGGCAATGCCGCCAATCGACGAAATGCACACAATGCGCGCATTCGTGCCAAATGCATCACCTGCCAACAACTGATCGTTACAACGAACAATCGCACCCAGGTTCACGTCCAACACCATATCCCACAGGTGGGCAGCCATGTTGCGCATCATCTTGTCGCGGGTAATGCCTGCGTTGTGCACAATAATGTCGATCTTGCCACCCTTCTCAGCTGCTACAGCAGCCAGCTTTTTGCCTGCGTCGGCATCAGTAATGTCCAGCGGGCAGGCAATGCCGCCAATGCTGCTCATGGTGGCACCCAATACGCTTTCATCCGCGGGGCGATCCACGCCAATCACGGTTGCGCCCTCGCGGGCCAGCACTTCTGCAATCGCCGCACCAATGCCGCGTGCAGCACCGGTTACAACAGCCAGTTTGCCAGTCAATGGCTTTTCAGAAAACGCTGCAACTTTCACGCCCTTGGGCGCGCCAACCACTGGCAACACCTGGCCGGTTACAAACGCTGAATGCGGGCTCAGGAAAAAGCGCAACGCGCCTTCAATGCCGTTTTCAGCACCGGTTTTCACCTGAATCAAATTGGCTGTGGTGCCGTTCTTGCCGCTTTCTTTCGCAAGGCTGCGAATAAAACCAGGCAGAGAAGACTGCGCTGTTTCAGCCAATGCATCTTTGCAATCACCACGAGGGCGGCCAATCACCACGATGCGGCTGTTTGATGGCACTTTGCGCAAACGTGGATTGAAAAAGTCATACAACAAACGCAGGTCAGCCACATTGGCGGCTGACGTTACATCCAGTACGTAAACATTTTCAGGCACGCCGTTGTCGGCTTGAGAAATGCTCAAATCTACTTTGGCCTTGGCCGCAGCTTGCTTGATGCCGTCCAAACCTGCCAAATCGGCAGACACCTTGATCGATGCACCCATGGCATTCAATGCCTTCACCACGGCAGTGGCCACCGGGCCAAACGCGCTGGCTCCCACCAATGCATTTGAATTGGCCAATGATTTTTCAGCGTATCCGGCTTTGGCGCGCTTCAACATGGGGGGCACGGGCAGGCCCAGTGCGGCGGCAATTTGTTTACCTGTCGAGGTGTGAACAAATTCAAGAATTTTGTCGGCCATGAGTCTCGTCCTTCTTATAGGGGGAATGTCTTTTTTCAGGGCTTAGCATAGCCCACCAAGACAATGTTACTGTTGCGTAACTTGCGAGTGTATAGAAAGTTGACCAGAAAATCGTAGAGGGTCGTCTCTAACCCGGAAAGGTTAAAGGTGTATCACCCGGTTGCCAAGGGCTGTACTTTGTCATGGCCCGTTCAAGCACATTCGACGCGAGGAAAGCGCTTAACCAACGCTTCAGAGCATCGTAGCCGGGCGCAGCATCAAACCACGCCTCATCAGCAATTCTGAACTGGCGCACAAAAGGTAAAATTGCATAGTCTGCAAAGCTGGGTTGACCACCGAACAGGAAGGTGTCCGCTTGTTGCCCATGCTGTTCAAGCACGGCATTCCACTGAGTCAGAATTTTTTCACACACCGCACGGTGTTCAAGCGGGTCGCAAGTGTAGGTGTCCGTATGGTATCTATGCGGGTATTTGTATCGGTCCAGATTGCGCTTGAATTCGCCATCAAGCAGCGCGATCCAATCATCACATTGTTGTTGCTGCCCAGCATTCAGCACCAACCAGTCTGCTGGAAAACTCTGGTCCACCGCCCAACGCATCACATCCAGACTTTCGTCAATCACCGTGCCATTGGGTAACCACAACACTGGCACTGTGCCTTTGGGTGAAATTTCAAGCATGTGTGCCGGTTTGGCGCGCAACACCAGTTCGCGCACCTCCACCTGCAAACCGGCTGCAACTATAGCCAGCCTTGCACGCATGGCATAGGGGCAGCGGCGGAAGGTGTAAAGCACAGGCAAACCAAGCTGGTGATCCAACTCAATCACTCCGCGTGCGCTTCTTTGGGAGGTACTTCTTTGGGCAACATCTTGCGGCCAATGTGCTTTTCATTGCGCATTTTGGCCAGTTGAATCTGCTTCTGGCGCTCACCAAAACGCTTCTTCTGGTCGTCAGTCAGCGAATCGTAGCAATGCGGGCAACCCACGCCCTGAATGTATTTCTCGCTTTGCTTTTCTTCCTCGGTAATCGGCATACGGCAGGCATGGCAAAGGTCGTAATGCCCCACTTGCAAACCATGGGTGACCGATACCCGTTGATCAAATACAAAACACTCGCCTTTCCACAAACTTTGTTCTTCAGGAATTTCTTCCAGGTACTTCAAGATGCCACCTTCAAGGTGGTACACCTCATCAAAACCTTGTTCCAACATGTAGGCTGTGGACTTTTCGCAGCGAATGCCACCGGTACAAAACATCGCAATCTTCTTTGGTCGCTTGTCTGCAGGCAAGTTTTTCAAGTTCTTTTCAACCCATTCAGGAAACTCGCGGAACGTCGTGGTAGCCGGGTCTACAGCACCTTCAAAAGTACCAATTGCATACTCGTAGTTGTTGCGGGTGTCGATCACTAAAGTGTCTGGGTCTTGAATCAAGGCATTCCAGTCGGAAGGCTTCACATAACGGCCCACCAAGCGATTCGGGTCAATACCGTCTTTGCCCATGGTCACAATTTCACGCTTCAACTTCACCTTCATGCGCGTGAAAGCCTGTTCAGGCGCAATTGAATACTTGGGTGACAAATCACCAAAACGTGTATCGGCCCACAAAAAATTCATCAAGGCAACAATACCGGCGCGCGGTGCGCTTACCGTGCCATTAATTCCCTCTTTGGCCAGCAACAGGGTGCCCAATACACCGTTTTCAGCGCAGACCGCCTCAAGCCGGGGCTTGATGTCTTCGAAATCAGGCAGGCTGACAAACTTGTACAGTGCAGCGACCACGATTTGATCAGATTGTGGAATGGAGTCTTCGGTCATCGCCATGGCAATTCTTTCTGTGGATTAAACTTAGCCTGCTATTGTAACCGAGCCCCCGGTTTTACCCAATCAAGCAAAAAGCCAAAGCGGCATGGGCTTTGGTAAACTGAGGCACAAGCAATACAGCCAGTCGCAACACCCATTACAAGAACACACATCATGAATGCCTTCTGGATCTTGGTCCTTTTGATTTTGGTTTCCGGCTTTTTCGCCCTCTCGGAAATGGCACTGGCCTCCAGTCGGCGCTCCAAGCTGCAGGCCATGGCCGACGCAGGCAATCCCAAAGCGCGAATCGCCATTCAAATCATGGACAATCCAAGTCGCTTGCTGGCCGCCACACAAACGGGCATCACAGCGGCTGCTCTGCTCATGGGTATTTACGGCGAATCAGCGCTAACAGCCACCTTTCAGCATGTCATTGACCAATATTTCCCAACACTCAGCGATTGGGCCGGAGTCATTTCATTTGCAGTCACAATCGCCTTGGTAACCGGGTTCTCCATTATTTTTGGCGAAATCGTACCCAAACGTCTGGCCATTGCCAATCCGGAAAAAGTGGCTGCGTTCTGCGCCCCCTTCATGTCGATATTCCTGAAAGTGCTCAGCCCTGCTATTGCCCTGCTCTCCAAGGGTTCCGACCTGGTGCTCAGCTTCATCCCGTTCAAAGCCGCCCCTGCTGTCAGCACCATTGAAGAAATTCAGGCATTTCTCGATGAAGGCGCCAAAACCGGCATGCTGGCCCCCGAAGAACGCCACCTGATGAGCAATGTGTTGCGCCTTGAAGACCGCCGCCTGGCCTCGGTCATGACCCCTGTCAGCGACATTGCTTACCTTGATTTGCACGCCCCGCGCGAGGACAACCTGCGATTGTTGCGTGAAGCACCCCACTCGATGTTGCCCATTTGCAAAGGCAGTTTGCAGCAGGTGATTGGCGTGGCTGAAAGCCACGATATTCTCCAGGCCGCCATGGAAGGGGACATTGATTTCGCAGAAATTCCCCTGCAAAACCCCTTATTCGTCCCGGCCTCGCTCACACTTGTCGACCTGCTGCGAACCTTCCGTCAGCAGAAAAAAACCTTTGCATTTGTGGTCAGCGAATTTGGTATGACCGAAGGCATCGTGACGATTGATGATGTGTTGTCCAGCGTGGTGGGCGACATGATGCCCATGATGGACACCCCCGAAGAGGCCTTGGCTGTGAAACGTGAAGACGGCTCATGGCTACTGGACGGCCTGCTGCCCATTGATGAAATGAAAATCAAGCTGGGAATTCGTGGTTTGCCTCAAGAAGACTTGGGCAACTTTCACACCGTCGGTGGATTCGTGTTGGCCTCGTTGGGCCGAATTCCGAAAAAAACCGAGAAATTTGACTGGAACAACTGGCGATTTGAAGTGGTGGATGTGGACCGCAACAGGGTAGACCAAGTGCTGGCCACCCCGAAGCAGTCGGGTTAATTCAAACCCTGCAATTCAAACTCTGGGGTTCAATCCCTTCGGCATGGGAAAGGCAATATTTTCCTCCACGCCTTCCATATTTCGCACCGACAAAGCACCCCATTCTTTCAAGCGCTTCACCACGCCTTGCACCAGGTGCTCGGGCGCTGAGGCACCCGCAGTCAAGCCTATGTGTTTCACACCATCAAACCAGGCACGCTCAAGGCTGTCTGCATTTTCAATCAGTATGGCAGGTACGCCCAGTTTTTCAGCCACCTCGCGCAGGCGATTGGAATTGGAACTGCTGGGGCTGCCCACCACCAACACCAAATCCACCTGGCGCGCCATAAACTTCACCGCGTCCTGACGGTTTTGCGTCGCATAGCAAATGTCTGCTTTCTTCGGCTCGCGAATATCAGGAAATTTTGCTTTCAGCGCTGCAATTACCCTCGAAGCATCGTCAACGCTCAAAGTGGTTTGCGTCACAAAAGCCAATTGCGTACCCGCTGCAATATTCAGCTTGGCCACATCCTCCTCAGTTTCCACCAAGTAAATGCCGTCCTTCACCTGTCCCATGGTGCCCTCTACTTCGGGGTGGCCTTCGTGACCAATCATGATGATCTCGCAACCCTGTGCACGCATCTTGCTGACTTCCACATGCACTTTCGTAACCAGTGGGCATGTCGCATCAAACACTTTCAAGCCCAGGCTTTCCGCTTGGGTGCGAACATCTTGCGACACCCCATGGGCGGAAAACACAACTGTGGAGCCGGTGGGCACATCTTCCAGTTCATCCACAAAAATTGCACCCTTACCGCGCAAATCTTCGACCACCGTTTTGTTGTGAACAATTTCATGCTTCACATAAATGGGCGAACCAAATTGCTGCAAGGCACGTTCCACAATTTCAATGGCGCGGTCTACACCCGCACAAAAACCGCGCGGTTGGGCCAGGCTAATTTCCATACTCACCTCACAGCACCCCGATCAACTGCACTTCAAAGGTCAGTGCCTTGCCTGCCAGGGGGTGGTTAAAGTCAAACAAAATATCGTCCTCACGCTCTTCCACCACCGTGCCAGCAAACTGACCGCCATCGGGCGCAGGAAAATGCACAAACTCACCGGGCTCAAACGTGGTGCCCTCCTCGGCATATTTTGACAGCAATGCCTTGCTCACCGGGCGGTATAAATCGGGATTGGTGTCGCCGTAACCGCTGCCCGCGGGCAAAGTGAATATGTCACGCTGCCCCGCCTGCATACCAAACAGGCAACGCTCCAAACCTTCGGCCAACTGGCCCGCGCCAATCGACAATGTTGCTGGCTTGTCCTCAAAGGTAGACACAATCACCTGCTGGCTCTCGGCCAAGCGAATGCGGTAATGCAGGGTCACGAATGAAGATTCATTTACCACTGGCTTGGGCTGTACTGCGTCGGTCATTTCAACATCCTGAATTCATTTCAAAAACGGCTCTATTCTACGCCTTTGGAAGCAGTCAGACATCCCAAAGCGGGTGCGAATGATTCGAGTTCAGCCTCACATTGTGGTAATAAAATGAGCGTGAGCACGAAATATCTGCATTCAGAAACAAACACAGGAGTTTGAAAACCATGGCGTTTAACACAGAGAACCACCCCGGAGTCAGCACGGCAGTGCCCGAAGAAACACAAGGGTTTGTATTGAATCACAGCATGCTGCGCGTAAAAGACCCAGCCATATCGCTCGATTTTTACACCCGTGTATTGGGCATGCGAGTACTTCGAAAACTGGACTTCGCAGAGATGAAGTTTTCGCTGTACTTCCTCGCTAGGGTCAATGAGACCGACGAAATACCCGAAGACGAAGGCCCCCGAACCGCCTGGACATTCAGCCAAGCCGGTATTCTCGAACTGACGCACAACTGGGGCACAGAAAACGACCCAGAATTCAAATATCACGACGGAAACCAGCAACCACAAGGATTCGGACACATTTGTTTCTCGGTACCTGATCTTACTGCAGCGGTTCGCTGGTTTGACGAAAACCAGGTTCCTTATATAAAACGCCCGGAACAAGGCAAGATGAAAGATGTGGCCTTCATCAAAGACCCGGACGGCTACTGGATCGAAATCGTCCAGCCATCACTGCTGCACAAGCTGGGGAATTCCGGCCAGTAACTTGGTCACTGCCACGGTAGTTTGGGAACTTGACTGAACCGAAGGCCACCAAGTGGCTTTCAGGTTCAATTCGTCATGAGTATTCAAAGCTGGCCCAAACACGATCGCCCTCGCGAACGGTTAATCAAACAGGGCGCGCAAGCGCTTTCAGATGCTGAATTGCTTGCTATTTTTCTGCGCACTGGCTTGCCTGGAAAAAGTGCAGTCGACCTGGCCCGTGAAATGATCAGCCAGTTCGGCGGCCTGCAAAATTTAAACCGTGTTTCACTCGCTGAATGGATTCAAGTTCGCGGCCTTGGCGAAGCCAAATATGCACAGCTGCGCGCCTGCCTTGAAATGGCCAAACGATGTTTAAGCCACGAATTGCAGGAAGCAGAACAAGGCCTCCTTGCTTCTCCCGACTTATTCGAGCAATTCGTGCGTGCGCAAATCGGATTAAGCGAAGTCGAGAATTTCCTTGTGATCGCCCTGGATAGCCAACTGAAAGTACTGGACCACAAAATACTCTCAAGCGGAACGGT
>NZ_ABCT01000016.1 GCF_000170915.1 Limnobacter sp. MED105
CAATCAATTTCTGTACAACAGCCGCGCACCGTGGAACACATTGTGGTGGGGCAAGCCACCAGCGATGGCGCAGGTGTAAAGCTAACCCGCGTAATTACGCAAAACCTGCAGCGCAGGCTAGACCCATTTCTAATGCTGGACAACTTCGGCAGCGACAACCCCAACGATTACATTGCGGGCTTTCCGAACCACCCGCACCGTGGGTTTGAAACCATCACGTACATGATTGCGGGGCGCATGTTGCACGAGGACAGCAAGGGCAACAAAGGCTTGCTGGAAAACGGCGGTGTGCAGTGGATGACAGCTGGGCGTGGTGTGTTTCACAGTGAAATTCCCCAGCAGGAAGAAGGCGTGATGGAAGGCTTTCAGCTGTGGTTGAACCTGCCTGCGAAAGACAAAATGTGCACACCTTGGTATCGTGATTTCAAGAACAACGACCTGCCCCAATTTAAAACTGCTGAAGGTGTTGCGGTTACCGTGATTGCAGGCCACAGCCACGGCGTAGAAGGCGCGGTGAGCCGCGAGGGTACCCAACCCTTGTACCTGGATTTGCATTTGCCTGCGGGCTCACGTTTTGTGCAGGAACTGCCCGCGCAACACAATGCGGTGGTGTTTGTTTACCGTGGCGAGGTAAAGGTAGGCGGCCAGGTGGTAGGCGACAAGCGCATGGCGATTTTGAAAAACGAAGGCGATGGCGTGGTGATTGAAGCCAGCGCCGATGCAAAAGCATTGCTGATTGCAGGCAAACCGCTGAATGAGCCGATTGCGCAATACGGCCCGTTTGTGATGAATTCTGAGCAGGAAATTCGGCAGGCCTTGCAAGATTTTCGAGAAGGCACGCTGGCGTAAAAAAAGCCCGGAAGAATCCGGGCTTTTTTGTTATCCAATGTCAACCTAAATTCTACGGCTGACACTTTTGCTTAAGGTGCGGGTGCCGCTTGTTCAAAATCACCCACGCGTTCGCTCAAGGAAAGAATGCGGTAGATGGTAAAGATGTCTTGTTCAATGTCGCTTGAATCGATCAACTCACGGTTGGTGTCGTTCAGCGTGGCTGCTCCAACTGCAACAGTCAAACCCTCTTCCAAAGCGGGGTTGTTTACTGGGTCAACGCTAACTGTATCCAGCAAGATGTCGTCGAATGTGAGTGAAGTACCGGCACTGTTCAAAGAATAATTTGCCAGCACCACACCGTTTCTTTCATCTGAGGCCTGCTCGGAATCAAGATCTGTGAACACCAGCATTACTCGCGAATTGGACAGGAAGTAATAGAACACGGCCGCAACATCTGAACCGAAAGTCACGCGACCATTGTCAGGAGCCGCAGCGGGGGTTACCCCGGAATCGCCCTCGGCAAACACCTCGTACCAGGTACCAACCAACGAGTTTTTCACGTTGTTGAAACGCTCAAAGGTGGCCACGATTGTGATGTTGTCTTCAATCAGGGTCAGCTCTAGCTGATTGCCATCCAAAACAATTTTTGAGGTGAAAAAGGCAGGATCGTTTTCAGTGGAAGAATTGCTGAAACCAGAGACCAGCCTGCGCATGGGCAAAGAGGTGAACTGGAACTCGCCCGATTCCATGTTGTAGTTGGTCGTTCCTACACCCACGAATGAAAACAAATCCATCGGGTCAGAAATGTCGTACTCGGAGAATACAAAAGAATTTACAACGCCGTCTTGCGCAGAATTTGCATTGCCCACGTCGAAGCTCAGCAACACCTGGTAGTTCGCATTGGTGGTGGTGGTTACACCCTCTTCAATCGAACTGACCAAACGCCAGTTGCCTTGCAATTCGTTTCTGTAAAAGCGTAACAATGCCTCTACATCAGTGACCACCGTTGGAGCTGGCTCACCCTCATCGCGCAGCTCTTCGCCCATCGTAATGGCAGTGCTCAACTCACCTTGAAATGTTGCGGGTGCATCATCCAGATTGGCCAGCAACGCTTCGGTGTTTCCCAGCGTGGCGCCTTGGCGAATTTCAATTGCTCCGTTCTCGGGATCGCCATCGTTGTCCAGCGTTTGGAACAATGTGGTTAGGTTTGCCAGAATATTGGCCTGGGCTGCAGCGGGATCCATTGCACCTTCTGCCAATTCCTCGGCCAGGGTTTGGGGGGTAATGCGTGTGCCACCGGGCACTGCGATTTCGAGACCAGCAATATTGAAGGTTACTGTATCGCCTGCCTGGAAATCGAACATGCCACCATTCATGGTGGTGCCAGTCAAGCCGCTGGGTGCTGCGCTGTAGCTAACACCATCAACAGGGGAATTGGTAAGCTGGCCAGAAGTGGTAGTACCGCCACCGCCGCCTGCACCACCGCCACCAGCTGCTGGCGCAGTGCCATCACCGCCGCCACCGCAGCCAGCCAAAATAGCCAGGCTCAAAACACTGGCACCGAAAATACGATTCAAACCCATAAAACACCCCTTTTTGAGTAGGCTAATTGTTTCACCCTATTAATCAAACAGTTAACACACCATTAATTATGCAAATAAGTGTTAACTAATTAAGGATATAGAATGAATATGCCAGCAACCACCCACTCAAATTGGGGCCTGTAAAAATACCGACTAACTGCTTGTTTACTGCTCAATCACCACTGGCTTTTTAAGTGCAACCCAGCCTTCGGCCTTGGGCAAGTAGTGTTGTTCAATCACGTTGCGCTTGATTTTCATGGTGGGGGTCAAGAAGCCGTTTTCCATGGTCCACAGTTCTTTCACCACCACAATGCAGCTCAACTTTTCATGAGCCTCGAGCCGATCGTTTACTTTATGAAGCAATTCTGTCATTTCGCTTTCAACCCGTGCCGCTTCATTGGGGTTTTGCTCCACTTGTTTGTGTTCTTCAAGGGGCAACATAACCAATGCAAAAGGTTGTGAAAACGAGGGGCCTGTAACACACACAGCCTCGATCAATTCATGGCCATTCAAGCGGTTTTCAATAGGCACAGGCGCAATGTATTTGCCCTTGCTGGTTTTGAACAATTCTTTCACGCGGCCCGTAATTTTCAAGCGGCCTTGCTCGTCGATCACGCCCATGTCGCCGGTTTTCAGAAAACCGTCAGCGGTGTAAGACTCTGCGGTGAGCTCGGGGTTTTTGTAATAGCCCATCATGTTGCAGGGGCTTTTAACCAGAACCTCGCCCACTTCGGAAATTTTGCATTCCACGCCGGGGTAGGTGTTGCCCACATAGCCCACGCGCACTTTGCCGGGCAGGCTGCAATGGGAGTAAGCGAAGTTCTCGCTCATGGCGTAGCCTTCGAGCAAATCAAGCCCCAGGTTGCGGTACCAAGACATCAGGGCCGGGGCCAAGGGTGCAGAACCGCTCAGCGCCATGCGCACTTCTGACAGGCCCAGTTTTTTCAGCAAAAACTTTTTGAACAAACCGGAAAGAATGGGAATGCGGAAAATAATATGCTGCACACCCAGCGGAATTTTTCCGCAAATGCCGTTGTAAAACTTGGTCCACAAACGGGGTACCGAGAAAAACAGGGTTGGCCGTGCGCGTTGCAAGTCTTGAATAAAACTGTCGAGCCCGAACGAGAAGTACACATGAAAGCCATAGAACAGCGAGCCGGTTTCGAGAATGGCGCGTTCTGCGGCGTGGGCCAGCGGCAGGTAGGAAATCATGCGGTCGGTGTTGCTGAAGCTCATCACCTTGGAGGTACCGCGCAGTGCGCTGATCATGGCGTTGAACGAGATCATCACGCCCTTGGGCTTGCCGGTACTGCCCGAGGTGTACAGCATGGTGGCCATTTCATCTTTGCTGCGCTTGACCGGCTTCTGCGTGGGCGCAGTGGCGGCCACAATGTCGTCCCATTTTTTGGCGTGTTTTAATTCAGGTGCCAAGGGCAAAGTGATGGTGGGCATGCTGGTGGGAATGCCCTTCTCAACCACGCGCCACAGCTCATCCATCTTGCCGATGAAAATCATTTTTGAGTCGCTGTTGTCGAGCACGTATTCAGCAGTTTCAGCGTTCAGTGTGGGGTACAAGGGAATGGACACATGCCCTGCCCGCCAAATGGCCAGGTCGGCCATGATCCAGTGTGCGCTGTTCTTGCCCAAAATACCGATGTGGGTTTTTTCGGGCAGGTTGAGCGACTGCAAATAAGCCGCCATGCGGTTCACTTGGTCGGCCACCTGGGCCCAGGTGTAATCCACTGTTTTCTCGGCCGAAAAAGGCTGTGTGAAGTAAACCTTGTTGGGTTGTGTGGCTGCCCAATGGTCCAGGCAATCCAGCAGGGTTTCGAATTTTTCGTACTGCGCTGCGCTCATTTGTTTGTCTCCCGAGTTTTTTCTGTTCTTTTAAGTTGATACAAGAATATCAGCACGCTGGCTGCTTCATTGAAATTTCACATTCATTTTGTCAACCTGCCAAGGTCACCAAGAGTTAAACGATGACATTGCTTTAAAAAAGTCCTACAGCCTATTTTCATCAGGAGTACTCAATGAAAACGCTTATTTCCATCATCGCTTTGGGCACCACGCTTGCCTTTTCTCAATTGGCCCAGGCTGGCGATGATTACCGCCGCGGTCATGGCCCCACCATCGACATCAACATCCTGATTCCGTCAGCCTATGCCGCCCTTGGTTTCGACGGTTACGACGATCGCCGGGTTTGGGACGACGACGATTGGGACGACCGCGATGATGACGATGACGACGACGATTGGGATGACCGCGACGATGACGACGATGACGATGATTGATTTACTTCATCATTAAGACGCTAGTTCAAAGCCCCCTTGTTTTCCAGCAGTATGGCGGCGCCCAAGCCGCCCCCTGCACAGCTGGACACCACGGCGTAACGCTTGTTCTCCACCTGCAACCTGCGGGCTGCCGTGGTGAGTAAGCGAATGCCTGTGGCCGCAAACGGATTGCCCAGGGAAAGCGAACCACCCCAAGTGTTCAGTTTGTTCATGGGCAATTCGCCGGGAACCGCACCGCCATAGTACTCACCCGCAAATTCGCTACGCTGCATGCAAGCGATGTTCACCAACACTTGGGCTGCAAAAGCCTCGTGTAGTTCCCACACATCGATGTCGGCCATGCTCAACTTGTTTCTAGCCAACAATGCTGGAATGGACACGGCTGGCCCCAACAACATTTCTTCTTCCAGGTTTTTCACAGCGGCCAGTTGATAATCCACCACCTCGGCCAGGGGCTGTAAACCCATGTCGTTTGCGGCTTCCAGGCTGGTGACCAGCAAGGCGGCTGAACCATCGGTAAAACGCGATGAACCCGCGGCGGTGATGACACCTTCTTTTCGGAAAATAGTGCGCATGGTCGACAGCTTCTGGATATTACTGTCCTTGCGGGGTGTGTTATCCAATGTAATGGGGTGTTTGAAACCGGGCACCTGAACCGGAATGATGGTGCCCTCCAAGTAGCCTTTGTTCAGTGCCTCAATGGCCAGCTGGTGGCTGCGCACGGTGAAGGCGTCGCAGTCTTCACGACTTACCTTGAACTTTTGCACCATTTGTTCGGCGCACACGCCCATGGTTTTGCGGGTGGTGAAGTCGGTGCCGGTGGGCATCTCGGGTTTCAAGTCGGCCGGGCGCAAGCTGGCCAGGTTTTTCAGTATGTTTTTCGCGGAAGAATCTTGCCGCACTTTCATGGCGGCACGGCGAATTTTTTGCGAGTAGCGAATGGGAATGTCGGAAAAGCTTTCCACACCCGCTGCAATGCCCACATCGATTCGGCCCAAGGCGATCATGTCGCACAAATTGGCAAAGCCCACGCTGGCCGACAAACCGGCCATGGAGGTGGTGTAGGCGGGAATGGTGGCGGGCAAGCCAGCACTCAACATGCTTTCACGCGCCACGTTCGAGGTTTCAATTTCATGCAGCACGGTACCCATGGTCACCATGTTCACGCGGTTTGCATCAACACCAGTCTTGTTGACCAAACCGGCAATGGCTTTGCCACCCAATTCATAGGTCATAAGCTGCGAATATGCACCACCTGAATCCAGAAAAGGTGTGCGCACGCCATCGACAATTACGGCTTTTCGAATCGACTTCATTTGAAGCGCCCCACCATGTGCAAGATGCCATCAGCGGAGGCCAAACGCAGCTGTGTGTAACCTTCAGAATCGGGCGTGGTGCTGGTTTGTACCTGCATGCCGGCATGGGGCAAAGGCAGTGGTTTGATCCAGCGCACATCAAGATCGGCCACCGTGTGGCCTGCGTTGTGCAGCACTTCCCAGGTGCGGGCCAATTGCCCGAAGCCATGCAAAATACAGCTTTTAAAACGCGTGCGTTTGCCCAGAGCCTTAATGGTGTGAATGGGATTGAAGTCGCCCGTCAGCATGGCAAACGCCAGGCCATCTTCTTCCTCGGCATTCCAGTGCCCTGCGGTGGTGAATTCAAATTCATCGCGCTTGGCGGGTTTGCTTTTGCCTGCTGGTTTACCACGGGGTACGGTGGAGTAACTGTCGATGACCACCGCCAATTCACCCTTGGGGTTGCTGGCCTGCACGCGGGTGTGAATGCGCACTTTGTCGCCATCATCAGTCACGTCCATCAAACTGCCGCGCAGGGCGATTGACTCGCCACGATTCAGTGGCGTGTGAATTTGCATGCGCAAACCCTGATTCAACAGCGACAACAAATTGTAAGGCGCAAGGCTGCCCAACTTGGCCAGCATGGGCATGGCCCAGTGGCTGCAAAAATGTGCAGGCATTTCTGTGCGGTAGCGATTAGCGGGTGCACCGGTCCAGGCCACGTATTGGTCCAGCAATTCATCGTTCAGCGCGGGCACATGCATGCTGTGGTGCACAGGCAGTTGCGGCAAGGTACCGGGCCGGGTCATGGGCGTTGCATTGCGAATGGCCGCCCAACCCATGGATCGAATGTTGGGCCAGTGCAAGGCCAGGTATTTCAATGGATAGTCTGCCAACATGGTGTGTGTGTTCCTTTAACTTTTACAAGCCCAACTGCTTGCCGATAATTTCATTCATGATTTCGTAGGTGCCACCGCCGATCGATGCAATTCGATTGTCGCGGTACAAACGCTCCACCAAACTTTCTCGCATGAAGCCCATGCCCCCAAAAATTTGCACGGCTTCATAGGTGATGAAATCGGATGTTTTGGTGGCGAAGTTTTTGGCCATCGACACTTCTTTCAGCGCAGGTTTACCCGCTTGCATGCGGGCTGCAACCCGGTAAGTGAATTCCCGACTGGCTTCCAGCTGTGTGGCCATGTCGGCCAGTTTGTGGCGAATCACCTGGTGCTTGCTCAGGGGTTTTCCAAAAGTGCTGCGGTTCTTGGCGTAATTCAAGGCCTCGTTGAATGCCAATTCAGACAGCGTGTTGGCGTAGCAAGCCAGGCCCAAACGCTCGGCCTCGAAGTTGGTCATGATCATCATGAAGCCGCCGTTTTCAATGCCAATCAAATTCGATTTTGGCACCACCACGTTGTCGAAGAAAAGTTCGGCGGTGTCGCTGCACCACCAACCCATTTTTTTCAAAGGCTGGCCTGTGGTAAAGCCGGGCATGCCCTTTTCCATCAGCAACATGCTGATGCCGCCATAGCCATCGCCACCAGTGCGCACGGCCACGGTGTAGTAGTCGGCACGAATGCCTGAGGTAATGTAGGTTTTGGAACCTGACACTTTGTAGTGGTCGCCACAATCAACAGCGCGGGTTTTCAGGTTGGCGACATCGGACCCACCACCGGGCTCGGTCACTGCCAGCGCAATGATTTTTTCACCACGCAGCACGGGCGGCACAATGCGTTCTTTCATCTCGGGGCTGGCCCACTTTGCAATGGGTGGCAGTGCAATGCCATGCGACATCAGGCTGGAGAAAAAACCACCGGAACCCGCACGCAACAATTCTTCCGTGGCCACCAGGCTCATGAAGTAGTCGCCTTCGGAATTGCCACCAAATTCCTCCGGGTAGCCAATACCCAGAATGCCGGCATCGCCAGCCAGATTAAATATTTCCCGGGGGAAAGTGCTCGCCTCTTCCCATTCATTGATGTTGGGTTGAATGTGTCGCTCGACGAAGCGGCGAATGTTGCGGCGTGCTTCGTCGTGGGTTTCATTGAAGTAAGAAGTGAACATGCGAAGACCTTACAGTGGTGACGACAGTTGTCGAATTCGATTCTGGAAACAAGGGGGGCGGCGAACCTCGCCATGGCCAAGCCACGCGGAGGCGGCTGCGAAAGCGGCACGACCTTCGGGCATGGTGGGAGAAAACAAAATGAAATCGTGAAACACGCCCGACCACACATCCACATAGCACTCGGTGCCCAGCGCCTGGGCCTGTTTCATCAAGCGCAGGCTGTCGACCATGAACACCTCATTGGCCGAGCACTGCACATACACCGGCGGCAAACGGGACAAATCGCCCAACAGCGGCGAGATCAAGGGGTTTTCCGGATCATGCACGCTGGCATAGGGCGTGGCAAACATGCGTTTGAGCCAATCACGGGCTTTGGCTTCGTTGTGGCCCAGGAAGGCATCTACCACTTCGGGGCGCAAATCGCTTTCGCCCAAGGAAGGATCAAGCCAGGGCGAGCTGAGGTAAACACGGGAAGGCAAGCGAAGTTCACTGGCATTCATGGCGTGGCATAGCGCAAGGCTTAAATTGCCGCCTGCGGAATCGCCTGCCAGCAGCAATTCATTCTGGCCGTGTTCCTGCAGCAGGGCTTTCCACACCTCAACAACATCGTTCAAACCCGCCGGGAAAGGGGCTTTGCCCATGAGGGTGTAATCGGGTACCCAGGCGCGGGCAATGCCCGATTTTTTGCAAAGGCGTGCAACAAAGGCCCGGTAATTGGCAGCGCTGCCAAACGCAAAACCACCGCCATGCAAAAACAGCAGGGTTTGACTGGTGTTGGCGTGTGCGCTGTGGTTCTCGATAATTTCCACCGGTACGCCATTGACTGTGCGGTGCTGCACGGTGCAACCCGCTGGCATTCGGGACAGTTTTTGCAACAGGTTGGTAACGCGCTCGCCAACCCGCCACACCTTTTCAGGATTGCGGGCTGCCAGCAAACGCCCTTGGCACAGGCGCAGGAACAGGGTGACGGATTTGGACATGGAGCTCATGCAAACATCTTGTTGCATGCATGCTGTTTGGCCTAGGGCAAAGCCGGACACAATGGGGGTAAATAGCGACAGGCTGTCTTAATTTACCCTGCTTTGTTCAATAAATGCTTGCGGCGACATGCCAAACCAGCGTTTGAAGGCACGCCTGAAGTTGGAGACTTCTTGATAACCCAGGCTAAGGGCCACCGATTCCACGGTGTTGTTGCTGACCAGCAAGCTGAGTTTGGCCTGCCGTGCTAATTCGGAATCGCGCAGTGTTTGGTAGCTGGTTTGTTCATCGCGCAGGTAGCGCATCAAGGTGCGCGATGACAAATGAAAATGGCTTGCCACTTGCTCGCAAGTCCATATTTGACCGGGGTTGCTGCGCAACAGCTCGGTAACCCTGGCTGCCCAGTTGCTGGGGCGGCGCTGTTCAAGCAACAACTGCTCGCAACGGGCCAAGGCCATGGCGTGGGTTTCCGGATCGGCCATGGGATTGGACATCAAGGCCAAACCATGGGGAATCACAATTTTTGTTTTCGGTTTGCCGAACAGGCAAGGTGCATGCAAAAATTCGGGGTACTGGTTGGCATACGGCGGGGCAGAATACGCCAGCTCCACTCGCAATGCGGGTTTGGAATTACCAATGATCATGCCCAGGTGGTTGACCATGGTGGCCAGCACTGCTTCGCAGAAAAAGCGCCCTACTTCATCCAGCTCAATGCCCATGTTGATGATCACCGCAAAGTGATCGCTGGCAATGTGCCCTTCCATGCGGGCAAAGCCACCGCGTATGTCGTGAAACTTTTCAGTCGCTTTCCAGGCATGGCCCAAGGTGGGCGATGAAGCAATCAAGGTGCCCAGTGGGCCGTGCGCGGCCAGGTGCAAATTGGCACCCCAGCGCAAGCCCAGTGCCGGGTTGCCGCTTAACTGCAAAGCATTGCGCACAATCACGGCCTGGGTTTCTGAATCAATATAACGGTTCAACTCGAACAGATCGGCCGGTGCAAGGCGCGTGCCTTTCAACAGCAGAAGCTGGCCTTTGTGGTCCAGCCCCTGCTCACGCGCCAGTGTGCGCGTGTAGGCCGTTGGAAAAACAACCTTGTTGTTGACGTGTTGACTGGTCACACTGTTGCGGCAAGTCGAGCGCCCTGGTTAATGGCTTCTTTGGCATCAAGTTCAGCGGCCTTGAATGCACCGCCAATGATGTGCAGTGGCTTGCCCAAGGCACGCACGGATTCTTCCAGTTCGCGGTTCGGGTGCTGGCCTGCACACACAATCACGTTGTCCACTTCCAGCAAGTGCTCGGCACCATCGGGGGTGCGAATGCGCAGGCCTGCATCCTCAACACCAATGTATTCCACACCCGACAACAAACGCACGCCTTTGGCTTCCAGCGCGGCGCGGTGGATCCAGCCCGTGGTTTTTCCGGGGCCTGCAATTTTCTTGGGCTTGCGTTGCAAAATCGTGATTTGTCGGGATGCTTTTTCCGGGTTGGCCTTCACGCCGGCAATGCCGCCACGCGCATTTTGCTCACGATCAATACCCCAGAATTCGCAGAAGTCTTCAATGCTGGTGGAGGGGGATTGCGCTACGCCGTGCTCATTTGCGTGATGAGTCAAAAATTCGGCGGTATCCACACCAATACCACCACCGCCCACAATGGCCACACGCTGCCCAACCGGCTTGCCGTGCTTGAGCACATCGAGATAACCCATCACCTTGGGGTGATCAACACCGGGCAGGCTGGGCACGTTGGGAATAATGCCGGTGGCCAGCACCACTTCATCAAAGTCTTTCAGATCATCAGCGTTAATGCGTTTGCCCAATTGGAAATTGACACCTTCTTTCTTCAACATGGTGCTGAAGTAACGAATGGTTTCATGAAATTCTTCCTTGCCGGGCACTTGCTTGGCAATGTTGAACTGCCCGCCAATTTCCTTGGCCTCATCGAACAGGGTCACCGCGTGGCCGCGCTGTGCAGCCGTCAAGGAGAACGACATGCCTGCGGGGCCTGCACCTACTACCGCCACTTTTTTCTTCGCGGTTGTTTTCACAAAAACAAGCTCGGTTTCGTGGCAAGCCTGCGGGTTCACCAAACAGCTGCAACGCTTGCCGCCAAAGGTGTGGTCAAGACAAGCCTGATTGCAACCAATGCAGGTGTTGATTTCATCCACACGGCCTTCTTTGGTTTTCAACACCCAGTCGGGATCAGCGAGGAATGGGCGGGCCATGGCGATCATGTCGGCATCGCCATTTTGCAACACGCGCTCAGCATCGCCGGGCATGTTCAAACGGTTCGACGCAGCCACAGGAATGGACACCACTTCCTTGATTTTGCGGGTCGCCCAGGTGAATGCACCGCGCGGCACTTGCGTGGCGATGGTTGGAATTTTTGCTTCGTGCCAGCCAATACCGGTGTTCAGAATGGTGACGCCTGCTTTTTCAAGTTCACGGGCCAGCAGCAAGGTTTCTTCCAGGCTTTGACCATCGGGTACCAAATCAAGCATGGACATGCGGTACACGATGATGAATTCTGCACCCACTTTGGCGCGAATGCGGCGCACCACTTCCAGCGGAAAGCGCATGCGTTTTTCGAAAGTGCCGCCCCATTCATCGGTGCGCTCGTTGCCGCGCTCGGTCAAAAACTGGTTCAGCAAATAACCTTCCGAACCCATGACTTCGACACCGTCGTAGCCTGCCATTTTGGCGTACGAAGCCGCACTGGCAAAGCCATCAATTTCCTGTTCAATTTCCTCTGCGGTCAGCGCGCGTGGCGTGAATGGGAAAATAGGCGACTGCTTGGCCGAGGCTGAAACCATGTTCACGTTGTAAGCCTGGCGGCCTGCATGCAACAACTGAATCGCAATTTTTCCGCCTGCGGCGTGTACAGCATCGGTCACCGTGCGGTGGCGAATGGCGTCTTGCTCGCTGGTCATGCGGCCAGCGCCTGGCCACAACACGGCGGTTTCCGAGGTGGCAAAACCACCGGTGATCATCAAGCCCACGTCGCCTTGTGCGCGGCGTGCGAAAAACGCAGCCAGCTTGGCCGGGTCTTCCTCTTCAAGCCCTGTGTGCATGGAACCCATGATGACGCGATTTTTCAAGGTGGTGAAACCCAGGTTCAATGGCTCAAGTAGCTTGGTGTGCGACGCTGCTGGCATTTCGATTCCTCAGTGATTGACTCAATAAAACATTACAAAATTATCTGAATACTACTTTAATCTGAAACTATTTCCAGTACAAAAGTACGCATTTACGATGCATGTTGGTGACGATAATCCTTCGGGGTTTGGCCACACCAGCGTTTGAATGTTCGGCTGAAATTCGATGCATCTTCGTAACCCAGCGCATAAGCAATGGCTTCAACGGTGGAATCGGTGTGGGCCAGCATCCAGCAGGCGCGTTCTTGCCGCACTTCATCCAGCAATTGTTGAAAACTGGTGCCCTCGGCCTGCAGGTGGCGCATGAAAGTGCGTTCAGTGAGGTTTTCCTTGGCGGCCATGGCTTGCAAGGTGGGCATGTGGCCTTCGCTTTGCTGCAACTGCATGCGCACGCGCTGGGCCAGTGTGCCGCCCGCTTGCAGGCGTTGCAGCTGCAAATCACAATCGCGAAGCAAACGTTGCAAGGCTTCATCATCAGCCGCCAGGCTGGGGCTGTTCACCAAGGTGCTACCCAACACCACACGCAACTGCGAAAAACCAAAGCTGTTGTGTTGCGCAATGCGCTGATATTCATGCGCCCATGCCGGTGCGTCGAAAGGCCATTCAATTTTCAGCTGTTGCGGCAGTTCTTGCCCGGTCATCGCGGTGAGCAATTGCACCAAGCCACCCAACAATTGGCAGTGGAGGTATTCACGCACAGGGCCCAAATCGACCCATTCCTCCAGCACAGCGGCAAACTCGGGTTCATGCTCAAACTTCAGATTGGCCAGGTTTTGGCGCAAGCCGGCGTAGCGTTGCAACAGCAACATGGCACTGGGCAAATTTTTGCTGGCGATCATGGCGGCGCCCAAGGTACCGTGGGCCGAGGCAGGCGTGCGCAAGCCCACTTCCAGCCCCAACCAGGGGCAGTCGCTGAGTTGTACGCCACGCTCAATCAACTGGCGCATTTGATCGAAACTCAGGAACTGGTTGCTTTCATGAAGTTGCTGCCAGCTCAGTGGCAAGCCTTCCAGAATTTCGCCCGGCGCAAATCCACGGCGCTGCAATTCGGCACACAGCAAACGTGCGTACACCGGGTGCAAAGCAGGCTTCAAGGCCGCGACTGAATCGTGCAAGTGTTGGGGCAAGTGGTTTGTCTCTGAGTGTTTGTTGTTGTTTTGTGTTTGTCACTTTATGACGATCTTATGCCACCCTGTGCGGTGTTGTCCATCGCCTTGCACGCCTAAGATGAAATCATCCTGAACAACCCGGTGCACAACAATGACTTCCAATACCCTGCCCGCTACACAATACAAAGACCCAAAAAAATACATGTGGCTGTTGTCGGTGATCGCGCCTTTTGCTGCGCCACTTGGCCCGATCATGTATTTGTACACTGGCCACACCCAATGGCTGTGGATCTTTCTGGCCTTCTTCTACATCGGCCTGCCCGTGCTTGATTTCGTGTTTGGCGAAGACAAGCAAAACCCGCCCGAGCAAGCGGTGCCCCAACTGGAAAACACCGCCTACTACCGTGTGATTACCTACCTGTTGGTGCCGATTATCACGTTCGGATTTTTGTTCAACGTTATCTTCCTGGCCACGCACGACTTGCATTGGCTGCACTGGCTGGCTGTGGCCATTACCACCGGCTCACTGCTGGGTTTTGGTTTGAACCTGGGCCATGAAATGGGCCACAAAAAACGCAAGCTCGACAAGGCATTGGCGCTGTTTACCCTCTCGCTGGGTGGTTATGGTCACTTCTCGATTGAACACAACCGCGGCCACCATCGCGATGTGGCCACACCCGAAGATCCGGCCACTTCACGTATGGGTGAACACATTTATGAATTCATGCTGCGTGAAATTCCGGGTGCTTTCAAACGTGCCTGGAGGCTCGAAAGTGAACGCCTGGAACGCGCAGGAAAAAGCCGCTGGAGTGTGGGCAATGAAATGTTACAAGCCGGTGCAATGACCCTGGTGCTGTACTCGGCGCTGCTTGCCCTGTTTGGCTGGCCCATGGTGCCCGTGTTGGCTGTAGTGGCCTTCTGGGGTGCATTTCAGCTAACCAGTGCCAACTACATTGAGCACTACGGTTTGATGCGCCAGAAGTTGCCCAATGGCGAATACGAGCGTTGTGCCCCACACCATTCCTGGAACAGCAACCATTTGGTGTCCAACCTGGTGGTGTTTCAGTTGCAGCGCCATTCAGACCACCACGCAAACCCGGCACGCAGCTACCAGTCGCTTCGTGATTTTCCGGAACTGCCAAGCTTGCCATCGGGCTATTTCGGCATGTTCTTGATCGCGTATGTGCCACCGCTGTGGTTTGCAATCATGAATCCACGGTTGCTGGACGTGGCGGGCAAGAATGCGCAGAAAATCAACATTCACCCACGCAAACGCGCACGTGTGATTCAGCGTTATTCGCTGGCCGCGTGAGAGTTTTTCTTCTGCGGGAATACGCAGATCAAATTTAGCCAGCCTGATTGATCTGCTTGCCCACAGCGCCCTCTTGCAGGGCGCTTTTTAATTCTGCTGGAATACTTTGCTTGGTGAATTCTTTGGCACACACCAACACGTAAGTGGCCTGTGATGTGGCCACCAAGGTGTTGGTGTCGGCATTTACAAATTCAAAATTCAAAGTGAAACTGGTGTTGCCGAAGTGGCTCGGGTAGACACTGGTTTTCAAGACATCATCAAACCGCGCCGGGTTTTTCCATTCGGTCAGCAGGCGCACCACCTGGGTTTCATAGCCCATATCCACCAGTGCGTTGTAACCGCCCATGGCGGCGCGCATGAATTCCGTGAGCGCCAAATCGACGTAATCGCCATAGCGGGCGTTGAACACGACACCTTGCGGGTCGCATTCGCCGTACCGCACCCGAAACAAAAACTCAAAGGGTTGTGCCATCAATTACACCGGTTGTGGAACGAGGGCTTGGGTCAGGTGTTCCTGACGGGCCCGTGCGTTGTGTTCGGCCTGTTCAAGTGCAGGCACGCGCGACACGCCACGAATCAAATCTACCGCTTTTTCAGCCATCATCATGACCGGGCCGTTGGTGTTGCCGCCAATCAGGCTGGGCATTGCAGACGCGTCCACAATACGCAGGCCTTCCAGCCCGTGCACACGCAGTTGCGGATCGACCACAGCCATGGAATCGGTGCCCATTTTGCACGTGCCGGTGGGGTGATAAACCGTGTCAACCCTGTTGCGCAACACTTCACGAATTTCGTCATCGGTGCGCACATGCTCGGTGAATTTGTCTTTCAAAATCCACTTGGCCAAGGCAGGCGCATGCATAATCTTTCGGGTCAATTTGAAGCCCTCCACCAGCTCATCCAGATCACGAGGATCTTTCAAAAACCAATGTCAATCAAGGGTGGCGTGTCCATGGTGTTGCCTTGCAGGGTAAGGCTTCCGCGGCTGCGCGGGCGCAACAAACACACGTGGCAGGAAAAACCGTGGCCCATGTGCATTTTGCGGGCGTGGTCATCCACCATCGCCACCACGAAGTGCAATTGAACGTTGGGGTCTTTCAACTCGGGGCTGGTTTTTAGAAACGCACCACCTTCAGCGAAGTTGCTGGTGAGCGCACCACGGCGATGCTTGCGGTAGCGGAAAATTTCACGCAGCAAACGAATACCACCGCGAATGGACAAACCCAGTGTGTCCAGGCTTTTGGTGGAATAACCAAAAATAAAGTCGGGGTGATCCTGCAGGTTTTTACCCACGCCGGGTAAGTGATGAACCACATCGATATCATGACGTGCCAACTCTGAAGAGTCGCCCACACCGGAAACCATCAACAATTGCGGCGTTTGAATGGCACCCGCAGTCAATATGATTTCTTTGCGCGCCTTCAACACAGTGACCTGGCCGTTGATGGACACCTCCACACCCACCGCACGCTTGCCTTCAAACAGCACGCGTTGAACCATCGCCTTGGTGTGAACCGTGAGGTTTTTTCGGTGCATGTGCGGAAACAGGTAGGCGCGCGCAGCACTGAAGCGTTCACCATTTTTTTGGGTCACCTGGTAAATGCCAACGCCTTCCTGATCGGCACCGTTGAAATCATCAGTGATCTTGAAACCAGCTTGCTTGCCAGCCTCCAGATAAATTTGCTGAAAGGGATTGTCGGAACGCAAATCGGCCACATTCAACGGGCCGCTGTTGCCGTGGTAGGCGTCGCGAATTCGCTCGTTGCATTCACTGAGTTTGAAATAAGGCAGCACGTCTTTGTAAGACCAGCCGCTGCACCCCTCTTCATTGGCCCAACGGTCGTAGTCCGATGCCGTGCCACGAATGTAAACCATGGCATTGATGGCCGAGGAACCACCCAAGGCCTTGCCACGCGGCTGGTAACCCTTGCGACCGTTCAAGCCGGGTTGCGGTGTAGTTTCGAATGCCCAGTTGTTGATTTTGGTGGGCAACATGGCCACCGCACCGCTGGGAATATTGATCAGATTACCGGTGCCATCGCCCCCGGCTTCGAGAAGGCATACATCGAGTGCTGAGTCTTCACTGAGGCGGCCTGCCATGGCACAACCGCCGGAACCACCACCCACCACAATGTAGTCGTGCTCTGTCTTCATCTGCTCCTCCTGATTTTCAAACCCGCTTGGATCGGATTTTGTGATTTTCTCACTTGATCATAGAGGAAGCCGGGCAAAAAGAAACACCCCAAAGCGCACAAAAAATTGATAATTCCGGTCAAGCGATGCGGGTGATCTTCTCGGGTGCAGCGGGCGCACTGCTCTGTGCATTTCCAACCAACTGATTCACTTGCCCCAAAGCTTCCTGTACTTCTCGCATTACACGTTGGGTCAGTTCTTCCACGGTGGGTACGTCTTGCACCAGGCCTTGAACCTGACCAATCAGCTGAACACCTTGTGTGTGGTTGCCCTCAATGGTGGCTTTTTTGATTTGAAGCACTGCGGCTCCGTAAAAAGTGACTGTGAGCGTTTGCTCCAGACCCATTTTGAATACGTCTTTGATGATTCCCGAAAGGGGCTTGTTCATTTCACGCGCAGCCAGGTAGGCGCGCCACATGGCACGAACCGGATTGAATGGCTTCGACATGATTTTTTTGGAGTTGGGTGTGGTCATGACACGGCAAGGAATGCTGTCGAAATTCTTGCTGTAAATGGTGTCTTCCACTTCTTTTTTTACAATCAATTCTTTGGTGTTGGCATGCACCGGGCTTTCTTTCGATGCGGCCCAGCGTGTGCCCATGGCCACGCCGTCTGCGCCCAAAGCCAAGGCCGCGACCACACCGCCGCCTGTGCCAAAACCACCGGCTGCAATAATTGGAAGCTTGGTTACCTGCCGGATTGCAGGCACCAGCACCAGTGATGTAACTGCGCCGCCGTGCGCTGCGGCCTCATGGCCTGTGACCAACAAGGCATCCGCGCCCGACTGCTCGGCCTTCAAGGCATGCTTGGCATTCACCACAGTCACAATGACTTTGCCGCCATAGTCGTGCACACGCTTGCAAACATCTGCGGGGCTACCGAGGCTGAAGTTGATCACGGGTACTTTTTCATTCAGGGCCACTTCAAGATTTTCACGGGCACCCGGCATGATCAATGCGCAACCAATGCCGAAAGGCTTGCTGGTCAGGCTTCGAACCTTGCGAATTTCAGAGAGGGTTTGTTCAGGCGTCAAATGCCCAATGGCCAGAATGCCCAGACCACCTGCGTTGGCTGTGGCAGCCACCAGATCGGCATTGGCCACGTAGGTCATGCCGGGGCATACCAGCGGGTATTGAATGTTGAACATCTCGGTGATGCGGGTTTTCATGGGCTGTCCGTAGATCGAGTGGGCCGGATCGGGCAATCCAATGAATATTACATCAACCGAGATATTCTGATAAGCACTGTAAGTATGCGCTGAGTTGCTTTTATCCCAGTGTCTTGGTCAGGTCACCCAACAATGGCAAGCCTCCGAGCAAGCCACCCTCGGCACCGCTGGTCGAACTGATGGAGGAAGTCAAACCACCCAACACGTCGCCAAGCACTGGAATACCCGCCAAGGCATCACCACCGGAAAGCAAACCGCCGCCGCCTAGCCCACCGGTCAAGCTGTCCAGCGCACCGCCGAGGAATGGAATGTTGCCTAATGCAGAACTGACATCGCCACCCAAAGAACCGGCAAGATCGCCAATCAAGTCGGTGACTGGCGCTGCGGGTGTGCTTGCGCCCACCGACGATATTGCGTCGCCCACCCCGCCCAACAAACCGCCAACGGTGTTCAGCAAAGTGTTGCCGCCCTCGCCAATCAAAGCCAAAGGCGTGTCAGCAAGACCGCTTTCCAGCCCGCCACCCAAACCGCTCAGAATTCCACCCAAGCCACCGTCGTTGTTACCCGTGGCCACTGAATCCACAACGCCACCCAAGGTACCGGCAATGTCGCCCAGCACGGGCACCGGTGCCAGCAATTGCCCCACGCTGTCGGTGACATTCACCACGGTGCCTACCACGCCACCCACACCACCATCGGTGTTCGGGCCTGTGGTTCCCAACAGGCTCGCCACCAAATCCGACACGGGTGCCAGCGGTGTACCTTCACCAAATCCACTCACTTGGTTTGCTGCCACACCGAGCAGGTCAGTCAATGTACCCAGCCCCATGTCCAACACATTGGCCACAGGTGCCAAAGGGGTACCCTCCAGTCCGCTGGTCAGGCCATCGGTCAAGCCCGTCAAAATGCCATTCAAGCCACCGTTGTTGTCGCCCACCAATGTGGATTCGATCACGTTGCCCACGGCGTCGACCACATCGCCCACCACGGGCACGGGCTCGGTCAATTCGCCAAGGTTGTTGGTAAGGTCACTGACTGTTTCAGCCAGGCCGCCCGCATTTTCTGCAGGCAATGCGCCGGGATTTCCACCACCGCTGCTACCGCCGCCATTGTTGTCGTCTGAACCTGCGAACACCGCCGCTGCGCCCACGGCGCCTGCCAATGGCAAAGCTCCCAAGCCCGCACCGGCGCCCAGCAAGCCTGCACCAAACAGGCCACTCATTTCCCCCGTGGCTTCCTGACCATCCAGTACGGCTGCCTGGTTTTCTCCGTCAAATTCAGACACCAGCGTGACATTGCCCAAGCCATCACCCGCGTTGGAGGTAATGACCACCTGACCGTTGGGGCCAGCATCTGGATCGAAACCCAGCGTGGCCACACCACCATTTGAAATTTCAAGGAAAGCGGGGATTTGTTGCTGTGTACCCGGAATACTAAGCACTGCAATTGAGTTGCTGGTGGAGCGCAACACATCACCTGCCTGCAACACCATGTCTTCGCGTAGCGGAGTTTCAATGCCGTTTCGCTTCACAAACACATCGCCATCAATATTGGTCACAGAGGCTACTACTGGGCTGTCAAAGTTCATGATGTTTTCCTTGAATCAAGCAAAGTCAGCGTTTTGAACCACGATGGATTCAGCAAATGCTGCGGAGGAGTTAATGGGAGAGGAGGACTGAGAGAAATCGGTGAAGTCTGTCGGGGAAATTGCGGCTGTGGCAGCATCAAACTGACTGTTCATGCCGAATAACGAAAGATCAATTTGCGTGATTTGCGACACAATGCTGTTGAACAAATCGGCGGGAATGACCGTGGAGGCCAGTGACAGATCCGTGCTGTTCATACCAGGCAAAGTGTCCATGCTTTCCAGCGAACCGGAAAACTGTTCCAGGCCGGGAAATGCATCCGCCGCCTCGCCCAAACTTGCGGTGAGATCGTTCAACAAGCCTGACACCGGGTCGGTACCAGCATCACCGGCCAACAAGGTGGTGGTGGTTCCACCCACCACGCCGCCCAACAAATCGCCTAGGCCGCCGAGTACGGGTATATCGGCCAAACCATCTTTGATTGCATCGCCGAGAAAGGCCAAACCATCGGCCAGCCCACCGGGCAAGGGGATCAAATCGCCCTGACCGCTGCCGAGCAGATCAGTCAAACCATCAATCAAAATTCCCAAACCGGGAATGTCGCCCAAACTGCTGTCCAGGGTGTCCGCAACATCGGCAAGCAAGCCGGCAAGCCCGGTCAGCTCGGTGGTACTCACTGGCGGATCAACCGGGTCAGTAGGATCGGTGGGATCGGTGGGATCGGTAGGGTCGGTCGGCATTGCCGGGCTGCCAGTATCCACAACTTCATCGTCGTCGCCGTCCAGCACAGCAGCACCCAGCACACCGGCACCAATAACGCCCGCTGCTGTACTGGCTGATGCACCGCCAGCCAACAAGCCAGCACCGACAAGGCCAGAGAATTCTCCGTCCTGCGAAGCCAGAACAGCGGTATTGACCGCGTCACTCACTTCGTAAAGTTCCACGCCTTCGCTCAGCGCCGTGACTTCAGTACGGGCGGGCGCATCAGGCACATCGGCCTCAAGCATATCCAGCCTGGCCGATGCATTCGGCGCCAGTTCAAGCAAGGCATCACCGTGGCTTGCGTGCAATGCAGGCATTTCTACCTGCACGACCTGACGGCTATTGTTCACAATCGTGTCGTCCCAAAACACGGGGTCGCCGGGCTCCAGTGTCAAGGTTTGACCCATCCGCTGCACGGTTACACCGACAGCCTGCGTTTTCAAAATGCCCACCGAGGCCATTTCGTTCGACATGTGAATTCCTTGCTGATTGTTCGGATTGATGTGGGTTAACTATTTTTGGTTAACCATTTCTAGGTAGCAAATATACCCAATATGTAAGGTTTTTACTGACAAGATGTAGGGGTTTTTTGTAAAAATTGTACGAAAGCAACAAAAAAACCAATTTAGGGGGCTCAAAATTGGGGGGAGTCAAGACCGAAAAACCGGGACGACCAATGCCGCAATACCTGCAAATTAAGGCATCATTCAGCATCCAAATTTTTTGCAATCAAAGGGAAATCAAATGGCTCAATTCGAGAACGTGACCGTGGTGAAAGCCGCGAATATTTACTTCGACGGCAAGGTCACAAGCCGCACGGTGTTGTTTGCCGATGGCACCAAAAAAACCCTGGGCGTGATGTTGCCCGGCGATTATGAATTCGGTACCGCAGAAAAAGAAATCATGGAAATTCTGGCGGGTGATATGGACGTGTGCTTGCCTGGCGAGAGCTGGAAGACGATCACCGGTGGCCAGTCTTTTGAAGTACCGGCCAACGCAAAATTTCAGTTGAAGGTGAAAACACCTGTGGATTACTGCTGCAGCTACATCAAGTAATTACGCGGGCACTACAAACCGTCCAAACTCAAGATTGCCCGATCGCATGGTTGGGGCGGTACCGGGAAACAGCCAGTAAGGCTGCGCCTCGGAGGACGGCACCACATTGGGAAAACGTTCATCGGCCGGGTTTGGCCCGGCCATGCTTTTTTCCTGCACCATGGAAATGTATTGGTCCACCACATATTCCTGCGTGTTGCCATTGATGATCACCTCGGCCCCGGTCCTTTTGGCGAAGTCTGCAAGCCCGCTGATCTTCGAATGCCTGGGTTCATAAGCATCCAGGCTAACCCCGTTTTCGCTGGTGACCAACAAACCCTGTTCGGTGTGCGCCACAATGGAATGATTGCCCTCGGTGTGCCCTTTGGTGCGCACCAGTGCAACGGCACCGTCACCCAGCCAAACGCTGTCATCGAGCAACTCAATTCGTTCGGGCGCAATACCCTGTGTACCTTGCGGGCAATACCACTGGTTTTGCCAAGGGATCAACGCCTGTGCGCTCTCCCATTCTTCACGCATCACCAGCAACTTTGCATTCGGAAACAGCGGCGCTTGGCCGTTGCCACCAAGCCAGCGGCTTACATTTTGCGTATGCAGGTGATCGTAGGTGATGTAGTCCACATCCTCTGGCCGTAAACCGATGCTGGACAGGCACTGCAACACGGTGGATGTTTTCTTCAACACCAGTGCTTCCATTACGCCTGCCAAAGGGCCAGCCTTGGCATCCAGATGCGCAAAAAATGGTGTGGCGCGCTGATTCTCCCAATCAGAGGGACTAACCAGCAAAGTTTTGACACCTTCGCTGCTGGAAAACTGAATGACAAACAAACGGTTGCACAAATGCACAAAGGGTGTGGGCAATCCAAATGCATTGAGATAGGCAAACTTGCTGGGGTATGGCACACGCACCAACTCGAAAGTTTTGTAGAAAAGCACCTGCGGTTTGGCCAACATATCGCGCCGAAAGTCTTTGGCAGCCTCGCGCGCGTTGTCCACGCGCTGCATGGGACGCAGTGCATCGCGAGTGCCGTCAAAATGACTGATGCGTGTGAACATGGTGTAAGCCCTCAAACTGTGGTTGCGCTTTGTGAAACAAGCTCACTATAATTTGGACAAGAAATCTTGTCAAAAGTGAAACCTGAATGACCAAAACACCCACAAGGGCCTACGGGGGCGTTGCCGCAGAGCAACGTGCAGAAGAACGAAAAGCGCGGCTACTGGCTGCTGCACTGGAATTGTTTGCGCGACAAGGTTACGCGCGAACCACCATTGAGGCCTTGTGTTCTGAGGCCAAGGTAACGGCACGCCACTTTTATCAACTGTTCGACAGTCGGGAAGCAATTTTGCGCGCGCTGTACGACAACATCATCGCAGATCTTCGCGCGGGTGTGTTGAAAGCGATGTCTGCACCCAACCTCAGTTTGTCTGAGCAAATTCCGCTGGCGGTAAGTGCCATGGTGCACCATTACCTGGAAGACACACGCCATGCACGGGTGGGCGTTCTGGAGGTGGTCGGTGTAAGCCCGCAAATGGAGGCCCGCAGGCGCGAGGCCATCCATGACATGGCGGGTTTGATCGAGGCCTACCTGGGCAGCCTGGTGGAACGCGGCGACTTGCCCAAACGCAACTACCACTTGGTGAGTGTGGCTTTGGTGGGCGGCATTAATGAATTGCTGGCGGAGTGGCTGACGCTGGAAAACCCGCCAGACATTCCCGAACTCAGCGAAGAAATCATCAACATTTTGAACGCCCTGATTCGAGGAGCCGCCCGATGAACAGAGTGGATTCAAAAGGCGTGCGCGATGCCTTGGTGTTTCATGCTGCATTTTTTGCCATCGCCATTCCGGTTGCATTGAATACGCAAGGCAATGCCCTGGGGCTTGCGCTGGTGGTTTTTGCGCTGGCTTACAACATTGCGCTACCGGTGGTTGGGGCCTTACGGGGCCATGGCGAATGGGTGCGTTTGTGGAAATTTTTATTGCCGCTTTCAATTGCCCTGCCCTGCGCGGACTGGATGCTGGTTGAGCTCCTGGGCACACTCACCTTCCCAGACCACGGTATTGTGCGGTTGGGGGGTGCAGTGCCGGTGTACTTTATGGGCTTGTGGATCATGTTGCTGTGGCAGGTGTGCTGGCTTGCACTGGCCACAAAAAAGCCATACCCGGTGGTTGCTGCATTGTCGCTGGGTGGGTTTTTAGTTTGGGAATGGGCAGCACGCCCAATGAACCTGTGGCATGCGCAAGACGTTTTACAAATACAAGGCTTTGCCATTTACCCCTTGATTCCGGAAATGCTGCTGGCAATTGGTGCGCTGTGGCTGTGGAACGTACTGGGTAACAAATCTACTTTTCAACAAATCACTGGTGCACTGGCCCTGGCTGTTTTTTACGCAGGTGCGCTGTCACTTTCACTGCTATGGATTGGCTGACACATGACTACAATTGAATTAAAGCAACCCTTCACCCTGCCCTGCGGCGTGGTGGTTCCCAACCGGCTTTGCAAAGCAGCCATGACCGAAGGTGTGGCCAACGCAAGGCTTCAAGCCACTGAACGCCATGCCACACTGTACAAGCGTTGGGCCGAGGGCGGTGCGGGCATTTTGATCACCGGCAATGTGTTGATCGACCGGAATATTCTGGAAAGACCCGGCAATGTATCCATAGACCCAGCACCCGAGCATGGCGAGCCCGAAGGCATGGAGGCCCTGCGTGCATGGGCCAAAGCAGGCACCAGCAACGGCAACCACCTGTGGATGCAAATTTCACATGCAGGCCGACAGTCGCCCCGCTATGTCACCACCAAACCAGTGGGACCTTCTGCAGTTCAACTGGAATTGCTGGGCAACTACGCCCCACCCCGCGCCCTGCGCGAGGATGAAATTCTGGACCTGATTCAGCGCTTTGCGCGTGTGGCCCGAATTGCAAAAGAAGCCGGTTTTACGGGCGTGCAGGTGCATGGAGCACATGGTTATCTGCTGTCGTCTTTCCTGTCGCCAGTGACCAATCAGCGCACGGACCAATGGGGCGGCAGCCTGGAAAACCGCGCCCGCTTTTTGCTGGAGGCCGTGCGTGCCGTGCGCAAGGCCGTTGGCCCTGCTTTCCCGGTTGCAGTGAAACTGAATTCAGATGATTTCCGCAAAGGCGGGTTTTCCAATGAAGAATGTCTGCAAGTGGTGAAGTGGTTGAATGACGAAAAAATCGACCTGCTGGAAATTTCGGGCGGCACCTATGAGCAGCCCCGTTTGCTGGGCCACACGGGTGCAGCAGACTCGGTGAAAGACGATCAACCCGATGTACGTGAAAGCACGAAGAAACGCGAAGCGTATTTTTTGAATTATGCCAAAGCAATTCGCGAAGTGGCCACCATGCCACTGATGGTGACAGGTGGTTTTCGCAGCCGTGAAGCGATGGAAGAAGCGATGAACGAAGGCGTGTGCGATGTGATTGGCCTGGGTCGCCCTTTGTGCACCCACCCTGACACACCGAAGCAATTAATGAACGGAAAAATTGACCGTGCAGCCAGCTTTGAGAATATGTTGAAGTTGGCAGACAAGGGAATTTTTTCACCGGTCAGCCCAGTGCTGCCACTGAAATTAATCAACGTGCTGGGTGCACAAGCCTGGTATTACCAACAAATTTTCCGTTTGGCAGATGGGTTGGAAGCCAAACCTTCCATGAGCTTGATCGGCGCCTTCTTCAAATATTTGTTCAATGAATGGACAACGGCATTTCGGGTAAAACGCGCCACACGCTAGGGTTTGGCCTTGCCCACCCAGTCACTCAACGGCGTAGCAGCCGCCCACAAGGCATGGCCTGCGTCGTTGGAGTGAATGAAATCGCCACTGTTGTACTGGGGCAAAAATGTGAGGCCACCCGGTGCTTCCACTTCACCGTTGTAATCTGCCACACCATCACACTCACCGCTGTTTAAAATCCAATCGTTCAGCTTGGCGCGTTCACCATTCAAATTGGCCTGCAAGGATTGTGCTCCGGGAATCCAGGTGGGGCAATACACATTAATACCTCTCGCATGGGCTTGGGCAATCACTTCCTGATAATTGACGATGATTTCATCGGCACTTCGGCTGGACAAGTCATTGGTTACCCACACCACCACCGAGCTGACGCCGACCGTATCAAATACATCCCGTTCAAGCCTGCTTGCACTGGCGTTTTGCAAGGTGTCGCCGCCGATACCACGGTTCACAATCGTATTGCGCTGGCCCTGCGGAATTTCATTCAACATGCGAACTGACAACAAATCGCTAATGCGCTTGAAACCATTCTGGCTGGTATTAAATCCATGAAAACTGGAACTACCTAAAAACACCATGGCTCCCTTTGCATCCGTGGTCAGTACTTCAATATCCCGAAGTGCGTACACCGTGCAACCATTGCACATAATCGGTAAACCTGGCGGAGTTGAAAAACGACTTTCATCAATCAATCCATAACCCGCGCCAGAGTCCTCGAGTGTTTGATTGCCAGAGCCATTGGGCAGTTTGTAAGATTCAATCCAGGTGGCACCGAACTCACCAGGATTGTCCGCACCTTTCACATACAAACTTACTGCCAGATCGTCTTGATTGTTCACCTTGAACTGAATGGGATCGCTGTAGAACGATTCGGTTTGGGGAGGAATGGTGGCGCTGCTTTGACCGCAATTGAAGGTCACTGCCTTGCTGGTATTCAACTTCAGATTTGCGCCCGTTGCCCCTTCGCGCACACCAACGGCTGCGGCACCAATTTGCATAGGCTGGTCGCTTAGGTTGATAAAACGAACACGCACCGCGTTGCCACTCGCTGTCACCCGGGCGATGTTTCGAACCGTTGTTTCCACGGGTGCAGTACCTGTAACGTGGGTTACACCCCAGGCTGACATCCACCGCGCACCATTTGCCGCATTTGAATTGCTATTACAAGACAAGCCAGAGGACTGCGTGTTGGTACCCGAAGTACCCGCAGAGACACCACTGGATTCCGAGGAACAGGCGGCCACTAGAAGCATTGCAAGCGGCCAAAAAAGTTGTTGTAGTTTGCGGTAATTCAAAAATATCCCCTGAAGTGGTCGTACTGATACTTCAGAGGATGCCTTGGCGGATGTATTCCATCATTCGTGGATAGCCGCAGCAGAAATGTACCTAAGTGGTTCTGCGTGCATTGTTAAATTTCATGTACAAACAATTCCCGCTCAAAGCGAATTTGAGGCCAGAACACGCCATCATCGGCGCGCTCGCCAGCCCCGATCACCATGATCGGGAAAGCATCGTCGGTCAGCTTTAATAATTTACGCACACGGGCTTCGTCGTAACCCTCCATCATGCAGGTATCGAAGCCATGCGCACGCAATGCCAGCACCAGGTTTTCGCAGGCCAATGCTGCACTTTTCGCTGCCCACAACTCCACTTCGCTCCGCGTGTAGGGGCCGCGTGGCAAGGGTGCGATCAAGCCGCCCACATTCGATGCAGCCTTCTTCACCATTGCGAAACTGTTCAATGGGCCGGGTGAATAGTTGTAAGGAATCAGTTGGTAGTAGCGACGCACCAGCGTGGGCACTTCCGGCATGGGCCAGTCTTTGATCATCTTTTTGGAGAACTCGCTGACCCGGTCCACACGCGCCACGCACACAATCAGTTCCTGTGCCGTTTTTGCAGCCAGTTGCCCCAAGCAGGCCGTGACCAATTTGGCTTTTTTGGCCGGGGTTTTCACCACATAGAATTCCCAGGGCTGCAAACCCGACGAACAGGGTGCGAGCAAAGCCATGTCCAGGCACTCGTCCAGCACTTCTTTGGGAATGGGTTTGTCGGTGAACTTGCGCACAGATCTTCTGCTTTCAACCACCTTCTTGAAGTTGGCTGCGCTGATGCCCTTGGGCGCTGGTTCGTAATAGCGCTGCTTGCCATCCACATCGATGGTCTTGAATTTCTTTGCTGCTGCTTTCATGTGTTGCGTGCTCCAGACTGCTTAAAGATTGAACCCAGTTTTTGATAAACATTTTTCATGCCGTGCTCAAAGTCATCCATCAAGGTGTAGACCACCGGAATGACCAAGAGGCTGAGGAAAGTAGAGGTCATCAAACCACCAATCACGGCAATGGCCATGGGGCTGCGGAAACTGGTGTCTGCATCGCCTGTGCCAATTGCGATTGGCAACATGCCTGCTGCCATGGCAATGGTGGTCATGATGATGGGGCGTGCCCGTTTGTGGCAGGCATCCACCACTGCATCCAGCCGGTTCATGCCCTTTTCGTTGCGTGCAACAATGGCGTATTCCACCAACAAAATAGAGTTCTTGGTGGCAATGCCCATCAACATGATCAAGCCGATCAGCGAGGGCATGGAAAAACTTTTCCCTGCGATCAACAGGCCCACAAACGCGCCACCCAAACTCAGTGGCAATGCAGCCAGAATTGTGACGGGTTGCAGGAAGTCTTTGAACAACAACACCAGCACCACAAAAATACACAACACACCAGTGAGCATGGCCAAACCAAAACTGGCAAACAGCTCTTCCATCACTTCGGCATCGCCAATGTTTCGCTGCGCCACACCTGGTGGCAGGCTTTTGATGCTGGGCAATTGTTGAACAGCTGCGGCCACATCACCCAAAGGTTGCCCTTGCAATTCAATTTCAAAGTTCACATTGCGTGCACGGTCGTAGCGATCAATTACCGAAGGGCCCGCGTTGATACCCAACGTTGCCACCTGGTTCAGAGGCACACTGGGTACCCCTGGTTTCGCTGAGGGAACTGCGAGGCGTTCAAGCACGCTGAGGTCTTTTCGGGCTTCGTCGTCGAGGCGAACCACAATCGGCACTTGCCGTTGCGACAGGTTCAGTTTGGGCAAGGCTGCATCGTAATCACCCACTGTAGCCACACGCAGGGTTTCGCCCATGGCTGCTGTGCTCACGCCCAGGTCGGCTGCTTTGGCAAAATCGGGCTTGATCCAGATTTCCGGGCGAACCAAAGCTGCACTGGAAGCAATGGAGCCCAAACCGGGAATGGTGCGCAAATCGCGCTCCACTTCACTGGCTGCTTTGGACAGGGCTTCCCCGTCTTCACCAGACAGCACCAACACATACTTTTCACCCGAAGCACCCAAGCCCACCTTATAACGCACACCGGGCAGGTTGCTGAGCGCTTCACGCATTTGCGTTTCTGTCACCTGCTTGCGCACGGCACGTTCGCCGCGCGGATCCAGCAACACAGTGAGCGTGGCTTTACGCACCTCAGCCTGCCCGCTCATCATGAACGGGTCGGTGCCGGCTGCACCGCCGCCAATGGTGGTATACACACTTCGTACGTACTCCACTTCACTGATCAGTTCACGGGCTTTTTCGGCCGCCTTGCGAGTTTGCTCGTAGGTGCTGCCCGGCTGCAATTCAATGTAAACCTGCGTTTGCGACAAATCATCGGGCGGGATAAAACCGGTGGGCAACAAAGGAATCAGCAGGATGGAACCAATAAAAAAAGCACCAGCCGCGATACAGGTAATCAGCCTGTGCGCCAAAGCCCAGCGCACCCAGTCCAGGTAATGGGCCATCATTTTGCCGGGCTCATTTTTCTCACTTTCATGGCCGGCCGATTTCAACATGTAAGCGGCCATCATGGGCGTTAACATGCGGGCCACGACCAGTGAAGCGAACACGGCCAGCGCGGCGGTCCAGCCAAACTGCTTGAAGAATTTACCAGCAATGCCGCTCATGAAGGCCGTGGGTAAAAACACGGCAATCAGGGTGAACGTGGTTGCGATTACAGCAAGGCCAATTTCATCGGCGGCCTCGCGAGCGGCATCCAGTGGGCTTTTGCCCATGCGAAGGTGGCGCACAATGTTTTCCACTTCCACAATGGCGTCATCGACCAAAATACCCACCACCAGCGACATGGCCAGCAAGGAAACCACGTTCAAGCTGAACCCCAGGTAGTACATGCCGGCAAACGCCGGAATGACTGACAAAGGCAAGGCCACAGCCGACACAAAGGTAGCGCGCCAGTCGCGCAGAAAAAACCACACCACCACCACGGCGAGAAATGCGCCCTCGTAGAGCATTTTCATGGAGCTGTCGAAATCATCTTCCACAGGCTCTACAAAGTTGAAAGCCTCGACAATCGTAAGGTCGGGCCGCTGCGCTTGCAGTTCAGCCAAGGCCTTGGCCACACCCTGGCCCACCTCAACTTCACTGGCACCTTTGCTGCGGGTAATTTCGAAACCCACCACATCTTGGCCATTGAGCAAGGCAGCCGATCGCCGATCGGCGATGGTGTCTTTAATCGTCGCGATTTCTGGCAACTTCACACGGCGACCATTGCTCAGCACAATTGAAATTTCTTTCAATTGATTGGCATTTTCTACGGTGGCAATGGTGCGCAGCGGTTGCTCACCCACACCAAGGTCGGCCCGGCCACCCGCAGTTTCCAATTGGGTATTGCGCAGTTGACGGGATACATCGAGTGCGCTCACGCCCAGTGCCTGCATTTTTAACGGGTCAAGCTCGACAACAACTTCTCGCGTAACACCGCCCACCCTGTTTACTGCGCCCACACCTTTCACATTCAACAGTGTTTTGGTGATGGTGTCGTCCACGTACCAAGACAAACCTTCCTCATCAAACGCAGTGGATGCAATGGTGTAAGCCAACACAGGAGCGCCACTTAACTCCAGTTTGTTGACCACCGGGTCGCGCAAATCAGTAGGCAGGTCTGCACGCACACGCGACACGGCAGACCGCACATCGTCCACGGCCTCTTGTGTGTCTTTCTCAAGATTGAACTCGACCGTGATGCTGACAATGCCGTCTTGAATCTTGGTGTAAATGTGTTTGAGTTGTTGCAGCGTGGCCAGCGAGTTCTCGATTTTGCGAGCCACATCGTTTTCAAGCTGTGAAGGCGATGCACCTGGCAGGCTCGCAGTGACCAGCACCGTGGGCAGTTCAATGTCAGGGAACTGCTGAATCTTCATGCTTGAAAAGCTGTACAGACCCATCACGGTGAGCAGGAAGAACAGCATCACTGCTGGAATGGGGTTCTTGATTGACCAGGTCGAGACGTTCACTGAACCACCTTCACCAAGTCGCCGTGGGCCAGGAAGGCCACACCGCTTTTCACCACTTTGTCACCGGGGCTTAAACCCTCCAGCACCTCGATAAACTCACCCTGCGCTTTGTTAACCCGCAACTTGATGCGCTGCACCTTGCTGCTGGCTTGGTCCAGCGTAAACGCATAGGTGAAACCATCCCGTTCAATCACTGCGGTTTGTGGAATTACAGTGGCAGTTTGCGCACCCAAATCAAATTCGCCACGCAGGTACATGCCAGGCTTCAAACCCTTGGCGTAGGCACCGGGAATATCGACATAGACCATGCCGGTTCGGGATTGCGCATTGATGACCGGGCTGAGTGTTCGAACCTTGCCGCTCAAAGCTTGATCATTGTTGAATACGTTCACCGCCATGCCCTCTGAAATTCGGGCCAGCTCAGCATCAGTGACCTCCGCCTGCCACTCCAGCCGCTGCTGACGCACCAATCGGAATAACTCTTGCCCTGGGGCGGGCACTGACCCCAAGGTGGCAGTGCGTGCGCTGATTACTCCGTCGTCCAGCGCGGTCACCGTGGTGTTGCGCAAGCGAATTTCCTGCTGGGTTTGCAAGGCCCGGGCCGACAGCAAACGGGCCTGTGCAGACTTTTCCGCGGCAATCACCTGGTTGCGTTCTTGCGCACTAACCGCGCCCGCATCGGTGATGTTGCGAATCATGTCAGCATTCAGCTTCGCCTGCTCAAACAAAGCCTGTGCTTCGGCCACGCCCGCTTTGGCTTGTGCCAAATCGGCGTTCACGGTTTGTTGATCAAACAGCGCAAGCGTTTGCCCTTTTTTCACAACATCACCGACCTCGGCGCGCAAAGAATCAATTCGCACACCGTTGAGTTGTGCCCCAATCACGGCCTCTTGCCAGGCAGCCACACTGCCATTCACCGACAGGGTTAGAGGAATGGTTTTTTCCTCGACTGCGGCCAGTTCAACCGAAAGGCTGGCCTTGCCGGGCGCTTGATTTTCGGTTGCCGCGTTGGGCGCTTGCTCAGCACCCGGAGAACAAGCGCTTAGCAGCAATGTTGCCGCGAACAGGGCAACTGGATACTTCGTGAACACCATTGAAATTTTCATTTGCTGCAATCCTGTTTGCGTCGTTTACTTTCACCGTCGAGCATGGCACGGGCATAGCCGGCCAGGCGTTCAGACAATGTATCGATGGCCTTGGCACTGCCCATTAATTTGGGGCACACCACATCCACCACGTCTTGGGCCACATAAAAGTTGACCGCCATGCCCATCATGGCGAAGGCCAGGCGCTGAATATCCAGGTCGGGTTTCGTCAAACCAAAATAAGCGGTCAACATATTCACCAAGGCCATGTGCTGCGGCTTGATTTCCGCATCAATTTCATGCTCCCAGGCACCAGTGGGTTCAATCATTTCGCGGAAATGCAATTTCATCACGAGGCGAAAGGTTTCCCCGTGCTTCAAGGGCTCCAGAAAATCCCGAAACAATTGCTTCAACGCCTTGTCCACATCGGTGCTGTTCAAATCAGGAATGCCCTGCTCGAACGGCGTGCCACACAAAGGTTCGGTGTAAGCGGCCCGGTAAAGGCCAGCCTTGTCGCCAAAGTAATAGCGAATGGATGAAATGTTGGCACCCGCCTTGTCAGCGATTTCGCGCGTGGACGCGCCTTCATAGCCCTTTTCAGCGAAGGTAATGAGTGCAGCCTGCACCAGCTTTTGCCGTGCAGATTGCTGCTTGTCTTGAAGCATGGGAAAGTCCGAAATTAATTCAATCGATTGATTTAAAAATATATCAAACGAATGATTAAACAGCAATCGCGAAAGGCTCTTTTGTCCGGATTGAAACGAATCGACACCACTGAATTCCTGAAACTTGCTACTCTTTGTTGGCAAATTCAAAAAACAACAATCAGGAGACAAACATGGGTGTGGCACAAAAAGGCAGCAACGCGTTAAGAAAACTGAAATCGGTCGCTCAAAAACGGGCATCCAGCCTTCCGGCCAGCAATTTGATCAATGCCGTGGTGGATCAAGTGAACCAGTTTGAAACCGGGATCAAGCAAACCGTGGACGGCGTTCAGGACAAAGTGAAAGGTTTGCAGGCCAACCTTTTGAAAATGTACCAGGCCAACAAGGAACTGGAACAGGAAAACCGGGAGCTCGCCAAAACCATGGTGGGCCTTGAAAAAGAAAATGCCCACCTGACCATGAAACTGGACCGCACCCAGATGGAACTCGATGTATTGAAGGCCAAGCTGGAGAACATTGGCAAACTGGTCAGCGGCTACGAAGAATCGATTGCAGCAGTAACCCGTAGCACCAAGACCAAGCGCAAATAATATGACACGCACGCCCATTCCCCGCTTCGAAGACAACTATTCCGAGGAAGCCGCCAAAGCACGTCGCGAATTTTTGACGCAGCACACCGGTGCCAGCCTTCAACACACTGGCACCTACTCCCTGCCCCCAGAAAGTTTGAAAAGCAACACCGAGAACTTCATTGGCGTGGTGCAAATGCCGGTGGGTGTGGCTGGGCCTGTGTTGATTCATGGTGAACATGCGCAGGGCTGGTTCTATGTGCCACTGGCCACCACCGAAGGCACACTGGTGGCCAGCTACAGCCGGGGCATGCGCATGGTGAGCGAATCCGGCGGTGTGAAGGTGACTGTGGCTGAAGAATTCATGCAGCGCGCCCCGCTGTTTGAATTCGAAGATGCCCGAGCCGCCAAACGGTTTTTGAACTGGTTGAATGAGAACCTTCAAACAGTGAAAGCCGAGGCTGAGAAAACCACCGGCTTTGGCAAGCTTGAGCACATTCAAACCTGGCAGGTTGCGCGCATGGTGTACACGCGCTTTAACTACACCACGGGCGACGCGGCTGGGCAAAACATGTGTGGCAAGGCCACCCATGCCGCTTGCCAATGGGTGCTGAAAAACAGCCCTGAAGCAATTACTTACTTTGCCCTGAGCGGTGCCATTGAAACCGACAAAAAGCATTCGCACATGAACTTGCTGCACAGCCGGGGCAAGCGGGTGATTGCGGAAGCCACCATTCAGCGTGAAGTGCTGCAAAGGCTGGCACGCACCACACCTGAAACAATTTTCAAGCAGCGCCAGCGCAGTGCCATCGGCGCGCAACTGGCGGGCAGCGCCTACAGTGGGCCCCACTCGGCCAACGGCATTGCCGCGTTGTTCATTGCCACCGGGCAAGACGAGGCCAATGTAGTTGAAAGCCACACCGGCATGGTGTTCATGGACATTACCGCCGATGGGGATTTGTATTTTTCTGTCACATTGCCTTCCGTGATTTGTGCCACCAAGGGCGGCGGAACCGGCCTGTCCACCCAAGCAGAATGCCTGAGAATGCTCGGCTGCGAAGGCAGCGGCAAGGCACGCAAACTGGCGGAGATTGTGGGTGCCACGGTGTTGGCGGGCGATTTGTCTTTGTTGTCGGCCATTCTGGCGGATGAGTGGGTTTCTTCCCACGACGCTTACGGCAGAAACCGCTAGGTCAGTAAATCACTGACCGCTGGTGCAGTGCGGAATGACTTGTAATGTGTTTCAGTGCACACTCGTTTTACAATACAAAAACGAGGAGACACAATGCAGTCTGAGGCAGGATCCACGCAGTTCAACAACTCATTGTTTAAACGTGCAGCTGGCCTCGTGACGAAAGTCTCCGACGCCTTTGCATTTCCACTTCGAACTTCCCACTACATTGAACTGGTCAACCCACTGTGGAGTACCCACGCCCTGCAGGCGCGGGTTGAAGCCGTGTGGGACGAAACCTCCGATTCACGCACCATTACATTGCGGCCCGGGCTGAACTGGCGAAGCCACCGCCCAGGTCAACATTTGCGCATTGGTGTGCCCATTGGCGGGCAACATTTCACACGCACCTATTCCATCAGTTCTGCCCCGGAGCGAAGCGACGGTTGCTTCACCATCACCGTGAAAGCAATCGACAATGGCCGCATGTCGCACCACCTGGTTCGCAAGTTGAAAGTGGGCGACTACGTACCGATTGGTGTGCCCCAAGGCGACTTTTACCTGCCCGATGCACAGCCAGTACTGCCACTGTTTATTACTGCGGGTAGTGGCATTACGCCGATCATGAGCATGTTGCGCAGCCTGGTGCTTCAAGAACGCATGCCCAACACCGTGCACATTCACTACGCACCACACACTTACGACGTCATTTTTGGGCGTGAACTGAAAGAAATTTCAGACCAACAAAAGCTGTACACACTGAACCTGGTGCACACCCGTGAGCCAGGCCAGAAGCCGGAAGAAATCACCGGCAAACGCCCCCACTTTTCCAAAGAGCAACTGGAGCAACTATGCCCCGACTGGCGCAAACGCGATGTGTACGCCTGTGGTCCGCAGGCCATGCTGGATTCCATCGAGAAGCTTTACGAAGCCGAAGGACTTAGTCGCCAGGTACACACCGAGCGATTCCGTGCACAACTGGCGGGGGTACCCACCGAAGTTAAAACCGGCGTGGTGAAATTTTTGAACAGCAATGTGAGTGCCAATTCTGACGGTGAAACGAATTTGCTTCGCCTTGCCGAAGATTCTGGCTTGAACCCGGAACACGGTTGCCGGATGGGTATTTGCCATGGTTGCGATGTGAAACTGGCCAGCGGCTGTGTGCGCGATTTGCGCACGAATGCGCTGATCAATGAAACAGGACAAGTGATTCAGATTTGCGTGTGCGCAGCAGTGGGCGACGCAGAAATCGAAGTGTAAGCAACACAGGAAGCAGGAGACAAACATGGGCATGCCAAAACATTTGAGCGCCAGCGACATCGAGGAATTCGGTCGCGAAATGGACGCCATACGCAATGAAATTGCAGACTCGCTGGGCAGCAAAGACCGCGCCTACATTCTCTCGGTCATCAAATGGCAGCGAAGCCTGATGCTGGCCGGGCGTATTGTGGTGTTTCTCAGCTTTTTCCTGTTGCCAATGAGCGACTGGACCTTCACTGGCTGGCCGCAATTCTGGGCGGTGCTGTTGCTGGGTGCGATCATGCTGGGTGTATCGAAGAGCATTGAGAACATGGAGTTGGGCCACAACATCATGCATGCGCAGTTCGACTGGATGCGCGACCCCAATATTCAATCCAACACCTGGGAATGGGACAACGTTTGCCCTTCCGACCAGTGGAAACACAGCCACAACGTGGTGCACCACACCTGGACCAATGTGCATGGCAAAGACCCAGACATTGGTTATGGTGTGCTGCGCGTCACCGACGACCAGCGCTGGCATGCCAAGTACCTGTTCAACCCGGTGATCAACTTTGTGCTGATGATGATGTTTCAGTGGGGTGTGGCCCTGCACGATCTGGAAGCTGACAAATTGCTGGCTGGCAAGAAAAGCTTTAAAGAAATCATTCCCATGCTGAAACGGATTGGCTGGAAGGTACGCCACCAGCTGTTGAAAGACTATGTGTGTTGGCCTGTATTGGGCGCAGCAGTCACAGTGCCAGTCACTGTGTTTTTCGGATTTGATGTGGTGAATATTGCGTTGGCTGGTTTCGGCTTCACGATTGTGGCCAACCTGATCGCCAACGGCATTCGCAACATTTGGTCGAATGTGATCATTTTCTGCGGCCACTTCCCGGCCGGTGTCCACCACTTCACCAAAGAAGAAGTGGAAGGCGAAACCCGCGCAGCCTGGTATGTGCGCCAACTGCTGGGCAGCTGCAATATTACCGGTGGCAAGTTGTTCCATATTTTGTCGGGCAACCTGAGCCACCAGATTGAGCACCACCTGTTTCCGGACATTCCTGCCAACCGCTATGCAGAAATGTCACCCCGGGTACAGGCTTTGGCTGCGCGCTATGGCCTGCCCTACAATAAGGGCAGCTTCACGCGCCAGTTTGGCACCACCACCTGGAATATCTGGCGTTTGTCTTTACCCTGAAACTAAACCGCCTGAACGGTGCTGTATGCGAAAAACAGCACCAGACTGGCGGCCATGGTTCCATTGAACCACTTCAAGCGCAGCGGGCTGTTAATCAAGGCCCGCAAGCGTGCACCCAACACAAGCCACAATCCCACGCACAACAAACCCACACTGGCCATGATCACGGCCACCATCAATACATCCAGTACAGGCGTATTCGAGCTGGACGGGAAAAGCGCGACAGCCGCTGTGGCCATGAACCACGCTTTGGGATTCACCCACTGAAACAACACCGCATTGAAAAAGCTCAGTGGTTTGGCACCAGGTTTAAGCGCATCAGCAGACGGTGAAAAGCTGGCAATTCGCCAGGCCAAATACACCATCATCAACAGGCTGAACACCAACAGGGCCGTGTGAAACCAAGGCAGGCTTTCAAACACCGCATTCAAACCCAGACCCATGGCCAGCAGCATTAATGGAAAGCCCACAATAATGCCAAAGAAGTGTGGCAGGCTTTTTCGCACGCCAAAATTCATGCTGCTGGTCATGATCATCAGGTTATTGGGCCCGGGCGTAATAATGCTTAAAAATGCGAACAGAGCAATGGCTTGAAAGTGCTGCATGGCGAACTCCTTTTGTGGAGTAACAATGGAACACTCACTGTAAGAACTTTTGCAATTTCAGTACAGATTCAGGATAATGAAATAATGTGCAGTACAGATAAATCTTACGAAAATCTGTACTGCTTTTGAAATTCGACTTCTGTGCGGGTACCCCATGAAACTGGAACGTTGGCAAGTCATTGCAGCTGGCATTTGTTCGCTGATCCTGACCGTGGGTTTGGCCCGATTTTCTTACACTCCCCTGCTGCCCATCATGCGCGACCAGGCTGGCTTAAGCGCCTTTGATGGTGGCTGGCTGGCCACCGTCAATTACATTGGCTACATCAGCGGCGCCTTGTTGGCCTCGACACTCAGCAACCTGGATTACAAATACCTGCTTTACCGTTTCGGCCTGATTGTGGCCGTAATCAGCACCATTGGCATGGGCCTGACCACCGATGTCAACCTGTGGGTATTTCTGCGCTTTATTTCGGGTGTGTCCAGTACCGCAGGCATGTTGATCGCATCGGGCCTGATCATGAACTGGCTGGCCCGCCAAAACCTGAAAACCGAACTGGGTCTGCACTTTGCCGGGGCGGGCATGGGTTTGGTGTTGTCTGGCCTTGCGGTTATGGCCATGGTTGACCATTTGGCCTGGGACCAGCAATGGTGGGTGCTGGGTGTGGTGGGCATTCTTTTCTTCGTGCCCGCCTGGATATGGATGCCCAAACCTGCCAAGGCAGGCAGCGCAGAAGCACAGGTGGCCGATGTGGCACCACCCAGCGCAAAATGGATGCGCTTGATGCTTGGCGCTTACTTCTGTGCCGGCTTTGGCTACGTGATCAGCGCCACCTTCATTGTGGCCATTGCTGAAACCCTGCCTGAACTTCAAGGCAAGGGCCCTTGGGTGTGGGTGGTGGTCGGGCTGGCGGCGATGCCCTCCACTTTCATTTGGGATCGCGTGGCCCGAATTACCGGTGTATTCGAGGCACTGGTGCTGGCCTATGTTCTGCAAATCATCTCCATTCTGATGGCTGGTTTCATCGATGGCTATTGGGCCAACATGGTTAGCGCGGTGCTGTTTGGCGGCACGTTTGCAGGCATTGTGAACCTGACACTGAGCATTGCAGGCCGCCAGTTTCCCGCCAACCCCAGCAAGGCAATGGCCCGCATGACACTCAGCTACGGCGTATCGCAAATTGCAGCACCCGCCCTGGCCGGTGTGATTGCAGAACGCACGGGCACCTACCGTGGCTCGCTGTACCTGGCTGCGGCATTGATGGTGGCGGGTGTGTTCATGGTGTGGCAACTGAAAAAGCAAACCGAGGTTTAAGCGGTGGACACGACCTCTTGCAAATACGAAACACTGGCTTTAAACCTGCAGGCCTTGATTGAAAACAATCATTTTGCAGCGGGGTACAAACTGCCCTCGATTCGAAAGCTCTCGGAACAATGGCACTACTCCATCGACACGGTACAAAAAGCACTGAACCTGCTTGAAGACCGGGGCTACGTACAACCTGTTGCGAAATCCGGCTACTACGTGCAAGCCCGCAATGTGCCCGTTGGGGCCGTGTGCACGCAGGCCCCCGATTCCATAGTGCTGGAACCGCCGGTTAACCTGGAGGTAGCGGACCAAATTGCCATGCTGCTTCGAAGTTCGACCCGCGAGGGTGTGGCACCACTGGGTGTTGCTTTTCCAGCCAATGAATTGTTGCCGATCGCCACCCTGCGCCGAAGCTATGCCACTGTGAACCGTACCCGCCCTGACCTGCTCACCCTGGGCAGCCACGTAGAACCCAACCAGCCGGAATTGGTGCAACAACTGCAACAACGGTTTGAGTTGATGGGCATGAAATTGAAACGCGATGAACTGGTGATTACCGATGGCTGCACTGAGGCCCTTAGCCTGGCCCTGCAAAGCGTGGCCAAGCACAACGACATTGTGGCGGTAGAGTCGCCCGGGTATTACCTGCTGTTGCAAATGATCGAATCGCTGGGCCTGCGCGCCCTTGAAATTCCAAGCAGCCCCGAGCATGGCATGTCGCTGGAAGCGCTTGAAATTGCCGTGAAGCAAACCCGAATCGCGGCTTGTATTGTGTGCCCCACCGCCAGCAACCCCATGGGTTCTGTGATGCCCGACATCAACCGAAAAAAGTTGCTGGAGCTGGCCGAGAAATACGACTTTCCAATTGTGGAAGACAATGTGTACGCCGACCTGTACTTCGAACGGTTCCGACCGCGGCCACTGAAGGCCGGCAAGCAAAGCGACCGGGTACTGATGTGTGGCTCGTTTTCGAAATCACTGAGCCCATCGCTTCGAATTGGCTATGTGGCAGGCGGCAAGTACGCCGCACAGGTATTGTCCAAGAAGCGGATTCTCAGCGGTTCAACCAACCCGATTACCCAGGTGGCTGTGGCGCACTATCTTGAAAAAGGATCGTTCGAGCGGCACTTGCGCACCTTGCGCCAGCAGTTTGAAACACAGGTGCGTGCCATGGGCAATTTGGTGCTGAAACATTTCCCGCAGGGCACCCGGATTTCTGAACCCAAAGGTGGATTTGTGCTGTGGGTTGAACTGCCGGGCGACATCGATACTGCCGCCCTGTTCAACAAGGCCATTGCCCGCAAAGTCGCCTACATGCCGGGCAGCGTATTCTCTGCCAGCGGCCTGTACAAAAACTGCATCCGCCTGAATTGTGGCCACCCGGTGACAGACGACACCGCAGTGGCCATTGCAAAGTTGGGTGCCTTGTTTGAAGGCTCACTCGTCGCCTAGCCACACCACCTTGTACAAGTCGCGGCGGCGATCGAGGTAATTCCGAACAGAGCCCTCATTCTTCAAAATTTGAAGCTTGTCCAGGTCCACATCCACAATCAGCGTCATCTCGGTGTTGGGCGTGGTTTCCGCCATGATTGCATCGTGCGGAAATGCGAAATCAGACGGTGAAAACACGGCGGTTTGCCCGTACTGAATGTCGACATTGTCCACCTTGGGCAAATTACCAAAACTGCCTGAAATGGCCACATAGCACTCATTTTCAATGGCGCGGGCCTGCGCACAACGGCGCACACGCAGATAACCGTTCTTGGTGTCGGTCCAGAAAGGTACCAACAATATTTGCATGTCCTTGTCGGCCAGCACCCGCGACAGCTCTGGAAACTCGGAGTCGTAACAAATCAGGATGCCGATTTTTCCGAAGTCGGTGTCAAACACACTCAACTTGCTGCCCCCCTCCATCATCCATTCACGCTTTTCATGGGGGGTGGGGTGAATTTTGTACTGCGCTTCAACCGTGCCATCGCGGCGGCACAAATAGGCCACGTTGTACAAGGCGCCGTCTTCCATCACCGGCATGGAGCCCGCCACCACATTGATGTTGTAGCTAACAGCCATGCGACTCATTTCGTCGCGAATTTGATCGGTGTAAGTGGCCAGGTGGCGAATCGCCTCCAAGGAATTGCCGTTGCCCGCCAGGCCCATCAAAGGCGCGTTGAAAAATTCGGGAAACAAGGCCACATCACAGCGGTAATCTGAAAGCGCATTGATGAAGTACTCGGCCTGTTTTACCACGTCTTCCACGCTGTGGAATTCACGCATTTGCCACTGCACGCAACCCAGGCGTGCGGTGGTTTTGGGCGCGCCAAACAGCATGGGTTTTTCAGGTTCGTAGTAAATATTGAACCACTCCAGCAAGGTGGCATAGCCTTGCGACTCTTTGTCCTCTGGCAGGTAGCCCTTCAGCACCTGCTTCACCTCAAAGTCGTTGCTCAACTGAAAAGTCAGAATCGGGTCGTAAATGTCTTTGCGTTTCACTGCCGCAATGTACTGCTGCGGCGACATGTCTTTCATGTGCTCTTTGTAACCGGGAATTCGGCCGCCCGCCATAATCGCGCGCAGGTTCAAGTTTTGGCATAGTTCTTTGCGGGCTTCATACAAACGGCGACCCAAACGCATATTGCGGTATTCGGGGTCGGCAAACACATCAATGCCGTACAACACGTCGCCCTTGGGGTCGTGTGTGGTGGCGTAAATGTTGCCGGTAATTTCCATGTAGGTGTGCTTGTCACCAAACTTGTCATAGTCCACCACCACTGCGAAGGCTGCAGCGATCACCTTGCCATCGTCTTCGATGCAAATCTGGCCTTCGGGGAATGTTTTAAGGATTGAACGAAATTTGGCCTCGGGCAACGCACCGCCCGCGCTGTGGTAAACCACTTCCATAATGCGCTTGATATCAGGGTAATCAGACACCTGCAAATTGCGCAGCGTTAGCTTGTGTTCGGTGTGTTCATATTCGGTGTTTTCGATTTCTGTCGACATGTTTTCAACTCCATTTGTTTACTCTATGAACCCTTCTATTAGAACACATTCGTTAATTTGATGAATTTTTGGTCAATAAGCCAAGGGCTTCTTGGTTTGACAATTCTAGAGTGCTGCGGTTATCCTTCGCGCCTGATTTGTAGAACCAACACGTCCCTACCCTTGTAACAGTTCAGCTTTCATCTCTGCTTTTTCCTTGTCTGAAACCCAGCGGTTTTCAGGCTTCCCCGCTATTTATTGCGTCGTTCAAAGCCTGCAAGCGCTTCGAATGGCAATTGCTTTGCTCTAAACAATATGATTAAAAATTTCCGCGCGGACTGGTTATCCAACGTCCGACACGACCTTCTTGCCGGCCTGGTTGTTGCGCTGGCGCTAATTCCCGAGGCGATCGCCTTCTCCATCATTGCTGGTGTCGATCCGAAGGTGGGTCTGTACGCCTCGTTCTGTATTGCAACCGTGATTGCGTTCACTGGCGGGCGGCCAGGCATGATTTCCGCTGCCACCGGGGCCATGGCTTTGGTCATGGTCACCTTGGTGAAAGACTACGGCCTTCAATACCTGCTGGTGGCTACGCTATTAACCGGAGCGCTTCAAATTTTGGCCGGGGTGTTGCAACTGGGCAAGTTGATGCGCTTTGTATCCCGATCGGTCATCACAGGTTTCGTGAATGCGCTGGCCATTCTCATTTTCATGGCGCAACTGCCTGAACTGATCAACGTGACATGGCATGTGTACGCCATGGTGGCGGCGGGCCTGGGCATTATTTACCTGCTGCCCTACCTGACCAAAGCAGTACCATCCCCGTTGGTGGCTATTGTGGTGCTGACCGCGTTCAGCATCGCGGTGGGGCTTGATATTCGCACGGTGGGCGACATGGGCGAATTACCAGACTCCTTGCCAGTGTTCCTGCTGCCCGATGTACCCTGGACGCTTGAAACCTTAAAAATCGTATTTCCGTTTTCACTGACCCTGGCCGTGGTGGGCTTGCTGGAATCGATGATGACCGCGCAAATTGTAGATGACTTGACTGACACACCCAGCGATAAAAACCGCGAGTGTGTCGGCCAAGGTGTATCGAATATTGCAGCGGGTTTTCTGGGTGGCATGGCCGGTTGCGCCATGATCGGGCAGTCTGTGATCAATGTGAAATCAGGTGGCCGTGGGCGCTTGTCCACTTTGTGTGCCGGCGTTTTCCTGTTGATCATGGTGGTATTCATAGGCGACTACGTGGCGCTGATACCGATGGCTGCTTTGGTGGCCGTCATGATTATGGTGTCAATCGGTACATTCAACTGGGCATCCATTCGCAACCTGCGAGAGCACCCAAAAAGCTCCAGCATCGTGATGCTAGCCACAGTAGCCGTTACCGTGGGTACGCATGATTTGGCTCAGGGCGTGTTGGTGGGTGTGCTGTTGTCTGGTTTCTTTTTTGCCAACAAGGTGGGGCGAATTCTGCACGTGCAATCGAGCAAGCCAGATGAAGGACGCAATCGCACTTACGTCATTTCCGGCCAGGTGTTTTTTGCCTCAGCTGAAACATTCGTCAACTCATTCGATTTCAAGGAAGAGATTGACGAAGTCACCATCGACATCAGCCACGCTCATTTTTGGGACATTACGGCTGTAGGCGCTTTGGACAAAGTGATTCTCAAGTTCAAACGCAATCAGACCAAGGTCAATTTGTTGGGCATGAACGAAGCGACAAAAACCATGGTGGATAAATTTGGACTGCATGACAAGATGGGCCCGGGTTCGGAGCTTCCTGCCCATTAAGGTCCATAAATAGCAGGTACATCTCTTGCATTCCTCATGGCAAACCCACACCGGAATTTGCCATGAACGAACTGGATGCCGCCCTGCTCAGCTTGCTGATTAAAGATTCACGCTTGTCTTTCGCTGACATTGCCCGCCAGCTTGGGTGTTCGCGTGCCCATGCACGCGCACGTGTGCAAGCCTTGCTGGTAGAAGGTACGGTTGAGCAATTTACCGCCGTGGTGAACCCGGAAAAGCTGGGCAAAGTCACCAGCACCTTTGTTGACCTGAAGGTTAAAAGCCACGTGATTGAAGCGGTTGCAACCGAATTGGCCGCACAACCCGAGGTGGCCAGCCTGTACATCATGTCTGATCTACAAAGCCTGCACATTCACACCCTGACCGACACGCAAGAGAGTTTTTTGGCCTTCGCACAGAAATACCTGTTTGGTCAGCCCGACATTATTTCAGTGGAATGCAAGAACCTGTTGAAGCGTGTAAAACACCGCCGAGGTGGCGCGCGTTTGTAAAATCAAAGGCTCCCTGTTGTGGTGCAGTGCCACATTTTGGGTGCATGAATACATTCGACACCAAACTGCCTTATTTCAAATCCATCTGGTTCCGATTGATTTTTTCAATGTATCAATCGCATACGATTTGGTAACAAAAGTAAACAAAAGGTATACAAATGGCAGGCTGGTGCAATCATCCAATGCCTCATTCTGGTGTTTAAGCAATCATCCAAGGGTAAACCCTTGATCAATAAATACCTTTATATTTCAATCACTTAAAATATTTCCGAGCTGGCACACCTTTCGCTAAAGAAGGGTTATGACCGGTCGCCATTTGTGCGGTCGGCGAACCCTTTGTTTTCCAAGCAGCAGGAGTGTGTTCCATGACCTCAATTGATCGTCGCAAGTTTATTTCAGGTGCTGCCACCGCAGCCGCAGGTGGTGCAGCCTTGGCTGTACCTGGTATTGCAAATGCACAAAATGGCAAGGTCACCATGAAAATGACCAACGCCTACCCACCTGGCTCGCCTTTTTATGTGGCAGGCCCTGGCAGCCCCACCGACTTCTGCAAGAAAGTGGAAACCATGTCGAGTGGACGCCTGAAAATTCAACACTTTGCAGCCGGCGAACTGATCCCCGCGCTGGAAGGTTTCGACGCAGTGTCTGCCGGCACCGTTGAAATGAACGCTGCGAATGCCTACTTCTGGTCAGGCAAAGCACCTGCTGCACAATATTTCACCACCGTGCCTTTCGGCATGAACACACAGGGCATGATGGCCTGGCTGTACCACGGCGACGGCATGAAGTTGTGGCAAGAGGTGTATGCGCCTTTCGGCCTGACCGCCATGCCCATGGGCAACACCGGTGTGCAAATGACAGGCTGGTTTCGCAAACCCGTTGAAACAGTGGCCGACCTGAATGGCTTGAAAATGCGTATTCCTGGCCTGGCCGGCAAGGTGTACAGCCAACTGGGTGTGAATGTGCGCTTGTTGCCCGGTGGCGAAATTTTCCCGGCACTGGAACGTGGCGTCATTGATGCCGCCGAATTCGTGGGCCCTTTCCAGGATCGCCGCTTGGGCCTGCACAAGGCAGCCAAGTACTACTACACCACCGGCTGGCACGAACCCACCAACGTGACTGAATTGCTGATCAACAGAAAAGCTTGGGACAAGTTGCCCAAAGATTTGCAAATGATGGTGCAAATGGCGGCGCAAGCCAGCGTGATGGAAAGCCTGGCCTGGTCAGAATCGGTGAATGCCGAGGCGCTGGAAGACCTGGTGAAAAACCAGGGCGTGAAAGCACAAGCACTGCCCAAACCAATTGTGGACAAGCTGAAGGAAGCCACCATGGATACGCTGGAAAGCGTGGCCGCCTCCGACCCCTTGGCCAAGAAAGTGCACACCTCATTCATGGCATTCAAGAAGAAGCATGAATCCTGGGCAGCACTGAGCGAGAAAACCTTCCTTAACCTTTGATAAGCGGTTGTTGTCATGAAGCAAGCCATCCCCAAACTCGAGGCGTTTGTCGAGTTCACTGGGGGGCTTGCACGCTTTTGCGTGCTTGCCCTCGTCGTTTTGGTGGCCACCAACGTCATTCTTCGCTACCTGTTTTCAATTGGCCCTGTGTCGATGCAAGAACTGGAGTGGCATTTAATTTCCCCCATTGCACTGTTCGGTTTGGCCTACGCCATGAAACACAAGGCCGATGTGCGGGTTGATTTTGTGTATGAACGCTTTGGTCCACTTGGCAAAGGCTGGATTGATTTGTTCAGCGCAGTGCTTACCTTTTTGGTGGCACTGGTGATCGTGTATTTGTCGGTGCCCTATGTCATGCAATCTTTCGACATGATGGAAGGTTCGCCCGATCCCGGTGGCCTGCCCTATCGATACCTGCTGAAAATCTTTCTGCCATTGGGCTTTGGCCTTTTGATGATTCAAGGCATCGCCAACCTGTTGCATGCTGCTGTGCAAATTAAAGAAGCGAAGGTGGCCTGATGGACAATGAATGGATTGTTCTGGGCATGATTGCAGGCTTTTTGGGCCTGATGATCATTGGTATTCCAGTGGCCATTGCCCTGGCGGTTTCCGGCTTTGTGGCCGGCTACATCGGCTTTGGCCCCATGCTATTTAACCTGATGCCCGCGCGCTTGTATGGTGTGGTCAGCAATTACACCCTGTTGGCCATTCCACTGTTTGTGTTCATGGGCGTGATGCTGGAGAAAAGCCGCGTGGCTGAAGACATGCTCGACACCATCGGCACTGCAATGGGCGGGCTGAAAGGCGGCATGGGCTTGGCCATTGTGCTGGTGGGCGTGTTGATGGGTGCTTCCACAGGCATTGTGGGCGCAACCGTGGTTACTGTGGGATTGCTAACCCTACCCACCTTGATGCGCCGTGGTTATGCACCCAGTGTGGCCTGCGGCACCATTTGTGCATCGGGCACCCTGGGGCAAATTATCCCACCCAGCCTGGTGCTCATTTTGCTTTCCGACATCATGGGTGAATCGGTGGGCACCTTGTTTGCCGCTGCGCTCATTCCCGGTTTGGTGCTGGCTGGCATTTACTGCGCCTACCTTATTTTGCTGGGCATGTTTATGCCGAAGCTTGTGCCCGCAGTCCCGCTGGAAGAACGCCAGAAAATCAACAAAGCGGAATTGCGCAAAAAGCTGATTCGCGATGTGTTGCCGCCAGTGTTGTTGGTGTTTGCCGTGCTGGGGTCTATCGTGGGTGGTGTTGCTGCGCCAACAGAAGCTGCATCCATGGGTGCTTTGGGTGCCCTTTTAATTGCAGTGGGCTTTGGCCGCATGAACATGCAATTGCTGAAAGACACCATGCACGGCACCTTGACCATTTCTGCGATGGTGTACTTCATTTTGCTGTGCGCGCAGCCCTTTGCACTGGCCTTTCGCGGCTTGGGTGGAGAAGACATGGTGCACGGATTGTTCGACATGATTCCCGGCGGTGAAGTGGGCGCTTTGCTGTTCCTGATGGCCCTGCTCTTTGTTCTCGGATTCTTCCTGGAATGGATTGAAATTTCCTACATTGCTTTGCCCATGTTTTTGCCGGTGTTCATTGGTTACGGCACCGACATGGTTTGGCTGGCCATCCTGATTGCGATGAACCTGCAAATGTCTTTCCTGACACCACCTTTTGGTTGGGCATTGTTCTTCCTGAAAGGAGTAACGCCACCGGGCATTACCACACGCGATATTTATGTGGGTGTGCTGCCGTTTGTGTTACTCCAAGCATTGGCCGTGGCAGTCATTTTCGTATTCCCATCTGTCGCAACCTGGCTTCCCAAAGCCATTGGTTGGTAAACAAGGCAAGGAGCTTTCATGGAATTATTGAGTGGATACTCCCTGCCGTGGCTGGCAGGGCTGGTGGTGGCGCTCGCCATCACAGGGACCATCGCAGGCCTGTTGGCTGGCTTGCTGGGTGTGGGTGGCGGCATTGTAATTGTGCCGGTGTTGTACCACCTGTTCACCCTGCTTGGCGTGGATGAAAGTGTGAAGATGCATGTGGCTGTGGGTACCTCACTGGCCACCATCATTCCCACTTCATTCATCTCGGCGAAAAGCCACAAGGCCAAGGGCAATCTGGATGAACCGCTGTTCAAAAGCCTGGTGTTGCCTTTGTTCATTGGCGTGGTCATTGGCAGTTTTGCAAGTGGCTATGTGTCGGGCGATGTGTTGTCGATTGTGTTTGCCAGCATCGCTTTGCTGGTGGCCGCCAATATGGCATTTCGAAGCAAAGCAAAACCGGTGGCAGAAAGTTTGCCGCGCAGTCCTTTCAAACAAATCATGGGCACATTCATTGGCGGGTTTTCAACGCTGATGGGCATTGGTGGTGGCACCTTGAGCGTACCGATTCTGAATGCCTTCAATGTGCCCATGCACAGGGCGGTTGGCACTGCGGCGGCCATTGGTATGGTCATTAGCATTCCCGGCGCAATCGGGTTTTTACTCAATGGCTGGAACGTTGAAAATACGCCACCATTGACCATTGGTTACATCAACTTGATTGGCTTTGCACTGATTGTGCCCATGACCATGTGGATGGCCCCTGTGGGCGCACGCATGGCCAGCGCCACAACCGCAGCGCGCTTAAAGCTGGCGTTTGCATTTTTCCTGTTCATTACTGCCGTACGCATGTTTTACGGCGTGTTGGGCTAAGCAATAAAAGGGAGTTAAAAGAACAATGATTCACACCAAACGCGCACTGGGCGGCGTATTTGTAGCGCCCCACCATTTGGCTGCACAGGCCGGCCGTGATGTATTGAAAGAAGGTGGCAATGCCGCGGAAGCCATGATCGCCGCTGCCGCTACCATCGCAGTGGTGTACCCGCACATGAACTCGATTGGTGGCGACGGTTTCTGGCTGCTCAGCGAACCCGGCAAAGCGCCAGTGGGTATTGATGCCTGCGGAAAAGCTGCCGCAAAAGCCACGCGTGCTTTTTACACCGAGCAAGGGTTCGATGCCATTCCCAACCGCGGACCCTTGGCTGCACTCACCGCAGCAGGCACCGTGGGTGGCTGGATCAAGGCCCATGAAGTAGCCACGCAATGGGGTGGCAAGTTGCCATTGAACCGCTTGCTGAGCGATGCGGTGGTGCATGCACGCAATGGTGTGGCCGTTAGCAGCAGCCAGGAACGATTAACCCGCGTGAAGTTCGATGAGCTGTCAACTGCTCCCGGTTTTGCAGAGCATTTGCTGATGGATGGCCAAGTGCCTGTTGAAGGCAGTGTGTTGAAGCAAGGCGCTTTGGGCGACACCCTGGCGCGCATGGGCCAGGTAGGCTTGGACGATTTTTACCGCGGCGAACTGGCACAAGCCATGGCAGACGATTTGGCCCGCGTGGGCAGCCCAATCAGCCTGGCTGATTTGAACAATCACCATGCGCAGTTTGTTACCCCCCTGCAAACCGAGCTGAACAACAGCACGATCTACAACATGACACCGCCCACGCAGGGCATGGCCTCGCTGATGATTCTGGGCATGTTCGACACACTGGGCGTGCAAGAAGCCGATGGATTTGATTACCTGCACGGCATGGTGGAAAGCACCAAGCAAGCCTTTCTGGTGCGCGACCGGTATTGCACAGACCCTGCTTACATGGCGGTGAACCCCAGCGATTTTCTGACCCGGGAAGCGCTGGCCGAACGTGCGAAAAAAATTGACATGAAACAGGCGCTCGCCTGGCCACAAGACCCCTGGCAAGGCGACACCATCTGGATGGGTTGCATTGACAGCGAAGGCCGCACAGCCAGCTTTATTCAAAGCGTGTTCTGGGAATTTGGATCAGGCGTGGTGTGCCCTTCAACCGGGGTGATGTGGCAAAACCGCGGCATCAGTTTTTCACTGAAAGAGGACGGGCTGCACCGGCTTGAGCCGGGCCGCAAACCCTTCCACACCCTGAACCCGGCCATGGCGCGGTTTAAAGACGGGCGCAGCATGGTGTACGGCACCATGGGTGGTGAAGGTCAGCCGCAAACACAAGCTGCAGTGTTCAGCCGCTATGCACTATTCAATCAGCCATTGCAAACAGCGGTGACTGCACCGCGCTGGCTGCTGGGCCGCACCTGGGGTGAGCAAAGCACCACCTTGAAACTGGAAAGCCGATTTGATGAACAACTGGTTGCCCAACTGCGCGATGCAGGCCATGTACTGGAGGTGTTGCCAGAGGCCTTCAGCGACACCATGGGACATGCAGGTGCGGTGGTGCGCCACCCCAACGGCATGATGGAAGGGGCGGCCGACCCACGTTCGGATGGATCAGTGGCGTGTGTTTGATCTAGTTTTAAACGCCTTCGCTGATGCGTTTAAAATACGAGGTGTGCGCAGCAGTGCCTTCTGGCCATTGGCTTAGGAAGTGCTGCTGCCATGCAGCCTGGTCGAATTGAACGCGGACCTGTTCAACCCACACAGCATTCAGTTGTGTAGATTGAAAAACCAAAGCGCTGTCGTTCAGGCGGGTTGCTGAAATTCGAGTGAACAAACCGTTCAGGCTTCCGGGTTCACTGGCCATGCCTGCCGCACCATTGTTGCTGATCAAACCTGTTTGTCCGTTCGGCAGTGGCTCATGGTGAAACGCCGCACTGCACGTGTGGCTGCTGGCAAAAACATTCACTTGTGCTTTTTCAAACAGCGCTGCACGCCAGGGGGCTTCGTCAGCCCGATGCAAATGAGCAGGGTCGAAACGCCAGCCTGCCAATGAATCGCCATCGCCATGCACCACAGCCACCTTCAACGCGCCCACGCTGTAACGCGCAAAGAAAGGTTTCTGCAACAAGGCGCCCAGTAACTCAGGCTGTTGTTGCGCGCACCGCTTCAATTCGGTGTGAATGAAGTTAGATCGATCCACCACACCCTGGTCTACATTTTCGGGATATGCACAACCGCAATCGGCCACATCCAAAGGCTCGCCCAACTCGGCTTCCACATTGCCCAAAATACAATCGTGGTTCAATACACGCTGGTTGATGTGCTCAAAATCTTCAGGCGATTTATTGAACCAGTTGAAGTCGCCATTGAAACAAATACGAACTTTACCCGGCTCACGTGCAGCGAGATTCTCGATGGCTTCCAACGCAAAAACGTTGCCATACAAACCGCCCACCACGTACAACACATCGCAAGGTGTTGCGGGCACCTCAGCAATTTTGGCTGCGCCATACTGGTATCGAATGGGGCAACTGCGCCCCGCCTTTTCAGTCATGTTTCACTCGTACAAATGATCAAGTTGCGCTTGCGTCAATTCATGGCTGGCACAATCCAGCACCACCTCGCCGGCTTTCAGGCCAATCACACGGTGGCTGAGCATGGGCACCAGGCTCACATTGTGAACCACGGTAATCAAGGTGGAGTTTTCGGTGGCTTTCACCAGCAATTCACACACCTCATCAGCAGCGGTAGGGTCGAGTGCCGCAGTGGGCTCATCGGCCAACACCAGTTCAGGTTGCTGCATCAACATGCGGGCAATCGCCACTTTTTGACGCTCGCCACCTGAAAGTTTGTCCGCGCGTTTTTCAGACAGGTGCGCCATGCCAACGGCTTTCAATGCCGCTTGCGCGCGCTGCGTTTCCTCAGTGGTAAAAATTCTTGCCCAACTGCGCAAACGCGGCATGCGGGCCAAACCACCCACCAGTACATTTTCCATGGCGCTTAGCCGTGCAACCAAATGCAGGCCCTGCAACACCTGGCCCACTTGTGCGCGCACAGGGCGCAAATCGCGTTCGCGACGCAAAGGAAACACAGTGTGCTGGTTCACCACAATGTGGCCGGCCGTGGGTTTTACAAACCCGTTCAAGCAACGCAACAGCGTGGACTTTCCCGCGCCGTTTCGCCCAAGAATAGCCACTTTTTCGCCGCGTGCAATTTGAAGTGATTCCACTTTCAAAATGCGTCGCCCGGCAATCACCATTTCCAGGTTTTGAATGTCGATGATGTTGCTGCTCATAACAAAGCCGTCCGGATTCGGCGGCTAATTGCATCAAATGCAGTCACCATCAACACCACCACGATCAAGATGCTCGACAAGCGACCCCATTGAAACAGCGCCACTGCCTCTGAAATCAGCAAGCCCAAACCACCGGCGCCAATAATGCCGAGAATGGTTGAATCGCGAATATTGTATTCCCACAGGTACAAGTGGCTGCTCACCCACTGCGGCAACACATTGGGCCACACCGACCAGAAGAAGGTTTGTGAAGGGCTTGCGCCCACGCCCTTCACAGCCTCAATCGAGGCCATGTCCAGTGTTTCTATCGATTCTGCAAACAGCTTGCCGTAAGTACCCAGACTGTGAAAAGCAATGGCCAGAATACCCGCTGTGGGGCCAAGGCCCACAATGCCGACCAACACCAGACCAAACACCAAGGTGTGAATGGATCGGGAAGTATCCAGCACCAGTCGCGAAAGCGCAGTCAGCAGGCGTGGTGCCTTGATATTTTTTGCACTGAGCACACCAAATGGCAAAGCCAGAATGGCGCCCAGCAAAGAGCCCAAAGTGGCAATTTTGAATGTGGTCCAGGTGGCAAAACCCAGTTGCACCAACCACTGTTGTTCAACTTCCTGCCGGTTCTCGGTGCGCAGCACTGTGCCGTCATCACTTTTGTATTCATAGGCCGGATCGCCCAGCCACACATCCAGAAAACTGGGGCGTGCAAACTCAGTGGCTGTTTTAATGAAGTTGGCCACTGGGTTGCGGCCCATGGACAAATCGCCCGCTGTGGCCAGGCTGTACACGCAGCCAAACACAATGAGCGCATACAAAAAGACCAGCCCGAAAAAACCGAGCCGGCCTTTCAAGCGCAACTTGAACTGCATCCAATTCATGGTGGTTAAGCAGCCCTCTTACTTGGGCTGCAAACGGCCAGTGGCCAGGCCTGCATCACGAATTGGCTTGTAATAGCTGTTGTCTTTTTTTGCAAAACCGGTGTAACGCGGTGGCAGCAAATTGGGCTGGTTTTTCAGTTCAGCACCAATGCCAAGCAAAGCCTCTTGCAACTTCGCCACAAACGCTTTGTCTTCAAACAACTTGCTGCTGACTGCAAATGCATCGTTGGGCAGGGGGTCGGAAGTCCAGATGATTTTCGAATCTTCCGCCTTGATCAAACCATCGGCGATCATGGCATCGCGGTTGCGGTTGTAATCTGCACCTGCATCAATTGCGCCCTGGGTGACCTGGGTTTGAATGGCTTGGTGGCTAGTGTTGATCACCTTGGAAAAATACGTGTCGGGGTTGATGCCCTGCTTCTGGAAATAGTGGAAAGGAATGAGGTAACCCGATGTTGAGCCCTTGTCGCCAAACGCAAAGGTTTTGCCTTTCAAGTCGGCCATGCTTTTGATGCCGCTTTTCGGGTTAGTCACCATGATGCCAAAATACTCTGGCTTGCCTTCGTACTCGATGGTGGCCACTGCCTGTGCTTTGGCTTCATTGTTGGCCAACACATAGCCCCATGGACCCATCAGCGCAATGTCGGTTTCACCATTGGCCAGCGACTTCGCCAAGCCTTCCCAGCTGCTCACGGTGCGCAGCTTCACGGGTTTGCCAAGTTTCTTTTCCAGGTATTGCGCCAAAGGTGTGTACGTGGCGTCGTTTTTGTCTTTGTCGGGCTGGTACAAGCCAACACCAAATTGAATCACCTCTTGGGCAAGCGCAGGCGTTGAAACAAGGGCAAAGCTGAAAGCGCCGATCAGGGCTTTGGTCAACAAACGCATGGTCAGGTTCCGTAATGAAATTGGATAATTGGAATAAAACGAAATTCTCAACGTTTATTACGCTAAACAAGCAACAAAGGTTACAGGAATTTGAATTGAATTCGAGGGGGATTGTTGCGCCAGTTGCGCACTGGCGCTTAATTCAGTCGCTTGCTGGCCAGCCAGGCCTCATAACCACCTTCCATGGCCTTGGCCTGCCTGTAACCCTGCTTGCGCAAAAGGCCCGCCACATGGGCTGCACTGACATCATCGGGGCAGGCACACATGGTGACAATGACATCGGTTTTTGGCCAGGCGCGGGCTGCAGCCAGGGCACTTTCCGCATTCGCGGGCAACCAACCCGCCAATGGCTCGGCTTCTTGCACCATGGCGGGTCGCAAATCGACCAGGCGCAGGTTGGACTGCCCTGCCTTCACCAAAGCCAGAACCTCTGCGGCCGGCATTTTGGGAAGTTTCAAACGTGCCTGAAATGCATCACGCCGTGCCAGTTTCCACATCAACCAAAAAGCACAAATGAGCGCGGCAACCACGCCGACGATAAACAAGTTGTCTTGCAGCGCTGCATAAATAGCGTTGACCTGGTCTTTGAACAACCAGCCTGCCAGCAAAGCTGCCATGGCCCATAAAAACGCGCCCAGGGCCGACGCTATGGTGAAGCTGAGAATGGACATTTTAACGGCCCCGGCAATGGGGGGCGCCACCGTGGAAAATCCAGGAATAAACTTGGCCACCACCAGGGACCAAGGCCCCCACACGCGGAAACGCGATTCGGTTTGACTGACACATGATTCAGGATTGATGGACAACTTGCACAGCACCGACAACACCCGATAACCGTAATACCGGCCGGCGATATACCAAGCCCAATCGGCGATCAGCGACGCCGAAGTTGCAACCACAGCCAGCAAAAAAATACCCGACCACTGACCCGACAAACTGGCGGACAAAATCATGGTGGGTACAGCAGGCACGGGGGCACCCAACTGCTGCAACAGCACGTTGAAAAAAACCAGAACTTCTGTGGTTTCAAACAAAGACATGGTGGGTACCGCCAAAAACTGCCCGGCAAGAATAATGCGCGAATTGCAGATAGCGACATCATAAGCATTTTCCAGCGACTGCTGCCGGGTTTAGAGGAAGCACTCGGGCAATCCGTCTACTTCAAGTCACAAAGTGTTGTTACCCTGACACTTCCGGTTTACAACATGAAGGAGTACACACCATGGCAGACCTCGAACATTACAAGGCCAAACTGAACGCCCAATTGGACGAGTGGAAAGCAGACCTGGACAAACTGAAGGCCAAAGCCGACGGCAAGTCAGCAGACGCCAAAAAGGAATTGAACGAATCCATCGACGCACTGGAGGCCAAGCTGGCTCAAGGTCGTTCGAAACTTGAAGAACTCAAGGGCGCCAGCGCTGAGGCCTTCGAGAGTTTAAAAGAAGGTGCCAACAGCGCCTGGGACAATATCAAAGAGGCCTTCGACAAGGCCAAGTCCAAGTTCTAAAACACCACACGGCTTACTGCGCAAACAGCGGATCGTAAGCCTGCAAGTTCAGCGCTGGGGTTGTCAAAGGCCCCAGCGACACGGTTTCTTCATAAAAAGACTGGCATTCAAACAAACCATTGCCAAATTCATCTTCAGTCAAAATATAGCCCAGCGAATTGTGCGTCAGGCCCAGCAGCATCATGGGGGTTTGGCTTCGCGCACGAATAGTGTCGGCCATGCCCTTCGAACCCTCGCCCGGAATAGTCACCAATTCAAGCGCCTTGCCTTCGCCCTGCCCCAGCTGAATTCGACTGACTGGCGTTTCCGCATACAAAGCCACTTGAGGAAAGTTTTCGTAGCCAGGAATATTGGCGGCCAGTTCTTCGCCCAACGGTGTGAAGTTGTAATAGCCGTTAAAGCTGCGCAAGCCACCCGCCCCAACAAACAAAGGGTTGGTCACTGGCAAAAAGGCATTGGCATGCGCAACCTGCAAACCGCCCTCTACCTTTTTGCGCTGACTTAAAACATTCATGGCGGCTTGAGCCACTGCCACGCCCATGGCATTGGCTTTCTCATAGGGGTCTTCCGCGGCAGGTGCGCGTGGCGAAGAATCGGCAATTGCGCCGTTGTAAAACAGCACGGTGGAATCGAAATTTCGCTCAAGCAGACGCAGCGCCCCGCCCACCCAGTCAGTGTGCACCAAGCGGTTACTGGAACCCAGCACAGTGGGGTGTGCCGAATAGTTCAACAACGACCCCAACACCTCTCCGCGCGCAGTCCGGGCTTGCAACAAGGTGAGTGTGGGGTCGGGCATGCGGGAGTCATCCGGGTCGCAGCGGCGAAAGTTGTTCAAGCGCGCTTCGCCTTCCAGCACTGTTTGGGCAAAATCCACATACGCCGGCTCAAGCCTGGCCACCGCTTCGGCAGCGGCTTGGGCAGCCAGTTGGTACAAACCTCCTTTCAAGGCAGGGTCACAGGCTTGCGCAGGATCCGCCTGTTCGCAATTCAACCAACTGGCAGGTACACCACCCCACAGGCCTTGCAAGTCGGCCGAAGAATGGGAATGGGTTTGTGCAAACAGCACATTGTTGGGCGGCACATTGGCAGCTTGCGCAACTGCCGCTTTCAATTTGTTTTGAATGACATTGCCTGCACCAATGGCATCCATGGTGACGAATACCAGGCGATTCACCGGCTCCGCCTGGCTCTCGAGTACAAACACACGCACAAAAGTGCCATCACCGATTCCGTTGGCAGGAGGACCACCAATATCAAAGTTCACCACGTCTTCAGGACCATCGAATGCGAATCCGCCGTAACCACCCAGGTTGAATTGCTGCAGCTTTCCAATGATCGGCGTGTTGCTGGTCACCACACCCTGAATTTGTGCAGGAGTGGGATCTATATTTCGCTTCGCCGACGCTGCACGAAACTGCGAAGTATCGAGCAAATTTGGATTGCCACCGCCGCCATTGCCACCACCGTTTCCGGGAGGCGGATCAACAATCACGGGCGGATCGTTTTCACTGACACCCGTGCGGGATGCAGTGACTGAATTGTTGTCAGAGTTCAAACAAGCCGACAGCAAAAGGCTGACAAACACCACATTCCATTGAAGCATTTTCATCGACGTGTACTCCTCATTTCAATGCGGGATTAAAGCCGCGTGACGCTCAATGCGGGATTAAAGCCGCGTGACGCGCAAGGCAAACCATTGCACACATCAATCAATGCACCCTGCTTTTTCAGGAAAGCAGACTTCATGTCCATATTCTTTTCTTCGTTGCGCGGGTGGCCATGCGGGTCAGCACCATAACCGGTGGTCATGGGTCGGTTGTCCAGCGGTGGGGGCGCACTGCCATTGGGGTTGGCAGAACCATCGGCATTGGTCATGGGGCCGCTGTCCCACACGGTCAGCGCGTTGCCCGCATGCGGGTATTTCTTGATGCATGGCAAACCGAAATATGGGTGATCGTCGGGGTGCCTGCGCCCAAAAGAAACATTCGGAAACTGTTCCTGCTCGGCGCGCACTGCCGGGTGTGCCTGCTTCAGCACAGCGGCTCCGCGTTGCGCGGACGGACCACCCACCACTGCGGGGCATTGCAAGGGTGCCTCAATGGTGCGCGCCATGATTTCTGCGGTGTTCATGTACACCTGGTGATCAGCAAACGCAGGGATCAATAACACGCGCTTGTTGGGTCTTGTTCCGGGTAATTCACGCCCAGGGGCCAAGCTCCAGGCATAGCCATTGTTTTCGCCACGGTCCCAAAGCATTTGAATTAGCGAGAGAATGAATTGTTGGTCCAGCGATGCGGGGTATGCCTCATAAAACGCAGGCGCGTAGGGTGCAAAGTCCACGGAACGTTGCAACAAAGTGGAGTACGCCATGCCGGGCACCCCCAACGTGGCAGCCTGAATATCAGGTGAAATCGCAGTAACCGGCCCACCGTTGATGCCGCCCTGCGAATTGCCGTCATAAAACAGTTCGCTGCGGTCTATCAGGCATTTGCCTTCTTTTTGAAATGCGGGGTGAGTACAAAATCCGTTCTCGGAAATCATCGCCCGACCCAACATCGTGAAATTCAAAAAGCCTTGTTGCAAACGATCCGTCAGGCGGTTGAATCCACTGAAATCGGTCAGCATCAACACTGTGCTGGCAATGTCTCCACCAACACCATCCCACAAGGGATCGTATTTGCGATTGTCGTTTTGATCGTCGGGCAAATTGCCTGTGGCCAAGCCTGCCCAATCCACCATGCAGAACAGAAAATTGTGACGCTCTGCCATCACGCGCACATTCAAGTCGTAGGTGTTGCCTTCATCGCGCGAACCCAACAAACCATGACCGTACAGCGAGGCACGTGCTGGTTCGCCTGTGTCCAGGTTCTTGCGCGCTATTGAGCAAATAAAAGGAACACTTGCATTGGGTGTTAATGGGTTGCGCTGCGGCAATGCAGTGGCCGGGCTGCCGGTGGGTAGCAATGGGTAGTTGTAGGTGCCCCCCGACAAGCAATTGGGGCTGGTGAGAAAACACGGCACGTCGATGTGTCCTCGAATTCGCCGTGCCGTAATTTCACTCGCCGATCCGTTCTCGGGATTTTCGATGACCGCATCAATCGTGAAGTTCGGCGATTGTCCTGCTGTGGCTTCAATGGATTGATCGCGCGCATGAATAAGACGCTCGGTCAGGTTGCGGCCAGACGCCACGGTGAAATCCCAGGCAAGGTACAGGCTTTCCCGTTCAACACCCGCCATACCCAATACACTGAAAATATTTTCCATCAGCGGTTTGCGCGCGTTTTGGGCAGCGTTGCCCAAAGGCAAACCATCGCGGTATGCCTTGAAAACCGGGCTTGGCTCGATGGTGTCACCTGCACTGTTTTTCAAGTTGCGCAGGGCCACAATATAACGGCGCCCCGGTTCCAGATTCTTCGCCACCCGAATAAGCAAAGCAGGTCCCGGCTCGTCGTTTGGAAGGTTCAGTTGCCCTTGAGTCAGGTTGGCGTCCAGTTCGGCCCAAATCAGTTGCCTCTTCAAAGTCAGTGTGTCGATCAACACGATGGGTTGATCGCGCTGCAGGCTGGCTTCTATGTTGGTGATGGGTACTGCACCGGTTTTTTCCAAATCAAGCCCAGGCACACGGGTCAGAATGGGTTGACCGGGAGAGAACCCGTCATTGCGATTCCAGTCGGTGGGATCAATCGGTTTGCCCACAATGTTTTTGGGCATGGCCAACACATTCAAATTCACCCGCATCTTGGTGTCGGTTTGGGTGTCGGCAGTGGTGAAATAATTGTTTGGAAATGGGAACAGACAATAGGCCGGGTCCAGCGGATCACAACGCTCGGCGCCTGCGGGCGCAGCGCCAGTGCCAGCGGGTTCGGTGCGAACCACAGGATCCTTGGGAAACAAGGGTGTATTTCCATCGCCACCTGCACCACCATCACCCGAATCGTCTGGATCCTCAGGGTCCACCGGCGTGTCGGGTTCCTCTTCATTGGGATTGGTGACAGTCGGGCTGTCCGCTTGCGGCGAACCTGAATCGCCCATACACCCCGCCAATAGCAAAGCCCAAGCCAATACAATGGCTCCACCCCAGTTTGTCGTCCTCATGTCTCTCTCTTTTTGCGTAGGGTCTTGTGTTCGACCCTTAAGTTACATTACTGTAACTAAAGATTAATTTATGAAGTTGTAATGCGTCTAGTGTAGTTTTTCCATAGTAAATTCAATGGGTTAATAATGTTAAAACCAACGCAAACCCGCATGAAACCTGAGGATAGAGAACGTCAACTGCTGGAAGTTGCGCAGCGAATGTTTGTGGAAAGGGGTTATCAAGGCACGGCCATGGAAGATATCGCGAGGGCGGCTGGGGTAACCCGACCCGTGGTGTACAAATTGTTCGGAAACAAAGACGGTATTTACCTGGCTTGCCTGAAAAAAGCACGAGAGGTGCTGAACAGTTACATTATTGAACGCGCCCTTACAGGTGAAGGCCTTCAGGGTCGCTTGCGCGGCGGTATTGAGGGTTATTTTTCATTCGTAGAATTCGAGCGGGATGCATTTCGATTTCTCTACGACAGCGGTGCCGCCGTGGCTGGCCCGGCTGCACAGGCCGCCAGTCAGTTGCGTTTTGACACAGTAAACCGCATCGCGCTGTTACTGGGCGATTTAAAAAGCGTTATTACAGAGGGAGAAATTGCAGCCACCGCCCACGCCCTATCGGGCGCAGGAGAGCAGCTGGCCAAGTGGTGGTTGACCCAACCCGCTTTGCCCAAAGCCATGGTGGTAAACACCATGTTCAATTTGCTTTGGGCGGGCTTGGTTCAGCATCAAAATAATACTTAGGGTGCAGGGCTGCTGGAGAAATCAAAGTCGTTGGTGAGCACCTCGCGAGGCGAATCAACCGTACCCACAAACCCTGGATCAAAATTGGCAGAGGCTGTTTGCACCACCGGCGTAAGGTCTAAGGGTTCAGCGATCGCCATTACCGTGTATTGCCCTTCGGCTGCGGTGTCGATTGCGAAGTTGAACACCCCTGTAGCGGTGTAAGGTGCCACTTCAGGCGCATCCACGGTCAATGTGAAAGCATACCCCGCAGTGTCACCCATGCCGGCTAAATTACCACTGGTATCAAACGTTTCAAATGACAGCTGCGCAGAATTAATCAGCACTGTTGCCCCCAAAGACAAGGTCTGGTTAATTTCTACAAAAGTCGCAGGTTTCATATCGTCAGTATTCGTGACAGTACCCACTGCGTCACCTTCCACGGTGGCAGGTTCGAGCAGAATTTCGTTCTCATCGACAGGTGTGGTGGCATCAAAATCCAAATTCACCAACTGACCTTCAGGCACGATCACATCTGACACCACCTTCGTTATGAAACCGGGGGCAGTGAACACCAGGTCATACGTACCCGGCGGCACTTGAGACAATATGAATTCTCCGTTGTCTGCCAAATCAGTCGATTCGACTGGTGCTGTAGCGCGCACCACTTCACCATCCTGCTGCAAGGAAATACTGACGCCCTGTGACACCAAGGCATCAGCCACACTGCCACGCACACCGGAGGACAAACGCGGAATGGCCGTAAGCACCGGCTTCAGCAAATAATTACCAGAACCACCTGCCTCTACCACTGATTTGCACGCATCAAAATCGATCAACAGGTCTGCAACCTGCCCTTCAGCAACGTCGATCCCGACATTGATTTTTACACCGCTTTGTTGGCCACTTGGCGTTTTCAAATCCTCAAAACCACCCGCACTGAAAACCACATGGTTGGGTGCACGCGTGGGGTCAGCATCGGGATCAAAATCAATGTTTGTCGGGTCGACGGTGGCGTTGTCCACCAACACAAATCGGACTTGTTGTACGCGACCTACCGGCAAGGTAACCTCGCCCAGCTCTTCAATCACACCGTTCTGCAAATCAAGCAAATCAATTTGGCGCGGCTGATCCAATACAATTTCTGACCAACCCTCACCATCGGGGCCGGCTGTGGCGCTGTTGTTGACCCGAATTCGATCAACAGTGACGAACACATTGTCATAACCGCAAGAAGGCGCATCAGTCATTGCCGTGCGCAAAGTACCCGTGGCTGCTGAGTTATCTCCGCCACCGCCGCCGCAGGCGGCGACAAACAAGGCGGCGCAAGTGACCGCCAAGGTACTTTGGATGAATGTTTTTCCCTTTCGCATTGCCTTCTCCTTGAATGCCCGTTTGAAATTAGATCTGAACAAATTTGGGCGCTCCGGATTTAACGCGTCAAAGGAGAAGGACGTTTACGACAATCGCGAGGCACGATTTTGCGTTGCAACATAAATCTCCAGAAAATCAACAAAGCTCAAAAACCACTTTCCATTTTTAGAGCCCTCTTTCAAAACAATTCTCAGTAACAATTCCTCCACATCTCCCTAGAACCCTTTTCCCTTATGGATTAGGGGGTTATAGGCGATTCAAGAGAGCAATCAAATCGATAGTTATTTTGAATCAACAAAAACGTTCAATTAACTTTTGCAATCGCACAATTTATTCGTTAGAATTGCG
>NZ_ABCT01000015.1 GCF_000170915.1 Limnobacter sp. MED105
GAGCAGTAAAACTCGCAACGCTTCGAATGCTCTCGGCGGCAATCAAACAAAAAGAGGTCGACGAACGCGTCGAACTCGACGATACGGCGGTTCTCGCCATCATCGAAAAGCAAATCAAGCAACGAAACGAAGCCGCCATCCAGTTTGAGCAGGGTGGTCGGCCAGAGTCGGCTGAGGCTGAAAAGGCCGAGGCTGCCGTTTTGGCGTCTTACCTTCCCGCACAATTGTCCGAAGCGGAAGTTGTGGCCGAAATTCAGGCCATTGTTCAGGCTGTGGGTGCCACAGGCCCTCAAGACATGGGCAAGGTCATGGGTGCAGTCAAAGCCAAGCTGGCCGGCAAGGCCGACATGAGCAAGGTATCTGGTCTGGTCAAAGCGGCATTGTCCAAATAAGCAAGCGTCTCGCAAGCAGACTGCTCGTTTCCTCCCCTTTGGGTTTGTTATTCTAGAAGTCGAGCCCCTGGCTCTGATTTTTCTGTGCGTGAATTCACCCAAACTGCATGATTCCTCAAAGCTTTATTGACGATTTGCTTTACCGCCTCGACATTGCCGATGTGGTGGGGCGCTATGTTCAATTAAAGGCGGCCGGAGCAAACCTGCAGGGCTTGTGCCCATTTCACAACGAGAAATCCCCGTCATTCACGGTCAGCCCGTCCAAACAGTTTTATCACTGCTTTGGCTGCGGTGCACATGGCAATGCGGTGGGGTTTGTCATGGAGCACCTTGGGCTTACTTTTCCAGAGGCCGTTGAAAACCTGGCCGGTAATTTGGGCATTGATGTGCCCTACGAAAAAGGCATGGATGTGCCGGCTGAGGTGCGTTCTGAGCGTGAAGAACTGGTTGAGTTGTTGACACGTGCCGCCAACTATTACAAGGCGCAGCTTAAAAAAAGCCCGGTTGCCATTGATTACCTGAAGAATCGCGGATTGACGGGGCAGGTGGCTGCCCGCTACGGCATGGGTTACGCGCCCGATGCCTACCAAAACCTGGAAAGCGTCATTGAAAATTACGCCAGCAATACCCAGCTTGATTTGGCCGGGCTTACGAAAATTAGCGACAGCAACCGCCGGTACGACGCTTTTCGCGGTCGCATCATGTTCCCGATCCGAAATGCCAAAGGGCAAGTAATCGGGTTTGGGGGGCGCGTGTTGGGTGACGAAAAACCCAAGTACCTGAATAGCCCCGAAACACCCGTGTTTTCAAAAGGGCACGAGGTGTATGGCCTGTTCGAGGCGCGCCAGGCGATTCACAAAATGGGTTATGCCTTGGTCACCGAAGTTATATGGATGTGGTGGCTTTGGCGCAATGGGGTTTCGAGAATGCAGTGGCCACCTTGGGTACGGCTGTAACGCCTGACCATGTGTTGAAGTTGTTCAAACAAACCGATCGGCTTGTTTTTGCGTTTGATGGTGACGGGGCGGGTCAAAAGGCGGCCTGGCGAGCCTTGCAGGCTTGTTTGCCGCACGTCAGCGAGAACAAGCGGGCGGATTTCATTTTTCTGCCAGCCGAGCACGACCCCGACTCTTTTATTCGAACTGAGGGGCCAGACGGTTTTGAGGCCATGGTGGCGCAAGCCGCCTCCTTGTCAGAATTCTTGGCGCGCTACCTGGAACGCAATTACCCACTGCAACAAATTGAGGGCAGCGCGGCTGCCATTTCATTCTTGAAGCCTTTGATTGTGCAGATGCAGCCCACGGTTTATCGGTCTTCGCTGTTGCGTGCCTTGGCCAATTTGCTGGGCGCGACACCCATGGAGCTTAGCCGGCATCTGGGTTTGAAAAGCCGCGAGAGTGGGGGCGACTACTTCTCACCGAAAAACAAGGGGCAGCAAGGGCAGTTCCCGGAGAAAAAGTTTGGCAAGCGGTTTGGAAAGTTTAACGATGAGCCTCTGCAAAACAACTGGGGGCCCAGGCCAACGGCAAAATCGCCTTTGTTAAGCCTGGCTGCGCGGGTGATTCGTGCTCCGCAGCATGTTCAGCTGTGTAATTCATTGCTCGAGTTGTATGAGCGTGAGCAAAACCCGGCTGCGGAAGTGCACAGTTTTGTTCATTTGCTTGAAAAAGTCAGAAATGACCCCAACTTACTTGAAGCGCGGCTTCAGCATGCCTTCAACGACGAAGTGCATCAAAATTGGGTTAACTCGGTTCTAAAAGAAGCGCGTGGTTTGGATGATTCCCTCGATTTTGAAACCGAGTTGCGTTCTGGCGTGTATCAATGTAGCGAGCTGTGGTTTAAAGCCGAGCTGGAGCGGCTAACCGCCGAGATGCCAACTCAAGGGGAGCAGTTGCGTTGGTATCACGAGTGTATGCAACGCTTCCAAGAATTAAAACAAAAGCGAGTTAATCAGTTATAATTAAGGGTTACGGTGCAGCTTTTGCATCTTTTTGTAGTGCGTATTTGCGCACTGAGTGGCTGTTATTGAGTTGTTCAGGGAATGAATGTTCAAAATACTCAACATTTTTTCAAAAACACAGGAACAGAAAGCCAAATCCGGCCACAAAACCAAGTCTGCGAAGTCACAAGCCGTGAGTTCTCAGCAAACCGATACACACACACAGATTCCTGGTGGCCAAAAGCCGGAGAAGGAATCCTCCACTAAGGCATCCAAACGCAAGGGAGCGTCGTCAATGGCAGGGAAGAAGGTTTCTCCTCAAAAGGCAACTGTAAAAGAAGCGAAAGTAAACACCGTGGTTAAGAAGACAGAATCCAAGAAAACAGCACCTGTTGCTGAAAAGCCTGTGAGCAAGAAAGCCGCTGCGCCCGTACCCGCACCTGTTGTGGCCGAAGACAAGCCGAAGCGCGGGCGCAAGCCCAAAGCTGCAGAAGCCGCTGCCGAGCCCATTGCAAAGGTGAGCGTGAAAACAGCAAGCAAGCCCGCCAAGGTGGCGGAGCCCGTGGCCGTTGAGGAAGCACAGCCGAAGAAGCGTGGCCGCAAGCCCAAGGTGGCTGAGCAAGCTGCGCCTGCGCAAGCCGCTGAAGCCCCCAAAGGCCGTGGACGCCCGCCCAAAGCCGGCAAGCCCAAGGCCGAGGAAGAGGACGATGACGATATCGATTCTGGTGCCGATGCATCGCTCGATTCTGACGATGTGCCAGAAGATGATGATTCGGACGCCAAGAAAGCCGACCTGGTGATCATGCCCAAGCGTGGTCGCGGTTCCAAGGCCAAAGACAAGGCCTTGATCAATTCGGCTTACCTCAGCTCAGCCAACGCGACAGTTGAAGAACTCGAATTGCGCCGCAACCAGCTTAAAACCCTGATCAAAATGGGTAAAGAGCGCGGCTACCTGACATTTGCTGAAATCAACGACCACTTGCCAGACGATGTTACTGATGGCGAAGTGATCGAGGCCATGGTCAGCACCTTCCACGACATGGGTATTACTGTTTACGAACAGGCCCCTGACGCTGAAGCCTTGCTGATGAACGACAACGCACCGGTTGGCACCTCTGCCGAAGACGCAGAAGAGGAAGCTGAAGCCGCGTTAAGCAACGTTGATTCTGAATTTGGCCGCACCACCGACCCCGTGCGCATGTATATGCGTGAAATGGGCACGGTTGAACTGCTGACCCGTGAAGGCGAAATTGAAATCGCCAAGCGAATTGAAGCTGGCCTGAAAGACATGGTGCAGGCCATTTCCGCCTGCCCAGCCATTGTCGAAGACGTGGTTGGCCTGGGTCAGCGAATTGCAGAAGGTTTGTCTACAGTAGACGAAGTGGTGGATGGAATCATCGATGACTCCATCACAGAGGAAATGGTTGAAGCGGCTGCGCCTGAAGAGACCAACGATGACGATGACAATGAAGACGAGGAAGAGGGCAATGACGGTGGTACAACCTCTGGCATGTCAGCTCGTCAGTTGGAAGAGTTGAAGAAGAATTCCTTGGCCGTTTTTGCTGAAATTGAAAAACAGTTTGCGAAGTTGAAGAAAGTTCGCGCCGACGGTGGTTACAACACGCCAGCTTACAAAAAGGCCAAGGAAGCGATTGCAGAGCAGTTCATGAAAATTCGCTTCACTGCCAAGCAGGTTGAACGCCTGTGCAGCATTTTGCGTGAGCAAGTGGACAGTGTTCGCAAAATTGAGCGCGAAATTTACGACATCGCGGTGAACCGTGTGGGCGTGCCCCGCGAGCAGTTTCTTGACAAGTTCCGTGGCCATGAAGTGGAAGCTGCATGGGTTGATACATTCAGCGCATCGAACGCGGCTTGGGCTGAAACCTGGGCACGCAATGTGCCGGCCATCAATGAATTGCAACAGAAGTTGGTTGCCATTCAAGACACCGTGTCGCTGCCCCTGAACGACTTGCGCGCAATCAACAAGCAAATGGTTTCCGGTGAAAACCGTGCCCGTTTGGCCAAGCGCGAAATGATCGAGGCCAACTTGCGTTTGGTGATTTCGATTGCCAAGAAGTACACCAACCGCGGTTTGCAATTCCTGGATTTGATCCAGGAGGGCAACGTGGGCTTGATGAAAGCGGTGGACAAGTTTGAATATCGCCGTGGCTACAAGTTTTCAACGTACGCCACCTGGTGGATTCGCCAGGCGATTACCCGTTCCATTGCTGACCAGGCACGCACCATTCGTATTCCGGTGCACATGATCGAAACCATCAACAAGATGAATCGTATCAGCCGCCAAATTTTGCAGGAAACTGGTATTGAGCCCGACCCAGCCACGCTGGCCGAGCGCATGGAAATGCCTGAAGAGAAAATTCGCAAAATTTTGAAGATTGCGAAAGAACCGATTTCGATGGAAACACCGATCGGTGATGACGACGATTCACACTTGGGCGATTTTATTGAAGACAACCACACCTTGGCCCCACAAGATGCAGCGCAATACAGCAGCCTGCGCTTTGTGACCAAAGATGTGCTGGATTCACTGACCCCACGCGAAGCCAAGGTACTGCGCATGCGTTTCGGTATCGAAATGAGCACCGACCACACGCTGGAAGAAGTGGGCAAGCAGTTTGATGTAACCCGTGAGCGGATTCGTCAAATTGAGGCCAAGGCTCTTCGCAAGCTGCGTCACCCCAGCCGTTCAGACAAGCTGAAAAGCTTCCTGGAAGGCGAATAAAGCTTTTGAAAGGTAAAGTGGGGCTATAGCTCAGCGGTTAGAGCAGAGGACTCATAATCCTTTGGTCCCCGGTTCAAATCCGGGTGGCCCTACCAGTAAAAACAAGGACCTAGATGCTTTTCGCATTTGGGTCCTTTTTCTTTTTGCTCATTGCGTGTGCTGCAGTTAAGTTTGCAACCACTTCAAACCTTGAAGAGTCACCTTTGAAATCAAATAGAACCGAATGGTCCGGCCAAGCACTACAGCGGGCAGGAACATGGCCATGGGCATTGCGCCCGCGCCTGCGGCAAGTGCCAGCGTTTTAAACGGAATCGGTGCAAATGCCGCGATGAATAATACAGGCGGGCCATATTTGGCCATCAGTGTAGTGGCCTGGTTTACTCTTCCAGGTTTACTGACTGTGCCCATGCGGCTAATTCGCCGGCAAAGGCAAACCCCAGCAAGTAGGCTGAGCACGCACTGCAACTGAGCACAGCACACAGGCGACCATGAGGTGCTTCCAGCGGTCGGGGCGACCTATGATCATGGGCGGCAACATGATGTCGCTGGGTACGGGGAAAATGAACCCTCCCAGGTAGGTTAGCAGGCACATGGCTGCAATGCCGAACCGGCTGTTGGCCAGTTTCTCGCAAATTGATTTGAGCATGGCCTGGCAAGCTTTGGGTGGGGTGGTCAATTTTTCTATATTGACCGAGTAATGTTTCAGGTTTTAATCAGCAAGGCGTTGAATTCGCGTATCACCTGTGTAAATGCATCTGCATTCAATGTTTCCAGACGATTGGCCCGCAACTTGGCGACGTGTTCAAAGGTAAGTGGTTCTGCTTCGATAACACCCATGGTCCAGTTGTCGAACATGCGCTCTTTGATCGGCGAAATTTGAATGATTCGGCTGTCGGTGTGCCGCTTGTCATCGAGAATTTTCATGTAGGTGCGCAACACGGTTTGCTCGGGCCCCTCCAGCACTTGCATGAACATGCCGCCACCGTGCACCAATACGCCGGTGATTCCCGCTGCGCTGTTGTTTTTTCTGGAGGTCAGCAAAATTTCCTTCAGTACTTCTTCGCTGAAATCAGACCTGGCTTGGCTGCAATAAAGAAGTCGAATCATGCGCAGCGCTCCGGGTGGGCTGGGGGTTTATGGATTTGATTTCACCATGCTAGCGTGTTGAGTTGACAATGCGTCGAGCGAGGATGCGGGTGATTCCGGTGGCAATTCTGGCGTTGTCAGGATTTTCAGACAGCTTGTCAGATGATGCCTTGCATTCATTTTCTGGTGTGCCTGATTTATATCCGGAACTGTTCTAAGTATCTTTCTGTTTTTCCGCCTCAACAAACCAAGCGCAAGCATCACCATGATTTCTGGCGACAAACACCCGATAGCCTTTACCATGCCCGATCCCAAGAAGGCGGATGCTTTGGCTGCATCGCGCCCGCCGGAAGTGAAAACGGCCGCAGACCGGGATGGTGCCAGTGTGGTGGTGTCAATCTCAAGGCCGAGAGGGACCATGTTGGTGGACAGCACAACCCCCTTTGATGCAGACAAGGTGGAAATGATTCGCCGTCAGCTCAGTGAGGGTGGTTTGAAAATAGATGCGAACATCGTGGCAGATCGTATGATTAACGATCAAAAAGCCTTGTTAGGTGGGTGAATTGTAAAAAGTGTTCACTAAATTCCGTATTTAAGTCCTCTCAAATAAATATCAATAAAAACAATGATTTAAACTAAAAAATAAGTGTACAGTTGTACTCTTCTGACACTTTATTCTACTTTTTTCAGCAAAATTACTTGCGAAAAACCAGCGTTTTTAGTTACATTGGTGCACATCTGTTCACTAATGTGGAAAACGCAATGAGAACCAACAGCCAACTGTCTAGCAAAGTAGTCCGCGGACTCTCCAAAATTCTGGGTCAGGAATTCGTTACTTTCTGGCTTGAACAAGCAGGTAGCACCCATTCAACTGACCGCTGCCTGGCCGAGGTGGTGCGCATTGATCGCGAAACTGCTGATGCAGTCAGCCTGTGGTTGCGTCCCAACGCCTTGTTTAAGGGTTTCGAAGCTGGTCAGCACGTGAACCTCAGTATCACGATTGATGACGTAGTGCACACCCGCTCCTACAGCTTCAGCTGCGCGCCCACTGACAGTGGCCTGGTGCGCCTGACCATCAAGCAAACCCCAACTGGTTTGGTTTCGCGTTACGTTGTGAACCAGCTGGAAGTGGGCGCCGTGGTAGAACTGGGCGATGTGTTCGGTGACATGACCCTTGCACACACTCAATCCAATTTGAGCGCACAGCGCCCCACCATGTTGCTGTTGGCTGCCGGCAGCGGCATTACACCGATGATCAGTCTGATTGAAGAACTGGAAGCCAAGGGCTGGCCAGCCGATGTAACGCTGATGAGCTGGGCGCGCAACCCCGAAGATGTGTTGTTCGACACAAGCCTGAAAGCCAAGGCCAACGAACATTTCAAGTACGTGCGCCTGCTGGAAAGCGGTGCCAACTTGGCCGAGGGTGATTTGGCGGGCCGCCCCAGTGCGGAGCAATTTGCTGCTGTGGCGGGTGCGCTGGAAACGACTGATGTATATGCCTGTGGCCCCGATGGTTTCATGAATGCTTTGCGCGGCATTCTGGGCGACACCCCCAAGAGTTTCCACGCCGAATCGTTCACACCCATGGCTTTGACCATTGATGAAAACGCCGAAGTAAAAACATTCACAGTGACCCTGACCAAAAGCAACCGCATTCTGGAAGTGAGCAACAACAAGCCACTGTTGAAAGCACTGCAAGAGCAGGGCATTAACCCCCCACACGGTTGTGGCATGGGCATTTGCAACACCTGTTCATGCGAAAAGCTGACAGGCACCACGCAGAACATGCAAAACAAATCGGTGTGTGCCACCAACAATTCGGCGCTGCGTTTGTGTATCAACGCCGCCCAAGGCCCGGTTTCCCTGGACCTGTAAAAGCAAAACCTAAAAATACTGGAGCAAATCATGAGAAAAGCTGACCGCAAATTGAGCCCCGCTGAACTGGAACAGTTTGGTGCCGAGATTGAAGCGATTCGTCAAAAGCATTTGGCCGATGTTGGCGAACGCGATGCCAAGTACATCACCAAAATTGAAAAAGCAGTGCGTTACACCGAAATCGCAGGCCGTGGCCTGCTGATGGCCGGTATTTTCCCACCTGCATTTATTTTGGGTACGCTGACTTTGGGCGTGTCAAAAATTCTGGAGAACATGGAACTGGGCCACAACGTGATGCATGGTCAATACGACTTCATGCAAAACAAGCGCCTGATGGGCCAAACCTACGAGTGGGACACCTGGTGTACAGCTGACAACTGGCGCTACAGCCACAACTACCGTCACCACACCTACACCAACGTGCTGGGCGAGGACCATGACATTGGTTATGGCGTGTTGCGTCTGTTTCCTGAACAGAAATGGGAGCCGCGCTTTTTGGCGAACGTACCTTTAATGGTTTTGCTGGCCACCTTCTTTGAAAACCTGCTGGCTTTGCAAACCCTTGAACTTGAAAAAGTAATCAGCGGTGAGAAAACCCTGAAGGAAACCAAGGACCGCGCCATTCCCACGTTCAAGAAAGCTGGTCGTCAAATTGCGAAAGATTATGTGTTCTTCCCGCTGTTGGCAGGCCCTTTCTTCTTGCCTGTGTTGGCAGGAAACTTCCTGGCGAACATTATTCGCAATTACTGGACCTTTGTGATTATTTTCTGTGGTCACTTCACAGCCGATTCTGAAGTGTTCGACAAGTCGATTATCGATGGCGAATCGCAAGCGCATTGGTACTTGCGTCAATTGAAAGGCTCATCCAATCTGACTGGTGGCAAGTTGTTCCATATCATGTCGGGTAACCTGAGCCACCAGATTGAACACCACCTGTTCCCCGAGGTGCCAGCGCACCGCTACGCGGAAATGTCGGTTGAAGTGCAGGAAATCTGCAAGCGTTACGGTCAGCATTACAACAAGGCCTCGCTGGTAAAGCAGTTCTCGACTGTGGTGGGTCGCGCTTTCAAGTACAGCCTGCCAAGCTTGAAGCGCAAGAATCAGGAAGCTGTGGCGGCCTGATTGCCCCCCGGTTTACTGTGTATCGTCGGTTTTTGTAACCCGATGGCTGATTTGCTGCGTTAGGTACCGTGCTCCCCCCCAAGGGGTGCGCAGTATCCATAACAAACAAAGGAAGTCAGCCATGAAAAAACTAATTTCTATTGCCGTTTTGTCTGCCGCCGCAGCCAGCCCAGCCTTCGCCGAAGGCCCCTATCTGGGTGCCACCTACAACAGCTTGGGAATTACCGACAGCCGGATTGGCGGAGTCGAGCTGGATGTCGACACGCTGGGTGTGGTCGGTGGCTATGAACTGAGCCCCAACCTGGCCGTAGAGGGTCGCTTGTTGACCGGTGTGGATGAAGAAAACTCTGGCGCTTTCCGCGCTGAAGTGGATTCCTACATTGGCGCCAACCTGCTGGGCAAATTGCCTTTGAACAACCAGTTCTCGCTATACGGCACATTGGGTTACGGTTTCCTGGATGCCAATGTCAGCGGCCCCGGCTTTAACACCAGCGACGACGATGGCGCGCTCAGCTATGGCGGTGGTGTGATGTACACCGCAGGCAGTGTGAACATTCGTGCCGGTTACGAGATGCTTTACGACAAAGACAACATTGAAGCAGATGGCTTGAATTTGACTGCCACCTTTGCTTTCTAAACTCAAGTCAATTAGGGGTGTGCCAGGAAAGGTGCACCCCTCTGTTCACGCCTTGCGACACTCCTTGAGTGTTTGATCATTCAATGTCCGGAAGAGATGGCTTTTTGTGTTTCTTCTTGATAGCTTTCTGATGTAACAAAACCCCTACACTTTTTAGGGATCCTTTGGTCATCGAGAGTTTGCATGCTTCGTATCGCACTTTTTTTCAGTTTCTTGTTGTTATCCTGGGCAGCCCAAGCCGCGCCTTTGCGCATCGGTGTGTCTGAAACCATACTCTCCCTGCCTTTGTACATCGCCGAGTCGGAAGGCTTTTTCCAGAAACGCGGTGTGAATGTTGAGTTTGTGAATTGCGTAGGCGGCAACCGCTGCGTGAAGAACATGCTGGACGGTCAGACTGACCTGTCCACTGCCACTGAGTTACCTGTGGTGTTCAACAGTTTTACGCGAAAGGATTTCGCGATTTTGACCAGCTTTGTGAGCGTCTCGAACGACTTGAAAGTGGTGGCGCGTACCGATTCAAAAATTACAGAACCGGGCAAGTTGCGTGATAAAACCCTGGGGTATGTAAAGGGCGGTGCAAGCCAGTATGTACTCGACCTGGTGTTGGTGTACAACGGCATCGACCCCGACACAGTAAAGCTGAAAACAATTACCCCTGAGACAGCCCTGGCCGCCTTGGCCAACAAAGAGGTGGATGCACTGTGCATCTGGGAGCCTTTTGCATCCCGAATTGAACTGGATTTGGGAACAGACGTGCAACTGGTGCCCATTCCCAAGCTGTACACCGAGACATTCAATTTGATTGCCATGCAAAGTGTGATCAAAGCCAAGCCACAAGAACTTGAACGGGTGGTGCGGGCCCTGAAAGACAGCACCCAATTTATTCAAACTCACCCCGAGAAGGCGAAGGCCCTGGCTGCCAAGCGATTGAAGATTCCGGTGGTTGTGGTGGACAAAATATTTGATGACTACCGGTATCGCTTGAGTTTGAACCGCTCTTTGCCGCGCACAATGGAAGGGCAAGCGCGGTGGGCTCTTCGTGAAGGGCATGTGGAGGCCAGCTTGCCTCAGCCCAATTACTCCGGGTTTTTGTATCCTGCCTTTTTGAAAGCAGTAGACCCTGGCGCTGTGTCGCTTCAATAATGGGAAATTTGTAGTGCGTGTTGCCACCAAAATCAACCTTGCCATTCTTAGCACCATTGTTTGCGCGGTGGTGTTGGTGCTGGGCAATCTGTTCATTCTCAGTGAGCAGTTCAAGGGTTTGGAGCAGTCGCAAAAGGCTCAAAGTATTACCCGTTTGTCGTCCAGTCTGTTGGTTCTGACCCAAGAGTACGTGCTGTTCAAGTCGCCTTCTGTGGCCGATGCCTGGTTGCGTACTCAGGAAGAACTTGAACGCTTGATTAAGTCCACTGTAAACCCCTCGGTGGCACCGCAAGAGCTTTCTGACATTCAAGGCAGCCTGGCGGAACTGAAGCCTATTTTCAATGAGCTGAACAGCAGTGTGGTACCCGGGAACAACAGTGCAGCTTTTCTGGAGCGCCGGCAAAGCCTGATCGTGGAGCGCTTGATCGCTGAAACCCAGGTAATTTCCGAGTTGGGTTACCAGTGGGCCACACAAGTGAATGAGGCGCAAGCCAGAAACCTGAAAGGCCTGACCCTTTTGGAATCGGTGGGCTTGGGTAGTTTTGTGGTGGTGATCGCCTTGTTGGTGGTGTTGATGCGCACTGGGGTGTTGAACCCCTTGGCCAAGTTGAAGCGCACTGCTGATGAAATTCGCAATGGCAATGAAGATGCGGTGTGTGAAGTGAACACCAATGACGAATTGGGCGATGTGTCCAAAGCGGTCAACCAGATGGCCCACAACCTTGCGCACAAAAACAAGCGTTTGCGCGAGGCCAACACACGCGTGGAAATGGCGAGCCAGGCCAAGACAGAATTTTTGTCGAACATGAGTCATGAGATTCGCACGCCACTGAATGGCATCGTCGGCCTTACCTATTTGTTGAAGGACACTTCGGTGTCGAGCAACCAAAAGTTGTTGCTGGAAAGCCTGGAAAAAACATCGCGTAACCTGATCGATTTGGTCAGTGATGTACTCGATATTTCAAAAATTGAAGCAGGCAGCATGGAGCTGGAATCCAAGCCCTTCTCGACGCTGGAGTTTATCGACAAGGTGTCGGGGATTATGACGGGTGCCGCGGCGAGCAAGCCAATCGAGCTGATTATTGACCCGCCCAGCGACATGCCGCGCGAGTTGATCGGTGATGAGTTGCGTTTCCGCCAAATTGTGGTGAACCTGGTGGGCAATGCCATCAAGTTTACGCAGGTGGGGCATGTGCATTTGATATTGCAAGTGTTGTCCAATCAGGGCGGTGTGTGCCGTTTGCGCGTGGAAGTGCGAGACACCGGAGTGGGTATTTCACCGCAGGGGCAGACTAACCTGTTCCGACAGTTTCACCAAGCCAACACTTCGGTTGCACGGGAGTTTGGTGGTTCTGGCCTGGGTTTAAGTTTGGTAAAAAAGCTGGTCGAGTTGATGAATGGCAGTCTGGGTTTCAACAGCGAGTTGGGGCACGGCAGCACCTTTTGGGCCGAACTTGAATTCGCAGTACCTCAAGGTGGCACTAGTACTTTGACCGAGACTGGTGATACGGTTTTGCTGGTGTCGGAGAGCGAGCTTCAAACGCAGGCCTTGTTGAACTCCTGTGATTTGGTGGGCCGCAAGCTAATCACCACCGAAAGCCTTGAAGATGCCCGCAAGTTGATGGTGAGTACCTTGGGTGTTGCTGGCATTGTGCTGGACTTCCCAAAACGGCAGATTGATCGCTTGGCCTGGATCGAGTTTGTCAAGGCCATGGGTTTGATGGGTGTGCCCTGTGCTGTGTTGCTGGGCAGCGATGACACCCGACGTTTGCTGGACAAGGGTATTAGCGAAATTTTCAGTGCTATTTATGTAAAGCCTTTAACGCCGCTACAACTTCAGAATGCTTTTAAAAACGCAGCACCGAACCTGGCCACACGAACCAGCCTGGCGATTGCAGCAAGCGGAAAAATGAATTTGCTGATTGTGGACGACAGTGACTTGAACTTGAAGGTGCTCGAAGGCATTTTGGTACGAAAGCAAGCCAACATTACCAAGGCCAACAATGGGCTGGAGGCTTTGTCGTTCCTGTTGCAATACGGCCATGGTTTTGATGCCGTGGTAATGGATGTGCAAATGCCTTTGATGGATGGTCTCGAGGCTACCCGCGAATTGCGCAAACAACCCTTCAATGCGAATTTACCAGTGATTGGTTTGACCGGTGAGGTGGGGCCCGAAGACGAAAGGCGAGCCCTTGAAGCCGGCATGAATGCGGTGTTGCACAAGCCGCTACAGCCCGAAGACCTGATGTACATGCTCAACAAACTGGTAAAGCCGGTGAACGTGTAATCAGTTTGGTACCTTCTGTTTGAATCCTTCTATTTGGCAGCAACAATCCACATGTTGTCGCTGGTGGGTTGCTTGTCGGCCAAACCAAATTGCACTACCTTCATGCCTTGCCGAACAATCAATGCCTCCAGGTTATCTGGGGTGAAGTAATTCACATGGTCGGGCAGGCGAAAGCCGCACCATTTTTCGGCGCGAATTTTTCGGTTCCAGGAACCATAGTTGGGCACTTTGATAATGACCACACCGCCAGGCTGAAGCACTTTGGCCACACCTTGCAGTAGTCCATTGGGTTCTACCTCATGTTCAAGAAAGGCGCTCATCAGTACGCCTGCGAAGTGGTTCTCGGGCAGCTTTTGAATGCCGTTCAAGGCATTGTCATGCATGATACTTCCGCCCCGCGGCTCCACTACTTCACTGGCCGCTTGGGCCAATGCTTTGGACACTTCGATGCCATAGGGCTGGTATTTGGCGGGCAGGGTGGCCAGCAGGCCACCAGCAGCACAGCCAATGTCGAGCACCCGGCCGCCTGGAATGTATTTCTCGATCAATTCAGGCAGCTTGTTTCGTTTGAGTACTTTTTGCCGAAAATGTTTGAAGGCACGGCTTAAGCCTTGTTTGACAGGTTCGCGTTCTTCGCGCACCTGGCGTTCGGTTTCCGAAGTTTTCTCCCAGGCAAATTCTTCGCTCAGACGTTCGTAAACCGGTGCACGCTTCAGATACACAAATTGGCATTTGTTGCATTCAATCATGGGCCACTCGCTGCTGCCGTAGCTGAGTACCTGCGCGTCTTCGGCACTGTTCTGGCAGAAGGGGCAGCTGCGGGAGACGAGGCGTTGAGTGACATCCATCTGAAATTCTCGTTGTTGCTTAATGTTGTTGCTGAAACGGTTTTACTGAAATGTGATAGCTTGGCAACCAAGCATTTTGATTGTACATCACTTGTTTTCTGAACTTGGAGGGAATGGATTTGAAACTCTTGCTGAGCTGGGTTTTGCACGCAGTGGCCCTGATGGGCGTGGCTTACTTGCTGCCAGGTGTGGTTGTGGAAGGGTTTTGGGCCGCATTGTGGGCTGCATTGATTCTGGGTTTGGTCAATACGATCGTGAAGCCCGTACTGCTCATTCTGACCCTGCCATTGACTGTACTCACCCTGGGTCTGTTTTACTTTATTTTAAACGGACTGATGTTCTACTGGGTGGGTTCCATCCTGGAAGGCTTCCAGGTCAATGGTTTTTGGTGGGCTGTATTGGCTGCCCTGTTGTACTCCTTGTTCGCTACTTTTTTAAGCTCGATCCTGTTTCAGGAAAAGGTCAGAATCGAGCGAATCTAAGCTTTAGGCTTGTTGGGCCAGCTTGAACTTGCCCATGACGGTGTCCATTTGATTCGACAAACTTTGCAGTTCGGTAATCACATGGTTAACCTCATGGGCCACGCCCTGGCTTTCCTCGGTCATGCGTGCAATTCGCTCAACCTGCTGGGCAATCAGCGTGGAAGCCGAGCTTTGTTCCTTTAAGGCTTCTGTGATTTCGGTCACCGCGCGTTCGGCATCGCCGGTGTGGTGGTTGATGGCCTCCATTTGCTGGTCGGCTCCCAGGGATGAGCACTGACCGAGGTTGATCATGTCTGCCCAGCCATTGACTTGCGCCACTGCTGAGCGGGTTTCATTTTGGATGTCCGAAATCAAAGACGATATGCTTTTGGTGGACTGCGCAGTTTTCTCGGCCAGTTTGCGTACCTCATCTGCCACGACTGCAAATCCGCGCCCTTGTTCACCAGCGCGTGCCGCTTCAATGGCTGCGTTCAGGGCGAGCAGGTTGGTTTGATCGGCAATGGCATGAATGACCTGAATAATGCTGGAAATGTTGTCGGACTGATTGCCGAGGTTGTTGATGCTTTGTGCCAGATTGCCCGAAGCGTCGCCAATTTTTTCCATGGCCTGGCGAGCCTGTTTGACACTCTCTCGCCCGCTAATTGACGATTGGCCGGCCTGATTGGACAAACCAAGCGCCTGGTTGGCGTGGGTGTGTACCTGGCCGATCGATACCGTGAGTTCCTCGACCGAGGCCGCCACAGCCGAAGCAGAATCCGTTTGCTCCTGCACGCTGCTTTTGACCTGCGCCGCGGCAATGACCAAGGTGTTGATGGTGTCGGCCATTCGGGTAGATGCGTCCTTTACTTCACCCACCAGTCCTGTTTGTTTTTGGCGGATATTTTCGAGTGCTGCGCGAATTTTGCTGATTTCATTGCTGCCATGGTTTTCTATGCGCTTGGACAAGTCGCCCATGCCGATAATTTTTGCATGCGCCAAAATTTGGGCAATTTCGGTGTTGGTGTCTTTGAACACCACATAACCCAGGGCAAACGCCAGCAACAGTACTGCCAGTGAACCAACTCCCGCTTTAATCAGTGTGCTTTGCATGCCAGAAATGCGCTCGATCAGGTCGGCCTGCAAGGTTGTGTTCAGGCTTTGGCTGAGTTGAAATCCTGTGCTGACTGCCTCGCCAAGCAAAACAACCATGTTGGCATGGCCTGTAATGCTGTCGTAATTGAGGTCTTTCGCCGATTGTTCCTGAACCCAGGTCGAGATGCTGTCAATTCGTTGGTCGATGGTGTCAATTTGCGCGCGCGTGTCAGCGGTGATTGCGCCGCCTGCAGCAGCTGATTTCTCGGTGGCTTCACGAATTTCATCCATTGCGCGACCCAAAGTGCCAAGTCGTGATTGAACAAAACTCAAAGTGCCTGCTGCATCGTTGTTCGGGTTGCGAAGACGTCCCTCTAATTCTGACAAGTATTCAATCACGCGCGGCAACTGAAAGGCCATGGGACTCATCATGTAGTAGCTGGGCAGGAAGGGGTCGAGAGTCAGTTCGCTTTCATCGGCGAGTTGGCGCACCAGGGTGACCATTTGATTGCCCAGTTCTTCAGATTGGGTCTCGGTGGCGTTTTCGCTCAGCGCTTTGGGCAATAGGGCCGCAACTTGCTCCACGTTGCTGGCTGTGATGGGCCAGGTGTTTGGCAAGTCTGCTTTTGAAGCTTGTATCGCTGCGTTGAGATCACCGAGGGCCCCGTTCTGCTTTTGAGCGCGATCAACCAAAGCCTTTTGCAACCAGGGATTTATCTTTTCCAGAAAAACAGCCCCACGCAACTCGTTTTCAGACGAGCTGATGAGCGTATTGATTTGTGCGTACATTTGCTGAAACAGGAAGCCGAAGGCCAACAACAGTGGCAGTGCGATGATGGCGCACTTTTTGGGCAGGGTCAGCGAGTCAAGAATTGGTTTGAATACCATGGGGCAACCTTCAGGGGCATATGAATTGTGTGCAGCCTTGAGTGTGGAACACAATTAATCGCTTGGTATCCCTGTTGAATGGGAACCCGAAATGGTTAGTTGCCCGTGGTCAGAAGGGCGTTCAAGCCTTGGTACATCAAACGCAAGGCCAGTGCAGTCAGCAGCCAATTCAGGATGATCGTGAATTTGTCTTCGGGCACCCGCGCCAATAGCTTTGCGCCCAGCAGGTTGCCGGCCAATGTTGCGACGCCAATGCCCAACAGCAGGGGCCAGTATTCCATCAAGCTCACATTCAGCGTTGAAAATGCGATTACTTTAATGCCGTGTTGAATCACCATGGCCATGCCGTGTGTGCCCACCACCACTTGCCTTTCCCAGTCGGATTTGGGCAGCACTGACATCACCAGTGGGCCCGTGGCACCCAGCACCAGGCTTAGTCCGGTGGTAATTCCACCGGATGCCGCTGGTGGCCAGTTGGCCAAGCGCAACCAAGCGCTTTTCCAGGTGGCCAGAACGATGAACAGGCCCAGCAACACCTGCCCTACAGGCACAGGCATGTAAAGCGCCAGCGGCGTAATCAACGCGCCGCCCACAACGGAGCCGAGCAGAAAGGGTTTGATGTAATTCCAATTGATGAATTGGCGTTGCACCAGCACCCGGTTGGTGTTGGACATGAGTTGGGCTGCGCCGTGCAGGGGGATCAGGAGGGCGGGGGGTACCACTTGAGCCATCAGTGCCAGTAACACCACGCCGCCACCAATGCCCATGGCGGCGGTGATGCTGGAGGTGACAAATGCTGCAAGGCTGAGCAGCACGACCAGGGTCATGGCGTTACTTCGATGCTGCCGATGGTGGTGCCGGAAAGGTCAAGCTCGATGGCATGTGTGCCTGGTGTGTTGGCCGCTATGCTGACCAATGTGGTTTGGTTGCCGGGAAGTGGCACGCGTGCGTCGAGCCCCTCAACGATCAGTGAATCGGTTTGATTGCTGTGCACTAAAAACTGAATGCGTTGTCCTTGGCGGACTGCTGCGTTGTAGGAACCCGTGGTCAAGCTGCCATCGATGATTGACAGGGATTCAAGCGCCAGTGCCGTGTCGCCTTGAGCTGCGGGGGCAGTTGCAGTTTTATTTGTTAATGATTGAACGTAGAGGTAAGCCCCGGCCAGCGTGGCGCTGGCCAGGCCGAGGTAAACAAGTGCGCGTTTGTTCATGGATTAATTTGAGGTCTTTTCGCTGTGGTTCGTTCCCACATTTGAATATACACCTCGGCTGAATTGTAGAGTGCCTTCAAGGCCTCGTTGCCACCTTCAAGGCGCAGTTCCTCCACCCAGTCGGCTTTCAGGCCGTAGTGGGCTTGCCCTTCTGAATTGGCATCAAACACGCGCTCGCCACTGGTTTGCTTCTCGAACTTCACAGGGCTCACATTGGTGTTGAATACGCCAGCCCAATCGGGTCCCTGGAACAGGGTGAACGGATAGGAGATCTGTGGGCGGTCGGCGCCCCGTGGACCTGCCTGTGCGCCCAAACCGTTGGTGTCTGCACCAAAACCCATGGCGAAATCAAACTGTTGGCTCTTGAGTGGCGCTATGACCTTGAGGTCTTCAGTCCAGCTTTGTGCATTGCCTTGATAGGGATAAATAATGCCGCCCGCAGCCAGAATTTTGCGGCCCTGCTCCCGGGTAATGCCGCCATGTGCACCGTGGGTAGACACCAGTGGGTACTTGGGTTGCTGGCGATCGGCCATGTCAATCAAATCGCCTTTGATGCTCAATTCCATGTGGTCTACTTCAATGATGATGCCTTTTTCCATCAATCGCTTGAAGGCGTATTTGCCCAGTTCGGTCAGGGCGCGGCGATTACACTGGCGCTGGTTCTCTCCCGTAGGGTAGATTGGCGCCACACCTGGGTTGTTGGCAATCAGTGCCTGGGTCAACGGGTCGTTGCCCAAACCGGGTAGCGAGGTCATGACTGCACCGGGCTGTCGCAGAATGTAGTCGGCGTAATTGTTGTCGCCACCTGGGCAGTCATAGGTTTGCCAGAATGCGCCGGTGTCGACAAAGTTACCCACGTTGAGCACTGCGCCATCGAAGATGCCATTGCCGCCAAATGCGTTGTCAAATTCGTGAATAGGGAACATTTGCCGCACACCCAGTGCGTGCAAGCGATCAAGCTGTTTGTCGATTTCAGCTTCATCGCACAGGTTTTGACCCAGCTTGATGCCGCAGTTGAACAGGTGTGAAATTTCTATGCCCAACACCACGGCCAGCTTGCCCTCATTAATTACTTGCCGGGCTTCTGCCGGGCTGGTCACGATGCGGAACCAACCTTTGCCAGGGCCACCTTCCTGGGCATCAATGTAGCTTTCAAGTTGTTTCACGTATTCGATTTGGGTAACTGCGCTTTCCATCTCGTTGCAATTTGCGAGGGGTCTTCCCTTGCTGACTTTGACCAAATTGCACAGGGTTTCGTTTTCAACCAGATTGGTTACAAAAATACGCAAGCCGGCTTGCCAGGCTCGTTCCAGCCATTTGTAGTACAGACCTTCGTGGGTAAGTGCGTCGGCAGCGGGCCAGCTGCGGAAGGTGGGCCAGCCTTCGGTTTCATGACTTGCTGTAGGTGAAAACTTGAACAGATTGTCCACCAAATCAAGCCTGCCCATGGGGCCATGGTTGGCCTCGCAACTGCCCAGTGCCTGGGTCACGCCAAAACGGTGGTGGGGTGTGCCGTGGTGCGCACCGCCCAGAAAAGTGGTGGCTGTAATGTGGTTGTGCACATCTGCGAAACCTTTTACCGCGCGGTTCAGCCCGGCACCTGCAAAGGTGCGGCCTTCAGTGTTGGTTGAAATTTCAGGAAACTCGGCACAGCCTGTGGTTTTAACAAACTGAAACAGGGTTTCTTCGCTGTTGCCTGCGCTTTCTACAGTACCCAAACCATTGCTGAAGCCCAGCAAGGCCAGCTTCATGGTGTTGCCAGAGTTGGTCAGGGAAAAGCCACTTCGACCTTTTTCATCTTCCTGAACCGCCCACTCAATCGAGTCGGAAAACGCGTTGCTGCTACTCACCGGCGTGCCTGCCGAGTTGCCCACGGCTTGCATCATGGCGTCGTTGCGGTTGTAAATCATGTACTTTCCCAAAGCGGTGGGCTTGAGGAAAAAGGGTGCTGCGTTGACAGCGGTGGCCTCGGTGACGCCGTAGCTGCCGTCGCTGCTCAGTGCCACAAACTTGTTGTTGGCCAGCGATTGAATTGCGACACACTGGTTTGCAATATTGAATGCCGTGGGGGCCACTTCAACTTCATTGGGGGTCGTGCGTCCGTCGGTACCGCCAGCGGCGGTGTCTGAATCGGAACTGCAGGCGGCCAGGGCTGTGCACAGCGCCAGGGTGCCAAGTAGGGCGTGTCTCATGTCTCGTCTTCCCAGGGTCTTTGTGACTCGATTGGTTCTACAAATTAATACTGACAATCAGTCATTTCAGATTCAGCAAAGGTTACCCCCCATTTAGAGGGGGAAACGGTTTCAGTTTCCCGAAAATCCTGCCGTTAACCCATTCGAGGAGAATGCGCCGCATTCGCGAGGGAACCAGCATCATGCCAGTTGAACAAGCCGCCGATGACAAACAGTTGATCAAGGAACTAGAGCGCCAGTTGGCAGAGTTGCAAGGCAATGCTGACAAGTTGAGCAAAGAAGTTGAAAGTTTGCAGGGAGCAAATTCGACTTTGAATCAACAGCTGGAGTCTCAGCGTGCCGAAACCCACCAAATGCAACTCATGTTGGAGCAAATTCAGCGCGAGATGCGCATGCAGTACCTGGCAGCAGTGAAGTCGTTTTCCAATTTGATGGAGTTGCGTTCGCCACAACTGGCTGCCCATGGCTTGCGAGTCGCTGAATTGGCGCGTTTGATTGCCAAAGAACTTCCTGCCAGCGACTCTGCTTTGCAGGATATTTATGTGGCTTCGCTGTTACACGACATTGGCAAGTTGGGTTTGAGTGACGACACCTTGTTCAAGCCTGTGGTGGAGTTGAAGGGCGATGCACGCGTGGCCTTGATGAAACACCCGATGAAGGCTCAGGCCGCCTTTCATGGTTTGTCGGAAATGGTGCATGTGTCCGAAATTATTCGACACCACCATGAGCGCTATGATGGGCAGGGCTTTCCCGACGGGCTGGAGGGTGAGGGCATTCCACTGGGAGCGCGAATTCTGGCGGTTGCCGAAGATTACGATGAGTTGCAACAAGGCTGGCTGGCGTCCAAGGCTTTTGATGAGTTGCAAGCCCAGACATTTTTGGTGGGTGCTGCTGGCAAGCGTTACGACCCCAAGGTGATTGCGGTGTTACCCACTGCCCTTGTAAAACTGAAAGCGGCCGAGAAGGCCAATGAGAAGATTTTGCATGGTGAAGATCTTTACGAGGGGTTGGTGTTGGCTCGTGATTTTGAGGGGCCGGACGGGTTTATGTGGTTGTCCAAGGGGCAGGTGGTGTCGCGCCATTTCATTGGTCGGGTGCGGGAGGCTGAGCAGCAGCATGGTGTTCAGCTGAAACTTTATACCGTGAAAACTGCCAATTCACGGACTGCGTCTTCAACCAAAGATACGTCACTGCAGCCTGCGCAGCAGACCGGGCATGTGGCGCTTTAGGTGATTTGTGATCTGACCTTGAAGATGCGCCGCTGCTGTTTGTTGCTCACTCGGCATGGGTTCCTTGTGTCGCACTGAAAACCGCTTGATCCCTTGTTGAATGGATTCTTGCTCACCTCGCTCGGCAAAACAGACGGCCGAGTCTCGGTGTCGGCATGAAGCCGACCACTGCGAATCCACTCAAACGGGGCGGTTTTCTTGAAGTGCGTCCCAAGCAATCCCACTGCCGAGTTGGCTCAAATCCGCAGAGTGCGCCCATCTGCTCCAGCTCTCCCGCACAGCGCTTCGCCACGAGCTCGCGACTCACGGCTGGTTTCATCGCCCAATCGGCGGCGGTGTTTCGATCGCCTCGCCTTCAAGAAAACCTGCCCGTTTGAATTCACCCGCCACGGTCGGCCGTGGGCCGGCACCGAGACTCGGCCCGCCCTTTTGCCGAGCGAGGTGAGTCAGGGTGAATATCAAAAAGGGAAATACAGGTTTTCTGGCGAGAGATCGGAACCCAAGTCGATCGGGCAGTTAACCGGCAGTCAAGCAAGAAAGAGAGATCCGATCAAGGAATCAGCACGGTGCAACCTGTGGTGCGTCGTCCTTCAAGTTCGGTGTGCGCTTTCACCACATCGGCCAGCGCAAACCGCTGGTTGATTTGAATTTTCACAGCACCACTGGCCACCACGCCAAACATTTCAGCCGCACTTTCCAGCATTTCAGCCTTGTCTACTGTAAACGATGCCACGGTTGGGCGGGTCAGCACCAATGAGCCACGCTCGGCCAGCCACTGCAATGGAACCGGGTCAACCTTACCGCTGGCATTGCCAAAGCTGACCATCATGCCACGCGGTTTCAGGCAATTCAGAGAGTCGACAAAAGTGGCTTTGCCCACGCTGTCATAAACCACGGGAACACCTTTCCCATCGGTCAATTCCTTAACGCGCTCTACAATATTTTCTTCGCTTGTAATGATTACTTCGGCGCAACCATTGGCTTTGGCCAACTCTGCTTTTTCTCGTGTTGATACAGTACCAATCACCCGCACACCCAGCGATTTTGCCCATTGCGTGGCGATGGTGCCTACGCCACCGGCTGCAGCGTGAAACAAAATGGTGTCGCCTGCCTGCACCTTGTACACGCGGCGCAGCAGGTATTGCGCGGTGAAGCCTTTCAGCATCATCGCGGCGGCTGTTTCAAAATCGATGCTGTCCGGAATTTTCACCAGCGGGTGTGCCGGCATATTCCGCACGGTGGAGTAGGAGCCCACCGGTCCTGAACCATAAGCCACGCGATCGCCCACTTTGAAGTCTGTTACGCCTTCTCCCACAGCCCGCACAACGCCAGCGCTTCACTGCCCGGGCAGCAGGGCAGTGGTTGGGGGTAAACACCAGTTCGCCAATACACTTCAATGTAATTCAGGCCAATGGCTTTGTGTTCAACCTGTACTTCACCGGCTTTGGGCGGGCCGACTTCGATGTCTTCCATTTTCAACACATCGGGTGCACCGGGGTTGTAAAAGCGAACAATTTTTGCGGGGGTAGTACTCATGTTATAGCTCCTTCTTTTGCTTCTTTTTTCATGCTCAGCAGGGCCACACCTGCAATTACAAGTGCAGTTCCAGCAGCATGCCAAACGGTAAATGGTTCTTCTAATATCCATGTGCCCAACGCAATCGTGGCGATGGGGCCAATCATGCCCAGTTGCGACACGCGCGGTGCGCCGATCAAACTGATGGCAGTCATCACGGCGAATACTGGTACAAAGGTGCAAAATACCGCATTCACCAAAGACCAGCCCCACACGGGCAATGGCTGTTCAACAATGATGCTCAAAGGCTGCTGAATATTAATTTGTATCAATATGGCTGCCGCCGAAATCAGGGTGGCCATGGCGGTAACGCGTATGGTGCCCAGTCGCTTGAGCAACCTTTCGCCCACAATCAGGTAACTGGCATAGCAAATGGCAGACACAAAAACCAGCACCACGCCCAAGGCAGTGTTGTCGCCGACCAGCACGGTTTCATGGCCATACACCACGGCCAGCCCCACATAGCTAAGTGCCATGCACATTAGCTGCCAGGGTTGGGGCCACTGGTGCTTGATGATGCAGGCAATCAACAGCACGATCGATGGATACGTGAACAGGATCAGCCGTTCAAGCCCGGCGGTGATGTATTGCAAGCCCATGAAGTCAAACAGGCTGGCCAGGTAATAGCCCAGTAAACCCGCCACCGCAATCAAGCCATAGTCTTTGGCTGTCATTTTCACCGCATTTTTTTCTCGCAGTACGGTGAATATGAGTGCGCCCAGAAACAGGGGCAGCGACAACAACATGCGCATGGCCAGCAGGGTCGAGGCGTCAACCGGGTAGGCATAAGCCAGCTTCACCACAATGGCTTTGCCAGAAAAAAAGATGGCGCCCAAGAGCGCCAAACCCACGCCCCAAGCCGTGGGTGATCGTTCCAGTAAAGCGCGCGTTCGGCTCAAGGCTTGCGCGCGCTTTTACAAACGTTTGATCAGGCTCGACGTGTCCCAGCGCTGGCCGCCCATGCCTTGTACTTCGGCATAGAACTGGTCAACCAAAGCGGTCACTGGAAGCTGAGAACCATTGCGGCGTGCTTCTTCCAGCACAAGGCTCAGGTCTTTGCGCATCCAGTCCACTGCGAAACCGAAATCGAATTTGCCCTCCACCATGGTTTTGCCACGGTTGTCCATCTGCCAGCTTTGTGCGGCGCCTTTGCCAATCACTTCAAGCGCTTTGCTGACATCCAGCCCGGCGTTCATGCCAAACTTCAATGCCTCTGACAAACCCTGCAGCAGACCTGCGATACACACCTGGTTGACCATTTTTGTCAACTGACCGCTGCCCGATTCACCCATCAAGGTCACCGCCTTGGCAAATGCGGCAATCACATCTTTCGACTGTTCAAAGTCTGCGTGAGTTCCGCCACACATCACAGTCAGTTGTCCGTTTTCGGCACCCGCTTGGCCGCCTGACACTGGCGCGTCAATAAAACCAAAGCCCGCATCTTTGGCATGCTCGAACAGTTCGCGCGCAATTTTCGCGCTGGCGGTGGTGTGATCAATGAACACTGCGCCTGGCTTCATGCCATGGAATGCACCATTGATTCCAGTGCAAATTTGGCGCAAATCGTCGTCGTTGCCCACACAGGCGAATACGAAGTCCTGGCCAGTGGCCGCCTGTTCGGGCGTGCTTGCCATTTTGCCGCCGTGTTGGGCCACCCACTTTTCCGCTTTGGCCGAGCTGCGGTTGTACACCGTGACTTCATGGCCGGCTTTCACCAAATGACCTGCCATGGGGTATCCCATAACGCCCAAACCCAGAAAAGCAACTTTGAAACCCATATTAACCACCTGAAAAAGTTTTAGTTCTTGATTGAACTGTATCGGAATAGAACGGGTATTGCGCTTCGGATCATCCCTAGGTTTTGCGATTTGATAGGATCGGGGCTTGTTGCATTTTTGCGTGGTTAAACTATGAAAATCTGGGTCGATGCCGACGCTTGCCCCGTTGCGGTGAAGGAAATCATTTTTCGTGCGGCCGATCGAACCGGCATTGAAACCACTTTGGTGGCCAATCAGTACATTCGCACGCCACCCTCGAAGTTCATCAAGCTGTTGCAAGTACCACGTGGTTTTGACGAGGCGGATGATGAAATTGTGCGGCGTGTTGAGGCGGGAAATTTGGTGATTACCAGCGACATTCCACTGGCTGCGCAATTGGTGGACAAGGGAGCGCAGGTGCTAAGCCCGCGCGGAGAGATGTTTACGGCAGAGAATATCAAAGCCCTGCACACCATGCGCGATTTCATGGACACCATGCGGGCCAGTGGGATCGATACAGGCGGCCCGCCCGCCTACAGCCAGGCGGACCGAAAAACTTTCGCGAGTCAGTTCGACCGAATTATCGCGAAGTTTCCCAAGGCTGTTTAGCCTTTTTCGACAGTCACTTCACTGATCACGATCACCGGGCTGGCATTGGTGTAGTTGGGAATGTCTGCCATAATTTCTTTCGCATGCGGGCCGAAAGCCGCCTGAAATGCCTCGACTGAATCCACCAGCAAATGCCCCATGGCCACAAACGCGGGTGCATCGCCTGCGCCACCAGCCAGGCCTTTGTCAACGGTGTAGTGGTGCAGGGCATTGCCCATTTTGCTTTTCACCAGTGGCATGTGTGTGGTTTTGTAGTAGTCATGGTCAAAGCTGACGCCTTGCGCATTGGGGTACATCACACTGACTTTGATCATTTTTGTTGTCTCCTCGACTGCCTCTATTTAATCCAGACCTGCTTGGCGTTAACAAACTCGCGAATGCCGTGTGGCCCAAGCTCGCGGCCGTAACCCGACTGCTTGATGCCACCACTGGGCAATCGGGGGTCGGTTTTTACAATGCCATTCACCGCAACCTGCCCGGCCTGCAGTTCATGGACTGCGCGCATGGCTTTGCTGGTGCTGGCTGTCCATATACTAGAGCCCAAACCGTAGTTTGTGTTGTTGGCCACTGCCAGTGCTTCATCAATATTTTCTATTTTCATCACGGCCATGACCGGTCCAAAGGTTTCTTCCTCAAATGCGCACATGCCGGGTTTGACATCGGCCAGCAGGGTGGTGGGGTAGTGGTAGCCGGGGGTGTCGGGCAGTTCTCCGCCTAGCAGGCACTTTGCACCTTCCGAAATGGTTTGTTGCACTTGTCGGTGCAAGTTGTCGCGCAGGTCTTTGCGGGCAATTGGGCCAATGTCGGTGGCGCTATCCAGCGGATCGCCCAGTTTCAATTTGGCCAGTCGTACTTTCAACAAGGTTGTAAATTCTTCGTACACCCTGGCTTCAATCAAAATGCGTTTGGCGGCAATGCAACTTTGGCCCGCGTTGATGATGCGGGACAACACCACCACGTCGGCAGCGCGTTCCAGGTCGGCATCGGCCAGCACAATGCAGGGGTCAGAACCGCCCAGTTCAAGCACTGCAGGTTTCAATTCCGAGGCGGCGGTGGCTGCTACTTTCCTGCCTGCTGCGCTGGAACCGGTGAAGCTGACAGCCATGATCCTGGGGTCTCGAATGGCCTGTTCCACATGTTCTGTGCGCAGTGGCAAATTCACCACCACACCCGCGGGTGCGCCGGCCTCCTTGAACAAGTCAGCCAAAGCCTGTGCCGTGGCTGGCACATTCGGGTCGTGCTTCATCACGCAGGTGTTGCCGGCCATCAGTGCCGGGGCCAGGTAGCGAAAGGCCAGCCAGGTCGGTGCATTCCAGGGCAAGATGCCCAGCAAGGTGCCCAGTGGCTGGTACTTCACATAACTTTCGGAAGCATCCGATGCAATCCATTCATCGGCCAGGTGCTTGCTGGCGTGCTCGGCATAATATTCGCAACAGGTGGCGGCCTTTTCAACTTCAGGGCCACCTTCCTTCACGGGTTTGCCCATTTCAAGTGCCATCAGTTCAGCCAGCCTGCTTTTGTGTTTGCGCAATTGGGCAGCCACGGCATGAAGCACTTTGCCGCGTTCGGCAAATGATTTCTCAGACCACGCAGGAAAAGCAGCGGCCGCAATTCCAATTTGCGCGCTGATTTGCTCACCTTGCAGTGCAAGGTGTTCGTTGATTTGTTCACCGGTCAAGGGGTTGGTCGAAATAAGCATGGCAGTGGTCATACAGCCTGGTCCTCCTGCGTGTTGGTTTCTGTTGCAGCTTTTTTCTTCCCGGGTGTGGAGTTCACCGCGCTGAGTGTGTGCACGTTTTTCTCAGGCTTGATGGTGAAATCTCGGTCGAGTGAGAAGAATGATTCGCAACCGTTTTTCGTGATGATGATGGTGTCGGAGATGCCGCAGGTTTTGTCGCCATCCACGCCCCACATCCACGGAATGATGTGAAAGGTCATGCCCTCTTCAAGGATGGACGATTCGCCCTGCTTCAAACTCATGATGTAGCCTTCATCCCAGCTGGGTGGGAATGCAATGCCAATTGAATAACCGGAGCGGGTGATCAGCCGTGCGCCCACATCGTTGTGGGTGATGATGTTGCGAATCAGGTTGTCTGCATCCGACACCGTCATGCCCGGTTGGAAATACTCGTGCACGGCATCCAGCGCATGCTTCATGGTTTCCTGTGCTTTGTACATCGAGTCGCTTAGTTCGCCCAGTACGGCTGTGCGCATCATGGCGGTGTGGTATCGCCTGTAGCATCCACCCACCTCAAGAAACACATGTTCCCCGGGTTTCACCACCCGGCCTTCCCAGGTGGCATGACCTATCATGGTCCGCGGCCCGCTGGTGACATACGGCATTACTGCGGGTGGTTCACCGCCAGCCTTGAACATTGCAGATGAAATGGCAGCACCAATGTCGTTTTCAGTGGCCCCGGGTACGCAGGCTTCAAGACCCGCTTTCATGCCTGCTTCGGTGGCCAGGGCGGCCTTTCTCATCAGTTCAATTTCAACTGGCGATTTGCGCAAGCGGCCTTGTTCGACAATGCCGAAACAATCCAGCAGTTTGCCTTTGCTCAAGCGGGTGTGCACGAAATCTTGTTGATAGGCCGGGAAAAAATAGCTGTTGCGTTCGTAACCAATCCGCTTGTCATCCAGCCTGAATTCACGCAGGGCATCTAGCAACATTTGAATGGCATCGCCAGTGTCGGGGTAGGGGCGTGATTGCTCTACCCACGTGCGCGCAAACACATTCGATTCTTCCAGCGCACGCGTGATCATGAACGGTTCATCTTCAAGCGGCACCACCAAGGCTTGAAAAAACGAATACCCGGTTGTTTGATAGTCGGTCAGGTACATGATGTTCTCGGGGTCGGTAATGACCACCGCATCCAGCCTGCGCTGGGCAATGCGCGTGCGCAATTCGGCAATGCGTCGCTCGTATTCCTCGAAAGGAAAGGTCATGTCATCTCGTTTTTTCATGCGGCCTCCATCACGTGGTTAACCGCCTTGATCAAGGTGTTCAGGCCTTGTTCCAGATCTTGATCGGGAATGGTCAGGGGCGGAATCAGCTTGATGACCCTGCCGCCAGTGCCGCAGCTTGCAATCATCAGGCCGTTCTCGAAACACTGGTTCACAATGGCTTTCGAAGCCTCGGTGCTGCCCACGTTCAATCCCAGAATCATGCCTTTGCCGGTCAGCTCAAGTTGAGGGTGGCGTTGCACTACGCTGTGCATGGCAGCGTGCATCACCTTGGCCTTGCGTTTGACCTCAGCCATCAGTTCATCGTTTTCGAAGTAAGACAGTGCTTCACGCCCCGCCACGAACGACAGGTTTTGCCCGCGGAAGGTGCCAGTGTGTTCACCCGGCGACCAGTGCTTGTCAATTTCTGGTTTCACCAAATTCAACGCCATGGGGGTGCCCCAGCCGCCCACGCCTTTGGCCAGGCACACAATGTCGGGGTCAAGGCCCATGTCATCAAAGCTGAAGTAGGTGCCGGTACGGCCACAGCCCACCTGAATGTCGTCGATGATCAGCAGTGCGCCAATTTCCTTGGCCAAGGTTTGCAGGTCTTGCAGCCATTTGGCGCTGGCCACTTTCACGCCGCCTTCGGCTTGAATGGTTTCAATCAAAAACGCTGCAGGTGCTGCCACGCCGCTGGATGTGTCGGCATACAGCGCGCGCATGCGTTGAATGCTTTCATCACCACAACCCAGGGTGCAGCCTTTGCATAGGGTTTCGCAGCCAAAAGCCTGATGGGTGACGTGTTGTAAAGGCACCCCGGCAGCACCCCTGAAATAGGCGTTGGCCGTGCAGGCCAGTGAACCCAGTGTCATGCCGTGAAAGCCATGCGAGAACGACACAATTTGTTGTCGACCGGTTACGCGGCGCGCAATTTTTAAAGCCGCCTCAACCGAGTTGGTGCCAGTCGGCCCCATGAACTGCATTTTGTGCTGCATGTTGCGGGGTTTGAGCACCACTTCTTCAAACTTTTCGATAAAGGCGCGCTTGGCCACGGTAGCCATGTCAAGGCTGTGGGTAACGCCATTGGACTGAATGTAATCCACCACTGCTTTTTGCATGCGCTGGTTGTTGTGCCCAAAGTTCAGCACACCGGCACCTGCAAAAAAATCGATGTACTCTTTGCCGTTTTCGTCCGTTTGTCGGGCATTCAATGCTTTGTCAAACACCACGGGATAGGTGCGGCTGTAACCGCGAACATCGCTTTCTCGTCGCTCAAAAGTTTGCATATTCATTCACATCACTCCTTGTTGTTGTGTGTTGGGTCGGGGGCGCCTGCCAGACGCGCGTAAAGCCGGGCGACCGGTTCAATCAAGGCGTCGTTGAAGTCATAAAAAGGGCTGTGGCAGGGGAAGGACTGCTCCCCCTGTTTTCCAGCGCCTACCAGGGCAAAAGCGCCTGGAATTTCTTGCAGGTAGTAACTGAAGTCTTCCGAAGCCATGATTGGCACCGGCGTGTGGGTATCAAAGGCGGTGTCGCCCATCACCGCACACCAGGCTGCCCTTAAATTTCCTGCCTGGTTAGCGTGGTTGATGGTGGCGTTGTAGCGGGGTTCAATGGTGACTTTGGCTTCAACGCCGTAGGCCTGTGCGGTATGTTCTACAATTTCAGTAATCAAGCTGTTGATTTGTTCGCGGGTGGCATTGTTGGGCACGCGAATGCTTCCACCCAGTACTGCTTGGCGGGGAATGACTGTGGGCCCGCTGGGTGCGTCAAATGAAGTCACACTGAGCACAGCTGCTTGTTGGGGGGCAAGCCTGCGCGCAATCACCTGTTGCAAGGCTTGCACCATGGCGCTGCCTGCCAGTATGGGGTCGCGGCACAGTTCCGGTTGGCTGGCGTGGCCGCCTTGGCCCGTCACGGTAATTTCAAACGTACCGTTGCCACACATCACAATTCCGTCAGGGCAAACCAGCTGCCCCTGGGGAATGGCAGGCCAATTGTGCCAGCCATAAATTTCGTCAACGCCTTGTAGTGCGCCATTCTCAATCATGCGCAATGCGCCGTGCCCACCCTCTTCGGCGGGTTGGAATATCAGGGTGACTGGCCCGGGCAAGGTGTGTTCAACACTTTTCAAATATTGAGCTGTGGCCAGCAAGGTGGCTGTGTGGCCATCATGCCCGCAGGCGTGCATGCAACCCATTTGCCGGGAAGCCCAGGCTTTGCCGGTTTGTTCCTGAATGGGTAAAGCATCAATGTCCCCACGCAAGGCAATGTGTGGGGCGCTGTATGATCTTGGTGAAGTATTCAGGCGCGCCAAAGTGCCGGTGCCCGCGCAAGGGGACCAGTCGATATTGAGTTCGCTGAGCGTTGTTCTTATTTTTTGAGCGGTGCGTGTTTCATGCCAGCTTAATTCAGGCTCGCTGTGTAACTCTTGCCGTAATCGTATCGCTTGGCTAATCGTGTTTTGCCAGAACGCAGACATTGCCCTCCCTGTTAAATGGACTATTCTTTTACCTTAACACCAGAAGGGAGTGCATTAAAACCGCTGAAGTTCCGGGATAACCCTTTAAAAAGTAAATAATTTTGCTTTGACCAAGCTTAGTCTAGGTCAGGGCTGATCAATATCAGGATCAATAAAAATGGAATTGTGGGCGCATCGCGGCAGTGGAAAAGACAGTCTTGAAAACACCATCAAAGGTTTTGAAATTGCACTAAATTCGGGTTTCAATGCCGTGGAGTTTGACGTGATGTTGACCTCCGACAGCGTTCCCATGATTCACCACGACTGGGTAATGGGGCGTTGTGCACGGTCGCTCGACCCAGCCATGGCAGCTACCGATCCGCTGACCCGCTTTGATAGCCTGCGCGTGCGCGACCTGCGTCATTACGCCGTGCAAGGCGAACCCATACCTAGCCTGGCTCAGACCATCGCTTATTGTCTGAAGCACAACATGCGCGCCAACGTGGAACTGAAAGCCACCAGCCCATCCAATGCCATTGCCTTGGGGCAGGCTGTGAAGGCCACAGTTGAAGAATTGTCACTTGATCAAAAGCAGCATATTCGCAAGCACTGGGTGTTCTCCAGTTTCTATCATGCAAGCCTGTTGCCACTACAAGGTTACGACCTTGCCTTGTTGTACGAGCAACTGCCCGACAATTGGGTGTTGCACGCCGACGCGCTGCAAGCCAGTGCCATTCATTTGCACTGGAGCGGGGCCGAGCCTGTGGCATTGCGCCGCATACACACCACTGGGCGGGTGGTTCGGGTTTACACGGTGAACGACGCGGAACAGGCGAAAACGCTGCAAGCCTTGGGTATCAAAGGGCTTTTTACCGATCGAATGACCTTATAATCGAGGGTTAAACCAAAAACCGCATGCCGCTTTATTCAGGAAGGTAGCCCCAACATGAAAGTCGCTGATATTCGCGAAAAGTTTCTTGATTTCTTTGCCAGCAAGGGCCACACCAAGGTGGCTTCCAGCAGCCTGGTGCCGGGCAATGACCCCACCCTGTTGTTCACCAACAGCGGCATGGTGCAGTTCAAAGACGTGTTCACCGGCAAAGACAAACGCGCCTACACCCGCGCTACTTCAAGCCAACGCTCTGTTCGCGCAGGCGGCAAGCACAACGACCTTGAAAACGTGGGCTACACGGCGCGCCACCACACATTCTTCGAAATGCTGGGTAACTTCAGCTTCGGCGATTACTTCAAGGAAAACGCCATTCAGTACGCTTGGGAATTGCTGACCACAGTTTACAAACTGCCGCCCGAGCGCCTGTATGTGACCGTTTATCAAGAAGATGACGAGGCCTACAACATCTGGAACAAGCAGGTGGGCGTGCCCGCCGAGCGCATTATCCGAATTGGTGACAACAAGGGTGCGCGTTATGCATCCGATAACTTTTGGCAAATGGCCGACACTGGTCCCTGCGGCCCTTGTACTGAAATTTTTTACGATCACGGTCCGGAAGTGTGGGGTGGCCCACCCGGAAGCGAGCAGGAAGACGGCGACCGCTACATTGAAGTGTGGAACCTGGTGTTCATGCAATTTGACCGCACTGCAGATGGCGTACTTCACCCTCTGCCCAAGCCCTGCGTGGACACAGGCATGGGCCTGGAGCGCATTGCCGCAGTGTTGCAACACGTGCACAGCAATTATGAAATTGACCTGTTTCAAACCTTGATTAAAGCGGCAGCCCGAGAAGTGACTGCCCAAGGCAATGCCGTTGAATTGACCAACAATTCCCTTCGTGTAATTGCTGACCACATCCGCGCCTGTTCATTCCTGGTAGTAGATGGCGTCATTCCTGGCAACGAAGGCCGTGGCTATGTGTTGCGCCGAATTATTCGCCGCGCCATTCGCCATGGTTACAAACTGGGCTGCCGCAAACCATTTTTCAACGCATTGGTGGGCGACCTGGTCAGCGAAATGGGCGAGGCCTACCCTGAGCTGGCCAAGGCTGCTGCGCAGGTGCAAAGCATTCTGAAAGCCGAAGAGGAACGATTCTTCGAGACCATTGAAAACGGCATGGCCATTCTGGATTCTGCGTTGGGTGCCTTGCCCAAGGGTGGCATGCTCGATGGTGAAACTGCATTTAAATTGCACGACACCTACGGCTTTCCGCTGGACCTGACCGCCGATGTATGCCGTGAACGCGAAATGAGCGTGGACGAGGCTGCGTTTGACGAAGCCATGAACAAGCAGAAGCAGCAGGCCCGCGCCGCTGGCAAGTTCAAGATGGACGCCGACCTCGCTTACAGCGGAGTGGTTACTGAATTCAAGGGCTACGACGCACTTGAAGTGGCCAACGCCACCATCACCGCCATTTATGTGAACGGCACATCGGTCAACAGCATTGCAGCCGGGCAGCAAGGTGTTGTGGTGTTGGACCAAACCCCTTTCTATGCCGAAAGTGGTGGCCAGGTGGGCGACCAAGGTGAAATTTCAAATGGCTCAGCTTGCCTGAATTTATTCCGGGTGCTGGATACGCAAAAAATTCAAGCCAATGTGTTTGGTCACCATGGTGAATTGGTCACTGGCGAATTGAAAGTGGGCGATGCAGTGGGTGCACAGGTTGACCAATACCAGCGCAACCGCACCATTCGGAACCACAGTGCCACGCACTTGATGCACAAGGCTTTGCGTGAAGTGTTGGGTGATCACGTGAGCCAGAAAGGCTCACTGGTGGATGCAGAAAAAACCCGTTTCGACTTCGCCCACCACAGTGCCATGACGCCCGAACAAATTGCCCAGGTTGAGCGCATTGTGAACGAAGAAATTTTGGCCAACGCGGAAACGCAGGCCCGCATCATGGACATTGAGAGCGCGAAGAGCGCGGGCGCCATGATGTTGTTTGGCGAAAAGTACGGCGACACAGTGCGCGTTCTCGACATCGGCAGCTCTCGTGAACTGTGTGGCGGCACCCATGTGCAGCGCACAGGCGACATTGGCCTGTTCAAAATTACCAGTGAAAGCGGTGTGGCCGCAGGCATTCGCCGTGTAGAAGCCACCACCGGTTTGGGCGCCATGGAATTTGCGCAAAAGGCGCAAGCCCAGGTCGAAGCGATCGCCCAAAGCTTGCGTGTGCCCGCGACCGAGGCCACAGCAAAAATCGGCCAAATCATGGATCAGGTGAAAAACCTGGAAAAAGAACTGGATCGACTGAAAAGCAAGCTGGCTGCCAGCCAGGGCGACGACCTGGCCGGTCAGGCTGTAGACATCGACGGTGTGAAAGTGCTGGCTGCCAAACTGGAAGGCGCGGATGTCAAACAGTTGCGAGAAGCGGCCGACAAACTGCGCGACAAGCTGGGCAATGCAGCCTTGGTGTTGGCCACTGTGCTGGAAGGCAAGGTCAGTTTGATTGCATCGGTGAGCAAAGATGCCACAGCCAAAGTGAAGGCGGGCGATTTGGTGAACTTTGTGGCCCAGCAGGTGGGTGGCAAAGGCGGTGGTCGACCCGACATGGCCCAAGCTGGCGGTACCCAGCCCGAAAATCTGGACGCAGCATTGGCCAGTGTTGTCGACTGGGTCAAAGGCAAATAAGTAGCAAATAAAGGGTCAACAAAGCGCACCATGAGCAAAGCCGTTTATCAGTACTGTCCCATGTGCGCCACCAAGCTGCACGAACTGCAACATTCGGGTCAGTCCCGAATGGCTTGCGGCGCCTGCGGCTTCACGCAGTGGGGTAACCCCGTGCCCGTTGTAGCTGCACTGGTTGAGTACGAAGGCAAGGTGTTGCTGGCCCGGAATGTGGCTTGGCCGGCGCATTTTTATGCGCTGATTACTGGTTTTCTGGAGCGCAATGAAACACCGGAGCAAGGGGCCATTCGCGAGTTGAAGGAAGAAACCAATCTGGATGCAGTCGAAAGCAGCCTGATTGGTGTGTACCCTTTCCCCATGAAAAATGAAGTGATCATTTGTTATCACATCAAAGCGGTGGGGCAAGTTAGTCTGTCTGAAGAACTGGCCGATTACAAGTTGGTAGAACCTTCGGAGTTGCGCCCTTGGCGCATGGGCACCGGCTTGGCCATGGCCGACTGGTTGAGCGCCCGTCAGCTGCCTGTCAACTGGATTGAATTAAAATAGTTACATTACACAAGCGGTACCAAGGAGCATAGAGACATGAATTTTGACCGAGAAGTGGACGCAAGCGGATTGAATTGCCCACTGCCAATTCTGAGAACCAAAAAAGCATTGGCTGAAATGCAAAGTGGCCAAGTGCTGAAAGTCACTTCCACAGACCCAGGCTCTGTGCGTGATTTCGCCATGTTTGCCAAACAAACCGGCAATGAACTGGTGGAGCAGGCTGATCAGTCGGGCTCATTTGTCTTTTACATGAAGCGCCGCTGAACTGGCCCGCACCTCGTGAGTGTTGTTCTCGGCAAGCCCGAGGTGCCCAAGCACTGGCTTCTGGATGCCAATGTGCTGTTTTCTGAATGGACCCGCTGGTTAATGGTGGCACTGGCTCGACAACACGGCGCCACCCTTTACTTCACCCCCCATATTGAAAATGAGTGTTACCGCAACTTGGTGCGCCTTGGGCGCTTGCACCCGGATGATGCAAGTGTCGAACGTGCTGGTCTGCCCCAGCGTTTGAATGCGGTCTTGTTGCCTCAAAACCATGAGCCCTATTTGGCCGATGTCCGGCAGGTGGATGAAAAAGACCGGCACGTGGCGGCGTCAGCCTTGGCATTGCGCCATCAGGTGCAGCAAGCCGTGGGCCTGCTCACCTGGAACTTGAAAGACTTCCCGAGAAAGCCGCTGTTAAAGCTTGGTTTGGTGCGCATGTGCCCCGATGAGCTTTGTGTCGAGTTGCTGAAAACCAAAACAGACATACAGACTTGTCTGGAACAAAGTGTGCAGCTGATGCAGGCCGGGCTGGCCGAACAGCCCAGCCAGAACCCCACGCTTTATCAAAGCAAGGCGAGTCCTTTGCCGCAAAACCACGAGGACTGGATCCAGTTCTTGGGAAGAAACCGAATGCACAAGACAGCCAAGGTGTGCTCCCGTCCAAATTGACTACCCCGTTCTGGTTAGTTAGATTAAGCCACAGGCGTCATATGATTGTCTAACACACGTTTTGGGAATTGTATGCTGCGACTTATTTACACATCGGTTCAAGTGCCGGGCTTTGACCGCCTGGCCTTTGAGCAATTGTGTGAGCAAGCATCCCGAAACAACCGAACATTGGGTGTTGAAGGTTTGCTGCTGTGCAACGGCGTGGAGTTCATGCAGTGCCTTGAAGGGCCCAAAGAGGCGGTGGCCTCAATCTACAAAAAAATAGTGAAAGACTCCCGACACTCTGATATTCGGTTGCTGGTTTCCGAGGTCAGCAACGCGGCGATGTTCGAAAAATGGTCGATGGTGGGTTTGGGCACCAAGCCACAATCGGTGTTGAGTGGCGAGTCCATCGCGTATACACTGCTGGATCATCGTTTGTATCGACCTTGGAAATCACTCGGGCTCGGTGCAGCCGATTTAATCTACGAATATGCCAAAGTCAAAGCCGAGCTCGAGAAAGCAGGTGAAATGGGTTTGCTGAGCAAAGTGTTTGACGTGTATTAACCAAGATTCAAGCAGGTCGCAGTATGACAATTCGTTCCCTTCTTCGCGCAATTCCCCTTGTATGTGTATTTCCTCTCGCCGTTCAGGCTCAAGCTCCAGCCCAAGGTTTGGTCAAAATCACCCCTTTGGGTGGTCAAGAAGGCGAGTTTTGCCGCTTTGACCGCGCCATGATTTTCGAAGATCCCAATGGCACCCGGATTTTGTACGACGCTGGCCGCACAGTGGCGGGTGCAGAAGATCCCCGTTTGGGAAAAATTGATGTGGTCTTGGTCAGCCACATGCACGGTGACCACCTTGGCGACCGGCACAACCCCGCGCCCAATGCGGGTAGCTGTGACAAGCCCGACATTTCCGCCAGTGCCTTGCCCAACTCCAACAGCGTGAACATTGCGGTCAAAACAGGCGCAAAAATTGTGACTGGCAGCGAAATGCCTTCTTTCTTTGCAGCCAAGCTGAAACAGGCCGGTGGTGATGAGAAAAATTCTATCCTCGTGCGTTTCGGTGCCATGCAAACCATCAATGGCGTGGGCATTACCACCGTGCCGGCTGCACACAGCAACGGCATTGCTGGCGATTTTGTAGGGCAGCGTTTGGGTGAAATGCTGAAAGAGTCAGGTATTACGGCATACGCTGGTCCACCCACAGGCTATGTGGTGAAATTCAGCAATGGCCTGACCGTGTACCTGAGTGGCGACACGGGTATTACTGGCGAGCAAAAAGAAGTGGTGGGTGAATACTACAAGCCACAATTGGCCGTGATGAACATTGGTGACACCTTTACCACTGGCCCACGCGAAGCGGCTTATGTAGTGAACGAACTGGTCGAGCCCAAGGCTGTGATTGCCAGCCATGCCAATGAGGTGGCCACGCTGAATGGCAAGGTGATTGCAGGCACTAAAACCGAGCAGTTCATGAAAGCCAGCAAAGTACCCGTGTATGTGCCGTTGAGCGGCAAAACCATGAGCTTTGATGGCAAAGGCAAGTGCGCTGCGGGTTGCTGATTGCCCTGCGATGGTTGATAAAAAAAGAGCACCGGGATAAATAACCGGTGCTCTTTTTTTGTGCTGGTTTCAACTCATTTCAATTTGTTTAGCTGACTTTCCAGCTTTTCCAGCAGGGCGCTGAAGTCAGCAAGGCGCGCCTTTTCCTGATCCACCACTGCTGCGGGTGCTCGGTCTACAAAGCTGGCATTGCCCAGCTTGCCATTGCACTTGGCAATTTCAATGCGGATTTTTTCCGCTTCCTTGCCAATCCGCGCACGTTCAGCTTCCACATCAATTTCAATGTGCAGCATCAGCTTCAGTTCACCCACAATTTGTACGGGTGCCATGGAGTCTGCGGGCAGTGAATCAACCACGTCCACTTTGCTGAGTTTGGCCAAGGCAGCCAACACCGGGCCAGTTTTTTCAAGGAAGGCGCGTTGCTCTGCGTTGCCCTCACAACTGGCAATTAGCGGCACTTTGTCTGCAGGGCCCAAGCCCATTTCGCTGCGCAATGCGCGAATGGCATCAACGGTGGCTTTCAGTTGGAGCACAAAGCTTTCCGCTTTTTCATCAATACGGGAAGGCACGCTGACCGGGTAGGCTTGGGTCATCAAGCTGGCTTGCACGCCTTCTTCCCTGCGCCCTGCGACCACACTAACTGTTTGCCAAAGTTCTTCGGTGATGAATGGAATAATGGGATGGGCCAGGCGCAAAATTGTTTCCAGCACCCGCACCAGTGTGCGGCGTGTGGCGCGTTGCTGTGCGGGTGTGCCATTGGCAATTTGCACCTTGGCGATTTCAAGGTACCAGTCGCAGTATTCGTCCCACACAAACTGGTAAATGCTTTGCGCAATCAAGTCGAATCGGTAGGTCTCAAAACCTTGTGCCACATCCGCTTCAACGCGTTGCAAGGTGCTTGTGATCCAGCGGTCCGCTTGAGAAAAATCAAGGTAGCCACCTGGCGTGCAGGCGTCTGCATCGTGGTCGCTCAAACCACAATCTTGCCCTTCCGTGTTCATCAACACAAAGCGGGTGGCGTTCCACAGCTTGTTGCAGAAGTTGCGGTAACCGTCGCAGCGCTTCTGGTCAAAGTTGATGTTGCGGCCCAAGGTGGCCAGGCTTGCGAAGGTAAAGCGCAGTGCATCTGCGCCGTAGGCCGGAATACCTTCGGGGAATTCCTTGCGGGTTTTCTTCTCGATCTTCGGTGCGTCTTGCGGCTTGCTCAATCCAGTGGTGCGTTTCACCAAAAGCGTATCAAGGCTGCAACCATCAATCAAATCGACCGGGTCCAACGTGTTGCCCACCGACTTGCTCATTTTCTTGCCCTCGGCGTCTCGCACCAAACCATGCACATACACGGTGTGGAAGGGCACCTGGCCGGTGAAGTGGGTGGTCATCATGATCATTCGGGCAACCCAGAAGAAAATGATGTCAAAGCCAGTCACCAACACGGAGGAAGGCAGGAAGTGTTTCAGCTCTGGTGTCTCGTCGGGCCAGCCCAAGGTGCTGAAAGGCACCAGAGCGGAGCTGAACCAGGTGTCCAGCACATCGTCATCGCGCTTTAGTTCGCCGGTGTGGCCGGTTGCGGCAGCCTTGCTGCGTGCATCCGCTTCCGTGCGGGCCACAAACACTTCGCCGTTCTCGCCATACCAGGCCGGGATTTGGTGGCCCCACCACAGCTGGCGGGAAATACACCAGTCTTGAATGTTGTTCAGCCACTGGTTGTAGGTGTTCACCCATTGTTCGGGCACAAACTTAACCTGGCCTTGTTCAACTGCGTCGATCGCTTTTTGGGTAATGCTTTTTCCGGTGGCATCACCCTCGGCCACTTTGCTCATGGCCACAAACCACTGGTCAGTCAACATGGGTTCAATTACCACGCCCGTGCGGTCGCCCTTGGGAACCATCAGCTTGTGGGGCTTGATTTCGCCCAGCAGGCCTTGTTCTTCCAGGTCAGCCACAATTTGCTTGCGGGCGACAAAACGATCCATGCCCACGTACTTGGCAGGTGCTTGCTCGTTAATCGTTGCATCCAGCGTCAGGATATTGATCAGCTCAAGCTTGTGGCGCTGGCCCACGGCATAGTCGTTGAAGTCGTGTGCGGGTGTTACCTTCACCACGCCAGTGCCGAAAGAACTGTCTACGTATTCATCCGCAATAATGGTCAGCTCGCGGTCGCACAAGGGCAGCTTTACTTTCTTGCCAATCAGGTGCTGGTAGCGCTCATCGTCGGGGTGAACCATCACGGCAGAATCACCCAGCATGGTTTCCGGGCGGGTGGTGGCCACTGTCAAGTGGGTTAAGCCTTTCACGGGGTCAGCTTCAACCAGTGGGTACTTCAGTTCCCACAGGTGGCCTTCGGTTTCAACGCTTTCCACTTCCAGGTCAGAAACGGCAGTTTTCAAAACCGGGTCCCAGTTCACCAAGCGCTTGCCGCGGTAAATCAGGCCTTGCTCAAACAGGCGAACAAAGACCTCGGTGACCGATTTGGACAGGGCCGGGTCCATGGTGAAGTACTCGCGCTGCCAATCTACGCTGGCACCCATGCGGCGCATTTGCTCGGTAATTTTGCTGCCGCTTTCGTTTTTCCATTCCCAAATTTTCTCCACGAATTTTTCGCGGCCCAAATCGTGGCGGGTAATGTTCTTGGCGGCCAGTTGGCGTTCAACCACAATTTGCGTGGCAATGCCTGCGTGGTCAGTGCCTGGTTGCCACAGGGTGTTGTGACCCCGCATGCGGTAATAGCGTGTCAGCCCGTCCATGATGGTTTGGTTGAATGCATGGCCCATGTGCAACGTACCAGTCACATTCGGTGGTGGGAGTTGAATGCAAAAGTCGGGTTTGCCTTCCTCTGTTGTGGCTTTGGCGTGGCCTTGGCGCTCCCATTCAGGGCCCCAGTGGGATTCAATGGCATTCGGGTCGAAACTTTTGGCAAGGGTCATGGCAGTGGTACTTGAAAATGGACAACGTCAACAAAGGCTTAGCCCGACATTATAGCGTTTGCGGGTGCCCTGCCGGCTTTGAGTTGTTTGGTCTGGGGCAGGAAAGCCCCTTTATTCCCCAATTTCAGGTGTCCCCCCTTACTGCACAATGTTCATACGTCCGACTGGGTGGCTGTCTTCAAATAGCCCTGTTCGAGTGAGGCTTTTTTAGAAATACAACGGTATGTTGTAAATCAATGACAGTTCAAAGAGGGGTGTCTCATGTTGAGTTCCATTAGTGCCAAATTCAGTGCCAGCTTGGTCACGGTGATCGCGCTGGGCGTGGTAGTCGGTGGCCTGGGTGTGTTTAACAGCAAGCGGATCATGGATGCCAATGCCAAAAACGAATTCACCCACGAGGTGATCGAGAATGTGCTGGGTGTTCGCGAGAATCTGTTGAATATTGAAACCGGCGAACGCGGATTTTTACTGCGTGGTGATGAGGCTTACCTGACCCCGTACAACGACGGCAAAGAGCAGGTTCGCAAACACCTTGACAAGGCTTCTGAGTTGACAGTCCACAATCCGGTTGTCACCGAGGAGTTGCGCTTGTTCAATGCACATTACCGAACTTGGCTGAACTCCGTCATTGATCCGTTGATCGATGCCAAGCGTTTGGTCATCGAGGGCAATATGGCCCCGGAAGACTTCAATGCCTTGGTGGATTCCACTCCGGGCAAGCCATTGATGGACAAAATGCGTCAGGCTTTGGCCAAAGTGGAAGCAGAAGAATACCGCTTGCTGAAGCAGCGACAAGAGGCCAGCCAGGGTGTTTACCAGCAATCCATCTGGATTACTGTGGCGATTACCTTGTTTGCCCTGTTCACTGGTTTAACCTTGAACTTCCTGATTTCCCGTTTGTTTAAACGCAAGTTAGGCACTGCGACAATTCACATCAATGCTTTGGCCGAAGGCAAGCTGAACAGCAATATTCAGGTGCAGGGCAAAGACGAAGTCGACGGGCTGTTGCTTGCGCTGGGCAAGGCACAAACGAATTTGCGTGGTTTGATTGAAGGCATTCGGGGTTCTACCGCGTCCTTGAACGAGAGTGCAAGTGCCGTGCGGACTTCCTCCGATGAAATGAACAAGGCGGCTTCTGAACAAGCGGATGCCACTTCATCCATGGCTGCGGCTGTGGAGCAATTGACTGTATCGATCAGCCAGATTACCGAGAATTCCAACGATGCTTCGCACACAGCCATGCAGGCCAAGCAGTCTGCTGATCAAGGCAGTATTACTTTGGGCCAGGTGGTTGAAGGTATTCGAAAAATTGCCAGCTCGGTGCAGGGCAGTGCCAGCACCGTGCGCTCGCTTGAGCAGCAGTCCAATGAAATTTCCGAGATTATCTCAACCATCACCGACATTGCCGACCGTACCAACTTGTTGGCCTTGAATGCTGCCATTGAGGCGGCACGTGCAGGTGAAAGCGGTCGTGGTTTTGCAGTGGTTGCCGATGAAGTACGCAAATTGGCTGAGCAAACCAAAGGCTCATCCGAGCGCATTTCAACCATGGTGTTCCAGATTCAGAGCATTACCCAGCAGGCCTCCAAGTCCATGGAAGATTCGGTGGGTATGGTGAAGCAGGGTATTGAGCAGGCCGATTCGGTGTCGGGAACGATTGACCAGATCAAGGCCAATGCAGACCGTGTGAATGAGGCCATTCAGGCCATTACCGTGTCGATGAAAGAGCAAAGCAATGTGAGTGTGGAAATTAGCCGCAACGTCGAGCGTGTCGCGCAAATGACCGAGGAAAATACCGCAGCCATTGCGCAAAATAAATATGTGGCTCAACAAATCTCAGATTTAGCGGGTGGCTTGACTCAGTCTGTGCAGGTATTTAAAACCTGATTATTTTTTCAGCGCGTCCAGCACTACTTTTTCAAACTCCTGCATCAGCTGGGGTTTGATCCGAAGCAGTGCGCGTTCAAACAGTTCAGGCAACTGCGCCCGCAATATTTCAATTTGCGGGTCGCTCAAGTTGCCGCCCAGGCGGCTACCAGTCGATTGCTCAATTTCCCGCAAACCCGATTCAATCACCTCGGTCAACAGGGGCGGGCCACCATCAAAATGTTCACTCATGTTGTTGTCCTCAAGCCCCCATCAACCGTTGGCGCGGTCAAAAGTATTCAGTGGGTAACCCCGTTCTTTGTAAAATTTATAGCGTTGTCTCGCCAGAGCCTTGTTGTCTTCGTCGGTACCCACAATTTCAACCAAGCGTTCAAACCGCGCAAAAAACGGTGGCCACTGTTCGTCCAGGTTAATCAATAAATCGTAGTGGGCGATGTCATCGGCTTTGTCGGTCAACACAATGGGCGTGTCAGCCACACCTGGGTGGCCACTGACCACATGGGGTAAAAAGTCCTCTTCCGAGAAAGTCCACAGCAGCTTGTCCAGATTTTCAAGTACTTCGGGACGGGTGCTGTAGCACACAATTTTCAGCCCACTGCCGTACGCCTTTCGAATCAATCGACAGGTGTACAGCAGGTGGTCGGACACATTCAGATGAAAGTCAATTCGGGTCAATTCACAACCCTCAGGCTCTTGCGCGCTTCATGACAAACTCGGCCAGCAAAGGCACCGGGCGGCCACTTGCGCCTTTCGCCTTGCCTGAATGCCATGCTGTACCCGCGATGTCCAGGTGCGCCCAGCTGTAGGCCTTGGTGTACTTTTGCAGGAAACACGCGGCAGTGACGCTGCCTGCGGGCGGCCCACCAATGTTGGCCATGTCGGCAAAGTTGCTTTTTAACTGCTCGTGGTATTCCTCGTCCAAAGGCATGCGCCATGCTGTGTCCAATGCGTTTTGACCCGCCTTGAACAATTCATTGGCCAGGTCGTCATCGGGGCTGAACAAGCCGCTGTTCACATGGCCCAGCGCCACAATACAGGCACCGGTGAGGGTGGCCACATCGACCACGGCGGCGGGGTTAAACCGCTCAACGTAGGTAAGTGCATCACACAAAATCAGGCGGCCTTCTGCATCGGTATTCAAAATTTCAATGGTTTGTCCGCTCATGGACACCACCACGTCGCCTGGCTTGCTTGCGTTACCGGCAGGCATGTTCTCGGCCGTGGGTACTACCACAATCAGGTTCAGGGCCAACTTCATTTCAGCGGCGGCTTTCATGGTACCCAACACGCTGGCTGCGCCACACATGTCGTATTTCATTTCGTCCATGCCCGCACCGGGCTTCAGTGAAATACCACCAGTGTCAAAGGTAATGCCTTTGCCAACCAGCACCACTGGGGCTTCTTTGGGGTCTTTTGCGCCGTTGTACTTCAACACGATCAGTTTGGGGGGTTCGCTGGACGCTTTGCCCACCGACAACAGGCTGAACATGCCCAGCGCTTCCATCTTTTTGTGGTCCAGCACTTCAACACCCAGTTTGTATTGCTTGGCCAGCGCTTTGGCTGTTTCAGCCAAATAGTTCGGGGTGCAAATATTGCCAGGCAAATTGCCAAGGTCTTTGGTCAATTGCATGCCGTTGCCAATCGCCTGTCCAATCGCCGCGCCTTTTTCAACGGCGTCTTGGGTTGATTTGGTGCAAGCCAACTCGAAGGCAGGGGGTGGCGTTACTTCGTCGTCCTGTTTTTTGCAGGCAGAGAAGCTGTAAAAACTCTCGGTGATGGTGCGTGCACACAGGGCAGCAATTTCTTTGTCACTGCTTTTCTTGGGTACTTCCTGGTTCACGGCGAAAAATACTTTCGCAGGTTTCAGGCCTTTCAACGCGTCGCAGGCTGCGCTGGTGGCTTTGCGCAGGGTTTTGGTATTCAGTTTGTCGGCTTCATCCAGCCCCACCAGTACGTACACGGGCGCACCAGCCTTGGCGGTGTTAAATACCACGCGGCAGCTGCCTGCATTGCCCAGGTTTTTGTCGGTTTTGCATGCGTTTGCCACCAGGCCCTCGGTGTCAATGTCTGCACGTTTGGCGGCTGCGGTCAATTCACCCTCTTTGTACACAGCAACCACAGCCACATCGCACCCCTTGGTGGGCACAGGTCCGCCGGCAGTCACTTTGGCGACAGCGCCCGTACCCGCCTTGAAGCTGAACATGGGCGGTGGCGTGGGCGCCGCTTTTTTGGCGACACGTGTGGAACTGGTTTTTCTGGCTTTGGGAGTGGCGGGTGTTGCTGTCATGGTGTTCCTTCTTGCGATTAATGCTCGACCATTCAAAACGAATGCATGCGACAATCTACCATTATTAACAAGCTGGGTTGGCGAGTCAAAGCACAGCCCACCTGCATTGCATGCTGTTTCGATCCACTTTTCGAAAAGACTTCGCACAAACCGCTGGCGCCACCTTCGTGGCCCTGTTCACCATCATTGTGACCACTGTGCTGGTTCGTACCCTGGGTCAGGCTGCGGGCGGCAAGGTGGACAACGCTGAGGTATTTACACTCATTTTATTGGGCGGTCTTCAATACCTGCCGGCTGCCTTGGTCATCACTGTGTTCATCGCAGTGATGGGGGTTGTGTCGCGCGCCTTCAAAGAGCAGGAAATGACCGCCTGGTTTGCCTCGGGCGTGTCCTTGTTTTCACTGGTGCGCCCGGTGCTGCGCTTTGCCGTGCCGCTGACCGTGTTGGCCTTGGTGTGCTCGGTATGGCTTACCCCATGGGCCAAAGCTGAGCTGGATGCAGCCAAAGACCGCTTTGCGAAACGCAGCGATGTGAGCAAGGTCAGCGCGGGGCAGTTCCGGGAATCAGGCGAAGGCAACCGAGTGTTCTTCGTAGAGCGTCAGTCTGAAGTCACCAAGCAGGTCGAAAACGTGTTTGTAGTCGACTCCAAAGGCGACACCCGTACGGTTGTCTCGGCTGCGCGCGGTAGCGTAGAAGTGGACGCCAGTGGTCAGCCTTACCTGGTGTTGAGCGGTGGGCGCCGCGCTACACTGGACGGCACTGGAGAACGGTTTACCAGCACTGAGTTCGAAACTTACGGTTTGGCAATTGACAACACATTGGGTGCCGCCCCCAGCTTTCAGTTACAGCACCGCCGTGTCGACCTGTTGATTGCCGATTTTTCACCGGCTGCCCAAGGCGAATTATTGTGGCGTGTCAGTTTGCCAATGTCAGCCTTGGTACTGGGTTTGTTGGCCATTCCGTTGGCCTTTGTGAATCCACGGGGTGGCAATTCGCTGAACCAGCTTTTTGCCTTGCTGATTTATCTGACTTACAGCAACATCGTGTCGGTTACGCAAAGCATGGTCACCAAAGAAACCCTCGATTTTTGGGTGGCCTTGGTGCTGCCGCATGCCAGTGTATTGCTGATGTTCTACTTGTTGATGGTGAAGCGCAACCGTCCCGCGGGCGCGCCCCTGTTCCGCTGGCGCAGGCCTGTCCGGTCGCTTGATCTGCAAGATGTGGTGGCAGGCCAGGAGATCAAACCATGAAAAAGCCTTTCACGGTGCCGCATTCCCTGCTGGTGTATTTTCGCAGTGAACTGTACAAAGCCATCAGTTTTGTAATGGTGGCCTTTGTGGGTCTGTTTGCATTTTTTGACTTGATCGCTGAAGTAGACCGCTTGAGTTTGCCAGGCACCAGCTGGTTTTATTATTTCGTCGCAGTGTTGTTGGGCTTGCCCGCGCGCGTCTACGAAATTGCGCCTATCGCAGCCTTGATTGGTTCTATCTACGCTTTGGTGCAATTGGCAGCCAGCAGTGAATTGACAGCCATGCGTGCCGCGGGCTTAAGCACCACCAGCATGCTGAAAATGCTCGTTCGAATTGCAGCGGGCGTGGTCGTTATTACAGTGTTGTTTGGCGAAGCCGTGGCACCCTTGGCCGAAAGGGCGGCGGTGCCTATGCGTGCCAAGGCCTTGGGCTATGAGGTAGATCGTGATTTCCGCAGCGGGTACTGGATGCGCGACACCTACAGTGCCCCTGATGCAGAGTCACGTGTGCGTTTCGTGAATTTTGATTCATTCAACAAAGACGGCGAGCTACTCAAGCTGGAATATTACGAACTTGATCCCGAGTCCAGAATTCGAGCCTGGGTTCGTGCCGAAAGCGCAAAGTTTGATCCCGACAGCGGCGATTGGGAGTTGCGCAACGTTTTAGTGCAGCGTTACTTCGATGAGGCGGTCAGCAACGCGAATGCGGCACGCGCCGGTTTAACCATTCAGGCCAGTGAATTTGAGTCGCTTGAAACCATGCGATGGACTTCGAATTTGTCGCCCGAGCTGCTCACTGGTCTGTTTGTTCGCCCAGACCGCATGAGTGCCTGGCAGCTGTACAACTACTCGAAATTTTTGAGCAGTAACCTGCAGGCCACCGACAATATCGATTTGGCTTTTGCCAAAAAAATAATGTACCCGTTTGCCATTCTCATCATGATGATGATCTCGCTGCCGTTTGCCTACTTGCATTTCAGGTCGGGTAGTGTCAGCGTGAAAGTGTTTGCCGGCGTCATGATTGGCGTGGGTTTCCATTTGGTCAATAACCTGTTTTCCCACCTCAGCATGGTGGCCAGTTTTCCGCCGTTTGTGAGCGCTGCATTGCCCAGTTTGCTGGGCTTTGTGGTGGGCATGGGGGCTTTGTGGTGGGTTTCACAGCCAGCGCCTTGGCGCACTTTGAATGTATTGAGGAATCGATGAGCAGTACCCAGAAAAAAGCAGTTGTGTTGTTTGGCCACGGTGCGCGAGACCCCCAATGGGCCGAACCCATGAAACGGTTGCAAAGCATTTTGATTGGGCAATTGCCCAACGTGCAGGTTGAGCTGGCTTTTCTGGAATTGATGGCACCAAGTTTGCCAGACACCGTGGATTGCATGGCGCAAGGCGGTGTGACGCACATTCAAGTGGTGCCCATCTTCTTCGGTCGGGGCGGGCATTTGAAAAATGATTTTCCGGTCATCATGGCTGAATTGAAAGCCAGACACCCGGGTTTGAACATTGAGGCCACAAGTGCTGTGGGTCAGTGGGATGCAGTGTGGCAAGCAATTGCCAATGAAATTGTTCAGCAGGTTTAATTAAAACATCTGGAGATAGAACATGAAGAAATGGTTGCTGTTGGCTGCGCTGTGTTTTTCAATCCCTGCCCATGCACAATCCACCGAGGCCGCTTGTCAGGCCAAGGCGGTGAGCAAGGAAGGAAAGCCCCTGGCTGGTGCTGCGAAAAATTCATTCATGAAAAAATGTCTGGCTGAGAACAAGGCCAGTTGTGAAGAACGTGCGGTGGGCAAAGATGGCAAGAAGCTGGCAGGTGCGGCCAAAAATTCCTTCATGAAGAAGTGCGAAGCTGCAGCGGGTTAAACGCTCGTTCTAGAGGCGATCAAGCAGCTTTGTTCGATCCGAATGGCGACCCGGTCAATTCAACACTGACCGGGTTTTTATCGCCTGCGAGTAGTTCAGCCTGTGCTTTTGCCAGCGCTTGGCCAATCAAAATAAGACAAGGTCCATCGGTGAGCTGTTCAGCAGAAAACGATGGAAGCCTGCCCAAATTCAGCGGCGTGAATTTCTCGGCAGGTAAGGACACGCTTTCACACAGAATAACCGGGGTAGCCGGATTGCGTCCTTTTTCAAGCAGGGCAGCGGCCCAAGGGCCTGCCTGGCGCAAACCCATGTAAACAGCCACAGTGTCGTTTTCAGTGCCAGTGAACAATTCCGTGCTGGGTACTTCATCGGCACCCACAGAAGGGGTGGTTAAAGTAAGGCTGCGGGCAACACCACGCAAAGTCAGCGAAGCCTGCAGGCTGCTGGCAGCCGCCAATGCGGCGGTTACACCGGGCACCACTTCAACGGTGTGGCCAGCGGCTTTCAATGCAGTAATTTCTTCATCGGCACGGCCAAACACCATGGGGTCGCCGCCTTTCAGACGCACCACAAGTTTGAATTGTTCTGCGGCCTCAACAAGCTGTTTGTTGATAAAAATTTGTGCGGTGGATTTCTTGCCGCAACGTTTTCCAACGGCAACAAGTTTTGCATCGGGGTGGGCTTCAGAAAGAAGAGAGGGACTGACCAGCGCATCGTAAAACACGCAGTCTGCCTGCATCAACAGCTTCAGGCCACGAACGGTGATTAAATCCTCCGCTCCAGGTCCTGCTCCAATCAATACAACGCGTCCCATCTCAAAAGTCCCTATTTAAGAACAAGCAACCAACAACCGGGTGAAGGGTCGTTGCTTAGTTCTTTGCAACGATCATGCCAGCTGCCACGGTTTGGTTGGTGGCACTGTCAATCAGGATAAAACTACCCGTTGCGCGGCATTCGGTGTACAAATCCGCCACGATGGGCTGGGCCAGCACCAATTCAATCTGTGCGATGTCGTTCATTTGCACCGTTTTGGTGCTTTCACCATGCAGCAGGGTGTGAATGTCGAGCACCAAATTCACGGATTTGATTTTGGCCTGGGTTTGGCGCGTGGTCTGCTTGATCCAGTACTTGCGAGCAGGGTTCAATGGCTCATTGTCCAGCCAGCAAATGTCGGCCGTCAATGCTTTCACCGGGGCGTGGTTCACTGTGTCGCCAACGCTGACAATTTGATCGCCACGGGATACATCCACATCGCGGTCCAGCACCAAGGTGACACACTGCCCCAAGTGGGCTTCGGGCAAATCATCGTTCAAAAATACAATGCGCTGTACAACTGCGCTTTGGCCAGAAGGGTGAACCACCACGGTGTCGCCCACCTTCACGCTGCCACCTTCAACACGGCCCATGTAGCCGCGGAAGTCCTCGGCTTTGTGACCATCGTGGCGGGCCACCAATTGCACCGGGAAGCGGAAACCCAACTTGTGCGCAGCTTCTGCACGGTCAGCACGGCTGGGAATGTTTTCCAGAATGGGCAGCAAAGGCTGGCCAGTGTACCAAGGGGTTTTGGGGCTGCTGGTGACCACGTTGTCGCCGGTCAGGGCTGAAATCGGCAGCACCAGCGCTTCTTGTACGCCCACGGTGACTGCCAGTTCACGCACGGCTTTTTCGGTGGCAATGAATTTGGCGTGGTCGAAATCAACCAGGTCCATTTTGTTCACGGCAAACAAAATGGCAGGAATACCCAACTTGCCGGCAATCGCGCTGTGGCGTTTGGTTTGGGCCAGCAGCGTGGCTTTCAGGCCTTCTGCGGTTTCTTCAAATGCAACGCGGGTAATGTCGACCAGCACAATGGCTACGTCGGCTGTGGACGCACCAGTCACCATGTTGCGGGTGTACTGCTCGTGGCCCGGTGTGTCGGCCACAATGAACTTGCGCGCAGGTGTGGCGAAGTAGCGGTAGGCCACGTCGATGGTAATACCTTGCTCGCGTTCTGCTTCCAAGCCATCGGTCAACAGCGAAAAGTCGATTGCATCGCCCGCAGTGCGCTTGTTTTTTGCCTTGGAAATGGCGGCCAACTGGTCTGCAAAAATACCTTTGCTGTCGAACAGCAAGCGGCCAATCAGGGTGGACTTTCCGTCGTCGACAGAACCAGCGGTGATGAAGCGCAGCACGCCATGGTCTTGGGTGCTCAGTTTCAGAGCTTCGTTAATTGCGTTCATGGTATTCATCTCGATTTAGAAATAGCCTTCTTTCTTGCGGCGCTCCATGGAGGCCTCGGAAGTTTGATCGTCCATGCGGGTAGCGCCGCGCTCGGTAATGTCGGTCACCGCGGTTTCCGTGATGATTTCAGCCGGTGTCGCAGCAGTGCTTGCCACCGGGCAGGTGCATGTAATGTCGCCCACGGTGCGGAAACGCACTGTGCGGGTGGTGACTGTTTCACCGGCCTTGGGTTGAGTCATCTCGGTCACTGGTACCAGCAGGCCATTGCGCTCAATGATTTCACGTTCATGGGCATAGTAAATATTGGGCAGTTCCAGTTTTTCGCGCTCAATGTATTGCCACACGTCCAGTTCGGTCCAGTTGGAAATGGGGAACACGCGCATGTGTTCACCGGGGTGAACGCGGGTGTTGTACAGGTCCCAAAGTTCGGGGCGCTGGTTTTTCGGGTCCCATTGGCCAAAGCCGTCGCGGAAAGAGAAAATGCGTTCTTTAGCACGTGCTTTTTCTTCATCACGGCGTGCGCCGCCCATCAGTGCGTCAAAGCCAAATTCTTCCTGGGTTTCCAGCAGCGTGACACTTTGGAATGAATTGCGGGAAGCCTCCGGGTGGGGCAGGCGAATCGTGCCCTTTTTGATCGAACCTTCCAGTGAGCGAACAATCAGTTCTTCACCCAACTGCTTGGCTTTCCAGTCGCGAAATTCAATCACTTCCGGGAAGTTGTGCTCGGTGTCAATGTGCACCAGGGGAAATGGAAACTTGCCTGGGCGAAATGCTTTTTCTGCAAGGCGCAGCATGACGATGGAATCTTTGCCGCCAGAGAACAACATGGCGGGACGCGCGCATTCAGCGGCCACTTCGCGCATGATGTAGATGGCTTCTGCTTCAAGCCAGTCCAGGTGGGACATGGTGTGTTTTTGCGTGCTCACTTGCGTGCTCATGATTTTTCTCGATTTGTAAATTCAGTGTGTTTCTGTAACTTATTTCTTTAAATTTGCATTGTGCAAACCGCATTCCTTGCTGGTCGGGTCTTCCCACCACCAGCGGCCTGCGCGAATGTCCTCACCAATGGTGATTGCGCGTGTGCAAGGCTCACAGCCGATGGATGGAAAACCTTCAAAGTGCAGGGTGTTCACAGGCACATCAAACTGGCGAATGTAGGTCCACACATCGGCCTCGCTCCAGTCGGCCAGCGGGTTGAATTTTTCAATGCCGCGGTCGGCGTCGAATTCGCGCACAGGCAAAGTGGCGCGAGTGGCGGCCTGGGCCTGACGCTGACCGGTGACCCAGGCCTTTGCACCTTGCAGTGCGCGGGCCAGTGGCTCCACTTTGCGAATGCTGCAGCATTCTTTGCGCAGCGCCGTACTTTCATAAAAAGCATCGCGGCCTTTGGTGTTCACATAGGTTTCAACAGCCTTGGCCTGTGGTTCAAACCATTGTACGGTTTGACCATATTTGGCTTGCAGCGCAGGTGCTACATCCAGAGTTTGCTGGTGCAGGCGGCCTGTGTTCAAACTAAACACGCGAATGTTCAATTTCAGGCGTGCGATCACATCGAACAACACATTGTCTTCGGCGGCCAAACTACTGGCCAATGCGATTGAATCAAATTCATTGGCTGCATTGTTCAGCAATATTTCCAGTGCTTGCACTTTTCCAGAAATGTCGGTGGCGGGTTGGTGCGGGCCACGAAACACAGCGATGGGTTGTTCCAGCGCTGAATTATTTTCCGGTACCGTTTCAACACTGTGAAAGCGCGAAGTGTTCACTGCATTCATGCTTACGCTCCTGCCGCTGCAGCCCTGCGATTGAACACAGGCAGCGACCCATCGGCACTGGTTTGGTAAGGGATGGTGAAGTCAGCAAAGGCGTTCAATGCGTCTTCCAGCGACTTGCCTTCCTTGATGTCGAATTGTGTGAAGCCGCAACGCGCCAGGTAAAAAAACTGGTCGCGCCACACGTCGCCGAATGCGCGAATTTCGCCTTTGAAGCCATAGCGTGTGCGCAGCAACACGGCGCCTGAATAACCCTGGCCGTACTTGAACACCGGGAAGTTGAATGCAATCAGTTTCAGTACATTCAAATCACCCTGCAACTGCTCGGGGTTGTCTTCAGGGTTCAGGTACACACCCAAATCGCCCGCTTGGGCGCGTGCAGTCAATTCTGCCTTGTTTGCTTCCCACACAGACAAGTGCACCAGCACTTTGCCTTCAGCGGGAACTGCCACAGGCGCCTCGGCGGTACCTGTTTCGACGATCACGAATTCATCGGCAACAATGGCGGCTGCACCGTTTATCGGTTTAACAATAATCTGTGACATTTATGCAGCCTCCTTGTTGGCATACACGTGGTCTTTGAAGGGCTCAGCACCAATGCGGTCGAGGGTGTCGATGAACAGTTCATCTTCATGACGCTCGCGCACATACACTTCCAGCAACTTCACAACCACACCGGGCACGTCTTTTTCATAGAAGGACTTTCCAATTACCTTGCCGATGGACGCATCGTTGCCCTGCCGGCCACCCAGCGTAACCTGGTACCACTCTTCACCGTTTTTATCGACACCCAAAATACCGATGTTGCCAATGTGGTGGTGGCCGCAAGAGTTGATACAACCTGAAATATTCAGGCTGAGGTCGCCAAGATCAAACTGATAGTCCAGGTTATCGACTGCTTCCTGAATACCCAAGGCGATCGGAATGGATTTGGCATTGGCCAGTGAACAGAAATCGCCACCGGGGCAGGCAATCATGTCGGAAACCAGACCAATATTGGGCATGGCCAAATTGTGTTCTTTCAGGGTGCTCCACAGCTCGAACAAGTCTTGCTCGGCCACATCAGACAACACAAAGTTTTGTTCGTGAGTCACGCGCAGTTCACCGAAAGAATACTGTTCGGCCAGGTCAGCGATCAGGTGCATTTCGTCCGTGGTGGCGTCGCCGGGTGCAATGCCAGGGCGCTTCAGTGAAATGCTGATGGCCACATAACCGGGCTGGCGATGTTCGCGTGCATTGCGAATCAGCCAACGGTCAAAGCCCACATGCTTGGCGCGCAAGCCACGGTTTTGCTCGGCGATGGTGGCCACTTGTTCAGCGCTGAATTGCTCGTAAGCAGGTGCGGTGAAGAAGGACGAAACACGGTCAAATTCTTTTTGCGGAATCACAGAAATGCCGCCCTTGATGTGCTGCCATTCTTCTTCAACCTGTTTGGCAAATTCTTCCGGTCCAATGGCGCGCACCAGGATTTTGATGCGGGCTTTGTACATGTTATCGCGGCGACCATAGCGGTTGTACACACGCATTACAGCTTCAATGTAGGTCAGCAGCTCCTGCCAGGGCAGGTTATTTTTGATGACAGAGCCAATTACGGGTGTACGGCCCAAACCACCACCGGCCAGCACCTGTGCAACCACTTCACCGGCAGCATTGCGGGTCAAGTTGACACCAATGTCATGCACTTGCACAGCGGCGCGATCTTCTGCTGCACCATTCACGGCAATTTTGAATTTGCGGGGCAGGTGGGCGAACTCAGGGTGGAAGGTGCTCCACTGGCGAATCAGTTCGCAAAATGGGCGTGGGTCAACAAACTCGTCTTTCGCAATACCCGCGAACGGATCGCTGGTTGTGTTGCGAATGCAGTTGCCACTGGTTTGAATGGCGTGCATTTCCACCTCAGCCAATTCAGCAAGAATGTCGGGAATGCTTTCCAGCGCTGGCCAGTTGTACTGAATGTTCTGGCGCGTGGTGAAGTGCGCGTAGTTGCGGTCGTATTTGGCTGAAATGTCGGCCAGCTTGTGCAACTGTTTTGCACCCAGCAATCCGTAAGGAATAGCCACGCGCAGCATGGGCGCATGGCGCTGAATGTACAGGCCGTTTTGCAGGCGCAGCGGGCGGAACTCTTCGTCGGTCAGCTCGCCTTTCAGGAAGCGCTCGGTCTGGTTGCGAAACTGAGCCACGCGTTCGCGTACAAGGGCGTGGTCGTAGTCGTCGTATTTGTACATTTACATCACCAATTTTGCGGCCACGGCGGTGAGGGTCGTGGCCAATACCCCGCGCAAGAACTTTTCAGGCACTGCGCGACTTAAATAACTACCAATTGTTATGCCGGGAATGGAGCCGATCAGCAAAGCGCCCAACAAACCAAAATCAACTGTGCCCAAGCTGAAGTGACCAAAAGCTGCAACAGCTGTCAGTGGCACTGCATAAGCGATATCAGTGCCTGCGATTTCAGAGGCCTTCAGGTGTGGGTACAACATGATCAGCACCATGGCGCCGATTGCACCCGCACCAATTGAGGACACGGTGACCAGCATGCCGATGACTGCGAATGCAACCACGGTCGCGATGGTACGCGTTTTATCTTGCAATTGGGCCTGCGGATGGTTTTGCAGCCAATGAACAATTTTTGTTTTGAAAATAAGGACGCCCACGGTCAGCATGACGCAAATGGAAATGGACCAGCGAATAAACACGTCAATCGGGCTGCCCTTGCCGGCATTTTGAATGTCCAGGCCGTGCAGGATTGCAATCGTAACCAGCGATGCCGGTACACTGCCCAAGCAGGCCAGCCCCACAATTTTCCAGTTGACTGTGTTGCGCAAGCGGTGAACAACAGTACCTGCACCCTTTGTAATGGCTGCGAATGCCAGGTCAGTGCCAACTGCGGTGGTGGCAGGAATGCCAAACAACACGGTCAGCAAGGGTGTCATCAAGGAGCCGCCCCCAACGCCGGTAAGGCCGACCAGAAGGCCGACCGCCAGGCCAGAAGCTACGTAGACTAAATTGATGTCGAAAGGCACGTGAAAGCTCGATGAAAATGGTTTTTTGGGACTTGAAGTGTAGGCGCTTCGCTTTATAATTCAAACGATAATATTTCCATTTATATATTCCTCAGTGGAATAAAGGGTTTTTATGAACTTGCATCAGCTCCGATTCGTTCGGGAAGCGGTTCGCCATGATTTCAGCCTGACCGATGCGGCCAAGGCGCTGTTTACCTCTCAGCCGGGTGTTTCGAAGGCGATCATCGAATTTGAAGAAGAGCTGGGCTTTCAGATTTTCAAGCGCCATGGCAAGCGCATCAAAGGTTTAACGCCACCTGGTGAATTGGTTTACCAAGCTTGCGAGCGCGTATTGGCCGAACTTGAGAACATCAAACGTGTGGGTGAAGAATTTGCAGCGCGTGAAAGCGGGCAGTTGACTGTGGCTGTGACCCACACACAGGCACGCTACGTTTTGCCGCAGGCGGTGGCTGCTTTCCGCAAGAAATTTCCGAAGGTCAAATTGATTCTGTTGCAGGGAACGCCCGAGCAACTGGCCCAGTGGGTGCGCAAAGACCAAGCTGACTTGGCTGTGGCCACCGAGGCCTTGGCCGATGAACCTGATTTGGTGACATTCCCCTGTTACGACTGGGGGCATATTGCGGTGGCGCCCACCGATTCACCATTGCTAAAACCTTTTGCATCGGGCGGGCGACAAATTGCGCTGGCCGATTTTGATCAAATGCCCGTCATTACCTACGAAACCCATTTTGCCGGGCGCAAGAAAATTGACGCTGCATTTCAAAAGGCTGGGGTCAATATTGACTTGGTGCTAGAAGCCATTGATGCAGACGTGATTAAAACCTATGTGGGCTTGGGTTTGGGCGTGGGCATTATTGCTGAGGTGGCTTTTGATGTTTTGAAAGACAAAGGCCTGATGGCTGTACCTGTGGACCATTTGTTTGGCCGCAACACCACTCGCATTGCCTTGCGGCAGGGGGTGTTCATGCGCACGCTAATGTATGAATTCATTGCGGTGTTTGCGCCGATGTTGACGCCGAAGCTGATAGACCGCGTGTTGGGCGGTGGGGATGCTTACGACATTTGATGCGGTGTGGTTGATTTGCTCGGAGCGCAGAGCCTGTCGCGACGGAAAATCTGTTGGCCCCAAGCTGAACCTCGCCTTGCCTGAAACCGCCCCTCGAAGAAAGCGGTCGGGGCGGCTTCTGCCCTGAAGGGCACCAGCCCGGCTTGGCACGCTTGGGCAGATTTTCCTGACTGTCGCAACAAGCACATGCGCACCCGATCAAACCTGTATGCTGCAGGCCGCACACTGCCGCACTCGACCAGCGCAAGGCCCGAATAGTGCAGCTGTGTAGCTTGCCACTAAGCTCGCATATGCCTGCGAACCACCTCAAAAACCCGCGATGTGTCTTGACTCTTCGGCCCACTTGCCACCAGTTCATCCAACAGTTCTGCCGTTTTAAACAACAGTGGCAAATGCAAACCCTGCTTCTTCGCCGCATCAGCCACCATGCGCACATCTTTCGCATGCAGATGCGCTTCAATTGAAACCGGATCCGTAAAGCCTTTCACCATGTGCGGACCAGCCCAGTCCAGCACCCGGCTGGCTGGCAAACCGGCCTGCAGCAACTCAAGTACTACACTCAATTCTGCACCTTGTTCCAGCGCGTAATTCATGGCTTCAGCAATGCCCACCAATTGAATGCACAAGGCCATTTGATTGGCCGCCTTAATCGCTTGCCCCGCGCCGGAAGGGCCCACATGTCGAATGGTTTTGCCCAAGTGTTTCAGCATGGGTTCAATCCGATTGAAGGCCGCCAAATCACCACCTGCCATCATGCTCAATGTTGCAGCACGTGCGCCTGCAGCACCGCCAGAAACAGGACAATCAATGTAATCAACACCGCGAGACTTCAATTGACGTGCAATATCAGCCACAGCCGCCGCGTCAATAGTGCTGAAGTCCACAATGATCGAACCGGGCTGTGCATGTTGCGCAATACCGCCATCGCGAAACAGCAGCGATTGAACATCAGCGGTGTTGGTCACATTCAAGGCGACCAGGCGGGTGCTTGCGCACAAGGCTTCAATGCTGGGTTGTGGAACAAGCGGGATGTCAGCCAGCGCCTCGAAGGTGGACGCATTTCTCGCCCAGGCCAGTACAGTGTAGCCCGCCTTGCAAAGGTGGCCTGCCATAGCGGCGCCCATGTTGCCAAGGCCAATAAAGCCGATTGTGTTGAGTGTTGGGGGTGTTGAGTTCATCCCCGGATTATAGTCAGCTTCAGTGGGTCTGCATGCTCGGGTTTTCAGCAATGTGCAGATCACTTAAGCGGCAATATTGCAACTCCCCGGTTTGAAGTTGAACCAGTACGGGGTGGCTGGTTGAAATCCAGCGACCAAATTCGGCAATGTTGTAGGCAATGACCGTGGCAGGTGCTGCGTTCAGCAGCACTTCAGCGCCCACCTTGAACAATTTCGCGGTTTGACGAAGCGTGCGCTTGCGCATCAGGGTTTGACCATCGGGGTAGCGCGGGCCAAATGAACCTGCGGCGTTGGAGTAGGCGATTGTGAGGGGCATTCTTGCCTCCAGGCTGGTGTGTACAACTTAGTTATACGGCACCAGCCTGAAAAGCAGTTTACCGAACATGGGGGGATAACCCGTTCAGTTTTTGCTGTGGTTTTTAGTGCGAAGGCAACAGCAACTGATTTTGAATCAGCATGAACAGTTCGCTGTTGGGGTCGGCAATGCTGTCGCAAATACTGAAATGATCTGCATTCACCTGCAAGGGTGGGTTTAGGCCCCAGTGTGATGCCAAGTAAGCGCTTTGCTCCTTGAACGCATCGGTTTCCTTCGTGCCAAATGCCAGGTGAACGGGAATGGTGGGCTTGGGCATCAAGGCCGGGCTTACCATGCGCGTGCGTTTCTGGTTCAGCTTCAGGTCTTTCTGAATGAACGGTGTGTGCACCAGTGGGCTGAGGTCGTAAATGCCTGAAATTGCGATGACGGACTTCACCACGTCTTGAGGCAGGTCGGAGGCCCACAGCGGCCAAAACGCCAGCGCGCTCATCACGCCCAAATGTCCTCCAGCCGAATGTCCACACACTACGATCTGGTTGGCATCAAAGCCAAAGCGGTCGGCCTGGCGATAAAGCCATTCAATGCCGCGCAGGGTTTGGCGAACACTGTCTTCAATGGTTACGCGGGGAATCAGGCCGTAGTTCAGCAGCGCCACCGAGTAGCCACGAGCCACATAAGGCTTGGCCAGAAAGGTAAAGTCGTATTTGTCGAGTGAACGCCAGTAACCGCCATGAATAAATATCAATAGCGGTTTGCCGGGTTTGCCAGGAATGACATCCACGGTTTCTGCTTCCGATTCGCCGAAATACTGATTCCAGAACCCGTCCAGATCAAAACGGGCGTAGCGGGACTGCTCAGCCCAGCGAGCAAAGGTTTTGGGGTGGTCGGGCAGGTAAGAGCGGACGTTGTACTGGCTCTCGAGCCAAGCCACGTCGGGCTGGTTCTCGCCACTTTGGGCTTTTGTGTCGGCCATATGGCAGTGCAAAAATGTGTGTTTGGGTTGTTAGGCAGAATAAATTCGTGACACAACATACCGTAAAGGGACCAAAAAGTCCAATTTTCGTGCCAATTTCGCAGTCGATTAAACACAATGGCAATAATTTTGTGCTTACAATGAAAAGTTCAGCGTTTCAGTCGAATGCTGGCCCAGCACGCAAGCGCAGCAAAGGCCACCACGGTGGCAGCCATGGGTAGCGAGGTGTCGTCGTGTACCACTGAGACAGCCCAGCTGGCCAACCCCCCCAAACCAAATTGCGCGCAACCATACAAGGCAGAGGCTGCCCCGGCATTTTTAGGGTGCTTGCCCAACAATTGCGCTGTGGTGTTGGGTGCCACAAAGCCCAGTGAACCCACACACAGTAAAAAGCCAGCCACCATCAGACCCAGATTCCAGCTGGCCGTGCCGGCACTCCAGGCGCTGACCAACACCATGAGGGCACCCAGCAACCCCAAGGCGGAGCCTGTTTTTACAAGTGGCGTAGTGCCCGTGCGTTTCACCAATCGCGTGGATGCATAGCCAAAACCAATCAGGGTCAATATGTTCGAGCCAAACAGCACCGCGTATGTTTTTTCACTCAAACCAAAAAACTCGATGTACACAAATGGCGTGCCCGTGATGTAGGCAAACATCGCAGCAAAGTGCGCGCCTCCCGCAATAATCAGCAGTCGGGCATCGCGCTGCTCCCATACGGTTCGATACCCCCTGAATGCATGGCCCAAAGAACTCTGGCTTCTAACCTTGCTCAGGGTTTCGGGCAGCAATGCATAAGCGGCCACGGTGCAGAGGGCCCCAAACAGGGCCAACGCCAGAAATTCATAGCGCCATGAACCCAGTTCCAGAATGTAGGCCCCGAGAAGTGGCGCAATCATGGGGGCCAGTGAGGTGACCATAGCGACCATGGCCATGACCCGGGCTGAATCGGTTTCGCCGAACAGGTCGCGAATCACGGCACGTGAAATAACCGCCGCGGCACCGCCACCAAAAGCCTGAATCAGTCTGAACACCAGGAGTTGTTCAATGGTTTGGGCCAACATGCAGGCCACACTGGCCAGTACGAACACGGTGGTACCGGCAAATATCATTCGCCTGCGGCCAAACCTGTCCGAAAGTGGTCCGTAAAACAGCATGCCCAAAGCAAACCCCGCCAGAAACACAGTCACAGTTTGTTGAACACGCCCTGCCGGAGCCTGCAGTTCCGCGCCAATTGCAGCGAGGCTTGGCAAATACAAATCAATTGCCAAGGGGGCGAATGCGGCCAAGGCAGCCAGCAAAAAAAACATGGGGCGCTTAATCACGAACAGACTTCCAGTGCGGAGAGATTGGGCATTGTACGCGTTGTGCGGTGGTTCATTGAGCAAACTAATTTGACAGACGACACGCACCAAATTATGGTCATATCCATGCCATGGCTGTTCTTATTCAGTTGCTTTCGTGGGGTGCTGCATGGAATTCACGTCGCTTGATCTTGCCCGAATCCAGTTCGCGGCCAATATTACTTTCCATATTTTGTTTCCAACTATCACCATTGGTTTGGGCTGGGTGATGTTTTACCTGCGATTGCAGCATGTGCGCACTGGCAAAACCGAGTGGGAGCAGGCCCATTATTTCTGGACGAAAATTTTTGCGCTGACTTTCGCCATGGGCGTTGTGTCGGGTATCACCATGAGCTTCCAGTTCGGCACCAACTGGCCTGGCTTCATGGAAAAAACCGGAAACATTTCCGGTCCCCTCCTGGGTTATGAGGTGCTGACTGCGTTCTTTCTGGAAGCCACTTTTTTGGGTGTGATGTTGTTTGGCAAACAACGGGTGTCGCCCAAGGTACATTTGTTGGCCACGTTTTTGGTGGCCTTTGGCACCACGCTTTCGGCCTTCTGGATTTTGGTGCTGAACAGCTGGATGCAAACCCCGCAGGGCTTCGAAATCATTGATGGCCAAATGCATGCCACCAATTGGCTGGAAATTATCTGGAATCCATCTTTTCCTTATCGCTTTACACACATGTTGCTGGCCAGCGGTTTGACTGTGTTCTTCGTGATTGCGGGCGGCAGCGCCCTTCAAATTTTGCGTAAGCGCGAAAAGCCGTTTACGCGTCACATGCTGAAATTGGGGGTTTATGGCGCAGCGGTGCTGATTCCCATCCAGATTTTTGTGGGTGATTTGCACGGTTTGAATACGCTGAAGCACCAGCCTGCCAAAGTGGCGGCCATGGAAGGCGTGTGGGAAACCGAGAGGGGTGCTCCATTGCTGTTGTTCGCCATTCCTGACAGCGAAGCGCGCACCAATCATTTTGAAATCGGTATTCCCAAAATGGCCAGTTTTATATTGACGCACGACTTCAATGGCGAGATCAAAGGGTTGAACGATTTCCTGAATACCCACCCGCCAGTGGGGCCCGTGTTTTATTCCTTTCGGGTCATGGTGGGCATGGGTGTGTTGATGTTGCTGGTTTCCTGGGCCTCGGTGTGGGCTTTCCGGAAAACTGGCCCGGTACTTGAAAACAAAACCCATCGACTTCTTCTGACCGCTTTGATGTTCATGATGTTCTCGGGTTGGGTGGCCACAGTGGCTGGTTGGTGGGTCACCGAGATTGGTCGGCAACCGTATGTGGTGTACGGCGTCTTGGGCACCGCTGACGTGGTGGCCCAGCATCCACCCCAGTTGTTGGCTTTTACGGTGTTGTTGTACATGGCCATGTACATCGGTTTGATCATCTCTTATGTGTGGGTGCTGCGGTACATGCTGTTGGGTGGTATTGGTTCATCCAAGAAAGTAAATTGGGGCGGGGTTCCACCCGCCACTACGCCTGCGGACAAACTTCGCCGTGAACAATAAAAGGGAGACTGTGCGATGACGTTCAACGAGTTTTTGCCGCTGTTGTTCATGGGCGTAATGGGTTTGTCCCTTTTGATTTACGTGGTGCTGGATGGTTACGATTTGGGCGTCGGCCTGTTGTTGCCCCATGCAACAGATGATGAAAAAGACACCATGATCAATTCAATCGGCCCGTTCTGGGATGCAAATGAAACCTGGTTGGTGCTGGGCGTGGGCGTATTGCTGGTCGCCTTTCCAAAAGCCCACGGTGTGGTGCTTACAGCCTTGTACCTGCCAGTCACTTTCATGCTTCTGGGCCTTGTGTTGAGGGGGGTAGCGTTTGATTTTCGCGTTAAAGTGGATGTGGCCTACAAGCCGCTGTGGAACCGGATTTTTTTCATCGGTTCACTGGTTACCTCGGTTTCGCAAGGCTGGATGCTGGGTAGTTACATCACGGGTTTTTCTAACCATTGGTCGCAACTGGTCTTCAACTTGGGTGTCGCCATCACCTTGCCTTTTGCTTACACCTTGTTGGCCAGCGGTTGGTTGATCATGAAAACTGAAGGCGGTTTGATCGAGAAGTCTCGCCGATGGGGGCGAATCAGTTTTTGGCCCATGTTGGCCTCCATCGCCTTTATTTCAGCCATGACACCGTTGGTTGTTCCTGAAATTTTTGACAAGTGGTTCAGCTTTCCCAACATTGTTGCCTTGGCACCCATTCCAATCGCGTCGGTGTTGTGCCTGTGGGGTATTCACCATGTGTTGAGCAGTCAGCGTTTGATGGATGCTGGCTATGGCTGGATGGTGTTCGCACTCACGGCGGGTGTCATGACTTTGGCCTTCATGGGCCTGGCTTACAGTCAATACCCTTACGTGGTCTTGAATCAGTTGACCGTGTGGGAGGCGGCTTCGTCACCTGAAGCATTGAAGATTATTCTGGTGGGTGTGGTGATCACTTTGCCAACTATCCTCGGGTACACTGCATTTTCTTACAAAGTGTTCTGGGGCAAGGCCAAAGAACTGTCTTATCAGTAAAACGCACCGAAGGAATTTGTTGAAATGAGCATCAGGCAACTGAGCAATGAGGTCGCAGTGTGCGGCCAAATCAGTCCGGAAGATTTGGAAGCAATTGCCGAACTGGGTTTTAAAACCATAGTGAATAATCGGCCCGACCATGAAGTGGGTGCCCAACTGGCCCACTCAGTAATTGAAGCCAAGGCGAAAAGCCTGGGCCTGGCCATTCACTATTTGCCGATGGAAGTGGGGCAACCCCCCTCAGAAGTGTTGCTTGAGGATTTCAAGCGAATTCTGGACGCAGCAGAAAAACCGGTGTTGGCGTATTGCCGCAGCGGCAACCGTTCTGGCCAAATTTACATGGGAGCCTGCGCACTGAAGTGAGCGGGTCTCTCGCGCTAGTGGTCTTTCCGATTGTCGGGTTGTTGCGCGGGCATGGCCATGGCCAGCTCGCGAATCATGCGCACGGTGTCAATATCGGCGGCGCGGTAAGCCTGTTTTCGAATTTCGTCGACATCGTGCGATGAAACCTCGGAGCCGCCTGCCGAGCTTGGTACATCGCTGACCTGGTATTGAAACCGCAACCACAGTTCACCTGACTCCGGTTCTTCAATTGAAATGGTCAATGTGCTGTCGCCACAAAACTGATTCGCTACAATGCGTGTCTCGGTGCGATCTTCTTCAATCAGCTCGATGGTGTCTTCAATTTGAAAGGGGCCATAATTCAGTACCCGGGCGAGCGTGGTGATATTGCCTTCCTGACTGGTTTGCATCACTTGCGCATCTTCAAGACCAAGTACGAAGCGTGTAGGTTTCCACGCGCGTGCAACCAAGCCAAACCAGAGTTGTTGCCGTGTTAACCAGTCAATGCCAGGCAAGCTCGGGTCGTTGATCTGCACCAAATGTTCAAATTTCATGAAGGGGGTCCTGTGATACACAGACAAGGTACTACAAAACGTTACTCCGATTCCACAAGCTTCAACGGGGTGGTTTATTTGGTTGAGGTGCCTTCCATGGAGGAAGGCGACATTCAGGCCCAAACCCGGGACCTGTTGAGCTGCCTTGAACGCACCATGGCTGGCGCAGGCACAGACAAAAGCCGTTTGTTGCTGGTTCAGGTTTACTTGACCAATATGGCCCGCGATTACGAGGGGTTCAACTCGGTTTGGGACGCTTGGTTGCCCGAGGGCGCTGCACCTTCACGCGCGTGTGTGGAAGTCAAAGGACTGGCCAAGCCAGGCTGGAAAGTGGAGCTCGTGGTGACGGCAGCGGTGAATCCGGATTTACTGGCTTAACAAACGCAGGCGTTGTTGAAGTACTCGCAAGTTGGTTTTTAAGTGCTCGATTGACTTTGCTGCGGGTAGCTGGTTTTGAGTCAACTGGTTTTCCAGTTGCTGAATAAAGTCAGCAAACGCAAGCTCCCCCACCAATTTGCAATGCCCTTTCAGCGTGTGCAGCGCTCGTTTGGCCTCAGGAAAGTTTTCGGCCAAAAGCTGTTTTTCGGTGTCATCTGCAAGTTGCGGAATTTCAGCCGCAATCATGTCGATGGTTGTTTTCAGCAATTCTTTGTCATGGTCAAAGTTTTGCATCGGAATTGGCGACACATTGAATTTCAGGCGTGCAAGCACGGCTTCAATGTCGCTGCGCTTGAATGGTTTTGAAATGTACTCGCGCATTCCCGCTGACATGCAGGCTTCCCGGGTGTCAGCAATCGCATCGGCAGTCAAACCAACAATAGGCAGATTCTTGTGTTGTGGTTTCGCAAGAATGGCACGGCATGCTTCAAGGCCGCCCATATTGGGCATGTGCATGTCCATAAACACCAAATCAAACTTCTCTTGGTCCACGGCCTGCAGTGCAGCCAGTCCATCGTCTGCAAAGCGGTAAGAAATACCAAGCTGGGTCAGCACATGAGAAATGAAGGTTTGGTTGACCATATTGTCTTCAGCCACCAAGACACGCAAGCCGGTGGAGGCGTGGCCAAACTCAGGCGCGGCAGGGGTGTTATTCAGAGTCATATTGACGGCCAGTGGTTCACTATCAGTGGTTTTTTGTTCTTCGACGATGGGTAACTCTAGTGTAAAGCTGAATTCACTGCCAACGCCCTCTTCAGACCAAAGATGGATCCGGCTATTCATCAATTCCAGCAAACGTTGGGTAATGGTTAAGCCCAGGCCAGTGCCACCATACTTGCGTGCTGTGCCTGGCTCAGCTTGAGAGAAGGCTTTGAAAATTTCGGTGCGAGCTGATTCAGAAATTCCCATTCCAGTGTCGCGCACCGCAAAATGAATTTTGCTTTTGGATTTTTGGGTTTTTTCTGTCCCTTGTTTCGTCTTAATCGTGAGACTGACTTGACCGTGCTGTGTAAATTTCAATGCATTGCTCAACAAGTTGTTCAGCACTTGCATAATCCGTGGGCAGTCGCCAAACAAGTAGTTCGGCACGTCAGGGTCAATGTCGAGCACAGTGGCGACATGCGGTTTGGCGTAAGCACTGGACACCATTTTCACCATCGCTTGCACATTGGGCCTTAGCTCGAAAGGTTGTGGGTCCATGTCAAGGCAGTTGGCATCAATCTTCGAGAAATCCAGAATGTCATTGACGACCCGCAGCAGGTGCTCGGCGCTGAGTTGAATCAACTCAAGATTGCGGCGGGGTTTTTCTGCCAGTGCGCTGTTGCTCAGGATAATTTCAGTCAAACCCAATATACCGTTCAAGGGCGTTCTGATTTCATGGCTCATGTTGGCCACAAATTGTGACTTCAGGTCATTGGATTTGTCGGCCTTCAATTTCGCAGCCTCCAGTGCCCGGTTCTTTTTTCTCAGTGTGACCGATGCCCAATTCAATGTGTGGTGCAACATGGCCAGCTCTCGCGAGGTGGGGGAGGTGGCCTGTTCAATGCCTTGGTCCTTCACCATTCGTTGTGCGAAATCGGTGAGTGCATTCAATTCTAGAATTGTTTTGCGAATGAACAGCCACAGAGCCAGTGCTGCTGGAAAAATGAGTATTACAGCGAGCAGAACGTTGCGTTCGATCAATTCTGACTGACGGGTTTGGAGCGGAGTCAAATCAAATTCGAGTACAACGTGACCAATCAAGCGCCCCGCCGATTCAATCGGTTCAATCACTGTCAGATAGCGTTCGTTGCTGAATAATTGGGTTTGTAAATCGCGCTTTGGTACATGCAAGCGGCCAACATCATATCGGGCCGACAAGCGTTGGGTGTCCGGATCGCGTAAAACTTGGGCCAGGACTTTTCCCTCGGCAGAAATCACAGTTGCTGAATACAGGTCTTTGAATTCATTTGCTTTCAGCAATAAGGTTTCAACGACTGCGAAGTCTTTTTCCAGCAAATGGCTGTTGCTTGACACAGCAATATTGAAAGCAAGGGCTGTGGCTTGTTGATTGAACACCCCTTGTAATTCATTGCGCTGGGTTTTGGTGTTGAACCAAGTGAATGCCAACGCCAGAGCCAGGACCAAGCCGATACCCAGCACCAACAGTTTGGTGCCGAGGCTGGGATGCGTAATGGTGTGAAAAGACGGTTTCAATTGGAAAGAAATGCCTCAAGTCCGAGGTTCTCAAGTGGTTTGTAATCTTTGGCGTAATCGGCCCGCACAGGGTTCGGCATTTGAATGTCTTCCCCCACTTGTTTGTGCGTTTTGATGTACCCAAGAACGGCGGCCGCAATGGCCTCACGAGTGGAGGCGTCAACTCGTGGATGCGCTGCAATAGGGTGCGGTGGGGCAGGTGGTGTTTCATAAATTACTTTGACTTTCTGCTGAAGTTCGGGCGTTTCAGCCAACAGTGTGGCATTAACCATACCGCCTGCTTGCCCCTCTCCTCGGACCACTCCACGGATGACATTGGGGTGAGTCTTCACATATTGGGTGGTAAATTCCAGACCCTTCTCGCGCTTTAGCAAGGCGCGCATATAAAGTGATGCACCAAAGGCGTTGGGTGAGGGAAACAACAGGGTTTTGCCGTTTAGATCGCTGAGATTTTTAATGCCATCGGGGGCGCCGTTGTTGGCAGTAATCAGGATACCGGTCAAGGGTTTGCTGTCTCGAATCAGCGGTGTATAGCCCTGTGCCTTCTTGGCCATCACCATGTGATAGGGGTTACAGTAAATCAGTTCGGCTTGCCCGGCTTTGAACTGATTCTCAAACTCGGTGATGTCTTTTGCAAAAACAAGTTCGATTTCCGGGAGTCCGTCTTTTTTCAAACCATCCAGCAGTTTGCTCCAGGTGGCGTGAATTTCTGTGGCTGGAAATTGTGGAACAACCAGCAGACGAAGGGTTGAATTCTTTTCGGCGCTGTACGCAAATTGCCCGCCAGTCAAGGCAAACAGTGTGACAATACAGAGCAATATCTCGCGAAAGTTGAAAGCTGGCATGATGTGTAAATGTTAAATTTATCGTCGATTAATATTTTAATATTTGTTGGCCCCATCAAATCATGAAAACAAGCATTGATTTACCCTGTATTTCAAAGGTGCTGAATGGTTAATCCCGTGTTGTTGGAATCCGCACGAGCGGTGGGCGTATTTGATTCAGGCGTGGGTGGTTTGTCGGTTTTGAAGGCGATGTTGAATTACTTGCCAGCAGAGCGCTTTCGATTCGTGGCCGACGAACGTTATTTGCCCTATGGCGACAAGCCGCAGCATGAAATTACAGACCGTGTATTAACCCTGTCCAATTGGCTGCGCAATCAGGAGTGCAAAGCCATGGTTATGGCCTGCAATACTGCCACTGCTGCAGGCGCCAATCAGGCCCGGGCGGCACATGCAAATTGGCCGATTGTGGGAATCGAGCCCGCCGTCAAACCTGCCAGTATGCTGACCAAAACCGGTGTGGTGGGTATTTTGGCAACCACCAACACGGTGGCCAGCGAGCGGTTCAAGGGCTTGGTTGAAAGATTTGATCCTTTGGCGAAGGTGATTGCACACCCGTGCCCTGGGCTGGTTGAACTGATCGAACAATCGCCCATGCCCGAGCCAGCGATTGAGGCCCTGTTAAAGCCTGTGTTGGCCGAGCTGCTTCAAAAAAATGCAGACGTTATTGTATTGGGCTGCACACACTACCCCTTTGTTGCACACCTCATTTCCAAATTGGCTGGCCCGGACGTAACAGTCATAGAAACTGGTTTGCCGGTGGCCAAACAGTTGAAAACCCGTCTGGAGAGCGAGGGCCTGCTGAATATGGGCGAGGCACATTTACCCATGATTGAGCGAGTGAGTTTTTTCACGACCGGTCAACCCGAGGCTTTCAAGACAAAATTGGTGAATTTGTTGGGCACCGATTGGCTTCAGGTCAAGGTGCAGCAACTGGACATCTAGATTGCGCTTTTAGCCTGCTGCGAGCATCTGCGCCACTTGCACAAATTGCTCAGGCGCAATTTCCTCGGCACGTGCGGTGAGTGCTATGCCTGCGGCGCTTGCGATATGTTCGGGCACCACATTGGCCCAAGTGTTGCGCAACATTTTGCGGCGTTGTGAAAACGCAGTGCTGACTACTCGGCTAAAAATTTCACCCGGAATTGCAGCGCGTTCCTGGGCCTGTTTTGGCACCATTCGAACAATCGCGGACATGACGCGGGGTGGTGGGTCGAAGCACTCGGGCGGCACATCGAACAAATGGTCCATGTCGTAGTAGGCTTGCAGCATCACCGATAACCTGCCGTAGTCGCTGGTTTTTGGGGCCGCTACCATGCGGTCAATGACTTCTTTTTGCAGCATGAAGTGCTGGTCGATCACCTGGTCTGCCACTTCAAGTAAAGCAAATAAAATGGGTGAGGAGATGTTGTAAGGCAAATTGCCCACCACGCGAAAAGGCGCAGGAAGTTGCCTGAAGTCAAATTTCAGCACGTCCACTTCGTGAACGGTGAGTTTGTCCTTCCAGTTCCCGGTGCGAAGCTTTTCTGCCAGGTCCCGGTCAATTTCGATCACCTGCAGGTGATTCACTGCCTTAAGCAGCCAAAATGTGAGTGCACCCAAGCCTGGGCCAATTTCAACCAGCGTGTCGTCTGCACGAGGTCGCATCTCGCCGATCAGGTTTGACAGCACACTTTGATCGGTTAAAAAGTGTTGGCCAAATCGTTTTTTAGCTTGGTGTTTCATTGCGCGTTCCTGCGGCAAAGGTCCATGTGGTGCGCGCATTCTATCGCTTCATTCAGGCTGCCCGCATCCATGTTGCGGGTACCGGCCAAGTCAAGTGCGGTGCCATGGTCCACCGAGGTTCGTACAATGGGCAAACCCAGTGACACATTCACGCCTTGCCCAAAACTGGCATGCTTCAGTACGGGCAAGCCCTGGTCGTGAAACATGGCCAAAACTGCATCGCTGTTTTGCAGGTATTTGGGCTGAAACAGGGTGTCGGCAGGGAAGGGGCCTTGCACATCGTGTCCCCTGGCCTGCAGAGCTTTGATGGTTGGCGTGATGGTGTCAATTTCCTCACGTCCGAGGTCGCCTGATTCGCCGGCGTGTGGATTTAGCCCTGTCACCAGAATTCTCGGTTTCGGCAAACTCCAGTACAGGCTTAAATCGTGCAGCATGATTTCAAGCGTACGGGTGAGGCTGCTCCGGGTAATTGCTTCAGGCACCTTGGCCAGTGGAATGTGGGTAGTCGCCAGTGCAACCTTCATTTGACCACCTATCAGCATCATGACGACATCGCCTTGCCCGCAGCGCTCAGCCAGGTACTCGGTGTGCCCCATGAAACCTGGCCAGTGCGGGCTGATTGCTGATTTTTGAATGGGTGCTGTCACCATGGCCGCTGCGGTTCCATTTTGGCATGCATCGCAGGCCATGTTGAGCAGACCCAGCACGTAGGGTGCGTTGGCCGGGTTGGGTTGACCGGTGATGCAGGGCGTTGAAAGCGGGTGGTCAAGCAGAAAGTAGCCGGGGGCTTCAGGTTCGCCGGTGGCAATATCCCGCAACGAGTTGATGCGTTGCCATTTGGGTTCTATGCCCGCATTTTTTGCGCGGGTTTCGAGCAAATCAGCATCACCAAGAATGACCAGCGAACGATTCAGCCGCTTGGCTTGGCTGGTTTCGGCCAATAAAGCACACAGTTCTGGCCCGATCCCGGCGGGTTCACCGCTGGTGATCAGGATCGGGAGATTTGTGGCCGTGCTCATGCCCCGTGCATCAAAGGCGAATTTCAATGAAGGTGGCGTCGCGCAGTTGGCGCAACCATTCTTGATAGCTTTCCTCGGATTTGTTGGCGCGAATAGCCTGACGTGCAGCCTGGCGCTGGCGCTCTTCAGAGGCCGCCTGTTGGCGACGTTCTACCACTTGAATAATGTGGAAACCAAAGCGGCTTTGAAACACCGGGCTTACACCCCCGATGCCAAGCTGATTCATCTCTCGTTCAAATTCCGGCACTGTGTCGCCTGGGTACAACCAGCCCAAATCGCCGCCCTTTGAAGCAGAACCGTCTTGCGAGTATCGCTTGGCCAACGTATCAAAGGTCGCAGCGCCACCTTGCAGTTGTTCCAGTGCAAAATTTAGCCGGCGTCGGGCTTCCGCTTCGGTAATGTCAGGGCCTGGGCGGATCAGGATGTGTCGCGCCCGGGTTTGAGTCACTGGTGTGCTGTCCAGCGCGGCGCCACTCTCACGACGCTCGAGTACTTTCAACACGTGAAATCCGTTGGGGCTGCGAATGGTTTGTACTGCATTCAATTGCGCCTTGGACAGGAATTCGCTAAACAGGGTGGGCACGGCATCAAAACCGGACCAACCCATTTGCCCTGTGCCGTCAATCGCCAGCTCGGGATTGGTTTGCACAATGGCTTCCACTGTTTTTCCGTCTTTCAGGGCCTTTTCAATTGCTTCAACCTTGCCTCTAGCCTGGTTGAGCGTTGCACCGCTGGCATCACTGGGGGCTTTGACCAGCAACTGCACCCAGTTCACTTCAGGTTGGTTGGGGGCCGCGCCACCCTTGGTTCGGGCAGCCAGGTAATTCTGAATTTCTGCATCTGACACTTGAATTCGGGCTTCTACCTCTCGCTCGCGCAGGCGTCCCAAGGTAATTTCGCTGCGTACCTCTTCACGAAAGCGGGCGGGCGAAACTCCTTCTTCTTGAAGCCGTGCCAAAAAGTCTTCCAGAGACAAACCGTTTTGGTCCGCAACACGAGCCATGGCAGCCTCAATTTGAGCTTCTTCAATCCGGATGCCCACTTCTTCTGCTTTCTGAAGTTGCGCCCGGTCCATCACCATGCGGTCAAGCACCTGTTTGCGCAATTCGATCCGATCGGGCAAGGGCGCGCCGCGGCGACTCATTTGGCGTTCAATCAGGGCCACCTGCCTGTTCAACTCGCTGCGGGTAATGATGTCGGTGTTCACCACCGCAACAATGCCATCGATTGCTGCTGCGCCGGAACCGTTGCTGGCCCCGAGTTCGGAACTCAGCTTACCCGCTGGCAAATTGGAGGTTGGTGCTTTGACACCCTGCGCCTGCGCATGGCTCATGGCCGCCAAGGCGGAGATCGCGAATAACCAGTGTTGAATGTGCTTCATGTTCATAACTTATTGGGTGCTTAGTGAGTACTTAGTGGGTACTTAATGGGTGCTCATTGGATCGATTGTGCGGAAGAGAAAGGCGTGTACCCTGGCACCTTTCTGGACAACAGGTCGGCCGGGTTGGACCCCAAACGACCCAATCCATTGAGTTCAAGTTGAACAAACAGCGATGTGGTCTCCAGCTGTGGTGCAGTCGCAAATCTTTGTGCAATCACACGCACTGCCCAGCAACCCTCGCCATACTCAAGGCCTGCCACACCTTCAATCAAACGATTGTCCAGCATTGAATAGTTTAAACGACCCACGCCACTCCAGCGGTCAGAGATGGGCCATTGGCCTGAAATGTCGAACTGGTCAATTTGTGCGCGGGTGTAGCGATACCCCAAATTCAGTTGTTTGCCCAGCGACGGCGCATAGCTGACAGTGACATTGCCGCGTTCGTGCCGCCCGCTTTCTGCATTCAGTTGAGTTGTGGCGTCCAGGAATACTGACTGGCTGATACGGCCGCGCGCATTGGCAAAGAAGTCAGAATCGCTGGTGGTTGGCGCCTCGAAACCTTGCAAAATAACCCGGGGTGTACTCAAGTTCAGGCGTTGTCCGCCGGTTACGCTAAACAACTCCTCGCTGGTGGCCTCGTCGTAGAAACGGCTGGTCACGGCCAGTGTCAGCTGGTTCGCATCACCCACACGGTCAAGTCCGGAATATCTGTTTTCGGCGAAAATCCGGGTCAGGCTTTGGTCGGTAACCGAGGTGTCGAAAATAGGCTGATCGGATTGGTCTTTGAACGGCGTGTAAAGGTAGAAAATTCGCGGTTCAAGGGTTTGGTTTACATTGCGACCGAAAAAGCTTGTTTTGCGGTCGAAGTAAACCGTACTGTCGAGTGAAACAGTTGGGATCACGCTACCAGGCGCTGCAGGCGAGCCAGGTGTTTGACCTTGTAAATCGTAGTTGGTGGCCTGCACTGAAATAGCGGGCGTGAACGAGAATTCAGACCTCTGGATGGGCATGAAAACCCGGGCGCGTGTCACACCCCGTGAGCCTTCAACCCGTGCGGGTGCGGACGATGGGCGGGCAAAGTCGGTGTATTGCCCGCTCACTGACACAAACGCATTGGCTTCACCGATGCGGGTTGGGCTCAGCTCAAGCGTCGCTTCAGGCAAGCGGTCATAGGGCTCAGCGATTACGTCGTTAAACAACTGCAGTGTTTGGTGAGCCACGGTGCGCACATTGGCGCTCCAGTTTTTCTGGCGGTACGAGAAGAAACCTTCTTGCACCAGAATACGTTGAGAGGCCACAGCCTGCGTACGTGAGAAGTCGACAAAGTAGTTGTCATCCGACACCTGGTTGAAATTGACCCCTGCGTAGAAGGGGCCTTTCTCGTACTTGTGCAGCAAAGACAAAGCCGTGCGGTCGGTGCCGGTTTTCTCGTCGTCGGGCAGGTAATCGTATTTCAGCTCGCCTTCGTTGTTGGGCGTCAGGTACCGTGTTTGGGTTCCCAATTGGTAACCCCGGCCCGAAATGATTTTCGGGTACAGGGTCATGTCTTTGTCTGGGGCAATATTCAGGTAGTACGGAACTGTAATTTCAAGCCCGCTGTTGGACACGGTACCAAACGAGGGGGGCAGGAATCCGCTTTTGCGCCTGTCAGTGGTGGGAAATGAAAAGTAAGGAGCACCCAATATTGGCACATCTTGAAATACAACCTTCGCCCCACGGGCACGACCCACTTCGGCCGCTTGGTCAATTTCCAGCGAATCAGCGGTAATGTACCAATCACCTTGATCTGCAGCACCAGGATTTGGCACTTCACACACGGTGTAGTTCGGGTTTTCAAGCGTCAGGGTTGAAATGCCGTCGTACTGCATTTTGTCAGCCCGGCCTTTGCCGTTGATTTCCTTCAATTCGAAGGTAGGCTTGGTCATTTCACTTTCGCCGGTACCCAGTTTGACCGAGCCCTCCGGGGCCTTCAGCACCATGCCCTCTTGTTCAATCACCAGGTTGCCTTTGGCTGTGGCACGGTCGGTAATGGGCGAATAGTTGATTGAGTCGCTGAACAGTTTTAGTTTGTTGCGCCGAACTTCAACATTGCCTTCCAGGAAAGTTTCCTCGGCGCTGTTGCCGTACAGACGATCCGCAGAAATGTAAGTGGCCTCGTCCTCGGGTATCGGGTTGCGCACTCCGAGCAGTCCGCCATCAATTTTAAGGCGGGTGGGGGATTCGGCCTTGGGCGGTGTTGTGTTCGTGGTTTGGGCAAGCGCAGGTGCGCCAAGACAGAACAAAGCAAATGCGATGGCTGTGGGGCGGGTGGGCACTAAGTGCACTTGCAGTAATTTTTTGCTTTTCTTCAAGCTGGGTATGTACTCAAATAGGTGACGGATCGATCAAGCGCCATAGGATCCTACTATTATAGGCAACTAACTACAAATTAAAGAGATTGGACGGTTTGATGAGCGCCTTGCGTCAAGAAATGTTGAAAAAATGGCTGGCAGGCCTTCCTGAGTTCGAACTTGACCTGCAAACCTTGCAGGCTGCCTCCAGCGATGCCAGTTTTCGTCGGTATTTTCGCGTAAGCGAAGCCAATAACGCGCGAACGCTGATTGTGATGGACGCACCACCGGACAAAGAGGATGTTCGCCCATTCATGCATGTGGCAGGTTTGTTGCGAGACGGTGGTTCCCGGGCACCCCAGGTATTGGCGCAAAATCCGGAAGAAGGTTTTTTGCTGCTGGAGGATTTCGGCAACACCACCATGTTGCAGGGTTTGAATACCCAAGCCGACCAAAAAGATGCCTTTTATATGCAGTCACTGCACGACCTCGTGCACTTGCAAGCCAACACCAGCACTGAAGGTATACCCGTTTACGGTGCCGACAAATTGTTGCAGGAAATGAACCTGTTCGATGAATGGTATGTAGGCAAGCACTATGGTGCTGAACTGACCGATCAGGAACGTAACTGGCTGGACAGCATCAAAGGCATGCTGATTCAAAGTGCCTTGGCCGAGCCTCAGGTGTTTGTTCACCGCGATTTCCACAGCCGCAATCTGATGTTGACAAGCCAGGCCGGCGCAGCACCCGAGTTTGGAATTCTGGATTTTCAGGATGCGGTAAAGGGTCCATTGAGTTACGACCTGGTCAGTATTTTGCGTGATGCCTACATTGAATGGCCCGAGGCACAAACCCTGGACTGGACTGTGCGTTACTGGGAGGCGGCCCGCAAGGCTGGTTTGCCCATTTGCGAAGACCCCGGCGAGTTTTATCGCCAGTTCGATTTCATGGGTTTGCAGCGGCACTTGAAAATTCTTGGGATTTTTGCACGCCTGAATTACCGGGATGGCAAAGCCCAGTATTTGAACGATTTACCGATGGTGTTGCGTTATGTGCGCTTGGTCGCTGGCCGGTACATCGCATTCAAGCCCCTGCTGCTGTTGCTGGATCGACTTGAAAACAAGGCAGTGAAAGTGGGGTACACGTTTTAAATGAAGGCGATGATACTGGCGGCAGGGCGTGGCGAGCGCATGCGGCCTTTGACCGACCACTGCCCCAAGCCCCTCTTGCCTGCCGGGGGCAAACCTTTGTTGCAATGGCACATCGAGGCTTTGGCGGCGGTGGGTGTGACCAGCATTGTGATTAACCATGCACATTTGGGTCACCAAATTGAAAGCCACTTTGGTGATGGTTCGGCTTTTGGGGTGCAGCTTAATTACTCAGCCGAGGCTACGGCGCTGGAAACTGCAGGCGGTATTCGCAAGGCATTGCCCATTTTGGGAGAGGACCCATTTTTGGTCATTAACGGCGATGTGGCCTGCGACTGGCCGGTGGCAAAGGCGTTGAGCATTGCCGACGAATGGCAGCCCGGCCAATTGGCCCATCTGGTGATGGTGCCCAATCCCTTGCACAACCCGGCCGGTGATTTCGCATTGCAGGGCAGCACAGTCAAACAGCCTGAACCAGGCGATGCGGCATTCACCTTTTCGGGCATGGGTGTGTATCACCCAAGTTTGTTCGCCCCGGTCAAGGTGGGTGATGTTGCAAAACTCGCGCCGTTGTTGCGCCAAGCCATGGCAGCAGGCAAAGTACAAGGTGAGTTGTTCAAGGGATTCTGGATGGACATAGGAACACCAGAAAGGCTTGAAGCACTTGACCGACGATTGAATTCAGTAAGGAAGCATTAGCATGAGCAGGTACCCCACCCACAACCCCTTGATTTACGCCAAGCGCCGAGAGCAGCTGGCACGCCGTTTGAAGAAAATGGGCGGTGGTGTCGCACTGGTGCAGTCGGGCATGGAAGTAATGCGCAATCGCGATGCAGATTACGCCTTCCGTTCTGACAGTTATTTCTACTACCTCACCGGCTTTCCCGAGCCTGAGGCCTGTCTGGCTCTTGTGGTTCCGCCCAGTGGCGACTCCCGCGCGGTCTTGTTTTGCAGGGATAAAAACGAAGAGCGGGAAATTTGGGAAGGTTTTCGTTTTGGCCCCAAAGCCGCGCAATCGGCCTTTGGCATGCACGAAGCCCAAAGCATTGAAGACCTTGAAGAGCATTTGATCGACACACTGGCCAATCAGCCAGCCGTGTTTTTGCGTTTGGGGGAAGACGAAAGCCTGGAAGCCGCGGTTGCGGATGTGTTGAAAACCTTGCGGGGCAAGGCCCGCATGGGTATTTCAGCGCCACATGCAGTGCTTGATCTAAGCCACTCACTCGATGAAATGCGTTTGATCAAAGACAAAGCAGAAATCGAGATCATGCGCCGCGCCGCCGATATTTCGGCCCATGCACACATTGCCGCCATGCAGGTGTGTCAGCCGGGCAAATTTGAATTTGAGGTAGAAGCGGAGTTGCTGTATCAGTTCCGCAAAAACGGTTCTGAAGCACCTGCATACGGTTCAATCGTAGCTTCGGGTGCAAATGCCTGTGTGCTGCATTACCGGGCCAACGACGCCAAAATGCGCGACGGCGATTTGTTGCTGATTGACGCTGGTTGCGAGCTGGATTGCTATGCATCTGACATCACCCGAACGTTTCCAGTCAATGGCCAGTTCAGCAAGGCCCAGCAGGCCGTGTATGAAGTGGTTTTGAACGCGCAGTATGCCGCAATTGATGCCACCAAACCTGGCGCCCGATTCAATGATCCGCACGACGCCGCAGTCAAGGTACTTGCCCAAGGTTTGATCGATTTAAAGCTGTTGAAAATGGGTTTGAATGAAGCCCTTGAAAGTGGTGCTTACAAGCGCTTTTACATGCACCGCACCAGCCATTGGTTGGGCATGGATGTTCACGATTGCGGCAGTTACCGCGACCCCGCTGCCAAACCCGAAGACGGTGTTGCGCCCCACACCAGCCGCAAGCTGGAGGCGGGCATGGTGCTGACCATTGAACCCGGTTTGTACATTCGCCCTGGCAAAGGGGTACCCAAGCAGTTTGAAAATATCGGCATTCGCATTGAAGACGACGCTTTGGTGACCCAGAAAGGTTGCGATGTTTACACCGCAGATGCGCCCAAAACAGTGAGTGAAATTCACGCCACAATGAAAGCCCACAAAAAAACAAGCAGCAAGGCGGCCTGACCTTCCCATGACTTCTCACACCGATTTTGATGTGGCGATTGTTGGGGCCGGCCCTGTGGGTCTGGCTTTTGCCGGGTGGCTTGCCAACACCTGGGGTGACCGCGCCGATCGCATTGCTATTTTCGATGCCAAGCCTTTGGAGGCTTCCGCCCGCGACCCGCGAATCCTGGCTTTGTCCGATGCCACGCGCTTGCGCTTGGCCAGTTTGGGTTTCCCGGCCGATGCCACGCCGATCCACCACATCCACGTGTCTGAACAATTGCGTTTCGGCCAGGTGCGAATGAAAGCCGATGAACTGGGTTTGCGGGCTTTGGGGTGGACAGTTCGGTATGGGGACCTCGTGAACTGTTTGTCGACCTCACTTGAACGCAGGGGGGTAAAAATTTTTCGCCCTGCGAACGTAAAGTACGCGCACCGCAGCGCAGTTGATTCTCTTGAGGTGCTTGAGCTTGAAGATGGGTCCGAATACACAGTGAACCTTCGCGTGGATGCCGAGGGGGGCTTGTACGGCGAGGCCGGAGAGCGCGACCAGGTCGTGGATTACGACCAGTGGGCCTTGGTTAGCGAAGTGACTTTACAAGTGGAACCTGGGTTGCTGGAAGGCGGGAGTACCCTGGCCTTCGAGCGCTTCACCTCAGAAGGGCCTCTGGCTTTGTTACCCATTTCAATAGACCAACAGCAATACTCTTTGGTGTGGTGTGCCCCGCTGGCACAGGTTCAACGGCGCTTGGCATGCAGCGATGCCGAGTTTTCCGCCGAATTGCGACAGCAGTTTGGGCGCCGTGTATCCATCAAACACATCGGTCCCCGGAAAAGTTTTCCCTTGGGCATGAACTGGCGCGACAAGCTGGTGCAAGGGCGTCGCGTGGCCATTGGCAACGCCGCCCAGATTCTGCACCCAGTGGCCGGGCAGGGGCTGAATCTTGGGTTGCGGGATGCCGTGCAGCTTTGCCGAAGTGTTGACCCGGCGACTGTTGCGGATGAGCATCGCTTAAGCGCCGCCCTGAACGAATTTGAGAAGTCGAGAGTGGCTGATCGGCAGGTGGTGGTTAAAATGACAGACTGGATGGTGAAGGGTTTTTCCAATCACAATCCCTTGCTGGGTGCGGGCCGACAAATGGCCTTGAACGTGATGGAATTCACGCCGCCTCTTCGCAAGCAGTTTGCTGAATTAATGCTGTTCGGCTTGGCTGTTTAATCTGGAGCGTTTTTACCCATGTGGTCTGCCGAATTGTTGCGCGCCCGTTTTGCCATGGCCGATTTGCCTTGGCAGCCTGAGCCGCTCGAAGAACGTTTTTTCAAAGACCGCGACCCCGCTGATGCGGCCGTGCTGGTGCCCTTGGTTCAGCGGCAAGACGACCTTTACGTGTTGCTCACTTTGCGCACCGCTCACCTGAATGACCACGCCGGTCAAATCAGTTTTCCGGGTGGTCGCTGCGAACCTGAAGATGGCGGTCCGATCGAAACAGCCCTGCGGGAAACTGTTGAAGAAACGGGGCTGGCACGGGAATTCATCGAGGTACTGGGTACCATGCCGGTGTACCAGACAGCCACCAACTTCATGGTGACACCTGTGGTGGCGCTGGTGCAACCTGGGTTTACGCTGCTTCCCGATGCCTTTGAAGTGGAAGAAGTGTTCGAAGTGCCACTTTCATTTTTAATGAATGTTGAAAATCACCAGCAACGCAGCTTGCACACCCCCTTGGGCGAGCGTACTTTTTACGCCATGCCCTACAACTCACCCGAGAACGGAAAAAATTATTTCATCTGGGGGGCCACGGCGGCCATGCTTCGTAACCTTTACCATTTCTTGAGCGCGAAGGCGTAACACATTGTCCTATTTGGCCCTGCTCATTGCTGTGGTGTGCGAAACCTTCTTGCCCGATGGTTTGTTCACCCGTGCGCGTGACTGGGTAGATCGTTTTAACCAGGAACTTGAAATTAATCTGGAAGCACTTGGGGCACCGGGCTACACGCATTTGCAATGGTTGGTGCCAATGCTGATCTGGATATTGGGCGTGTATTTTCTATACCAGGTACTTTGGACCATTTCACCACTTGCAGCCGGTTTTCTCAGCGTGTTTTTGCTGTTGTATGGTTTGCGTTTTCGGCACTTTGCAGTGGTTTTTACCAATGCCCAGCTGTTTTTGAACCAAGGCGACTTTTTCCGCGCCCGCGAATTGTTGTTGACCTGGATGAAAGAATACGATGGTAGCGAACCCGTTGTTCACCGTCCTGGCGAATTGGTGTTCCATGCCATATATCACGGCACGGAGCGTGCCTTGCGTCAGTACTTCAGCCTGTTTTTCTGGTTTCTGGTATTGCCCGGCCCCATGGGCTTGGTGGTCTACATGATGGCGCACTGGAGTGTGATTCGTGAACGCGATGTGTGGCAGGCACAAGCCTTCGCGCACGAACGCCCCACCATGCAAGAGGCGTGGGAAAGCAACAAACTGAAAGCGGCAATCAGCCCTCGTTTTGTGTTGTTTGCCATGGAATGGTTGCCAGCCCGTTTGTTGGCCTTGACGGTGGGTTTGGTCGCCCAGCTGGATGATGCCGCCTTGGCGTGGCGAACCGCAAAAAACCACAGCCGCTTTTCTAACAGGGCACCGCTTACCGCGGTGTTTTTCACGGCAGTAGGTTTGGTGGGGGGGGCAGCATTCGATCCCGCATCCAAAGCCGCTTCGGAAGGGCAATTGTTGAGCGAAGAAAACCAGGTGCAAGCTTTGCAGCAGTTTCGTCAGCTCATTTTCAAGTGTGCCGTGGTGTGGTTAGTGGCAACGCTGGTGTTTGCCATTCTGGGCTGGTTGCCCAGCAGCATGCTTTGATGCTTCAGTAGCTTTGGCTGGCCTCTTCCAGTTCAGCTTTCAACATTTGGTATAACTCATACCGAGCAGGGCTTAATGTCCCATCTTCCAGTCCGTTTTTTACGGCACAATCGGGCTCACGTTTGTGCTGACAATTGGCAAAACGGCATTTGTTGCCTTCATCGCGAATATCCGTGAAAGCATTCAGCAAATCCGATTCGCTCAGGTGATGTAAACCAAATGCCTGGAATCCTGGTGAATCAATCAACTCCAAGCCTTGCGCTCCAAAATGCATTTGGGTGTGAGTTGTGGTGTGTTTGCCAGCATTCAAAGCCATTGAAATTTCATTGGTGGCTGCCAGTGCGCCGGGAATCAACAGGTTGATCAAGGTTGACTTTCCCATGCCCGATTGCCCGAGGATTAGTGTACGTTTCCCTTCCAGCAAGGGTTGCAACAGCGTTTCAGTTTCGGAAGGTCGTTCAGTCACACTGATATAGTGTGTGGGCACTTCACCCAAGGTGATTTCAAACAACTCCTGTTCAACGGCCTCCAGTGTTTCGGAATCGCCTTCCAGAATATCCACTTTGTTGAACAATATGGTGAGCGGTACTTCGGCGTGTTTGCAGGCGGTTAGTGTGCGGCCTAAAAGCTCTGGTGAGTATGGTGGGCTGATGGCCAGCATCAGCAGCACTCCATCCAGGTTCGCCGCAAACATTTTGCTTTTCAGTGCGTCCGATCGGTACACCAGGTTTTTGCGGGGCTGAATGTCTTCCACCCAGGCTTGCATGTCGCCGCTGGGCAAAATGATAATTTCATCGCCCACAGCCACTTCCCGGCGTTTGCCTTTGCCGTACACCTGCCAAATTGTTCCGCTGTCATCGCGTGCCAGAAAATGACGTCCATAGCTGGCCACCACCAAGGCATTCAGCAAATCGGGATTGCCCGCATTCTTGCCGTGGTTGCCGGTTTGTTTGCCCTTGTAAGTGGGTCGTACCTTGTTGAGAGATGAGTTAGCCAATGTGTTTCAGCGCATCATCAAGTTTGGCGGCACAGGCCCAGTCGTTGTCGGTAATGCCGCTTGCGCTGTGGGTGTTCCAGCGCACCTTGACCCGGTTGTAGCTAAAAGTGACTTCCGGGTGGTGGTCTTCATCATCGGCCAAATGGGTAATGGCATGCACAGCCAGCTTCACGCCTTCAAAGTTGGCAAAGGCATATTGCCGCCAAAGTGTCAAAGCACGTTCCCCCTTGGCGTCAAATTCAACCGACCAGTATTCAAATTCGTCCAGCTGTGCTTCTATCTCGTCAACGCTCCATGCGTGGCCCTCACCCAAGTGCTGGCAATGCACATGCAGCCAGTCTGCCAGTGGGCGAGCAGGATGGGGCGTACTGAGGGTGCTCATTGTGCGCCCTGCAAGCTGTTTAAACGGCTGATGCGAATGGATGCGGGCGGGTGGCTGTCGTAAAACGCGGAGTGCAGCGGATCGGGTGTCAAGGTTGAGGCGTTGTCTTGATACAGCTTGACCAAGGCGCTCACCAAATGTTGAGGGGCACTTTGCTGCGCAGCATAGGCATCGGCCTCGAATTCATGTTTGCGGCTGAGCCAAGACATCACCGGGCGAATCGGGAAAGTGAAATAGGGCAACACCATCATGAACAGCACCAGGGCCATGGCTTGCGCACCATTGGCCAGGTCTGGGTTTACGCCCAACTCACTGTAAAACCAAGGCGCATTGGCCAGAAGACCGAGCACATAAAACATGATCAGGCTACCAATCCCTGAAAAAGCCAGGTGCTTCACAATGTGTTTTTTCTTGAAATGTCCCAGTTCGTGTGCCAACACCGCTTCAATTTGATCGTCGTTCAAGCGCGAAAGCAGTGTGTCGAAAAATACAATTCGCTTGGCTTTGCCCATGCCGCTGAAATACGCATTGCCATGGCTTGATCGTTTGCTGCCATCCATTACAAACAGGCCGCTGGAATCGAAGCCACAGCGTTGCAGCAAATTCAGAATGCGCTGGCGTGTCGCCCCGTCTTCAAGCGGAGTGAACTTGTTGAAAATCGGTGCAATCACGGTGGGGAACAGCCACATCAACAACAGGCTAAAACCAAACCACAAAGCCCATGCATAAACCCACCATTGCTGGCCAGCTTCACGCATCAGGTAAAGCACTGCGAATACCAGCGGGCCGCCTATCAGTGCGCCAACCAGCAGGCCTTTCAGCCAGTCGCCCATAAAAAGACCCTTCTTCATGCGGTTAAAGCCAAAGCGTTCTTCAAGCACGAACTGTTTGTAGTAGGCCAAGGGCAAATCAAGCACGCTGCCTATAAAACCAACCACAGCAATCAGCAACAAGCCAGCCAAAATCCCTTCGGCAGTGGTGCTTGTGAAACTTTGAATCCACTCCAGGCCGCCCAGCAAGGTGAAACCCATCAGGATGCTGGCTTCAAGCAGCACATTGATCATACCCAAACGGGTTTTGGCGATTGAATAATCTGCCGCCTTCTGATGGTCTTGCAGGCTGATTTGCTCCCTGAACTCTGCAGGCACTTGTGCTCGGTTGACAGCAATATGCCGAACCTGGCGACTGGCCAGATAAAGGCGAAGTGCCACACTTAAAACCACAGCCAGAACAAAGACTTCAGTAAAAACCATTTCTTGCTACCACCCTAGATTAATTTGCGCTTCAATGCCTGTGAGACAATACAGGTCTTCTAAGATTCAACCTCAAAGCTCATTCAAATTATGTCACAAGCCGCGCCAAGTTCCACCCCTGTTGAAACCAAGATTCCCCGTGACGACAATCGTCTGGTGTGGGTCGACATGGAAATGACGGGTCTTGACCCTTTCAACGATAAAGTCATAGAAGTGGCCGTAGTGGTGACCGACAGCGAGCTGAATGTGTTGGAAGAGGGGCCAGTGCTGGCTATTCACCAAAGTGATGATATTTTGGCGGGAATGGACGCCTGGAACACCAGTACTCACGGCAAGAGCGGGCTGACCGCGCGCGTGAAAGAATCCGTAATTGACGAAGCTCAGGCGGAAGAATTGCTAATTGAATTTTTGACCAAATACATTGGCCCTGGCAAAAGCCCCATGTGTGGCAACAGCATTTGCCAGGACCGCCGTTTCATGGCCAAGTACATGCCCAAGCTTGAGGCTTATTTTCACTACCGCAATCTGGATGTGAGTACGCTGAAGGAATTGTGCAAACGCTGGAACCCCACCACTGCCAGAAAGTTTGTGAAGAAAACCAAGCACACCGCTTTGGCCGATATTCACGAGTCAATCGACGAGCTTCGCTTTTATCGCGAGCATTTTATTGTTGCGCCAGAGGTGAAGGCGAGCCAGGAGAGCCCACAGTCCCCGGCAGCGCCTGCGGCATAGTTGGCAAAGTAAGCTCCAAAGCATTGCGCTGGCGCATCACATGGGCCAGCAGCAATGCCAGGCAAATTCCAGCCAACAACAGTCCCCCTGTACTGGCTATCCAGAAGCCTTGCGACTTCAGCGGGTTTTCTTGCCACACCCCAAGCCACATGCCCCCGCCAATACCAACAAACCACAGGCAGACCAGATAAATCAGCATCGGGCGGGCCGACACGCGGTAAGCCCGAAGCGAAAACGAACACAAAGTTTGTACGGCATCAATAAAATGATAGGCGATCACCCACGGCATCAAGCCCAAGGCAACTTCAATGGTTTTTGTGTCTTGGGTGTAGAACGAGATCAATTCCCGGTCGAATAGATACAAGCCCAGGCACACGCAGGCAGCAACCAGCATTGCGGTTTCAATACCTCGCCTCACGATGACGCTTGCGTATCGGCTAAAACCTGCACCAATTTGCTGCGAGGCCAGTACTGTGGTGGCATTGCCCAATGACAAACACACCATGTACGCCATGGCCGCCATATTGGACACAATTTGGTGTCCGCCCAATTGATAAACATCGAAACGCGACACCAGCAACGCAATCACTGTGAATGAGCTGACCTCAATCAAATACGAACCACCGATGGGCAAACCAAGCCGAAGAATTTGACCAAGGCGATGCCAGTCAGGTTTCAAGCTGCGAATGGATTTGAATTCGCTGTAATGTTTGTCGAATAACCAAATGAGGGCCGAAATACTGAGCACCAGCCACATGGTTGCTGCTGTGGCCCAACCAAAACCAGCCGCTCCCAAGGCAGGCAACCCCCACCCGCCGTTCATGAACCAAATGTTCAAGGGAATTTTCAGCAGCAGCATCAGCACTTGCAGGGCCACCACAATTTGTGGGCGTGAAATGGACTGGTTCAGCGCATAAAACACACGAAACACCAAGGCCGCTGGCAAACCCCAGGCAATGCCAAGCAGGTAGCCACGGGTGTCGCTGGCAATGTGAGCAGGGGTATTGGTCAGTTGAAAAATAGGGTCCGGGTTCAGCAGAACGGCCATGCCAATGCAGCTCATGGTCAGTGCCAACCAAACGCCTTGTACCGCATCCTCTCCAACTTTGCGGTGGTCGCCTGCGCCAAAGTGGGCAGAGCAAATGGGAGTCAGGCCAATAATCACCCCCATCAAGCCCACGTACAGGCTGATGTAGATTGAGGATCCCACAGCCATTGCAGCAAGCACATCGGGGCCGGCCTGCCCGGCCATGAGTGTATCGACGAGCCCGTTGCCCATGACCGCCAGTTGCCCCAGCAGGATTGGCAAAGCCTGATTCAGCAGTGCCCTTCGTGGCCGGTTCTGGGCGAATAAAACAATACTACTGGCCATGCCACACCTTTAACGGCCGCTGTTTTCTGTCTGCGGTTCTACCTGTGGGGTTCGTGCGTACAGGAAGAAGAATTCATGCCGGTCCGAGTTTCGGTTGCCGGTCCAGATCAGTTCCCACCGCTCGGATGCCCTAGATTCAAAATCAACCTTGATTTTCAGGCTTTGACGGGTATCGTCTTGCAGCAACAGATACTCACATTCGGTGACCTCTTTGAATTGGCCCCTGCGAATGAAGTCAACTTCAGCATGGTATTGGAGGGTCGCTCGTTGTGCATAGCCAAGGTTGTAGTCGGCAACACACTTTCTGTTTGCAATGGTCTGGTGGTTCAGCACCGATTGGGTGATCGCATCGCCCAGGGCCTTGAAGCTTTTTGCATAATCAATTCTCGGAATCCACAGCGTCATCATCAACAGCCACAGCAAAATAACACCACCGGTGGTCAGCACCATAGGGCGCCAAAGCGCACGGCTTCCTGAGGCTGTGCGCCATACAATCAAGCGGATCCAGGCGATGCTGGCCAGAAATGCCAGTGCCAGCTCAAGACCAATGACATCGGGCACGTAGCCGGGGGACAATTTCTCGAAGTTGGCTGCTATTTTTGCAGGAAAGCCAAAGGTGGCTGCTGTCCAGCCCAGCCAAACCAGCACGGCAGCGAAGGTAAACCAAAGCACTGCAAACCAGTCAATCAGGCTGATCAGGCCACGTTTCATGGTGGACAGTCCAATGGCGGCAAGCACTGAAAGTGGTGCCAGCAATGGGAAATAGTTGGCCTCATCTGCAGGGTTTGTAATTAGCAGCACTAGCACACCGGCGGCAGCCCCTGCCAAAGGAATGCGGATAGAGGGTTCGGTCAGCGCTTTGCGATACCGCCAAATGGTCCAGCAAGCCATGGGTAAAATCGGCCACAAAAACCAGGTCAGGGTTTTCAGGGTGATCACCAGTTTGGCCAAGTCAAAAGACTGGGTGGGGTCAAGTATCAGGAAGCGACGTACATTCCATTCATTCCATGCGTTCCACCACAATTCCCCGTTCTTTTGGCTCATTAGCCAGAAGAACCAGATGGCAAAAGGTACGGCGAACACTGCTGCGGCGCGGGTCATGCGGCGAAGCAGGCCAAATCGTAGCGAACTGTGCGTCATCGAGCTGACGAGCAGCAAGAGCAAAAACGGCAACCAATGTGCCCAGCCTCGTGCAAAAAAAGCGATGGCGATCCCAACGCCCAGCATCCAGCCGGCGCCGATTGGTCTGTCGAGCGAGCGTACTGCTCCCAGCAGCATGATTGAAATACCTGCAAGTTCGGCTATTTCGGGCACCTGCATGTGCGAGCGAACCAGGAGGCCCAATGTGCCCAAAAAGCAGAGCACCGAGGCATCTGCCACAGCACGGGCGTAGTCGACCCGGGTGGGCGCTGTGCCAAGGGGGTCTTCGGGTTGGAGTTCCACCCGTTTGGCCAGTCGGTAGGTGGTGTTCCAAATGGCCCAGCCAGCCAAAATCATCCAGAACACATTGCCAAGGCGCATGGCGTCATCAAGCCAGTTGTAGGGCAGGTTGACGGCAAGAGCCAGTTTCCCGAACAGGCCTGCCAGCCAGGCTGACAGTAAGCCACCTTCAACATACAGGCGGTCGCCAATCAACGACATGGCCCATTCTGAAAAAGGCAATTGCGACAGGGTAAAGCTTTGTCCAAAGCCAGCTGCGTCGTCGGGTTTCCAGGGTGTTCGTGCAAAAAGCCCCGGCAAAATGTAGAGCAATATCAAGCCCCACAGAAGCCTGCGCGACAAACGTGTGTTGTTGGCTGCGGTGATGACCATGTTCTTATTGTGTCCGGAAAAACAAAAGGCAGCCAGTTTGCCTGAGCTGCCTTTTTATGATCACTTGCGCGAAAAATTACTTCTTGAAGCGGTCGAAACGACGACGGAACTTCTCAACGCGACCAGCGGTGTCCACGATTGTGTTCTGCGCGCCCGTGTAGAAGGGGTGAGATTCGGAGCTCACGTCCAGCTTGATCATTGGGTATTCTTTGCCTTCAAATTCGCCATTTTCCCGGCTAGGCGCGGTAGAGCGGCAAATGAATTTGAAGCCGTTGGACATGTCCACGAACAAAACTTCGCGGTAATTGGGGTGAATGCCGTCTTTCATGAGTTTCTCCGTTGCAGCCAACCTGGCGGTTAATTGGTCTCATAGGTCTCATTGATCTGAGTGCCAATCGACAAAGCCAAATCACTTGCTGGTTAATTAGGTAACCGCAAATTATAGGGTTGTGGATGGGTAAGGTCAAGTGCATATTTGACTCACGATTGAATAAATCGGGCTAACCACCTGTTGGAGTTCGTCGCCAATTCAGGGGGCGATTGTGCTTGCCGATGGGGCCATGCTGGTGGCTGTCAAAACCACATCAACAAAAAAATCATGAAACATCAATTTACCCTCACCCAAAAAGCCTTGGGCATTTGTGCAGTTATTGCCTTGATTGTTGCCGCATCCTTGGCTTGGGTGACAGTTCAAATGAACCGAATGATCGAACTGGAAACCGTAGGCACCGCAAAAATTGTTCACGAGAACGAAGTGAGTCGCTTGATTGCTCAGGCCAATCACCACACCACAAAAATGGCCTCTTCGTTTAAAAATGTGCTGTTGCGGGGCGAGGGTGACGGCGCCGCAGAAAAGTACAAAAAGGAATTCTCCAAGTATGTTCAACAGTTCGAGAGAACCACGGGGGATCTATTGAAAAATCAGGCGGTTGTCTCGGATTCAGAACGTGTCAAAGCGATTCAGGCCTGGCAAAATGATTTCAAAGCGGCATCCACTGCCTATGCCGCGGCGTTGGGCCAATACGATCCGCTGTTGCCGTTTCAATATCGAGACCTCGACAAATTGGTGAATGGAATAGACCGCCCGGTGGTCAAGGCAGGTTTGTCGATAGAGGAATTGGGCTTACAAACCCAAACCGCGGCCATCAATCAATTGACTGAGGAAATTCACGCTGAAACGGGGCGCCTGCTTTGGACCTTGTATGCAAGCATGGCGCTGACTCTCAGCTTCCTGTGCGCAAGCCTTATGGTGTATGCGCGTTCAGTTCGGCAAAGTTTGGGTGCCGAGCCCGGCTTTTTGGCAACCCAAGCCAGCAAAATTGCGTCAGGCGATTTGCAGTGCAGTGAAATGTCGAGTCTTCAGTCCAAGCCGGGAAGTGTGAGCGCTGTGTTCGAGACCATGCGATTGGCCTTGCTTGATTTGGTGCGCGATATTCGGGAAAGAACCAGTGACGCGGAGCGAAGCCTGGATAGTATTCGTCAACAATTGGGTGTGGTTGATGAGTCCGCTGTCTCTCAATCCAATTCCAGTGCGGAAATGGCTGCTGGTATTGAGGAAATGTCCGCAAATATTTCCCAGTTGTTCGATGTCGCCGAGCAAACCAAGTTGGCGGCGGAGGATTCAAGCGCTGAATCAGAGTCTGGTTTGAGTTTGGTGGAGAGCACTTCTGAGGATGTTGAGAAAACTGCACAGGGTGCCACGCAGCTAAGCCAAACTGTTCATGAACTGGGGAGCCAGTCAGACCAAATCAGTCAAATCATTTCAGTCATCGAGGAAATCGCAGGCCAAACCAACTTGCTGGCTTTGAATGCCGCCATTGAAGCTGCGCGTGCAGGTGAGCAGGGGCGGGGGTTTGCAGTGGTGGCTGACGAGGTCAGGCGTTTGGCAGAGCGAACTACCCAATCCACCTCCGAGATTGAGCAAATGGTAGGCGCCATTCAGAAAGGCACTCAAAACGTGGTGGTCGAGATGACCGGCTGGGCTGGCAAGGTGAGTTCAAGTCTGGGCAGAATGAATCAAACCAGAGATTTGATGGGCACGATCAGGAATCGGGCGGGCGATGTGAAAGTGATGGCTTCCGAGGTCACCAGTTCTTTGTCAGAGCAACGTTCGGCTGCAACTTTGTTGTCGACCCAGATTGAGAAGTATGCGGCGATGTCGGAAGAGAACGCGAATTGCGTGGGTGAAATTCGAAAGTCTTTGGTGGATTTGACTGATGCGTTTTCTCAACTGAATTCACAGTGCGGGAAATTCAGGATAGCCTAAAAAAAACCGCTGGCGTGGTTTGTACCAGGCCAGCGGTTTGATCACAAGCAGTGAAGCTTGGGAGCCAAGGCAATTACATGCCCATGCCGCCCATACCACCCATTCCGCCCATACCACCCATGTCAGGTGCTGAAGGCTTGTCATCGGCCGCGTCAGCAACCATGCAATCGGTGGTCAGCATCAATGAAGCAATAGACGCTGCATTTTGCAAGGCTGTGCGGGTTACCTTGGTTGGATCCAAAACACCCATGTCAACCATGTCGCCGTACTCGCCTGTGGCCGCGTTGTAGCCGTAGTTGCCTTCGCCGCCCATCACGTTGTTGGCCACAACAGATGATTCCTCACCCGCGTTGGTCACGATCATGCGCAGTGGCTCTTCCATGGCGCGCAGTACAATCTTGATACCTGCGTCCTGGTCGGGGTTCAAGCCCTTCAAGCCTTCAATCTTGGCGCGTGCACGCAGCAGGGCTACGCCGCCGCCAGGCACAATGCCTTCTTCCACAGCAGCGCGTGTTGCGTGCAGGGCGTCTTCTACGCGGGCTTTCTTTTCTTTCATTTCAACTTCGGTTGCAGCACCAACCTTGATTACTGCAACGCCGCCAGCCAACTTGGCCACGCGTTCTTGCAGCTTTTCACGGTCGTAGTCGGAAGAAGATTCTTCGATCTGGCCGCGAATCTGCTTCACGCGTGCTTCGATGTTTGCACCGTCGCCAGCACCGTCGATGATGGTGGTGTTCTCTTTGCCCACTTCAATGCGCTTGGCCTGACCCAGGTGTTCCAGGGTTACAGTTTCCAGGCTCATGCCGGTTTCTTCAGCGATTACAACGCCGCCAGTCAAAATGGCGATGTCTTCCAGCATGGCTTTGCGGCGATCGCCGAAGCCTGGCGCCTTCACTGCACAAGTTTTCAAGATACCGCGAATGTTGTTCACTACCAAAGTCGCCAAGGCTTCGCCTTCGATGTCTTCAGCAATGATCAACAATGGGCGACCCGCTTTGGCCACTTGTTCCAGTGTGGGCAGCAAATCACGGATGTTGCTGATTTTCTTGTCGTGCAACAGCACGAAGGGGTTGTCCAGTGCAACAACCTGCTTTTCCTGGTTGTTGATGAAGTAGGGGCTCAGGTAACCACGGTCAAACTGCATGCCTTCAACAACATCCAGTTCGTTGTCCAGGCTCTTGCCGTCTTCAACAGTAATTACGCCTTCCTTGCCTACTTTTTCCATGGCTTCAGCAATGATGTTGCCAATGGATTCGTCGCTGTTGGCGGAAATGGAGCCAACCTGTGCAATCGCCTTGGTGGTGGCGCATGGCTTGCTCAATGCACGCAATTCAACGATTGCAGCGCTTACGGCCTTGTCGATACCGCGCTTCAGGTCCATGGGGTTCATGCCTGCGGTCACGAACTTCATGCCTTCTTTCACAATCGCTTGTGCCAGAACCGTGGCGGTGGTTGTACCGTCACCCGCGTTGTCAGAAGTGCGAGAAGCAACTTCTTTCACCATTTGTGCGCCCATGTTTTCGAACTTGTCTTTCAGTTCGATTTCTTTGGCCACGGAAACACCGTCTTTGGTGATGGTGGGGGAGCCGAATGAACGCTCGAGCACCACATTGCGGCCACGTGGGCCCAAGGTCACTTTCACTGCATTGGCCAGAATATTTACGCCACGCACCATGCGGCTGCGTGCGTCGTCGCCGAAAAATACTTCTTTAGCTGCCATGATTAATCTTCCTCTTGAATTCTTTGTAATTAAGCTTCAATAACGCCCATGATGTCTTCTTCGCGCATTACCAGCACTTCCTTGCCATCCACCTTGATGGCCTGGCCGGCATACTTGCCGAACAATACACGCTGGCCTACCTTTACATCCATGGCGATCAGCTTGCCGCTGTCATCGCGCTTGCCTGGGCCAACTGCAATCACTTCACCTTGATCAGGCTTCTCGGCGGCGGCTTCTGGAATCACGATGCCAGAGGCTGTTGTGCGCTCGCTGTCGAGACGCTTCACGATCACGCGATCATG
>NZ_ABCT01000014.1 GCF_000170915.1 Limnobacter sp. MED105
CGGGTACCAGTGAAGACCTCAATGTGTTGGTCATGGAACCCAAGCTTGAACAAATGATTACCCATGCACACACCGCAGCAGGGCAAGACCAGGTTGGTATTGACCCCAACCTGGCAGAAAACCTGGCTCGCCAAACTGCCGATGCAGCAGGTCGTCAAGAGCAACTGGGTCAAAGCCCAGTGCTGTTGGTGCCCGACGCATTGCGTTTGTCCATGGCCCGTTTGCTTAAGCGTGCAGCGCCCAACCTTCGGGTGCTGTCGCACAGTGAAATTCCTGAAAACCGTACTATCCGCGTTGCGCAAGTCGTAGGAGCGAAAGCATGAAGCTGAAAAAATTCACAGCCCCCACCACAAGAGAGGCCTTGCAAAAGCTGCGTGCTGAACTGGGTGAAGATGCAATTATTTTGTCCACCAAGCAAACTGCTGCGGGCACCGAAGTGCTGGCCGCGTCCTCGCAAGATCTGGACACTGTGATCGAGAAGCCGGCTGCTTCGTCAGCGCCCCTGTCGTGGACCAAGGCTGAGCGCACACAATTTGCCGCGCAGGAAGCAACACGCCAGCCCACACCCGCCGAGAAAATTGCACAGCAGGTGGCCGCGCAGCGCGAGGTGTTGATCAATCGCGCACCCGTGATGCACCAAATACCGCAAGCCTTGCCTGAACACGACATGATCACGGACGTGGCCAAGCGCCGTTCGCAAGCGGCCAGCGATTCCATGGCCAGTGAGCAAACCGCGGTGCTGGAAGAAATCAAGCAAATGCGGCAGCTGTTGAAAGACCAAATGGCCATGATCACCTGGCGCGATGCACTGGAGAAAAATCCCCAGCGCGGCGAACTGTGGAACCAGTTGACCCAATCCGGGTTCTCACCGCTGTTTGCGCGCACTGTGGTTGAAAAACTGCCCGCAGACCTTTCCGACAGCCAGGTTCAAGACTGGGTGATGAACGTCATCAAGAAAAACCTGAATGTGGTGCCAGCCAACAAAGACATTGTTGAGACCGGCGGCACATTTGCTTTGGTAGGCCCCACCGGTGTGGGCAAAACAACCACCACAGCCAAACTGGCCGCACGTTGCGTGGTGAAGTATGGTGCTGACTCGCTGGGCTTGATCACCACTGACAGCTACCGGATTGGCGCACAAGACCAACTGCGAATTTACGGCAAGATTCTGGGTGTGCAGGTGTACACCGCACAAACCCACGCCGACCTCGCCCAGTTGCGCAACACCATGCAACGCAAGCGCCTCATTTTGATTGACACTGTGGGCATGGGCCAACGAGATTCTCGCGTGGCTGAGCAAACAAAAATTTTGACCGACAGCCATGTGAAGCGCGTGTTGTTGCTCAACGCAACCAGCCAGCCAGAGACGCTGGATGATGTCGTGCGCCATTACAAAAGCACGGGTTTGAGTGGTGCAATTTTGTCCAAACTGGATGAAGCCATCAAAATTGGCGGTGTACTCGATGTGGTCATGCGTCACAAACTGGCTCTGCACTACATTGCCACCGGCCAGCGTGTGCCTGAAGACCTATTCCCGGCTGACCCTCGCGTGTTGGTGCACCGCGCCATGCGTGCCCGCAGCAGTCAGGCGTTTCAAGCCTCGAGCGAGGAATTGAAATGGAAAATGGCCCAAGTCTCAGCGACTGGAATTTAAAGTTTCATGGTCTACTGAATCCTATGGATCAAGCCAAAACACTTCGACACTTGCTGGGCCGCAAAGCCGCCACCATTCACCCGATTCTCGGTGATATGGGGAGCGACTATGCAGCCTGTCTGGCTCGTTTTGTATTAGAGCAGCAAGCGCGCTCCGATCGGGCAGCCGTGTTGTTTGACGGGTCTGCAGCTGGCTTGCCGCAACTGCTGCCAATCCATGCACGCACAGATCTGATTGAATTTTTCAACGGCAATCTGAACCTGGAAGATCAGGTCATTGAGCTTGCTGAATCCCAATACCTGGTGGTGGCCCGAATTGGTCTTGAGGCCTTGGCCAAAAAGCCGGCTCAATCCCTGGCCCTGCTGGGCAAGCTTCATCGCATGCCGGTGAGCTGCGACCGCTTTTATGCCACATTGCCCTACGAGGCAGTCCAACTGGCCAAAGCCTTTTCCCCACAAGACGACTGGTACTGGGTGGTGCAGCCCACCGCCCGATCGGTGACCCGTGCCTTTCAGGCCATTCGTTCTTCAAAAGGGGTAGACGAAAATATTCGCCATCGTGTTATTGTTGCGGGTGTAAGAAGCACAGATGAAGCCGATCACGTGTTCGCAAATTTGCTGGAAAGCACCTCGAGCTTTCTGGTCAATCCTCTGCAGTATGCGGGGCATTTGCCAGCCTTGCCTTCGGGCAAAGCCTTGAACCAGGTCGGTCGGGAGATGATTGCGGCAGGTCGGCGAATTGCGAAAGCCATTTGCTCTTTCGACGAACACGCACTGGCGTAATAACAAGACAGGAAGCACAGACTCCATGTACACAGCCCAGGGCACTTTAGACAAATCAAAGCAAGTGGACCAATACATCCCCTTGGTTCGCAGGTTGGCGCATCACCTGATCGCCAAGCTGCCCGCGTCTGTGCAAATCGATGATCTGATTCAAGCCGGCCTCATCGGCCTGATGGACGCCATTACCCGTTTTGAAGAAGGGCAGGGCGCCCAGTTTGAAACCTATGCCAGCCAACGAATTCGCGGTGCCATGCTGGATGAACTCCGTTCGGCCGACTGGATGCCGCGTGGCGTGCGCCAGGCGCAGCGAAAAATTGAAACTGCCACGCTGAGAGCCGAGCAAAAGCTTGGACGCTCAGCCTCTGAGAAAGAGATTGCAGACGTTATGGGCGTTAGCCTGGACGAATACCAGGACATGCTGTTCGATTCGCGTGGCGCATCGCTGGTGTTTTATGACGATTACGCCGACGACGGCGATGGCGAAGGTTATCTGGATCGCCAGATCGGCGGTGACGAGGAAGCCAACCCACTTGAAATGCTGGGCGACCAGCGTTTCCGTGAAAACTTGATTCAGGCCATTGAAGACCTGCCTGAACGTGAAAAAATGCTCATGGGACTGTATTATGAGCAGGAGTTAAACTTCCGTGAAATCGCCGCTGTCCTTGGCGTGACTGAGTCCCGGGTGTGTCAGTTGCACACACAGGCGGTCAGTCGCCTCAAAGCCAAGCTTCGCGAACACTAAGCACACATGGCTGATCCCAAAGCCCAGGGAAAACCGAAAACTTTCGAGCAGTCTCGCACCCGGGTCAATCGTTCCCTGATTTTGGTCATACTCACCGGTGTTGGTCCCTTGGCCTTGGCCGCCTTTTACATGGCTGCCACAACTTCCGATGCCGCCAACTGGAATTTGACCGTTCTCCTGACCTTGGCGTTGGGGGTGTTGGGCGCGTGGTTCATGGGCAACAAGCTCATGTCGGGTCTGCTTGAAATCATCCGCTCTTCCATTCAGTCTGAAAGTCAGTTGCGCCGCCTCATGGAACTGTCGGGCGATTGGTATTGGCACCAAGATTCTGCCCACACCATTGTGCGGATCATCTACCGTGGCAAAGATCAAAACAGCGAGGCCAAAAACGGATTCAAGCTGCCTTTCGATGGCCTCGCACGTTGGGATGTTGAAGGCTTGAAATGCATTGACCCGCGCTACAACTGGGATACTTTCAAAGAACTTCTCGACAGTCATCAACCCTTCGATCGGGTCTGTTTCGAGTATTGGCCGCAGGATTCCGAGCGTATTATTTTTGAATCGACTGGCCGACCCCTGTACAACACCAACGGCGATTTTGTGGGCTACATGGGCGTGTCTTCTGATCGCACGCAGAAGCGCTTGAACGAGCAGTTGTTGTCCTTGCAACGTTCACTGCTGCAGGGCGTTTTGCTCTCTGCGCCCATTCCCGAGTTGGCAGCGTCGTACGCGCGTGGTTTGAAAAACTGCCTTACTGTGCATGCTGAAGTGGTGCTGGGTTTTCGGGACAAATCCGAGCACAACCACTGGCGTGTACGCGGCACCCATCCCAACCTGCGCATGCCTTTCGAGAAAGGACAGGCATTTTGGGACAACGCCGAACAGCTTTGTGAACCCTTGGAGGGACATGACCAGCACGGTGTGGTCTGGATCGCCAAAATGAAGCCCGAGCATTATTTTGAGAGCAACTGGGCCACAGAGCTTGGCATTACAGCGGTGTGGTTTGCCCTGCGCAAAGCCATCGAACCCAACCAGCCAGAGTACTGGATCATGGTGGCCCAGAAGGGCGTCGACAACACACGCCATGATGATGTATTGCGTGTTTTAACCGCTATTCGTCTGCTTGGTTTGTGTGTTGAGCGCCGTGTTTTTGAAGACGATTTGCAGGGGCTGAACGGAACCCTCGAGCAGCGCATCAATGACCGCACCGCCGAGCTTACCCGCAGTAACTCTGAGCTGGAGGCATTCACTTACACGGTGTCGCACGACCTTCGAGCCCCCCTTCGGGCCATCGATGGTTTCTCCAGTATTCTGAAAGAGGATTTCGCGGAAAACCTGCCAGAGGATGCCCGGGGCTTACTCGATCGAATCAGCAACAACGCACGTCAAATGGGTGGCCTCATAGACGGCCTGCTCGACTTTTCACGTTTGCTGCGCACCGATGTTGCGCGGGTCAAAGTAGATCAGCAGCAACTGCTGGATCAAATCCTGGATCAGCTCGATGCCCGGCGAAAAAATGTGGTGGAGTTGTGTGAGTTGCCACCTGTGTATGCCGACCCGGTGTTGTTGAAGCAAGTGTGGATGAATTTGATCGACAATGCCTTGAAATTCAGCAGCAAGGCAGCGCAACCGAAAGTCACCATTGAATGCGAAAAAACAGGGCGCTTCTACCGGTTTAGTGTCAGGGACAATGGCGCAGGTTTTGACATGAAGTACGCCGACAAACTGTTCAACGTGTTTGAACGTTTGCACCACAAGAAAGATTTCGATGGCACCGGGGTGGGCCTGGCCATTGTGAAACGAATCATTGAACGTCACGGCGGCGAAATCAGTGCCAAGGGTGAACTGGGCCAAGGTGCCTGCTTCACATTCACCTTGCCTGAGCACGCTGATTTGAACGACTAAAAGGATACTTGCCATGGCTGACGTAGTGCTGGTTGATGACAATTCCAATGACGCAGACCTTGCTTTGCGCGTGGTGCGCAAAACTTCCTCAAGCTCCACCACGGTGCTGCTTGAGGATGGTGAACGGGCTATCGAATACTTCAAACAGTTGATGGAAGATCACCCGAAAGACAGCGCGGCCCTGAATTTGCCCAAGCTCGTGCTGCTGGATCTGAAATTGCCCAAGCTGGATGGTCTGGAAGTGTTGAAGTTCTTGCGCTCGCACGATGTGTTCAAGACCATGCCCATTGTTGTACTGTCTTCATCACGCGAAATCAGCGATGTCAAACGTTCTTACGAGTTGGGAGTGAACAGCTTTGCAGTCAAGCCAGTGCAATTCGATCAGTATCTGACCCGAATTTCTGCACTGGTATCTTATTGGCTAACGATTAACGAATTACCGCGCGGGGCATAGCGCCACCGGTGAGGGCTGACTGGCTCATGCCGCCTTTGGGGCCATAGGTATCGCTGGCGGTGGGCTTTTGTTCAGCCACAGCAGCTGCAGTCAAAATCGAAATTCTTTCCTGCAGTCCCGCCAATTGCTCGGTTACCAACTCGCCATTTGTATTGTTCAAACGCTGTGCGTGGGTGAGGGTGGTGCGCAGGGTTGAGTAGGTGCCCAGCAGGCGAGGTTCGTGTGCTGCAAGTACATCGACCCACAGGGCGATGCCGTCCATATTGGGCTGAAAGCCCTCAGCCTTGGCCAATTGAACGTTGTTCAGGTAACGCTTTTCAAGCTCCAGCATCATGGCTTCCTTGCGAAGGGCCAGGCTGTTCAGCTCAGTGGTTTGCAGTTTTACAAGGCACGCCTGTTCTTCAAGCAAGATATCCACCAGCGCCATGGCCATGTCACATTCATAGGCCAGGTTGCGGTACAAATTTTTTGCTGCGTCAGCGTGCGACATAATCTTCAATCCTCAGTTACTTTTGACCAAGCAACTCGCGAGCACTTTCAATCACTTTGGCGGCAACCGCCTCGGCATTGACCTTGAACTCGCCTTTGCTAATGGCCTCTTTGATCTCGGCCACTTTCTCGGCGTTGAACGGCGCACCTGCTGCGCTCAGTTCACTCGACTGCCCGGAAAGCTTGGCTACTGCGCCTTCCGAACCGGTTTTCTCTGTGGAGCCAACCGATGCTGACTTGCTGCCACCTTGTGGCTTGGTCAGTTTGTCAATCGGGTTGCTTCCCGGGTTTATTCTATTAATACTCATGATGTCCTCCGCATTGGGGCAGAGCCTAAGTGGGTTTCGTATGTTTTCTTAACGGCTCGATTCCACCTAACTTTAACGAATTCTGGAAAGAATTCCTACTTTTTGAGGATCACCCCTACAAACTAACCTCAACCAGCAGCGCATCTCGCGCCACACCATGCAGTATCTTGCCCTGTGTGGTTTTGATTTTTACCACCTCGCCCAACTCGGCCTCACCCATCGCAACCGCGGTACCACCAATTGCAAAGCCAGGGCCTTTCATCATTACTTTCACGGTATCGCCGTTTTTCACCAAGGCCTGGCCGCGCAAATAGTCGTGCTTTAACAGCGTGCCTGGCCACAATTGGCGGGCTGCTGTTTTGTTGTTTAAATGCGCAAGGTCGCTGACCCAGCCGTGGCTCAGCTGGCTTAAATCCATGGTTCTGAATTCAACATCATTCAGGCCCAGCGTTTGGCCCGATTGAATTGTTCCTTTTACCACCAGCACAGGCGCCCACACTTTCACATCGACACCCACAAAGAAGGGGGCTGTGTCCGATCCCACGCACTGCACGCGCACATAAGTGCGGCCCCACATTTTGTTGCCTGCCGTATTGGCAAACAAGGCGGCGGGGCATTGCAGGCTGCCAATCCGTTCATCGGCTTTTACAAACTTCACATCCACACTTGCGCCAGGTGGCAGCAGCGCGGGGTCGACCAGTTCACTCAGTTGGGCTTCAGTCACCCAGCGAGAACTGTCGGTTTGTGCTGCACCAGTCTGAACAAGCCCAAGGACAAGCCCTGCGCCAAACAGCACTCGAAATGCGATGTTAAAAAAAGTGAGAAATTTCATTCAAGTTCTGGGCACTGCTGCCGTAAATGTCACTGTAAGAAACAATTTCTGCCTCGATGACAACATCCTAGGCGGGAGCTTGCTGCACCCTAAGCAGAAAAAGAGCACCCTTTCCCCCCTTTCTCTCCACTTTGATTTGACAGCATCAATTCAATAATCCATTCATCCGTCCGTGTATGAAGGATTAAAAGATGTTGGACAAACTTACAGATGCAATGCAGTTCTCTGCCGAGGCCCTGAAACTCAGAGCGCGTCGGCAAGAGGTATTGACCTCCAACATTTCCAACGTCGACACCCCCAATTACAAAGCAGTCGATTTCGACTTTCAAAGCGCGCTGAAAGCAGCCACAGGCGAGAAGGGTTCTATGGGTAGTCCTTCCAATCCAGGCCTTGGCAATGGCGCAGGCGCCTTGGCTGTGACCCACCAAGGCCACATAACCGGCAAAGGCAACGCAGGCATGAGCACCGCCGAGATGTTGCAGTTTCGCCGCGGCAACAATGCCGCCATCGATGGCAACTCGGTCGACATCGACCGCGAGCGCGCCGCATTTGCAGAAAACACGGTGAAGTACGAAGCCGCCTTGCGTTCAATCAACGGAAGAATTTCTTCCTTGAAGCAAGCCATGGGTTCGGGCAACCAATAAGGGTATAGGGAGCAAACATGTCGCTATTTAATTCTTTCAAACTGGCCGGTGGCGCGATGCAAGCGCAAACCACACGTCTGAACACAGTGGCGAGCAACCTCGCCAACGTCGACACGGCAGCGGGTGACCCCAATTCTGTTTATCAAGCCCGAAAAGTTGTGTTCGAAGCCGTGCTTCAAAAAGCGGCGCCTGGCAAGGCCTCGCTGGCTGAGAACGTGCAGGTGAAAGACATTGTGGAAGACAAAACCGAGGCCAAAAAAATGTTCGATCCCAAGCACCCCATGGCCGATGAAGACGGATATGTCTACATGCCCAATGTGAATGCCGTGGAAGAAATGGTCGACATGCTGGCCGCCTCGCGCAGCTACCAAACCAACGCAGAAGTAATGAACACAGCCAAACAGTTGATGTTGAAAACCTTGAACATGGGCAACCAGTAAGGAGCAATGAAAAATGACGATTGACGTAACTTCCGCACTGGGTAACAACAGCGGCACCACAGCAGCAAAAAAGAAAACCGATGAAAACAGCCCCGAAGCGATTCAGGAGCGGTTCATGTCTTTGCTGGTGGCCCAGTTGAAAAACCAGGATCCACTGGCCCCCATGGACAATGCCCAGGTGACCAGTCAAATGGCTCAGTTAAACACCGTTACCGGCATTAACACACTGAATGCCACCATGGAAGGCGTAGCAGCGTCGATCAATGCCAACCAAACAGTACAGGCCACCAGCATGCTGGGTCGCGCAGTATTGACCGAAGGCAATGATCTGAAACTGGTGGATGGCAAAGCTGTGGGCTCCATGGAACTGAACCAGAGTGCCGACATTCTGCGCGTGAATGTGCTGGATGCCGGGGCGAATGTGGTGCGCACCATCGAATTGGGCCCGCAATCCAAAGGTACGCATGAGTTTGAGTGGGACGGCAAAAGCAACGACGGCAGCACCTTGCCCGCCGGCAACTACAAGTTTGAGATCGAAGCAAAAGCAGCAGGCAAAGACGCCAGCGTCACTCCACTGACCCTTTCTGTGGTTCAAGGCGTGCGCAATGCCGGCGCAGAAGGCACCAAACTTTTAACCAGCAATGGCAGCGAAATTACCTTCGCAGACATCAAGCAGGTTTTCTAAATTAAAGATTTTTCAAGGAGTCAAGCATGGCTTTTTCAGCAGGTGGTAGTTTCCAGCAGGGTTTGAGTGGTCTGAACGCAGCGCAGCGCGGTTTGGAAGTCATTGCAAACAACGTGTCCAACGCCAGTGTGGTCGGCTTTAAAGGATCGGAGGCAGAGTTCTCCGATGTGTTCGCCCGAGCATTCAATGGCGCACGTTCTACCAATGGCATTGGTTTGGGTACCAGCCTTGCGGCGGTCACGCAAAACTTCAAACAAGGCAATATCAACGTGACAGGCAACCCCTTGGACCTGGCCATCAGTGGCACTGGTTTCTTCAAGGTACAGGCTGGCAACGGTGACAACATTTATACCCGCAATGGTCAGTTCACATTGAACAATGAAGGCGTTATCGTGAACTCCCGTGGCGACAAACTGCAGGGCTTTCCGGTGGATGCAGCCACTGGCCGTCCGTCCGATGTTGCCCAGGATATTCTGGTGCCACGCGGCAGTATTCCTCCTGCTGCAACCCGTTCGGCCAATCTGGAATTGAACCTGGATGCACGCGCCACTGCCATCGATCCTGCTTTGGCATTTGATCCTGCCAATTTGAACACCTTCAACAATTCAACATCGATGACGGTGTATGACGAATTGGGCGGTGCGCACATCATGGCCATTTACATGCGCAAGGAAGCGTCCAACGACTGGTCCGTGTTTGCAACCGTCGACGGCACACAGGTCGACGTGGGTACTGCGCCCGTGGCTGTAACCACTGCACCTGCGCAATCGACTTCAGCCAACCTTCAATACGGCGTGGACGGTTTGTTGACCACGCCCAACAGTGGCAACCTGACCGTGGACATGTCGCGTTTTGTCACTGCCAGTGGTGTGCCATTTTCTTCCACAGGCACAGCACCCAATCAGTTCACCTTCGACATGAGCAATACCACCCAGTACGGCAGCTCGTTTGTGGTGCAAAACCTGGGTCAGGATGGTTTTGAATCCTCTCCATTTGCAGGTTTTGATGTGGGCGCAGACGGCATGTTGACCATCAGCTACGCGAACGGTCAGTTGGTGAATCATGCACAAATTGGTTTGTATCGTTTCCCGAATCCCGAAGGTTTGCAGCCAGTGGGTTCGAATGGCTGGTTGGCCACCAACTCCTCGGGACCTGAATTGGTGTCGCTGAGTGAAGACACCGCATTCGGCATTATCCAGTCGGGTGCTTTGGAAGAATCGAACATTGATTTGACGGCTGAACTGGTGGCCATGATTTCCGCACAGCGCGTGTATCAGGCCAACTCACAGACCATTAAAACGCAAGATTCAATTTTCCAGACCATCACCAACCTTCGTTAATGTGAACTGAAGCGGGATCGCAAGAATGGACAAACTGATTTTCCTGGCCGCCCAAGCCGCCAAAGGCACAATGTCTCGCCAAGAGAACATTGCCAACAACCTGGCCAACGTGAACACGCCCGGGTTTAGGCAACAACTCATGGCTTTTCAAAGCGCGCCTGTGACAGGCGAGGGCAGTGGTTCCAGAAGCTTTGCGGTGGAAACCAGCATTGGCTTTGACACCACGCCAGGACAAATTCAGTCCACGGGGCGGGAAATGGACGTGGCCATTCAAGGCGAGGGCTGGTTTGCAGTCAACGACGCGAAAGGCAATGAAGCCTACACCCGCAACGGCTCCTTTCAGCTGGATGGGCAGGGCAATCTGGTGACCCAGGAAGGTTATTCGGTGATTGGCAGCAATGGCCCTATCAATGTACCGCCTGACCACCGTTTGTCGTTCGAAGGCGATGGTTCTGTGTCTGCCATTCCAATCAGTGGCGACACCAATGTGGTTCAGTTGGGCCGCTTGAAACTCGTGAATATTCCCGAAGGTGACATTAATCGTGGTGACGACGGTTTGTTTCGCGCTGCCAATGGCGATCCGGCCGAAGCAGATTTGAATGTGCGTGTGGCGGGTGGTTTTATTGAATCGAGCAATGTGAATGCGGTGGACATGATGGTGCAAATGATCACCGCGGCCCGCCAGTATGAAACCCAAATGAAAATGATCAGCACGGCCAAAGAAAACGGCCAGGCCGCCAACAGCCTGTTTGGCATGAATTAAGGAGAAAACCCATCATGATGCGTTCTTTGTGGATTGCAAAAACAGGTCTGGATGCCCAGCAAACCCAGCTGGATGTGATTTCAAACAACCTGGCCAACACAGCCACCAACGGCTTTAAACGCTCGCGCGCTGTGTTTGAAGATTTGCTGTACCAAACCCTTCGCCAGCCCGGTGCACAAACCACCGAGCAAACCCAGGTGCCTTCCGGCCTGCAAATTGGTACGGGTGTAAAGCCGGTGTCTACAGTGCGAAATTTTGCACAGGGTAACTTGCAGCAAACCGGCAACACACTCGATGTGGCCATCAACGGCCAGGGGTTTTTCCAGGTTCAAATGCCCGATGGCACCACCAGCTACACCCGCGATGGCAGCATTCAGATTGACGCCAACGGCACACTGGTCACTTCCAACGGTTACCCCGTGCTTGGTCCTGTCACCATTCCGCAAGGCGTCCAGGAAATATCAATTTCTCAAGATGGTGTGGTGTCCGCAGTGGTGCAGGGGCAGGTTCAACCCCAGGAACTGGGTCAAATCCAGTTGGCGAGTTTTGTAAATCCGGCCGGCTTGTTCAGCATGGGTCAAAACCTGTATTCAGAAACAGCCGCCTCAGGCGCACCTACACAAGCTGTGGCAGGTACCAATGGCGTGGGCTTTGTTTCCCAAGGCTTTGTCGAAACATCCAACGTCAACGTGGTGGAAGAACTGGTCGGCTTGATTCAGGCCCAGCGTGCCTATGAAATCAACTCCAAGGCAATCTCCACATCAGACCAGATGTTACAGCGCTTATCTCAGCTTTGATTCTTGAAACATTGGGCACACTGAATGTGTTCTGATGGAGTGTATGGCATGAAAAGATTGGTTCTAATCGGTTTAACGGCAGCGTTTTCAATAACTTTAGGGGCTTGTTCAACTTTCGCACCGAAAGTGGACATGCCCGAGAAAACCACCGTGTCGCAGCAGGTTCAACAACCCGCCCAAGTCGCCATGGCCGCGCCAACTGGCAGCCTTTATAGCCCTGCCACCTACCGCCCTCTGTTTGAAGACCAGCGCGCCCGCTTTTTGGGTGACACGCTCACCATTCAAATCATTGAGCAGATCAACGCTGCGCAAACCAACTCCATGAGTGCCTCACGCAGTGACTCTGCAAGTATCGATGTGCCACTGATTCAGGGTTTCTTTGGCAGCCGCGATTTGCGCGCCATCAACGGCAGTGCCAGCAGCGACAAAGATTTTTCTGGCGAGGGTTCCAGCCGCGCCGCGAATACCTTGACTGGGTCCATTACGGTCACAGTTGCCAGCGTATTGCCCAATGGCAATTTACAGGTTGTGGGTGAAAAGCAGATTGGCACCAATCGCGAAGTGGAATATTTGAAATTCAGTGGTGTCGTGAACCCCATCACCATATTGCCCGGCAACGTGGTGCCCAGCACCAAGGTTGCTGATGCCCGCATTGAATATCGTGGAAAAGGCGCATTGGACTCTGCCACTGCCATGGGCTGGTTGAGCCGCTTTTTCCTGACTGTATTGCCTTTCTGAACTGGACCACATCATGAAACGCATTTCCTTTCTGGAACTGAAAGATCGAATTCTCAAGGGTGCTGTATTGGCACTGACCGCCGCCGCTGTCATGGCTTTTGGCACACAGGCCGAGGCCCAAACCCGAATTCGTGATCTGGTCACTGTGTCTGGCGTTCGCTCCAACCCTGTGTATGGATATGGCCTCGTGATTGGCCTGGATGGCACCGGCGACCAAACCACGCAAACGCCGTTTACAAGTCAAAGCATTGTGTCCATGCTGCAGCAGTCGGGCATTACCTTGCCACCCGGTGCCAATTTGCAGCTGAAAAATGTGGCCTCAGTCATGGTCACTGCCAATTTGCCAGCCTTTGCTCAGCCTGGCCAAGCGATCGATGTGACAGTCTCGTCCATCGGCAATGCCAAAAGCCTGCGCGGTGGCATGTTGCTGATGACCCCGCTGAAAGGCGCAGACGGCCAGGTGTACGCCCTGGCCCAAGGTCAACTGATTGTGGGTGGTGCAGGCGCTTCTGCAGGGGGCTCTAAAACCGTGATCAACCACTTGTCGGCAGGCCGCATTCCTGCAGGTGCCTTGGTTGAGCGTGAAGTGGCCTCTCCTTTCTTGCTGGGTGAAACCCTGCAACTTGAGTTGACCAGCACCGATTTCTCCAATGCCATTCGCGTGGCCGAGGCGATCAACAACAACATGGGGCCGAATGTGGCCCAGGCGCTCGATGGCCGTACCATCAAAGTTCGTGCCCCTTCCAACCCCAATGACCGCGTCGCGTTTCTGTCGCGTGTTCAGGAACTGAGCATCAACAAAGCCATGGGCAGTGCCAAGGTGATCGTGAATGCACGCACCGGCTCTGTGGTCATGAATCAGGCGGTGATGCTTGAAAGTTGTGCTGTGGCCCACGGCAACCTCACCGTAAAAATTACCTCTACCCCAGTCATTTCTCAGCCTGCACCGTTTGGTCAGGGCGAAACCGTGGTGACCGAGGTGGCCGACATTCAAATTTCCGAGTCCGGCGGTGAGCTGATCGAAATCAAGGGTGCTGCACAATTGTCCGATGTGGTCAAAGCCCTGAATGCATTGGGCGCTACACCCAGCGACCTGATTTCCATTTTGCAGGCCATGCAAACAGCGGGCAGCCTGAAAGCCGAACTTGAGGTGATCTAAATGGCGCCATTGTCGAACAACCCCGTGGACACCCAACAAATGCTGTCGATGGATTCGCGCAGCCTGGAGGGCTTGAAGCGAGGCGCACGCGCAGAACGCGGCAGCGAAGAATTCAATGCTGCAGTCGATAAAGTGGCGGTGCAATTTGAATCAATTTTCTTGCAAATGGCCCTGAAAAGTATGCGGGATGCCACGCCCGAAGGTGGCTTGTTCACCGATTCCAGCACCAAAACTTACCAGGGCATGTACGACCAGGAACTGGTCCAGAAACTATCAGGCAAAGGTTTGGGTTTGGCAGGCGAAATTGCCAGGCAATTAAAAGCCGGGGCTGGTGTGGGTGGCGAGCAAACCATTTTCCCGCCGGGACAGGTAAAAAAGGACTTGCCCTCAACTTTCCCGAAAACTGACCGTTAAGTCGTTCAAGACACCAAAGGATCCTGAATTATGTCGAACTCGGTCTACGGAATTGCGCTCAGCGGCCTGAATGCGGCCCGGGCAGGGCTATCCACCACCTCGCACAACATTGCGAACAGCAACACCGTTGGCTTTAACCGCCAGCAGGTGATCCAACAGTCACGTCCGTCCACGGGCAGCGACATTGGTTATATCGGGCAAGGTGTCGATATTGCATCGGTACAGCGTGTGTACTCTGATTTCATCAATTCGCAAGAACAGAAAGCCACTTCAGATGCTGCTTTTTACAATGCCAAGGCCCAGCAAATTGCGCGCGTAGATGCGATGATCGCCGACGATGCCTCAGGTCTTTCCAGCGCATTGAGCATCTTCTTCGGTGCAGCACAAACACTCTCGACCAACCCTGCCGATCTGGCTGCACGCCAAAACTATTTGTCTTCTGCTGAAACCCTGAGTTCCCGTTTCAATGGTTTGAACACGGTGATGGATGAACTGCGCAGTGCCACCAACCTGAAGGTTCGTGACACCGTGGAGCAATTGAACAATGCCACATCGCAAATAGCCGCCCTGAACAATCAGATTGTGACAGCACTGAACCAGACGTCCAACGGTGGTCCCCCCAACGACTTGATGGATCGTCGTGACAAATTGATTCTAGAGTTGTCCGAGCAAGTACAAACCACCCGTGTGGACATGGCCGATGGCTCAACCAATCTGTTCTTGGCCAATGGTCAGTCATTGGTGATTGGTACTACGCAGTTTAAAGTTCAAACTCAGGTGGATCCTCAAGATCCACAAAACCTGTTGGTCGGCATGACCACCAATGTCAATGGTCAGGACCGTTTGCTGGCATTCGATTCCGGCAGTTTGGGCAATGGCGCTTTGGCAGGTTTCCTGAGTTTTCGGGAAGAGGAACTGACTGAATACCAAAACACCATTGGTTTGCTGGCTGCGCGCATCGGCCAAACTGTCAATGACATTCAAACGGCTGGGGTCGACCTTGACAACAACCCAGCCAGCGCACTGTTCAGCTTTGGCAGCAGTGGTAGTTTTGTGGACGACATTTCTCGCGTTGTTCCCAATGTAAACAACAGCACGGTCAACCCAACGCAAGTCACCTTGCGTGGTCTGGATTTGTCCAAGCTTGGCCCTGCCGAATACGAAGTTCAAATTGTGGGTAGCCAACCTCGCTATCGCGAAGTGGGCTCGGATGGCCCGTTTGTTCCTGCAAGCCTGGTGACCGATCCCAGCGGTGATTACTATGAATTCGCGATCCTGCAGGCGCACCTTTGCTCATTTTCATTGAACAATGCCACACCGCAAGAAGGGGACCGCTTTGTGCTAATGCCCGTGCGTGAAGCCGCATTGAACATGCGCACAGCGATTGACCGTCCATCGGAAGTCGCGGCCTCGTCGGCTGTGAATCCCAGTATCGGCAACAACGAGAACATTCTGGCGGTGGCTGCATTACAAAATTCACGCACCCTGTTTCAGTCCAATAACTCGGCGGGTGTGTCCATTTCTGACGGCTTTAACCAGCTGGTGAGTCGAGTGGGCAACAAAACCCGTGAATTTAATCTGGCTGCTGAGTCGCGCGAAACCGTGTTGAACCAGGTGGCTGATTCACGCGATGCCTTGCAAGGCGTGAACATGGACGAAGAGGCCGCCAACCTGATCAAGTTTCAGCAGGCTTACCAGGCTTCCGGACGGGTTATTTCATTGTCCAAAGAATTGTTTGATCAAATCCTCAGCATGTTCTGATCGGGTTTCAAGGAAAAATTATGGCAATCGGCAGAATCAGCACCAACCAGTACTTCAAGCTCAGCACAGACCGCATGAGCAAACAGCAAACTGAGCTGGTGAAACTACAAGGACAGTTGGCGACGGGGCAGCGCGTGCTGAAACCATCAGATGACCCTTTGGCCATGTCAGTTGCCCTTGGCGCGAAGGCGGGTGTTAAAACCATCGACAGCTACCAAAGCAACATCACGTATGTGAACAACCAGCTGGGTCAAATGGATGTGGCCTTGCAGTCGGCTTCTGACATCATGGTGTCTATCAAGGAAGCATTCCTGCAGGCTGGTAACGCCGCACTTAGCCCGGCCGACCGCGAAATTATTGCGCAAGACATTGAGGGCCGCATGGAAGAGTTGCGTGGCATTGCCAACCGCACCGACGCCAACGGTTATTACATGTTCTCCGGTACTTTCCAGGATCAGGAGCCATTCCAGACCCCTGGTGGTGCGATTACTGGCACTTTTCTCGAAACATCCACAGCTGCAGCCGGTGAGGCTGTAGTGGGTCGTGAAATTCAGGTGGCCAGCGGCCGTTTTGTAAACCTCAGTATTACCGGTCAAGACGCGTTTGTTGATCCGAACACCAACGAAGACGCATTTGCGATTCTTCGTGATGCCGTTGCCTTGTTGCGCAACCCAGCTTATCCCAACGGGCAAGAGGGCGCCACACCACAAGACACCTACCTGAGAGCATTCAATGACAAGGGTGCGCAGCTCGACGATATCTTTGACCAGGTTCAAATTTCCCGCACCAAGGTGGGTGTTCGTTTGCGTGAAGTAGAAACACTGCAGCAAATCAACCAATCGGCTCAGTTAGAGCTTGAGCGCGTTGCTGGCGAGGCGGTGGGGCTGGACTATGCCAAGGCCATCAGCGAGCTGTCACAGGGCCAATTGCAGCTCCAGGCAGCACAACAAAGCTTTGCGAGTACCTCGCAGTTGACTTTGTTCAACTTTATTGGCTGAACTTGAAGAGTCAGCGCTGGGGGTTTTTAGCCAACTCGGCACGGGTTGCTTGTGCCGCACAGAAAACCGCTTGATCCCTTGTTGAATTGATTCTTGCTCACCTCGCTCGGCAAAAGGTCGAGCCGAGTCTTGGTGTCGGCTTGAAGCCGAACGCTGCGAATCCACTCAAACGGGGCGGTTTTCTTGAAGTGCGCCCCAAGCAATCCCACTGCCGAGTTGGCTTAAACCTACTGTGCGCCACCACTTGTAAGTTCAGCTCCGAGTCACTAGCGCTAGCGTCTCTCCATCACCGCGCAACTCACCGCTGGATTCACAGCCCAATCGGCGGCGGTGTTTCGATCGTCTCGCCTTCAAGAAAACCTGCCCGTTTGAATTCACCCGCCACGGTCGGCCGAAGGCCGGCACCGAGACTCGGCCCGCCTTTTTGCCGAGCGAGGTGAGTCAGGGTGAATATCAAAAAGGGAAATACAGGTTTTCAGGCGAGAGATTGAACATCGCGCCGAATGGGTGAATAAACCAGACGATTAGATCAGCCCGTTCTCCAACGCATAGCGCGTCAGTTCACCATTGGTTTTCATGCGCATTTTTTCAAGAATCCGCGCCCGGTACACGCTCACAGTCTTGGGGCTAAGTGACAGTTCATCCGCAATTTCGCTCAGTTTCTTACCCGCAGCAATCATGCGAATGGTTTGAAATTCACGATCACTCAACGTGGCGTGCAGCGGTTTCTCAGAGTCCTCGGTGAGGTGGCTGGCCAGCGATTCTGCCAGCTCAGGCGTAATGTATTTGCGACCCGCTGCAATCACCTGAATCGCGTCTACCAGTTTTTCAGGGGCTGTATTTTTGGTCAGATACCCCGACGCGCCAGCCTTCAGGCAACGCACCGCATATTGATCTTCCGGGTGCATCGACAACATCAGGATTTTCAGGGCCGGGTATTTGTCTTTCAGAATCTTGACAATGTCCACCCCGTTTTTGCCAGGCATTGATATGTCCAGAATCGCCAGGTCAACTGTGTGGGAAGTCATGGCCTTCATGATTTCCGAATATTCGCCCGCCTGGGCCACCACCTGTACAAATCCTGTGTCGTCCAGCAACTGCTTCAAGCTTCCCCGAAGCAATGCATGGTCATCTGCCAGCAGCACCTTAATCATTTCCCGCCTCACCTGTCTGAATGCTTCTTGGTATGGAAACCATGACCGTTGTCCCGGATCCCAAGGATCCGCTGACATCGACCCACCCCTCGAAGGCTGCAACCCGTTCTTGCATGCCACGAAGGCCGAACGATGTTTCTTTTAATTTATCAGTATTCTCGATTCCGCGACCGTTGTCACGAATCTCCAGTGTTAATTCACTTTCTGTTACAAACAGTTCCACGTCAACCCGTGTGGCCTGTGCGTGTTTCACAATGTTGGTCAGGGCCTCCTGCAAAATCCTGAACAATGCCGTGCTTTGCTCGCTGTCCAGGTCCAGCTCTTCAACATTGCACTGAAAGGTGCCTTCAATCTGGGTGCGCTTCTGAAAGTCGTTCATCTGCCACTCCAGGGCAGGGATCAAGCCATAATCCAGAATTCCAGGGCGCAAATCTTTGGCAATCCGCTGACTGCTGGCCAGCAAATGTTCAATCAGCTCCAGCATGTCATCCAGCTTTTCCTGTATGGCAGAATCGGCCGTCAAGTTCTTGTTTAGCCACGCTACATCTGCCTTCAGTTTGGTCAGTGATCCACCCATGTCGTCGTGAATTTCTCGGGCAATTGCGCCGCGTTCCTGCTCACGTCGTTTTTCGAATTCAGTGGTCACCAATCGTAGTTCTGTCTGGGCATTCTGCAGGCGTTCCTCAGCCTGTTTGCGATCTGAAATGTCGAGCAACACGCCATCCCATACAAACACATTGCCGCGCGGTTTGGCCACCGCATTCATGTACACCCAACGCGATTCACGTTTGCCGTAATTCTTGATTCGACCCTCCCAGCTTACCGGCACTCCGGGTTTTGGGGGTTCCATCAGTTGCTCAAACAGGGTTGCAGCGTCTTCGGGTTCAAACTGTTCAAAGAAATAATGCGGATTTTCAAGAAACAGCCTGGGTGGGACACCAAACAGGCGTACCACGCCCTCGCTGACAAACGGCACCGTAGGTCGAGGCATCGAGGGGCCCGACTGCATCTGAAAAATAATGCCTGGAATATTTTCGGCAATCGCTGCGAATCGTCGCTCGGATTCACGCTGCGCAAGCTCAGCCGCCGCCAGGCTACGTCGTTCATTTGCAGCGCGCAGTGAACGCTCGATCGCTGGCACCAGGCGCGCCATTTTGTCTTTCATCAAATAATCATCGGCACCGGCGCGCATGGCTTCCACGGCCACATGTTCACCAATGCTGCCCGATACGATAATAAAAGGGATGTCCAGCCCCGAATCACGCACCACGCGCAGGGCCTCCTCTGAACCAAAGCCAGGCAAATTGTGATCAGAAATCACCACTTGCCATTCTTCGTGTTCAAGGCATTTTCGCAGGTCTTCTATGCGGTCTACCCGCGTTGCCGTGTATTTCAAACCACCCTGTTTCAGGCGGTAACACATCAGCTCAAAGTCCGAATCATTGTCTTCCACTACCAGAACTTTCAATCCACCGTCTGAAAAGTTACTGATGTCCAACAATGAAGGGGGTAGTCCTCTGGATTCACTCATTGTCTGTTCGCTGGTTGTTGGTTTTTATTGTTGTGTGCAGGATCAAAGCGAGAGATAACGCCCTTTCAAGGTTTTAATCCTTGCATTATTTTGTTCATCTTATCGGAACATATCAGGGTATAGAACTCATTCGCGTCGGGGCACCTCCCAAATTGTGTTAACCCCGCGACAAAGGCCCTGATGAACCGACCTCCAGTGAAATTTGAATTCTCCAAAGCACAATACGCCAACGACGCCGTCGCTGGCGCCAAACAGGCCGCAGCTGCGGTCAATCGCAGTTTGTTGAGCGATGACAATGCCGACCGTGAGTTTGAATTCAATGACAAGGACTTTGCCCGGGTACGTGCGCTTATCCTGAAAATCGCAGGAATTTCACTGGCACCCAGCAAGCAAAGCATGGTGTACAGCCGCTTGGCCCGGCGCTTGCGCGCCTGCAACCACAGCCGGTTTTCCACCTATCTGGATGCGCTTGAGTCCAACTCAAGCAACCCGGAATGGGAGCACTTCACCAATTCCCTGACCACCAACCTGACTTCGTTTTACCGAGAGGCGCACCACTTCGACATTCTGAAAAAGCAGTTGCAATCACTCTCACGCAACGCGCGAATCGAATTGTGGTGCAGTGCAGCCTCCACTGGTGAAGAACCTTACACCATGGCCATTACTGCCATGGAAGCCTTCAACAGCATGAATCCGCCAGTGCGAATTCTGGCCACCGACATTGACACCAAAGTGCTGGACCATGCCAAACAAGGTGTGTACCGCATGGACCAGGTCGACAAGATTCCGGATGAAATACTGCGCAAGTATTTTCTGAAAGGCAAAGGTGACAGTGAGGGCTTGATTCGTGTACGCCCCGAGGTGCAAGCATTGTTGACATTCAGAAAGCTGAACCTGATGGACAATGTTTGGTCCCTGCGACCCGGCTTTGACGCCATCTTCTGTCGGAATGTCATGATCTATTTTGAGAAAGACGTGCAGCTACAGATTCTCAAGCGGTTTGCTCCCCTGATGAATCCAAACGGTCTGTTGTACGCAGGTCACTCCGAGAATTTCGCCATGGCGCGAGACTATTTCACCTTGCGTGGCAAAACCGTGTACACCGTCAACACCGACAAGGCCGCGAAAACCGGCGCCGGCGGTGAAGGCCAGCCACGTCAGGTTACCGCATGAGCGCTGGGCTGCTAACCTCTCCTGCTGCCTCACACTGTTCACCTTCGCTGGTGAAAAAAGTCATCATGCCTGGCGATTATTTCGTGTCATGGGCTCCTGCTGAAATTGCTACCTTGTTGGGCTCTTGTGTGTCTGCATGTGTGTGGGACAGCCATCGAAAAATCGGAGGACTGAATCATTTCATGCTACCCGATTCACCCTCCGAGGCTCGCAGCCTTGGCGACAAAACCAAGTCGCTGCGATACGGTCTGTACGCCATGGAATGCCTGATCAATGACTTGTTGACCATGGGCGCAAAGCGAGAGCACCTCAGTGCCAAGGTATTTGGTGGCGCCAATATTACCGGTGCTTTGAACACACAGCATGTGGGCCGCCGAAACGCAGAGTTCGTGATCGACTTTCTGCAGAAAGACAAAATCAAAGTGGTGGCATCCGATTTGGGTGGACCACACAGCCGCCGTATTCGTTTCAATACCCATACCAGCGCTGTGCGTGTTGAGCGAGTGGCCAGTGCCAACTCAGCCGCCTTGCAGCAGGAAAAGCGCTACAGCGAAAAGATCAACAAAGACCCCGTCAATGGCGACATTGTGTTTTTCTAAGGGCCAGTGAGATGAACAAAATCAAAGTGTTGGTGGTAGACGATTCGGCCTTGATCCGAAACCTGATGAGCAAGATCATCAATTCACAGCGCGACATGGAAACCGTGGCCACCGCCCCGGACCCATTTATCGCCAGGGATCAAATCAAGAAATTCAATCCCGATGTGATTACACTGGACATTGAAATGCCGAAAATGGATGGCATTGAGTTTCTGGAAAAGATCATGCGTTTGCGCCCGACGCCAGTGTTGATGGTTTCCACATTGACCGAGCGTGGAACCGATGTAACCTTTCGCGCCCTTGAACTTGGAGCAGTTGATTTCGTGACTAAACCCAAACTGGACATCAGCCAAGGCATGATCGACTATGCCAACGAAATTACCGACAAAATTCGTGCTGCGTACGCAGCCCGTTTTCGCCTGAACCGCCTGCCACCCAAACCAGCCGCGCAGCCCGCTGCAGCACAAATGGATCCGGTGACTGGAATGGTAGTGCCAGCAGAAGTGGCCAAGCCTGTGCCCATCAACAATGCGCTGGGCAATCGCTTCGCAGCCACGGAAAAGCTGGTGTTGATTGGCTCTTCCACCGGAGGCACTGAGGCCATACGAGTCATTCTCGAGCAACTGCCCAAAGACAGCCCCGCGATTTTGATTACCCAGCACATGCCCGCTGGTTTTACCAAAAGTTTCGCAGATCGCTTAAACCAGGTGTGCAACATCACAGTAAAAGAAGCAGTGCACGGTGAGCGCGTATTGCCAGGCCATGCCTACATTGCGCCTGGCGACAAACACCTGCTGTTGGGGCGCAGTGGCGCCAATTACATTTGTCAGCTGTCTGATTCCGAGCCAGTCAACCGTCATCGCCCTTCGGTGGAAGTGTTGTTCAAATCGGGGCAGGAAGTGTCGCCGCGCAATATCGTGGGCATCATGCTTACCGGCATGGGTAAGGACGGTGCTCAAGCCATGGCTGACATGAAAAAAGCCGGCTCCTACAACATTTGTCAGGACGAAGCCAGCTCTGTGGTGTTTGGCATGCCACGGGAAGCAATCGCCTTGGGCGCTGCCGACGAAGTGGTGCCACTGAACCTGATTGCCAAGCGCTTACTCGATTATCTCTCGAAAATTGGCGGACGCTCAGCCGTGCGGATTTAACTCAGAGACGTTCGGCTTTCGCCAACCAGTTTTTCAGGCTGTCCAAGTCCATCGGGCGTGAAAACCAGTAGCCTTGCAGCCTGTCGCAGCCCATCTGAATCAGGCTTTCCCGCTGCTCCGCGGTCTCAATGCCTTCCGCATGCACAATCAGGCCAAGTGCATGCGCAAGGTCAATCACAGCTTTCACAATCATGTGGCTGTTCTTGTCCTCCAGCAAATCCATCACAAAGCTTTTGTCGATTTTCAGAACATCCACAGGCAGTTGGCGCAGGTAGTTCAGCGAGGCATAGCCGGTACCAAAATCATCCATCGCAATTTGCGAGCCCTGTGCTTTCAATTTGTTCAGCGCGTCCACCGTGCGGGTCATGTCATCAATCGCCGCAGATTCAGTGACTTCAAACTCAATCCATTTGGGGTCAAGCCCCGCATTTCGAATCGTTTGTTGGGCTTTGGCCGGAAACTCCGGATTCAGCAACTGGCCTGCCGAGCAATTGACTGCGCACCACAGCATGTGCCCTTGCTGGTGCAGTTCCAGAACTTTCTTGCTGCTTGATTCAATTACCCAGTCACCCAAAGCATCAATCAAGCCTGAGTCCTCGGCAACACCGATAAATTCACTGGGCATGATTCGACCCAATTCCGGGTGGGTCCATCTCACCAGGGCCTCAAGACCACAAATACGACCTGTTTTAAGGTCTTCAATGGGTTGAAAATCCAGCACCAGCTCGTTGCTTTCAATGCCTTTGGCCAAGCCCAGTTCAATGGTTTTTCGGCGCTTGGCAAGGTCATGAATTTCCGGATCCAGAACATTCAGAAGTTCCAGGCCACGCGACTCAATTACATGGGCCACCGACTGCGCATGCGTCACCAACTCGGCTGCATGTTGACCATGCACACCGGGGCGCGCCAGCCCCAAGCGCATATTGGGGCGCACCGCAATGTTGTCGACTGTGAATACACGATTCAGGTTGGCTTCAAATTCGCACAGGGTGTCTGCAATCAAGGTGCTGTCAGCACTCCAGTCCAGCTTGTTGGTCAACACCACCAGCACATTGTCAGACCAACGGCAAAGAATGTCCTGCTTGAACGTGTCCCGAATTCGCTCCACAATTTTTTCCAGCATATTGCGTCGAATGCGTGGGTCCACTTCCGGGCGTCGCGCCTGGTTTCTCGACACATTTACGCTCAACAGGCACAGATCGTTGTCATCGCCAGAATTCGTGCTCAACCCCGATAAAGTTTTTACCAAACCTTGGCGGTTCAAAAACCCGGTGCCTGCATCAAAATACACAGCACGCCTGTGGGCCTGCTCAAGCAGCAGTTTTTCACGGCGAAGCCTGTGGGTGTGTATCTCCCGGCGTACGGCAGGAATCAGCCGCTCGGGTTTGGACTTCTCGACATAATCCCGCACACCCTCGTGCATGGCTTGCACGCCCAAGGCATCGTTGGCCAATCCCGAGAGCAGGATCATCGGCGTGTCGGGTCGCATGGTCTGAACCATTTCAATGGCTCTCTCGTGCGTCAGTTGCGGCATGGAATAGTCGCAAATCACCAGGTCTGGTTCGATGTCTTCCAGCGTTGTTTTCAGCGTCTCCTCGCTGTGGGCGTGCCGGACAATGGCTGTGTTCCAGGTTTTGGTCAGCTGCCGCTTGATCAGTAAAAAGTCATCGTCGCTGTCGTCGACAACAATGATTCTGGGCGCTTCCTGTTCTATCGTCATTGAAGGTTTTATGATGGTGTTATTGGCAAAGAAACGACCGCTTTCCTGTATCCTGCACACTTCTGCAGAGGCTGTCTAGTCGGGCAATTCACGAGAAAAGACATGAGCAAGGCTTTCACGAAAGAAAACGATTCAGAATTTGAGGACGATGGTCCCGACGCGGGCCCGGCTTTGCCCCAGGGCTTGAAAAATTACATCACGCCAAAAGGCTATCGCCGTTTGCGCGACGAACTCACCCACCTTGTGAAAACCGAGCGACCCGAGGTGGTGTCGGTCGTCTCCTGGGCAGCATCCAATGGAGATCGATCCGAAAATGGAGATTACCTGTACGGCAAAAAACGCCTGCGTGAAATTGATCGTCGTATTCGTTTCCTCACCAAGCGCACTGAGATCGCAGAGGTAGTTGACCCAGCCACACAGCAAGAACTTGAGAGTATTTTCTTCGGTGCTACGGTCACCTACATTAATTCAAAGGGTGAAGAGCTGACTGTGAAAATTGTGGGGGTCGATGAAGTGGACACCGCCAAGGGGCACATTAGCTGGATTTCTCCGGTGGCCCGCGCTTTGTTGAAGGCAAAAGAGGGCGATGTTGTGCAACTGATGACGCCAGCAGGGCGCGATGAGCTTGAGATTGTCGAAGTGCGGTATGTGATTGATTGACCCGGTACGTGTGCTTTTTGATCTGAACTTGAAGGGTCACCGCTGGGGTTTTTAGCCAACTCGGCGCGGGTGATTTCTGATCTGAACTTGAAGGGTCACCGCTGCCCGAAAACTTGGCATTTCGGCTTGTCAGCTTGAGCCTGCACTAAGCCAAGCCCTCCAAAAGTAACGGTCGGGTCTTGGCTTTCGCGCCAGGGCGCGATCGTTTGCCTCGGCGCGCCAAGCCGGCAAGTTTTCTGACTGGTCATCGTGCGACCCATTGCAAGTTCAGCTCCGAGTCATGGCTGGCGCAACGCCCAATCGGCGGCGGTGTTTCGATCGCCTCGCCTTCAAGAAAACCTGCCCTTGCGTGCCGAGCAGGGCCGGTGTTGCCCAGCATGGGCGACAGAGAACGAACCCGACCCGCAGTTTAGGAGGGTCGTTCTCAGGCATCGCAAGGCTCAGCAAGGGGAATACAGGTTTTCAGGCGAGAGATTGGAACCCTAGCCGAGTGGGCGATTTAGAAGCTCTGGGAGATTGAAACTCACACCGAATGGGCTAAGCAAACCAGCCGATCAGTGTGTCGCCGTGTCTGCCACGGGCAAACGCACCTTCGCAAAAGCCCGGCCTTTCACGCGGGTTACGCGTTCCACGTACTCAAGTCTGCGCAGCGCCATCAAAATGCGCGCCAAGTGCACTCGGTCAGTGACCTGAATTGTGAAATGCAACAGTTTGCGGTAAGCCGTTTCATCACTCATCGTCAGGTTGGTGATGTTGGCACCTGCATCTGACAAAGTGGCTGCAATGGTAGCCAGCGCGCCTTTCTCGTTCACCGCCTGCAAGTCCACATTCACATCAAATGGTCTTGTAATTTCAGGCGACCACTGCACATCGGTCCAGCGCTCAGGTTCTTTGCGAATCTGCTTGCGGGCTGTTTCACATTCATCGGTATGAATAATCAGGCCCGAGCCCTTGCGCACATAGCCAATAATATTGTCGCCAGGAATTGGCAAACAACAGGGCGCGCGTTGCACTGACATGCCTTCTCCACCGTGAATCATGATCGGTGCACGGGCTTCACCCACATTGCCAGAAGGTGCGTCTACCCTTGCATCTGCACGACCCATGGCGATCAGTACACGGCGAGCGACAACCGGCGCCACACGGCGGCCAGCGCCAATGTCTGCCAGCAGTTCATCCCGAGTGCTGACTTGCGAATCTTTTTGCAAGCGGTCCCAAACCTCGTTGCTTAAGTGCTCCAGTTTGATTTGGTCCGCCTCAAGTGCCTGCTCCAGCAACCTGCTGCCCAAGCGCACGGTTTCCTCAAGGTTCATTGACTTTAAATAGTGCCGAATCTCGGAGCGTGCCTTTCCCGAGCGCACAAAGCCCAGCCAAACAGGGTTGGGGCGGCTGTGGGGAGCGGTAATAATCTCGACCACATCGCCACTTTTCAGAATGGTACGCAGGGGTTCGATCACCTGGTTCACCCGTGCAGCAACACAGTGATTGCCCACATCGGTGTGCACGGCGTAGGCGAAATCGACCACCGTTGCACCACGGGGCAGGCTCATGATTTTGCCGTTGGGCGTGAACACATAAACCGCGTCAGGGAACAGGTCTACCTTGATGTGCTCTAAAAACTCGGCTGAATCGCCGGTTTGGTTTTGAATGTCGAGCAGGCTTTGCAGCAGGCGGTGGGTTTGCGTTTGAATGGTATTCAATGCCTCGCCTTCGCCCTTGTACAGCCAATGCGAAGCCACGCCTTTTTCGGCCACCTGGTGCATTTCTTCGGTGCGAATTTGAAACTCTACCGGTGTGCCGTATGGGCCCAGCAGGGTGGTGTGCAAGCTTTGGTAGCCGTTCAGTTTTGGAATGGCAATGTAGTCTTTGAATTTGCCGGGAACCGGCTTGAACAACTGGTGCAGCATGCCCATGGCCATGTAGCAACCGGGCATGTCTTTGACCACCACGCGGAAACCATACACGTCCAGCACCTGAGAGAAGCTCAGGCGTTTTTCAATCATTTTGCGGTAAATGCCGTACAGGGCTTTTTCGCGGCCATACACCTGGCACTCAATATTGGCGTCGCTCAGGCACTTTTCAACCGCTTCCAGAATTTTGCCCACCACCTCGCGGCGATTGCCGCGCGCAGCCAGTACCGCTTTTTTCAGTACTTCATAGCGCATGGGGTAAGCATGCTGAAAGCTGAGTTCTTGCAGTTCACGGAAAATTTCATTCAAGCCCAGTCGGTGGGCAATTGGGGCATAAATTTCGAGGGTTTCAAGCGCAATGCGGCGTTTCTTGGCGGGGCTCATGATGTCGAGCGTTCGCATGTTGTGCAAACGGTCGGCCAACTTCACCAGAATGACGCGCAAGTCGCGGGCCATGGCCAGCAGCATTTTGCGGAAGTTTTCGGCTTGGGCCTCTTCCCGCGAAGAAAACTCCATCTTGTCGAGCTTGGAAAGCCCGTCCACCAAGTCGGCCACCGAACCGCCAAAGCGCTCGATCAGGTCTTCCTTGGTGGTGCCAGAATCCTCCATCACATCGTGAAGGAGGGCTGCTTGAATCGCCTGGCTGTCCAGGCGCCAGCTGGCACAAAGCTCAGCCACAGCGATGGGGTGGGTTACGTAAGGCTCACCTGTGGCTCGAAACTGCCCCAGGTGCGCAACGTCAGAAAACTTGTAAGCCTCGCGAACGCGCCGAATCTCAGCCTCGGGCAAATAAGTCGAGGCTAGTCCGATAAGCTGTGCGATAGAGACCACATCGGGTCGGTTTGGCTCAGGTTGAAGTTCTCTGGCTTGCATTGCCCCCCGCATTTTGTACCACTGTTACAACTAAAACTACGATCTTCTATTGTGCAGTCTTACTTCTGGTCCGGCAAGACGATATTGACTTCCAACATCTCCATATTGCCTTGTTTTTGAAGGTTAAACTTCACGTCTTCCTGATCAATCTTGACGTATTTTGCGATCACCTGCATCAATTCGTCCCGCATTTGGGGCAAAAAGTCGGGTCCATCCTGGTCTATACGCTCGCGCGCAATGATCAAAGACAGTCGTTCTTTTGCAACATTGGCCGATTTTTTCTTTTCGCCAAACAACATGCTCAGTAGTGACATGGCCTTAACCTCCGAACAAACGCTTCAGCAGACTGGGCTTTTCATAGTCTACGAATCGCAAGGGTTTGGTTTCACCGAGGAAGCGTGAAATGCAATCTTGGTAGGCCAAGGCTGCGTCGTTTTCCTCGGCATGAATCACCGGCATGCCCTGGTTGGAAGCCTGCAACACGGTCTCACTTTCAGGAATCACACCGAGTAAAGGCACGCGCAGCAGGTCGGCCACGTCGGTGTAGCTCAGCATTTCGCCGTCTGCGGCGCGCTTGGCTGAGTAACGCGTAATCAACAAGTGTTCTTTCACAGGCTCGCCGCCTTCTTTGGCGCGTTTGCTTTTTGCTTGCAAAATGCCAATGATTCGGTCGGAGTCACGAACTGAAGACACTTCGGGGTTGGTCACCACAATGGCTTCGTCGGCGAAGGTCAGGGCCATCACGGCGCCACGCTCAATGCCAGCCGGGCTGTCGCACACAATGTACTCGAAACCCATCTCGATCAGGTCTTTGATCACCTTTTCCACGCCTTCCTCGGTCAAAGCGTCTTTGTCGCGTGTTTGCGAGGCGGGAAGAATCGACAACATGGGGCAGTGTTTGTCTTTAATTAGGGTTTGCTGCAGGCTCGCCTCGCCATTAATAACGTTGACCAGGTCGTAGACCACCCGGCGTTCGCAACCCATGATCAGGTCGAGGTTTCGCAAACCCACGTCAAAGTCGATGACCACTGTTTTAAAACCACGCAGGGCCAGGCCTGCAGAAAAACTTGCGCTGGTGGTAGTTTTACCAACGCCACCCTTACCGGATGTAACAACAATGACTCGACTCACAAATGGTCTCCTAGCGGATGTTGATGGCTTCGAGTCGCAATACTGCCGGCTCAGTGCCATGGTCAAGATGAATTAATGTGGGTTTGGAGCGGTTTTCCTCGGGAAAGCCGCCTTCGAAAGTTAAGTAGTAACCAGCAACGGCCACCAGTTCCGCTTCGAAACAAGTGGAGATGATTCTGGCTTGGGTATCGCCTGCGGCGCCCGCCAAGGCGCGACCACGCAACACTCCGTAAACGTGCACATTGCCATCGGCGATGACTTCGGCGCCGGCTGACACCTGACCCATCACGATCAAGTCAGCCCCTTGGGCATAAATTTTCTGTCCACTGCGAACTGATTGATCAATCACCATGGTTCGGCGGGCGTTGTCGAAACTGGGTACAGCGGGGTGACTGGCCTGCTCGGAATCGGTTTCGAGCAATTCAGCTTGTACGGCCTGGGCGGCTTGTTCAGTTTTTTCTGGTTGCGGCTGTGGCTCAGGTTCAAGCTGCTCTGTCTGGCCCGTTTCGAAACGAATGCCCAGCTCTTCTGCTTGCGCTTCAAGGGCTTCGCTTTGGCCACGCACCTCAGCCAACAGCACGCCAGCAGCCCTCAGCATTTCTGCGTAGGTTTTCAATTCGATGCCATGCTCGGCCAGTTCGGTATCGTTCCAGCCAGAAAAGTCGAGCACAGCGGGCTCAGCGGAGTACACGCCGGGTGTTGGGCCCAAACGCTTCTTCAAGGCTTCAAGGCTTTCTTGCAGCGGCGCGGGGCGCAAAGCGAATGTCACCGCCTTGATTTTGGCGAATTTGATGTCCAGCGGTGCTGAGGAAGGTTTGTTCAAGGTAATCGGGGTCCGGAAATTCTGAGTTTCAGCCAGCTTGGTTTTCGGTCAATTTTACGAACAAAGCCCGAGCCGTATGCCGGTCTCGGGCTTTTTTGAATGCGCAATTGCCCGATTTAGATGGGCACGCGTTTCAGCATTTCGATGCCGATTTCACCGGCTGCAATTTCACGCAGGGCGGTCACAGTGGGCTTGTCCTTGTCGGACTTGACTTTGGGAGTGTGGCCTTGGGCCAGCATGCGAGCGCGGTAAGTGGCGCACAGGGCCATGTCGAAACGGTTAGGGATCTTTTTCAAGCAATCTTCAACGGTGATGCGGGCCATCTGGTGTCCTTACAGTCCAATACTTTTGAGTTGCGCCCCGTGGCGCGCCATTTGCTGATTGAAACGGCAACGGGATGCGAAGACGATCGATTTCAGCTCCAAAAGAGCCTGTGTGAAATCATCGTTAAGGATAACATAATCAAAGCGCCTCGCTTGCTCGATCTCGAGTTGTGCGGCACCCATTCGCTTCAAAATGACTTCTTCGCTGTCGGTGCCACGTCCACGCAGCCTTTTTTCTAGCTCCTCCATGCTGGGTGGAAGAATAAAGATGGACACCACGTTCTCTACCTTCCGTACCACTTGCTCGGCACCTTGCCAGTCGATTTCCAGCAGAACGTCGCGATCAATCGACATTTGCCCTTCGACCCAAGCTCGGGAGGTGCCGTAATAGTTGCCGTGTACGTGGGCCCATTCCAGAAATCCATCTTGATCGCGGATGGCTTCGAATTCGGGCTGGGAGATGAAATGATAGTCCTTGCCGTCCACCTCGCCAGGGCGGGCGTTGCGAGTGGTGTTGGAAATGGACAAACCAATGCCCTGAACCTCAGCCAGAAGCGCTTTCACCAGCGACGATTTGCCAGCGCCAGATGGGGCGCTGACAATGAACAGGCTGCCGGAATACTGTGGCGTGTGCTGGGGTTGGGCCAAGGCGGTCATGAAGCGCTCGAACAAAGATCAACAAGCCGTGATTCTATGGGATTTCCCGATGACTCGCCATGTTGAGTGCTTATTCAGAGGGCTTGGCATGTTCAGTCAAAACAAACCAGGGTTTTGCCGAAGTTTCATCGCCGAATCCACTTCCTTTGCTGACCTTGTAACTGGAAATGGGGGCGGCGATCAATTCCCGCTCATTGGGCAACAGGGCGTTCGACACGGAAATGTCTTTGGCCAGCTCGGATTGAACGATACAGCTGACCGCACCAAATACGCTCGGAATCAGTGGAGTTGACGCGTCATCGCGCTTGCTCATGCTTAAAAAGTGGTCGGGTACAAAGGGCCTTCCTGTCTTTGCAGCGTCCAGCAAGGCCTGAAACATGAGCGATTTTGGGTTCAGGTTGTGTTGTGCCTGCGCAGACTGCACCGGCAATGCATTCAAAAAACTGATCAGTATCAGGCTGCGTTCTCGCAGGTCCGAGTGCAGTTGTGGTGCGCCTTTGAACTCCCCACGCAAAAACTCGTTCATGGCTTGTGAATACCCGTCTGTTGCAATGTAGTCACGAAGCACGCAGCGCTCAGCTGCACTGACCGGTAGTGCTTGCAGGCCATCTTGGGGCGCGTTTGGCAAGGTTTGTGGGGCGGAAAGTACCTCGATCCGTTCCTGAATGGACAACTCGTTTTCAAACTTGTATTGCTCGCCCACTTTGACTTTCGGTATTTCCCCTTGGCTGGAGTTGCCGTACTCCAATCGTCCACTTTTGATCAGGTCCATATTGGCCAGTTTTTCCTGGCCAACACGATATTGCGCGAGCTCGCTGCGTTGCAGGCGCAAAGTGGGGTGGCACAACAAGGCCTGCCCAGCCATTGATTGTCCCTTGGCGACCAAAAGCAGACCAGCAATGCGCGAGTCTGTGGCTGCCTGAGGTAGCACGTGTTTCAGGAGCTGATTGAGAAAGGAGATCGGAGAAGTCATTGGGCAGGGTCTCGAACAAGGATAAGTTCGATTGGGTGCCCAAGTATTCAGATTGGTTCAGTTCAATCCAGAATTCAGGGTTTATTCAATATTCTGAACTTGCTCGCGGAACTGCTCCACCAGCACTTTCAGGTCAATGCTGGCTTGGGTTTGCGCAATGGCGTGAGCTTTGCTGCCCAACGTATTGGCTTCGCGGTTCAATTCCTGGGTGACAAAATCCAGCCGTTTGCCAATCACCCCGCCTTTTTTCAGAATGCGACGCACCTCAGTAAAGTGCGTTTGTAGTCGCTCTACTTCTTCTTTCACGTCAATGCGCACGCTGTGCAGGGCCACTTCGTGTTTGATGCGTTCTTCAAGGTCTTCCACCGTCAGGTGGCTGGCTTTGTCGGAAATGATTTTGTCGAAGGCCTCGGTCATGCGTTCCCGAATCTTGCCTTCGTAGTGGGCCAAAAATTGCGGCAACATGGGCAGCAGGCTGTTGACAATCGCTTCCATGCCATCCACTTTCTCCAACAACACTGCCGCGAGGCCAGCACCCTCACGTTCGCGGCTTTGCTTCAGGGCATCAATCGCCTGGTCGCAGAGGGTTGAAATCGTCTCTTGCAGTTCCTCGCCACTCAAGCTGTTGTCTTCCACCACGCCAGGCCAGTTCAACACCTCGGTTATGCGAAAACCGTTGGCTTTGGGCAAGGCGCTTTGAATGCTGGCCTCCAGGTCGGCCAGTTGTTTCACCTGTTCCAGATCAACCTTTGGAATCCGTTTCTCGCCTTCTGCACGCCCCCAGGAAATTCGGCATTCCACTTTACCGCGGCTTAGCGCATTCATCAGTTTTTCGCGAATCAGGGGTTCCACCATGCGCAGGTCGTCGGCCATGCGAAAGTTCAGGTCCAGAAAACGGGAATTGACGCTGCGCAACTCCATGCTCAATGTGCCTGCACGGGTGGTACTTTGTGCATTGGCAAAGCCTGTCATGCTGTGTACTGCGGCGGTGTTTTTGCTGTCCTTGCTCATTTGCGGCCTGTGCGTGATTGTCGGTGGTGCATGGATTGTAAACTCTGGGCTGGTGCTTGTTTTCTGTGGGGGTGTTTTTGTCGGGTCGAATCATTGCCCATCTGGACATGGATGCCTTCTACGCCAATGCTGAATTGGTGCGCAACCCGGCCTTGCGGGGTTTGCCAGTGGCCGTGGGTGGTCGCCGGGGCATGCAGCCGCTGCCCGGTCAGCAATTTCCAACACTGGCACAGTACGAGGGCAGGGGCGTTTTAACCACCGCCAATTACGAAGCGCGCGCATTGGGTTTGCACTCGGCCATGCCCACCATGAAGGCCGCCAAGCTGGCGCCCCATGCGGTGTTGCTTCCCGCAGATTTCGACTGGTACAAAACCCTTTCGAGGCAATTCAAGACCGCCGTGCGGGAATTGGCCCCCAACGTGGAAGACCGTGGCATCGATGAAATTTACATTGATTTGACCGATGAAACCGGGGGTGATTTTGAGGCAGCCGTCGCGCTGGCCCAGCGCCTGAAGGCGGCTGTCACCGACGCCACCGGTGGCATGACCTGTTCCGTGGGGCTGTCGGAAAACAAGTTGACCTCGAAAATTTGTTCAGACCTGCAAAAGCCAAACGGCTTGAGCGTGGTGCGCCCCGATCAGTTTCAGGAAATAATCTGGCCGCTTCCCGTGGGCAAAATCAACGGGGTGGGGCCCAAGGCCCAGGAAAAACTGAAGGCGATGGGGGTGAACAGTATTGCTGAACTGGCCGCGCAGCCGGTTGAGTTGCTTCGGGAACGTTTCGGTGAAAGTTATGGGCTGTGGATGCATGAAAGTGCGCATGGAATTGATCGCCGGGAAGTCACTTTGTATTCAGAGCCGAAAAGCATCAGCCGTGAAACCACGTTTGAGAATGACATGCATGTACGCAGGCAGCGCGACAACTTGACACAAGTATTGCTACACCTTGCTGACAGGCTTGCTCAAGACCTGGCCCGCAAACAGCGGCTCGCAAAAACCATCGGCGTGAAGGTGCGCTTTGCTGATTTCAAATCGCTGACGCGCGATACAACCACGGGTTTGACTGTGGGTTCTGCTGAAGAAATTCTTCAAGCCGCGCGAGCCTGTTTGAAAAAAATTCCTTTCGAGGAAAAAGGATCACGCTCAACCATCCGCTTGTTGGGTATCAAAGCCAGCCATTTGATTACGCCTGCAGATGCAGTGCCTAAAGGGTCGACCCAATTGTTTCTCGACCTGGAAGATGCGCCATAATGCGTGCACGACACATGGACACGTACTGGAGAATTTGAATGAATGCCACCCAAGCCCGCCCCGATGGACGAAACCCACGCGCATTACGCAACATCAGCCTGGAGCGCAATTACACCAAGCATGCAGAGGGTTCGGTCATGGTGCGTTTTGGCGATACCCATGTGCTGTGCACCTGCAGTGTTGAAGACAAAGTGCCCGGCTTTTTGAAAGGAAAAAACCAGGGTTGGTTGACCGCCGAGTACGGTATGTTGCCCCGTTCCACCCACTCCCGAATGGATCGCGAAGCCGCACGTGGCAAGCAAAGTGGACGCACGCAAGAAATTCAGCGCTTGATTGGCCGTGCCCTGCGCGCAGCAGTTGATTTGAACAAGTTGGGCGAACGTACCCTGAAAATTGATTGCGATGTGATTCAGGCCGATGGCGGCACACGCACCGCATCCATTACTGGTGCCATGGTGGCCGTGGCCGATGCAATCGGCAAACTGATCGCCAATGGTGCATTGCCTGAAAACCCCATCAAGCAGTTTGTTGCGGCGGTTTCGGTGGGCGTGGTCAATGGCCAGGTGGTGCTCGATTTGAATTACGACGAAGACTCCACCTGTGAAACTGACCTGAACGTGGTGATGACCGAGAAAGGCGGCTTTGTTGAAGTGCAGGGCACAGCCGAGGGCGATGCGTTTAGCCGCGAAGAACTAAATGGCATGCTAGATTCCGCGGCAGCCGGGATCATTGAGCTGGTTCGTTTACAGAAAGCCGCCTTATTGGCATAAAAATTAACGTTGGACTGCAAAGCAATGGCATCAAACAGCGAATGGGTATTGGCCAGCGGTAACAAGGGCAAACTGCGGGAATTTCAAGATCTGTTTGCCCCTTGGGGCGTGAATTGGCTTGCTCAAGGTGAGTTGGGTGTTCCCGACGCCGAAGAACCTTTTCACACATTTGTTGAGAATGCGCTGACCAAGGCGCGGCACGCCAGCCGGCTGACTGGCCGCCCCGCGCTGGCCGATGATTCGGGTTTGTGTGTGCCGGCCATAGCGGGTGCGCCGGGCGTGTTGTCGGCTCGCTATGCCACCTTGTTTGGGCAAGAAAAAAGCGATGCCAACAACAACGCTTGCCTGGTTGAAAAATTAAAGGGTATTGAAGACCGACGCGCTTATTTCGTGTGCGCCATGGTGTGGGTGGCCCATGCAGATGACCCTACACCTACGATTGCCCAAAAAATGTGGTGGGGTGAAGTAATTGATGTGCCGCAAGGTGATCATGGTTTCGGGTATGACCCCCTTTTTTGGCTGCCCGAACACCAGTGCACAGCTGCGCAAATGCCCAAGGAATTGAAAAACAAATTCAGTCACCGGGCACAGGCCACCCAAGCCCTGTTACAGGAATTGCAGCAGCGCCTGGATTTGAAGAAGGCGAATGTTTAATTGGAACAGGGCGAGGACAAAAAAGAGGGGGCGGTATTCATGAGCTCCACCACGGCCAACAACCTGGTGGGCCGTGTCTTCATGCCCAGTGAACTCCGTTTTGCGGCCATGCCGCCTTTGGCCCTTTATATTCACCTGCCTTGGTGCGTACGCAAATGCCCGTATTGCGATTTCAACAGCCACTTGGCCCCGGAAAGCAAGCTGCGTGAAGTGGGTGTTCCGCTGGTAGCCTCGGGCGAGCAGGGCTTTGCGGAATCCTTACCACTCGATTTGCAACGCCGTTACCTCAATGCCCTTATTGCAGACCTGGATCAGCAATTGCCCAAAATTTGGGGGCGCAAGCTTTACTCAATTTTCATTGGCGGTGGCACACCTTCCTTGTTTGCGCCTGAACTGATCGATGAATTGCTGGGTGCAGTACGTGCGCGGTTGGGTATGCCGCAAAGCGGTGAAATTACCATGGAAGCCAACCCCGGAACTTTCGAGCAAGCGCGGTTTGAAGGGTTTCGAAAGGCAGGGGTGAACCGCTTGTCGATCGGTGTGCAAAGTTTTTCAGACTCGCATTTGAAAGCCCTGGGCAGGGTTCACAACAGTCATCAGGCCCTTGCCGCTGTAAGCAGTGCGGTCGCCTTGTTTGAGGAAGTGAATATCGATTTGATGTACGCCTTGCCCAATCAAAATGTGGAGCAGGCCCTGGCCGATGTGGCACAGGCCGTGGCGCTGAACAGCACCCACCTTAGTCTGTACCAGTTGACCATGGAACCCAACACCCTGTTTGCAGCAAAGCCGCCGCCTTTGCCCGATGACGACACTTTGATCGATATTGAAGAGGCTGTTCACAAGGCTGCCAAGTCTGCAGGCTTTGAGCAATATGAAATTTCAGCATTTGCCAAGCCTGGCCACCGTTGCCAGCACAATCTTAATTACTGGGGTTTTGGTGATTATTTGGGCATTGGTGCAGGCGCGCATGCAAAAATCAGCTACCCAAACCGTATTGAACGGGAAACCCGCCATCGCAACCCCATGGCTTACATGGAAGAAATGGAGGGCGCTGCGCAACCGCTGGAGGTGCGCACCCTGGCCGTGAAAGAGTTGCCATTCGAGTTCATGCTCAACGCCTTGCGCTTAATCGATGGTGTACCCGAAAGCTGGTTTGTAGAACGTTGTGGTCGGCCTTTGAGTGATTTGCAAAAGCCTTTGAAACAGGCCTTGACGAAAGGCTTGATTGAAACCCAACCTGGCCTGTTCAAGCCGACTGAATTGGGCTTTCGTTTTCTCAATGACCTTCAGGAAATGTTCTTGGCCGGCTAAGTTGCAGGCCTGCTTAATTTAAGTGGCGTGTTTCCGGCCGCTCGATAATGCTGGGCACGCTTTTGAAATGCAATCCCCAATCGGCTTGGCCACAAGTCTTAATCAGAAGGTCGGCAAACCCATGCTGCAATTGTTCGGCCATGCGCATCTCAAATCCCTTGCCGCTGCCTGCCACCAGTTTCAACACCAGGTCGGTGTTGTGGGCTTCGCCACTGGGGCGCAGTTCAATTTGCGTAATCAGCAGCGGGTCCGCGCCCAGCGGCGTGGTGGTGTTTTTGTCTTGGAACGGGCTTTTGAAATCCGCAGAATACAGCGACACTTCCCGGCTCATTTCCAGCAGTGCCTTGCGGCCCGCTTCGTTCAGCGGTCTGTCGCTGGCCAGCAGTTTCTGCATCATCTCATCCAGGCTGGGTATTAACATGCGCACCATGCGGCGCGTCAGCCATACCCGAACCTCTTGATTTTCAGCTGAATTGATCCGCATCAGGATGCGATCATGTTCCGGCGCATAAGCAACTTGGAGTTGTTTGATTTGCATGGCAGCGTACTTGAAAAATAGTGCAAGTCATTTGTGTTGGCGTTATCTTGAAATCACCACGCTCGCCCACACATACGGTTCATGGGTATTGTGACTCAAAATTGTTAAGAAGGGTTTGCACACATGCGTTTAGATCGACTCACCACCAAGTTTCAGGAAGCTTTGGCCGACGCCCAAAGCTTGGCTGTGGGAAAAGACAACCCCACGGTTGAACCTGCACACGTGCTGTTGGCCATGCTCAAGCAGGGCGAGGGGTCTGTTCGCGGGGTGATCAGCAAAGCGGGCGGTAACCCGCAGGTGTTAGTGAAAGGTGTCGAGGCCGAGGTGAACAACTTGCCGCAAGTGGCGAACAATGCCGGTCAGATCCAGATTGGCAGCAAGTTACAGGCCGCCCTGAACCTCACCGACAAAGAGGCTCAAAAGCGTGGCGACCAGTTTATTGCCAGTGAGCTTTTTTTGCTGGCTTGTCTGCAAGACAGCACGGGTTTGGCCCGGGTAATGAAAGAAGCGGGCTTGAACGCCCAGTCGCTGAACACTGCAATTGAGCAGGTGCGCGGTGGCGCAGCCGTTGACAGCGCCGACGGCGAAAGCCAGCGGGAGGCCTTGAAAAAATACACCATTGATTTAACCGAGCGCGCCCGCATGGGCAAGCTGGACCCCGTCATCGGTCGCGATGATGAAATTCGCCGTGCCATTCAAATTTTGCAGCGCAGAACCAAGAATAACCCAGTGTTGATTGGCGAGCCTGGTGTGGGTAAAACCGCCATTGTGGAAGGTTTGGCCCAGCGCATTGTGAATGGCGAAGTACCCGATACGCTGAAAAACAAGCGTGTGTTGGTATTGGACATGGCCTTGTTGCTGGCGGGTGCCAAGTACCGCGGCGAATTTGAAGAACGCCTTAAAGCCGTGTTGAAAGACGTGGCCGCCGATGAGGGGCAAACCATTGTGTTTATCGACGAAATTCACACCATGGTGGGTGCAGGCAAAGCCGAGGGCGCGATTGATGCCGGCAATATGTTGAAGCCCGCATTGGCCCGTGGTGAATTGCATTGCATTGGTGCCACCACGCTGGATGAATACCGCAAGTACATTGAAAAAGACGCGGCACTTGAGCGTCGCTTCCAAAAGGTGTTGGTGGGCGAGCCCAGTGTTGAAAGCACCATCGCCATTTTGCGCGGCTTGCAAGAACGCTATGAGTTGCACCACGGCGTGGACATTACCGACCCAGCGATTGTGGCCGCTGCTGAGTTAAGTCATCGTTACATCACCGACCGTTTCCTGCCCGACAAGGCCATTGACCTGATCGACGAGGCAGCCGCGCGGATCAAGATGGAAATTGATTCCAAGCCTGAGGAAATGGACAAGCTGGATCGTCGGATCATTCAGCTGAAAATTGAACGCGAGGCTGTGAAGCGCGAACAAGACGACGCCTCCAAAAAACGCCTGGCCCTGATCGAAGAGGAAATTGTTCGTCTTGAGCGTGAGTATGCAGATCTCGACGAAATCTGGAAATCTGAGAAGGCAGCTGTGCAGGGCAGTGCCGCCATCAAGGAAGAGATCGATCACATTCGTGCTGAAATTGAACAATGGAAGCGCAAAGGCGACTGGCAAAAAGTGTCTGAACTTCAGTACGGCAAATTGCCCGATCTGGAGAAAAAACTGAACGATGTGAAAGACAACGAGGGTGGCGAGAAGAAACCCAACAGGCTGTTGCGCACGCAGGTGGGCACCGAAGAAATTGCGGAAGTGGTTAGCCGCGCCACGGGTATTCCGGTGAGCAAAATGTTGCAAGGCGAACGCGACAAATTGCTGCAAATGGAAGCGGCCCTCCACATGCGCGTGGTTGGGCAAGATGAAGCTGTTACTTTGGTATCCGATGCCATTCGCCGTTCTCGTGCGGGGCTTTCCGATCCCAACAAGCCCTTGGGTTCATTTCTTTTCCTGGGCCCAACAGGCGTGGGTAAAACAGAATTGTGCAAAGCCTTGGCGGGTTTCCTGTTCGATTCGGAAGATCACCTTGTTCGCATCGACATGAGCGAATTCATGGAAAAGCACACCGTAAGCCGATTGGTGGGTGCGCCCCCCGGCTATGTGGGGTACGACGAAGGCGGTTATTTGACCGAGGCTGTGCGCCGCAAGCCTTACAGCGTGATTTTGCTGGATGAGGTCGAGAAAGCCCACCCCGATGTATTCAACGTGCTATTGCAAGTGCTGGATGATGGCCGCCTGACTGACGGACAAGGCCGCACGGTGGATTTCAAAAACACAGTGATTGTGATGACCTCAAACCTGGGGTCGCATGAAATTCAGCGCTTGGCCGGGCAAGATGGCGAGGTCATTAAGGCCGCAGTGATGGAAGAAGTGAAGATGCACTTCCGCCCTGAATTTATTAACCGGGTGGATGAGCTGGTTGTGTTCCACGCTTTGGACAATGCACACATTGCGAACATTGCACGCATTCAGTTGCAGCGTTTGCAACAGCGTTTGGCCAGCCGCGATATGCGCCTGGAAGTAAGCGACGCCGCCTTGGCCGAGGTGGTGAAAGCTGGCTTTGATCCCTTGTACGGTGCGCGACCTTTGAAGCGGGCCATTCAGCAAATTATCGAGAATCCGGTTTCAAAAATGATTCTTGAAGGTCGGTTTGGGCCGAACGACGTAGTCCCGGTGGATTACAAGGATGGTGCTTTCACTTTTGATCGGGTGGTTCACTGAAATAGTGTTCAGGAACCTGCCTGTTGAAATCATTCGAGAAACTCGACAGGCTTGATTCAATGGAGTGGCGGGCCAGGTTTAATGCCTGGCCTGCAAATAGTCTGGGCAAGCCCGAGTAGGGCATCAAGTCGTGTTCGGGTGTTTCCAGCTGCTTGCCGGCTTCATCCCGAAAGTAGCTGCTAGTTTTGTAAAGGCTCTCGTATTCGTTCTCTCTCAAGCGGGCGACATAGCACTCAATTCTTTCCAGTGGGTGTGCCAGGCCGGTTTCCGCCAAATAGTTTGCTTTGGCCTGCCGAATGGCCTCCAGGCGACCCACGCCGTCCAGGGTGATCAATTGATTCTGTTTTGCACAGCCAATCTTCAATGCGCCAGAGGACCCTGCAAGTTCATCCATTGCGTCCATGTCAATCGTTTTTTCTGAAGGATTCGCCTTTAACCACGCCAGAATACGGCTGGCACGTTGGGCTGTTTTTTCAATCGCCTCACCATCGATACTGTGTTGTGACCGAATCGCATCGATTGGCACGTTTAGGAGGTTGTAATCCAGATTGCTTATTCTTCCCGTGATCCAGGCCGAGGTGTTGTGTCGTTTGACACGAGCAGGGCAGGCGATGGCTGTCAGCAGTTGGGGCAGGGCCTTTAGGCTGCCGAACTTGGAAAACATGGCGCGAATTCCGCCGCTGTCAGCTTGCTGCAGTGGCATGGCTTGTTGCGCAATACAGTCTTTCAGCGTCGTGCTGGATTGATGTTGGTTGAAGTGACTGGCAATTGCTTTCGCGCAGAGCGGGATTGATTCGTCCGGGGCGGGTTTGCTGTGTGAGAAGGTTTTGACACTGGATTGTGGGCTGGCTTCTGGCGTATTGGATATCACTTGGCGATTCAACAGTGGTTTCAATACTTTTTTGTGTCGCCCGGGGTCTTGAAAGTTCAACCCCGGGTTGTTCAAATCGCGCTCAATGCGCCGCTGCGTACATGGCCTCGCCAGCTTCTACCGGGTTACCTGTTTTGTTGAAGGTTTCCAGCCAGACACCGTAGTTGTGCACGGTTGGGTCTTGCCAGGGGTGAAAACCAGGTTTGAAGTAATTCAACAATTTGGGCAGCAGGCTGCTGTACAGGCCTTTGGGGCCCAACAACCACACCAAACCTTTCGAATACATCTTGAACCGGGTCCAGCCTTTAAAGCCATCCGTGCCCAAAATAATCCACGTGAACACCAGCGTGTGCAAGGTGAAGTTGAACATGGCGTGGGCCATGGCAAGGCTGCGTTTGAAGTAGCCGACCTTGGCTACTTTCTGCATCACATCAAAAGCCACTGCCTTGTGTTCCATTTCTTCGACTGCATGCCAGGCCAGCATGGCGCGAACGCGGTGATCAGCGCCTGCCATCACCTCTTTGCGCGCAAAAAACATTTCAGCCATCATGGCCGTGAAATGCTCTAGAGCAGCGGTCATGGCCAGGTTGTATTCGGGGGACAGCACCTGCAAACGGCGGTTCATGATTTTCGTAATCACATGCAGCATTTTGTCCACTGGCACACCTTGTTCTTTCAGGCGTTTGTTGTAATCGGTGTGCACCTTGCCATGCTGACCTTCCTGAAAAGAAAAGTCTTTAACCGCTTTCAACAATTCAGGATCGGTAATTTTGTCTTTGAAGTTGCGCACACTCGAAATGAAATAGCGTTCGCCGTCGGGAAAGCTCATTTGTACGCCGTCAATGACGCGGGTTTTGAATGCGTCGCCGTCCATCCAGTAGCGTGGAATGTCTTTGTCAGTGATTCCAAAATCAAGATCTTTGCGAACCACGATGTCTTCTTTGAATGATGTAGTAACCATTTCCGCCTCCTGCTGCTTTGTATGAACAAAGATTACCGAATCAGCTCGGTACACGATATGATTTGAAATGACAAAAAAGGAAGAATTCGCGACATATTTGATCTGATCCTGCCACAGGAGGTTTGGTGGAAACCATCAATTTTCAAATGCTTGCAAGCCTGGCCAACGCCGCGCGGCGCTGCGACATTGACTTGAACAGTGTGATGCAAGAACTGAAGCTAGAGATCGACATGAGCGGGGATCCACGCCGACGCATGTCTTTGTCTTGCTTCAGTTCCCTGTTTTCGGCAGTTGAGGCACGCAAGCCCAGCCAACACTTTCCGCTGGTGTTTGGTGATTCTTTCAATTTTGATGGTTTGCCCGAGCTTGCAACCTTTGTGACCAGCGCTTCAACGCCCCAGGAGGCCATGCGAGTTTTGGACTGGTCGCCAAAGCTGTTGCACCCCAATTTACACTTCATCACACTGAACCTGGGGGCCGAAGCGGCTCTGGAAGTCAGGGTCTCCGATCCGGAAGGTGTGCACGAGAACCTACCCGGATTTGTTGAGGCCTCCATGTCGGCCGTGTTGAAGTTTATTCATCTTCTCAGCCCTGGTTCGCACTTGATCAAGCGGATTGAGTTTCGCCATGCGCCTTTGACGCTGGAATCTGCTTATCAAGAAGTACTAAAAACCACGGTGCTGTTTGAGCAGCCAAACAACCGCTTGGTGGTAGATTCTTCCGCGCTGGATTTGCCCTTGCCGGGGGGCATCCCTTCAGCACACCACAAGGCGCAAGCCGTGATTTTGAACCGCCTGCTGCCGGACGTAGAAGAGCAAACCCTTGAAAAACAGATCAAGCGCTTGTTGAAGTCGCGCTTGAGTATGCTGAGTGAGCCTATACAGGTGATTGGCGAGATACTGCACATTCACCCCCGTACCCTGCAGCGAAGGCTGAAAAGCGAAGGCAAATCGTATGCTGAAATTCTGGGGACTGTTCGGCATGAGCTGGCCTGCGAAATGTTGAAAGGTTCGGTGCTGGACATTGAAACCATTGCCGCGAACCTCGGCTATTCAGATCGCCGAAGTTTTACCAGTGCATTCTTGAAATGGCAGGGTATCTCCCCGAGGGAATTCAGAAATCAGCAGTGAAACCTTTCGGTCATGTTTGGTGCCTGAATTTCATGTTTAAATTTTGGCTATTCATTCACTTAATTTTCGGAGCTTTCCATGACCCCTACCACTGATCTTTGCGATGCCAACGAGGACAAAATTGCCGCAGGCACTTTGCGAGTTGTTGAGCCCATGTTTCAAAGTTGGGGCTTGAAAAGCAGCTTCATGGGGCAAGCCCACACCTTGAAAGTGTTTGAAGACAATTCAATGGTGCGCAGCGCCCTTGAAAAAGACGGGCAGGGCAAAGTGTTGGTGGTCGATGGTGGTGGCAGCATGCGCTGTGCCTTGGTGGGAGGCAATCTGGGTATGCTGGCCGAGAAAAACAACTGGGCTGGTATTGTGGTGTATGGCTGTGTACGCGACACCCTTGAACTGGATGAATGCGATGTAGGTATTCGAGCGCTAGGCACACACCCCATGAAAAGCCAGAAGCGAGGCATCGGCCACGAAAACATTGATGTGGCCTTGAGTTTCACCACTGTGCGCCCCGGCAATTGGGTGTATGCAGATGAGGACGGCGTTTTGATCTCAGATTCAGCTTTGATCTGACCCTTTCAGGACAGGTCTCCGGTCAAAAAATTCGGGGGCCTGGTTTCATCGGTTTGAATCAACGAAGTTCGACTGACCCGTATTGCGCCTGTACCCGAAACTATTGATATTTCATCGTAGCCTTTTTTCACGACAGGTTCCACACCATACGTTTTAACCAATGAGGCAATGATTTCGTCTGTGCTTTGGTCTATGCCGGCTGTCACGCACAAGAATTTGCCGGGATTGGGAATCAGTTGATAGATTCGGTTGACTGCCCCCTCAATTTTGCTGAGTTGATCCGGTTGTATGTGGGCCACCAAGGCCTTGCCATCGGACTCGCGCCACAAGGCCAGGCCCACGCAAAGCGCGCACCCCGTGGTGCCAATCCGAACTGAATGGTTGTGGTTCGCGGCAGATGAGATCAAGCCATATTGGTTCTGTCCGATCATGTGGGTAGCAAGCAGGCGAGTCATCTTCATGTCCATTTGATGTTTTTGTTGAGTGGTCCGGCAGGGTCAAAATGTTCACACGAACCATTTTTAGAAGGTTGCGGCGCATGATTTAGAGTGCAGACTCTTTTTCATTTAGAGAAAAAGTATTTCGCATCGTGAATAATTTAACTTAAGTTATTGATTTTAAACAATACGAAAAAAAGTCTTGTATAAGATATAACTCTTGTTGCTCTGCGAAATGATCTGTAAGATACGGCTCATCACCTGATCGACACCACTTGCCCAAGTGATACCCGCGAAGCTGCACCCGCAGGGCACCGCAAGTAGGCCATCAAGCGAACCGTTTTCTTTTTTCTTCTATTGCCTTCTGAGGACATCACTATGAAATCTTTTGACCAACAGGTTCAAGAACTCAACAAAGACTGGGAAACCAACCCACGCTGGAAGCTGGTAAAGCGCGGCTACAAAGCCGAAGATGTGGTACGTCTGCGTGGTTCACTGCAGCCCGAGTACACACTGGCCAAGCGCGGTGCCGAAAAGCTGTGGGAAAAAGTAAACGGTACAGCCAAGAAAGGCTACGTAAACGCCTTCGGCGCGATCACTGCTGGCCAGGCCATGCAGCAAGCCAAAGCCGGTCTTGAAGCCGTTTATCTGTCAGGCTGGCAAGTTGCTGCTGATGGTAACAGCTCCGAAACCATGTACCCAGACCAGTCTCTGTACGCTTACGACTCCGTGCCAAAAATGGTTCGTCGTATCAATAACACATTCCAGCGCGCTGACGAAATTCAGTGGAAGAACATTTGCGACGGCAAAATGAAAGCCGAAGATGCAATCGACTACTTCCTGCCTATCGTTGCTGACGGTGAAGCTGGTTTCGGTGGCGTATTGAACGCTTACGAACTGATGAAGAACATGATCGCCGCTGGTGCAGCGGGTGTTCACTTCGAAGACCAGTTGGCCGCTGTAAAGAAGTGTGGTCACATGGGTGGCAAGGTGTTGGTTCCAACCGCTGAAGCGATCCAGAAGTTGATTTCTGCTCGTTTGGCTGCCGACGTAATGGGTGTTCCTTCAATCGTTCTGGCCCGTACAGACGCTGAAGCCGCCAACCTGTTGACTTCCGATTTCGACGAAAACGACAAGCCATTCCTGACTGGCGAGCGCACTCCCGAAGGCTTCTACCGCGTGAAGAACGGTCTGGAGCAGGCCATCAGCCGTGGTATCGCCTACGCACCTTATGCTGATTTGGTGTGGTGTGAAACAGGTACGCCCGACATCGGTTTTGCCCGCGAATTCGCGCAAGCCGTTCTGGAAAAGAACCCAGGCAAGCTGTTGAGCTACAACTGCTCACCTTCTTTCAACTGGAAGAAAAACCTGAACGACAGCCAGATCGCTTCCTTCCAGGAAGACCTGTCCGCCTTGGGTTACAAGTACCAGTTCATCACATTGGCCGGTATCCACGTCAACTGGTACAACACATTCAAGTTCGCAAACGCCTACGCTCAAGGCGAAGGCATGAAGCATTATGTCAATATGGTTCAAGAACCTGAGTTTGCAGCACGCGAACAGGGTTATACTTTCGTATCTCACCAGCAGGAAGTTGGCGCAGGTTACTTCGACGATGTAACGACTGTGATCCAGGGTGGCGCTTCTTCAGTAACAGCCTTGAAAGGCTCTACAGAAGAAGAACAGTTCCACTGATCTGCTAGTTTGAACTGAATTTGTCGGCAATCTTGGCAGTCTCCCACCCCAGGAGGGGTGGATAGATTGACCGACGGAGGGGGAGAGGAGACAAGCTCAAAAAATCAATTCAAGAGTATTTTTCCCCTTGCTGGGCCTTTACAAAAGGCCCAACAGCGAGTGCTGAAGCCCGGTAAGAAACTTGCCGGGCTTTTTATTTGAATGTACTGATTGCATGTACAAGCACATTCGATACGGATTGAAGTTGCTGTGCTACCTGGGTGTTGTTTTGTGCCGCTTGGGTGTTTTCTTCGGTCATTCTCGCCACTTTCTCTACACTTTGGCTAATCTGTACACTCACCTGCGACTGTTCCCTCATGGACACGGCAATGGTTGAAATTGCGTCTGAAACCCGTTCAGAATGGTTTTTGATGTCCAGGATAGTCATGTTCACTTGATTGGCCTGGCTCAAGCCAGCCTGAACCAGTTTCACAGAATTACCCATACTGCCGACCGCACCTTGAGTCATGCGTTGAATGTCATAGATCATGTCCGAGATCCGATGCGTTGCAGTCTTGGTTTGTTCTGCAAGTTTTCGAACCTCGTCCGCAACCACTGCGAATCCACGGCCCTGGTCCCCGGCTCTGGCAGCTTCAATGGCTGCATTCAAGGCCAGCAGGTTCGTGTGTTCAGCTATTTCAGTGATGGTTGAAATGATTTCTGAAATATCATTCGAACGTGCCTCGAGTGTTTGTACTGTCAATGCGCTTTCATCAACCGAGTGGGCGATTCGTTCAATTCCACCCACGACCATTTTCAAAGTGGCAATGCCATTTTCAGCAGCATTTCTAGCAGTGTGTGCCGTGTCGCTGGCCTGAGAAGTATTCTCCGAGATGTGCGAAATGCTGACGGTGAGTTCTTCAACTGCCGCAGCCATGGTCGAAGTGGCCTCGGCTTGTTCATCACTGGACTTGGCCATGGCCTGCGACAGGCGAGACACCTGATTTGAGTTGTCGTCCAGTTCCTGTGCTGATTGGCGAATGCCGTTGATCAATACCCGAAGATTATTCTGAGCTTTGGATATCTCTTGCAACAGCGTGTCGATTTCATCTTTGCCTTGAGTTTGAACGGTGCGCCCAAGCTGGCCGTTTGCCAACTCCCGAATATGCTGGTTTGCTTTGGCGAGTTTGGTTCTAAGCAATTTCCCAAGGCGAAGCATGATCATGACACCCGCGAGCAAGGACAAGACAACCACTGAGCCTACCGCCCAAAGGGAACTGGTGTAGGTTTGAACAGACTGAGCAGTTCGATTCTCAAGCATGGTTTTTTCGGCAGATTCAACCTGATCCAGCAAGGCCTGCATTTTATCCATGATGGGCTTGCCGGACATGGCTGCAAAGATGTCCAGAAAATCAGCCTGATCAAGTTCACCCTTGTCCAGGCTTTGACGCAGTTTGATGGTTTCATCGATCGAAAAAGTCAGCCATGGCGAATAGAGGGTTTGCAATTCCTCAACCCAGACGAATGATTCTGGCAGTTCATTTTTGCGTTTTGACAGATAAGCAAGTTCTTCCTGATAGCGTTTTTTGCCAAATTGGTATGTCGACAAATAGGAGTCATCGCCAGTCAGCAAGTATCCCCGTTGGCCCGATTCAATGAATACCAGACTCTCACGAATGGTGCTGACATGTTGCAGTGTTTTGAAACTGTCGGTGTTGTTCAGCCCACTGACTTGAATGCGTTGCATGTTCCACAAGCCCAAGCCCCCTCCAATGGCGACGCAAGCGATCAACAAGGCGAAGCCCAATACTATTTTTGACTGTATGGTTTGAAGCATCGAAATTCCTGAAAGACAAAGATTGAAATTTTGTCAATTATCAGCAGTTCGGTTGACTTTCAAAACCTTGAAATGCGGGGTGGTTCTGAACCCCGCAATTCAAGCAAATTCACGAATTTGAAACAAAAATCAATTACGCGTTTGAAGGCTCTGGCCGGGTTTTGATGAGGTCGTGAACGATGGCATCGCTCAATGTGTCTTCCCAGCGGTATACATGTACATCGGGCAGGGCACCCAGCATTTGTTTTTCCTCTTTCGAGTACGCCTGCACAAAAATCTGAATTGCCGGGTTCAGCATTTTGGCGTTTTCGATCATCTGGCTCAGCCCCGGGGTATCGCCAGTGGCAATAACAAGGCTATTTGCGTTGGTGGTGTGCGCTTGAACCAAGGTCACCGGGTCTGCATATTCGCCAGACACGGCAGCCTGTCCATTCTTTCTCAGTTTGGCCACTACTTCACGGCTGGTGTCGACAATCACCAACGGTACATTTTTCTTCTTCAGTGATTTCGCAATTTTTTTGCTCAGTTCGGTGTGCCCCACCAGCACCACGTGTTTACCAAGGTACTTGCCATCCGTTTGCTCAGGCAGTTCTTCCATCGTGTGGCTGCGCGCATTCAAATTGCGAACCCATTGAAAGCGCTGCACCATGTAATCATTTATTTTTGGGATTAAAGAGAACACCACCGGGTTCAGGGCAATCGACAAGATTGCACCCGACACCACCAGGCTTTGCACTTGAAGATCCACCAGCCCCAGGTACAAACCAAGTCCAATCAGGATGAATGAGAACTCGCCAATTTGTGCAAGGCTGGCCGCAATGACCAAGGCGCTCTTGAGGGGGTATTTGAACAGCAGCACCAGTGCTCCGGCGGCCAGCGATTTGCCCAGCACGATGATGGCCACCACGGCGAGTACGCGCAGCGGGTATTCCAGAATAACGTCGAATTGAAACAGCATGCCCACTGATACAAAAAACAGCACAGCGAAAGCATCGCGCAAAGGCAGGGATTCCTCGGCAGCACGGTGGCTAAGTTCAGATTCCCGCATTACCATGCCTGCAAAGAAGGCACCCAGTGCGAAAGACACATCAAACAGCCCTGCGGCAACGAAAGCCAAGCTGATGGCCAGTGCAATGACTGAGAGTGTGAACAATTCACGGGAGCCTGTTTTCGCAATGTGCCAAAGCATCCAGGGAATAACACGCTTGCCCACAACCAGCATCAAACCAACGAAAAGCGCTACCTTCACCAAGGTGAAACCAATGTCGAATACCAGGTTGGTTTCCGGGTCCAGGGTTCCGCCTTTCAACAAACCAGCCAGTGGTGGAAGCAAAACCAGAATCAATACCATGGCCAGGTCTTCAACCACCAGCCAACCTACTGCAATTTGACCGTTTGCACTTGTTAGCATGCCGCGTGCTTCCAGTGCTTTTAGCAACACCACTGTGCTGGCCACTGACAAAGCCAAGCCAAACACAAGGCTTTGGCCCATCGGCCAATCCCAGAAATAAGCTACACCCATGCCGAGCAGTGTTGCGGCCGCCATTTGAACAATGGCACCGGGCACTGCAATTTTTTTAACAGCCAGTAAATCGTTGAGCGAAAAGTGCATGCCCACACCGAACATCAGAAGCATCACACCGACTTCGGCCAATTGATTGGTTAGTGCGGGGTCCGCTACAAAGCCAGGGGTGGCTGGGCCAATCAGGAATCCGGCAACCAAATAACCCAACAAGGCGGGAGCCTTTAGTTTTTCTGCGATAAAACCGAAGATGAGCGCAAGGCCAAAACCAAATGCCAAGGTGGCAATCAGGGAAACGTCATGGGGCATGATGGGGGCAGTCCTAATGGTATTGTTCTAATGATAGCAAGTGCGTATGGAACGCACTTACTTCCTAGACCTAGACTTGCCCCTGAAGTTGCGATCGACTTATGGATTTCTGATTGATTGGGCGGATTGCTGACCTTGAATATCCAACAGTATCCGTATCAAGGTCTCTTTCTTGAATGGCTTGATGACATGTTCACACATGCCTGCATTCAGAATGTCCATGCGGTCCTGTTCGCTGGCCGACGCAGTCACAGCCACAATCGGCGGCGCAGCATTGCCCAGTTCTTCAAGAATTCTGGCGGTGGCTTCATAGCCGTCCATTTCGGGCATTTGCAGGTCCATCAACACCATGTCGTAACGCTCGGTGACACAGGCCTGCACGGCTTCCTTGCCATTTTCTGCAAGGTGCACCTGCGCACCCCATTTTTTCAGCATTTCCGAGGCCACCATGCGGTTCAGTTTGTGGTCATCCACCACCAGCACGCGCTTGTTCAACATGGGCGGAATGGCAGGCCCGGTGTCCGCAGGGGCTGGCTGGGTTTGCAATTTCAGTGCTTGTTGGTCTTCAGCCCGAATCTGGAACTCGGGTTCAACGCAATTCACCGTGAAATGGAAGGTTGTACCCAAACCTGGCGTACTTTCCACCCAAATTTGACCGCCCATCAGTTCAACCAGATTTTTACAGATCGACAGGCCCAGACCAGCACCGCCATAGCGTCGCGACGAGCTGTCGTCGACTTGGCTGAAAGGCTGGAAGAGGGCGGCGCACTGTTCCTCGTTCATGCCAATACCGGTGTCCTTCACACTGAACTGCAATTGCTTGCCATCGGCCACACTTTGTACCTGCAAATGAATGCGTCCCTTTTCGGTGAATTTCAGCGCATTCGAGAGCAGATTGTTCAAAATTTGTGCCAAGCGAAGTCGGTCACCTTTCAGGCTGACCGGGCAATTTGCGTCTTTGGAGCAATACAACTGAATGGCTTTTTCTTCAGCTCGGTAAGCAAATAAATCAGTAGCCTTGCTCAATACCTGATCAAGCAGAAAACGGCTGTGGCTCAGTTCAAGCTTGTTGGCTTCAACCCTTGAAATATCCAGAATGTCATTCAGCACGTTGAGCAATACATCGGCGGCAGAGCCAATTTTGCTGAGATAGTCACGTTGCCTGGCCTGCAGGTCTGTGTCTTCCAGCAGTTGCAGCAAGCCCATGATCGCATTCATCGGTGTGCGAATTTCATGACTCATATTGGCCAGAAATGCGCCTTTGGCTTTGCTGGCGGCCTCGGCCTGTTGGGTGCGATCGGTCAACACATGGTTGATACGTTCAAGCTCGCGTTGTTGCGCCTTGAAGTCGGTGATGTTGGTAGAAATCGAGAAGAAGCCCTCAACCTTGCCGTACAGCACGTCCGGAATCAGGTGCACCAACATGTCGGCATAGCCACCAGACGGCAGTGGTTTTCTGCGCTCAAAGCGCTGCTTTTCGCCTTTCAGTACACCCAGCACATAGTGGTGGTCGTGAATGAACAGTTCTTCACCCAACACCTTGCGCATGTGTTGCCCGCGCATTTTGTCTGCGGGAATGTTCGACCATTTTTCATGGTTGCGGTTGGCAAAATGACAGCGCAGGTCAGTGCTCCAGTAAGACACCAATCCAGGCAAACATTCCGACAAGGTTCGCAGAAAATGTTCTCTTTCAATCAATGTGGCTTCATTGCGTTTGCGCTCTGAAATGTCCTGGATTTGTGAAATAAAGTAGATCACCCGCCCTTTGTCATTGCGCACAGCCGACACCGAAAGATGAACCCACACCACATGCCCATCTTTGTGTATGTAGCGTTTTTCAAGTTGATAATTGTGGCGGCGCCCTTTGAGTACATCGCGCACCAAATGGGTGTGTTGCATGGTGTCTTGCGGGTGCGTAATCGCATCAAAACTAAAGCCCAGCAGCTCTTCTTCGCTGTATCCCAAAATTTCTGAGAGTGCTTTGTTGACCTGTAAAAACTGACCTTTGAAGTCCAGCATCGCCATACCAATTGCGGCCCATTCAAAGGACGAACGGAAGCGGGCCTCAGCCTCGCGCAGGGCATCTTCAAATTGGCGCTGCACGGTCACATCCACATTCACCCCAATCATTCTGAACGGGATACCTTTGGTGTTTCTGTGGGTTTTTGCACGGGCCTGAATGTGGCGAATGCGCCCGTCGCTCGCCCGGCGAATGTTGAAGTTGAATTGAAAGGTATCCTGGTTTTTCGAGGCCTCTAGCAGCACAGTACCCAGTTTGTTGACATCCTCGGGCACCACATAATGCAACCACTCTTTGTACGACACCAATTCTTGCTCATCCTTGACGCCGTAAATTTTCCGCATGGCGCTGTCCCAGCGAATGAATTTGTCCTGGATGTTGTATTCCCAAACCCCAATACCCGCACTCTCGGTCGCCAGTTGGAAACGTTCGTCATTGAATTGCTGGTCAGCCTTTGCTTTTTCTTTTGCCAACACCTGTTGGGCTTGGTAGGTCATGCTGGCTTTCACCATCAGCACCGCCAGAATACAAAATGCCAGGTAACCCAGAAAAAGGCTGATGGTTTGCTCGCGCCATTGTGCCTTCATGGGGGCGGCATCGGCCCAGGTGATCAGGTACAGAGGAATGGGGGTGTTTAACTGGTCGGAATTGGCCAGCGACAGGCTTGCGAAATAATGGTCTTTGAACAAACCGTGTTCAATTAAATTGCTCGGGGCTTGGGTGTGATCTGTTTGTGTGCGAAACGATTCGAAGTAGGGTAGCTGCTTGCCTAAAATTTTACCGATCTCGGGTTGCACAAGCAGCACTGTGCCGTCTTTAAAGGCAATGCCACTGCGCATGTGGTCGCCCAGTTGAAGCGAAGCCACCTTGCGTTCCAGATACCGGGCATTGAGCCTGCCCTGAATAACACCGAGCATTTCACCCTGCGTGTCTTTGATCTGGTAGTTGATCACCAGTACCAATTGGCCGTTGGTATTGAAAGAGTTTGAAAAAGAAACGAGCCTTTCGTTGTGCAAAAGTCTTGCATTGGGTGTGAAAGTGGCTTGAGTGTTGGTCAAGTCACGGTCCACTCCGGTTTGCCCCACGATGTTGCCGACCGAATCTCGGGCCACGATGTTATCCATGGAGGGCAGCGCACTTTTCAGCAATTCAAGGCGCTTGTGAATGTAGTTGCCGTTGTTGATGTCAATGTTGTCTGCCAGCTGCAGGGTGGCTTCATCAAATGACCGAACAATTGCACTGAACTCGTCGTGCAAAATATCGTGAAGCAATCGAAGCTGGGTTCGTGTGTTTTGTTCAGCCGAGTCATTGATGCGACGCAGGTCAGCAGCGGCCATTGCAAGCAATGCAAGGCCGAGCACGCAGAGCATCGCTCCGGCGAGAATCCATTGATATCGGATTTTGCTAGTAGTCACCTGATACGACCTGTGGCAAGTGGAAAAAATTAAGCTGATTGTTCGGGGCATATCACCCCACAGCTATTTTGTTACAGCCGCCTGCGCATCAATTGGTGGATTAAAGGGGCCTTTCCGCGGTTTATTCCCCTCAAGTTTCAGGTGTTCCAGTAAGACTCAATGCTGTAGCGGTGCTTGAGAAAATCGATCCACAAGCGTACGCGCAAGGGCAAGTGCTTCCTTTGGGGGAATACCGCATAAATTGCATTGGGTGGTGCAATAAAATCATCCAGCACAGTCACAAGGCTGCCACTGCGCAAATATTGTTGTACTTCCCAACGGCTGCGCCAGGCCAGGCCTGCATCGTTCAATACCCAATCGAGAATAGATGAGCCGTCGTTACATGCCAGGTTGCCACTTACCCGGATTGGGGTGGCTTCACCGTTTATGGTGAACAGCCAGCCACTTGGTGCGCCCGAGCTTACCAAATTCAAACAGTTGTGTTTGGCCAGTTCCAGTGGGTGTTGCGGGCTGCCATGCCGTTGAAGGTAGGTGGGGGTCGCAACCACCAGCCGCTGATTGTCAGCCAGTTTCACTCCTACCAGGCTGGAGTCTGGCAAGACACCAATTCTCACTGCGCAGTCGATGTTTTCGTTGAGCAAATCAACAACGCGATCAGACAAATCCAGTGATACCGTGACCTCCGGGTGTTCACGTACAAAATCATGCACCAAGGGGGCCACATGCTGCCTACCAAACCCGCCGGGGGCAGACACTCGCAGGTGGCCACTGGCTTTGATGCCACCCAGGCTTACGCTGGCCTCAGCGTTGGATAGATCGTTCAATATTCGCTGGCAATCCTCGAGGAACGCCGAGCCTTCATAGGTCAGGTTCAAGGTTCGGGTTGTGCGCAGCAAAAGCTTCACCCCGAGTCGCTCTTCCAGTGCATCCAGCCGCCTGCTGATTACGGCCGGTGCTACACCTTCTTCTCTGGCTGCGGCCGAAAGGCTGCCCTTGGTGGCCACTGCGGCAAAGGTGGTGATTTGTTTAAAGTGATCCATGCTTTTGCTTAAAAGGTAAAAATGTCTTCAATTAATTGAAAGAGTACGGTGGTTTTATTCAATAAACTAGAGATTACTTAATTTGTATGCCGAGGTATAAGGAATGGCGACTCCCAAATTGGTACTTTTCGATGCGTATGGCACCTTGTTTGATGTGTATTCCGTCTCAAGCACTGCTGAGCAAATCTTTCCCGGGCAAGGCGCTGCACTTTCAGTGCTTTGGCGTGACAAACAGATTGAATACACACGCCTGCGTGCCATGGCGGGTCGATACAAGCCTTTTTGGGATATCACCATTGATGCTTTGCGCTACGCCTGCGAAGCGCTAAAACTTGACTTGACTGAGGAACGGCAGCGCAGGTTGCTGAATGTGTACTCAAGCCTGGCTGCTTATCCCGAAAACAGGGCGGTGTTGCAGGCGCTGAAGAACCGGGGCATCAAAACTGCAATCCTGTCCAACGGCAATACAGAAATGCTGAACGTGGCTGTGCGTGGGGCGAACTTTCAGGACTTGCTCGATGCCGTGTTGTCGGTCGATTCACTGCAAACCTTCAAAATTCACAGCTCCGTCTATCAAATGGGCTTGAATCATTTTGGTGTTACTGCCGCTGAAACCTTGTTCGTATCCAGCAATTGCTGGGATGCCTGCGGTGCCACCTGGTTTGGTTTGCCAACCCTGTGGGTAAACCGTGCTGGTTTGCCTCTTGAAAGACTGGATGTTAAACCCATGGCCATGGGTCAGAATTTGAATGATGTTTTATCCCTCGTATGAGGGAGTGATTGTCCTGATTTTTGCCAGCTGTTTCGATTCGTGTCACCGTAATAAAAAAACACTGTCAGTCCTTGTCTTGAATTCAAGAAAAGGAAGTAGTAATGGCTGGCCCCCCACCCTTGGTCTCAACCGGTTTAAGCGCTGTTGCGCCTGCTGAATTACTGTACTCGCCCGATAAAGACGATTTCTCCTTGCAAAACTGCCGGGCTCACGTCATTCGGAAAGCCAACTACAAATCGCCGGGCAATGGGCAACTGGTGTGCAAGGGTCGACAATCCAGGCTCCGGGCCTGGGTTGAAGGCAACAACGCGGATGCCCGCTATCATCGAGCTGCCTATGAAAGTAGCCAGCGAATTTCTTCAGCAATTGTCTCGCAGCGGTACAAAAGTGAGCTCGAAGGCAAGCCAGTGGATATCTCCGGTAGCGAGTTGATCAAAGCGCGTTTTTATCGACAAGACAATTTGCGGTTTAACCCGCAGTTGAGCCATCCCAGGTTTGGTTTGTCCAAGCAGGATCAACATGCAGTCAAACTCTCCCGTTGGGCCCACTACGCCAACGGTGTCACCGAGTTGGGCGCAGCACCCACCGGGTTGTTGCTCAAAGTCAGCAAAATATGGTTCACGCCAAAGCACGATGACAAAGCATTCACAAGCCAATTGCGTGTTCTGGCTGCCTTGCCTGTGGTTGCCGGCGTAGTGGCATTGTTCTCCCGTGGGGTGTTTGGCGAGGGTTTGGGCAGGGCGTTCAACAATGTGAAACAAGCCCTACAAACCGATTTGCGGGCGCTGGCCTGCAGCTTCAGCGCCATATCCGCAGTGTCTGCTCTGGTTTCGCTGGCTCTCGGGGCTGGCAGTTGCATGACAGGCTCCAAGTTGCGCTTGAGCAGTGCGGTCACAGGCCTTATACAGTTCAACAAAGACAAGCATTTGCACCGCATTTATGTGTTGTTGAACGATGTGAAAGACAAACCCGATGCAGTCTCCTTGCTCGCAAGGGCTTTGTGTCAAAAAATTGGCCGTCACTATTGCATGGCAGAAGGGGTTCCAATTCTTCTCAATCGTTTGTTAGGCAATGTTCATGCTGGCCCAAGCGAAATAGAAATCAAGCAAGCCATTGAAAGGACGATCGGGTCTTACCTTACGGAGTTCAGCCCCACCGGCAGCACGAAGGGACGCTTTCTGGACCCCAGGGCTGACAAGTCTGAATTATTGGCCCGCGAGAATCACCTTCTTGCTTTGACCAATCTGGTTGAGCATTCTGCCGTGCATGCAGATCCGCACGAGAACTATATGGATATGCGCCACCACATTGAAAATGGAGCGGAAGGTTTGCGACAGAGTGTTTTGGAGGGCTCGGGCAGTTTACTTAGTGTGCTCGGTTTCGCCCGCAGGGAGAAAAAGGATATGTCCGCCGGGCAAAAGCAAGCGGCGACAAGTTTGCGCTACGGTGCGGAGAACATGTTGAACCAGGCCCATCAATATGGGCCCGTGACCCGAGGTTTGGCGAAGTGCTCAGAGGGCTTGCGGGTATTTAATCATGGGGTCCTGTTGTCTTTGAACTATCAGCTAACCCGCCCAATCGCAAAGTTGGCGGGGTATATCACCGAGATGGCGTTAAAAAGGCCCAATTCCCGGGTAACAAGCTTCAGCATTGGTAGGGCCGTTGCCAGTTCTATTTGGGCGGCCGTGGACGCATTTCTGATATTGTCGCTCGCTTCTGGCAACGGCATTGCCTTTGGCGGGCCCGAGGCTGCGACCAAGGTCAAATTTCCGCTGAACATACCATTTGGGTCGATCAGCCTGGGAATTTCCATCATCAGCACCGCGGCGCAAATGCTTCTGGTGGCCATACCGGCTGCAATTTTGATGGGGGCAGCGAAGGTTGCATGCTCTATTGAAGGGTGGAATGGGAATGTGGCGCGACCACTGGAATTGACCGGCAGCCGCCGAAGGCCTTTGGCCTGGGCTTGAAACAACAGGCGTAAAAAAAGCCGCCCTAGGGCGGCTTCTTCACGTAGACGCGAGTATTACAGCGCTGTTACGTTTTCAGCTTGTGGGCCTTTCTGACCTTGAGTCACAGTGAAAGACACTTTCTGGCCTTCAGCCAAGGTTTTGAAGCCGTTGCCCTGAATGGCGCTGAAGTGTACGAACACGTCAGGACCGTTTTCACGGGAAATGAAGCCAAAGCCTTTGGATTCGTTGAAAAATTTAACTTGACCGGTTACGGTATCAGACATAGCAATATCCTGGATTTCTGAATTGAACAAAATAGCTAAAAAACTGGGTGAAATTCGAGAAACAGAACTATTGCTTAAGCGGTTTGCCTGAATTGAACTGACCTGAAGTAGCGCCAAATTTTTTTTGCTGAAGTCAGTTTAGGCTTTTCCTGAGGCTTGTCAAGCAACATTTTCAGTTCGGTCACCTTTTCTTCATATTTCTTTTATAGCTCTGTCACATGCAGTCCGTACATTTCGTGTCATCGAAATGACAAATGGACCCTTGGATGGAAGCGATCAAGCACGATGTCACCAAGCAAGATGCCTTGAGAAATGCCTTGTACCTAAGCACTCCCGCGCGTGCGCAGGCCCCGTCACTGGAGGTTTGCCTGGCAAAAACGGCCGCTGAAGTACTGGAGGCCCAAAAATTACGTTTCAATATTTTTTCTGAAGAATATGGTGCAGATCTGGGTAGTAACGGGATTGATCATGATGTGTTTGATGCCTACTGTGATCACCTTCTTGTAAGAAACAGTCAAACCGGCGAAGTCGTGGGTACCTACCGCATTCTCGCGCCAGAAAACGCAGCGCGCCTGAAATGCTGGTACTCGGAAACCGAGTTTTTCATGAACCGCATTGAACGGCTTCGCAAAACAACGGTGGAAGTAGGCCGGTCTTGCGTACACCCGGATTACCGCAACGGTGCAGCCATCATGTTGCTGTGGAGTGGCATTGCGCAATATATGAAACTTGGAGGCTACAAGCACCTGATCGGTTGCGCCAGCGTAAGCCTGCGGGATGGTGGCCACCAAGCGGCCAGCCTGTTCAAGCAGTTAGAGCCGCACTTGGCTGAAGCAAGCTGCCAGGTTTTTCCCAAGAACCGTCTGCCGGTCGAGCGCCTGCGTTGCGATGTGGAAATTGAGCCGCCACCTTTGGTGAAAGGCTATTTGCGGCTTGGTGCCGTGGTGTGTGGAGAACCTGCATGGGACCCCGATTTCAACACCGCTGACTTCATGATGCTGTTGTCAATTGACCGCATGAGCCCGCGCTACGCAAGGCACTTTGGCTTTATCTAATCTGCACCTTTGTGCAGGGCCCGGCTCAACGCCGGGTCAGTAGCTCCAGCTCAAGCCCTATTCTTTGCCACTGCTCAACCTCAGTTTCAAGGCTGTACTGCGTCAGTGGGTGGGTTATAAGCCAGTTTTTGGGCACACTGAGTTGAATGCCTTGTTCAAGCAATTTCACCTTGAGTTCTGGCAAAGCTTCCACTTCCCTTCGGCGTAAAAACAACGCAGCCAAGCGTAAGCACATAGGCGCCGCCCAGTGAACTGCAGTGTTGGCAATGTCGCTGACCTTGCCCAGTTTTCCGTTGTGCGCCAATACCCAGGTTGAAAGCAGTTGTTGTTCCCGCTTCGAGAACCCGGGCATGTCGGCATTGCTGAGAATGTATGCCGCATGTTTGTGATGGCCATTGTGACCAATTGACAAGCCTATTTCGTGCAACATGGCTGCCCAATGCAACATGGGTAGCTGTTCTTTTAACTCGGGCAATTGCTTCATCAGTTGTTTGAACAATAACTCAGCCAGTACTTTGACTTTGCCCGCATGTTTGCTGTCAATCTTGTAACGGTGCAGAAACTGGGCTACCGTAATTTCGCGCATGTCTTCGTTGTGCTGACGGCCTAGCATGTCGTAGAGCAAACCTTGGCGCAGTGCGCCATCGGTCACGTCCATGTGCTCAATTTCAAGCTCTTCAAATACGGCACTCATCACCGCAAGACCACCTGGCATCATGGGCAGGCGGTCTACTTTCAATCCATCCAGCGTAATGTTGTCAAGGTGCCCAGCGGCAGTGACGTGTTCGCGGATGAGTCGTAATCCCTCGGCAGACATACCATGTTGGGTGAAGCCATTGGAAACGCAAATTTCGGCCAGGGCCCTCGCCGTGCCTGAGGAGCCGATGGCATGGGTCCAGCCCATGTCCAGCATTTGGCGGCGCAGCACAGCCACTTCCTTGCGAGCTGCCATGACCGCGTTTTTCATGGCACGGGGGCTGATGCTGCCGTCAGCAAAGTATTGTTGGGCTGTGCTCACACAGCCAATGTACAAACTCTCCATGGCTTCGGGTTCGTAGTCTTCACCAATGATGAATTCTGTAGAGCCGCCACCAATGTCGACCACCAGGCGTTTGCCCTGACCAATGGGCAACTGGTGGGCCACGCCGCAGTACACGAGGCGGGCTTCTTCTACGCCTGAAATAACATCAATCGGGAAGCCCAGCGCTGCTTCAGCTTTGGTGATGAATTCCACAGCGTTGCGAGCAACGCGCACCGCGTTGGTGGCCACAGCACGCACTTCACCGGGTTTAAAAGAACGCAGGCGTTCGCCAAAACGGCTCAGTGCACCCAAGGCGCGCTCTTGGGAGGCATCGTCAAGGTGTTTCTGGGCGTTTAGGCCTGCACCCAAACGAACGGGTTCGCGCAGGGTGTCGATGATGTAAATTTGAGATTGACCGTTGAGTTCTTCTACCCGGGCAACAATCATGCGAAAGCTGCTTGAACCCATGTCTACGGCGGCAATCAACTGACGTTGCTTGGACATTGTTTGTTCTGTGTTTCAGGTCAGGCGCTAGGATGCCACAAATGCAGCACACTGGCTTTGTTTGTAGCCATTTGACCACTTTCAAATGTTTGTCACAATTTTGAAATACCATCAAGGGTAACGCATCCACACTTGGAGTATTGCTTGAAAGTAGCCGCTGTCTCTGACGTAGCACCCAACAAAGAATTGTTTCTAAACCGCGAGTTGGGCGTTTTGGCCTTCAACCGCCGGGTTTTGGCCATGGCAGAAGACCAAAGCGTGCCATTGCTGGAGCGTTTGAAGTATCTGTGTATCGTGTCTAGCAATATGGACGAATTTTTTGAAATTCGGGTGTCAGGGTTGCAGGAGCAAATCCGGCAGAACCCGGAATTCAAAGACAAAGACGGCTTGAGCGCCCTGGAAACCTTGCACAAGGTGTCAGTGGCCTCGCAAGAAATTGTGGAGCAGCAATACCGTTTGCTCAATGAATCGGTGTTGCCTGCCATGCGGGATGAGGGCATCGCCCTGATGACCCTGGCCACATGGAATGAAGAGCAGGCGCATTGGGCGCGTCAGTATTTCAGGCACGAAGTATTGCCGGTATTAACCCCGATTGGGTTGGACCCGGCGCACCCGTTTCCACGCGTGTTGAACAAGTCGCTGAACTTTGCTGTTGAATTGACTGGCCATGACGCTTTTGGGCGTGCATCGAATGTGGCGATTGTGCAGGCACCAAGAGCGCTGCCACGGCTTATACGAATGCCTTCTAATTTGTCGGGCTACGAGCATGGCTTTGTGATGCTGACGTCTATATTGCAGGCCTTCATTCCAGAATTGTTCCCAGGCATGGAAGTGCATGGCGTGTATCAGTTTCGTGTTACCCGCAACAGCGACCTGTATGTGGATGAAGAAGAAATTACCAACTTGCGCGTGGCTTTGCAGGGCGAATTGTCGCAACGACACTTCGGGGATGCGGTGCGCCTTGAGGTAAGCGATCAAACCTCGCCCGACATGACCGCCCGTTTGTTGAAAGAGTTTGGGCTGCCTGAACAGGCGTTGTACCGTGTCAATGGCCCAGTGAATCTGGTTCGTCTGATGCAGTTGCCCGACTGGGTGGATCGCCCTGACTTGAAGTTTGCGCCGTTCGCCCCGGGTCGTCCCGATGCGCTGGTGAAACAGCCCGACATTTTCAAGGCCATTCAGAAGGGGGATGTGCTGCTGCACCACCCCTACCAAAGTTTCAGCCCAGTGCTGGAGTTTATTAAGAAGGCGGCGACCGATCCCGATGTAGTTGCGATCAAGCAAACCATTTACCGCACGGGTACCGAATCGGTGCTGATGGACAGTCTGTTGGCGGCGGCGCGAAGCGGCAAGGAAGTGACAGTGGTGCTGGAATTAATGGCCCGTTTTGATGAAGAGGCCAATATCAACTGGGCCTCGAAACTGGAGCGGGTAGGCGCACACGTTGTATACGGCGTGGTTGGCCAAAAAACCCATGCAAAAATGCTGATGGTGGTTCGCCGTGAAAAAACCGAAACAGGCAAGGTGGTTTTGCGCCGCTATGTGCACTTGGGTACTGGAAATTACCACCCAAAAACCGCACGCCTGTACACCGACTTCGGTCTGTTTTCTTGCGATGAATCGCTGGGCCATGACGTGCATGAAGTGTTTAATCACCTGACGGGACTGGGCCGTGCTCGCAAACTGAACAAAATATGGAATTCACCGTTCAATCTGCACAGCAACGTAGTGATCGCAGTGCGCAAGGAAGCTGAATTGGCCAAGGCCGGGAAGAAGTGCAGGATCATGGCGCGCATGAATGCCCTGCTGGAGCCACACCTGATCAACGAGCTGTATGAAGCTTCGCAGGCTGGAGTAAAGATTGACCTGATTGTTAGGGGTGTGTGTGCATTGCGCCCGGGCGTTCCGGGCTTGAGCGACAACATCACCGTGAGGTCGGTGGTAGGCCGCTTGCTCGAGCACAGCCGGGTGTTCTATTTCAGCAACGATGGTGAGGAGGAGGTGTACATTTCCAGCGCAGACTGGATGGACAGAAATTTCTTCCGGCGTGTTGAGCTGGCTGTACCCGTTACGGACAAAAAACTGAAGAAGCGGGTAATTGACGAAGGTTTAAAAGCGTTGCTTGCAGACAATATTCTGGCGTGGGTGATGGATTCTCAGGGCAATTACACCCGTAAGAAACCCACCGGGGCTCGCCGCATGAATTCGCAAAACTATTTGTTGAGCACTTTGGCAGCCAGTTTCACTGATCACAGCGAACCGAGCAACCCAGCAACACCGGTTTGATCGGTTTTAACGTCGCCGTACTTCAAACACACCGTTGATTTCCAGCAAGTGAGTGAGCGCCCCTCGTAGCTGCTCACCACTGCTGACTTCAGCGGTGAATTGCATTTTGGCCACTCCGCGTTGGGTTTCTGTTTGTACGCCAATCACGTTGATTTTGTCTTTTGAAAACACCTCGGTGATGTCGCGCAGCAAACCCTGCCTGTCGTTTGCGGTCACTGCAATGTCCACGGGATAGTGCAATCCCGAGGATTCTCCCCAGGTTGTTTCGATCAAGCGTTCGGGCTGCCGGCGCATTACTTCAGCCAAATTGGAACAGCCTAGCCGGTGAATGGATACGCCTTTGCCGCGGGTGACAAAACCAATGATGGGGTCGGGTGGTGCAGGGCGACAGCACCGTGCCAGATTGGTCATCAGTGTGCTGACACCCACCACCAGTACGCCTGATTCTTTGCCAGCCGTTTGGCCGGACGATCCTGGTTTGCGTTTGTTGAGTATTTCAACCTGTTCTTCATCAGACAGGGGACCTGTAGGTTGCAGGTCGGCGCGCAATGCGTTTTCAATGGCGCGCGGCCGTATTTCCTCTCGGGCCAAGGCCACATACAAATCATCGGGTTTTTCGTACCCCAACTTCTGGGCTAGCAGTTCCAGGTTTTGTGCGGTTTGCCCAATCCGTTGCAGTTCGCGCTCGGCAATCGCACGGCCGCGTTCAAGCGTTTCTTTGCGTTCTTGCTGTGCAAACCACTGCTTTACTTTTTGACGAGCGCGGTGGCTGATCAGGTACTTTTGCGTGGGGTTTAGCCAGTCGCGCGAGGGGCCTGTGGCAGCATCGCCCCGAGCACTCACAATTTCAACAGTTTGGCCATTGTCCAAGGGTGTATTCAGTTGCACCATTTGCCCGTTTACCTTGGCGCCACGGCACCGGTGACCTAGCTCGGTGTGCACGTGGTAAGCGAAATCAAGTGGGGTGCTGCCCGTAGGCAATTCAACCACTTTGGCCTGCGGCGTGAACACGTAGACCCGGTCGTTCAGCGCGCTGGTTTTCATTTCTTGCGCCCAGTCGCTGGCTTCACCCATGGTGTCGGTGACGTCTTTTTGCCAGGCCAATAGCTGGCGCAACAGGGCAATGCGCTCTTCAAACTGGCCTTCAGCGCGGCTCTCGCCGGTGTAGCCGTCTTTGCCCGATTCTTTGTAGCGCCAGTGCGCCGCCACACCATATTCAGCAAACTGGTGCATGGCTTCCGTGCGAATTTGCACTTCCAGCGTTTTGCCTGTTTCGTCCTGCACCACGGTGTGCAGGCTTTGGTAGCCATTCGGTTTGGGTTTGCTGATGTAGTCGTCGAATTCTTCGGAAATGGGGGTCCACAAATTGTGGACAATGCCCAATGCGGTGTAGCAGTCGTCGACTGTGTCTACAATCACACGGCATGCGCGCACGTCGTACAGCTTGTCGAAGCTGATGCCCTTGCCGCGCATCTTGTTCCAGATGCTGTAAATGTGTTTTGGGCGTCCGCTGATTTCGCAATGAATACCCGCCAGCAACAGGTTCTCTTTGATGCTGGCCATGGCCGATTCAATAAAAGCTTCACGTTCGACGCGCTTTTCATCGAGCATTTTGGCCACGTTCTTGTACGTGTTGGGTTGCAAAATGCGAAAAGACAAATCCTCGAGTTCCCACTTCAGTTGCCACAAACCCAAGCGGTTGGCCAAGGGGGCATACAGATCAAGGGTTTCTTGCGCGTGCGATACGGCATAAGGCCACAAGGAGCCTTTCTCGTTCTTGATGTCCTCGTGGCTGGTAAAGTGCCGCAAGGTTTGCAGGCGAGAGCACAAACGAATCATGATGACTCGAATGTCGGTGGACATGGCCAGCAACATTTTGCGCAGGGTTTCAATTTGGTCTGCCCACCGCAGGGTTTCAATGGTGGTACGAGTGGCGCTTGGCCCTACCATGGAACGCATTTTGAAAAGCTTGCGCAGGCTGGCCAGCATGCGGCCTACCTCATCACCAAACTTTTTCTCCATTTGGCTTTCAAGGTGCTTGTCAAAAAACACCAGTGGCCCCAGGGCACCTGCGATGCGGGTGTTGGCATCGGCGCGCAACTCCGCCAACAGGTCTGCCACGGCCAACATATGTTGAATGGCGGGCTCTTGCGTATCCAGAATGTGGTCTGCCGCGTGCAGCCGCGCATAGTTCAGGGCTTCTTCAACACGGGCGGCATCAAATTTGTTTAACAACACCAGGGCAGGCGCAGAAGCGCCGCCTTTTTTCTCAGAGCCCAGTGTTGATGAAACTGAAACCATGTGTGTTTGGGTGGATTCGTTAAGATCAGTTTAAAACAAAAAATCGCGAACAATATTAATTTGCTCGTTCTGCATGAAAGTAGGGGCATGGCCAACGCCGTGCACCTCGATAACGCGTGGCCTGGGGCCACGTTGACTCATTTCCGCCACTGTTTGTTTTGATAGAAGGTCGGAGTGTTCTCCGCGCACGACCAGTGTGTCGGCTTGGATGGCGTCAAATGCCGCCCAAAGCGCGGTTTCATGCAGCAAGGTGGTGGATTCTGACAGGTTTTGAAACGCTTGGCCGATGGCCGGGTCGTAGTGTAGATGCCAATGTCCGTTTTTTTCAATCAGCACCGAGTCGCACAATTCGTTCCATTGGGGTTCTGTATGAGGACCAAAAGGTTGGGATATCGTACGAATGTAGTGTCGCGCTTCTTGAAGCGTTTGAAATTGAACGGGTTTGCCGACGTAGTCGCCAATCCGTTGCAACGCGCCAAAGTTCAGGCTTGGGCCCACATCGTTCAGTATCAGTTTTCGAATTGGATTGTTGGGCAGGCTTGCGTAACCCATGCCGATCAACCCCCCCATGGAAGTGCCAAACCAATCCAGTGTGCCTGCGTTCAAGCGGGCGACCAAGGCCACGCAGGCACTTACGTAGGTGGGTACACCATACAGCGTAGGGTCGGGCAGCCAATCCGATCTTCCGCGGCCAGGCATGTCGGCTGCAACTACGCGCAGGTTTTTTCCAAGAGCTTGGGCCATGGTTTCAAAGTCGGCACTGCTGCGGGTCAGTCCATGCACACACAACAACACATGTGGGTTGTCGGGGTCGCCCCATTCGCGGTAGGCTAATTTGTGCAAACCATGTGGGCTCAACCATTGCACAGTGTGCAAGCGCGCTGTCAGCATTGTTCAATACCCTCCTTGTCATTGTTGTTGTCTTCAGTATTTCAGAGTTTATTCATTAGAAGAGGTTCATCCGTGGATTTTAAGAACATGAATGCATTGGTCACCGGCTCAACCAGTGGTATCGGTTTGGGTATTGCCCAACGGTTGGCTGCCAAGGGTGTGAATGTGATGCTCAATGGCTTTGGTACGCCCGAGCAAATTGAATCAGCCAAACAAAGCATTGCTGCCCACGGTGTGAAAGTGGGTTACCACGGCGCTGATTTAAGCAAAGTGGCCGAAGTAGAAGACCTGGTCAAGAGCACTGAGCAGTTGTTTGGCCAAGTGGATGTATTGGTGAACAACGCCGGTATTCAGCATGTGTCTCCCGTGGAAAGTTTTGATCCTGCCAAGTGGGATGCCGTCATCGCGATTAATTTGAGTGCTGCATTTCACACCACTCGTTTGGTACTGCCCGGCATGCAAGCACGCAATTGGGGGCGTATTGTGAACATTGCGTCTGCGCATGGTTTGGTGGCCTCGGCCAACAAGTCGGCGTATGTAGCGGCCAAACACGGGATTGTCGGGTTGACCAAGGTAGTTGCTTTGGAAAATGCAAAGACAGGCGTTACCTGTAACGCGGTTTGCCCTGGCTGGGTGCTTACACCCTTGGTGCAGGCGCAGGTTGATGCACGTGCGGTGCGGGAAGGCGTCTCTGTTGAAGAGGCGAAAGTAGGATTGCTGAGTGAAAAACAACCTTCGCAAGAGTTTGTGACACCTGAACAGTTGGGCGGCTTGGTGGTGTTTTTATGTTCCGACGATGCGCAGGAAGTGCGGGGCGCGGCGTGGAATATGGACGGCGGATGGGTGGCGCAGTAAGCGCTGCGTTTTTTGCTAACTCGGCACGGGTTGCCTGTCTCGCACAGAAAACCGCTTGACCCCTTGTTGAATTGATTCTTGCTCACCGAGCTCGGCAAAAGTGCGGGCCGAGTCTCGGTGTCGGCATGAAGCCGACCGCTGCGAATCCACTCAAACGAGGCGGTTTTATTGAAGTGCGCCCCAAGCAATCCGACTGCCGAGTTGGCTTAAACCGGCGCTCGCGAATCTCCACCAGCGTGCAGCTCACCGCGGGTTTCAAAGCCCAATCGGCGGTGGTGTTTCGATCGCCTCGCCTTCAAGAAAACCTGCCCTTGCGTGCCGAGCAAGGCCGGTGTTGCCCAGCATGGGCGACAGAGAACGGACCCGACCCGCAGTTTAGGAGGGTCGTTCTCAGGCATCGCAAGGCTCAGCAAGAGATAAACAGGTTTTCTGGCGAGAGATTGAAACCCAAGCCGAGTGGGAGATGAAGAAGCTCCGAGAGATCGGAACCCAAGCCAATTGGGCTATAAAACCAGCAGGTGATCTAATCAACCCGCTCAATCATCACTTGCACATCAAGGCTTTCTTGCCCGCCTCCAGTGCGAACGCCGCGAATGGGTGATGCACCCGTGAAGTCTTTGGCCACTGCCAGGCGGCAGTGATTGCCCTGCACCAAGGCTTTGTGGGTGGCGTCTACCCCCAGCCACTGCTGGCGATTCTCATCGAACACTTCAACCCACGCATGGCTATCGTGTTGCTCCACATTGGGATTGAAAAAGTAACCACTGACATATCGCGCTGGAATACGGTGCGCTCGCAGGCATGCCAACATCACATGCGAATGGTCCTGGCAAACGCCTTGTCCATTTTCAAAGGCCTGCAGTGCCGAGTCCGCCACGGTCGTGCTGCCTTTGGTGTACACAACCCTGTCGGCGACGGCATGGGCAAGGGTCAATATTCGATGGGCAAACGGAATGTGGGTGTCGGCGACGAAACTGGCAAAGTCACACATTTCATCGCTGAATTGAGTGAGTGGCGTGGTGGGCGTGTACACCAATGGATTCAGCGAAAATTTCGGCGGTGGTATGTAGCCATCGCTCAGTGAATCAATTTCGACATGTCCGAGAGATAGCACACTGAGTTCCCGGTGCTGCTGATTCACCGAAAATGTATGCACCTCGTTGCCATGATGATCGCGGGCACGGTGGTGTTTGGCTGGCGTTTTTATTTTCCAGTCAAGAATGCGTTGTTTGTTGTCCTGTTGCGGGGTAAGGCGCACGTGCTGAATGCTGTACAGCACGGGCCAGGTGTAGCGGTAGGTGGTGTGGTGTTGAATACGCAGTTTCATGCCTCAAGTGGCACCAGGAAATCTTTGCTGATCCGGTTGCCCAAATCATTGACACGTTCAAGAAAGTTGGTGAGGTAGGCATGCAAGCCCATTTGCAGAATGTCGTCGATTTGGCTGTACAAAAGTTCAGCGCGCAGCTTGCCTGCCCTGCGTTCAGTGTTGGCCGAGTAATCGTTTCGAATCATTTCAAGGTTGGCGCACACCTCATTCAACGAAGCCAGTAGCGAGCGTGGCATGTCATCACGCAGTATCAGCAACTCTGCAACACGATCTGGGGTAATCACATCCCTGTATACCTTCCGGTAAGTTTCAAACGCGGACACTGAACGCAAAATGGCAGCCCAGTGGTAATAATCCGCGTGGGGATCTGCTGTGCTCAAATTGGCCAGTGGACTGAAAGGCATGCTGTGAAACTTCACATCCAGCAGTCGCGCAGTGTTGTCGGCACGTTCCAGAAATGTGCCCAATCGAATAAAGCGGAAGGCATCGTCTTTTAGCATGGTGCCAATGGTGACACCGCGCGACAAATGACTGCGAAACTTCACCCATTCAAAAAACTCAGACGGGTCGCGTTCAACCGTGCCGTCGGCCAACACTTTTTTCAGTTCAAGCCATGTGGTGTTGTTGGTTTCCCAAACTTCGGTGGTCAGTGCGCCACGCACGGCACGCGCATTCTCGCGGGCACCTTGAAGACAGCAGTAAATACTCGATGGGTTGCTGGGGTCTTTTACCATGAAGTCAATCACGGCCTCCGCGCTGACTTCGTCATGTCTCTGGGCAAATGCCTCGGTTAGTTCACAAATCGACAGCATGGCGCGCCAGCCTTGTTCTGCGTTCTCCGGGTCTTGGGGAAGCAGGGCAGTTTGTACATTTACATCAAGCATGCGGGCGGTGTTCTCCGCGCGTTCAATGTAACGGGCCATCCAGAACAAATGGTCAGCAGTTCTACTCAGCATCTTGTTTGCTCCTTATCGTTCCAGTACCCAGGTGTCTTTGGTGCCGCCGCCCTGGCTGCTGTTGACCACCAGCGATCCCTCGCGCAGCGCGACCCGGCTTAAGCCACCGGGAATCAGGCTGACTTTGCTTCCTGACAACACAAACGGCCGAAGATCAATGTGGCGGGGGGCCAAACCCTGTTCTACAAAAGTGGGGCAGGTTGACAGCGCCAATGTGGGTTGGGCAATGAATTTCGCGGGGTCTGCAATCAGCTTTTGGCGGAAGTCCTCAATTTGCGCTTTGGTGGATGCCGGGCCCACCAACATGCCATAGCCGCCGGCCCCATGCACTTCTTTCACAACCAACTCGGGTAGCCTGGCCAGAACTTCTTTCAGTTGCTCAGGTTTTCGGCATTGCCAGGTGGGCACGTTTTGAATGATGGGTTCTTCGCTTAAATAAAAGCGAATCATGTCGGGCACGTAGGGGTAGATCGATTTGTCATCGGCCACGCCTGTGCCAATCGCGTTGGCCAAAGTCACGTTGCCGGCTCGGTACACCGACAACAGGCCGGGCACGCCCAGTTGCGAATCTTCCCGAAATGCCAGGGGGTCCAGAAAATCGTCATCCAGCCGGCGGTAAATGACATCCACGCGCTTGGGGCCTTGAGTGGTGCGCATGTAGAGCACCTCCTCATCTACAAACATGTCTTTGCCTTCCACCAGTTCAATGCCCATTTGCTGGGCCAGAAACGCATGTTCGAAGTAAGCGGAGTTGTACATGCCCGGTGTCAGCAAGACCACAGTTGGGTCGCTGCTGTTTTGTGGTGAAACCGAGCGCAGGTTTTCAAGCAGGTTATCCGGGTAATGTTCAACCGGGGCCACGCGATTGCGGGCAAACAGTTCAGGAAACAGGCGCATCATCATTTTCCGGTTTTCAAGCATGTAACTGACACCGGAAGGCACACGCAGGTTGTCTTCGAGTACGTAAAACTCGCCTTCACCGGCACGCACCACATCAACGCCAGCAATGTGGGCGTATATGTCGCCCGCCACTTTCACGCCCTGCATTTCGGGGCGGTACTGTTCGTTGTTGAAAATCTGTTCAGGTGGAATAAGTCCGGTCCCCAGTATTTTCTGTTCGTTATAGATGTCTTTCAAGAACATGTTCAGGGCTTGAACACGCTGGCGCAATCCAGCTTCCAGTGTTTTCCATTCAGACGCCTTGATCACCCGCGGCACAATGTCAAATGGAATCAATCGCTCGGTGCCCGATTCTTCTCCATAGACGGCAAAGGTAATACCCACCCTTCTGAAAATAAGGTCAGCTTCCGCACGTTTGTTCTGTAATTTCTCAGGAGATTGCATCTCGAGCCAACGCGAAAAATCCTGATAATGCGGGCGCACTTCTCCGCTGTGCGTGTACATTTCGTCGAAGGGTGTAGATGACATATGCTGATTATTCCTGTTCTGTTTAGTCTTGAAGTAACAAGAAGCATGCCAAGCGCATGCAGGCTGATTGTGTCGCGCACAGCCATAAAGTTAACAGTCTTAACGACCTTTTGCACCGCTTTCGTGCATGTGCCAGTAGCGCCGGCGTAGCTGGTGCGCGTTGTCTACCTCGGGCTGCAAGTTCAGGTGATTGAACCTCCACTTCATTGCACCATTTTGGGCGGTGTTAAACCATTGGACGCCCAGGGCTTCGTATCGTTCAATCACGACTTTGTGGGGATGACCAAACTGGTTTTCCCAGCCCGACTGTATCAGTGCAAATTCAGGCCGTACGGCTTGAAGAAACGGTGCGGTGGACGAGGTTTTGGAACCATGGTGAGGTACAAGCAAAACCCTGGATTTCAAGGCGTTCGCGCCGTGTTGGGCCAGCAAGGTCATCTCTGAAATCGCCTCGATGTCACCAGTCAGCAGCACGCTGTGTTTTGCATTGCTGATTTTTAATACACAACTTTGATTGTTTTTGGCCAATAACTTCGGGTGTGAATGTACCGGTGTATCCATGCCCACCGGAGTGAATTCGACGCCATCCCAGATCCATGGCTTTAAGGCGTGGCATTGCGAGGTGCTGCTTTTTTGCATGTGCGCCAGCAGGTTTAGGCTGTGCTGTTTGTCGATCGAGGCAGTGAATTGAATTGGAGGTGCCTTCTGTATCAACAGTGGAGCACCGCCCGAATGGTCGGCATCATCATGCGACAGCATGAACATATCGGCACGTTCATAACCATGCGCAGCCATCCAGGGCAGTACCACGCGCCTGGCAGAGTCAGAGCGCGCGTTGAACGCCGGGCCAGCATCGTAAATCAAGAGATGGTTTTGGGTTTGAATGCTGATTGCTGTGCCTTGACCCACATCCATCAAGGTCATCCAGAAGTCGTGCTGTGCAGGCCTGGGCGGTGGAATTAGAAGCAGGGCAATCAGCGCGATTCCTGTCCATCTTGGGATCAGCCCTGCGGGCAAAATTAAAACCAGGCAACCCAGCGCCACCAGGGCATTGATCCACCCTGGTTGGTTGTGTACCGGCAACGTAGCCCAGTTCAATTCATTGAAATACACAAGCCATTTGCGCTGAAGGGCAAGGCTGTTTGCGGCCAGCCACAGTAATACCGGCTGTTGTACCAGCCCACCGAGCAAGGCCAGAGGCGTGCTCACAAAACTCATCCATGGAATGGACAGGGCATTGGCCAGAGGGCTGATCAGCGACTGCTGGTTAAACAGCATCGCGCAGGGCAGTATCAATCCAATGGTTACTGTGTATTGGGCTTTCACTGCGTTGGCGATTAGTTCTTGCTTGGGCTTGATGAAGAGGTAGTGCCCCTGCGTGACAAAAATAAGCACTGCTACAGCACCGAAGGAAAGAATGAAACCCGCATCCAGAACAGCCCAGTTGTCAAACGCCAAGGTTAAAAACAAAGCGAGAAAAAAGGTGTCCCAACTGCTTTGCATGCCGCCACGTATTTGCCCCACAAACAGCGCAAACAGCATGAATACGGTACGTTGGGCTGGCACTCCCCAGCCTGCGATCAAGCCGTATAACACAGCAAACAGCAAGCCAAATGCGCTGCCTGCCAAGGGGGCTGGCAGGCGAAGACACAGCCGGGCTGATCGACGCCACAGCGCATTAAAAAGTTTGCCTGCAAGCATGGCGAACAGGGTAATGTGCAAACCGGAAATGGCAACCAAATGTGCAATGCCAGTTGCGCTGAACATTTCCCGATCCTCAGGGCTGATCAAACCTTGATCACCTACCACCATGGCCAGCACCAAGGCTTGCTCAGGGTGGCTTTGTAAGGCAGTGACGATTGTGCTTGCAATCTGCAGGCGTGCCCGTTCCATCCAGACCAGCGGGTTCAATGTGGTTTGTTCAGGCAGTTGTTCAAGCTTGCTTTTGAACTGCGCAGTGCCCGCAATTCGGTTGGCAAACCAGTGGCGATGAACATCAAAACCTTCCAGTTGCAAAGGCGCCTTGGGCGATTTGATGCGAACGGTTGACCGAAAGTATTCGCCTGGCAGAAGTTCACGGTATGCAGAGGCATTTTCGACAAATGTTTGCAGACGCGCACCCGTAACCAGACACTCGATGACGACATCATGGTCTCGCGGCGTGTGTTCGATTAACCAGGTTTGTGCGTTGTTGTCGCGAAACGCTTTTTCAAGAAGCCGAAATTCAGATTGAATGGTTTGCTTGTTGCAGGCCAGGGGTACTTGCGCTTGTTGATGTGCAGCGGCCTGAATGCCAGTACAAAGCTGTGCCATCACAAAACCCAGAATGAACCAGCCTAGTTTTTCAGTGACTTGCCGACTAACGCCACCCCGAATGCCAAGTAACAGGAAAACGGCTGCCCAAGCGAATAAAACGACATTGTTTTCTCCCAAGGTGCCATAGCCCACTTTCCACACCCATGGCAGTGTGGCCTGGTTGTGAAACAGCAGAAGGCTAAGCAGGTAGGCTGCAGTAAACAGCGGAAGGGAAGGCACAGCGTGATTCGGGTGGCGAGGCAAAGCCGCAAGGTTGCACCAAGGCGATCAGGTCCACCAATGATGAACGCGATCGGGTGATGGCTTTGATTAGCCTTGACGGGCGAGGGCAGGCAACACCCGTTGCGAGTTCACTTGTGTGTGCTCAGAGAGTTCTTGCATGCTCAAGTTACGCAGTTCAGCAATTGTTTGTGCAATTCTCGGCAGGTGTTCGGGCGCGTTGCGTTGTTTGTTAATCCATTCCGGTGCAATGTCGGGTCCGTCAGTTTCAAGCACCATGGCATGTTCAGGCAGCTCGGTGGCCAATCGGCGCAACTGAAGTGCCCGGGTAAACGTGCTTGCTCCGCCAAATCCAAGACACATGTTCAAACTCAGAAAATGATCCGCTTGCTGAAAGCTGCCATTGAATGCGTGGGCAATGCCACTGCGTGGTTTGTAAATTCGAAGACCTTTTAAAACAGGGTCTTGCGCCTTGCGAACATGCATCACCACTGGCACATCGAAATCGCGTGCCAATTTGAGTTGTGCATGAAAAAACCGCACCTGCTTGTCCCAGTTCAAACCAGGCACAAAGCCATCAAGACCGATTTCTCCCAAGCCTGCAAACTTGGGGTCGTCCATAGACAGCACGATTTGTTGCCTCAAGGTCAGCAGGTCTTCTTCTTTTGCGTTGTCTACAAACATGGGGTGTATGCCCAGGCAGTACACCGCCCCCGGAATGCTGTGAGCCAGGCTTTTTACCGCATCAAAATTGAATGCACCCACGGCAGGTAATACAAACCGGGTAACATGCACTTCACGCGCACGTTGAACTACGACAGCGCGATCGCTGTTGTATTCAGAAGCATCAAGATGAAGGTGCGTGTCGGTCCACATACTTTAAAGTTTGCCATGTTTCGTCGGAAAATTCGAAAGTACCTTCCCACTGTCGACCACTTTGAGCGCTTGCCGTGGGCGCGGCCATTCAAGCGCTTTCTGGGGCACCCCAATATTTGGGCATTGAATCGAAAAAGCATCGCGGGCGGTGTGGCGGCAGGTTTGTTCTGCGGGCTCATTCCCGGACCATTTCAAATTTTTGGTTCTCTCCTTTGGGTGCTGGTCGCAAAGGTGAATATGCCAGTTGCCTTTGCGGTTACCTTGTACACCAACCCGGTCACGATTGTGCCGTTGTACTTGATTGCTGTGGCTTATGGCGATTTGTTGCTGGGTGGGTTGGGTGAAAGCAATTTACCCCCGATTCCTGAATGGAACTGGTCAGCGTGGGGTGATTCCACCCACGCGATGGTGGACTGGATGTTGTCTATGGGCCCTTCGCTGGCGGTTGGTTTGCCCGCACTGATGGTGACTTTGTCGATACTCGGATATTTCAGTGTGCGTTTGGCCTGGAACATTGGTGTTCGAATTGCTGTGGTTCGCAGGCGCAGGCGGAATCTCTCCGCCACTCGCTAACCCAGCTAATTCATTCCGCTTTCAGTTCACCTTTCTCAAGACGCAACACCTTGCTGCATTTGCGGGCCAGTTCCATGGAATGCGTCACGATAATCAAGGCTGATTTGTTGGCCGCCTTGCTGTGAATCAGGCTTTCAAACACTTGGTCGGCGGTGTCCTGGTCCAGATTACCCGTGGGTTCGTCGGCCAAAATGGCTTTCGGATTGGTCACCATTGCGCGGGCAATCGCCACGCGTTGGCGTTCGCCACCTGACAATTCCGCGGGGCGATGGTTCAGCCTGTGCTCAAGCCCGAACTGCTTCAACAGCACAGCACTTTTTTCACGGGCCACCTGTTTGTTCTCACCGCCAATGCGAAGCGCCATGGCCACATTGTCCAGTGCATGGAATTCGGGCAGCAAATGGTGAAACTGGTAGATGAAGCCTAGGGTTTTATTGCGTTCCATGCCCAGTTTGCGAACAGACCATGGCTCGATGGCCTGGCCCGCCCAAAGCACTGAACCGCTGTCGGCTTTTTCAAGACCACCCAGCACATGCAGCAAGGTACTTTTACCCGCACCAGAGGCACCCACAATCGCGACGGTTTCGCCAGCCTGCACTTGAAAGTTCAGGTTTTTGATGACTTGCGTGGCTTGGTCATTCGCAGTGATCCCCTTGAATGCCTTGCTGAGGTTTTTGGTTTCCAGAACAACATTACTCATAACGCAGGGCCTCCGCAGGTTCGGCACGCGATGCACGCCAGCTTGGGTAAATGGTGCTGAGCACGCTGAGTACCAAGGCCACGGTTACGATGGTGACTACATCGCTTGCGCGAGGGTCGGAAGGCAACTGGCTGATGAAGTAAATTGATTTTGGCAAAAACTCAACGCTGAGCGCCCGTTCAATGGCGGGCACAATTGTGCCCAAATTAATGGCAAGCAACCAACCTGCTGTTACACCCAAGAAAGTACCGATCCAGCCGACCAGCGCACCTTGCAACATGAAGATTCGTTGAATGGCAAACGGACTGGCGCCCAAGGTACGCAGAATGGCGATTTCCCCGCGCTTGTCTTTCACGGTCATGACCAGCATCGACACCAGGTTAAACGCGGCTACCGCAATAATCAGCGTCAAGATAATGAACATCATGCGTTTTTCGGTTTGTACCGCGGCAAACCAGGTGCGGTTTTGCACCGACCAATCACGAACCCACACGGTGGGTGGCAATTGGCGTTCAATATCGCGTGCCACAAGCGGGGCGGCGTCCATGTCGTTCAACTTCACGCGAATACCGGTTGGGCCAAGGCTGCGGTAAAAGCGGGCAGCGTCGTCGAGGTTCATCAACACCAGGCCGCTGTCGTACTCATAGTGGCCGGTGCTCACCAATGCGGTAATTTCGAATGCTTTCAGGCGCGGAATCATGCCGGCGGGTGTCATTTGGCCGGAAGGCGCAATCAGCGTGATGCGGTCACCCACGCTGACTCCAATTTGTTTGGCCAACTCGATCCCCAGCACCACGCGGAATTCGCCTGCCTGCAGGTTGCTCAGGCTTCCGGAAATGACTTCCTTGAAATCTGATACTTCGCGTTCCTGGGCAGGGTCGATGCCACGAACAATGGCAGGGCGCAGAAGATCGCCGTGCGCCAGCATACTTTCGCCAGCGACATAGGGCGCAGCACCAATCACTTTGGGGTTGGCCGCTTTGATTGCACCGACCAAGGCTTCGGGGTTGTCAAAGCCCTCTTGGGGCGCCAGTACCTCGATGTGTGCAATCACCGACAGCATGCGATCGCGCACCTCTTTTTGAAAGCCGTTCATGACGGACAACACCACGATCAGCGCTGCGACACCAAGTCCAATGCCAGCCATGGACAATCCGGAAATAAAGGAAATGAATTTGTCACGGCTTCTATGGCCACCACCGCGCACATAGCGCAGTGCAATTTCAACATCAAAGGGTAAACTAATCACAAATTGTCCCGAATTGTTCAAATGCGCTCTTGAAGTTTCAAGGCGCTCTCATTGTAGTGTGAATAAAACCGTGTCCAAACCTAGCAATGCGCCTTTGTGGGTGTTCGTCCCCAACATTCTTGTGCCCGAAATGGCGCTGGAACGCCTGTCTGCCAATTCGCGGGCCCAGTCTTTTGCGGGCCTGCCAGCCGGTTTGTTACAAACCATGGCCCGAAACGCTGCGCCTGAATATCAAAATGCCGATGGGCTGGACCGTATCGAAGCCTGGCTGATGCGCTACTTGGATTCCCAAGCGCAAGCAAAGTTCGACCAGTACCCAGCCTGGGCCATGCTTGAAATGCCAAATCTTGATGCCGATGCACCGCAAGTAACGCCTTTCACCCGGTTTTGGAGCACGGTTGGGTGTCTTGAAATTGAGCGGGATGGTGTGCGTTTTACGCCGCCCGAGGTATTGCAGGTGGGCCAGGCTGACCTGGATGCCTTCTGGAACGTGGTGACGCCCTTGTTGCAGCAACACGGTTGGACATTCAACACACCGGCAGGTTTTCACAGCCTGCTCAGCAACTCGACGCCAGTGCCTATGGAACAGGCATCGCCCTGGTCGGTGCAGGGTATTCGGCTGACTGACTACTTGCCCATGAACCACGAATGCAGCGACTGGCGGCGCATGTGGCTGAATTTGCAGGTGGAGTTGCACAACGCCGAATTCAACAAAGCCCGCGAGGCCAAGGGTTTGAAGCCCCTGAATGCGCTGTGGTTTTGGGGGGGAGGTGAGGCTTGGCAAACCGATGTCGCCTTGCCGCGTGTGAAATCCGTTTCCGAAGACGGTGTATTTGATGCCGTAAAAATGACCGATGGCGCAGATGAGGCCGTGAATCGATTTGTGTTCTGGACCCAACTGTTAAGTCAGCTTGGTACGGGCACGGATGTAAAACCCGACCATGTCTACTGCGTGAACTTTCAAGGTTGGGGCGGCAATATTGGCGTGTTCAAACTGCTGGAAAGCGAGGTGCTGCAACCCATGCGCCTGGCCGGTCTGGCCTTCAACTGGGTGCTGTTGGGCAACAATGGCTGGAAAACTTTAAAAAGCAACTGGATGAATCGATTCAAGTTTTGGCAAAACAAACCCGATTGGGCCTTACTGGGCGAGCCTGAAATGCAGGAAGGTCCTTCCGAGGAAGACCTTCAAGCCGCTTGGCAACAGGGTCAGCGAGACCAAGACAGCATTCAGGCTGAATGGGAGGGCCGGTAATGAATACCAATATAGTTCAGCACCGGGTTAGAACCCCTCGCCCTCAAGTTGAAGCAGTACTTCGCAGCCAGGGCATGCACCCCTTGATGGCACGCCTCATGGCAGCGCGGGGCGTGGATTCTCAGGCCGAAGCTGAAACCCGACTGGCCGATTTGATTCCACCGGCTCAGCTCAAGGGCATTGAGCAGGCCGCAGAAATTCTGGCAGACGCGCTGGAAGCTGGAGCCCGCATTGTGGTGGTGGGTGATTACGATTGCGATGGCGCCACAGCCACGGCGGTGGGTGTTCGTGGTTTGCGCATGTTGCTGCAAAGCCTGGGTGCTGACGAAGAAGCCGCCAAGTACCACATCGATTTTTTGGTGCCCAACCGGTTTGAATACGGTTACGGACTAAGTCCTGAAATTGTTCAACTTGCTGCTCAGCAGTTTGAGCCCGATTTGCTGGTGACCGTGGACAACGGCATTGCCAGTGTGGAAGGCGTGAACGAAGCCAATGAACTGGGCATTGGTGTCATTGTGACCGATCACCATTTGCCCGGCGACCAGTTGCCCCAAGCACTGGCCGTTGTGAACCCCAACCAGCCTGGTTGTGAATTTCCGAGCAAGTCGATTGCCGGGGTGGGGGTGATGTTTTATGTGTTGTTGGCCACCCGTGCAGTGTTGCGCGAGCGTGGCGTTTTTGATGCGGCCACTCAGCCCCGTATCGATTCTCTGCTTGATTTGGTGGCTTTGGGCACTGTGGCTGATGTGGTGAAACTGGACGCCAACAACCGCCGTTTGGTGGCGCATGGTTTGCAGCGCATCCGTGCAGGCCGTGCCCAGCCTGGCATGTTGGCCTTGTTCCACGAGGCTGGGCGTGACCCCCGCAAGGCCACAGCCGCTGACATGGGCTTTGCCCTGGGCCCGCGCTTAAATGCAGCTGGCCGTTTGGCCGACATGGCCATTGGTATCCGTACCCTGTTGGCCGACGACGCAGGCGAGGCCGGCGCTTTGGCTGCCCAGCTTGGGAAAATGAACGAAGAACGCAAGCGCATTGAAGCCGACATGAAACGCGATGCCTTGGAAGACATCGAAAAATTCATTAGTCAGGACGAACCTGCAGCCGGCATTGTGGTGGCGCACAGCACCTGGCACCAGGGGGTAATCGGTATTTTGGCCTCACGAATCAAAGAGCGCCTATACCGCCCCACCATTGCACTGGCCCCGGGCGATGACGGTTTCTGGAAGGGCAGTGGTCGCTCCGTGCAGGGCGTTCATTTGCGCGACGTATTGGATTTGGTGTGCAAGCGACTGCCTGAAGGCAGCATGCCCAAGTTTGGTGGCCACGCCATGGCGGCGGGTTTAACCATTGCGGAAGGCGCGATTGAACAGTTCAAAATTGAATTTGCCAAAGCGATTCTGGATTTGAGCGATCCCAGCGCGCTGACGCAGGTGGTAGAAACCGATGGTTCAATTCCTGCCGACTACATTGCCGCCAGTGCTGCTGATCTGTTGGAAACACAGGTGTGGGGGCAAGGCTTCCCGGCGCCCTTGTTTTGTGATGAATTTGAGGTGGTCGAGCACCGTTTGCTGAAAAATGCCCACAGCAAGTTTACTTTGCGCCGCGACGGCAAAACCTTTGTGGCTTTGCGCTGGCGCGCCGTGGAAGCCCTGCCGGCCAAGGTAAAACTGGCTTACCGGTTCGAGCGGGACACGTTCACGGGTGGCGATGCCGTGCAAATCATTGTGGAGCATGTGTTGTAGGGTGGCTTGCGTTACAATATCGGGTTACGCACATTGAATTTGTTAGAGAAACATGGAAGCCGAACGCCTGAATGCCATCATCAACGCCCTGACTGACCTAGCCGACCGCGCAGGCCAGTTGCGGAGGTATCTTTGACGTCGACCGCAAGGCCGAGCGACTCACTGTAGTTGACGCTGAACTGGAAGACCCCAACGTTTGGAACGATCCCAAACATGCTCAAGAACTGGGCAAAGAGAAGAAGATGCTCGATGGCGTCGTGGTCACCATGAACACCGTGCAATCAAATATCAGCGATTCCAAAGAATTGGTCGAAATGGCTGAGGCTGAAGGTGATTTCGACACACTCGAAGCCATCGAAAGCGAAGTGGCTGAATATGAGAAGGTAATTGCCGACCTTGAATTCCGCCGCATGTTCAGCAACCCTGCCGACCCGGCCAACTGTTTCATCGACATCACCGCAGGTGCAGGTGGCACCGAAGCCCAGGATTGGGCCAGCATACTGTTGCGCCAGTACCTTCGCTACTGCGAACGCAAAGGCTTCAAGGTTGAGGTGATGGAACAGTCCGACGGCGAAGTGGCAGGCATTAAATCCGCCACCATCAAGGTTGAGGGCGAATACGCCTTCGGCTATTTGCGCACTGAAACCGGTGTGCACCGACTGGTGCGCAAATCACCGTTCGATTCCTCAGGCGGGCGCCACACCTCGTTTGCATCCTTGTTCGTGTATCCCGAAGTAGATGATTCTTTCGAAATTGAAATCAACCCGGCCGATGTACGCACCGACACCTACCGCGCCAGCGGTGCGGGTGGTCAGCACATCAACAAAACCGATTCTGCGGTGCGCTTGACCCATATTCCAACCGGCATTGTTGTGCAGTGTCAAAACGACCGTTCCCAGCACCGCAACCGCGATGAAGCCTGGGGCATGTTGAAAGCCAAGCTTTACGAGTTCGAAATGCGCAAGCGAATGGCCGAGCAACAGGCCCTTGAGGACACCAAAACCGATGTGGGCTGGGGCCACCAAATTCGCAGCTATGTGCTGGACAACAGCCGCATCAAAGACCTGCGCACCGGTGTGGAAATTTCCAACACGCAGCGCGTACTGGACGGCGACCTCGACCCATTCATTGAAGCCAGCTTGAAGCAAGGTATTTAAACCATGAACGACAAAACACAAGCCGCTGGCGACGAATTGCCAGTCGATGAAAATCAGATTATTGCCGAGCGCCGTGGCAAGCTGGCCAAATTGCGAGAGAAGGGCCAGCCTTTCCCCAACAGCTTCAAGCCTGAACACCGCGCTGCCGATTTGCATGCCCACTATGGTTTGCTGGACAAAGAAACCCTCGATCCGCAGGGCATTGAGGTGTCTGTTTCTGGCCGAATGATGTTAAAGCGCGTGATGGGCAAGGCCAGTTTTGCAACCGTGCAAGACGGCACCGGCCGCATTCAGTTTTACATCAACAATGAAGGCGTGGGCGAGGGTGTTCACGGCGAATTCAAGCATTGGGATTTGGGCGATATTATCGCCGCCAAAGGCAAGCTGTTCAAAACCAACAAAGGTGAGTTGAGCGTGCATTGCACGGAAATCCACTTGTTGGCGAAAAGCCTGCGCCCCTTGCCCGACAAATTCCACGGCCTGGCCGATCAGGAAATCAAGTACCGCCAGCGTTACGTGGATTTGATTGTTTCCGAGGAAACCCGCAGCACCTTTGTTGCGCGTTCACGTGCCATGTCGTCCGTTCGCAATTTCATGGCAGACCATGGTTTTCTGGAAGTAGAAACACCCATGTTGCACCCCATTCCTGGCGGTGCATCGGCCAAGCCTTTCATTACCCACCACAATGCGCTGGACATGGAAATGTACCTGCGCATTGCACCTGAGCTGTATTTGAAGCGCCTGATCGTGGGTGGTTTCGAGCGTGTGTTCGAGATCAACCGCAACTTCCGCAATGAGGGTGTCAGCCCGCGCCACAACCCTGAATTCACGATGATGGAATTCTATGCGGCGTACTGGAACTATCGCGACTTGATGGACTTCACTGAGCAGGTGATTCAGCATGCAGCCACCACTGCAACAGGTAGTGCGAAATTGACTTACCAGGGCCGTGACCTGGATTTGTCCAAGCCTTTTGCACGCCTGACCATTGTTGAAGCGATTCAAAAGTATTTCCCGGAGTACGGCACAGAAGATTTGCAAAACATCGACTACCTGAAAAAGGCCTTGGCCAAGAAAGGTGTGCATGTGGACAAAGAACCTGCGCTGAAAAATGTGGGCATCGGTGCCTTGCAGTTGGCCCTGTTTGAAGAAACGTCCGAGAGCCTGCTGTGGGAGCCTACGTTCATTGTCGACTACCCGGTCGAAGTGTCGCCTTTGGCGCGTGCATCGGATGCGAATTCGCAAATTACTGAACGGTTCGAGTTGTTCATCACGGGTCGCGAAATTGCCAATGGTTTTTCAGAGCTGAATGACCCGGAAGACCAGGCCGACCGATTCAAAAAACAGGTTGAAGCCAAAGAAGCTGGCGATGACGAAGCCATGTTCTTTGATGCTGATTTTATTCGTGCGCTTGAATATGGCATGCCGCCCACCGGTGGTTGTGGTATTGGTATTGACCGTTTGATGATGCTGATCACCGATAGCCCAAACATTCGGGATGTGATTTTGTTTCCGCATCTAAGGCGCGAAGACTAACTAAGTCACCTGCGGTGAGAAGTTCACCGCACGTGTGATGTTCACCGCACGTGTCACATCATCCCGCCTTGGCGGGCTTTTATCCCTTCTTGATTGCTGGCTCGGTTCATGCGAAACGCAAAAGCGTGTTCGCATCAATTGCTTGCGCAATCGCCCCTCGCTGTGCATCAAGCGGGAAGCCCACCTGAATCGGCGGGATAATTGCAACACTGTGCAGTGAACCTCTTGCTGGTGACACTCAACTGAGCGTTTATTTTGCTTACCGTAGTCACGCTATTACACTGAGCGCCCAAAATATCTCCCGGCTCACTATGCGTTGTTCTGTCTTTTTTGTATTCCTTGCTTCCCTTCCGATTATTTCTGCATGTTCCGCGTCTGATCAACGACTATCGACTCAACTGTTTATTCATTCGAAAAGCGAATGCGAGTTGATATTCAAATCTCAAAATGTTTCGGTAGTCGAGAATTTTTGCAGTACTGAAGGAAAACCTATTCTGATCAGGATGAACGATCAAGAAATCAGGTCTGACTGGATTGATGAGCGAACTAGCCGCTTTCTCTTGCAGGAAGGTTGCGCCAGTTCAGATGAATGTTTCTATGAGCTGAGTGCAAACGAAGCCGGGGTGCGTGGCCGCTTCTCATATCGAATCAACATGACTGAAGGTGAATACAGCTTTGAGGTTGGTGCATCTGGGCAACCGAAGGTGTTGACAGAGAAATCGAAGGACAGCGCATCCTGAATCTAAAGGTCTATGCGCTTTGTTGCATTCATCTCGCCGTTTCAGGTGGGCTGCCCGCTTGATGCACAGCGAGGGGCGCTTCCGCCAGGAAGCGATGCGAAGACGCTTTTGCGTTTCGCATGAACCGAGCAAGCATCAAGAAGGGATAAAAGCCCGCCAAGGCGGGATGATGCGACATGCGCAGAGGCCATTAAGAAACCGGCGAGATGATGCGAAAAGCTCAGAGGCCATCAAGAAACCGGCGATACCTAGAACACCGTCACCGCCACCTTCAAGGTATGTTCCCCCCCGCCATGCACAACTCCACGCATCGGCGGCACATCCGCATAGTCACGCCCAACTGCCACAGTCACATACCGGGTATCTGGCAATTGGTTGTTAGTCGGGTCGAAGTCTACCCAGCCTACATCAGCACCACACCACAGCGATACCCAGGCGTGGCTGGCGTCGGCTCCCAGCAGCTTGGGTTGTCCGGGCGGTGGTTCAGTCAGCATGTAGCCACTCACATAGCGGGCTGAAAGGCCCAGCGAGCGTAGCACCCCCAACATCACATGCGCGAAGTCCTGGCAAACGCCCTCGCGGCTTTGCATCACTTCTTCCACAGTGGTGTGGATGGTGGTGGAACCGCTTTGGTAGCTGAATTCCCGAAAAATACGTTGCATCAAAGCCTGCCCGGCGTGTACCACCTGGCGGCCCGGCCAGAAATCGAGACTGCCATAATCGCGCAGCGAATCGAGCAAGGGCACATGCTTGGACTCAAACCGGAACTGATAATCGTTGGAAATGGCCTGGCCTGCCTGGTAGCGCAACTGGTCAACCAACTCGTTCCAGCTTGGGCTGATCAAATCGTCAATCGGCCCAGTGTGTAAGAAGCTGCTGACTTCCACTTCGCTTTCGCTGTGCACTTCAAGATGATCGTGCGGATAATTCATCTCGAAGTGGTGAACCACATTGCCGAAGGAATCGGTATTGCTTTGCACGGTCGACGGGTTCGGGCGAATTTTTAGCGTATGCGAAATCAGCCTTTGGCCCTTGCGCAATGGGCCCGCTTCCATGCCTTCGCCTTCTTGCGGTTGCAAAATGCAAATTTGCTGCGAGCATTCCGCAGGTTGTTGATAGTCGTAGTCGGTGACATGGGTCACCTTTCTTCTTTCCGAGAAGGGCATTGATTTATCTTCCCTGAATGACTTGGTCGGGCAACTCTGCCAGTCTGAAATATTGGGCACCTACCAGGTCTGAAACCTTGTAGGCCGTGTCGAGTAATTCTTGCAGCCAGGCGCGCAATTTGCGCCCGGTATCGGCCGGGAAGGGGGGTTGAAGTCCTTCCAGGCTAAGACCATCCGGCATGTCGCCATTGCGGTACACGCTGTCGAACAGTTGTCGAATCTGGCTGGTGTCGCCAGGCAAACGATCAATCACAATGTCCAGCTTATACAGAATTCGGCGAATGGCATAGGGCGCATCTTCGTCAAATATCAACAGGTCAAGCGTGGGCAACCATTCAAACCGGTGCTGGTAGCGCGATCGGTAAGTAATGGTGCTGTCGGCCAAGGCTATCGCCAAAGCAAGGCCATGTTCACCGGCACGCCCGGGCATGCTGGTTAGTGACAGCAAACAATCACAGGCACCGCACAGGCGTTCAAGCTGGCGGCCCAGTTGCAAAAAGCGCCAGCCGTTGTCGCGCGTCATGTGGTCACTTTGCTCGCCATGCATGGCCAGCAAATACAACTGTACCTGCTCAAGCGAGGCGGTGGGCAGCGTGCGTTGAAAACGAACCCACTCGGGTTCGATCAGCACTTTGGCGCAGTCATTCAACAGTCGCCAGTGGCCGCTGCTAAGCCGTTCACGCAATTGGCCAGCCACATTCGCCAAGCCATTCAGTTGCCCCGCCAGGCCCACCGCAGCGGGTTCGTCCACACCGGTTTTGTACCAAAGGCGTTCAAGAATATTCGCCTCTAGTTCATCTTGGGTCAGTGGTTCGGCTGGGTCAAACTCGGTGCTCAATCCCTGCTTTCCACACAATTCATGCAACAAACCCAGGGTGGTGGTGTCCAGGTATTCCTCTTCGTTCAGCAGCAATTGCGCACGCATCAACAGGCGCAATGAAAAACTGGCCCGCTCGGTGTAACGCCCAAGCCAAAACAAATGCTCGGCAGCCCGGCTAGACACGGGCCTGCGCAGCGCCTGCAAATCTTTGGCTTGCAGTTTCTCTTTCAGGTTAGTTGTGCGTTCAACAGGTTCGCCACTGCGCACCCAGGTGTCCAGGCTGGTGCCACCCTTTTGCATGCTCACAATGCCGTGCTGGTCACCAGCCACACGGGTCAGCCCACCCGGCATCACCGTGTAGTTGCCTTGCCCGTCGGTTACAGCAAACAGACGCAGCATCATGGCGCGTTCTTCAATACCGCCCGCACCGGTCCAAATGGGCACGCGCGAGAGCGGTATCAATTCTTGCAAGGTGTATTGTGATGGCCTTTGGCTGATCTTGGATAACCAGGCGCGCTTTTCAATTTCATCCAGTTCAGACCCCATAATGGAATCCATGGTGCGCCCGCGGCGGTTTGGCCCGGTCGATTTGATCACCAGATTGTTCAGTCGCTCGCTGGCTTGTGCCCAGGCAGGCGACTCACCGCACCACCAACTGGGCACGCTGGGCAACAGCAAATCTTCTTGAAGGTAATGTTGTCCAAGCCCCGGCATGAAGCCATGAATGGCCGGGCTTTCCAGCCAGCCCGAGCCTGGCATGTTCGCCATGACAACGCCACCTGTGCGGATGGCTTGCAACAAGCCGGGCACGCCCAGTTGGGAGTCCTCGCGCAGTTCAAGCGGATCTAGCCATTGGTCGTCGGTTCGGCGAATCAAACCGTCAATTGGCTCAAGTCCGTTGACTGTTTTCAGAAACACACTGTTGTTACGCACGGTGAGGTCGCTGCCTTCAACCAGCGAAATACCCAGGTAACGCGCAAGGTAGGTGTGTTCAAAGTAAGTTTCGTTGTATGGCCCCGGAGTCAGCAGGGCAATGCGCGCGCTGTCTCCCTTGGGCGAAAGCCTGCGGATGCCATCGATGTAATCGCGGTAAAAACCGGCCAAATGCTGAATGTGCATTTCACGAAAACCACGCGTAAAGCTGCGCGAAATACTCAGGCGGTTTTCAAGGGCATAACCGAGACCCGACGGCGCCTGCATGCGGTGGGTAATCACCCACCATTTCCCATCGGGGCTGCGCCCAAGGTCGAATGCCACCATGTGCAGCCACACCTTGTTGGGCGGCTCGATACCCTGCATTTGCGGCAAGTAGCCTGAATGGCCGTAGACCAGGTCTGCGGGCAGCAAGCCTTTGGAAAGCAGTTCGCGCTGGCCATACACGTCGGCCATCATCGCGTTGAGCAGGCGTGCACGTTGGGCAATGCCGGTTTGCAGCACCGCCCAGTCGGCTTGGTCAATGATGAAGGGCAGCAAGTCGAGAGACCAAGGGCGCGAGGTGCCCTGTGCATGGTCGGCGTACACATTGTAGGTAATGCCGTTGTCACGAATTTGCTTGGCCAGCGCATTCAGTTTGCTGTCCAGGTGATCGCTCAGCCCGGTGCCGGGCAGGCGATTCACAAAATCAGCCCAGGCCGGGCGAAGAACACCCTTGACTGCCAGCTCGCTGTAGTACGCGCTGGTGCCTTGAAGGATGCTCTGCTGCCAGGGCACCTCGACGTTTGCAAGGGTGGTGTTCGGGTTCGCGCTCAAAGCGGTCACTGCCTAAAGTTCGGTGCCCTATTGTAAATGCCTAACACCATCTTAGGTCTAGTGTGATGGGGAACTCGGGTCTTCCGCTTGGGCTTTTTACACTAACCTTGCCGTGGGTGTGGCCCATGCGGAAGAAGCGCGTTAAACGCCTGCTTTCCGCTTCGAAGGCATTCACCGGGAATAGGTCATAATTGCGCCCGCCTGGGTGGGCCACATGGTATTGGCAACCTCCCAAGCTGCGGCCGTTCCAGGTGTCGATCAAGTCAAACACCAAGGGGGTGTGCACGCCAATGGTGGGGTGCAGTGCATTGGGTGGTTGCCAGGCTCTGTAGCGCACACCAGCGACATATTCGCCCTCGGTGCCAGTGCTGTGCAAAGGTACTTTCACGCCATTGCAGGTCAGGGTGTAGCGTTCGTCTACAAAGTTTTTGACTTTCACTTCCAGGCGTTCAAGTGAGGAATCAACATAACGCACAGTGCCGCCAGGCGCGCCTTCCTCGCCCAGCACATGCCAGGGCTCCAGGGCGCTGAATAGTTCCACTTCCACACCCCGGCTTGAAAAGTCGCCCATTTTCGGGAATCGGAATGCGAAGTGCGGTGCAAACCAGTCCATCTGAAACGGAAAACCGGCAGCGTTCAGGTCGGCCACCACATCCGCAATGTCGTTTTTGACGAAGGTCGACAACATGAACTGGTCGTGCAGGCGTGTGCCCCATTTCACCAGCCTTGCCGTGTAGGGCGTTTTCCAGAATTTCGCAATCAAGGTGCGCAGCAGCAGTTGCTGTGCAAGGCTCATTTGCGCATTGGGTGGCATCTCAAAGGCACGCAACTCAAGCAGGCCCAGGCGTCCTGTGGAGGTGTCGGGGCTGTACAGTTTGTCGATACAAAATTCGCTGCGGTGGGTGTTGCCAGTCGAATCGATCAAAATGTTGCGCAAAAGGCGATCGATAATCCACGGCGGCGGGTTGCCCCCGTGTTTCTGCATTTGCTTGTCCAGTTCATTCAGTGCCAATTCAAGTTCATGAACCTGATCGCTGCGGGCCTCGTCCACACGTGGGGCTTGGCTGGTAGGGCCAATAAACAGGCCTGAGAACAGGTACGACAAACCCGGGTGGTTGTGCCAGTACCGCAGCAGGCTGCCCAACAAATCGGGGCGACGCAGGAAAGGGCTGTTCTCGGGTGTCTCACCGCCCATCACAAAGTGGTTGCCGCCACCCGTGCCACTGTGCCTGCCATCGAGCATGAATTTCTCAGTGGACAGGCCAATAAGACGCGCTTCTTCGTATAAATTTGTTGTCAGGTGCAGCAGTTCGCCCCAGTTCTTGCTGGGTTGAATATTCACCTCCAGCACGCCGGGGTCGGGTGTGACCTGCAGCATGGTCATGCGCTTGTCGCGTGGGGGCGGGTACCCTTCCAGCACCACAGGCTGGTTCATTGCCTCGGCTGTGTCTTCAATTCTGGCTACCAGTTCAAGATAATCGTCGAGCACCTCCAGTGGTGGCATGAACACATACAAATGTCCGTTGCGTGCCTGCACACACATGGCAGTACGCACAATGTGCGTGGCCGATTCTTTCAATACAGGGGCTTTGTCATCGGCCACACTGGCCACACTTGCTTTGGCACTGGGCTTTTGCAGGGCCACGCGTGAAGGAGCAGGGGGTGCGAACGGGTCGGCAGGAATTGTGTAGGGAAAATCTTTCTTGGCCACCCACGGTTGAGAATCCAGTGGCAGGCGATAGCCCATGGGCGAATCGCCGGGAATCAGGTACATGCGTTCGTCCCGCAAAAACCACTGCCCTGTGCGCCATTGGCCTTTGGTTGATTGAATGGGCAGGCAATAGCCCACTTCCTCGGTCAGCCCTTGGGTAAACACCTTGTTCAGGCGTTTGCGCTCAAGTGGGTCGTCCAGCCTCGAATCGAATGGGTCGACGTTCACAGGCAGTTTGCGCTCTCGCCACATGTAGTACCAGGCATCTTCGAAACCGGGCATGACGTAGCGAGGGTGAAGCCCCAAGCGGCTGCACAACCCTTCGATGAATTGTTTGGCAGTGGCATTGCCGGCTTTGCCATCCGTTTGTTCGTGGCTAAGCAGTTTCGGATTCTTCCAGATGGCTTCGCCACTTTTCAGCCAGTACATCGACAGCGCCCAACGTGGCAGTTGCTCGCCGGGGTACCACTTGCCTTGCCCAAAGTGATACAGGCCACCCTTGCCGTAATACTTGGCCAGCTTGTTCAGCATCTTGATGCCGTATTCGCGTTTCGTGGGCCCCAGCGCGTCGATATTCCACTCGGCAGCACCCCGATCGGTGTTGGCCACAAAGGTGGGTTCGCCACCCATGGTCAGGCGCACGTCGAGCGCGTCCAGTGCCTTGTCCACTTCGAAGCCCAGCGCCTCAATGCCTTTCCACTGTTCCTCGGTGTAGGGCTTGCTGGTGCGCGGCGACTCATACACCCGCTGCACGCTCATTTCATGTTCAAACTCAACTTCACATTCATCCAGCGTGCCAGTGATGGGGGCTGCACTGCCAGGCTCGGGAGTGCACGCCAAGGGTATGTGCCCTTCGCCAGCCAGCAAACCAGAAGTGGGGTCCAGCCCTATCCAGCCGGCACCGGGCAAATACACCTCGCACCAGGCATGCAGGTCGGTGAAATCTTTCTCCGGGCCATCAGGGCCGTCGATGGCTTTGACATCGCTTGTGAGTTGGATCAGGTAGCCCGAGGCAAACCTTGCCGCCATGCCCAGCCGGCGGAATATTTGTACCATGAGCCATGCCGTGTCACGGCAGGAACCCGACCCACTGTTCAGTGTTTCATCCGGCGTTTGCACGCCCGGTTCCATGCGGATCAGGTACTTGATTCGTTTCGCCAAATCCTGATTCAGGGCCACCAGAAAGTCGATGGTTTTAACCCGGCTCAGGTTCATCTCGGCCATGTAGGCGTTGAATGCCTTGCCCGTGTGGCAGGGCACCAAGTAGGGTGCCAGTTCCTGGTCCAGCGATGCATCATATTTAAAAGGGAAGAACTCAGCGGCTTCTTCGAGGAAAAAATCGAAGGGATTCAGCACCGACATTTCAGCCACAAGGTCCACCGCAATTTCCAACATCTCTGTGCGTTCGGGAAATATCAGGCGACCCATGTAATTGCTTTGAGGGTCTTGCTGCCAGTTGATGAAGTGGGTTTGTGGCAGCACTTCCATGCTGTAACTGAGAATACGCGTGCGGCAATGCGGGGCCGGGCGTAAACGCACCACTTGGGGGCCCAGGTTGATCAGGCGATCGTAGCGGTAGCGTGTAATATGGCGCAGAGCAACGTGAATAGACACTGTGTAATCCCAAAAATGAAGCCGAACAAACAAAACCTGTTTACGGCATGGAGAGAAGCATGAACCATGCCGAAGAAATCTGGAAAACTTTGGTGCGCGCCACCGTGGACAAAAAACACCCTTGGCGCGTGGTGGGTTTCAGCACATCGGGCCCGAAGGGTCCGCAAGTACGCTCGGTCATTTTGCGGGCGGTCAACACTGGCGAACATCACCTGGTTTTTTACACTGATCGCCGAAGCCAGAAAATGACTGACATCGCACATGATCCACGTGTGGCGCTGTTGTTCTGGAACCCGCGCAGCAACACCCAGCTTCGAGTATGTGGCATTGCAGCGCCGCAGGCCAGTGAATTGATTGTGAATAGTCTTTGGGCGCGTATCCCCGACTATGCGCGAAAAGACTATGCCACCCTGAGCGCACCCGGTGACGCCCTTCCTGGTGGTGATCTGGTGTATGACTTCGATACGGCCCGTGCCAACTTTGTGGTGTTGAACGTGAAAGTGTTGAGTCTGGAACTGCTGGAATTGAAGCGGGAAGGCCACGTCAGATTTCGTTGTGAACTTGACGAAACCGGACACTGGATTCATCAAAACATGATTCCCTGAGGGTATCCTGAACTTTGAGTTTTTTTGAGTAGTCAGCAAAGCGAGGTCATAGCAATGAGCGACACAAAATACACACCACCCAAGGTTTGGGTGTGGGACAAAGAAAGCGGCGGCAAGTTTGCAAACATCAATCGCCCGATTGCCGGTTCCACGCACGACAAAGAATTGCCCGTGGGCGAGCATCCTTTGCAGCTTTATTCACTGGCCACACCCAATGGCGTGAAAGTCACCGTGATGCTGGAAGAGTTGCTTGCTCTTGGCCACAGTGGTGCGGAATACGATGCCTGGTTGATCAATATTTCCAATGGCGACCAGTTCAGTAGTGGTTTTGTGGACGTGAACCCCAACAGTAAAATTCCAGCCCTGCTGGACCGCAGTACGAACCCGGCGACGCGGGTTTTTGAGTCGGGCTCAATCCTGTTGTACCTCGCCGAAAAGTTCAAGGCATTCTTGCCCACTGACCCAGCCAAGCGAACAGAAACCTTGTCGTGGTTGTTCTGGCAAATGGGCAGTGCGCCCATGCTGGGTGGTGGTTTTGGGCACTTTTATGCTTATGCCCCCGAGAAGTACGAGTACCCGATTAACCGCTACGCGATGGAAGTGAAGCGACAGCTGGACGTGCTGGATCGACAGTTGGCCCATCAGGAGTACATTGCAGGCAGCGAATACACAATTGCAGACATGGCCATATGGCCTTGGTATGGTGCCTTGGTCACCAACAAGGTATACGAGGCTGCTGAATTTCTGGAGGCCCACACCTACACCAATGTGTTGCGCTGGACCCATGAAATAGCCAAGCGTCCAGCGGTGATTCGCGGGCGAATGGTGAATCGCGCCTGGGGTGAGCCCAACGAACAGGTGCTTGAGCGGCACAGTGCCAGTGATTTCGACGGCAAGGCCATTTAAGGGCGGCTGGCTGGGGCACAATGTGCCCTTTCTTTAATTGGCAGTGGAGTTTTATTGTGTACAAGCTTGCGTTTGCACTGGTAGTGGCTGGTTTGGCGGGTTGTGCGTCAACCCATGATTTGTCCAAAGGCAGCAATATGCTGGGCGGTGGTTACAAACAAGAGGAAATGGGCCCAGGCCTGTTTTACATCTATGCGCGCTCTAACCATGCCCCTTGGACCAATCTTGAAGCTGCCCGCACAACCTGGCGCACTGGTGCAGAGCGCGCCTGTGCTTCTGCTGAATATGACGAGCTGGCCATTGCAGAAAACGAGAAGGACACCGGCCTGCAGAACAGCAGTGGTGTGCGTTATTTGGTGACCGAGAGAACGGGGTATGCCAAATGCGATTCATCAACGTTAAGCAGCGCAGAGATCAATCAAATTATCGGAAAGGACTCCGCAGTTCGATAATAAAAAGGGGGAGTTAATGCGCCTGTTCAATACAGTTTTATTGGCATTCGCCATGTTTGCAAGCACTGTGTATGGGGCATCTCCACCGGCTTCAGTCGAACGTACGGACTGGAAATCCTTTTTTGATCAACACAATGCGGTCGGCACCTTGGTGGTGCTTGATCAGCGCAGCCCAAATCCCGTTTTCCAGGTTTACAACCCCAAGCGCGCCAGTACACCTTACCTGCCAGCTTCCACCTACAAAATACCTCATGCCCTGTTTGCGCTGGAACATGGTGTGGTGAAAGACGAGTTCCAGGTGTTTAAATGGGATGGGAAAAAACGTGATTTCGATGTCTGGAATTCTGATCACAACCTGCGCTCGTCCATGCGAGGCTCTGTGGTGTGGGTGTATCAGTGGATAGCACAACGAATTGGCGAACCAGCCGCCAAAACCTATCTTGAAAAAGCAGGTTACGGCAACGCCGACCCGAGTGGCGGAAAAGACGGTTACTGGCTAGATGGCAACATACGAATTACTGCGTTTGAGCAAATCAGTTTTCTACAGAAACTGTATGCGAATAGTTTGCCTTTCAAGCCAGAGCATCAGCGCCTTGTGAAGGACATCATTATTGTAGAAGCCGGACGGGACTGGATACTGCGCGCAAAAACGGGCTGGGAAGGCAGCTTCGGCTGGTGGGTGGGCTACGTTGAATGGTCGACTGGCCCCGTATTTTTTGCTTTGAATATCGACACTCCCAACCGCATGGGCGACCTGCCAAAGCGAGAAGCGATTACCCGGGACGTGTTACAGTCCATGAACGCGCTGCCCCCGGCGTCGAAATGATCTCTTAGCGTGATCGCACTGGAGCGGAAAAATGGCAATCAAAGCAATGACCGCCGTTTTTTTTCTGCTTGCCCTGTTGCAAGGCTGTGCCTTGCCCCCATTGAACGATCGAACACAGTCAACTGCACTTGCCCCTGAGCAGGCCCGCGTCACAACACTTGGAAAAGCCTTGTCAGGGCGCTTGGCGCAAAACAGGGGTAAGGCTGGCATTTACCCCATGCAAGACCCCAAACAGGCTTTTGCAAGCCGGGTTGCGTTGGCACGCACAGCAGAACAAACCATCGATATTCAGTCGTACTTGTGGCACAACGACACCACGGGCACCTTGATGTTAAATGAGCTGTTCGCTGCAGCGGAGCGTGGCGTTCGGGTTCGATTGCTGCTGGATGACAACGGTATCACTGGCCTGGACAATCAATTGAACCGCTTGGACCGACATCCGAATATTGAGGTGCGCCTGTTCAATCCGTTTGTCATTCGCAATCCAAAGTGGCTGGGCTACATCACGGACTTCTCGCGTGTAAACCGCCGCATGCACAACAAGGCTTTCACCGTAGACAACATAGTGACCATTTCCGGTGGGCGCAATATCGGGGATGAATACTTTGGCGCAAGCCATGCTCAGTTATTCACTGACCTTGACGTGCTGTGTGTTGGCGCGGTGGTTGATGCGGTGTCTCGTGACTTTGATGCCTACTGGACAAGCGATTCGGCCTATCCGGCCAGCAAAATTTTGCTTCCTTCGGAGCCGGCCGTGCTTGATGAGCTTGACCGTGAACAACTCACTGTAGAGCAAGAAGAGCGTGCTGCCGTGTACGTAAAACAGGTTCGAGAATCTGTGTTTGTACAAGATTTTTTGCGCGGCAAGTTACCGTTGCAGTGGACCCAGGTACGCATGGTTAGCGATGACCCTGCCAAGGGACTTGATGAAGCCAGTCGCGAAGATTACCTGGTCAGTGAGTTGCGCGATTTCATTGCAGAGCCCAGGTTCAGCCTGAGTGTGGTGTCGCCTTACTTTGTGCCCACAGAGCGGGGCGTTGCGTTCTTTTCACGTTTGGCCAAAGCGGGTGTGAATGTGCAAATTTTGACGAATTCGCTGGAGGCGACCGACGTGGCTGCGGTGCACTCGGGCTATGCGAAAACACGCGTGGAGTTACTGAAAGCTGGCGTTAAATTATTTGAATTGAAAAGTAGTTCAGGGGTGCAAAAAACTGGAACCAGGCGGAACCTGATGTTGGGCACTTCAGGTTCAAGCCTGCACACCAAAACTTTCTCAGTCGATAGTTCGCGGGTGTTTGTAGGTTCGTTCAACTTTGACCCACGGTCCGTGAACCTGAATACCGAAATGGGTTTCCTGATTCAAAGTGAAAGTCTGGCCACTCAAATTGATTTGGCGTTTCAGGCCCTGCCAGTGATGGCCTACGAGGTTCGTCTGGATGAAAACGATGCCTTGGTGTGGATTGAACGGCAGGGCGGAAAAGAGATTGTTCACAACCTGGAGCCCAAGGCCACTTTGTGGCGAAAGGCGGTTGTTTTCTTTTATTCCCTGCTTCCGATCAACGACCTGTTGTAATCAGTCCTGTTCTTCAATCCAGGTCATCTGGATTGCTTCCAGAATTTTTTCATTGGATTTTTCAGGGTCATCTTCAAAGCCGGGCAGGGCGCAGACCCATGCATGCAAATCCGTGAATCGAATGTACTGCGGGTCAACATCGGGGTGCGCTTCAATTAGCTCCAGCGCAATGTCCAGTGTGTCAGTCCATTTCATGTGGGTGCCCCTTGATCAGTGATTTTCGCGTGCGTGGTTGATGGTGTACTTTGGCAATTCAACCACCAGGTCTTTGTCGGCCACTTTCACCTGGCAAGACAAACGGCTTTGTGGCGTCAGGCCCCAGGCCATGTCCAGCAAGTCATCTTCATCGTCGTCGCTTTCAGTCAGGCTGTTGAATCCTTCCTTGATAACCACATGGCAAGTGGTGCAGGCACAGCTCATTTCGCAGGCGTGTTCCAGTGCAATGTCGTTTTTCAGAATGGCTTCGCAAAGCTGGGCGCCCACGGGCACTTCAAATGTTTTGCCTTCCGGGCACAAACTTTCATGGGGCAAAATTTTAATAATCGGCATTTCTCAATCTCTCGTGTTCTGTTGTATTGCGTTTACTTCGCAGCGCCACCAAGGGTAGTGCTCACAGTGTCAATGGTTTTACCAGTCAATGCTTTGCGTATACCTGCATCCATGCGGCGCGCTGCAAAGTCTTCGGTAAGATGGCTCAAGTCTTCAATGCCTTTTTCAATGGCGCGCAAGTCGTCGGTCTGCGCCAGTTCACGCAAGGCATTGACACTCGCGTGGATCATTTCAAGTTCGCTGGCCTCGAGCAGGTCACGGTCTTTGCCAATGGCCGCTTCAACCGATTCCACCAAGCGCATGGCTTCAACTTGTTGCTCGCGCAGCTGGCGGGCGTTCATGTCTGCTTCTGCAAACTCAAAACTGTTCTTCAGCATGCCGGCAATTTGATCATCGTCTAGCCCGTAGGAGGGTTTCACGGTGATGTTGGCTGAAACACCTGAACCGGTTTCCATGGCATTGACTGCCAGCAGGCCGTCGGCATCGACTTGAAAGGTGACGCGAATGCGCGCAGCACCAGCTACCATCGGTGGAATGCCCCGCAATTCGAACCTTGCCAGTGAACGGTTTTCAGACACAAGCTCGCGCTCGCCCTGAACCACGTGAATGGCCATGGCGGTTTGACCGTCTTTGAAGGTGGTGAATTCTTGCGCACGCGCCACAGGAATGGTGCTGTTGCGGTTGATCACGCGCTCGGTTAAACCACCCATGGTTTCAAGGCCAAGGCTTAAGGGTATTACGTCAAGCAACAGCAGCTCATCGTCGCTGCGGTTGCCCGCCAAGGTGTCTGCTTGAATGGCAGCACCAATGGCCACAACCTCATCCGGGTTCAAATTCACCAGCGGGTCTTTGCCAAAAAATGCTTTCACTGCTTTGCGAATGACTGGCATACGGGTAGAACCGCCCACCATGACCACGCCATCAATTTCATCGGTACTTAAGCCAGCATCTCGCAGGGTTTTGCGTGCGGCTTGAATGGTGCGTTTCACCAAGGGCTCAACAATGGTTTCAAACTGTTCCGCAGTCACTGTTTCCGCGATGGTTTCACCGCTTTTGAATTCAACGCTGAGAAATGCGGTGTGTTCGTGGGAAATTTGTTCCTTCACTCGGCGGCAAGCCATCACAAGGCGCGAACGTTGTTGTGGGTTCAGTTCCTGAAACCCGTGCGTGGCAATAAAGTGATCAGCCATTGCGCGATCGAAATCGTCGCCACCCAAGGCAGAATCGCCACCCGTGGCCAGCACCTCAAATACACCACCTTGCAATCGTAAAATGGATACATCAAATGTGCCGCCACCCAAATCGAACACCACAAATTGCCCTTGCGCTTTTTGATCAAGGCCATAAGCCACAGCGGCGGCGGTGGGTTCGTTGATTAGTCGAAGTACGTTCAAGCCGGCCAGTTGAGCAGCGTCTTTGGTGGCCTGGCGTTGGGCGTCGTCAAAGTAAGCGGGCACAGTTATCACGGCGCCCACCAGCTCACCACCCAAGGTGGCCTCTGCACGTTTGCGCAAGTTGCGCAGAATATCGGCAGACACTTCAACCGGGCTTTTCACACCATGGTCAGTTTCAATTTCAACCATGCCGCCTGAATCTTTGACACGGTAGGGCAGGTTCAAGCTTTCTACGTCCTTGAAGCCGCGACCCATTAGGCGTTTGACGGAGAACACCGTGTTGAACGGGTCGGTGTCGGCGCAGGCCAAAGCATCTTCGCCCATGTTTTTTACGCCGGTTTCGCCGTAGCGAACCACGCTGGGCAAAATAACGCGGCCAGAAGAATCGGGTAAACATTCGGCACTGCCGCTTCGCACGCTGGCCACCAGCGAGTGCGTGGTGCCCAGGTCGATGCCCACAGCAAGCCTGTGCTCGTGGGGCGCAGTCGACATGCCGGGTTCGGCAATTTGTAACAAAGCCATTAGCTGGCGTCCTCCAGTTGCTCCAATTTCTTGGTCAACTCAATCATGAATTTGTCGATAAACAGCAAGGCCTGCGCGGTGGCGTTGGCCGCCTGCGCATTCTTCTCGCTGTCAATTTGCTGCGCAATCAGTGCAAGGCAACGTTTCTTTTCTGCAGCCACTTCATCCAGCAAGTTTTCGAGTGCCTCAACGCTGTCAATTTCTTCCAGTGCTTCACGCCACTCCATTTGCTGCATCAGCAGGGCGGGTGGCAAGTTGCTTTGCTGCCCACGCGGGTTTTCACCGTTTAGCTCACACCAGTAAATGGCGCGTTCCATGGGGTTTTGCAAGCGCTTGTATGCTTCGTTAACCCGTGTGGCCCATTGCACCGCCAGCCGTTTTTCTTGAGCGCTGGAATTTGCAAAACGGTCGGGGTGGGTTTGACTTTGCAGGCGCAAGTACGAAGCAGAAAGGGCTGCGCTGTCCAGTGCAAACTGGCAGGGCAACCCAAATATGTCGAAATCGCTGTCGCTTAACTTAATGGTTAAATCAGCCATTACACAGTGAAGCTTTCACCACAGCCGCAGCGCGCCTTTTCGTTGGGGTTGTTGAATTTGAAACCTTCATTCAGGCCTTCGCGTGCGAAGTCCAGTTCAATGCCCTCAAGATAGGGCATGCTTTTCGGGTCAACAAACAGCTTGACGCCATGGGCCTCGAACACATTGTCTTCATCGGCAACAGCGTCTACAAATTCAAGCTTGTAAGCCATGCCGGAACACCCGGTGGTGCGCACACCAATGCGCAAGCCTATTCCCTTGCCGCGTTTGGTCAGGAACTTGCTAATGTGGTCGGCGGCGCGCTCGGTCAATGTAATCGCCATGGTGTTCAATTCCTTTTCAACAACTTTTAACGATCAGGCATGCTTCTTTTTGTAATCTTCAACTGCAGCCTTGATGGCGTCTTCAGCCAAAATGGAGCAGTGAATTTTTACAGGTGGCAATGCCAGTTCTTCGGCGATGGCGGTGTTCTTGATTTCCAAAGCCTGGTCCAGGGTTTTGCCCTTGACCCACTCGGTTACCAATGAAGACGATGCAATGGCTGAACCACAGCCATAGGTTTTAAATTTTGCATCGGTAATCACGCCGTCTTCACCCACCTTGATTTGCAGCTTCATCACGTCGCCGCAAGCGGGTGCACCCACCATGCCTGTGCCTACTTCGTCGTCGCCCTTCTCGAACGAACCCACGTTGCGGGGGTTTTCATAGTGGTCCAAAACTTTTTCGCTGTATGCCATGGTACTTCTCCTCAATCTTTAAATATTTCAGTGTTCTGCCCATTGAACGGTGCTCAAATCGACGCCGTCCAGGTGCATTTCCCACAGGGGCGACAATTCGCGCAACTTCGCCACTTTGGTTTTCATCAGTTCGATGGTGAAATCAACATCCGCTTCGGTGGTGAAGCGGCCAATCGAGAAACGAATGGAGCTGTGCGCCAGTTCGTCGCTACGACCCAAGGCGCGCAACACATAAGAAGGCTCTAGCGAGGCTGATGTACAGGCGGAACCGGAAGACACTGCAATGTCTTTCACCGCCATGATCAGGGACTCGCCTTCCACAAAGTTGAAGCTGACGTTCAGGTTGTGTGGAATACGCTTTTCCAGATCGCCATTCACATAAATTTCATCAATGGCTTTCAGGCCGTTCAGCAAGCGGTCGCGCAGTGCTTTCATGCGGGGCAGTTCGCTGGCCATTTCTTCTTTGGCAATTCGGAATGCTTCGCCCATGCCCACGATTTGGTGCGTGGCCAAGGTGCCTGAACGCATGCCACGCTCGTGGCCGCCGCCATGAATTTGCGCATCAATGCGAATGCGGGGCTTGCGGCGCACGTACAGGGCACCAATGCCTTTGGGGCCATAGGTTTTGTGAGCACAAAAGCTCATCAAATCGACTTTCAGCTTTTGCAGGTCAATTTCAACTTTACCAGTGGCTTGTGCTGCATCCACGTGGAAAATAATGCCTTTCTCGCGGCACAGTTCGCCAATGGCGGGGATGTCTTGAATTACACCAATTTCGTTGTTCACGAACATGACCGAAATCAGCACTGTGTCGGGGCGAATGGCCGCTTTCAACGCGTCCATGTCCAACAATCCATTTTCCTGAACATCCATGTAGGTGGCTTCAAAGCCATGGCGTTCCAGATCGCGGAAGGTGTCCAGCACTGCCTTGTGCTCGGTTTTTACAGTGATGATGTGCTTGCCTTTGGTTTCGCCGTAAAACAGCGCTGCGCCCTTGATGGCCAGGTTGTTCGATTCGGTCGCGCCTGAGGTCCATACGATTTCGCGTGGGTCTGCGTTGACCAAAGCTGCAACATCTTCACGGGCTTTTTCAACGGCTTCCTCGGCGGTCCAGCCATAGGCATGGCTGCGGGATGCCGGGTTGCCAAAGCTTTCACGCAGGAAAGGGATCATGGCGTCGGCTACACGCGGGTCCACCGGAGTGGTGGCGCTGTAATCGAGGTAAATCGGCATCTTCATAATGTGTGTGCTCCAATCAACTGCTGTTTAATGTGTGTGCTGTGCGCGCGTTACGGCTGCGGCATTGTTGGCCGCTGGCCTTTCGCGAAACTGAATGGTTCGTTCCGCGTCTTTCTGTTTGTGCTTTTCAACCAGGCATTGCAAGGTCACCGAGCCCAGGTATTCAAGCATTTTCGTATTCAGGCTGCTCCACAGGTCGTGTGTCATGCACTGGCCTTCGTCGGTGCAGTTTTCCTTGCCGCCGCATTGCGTCGCGTCCAAGGGTTCGTCAACCGCCAAAATGACATCGGCCACGCTAACTTCCTTCAGGGCGCGTGCGATGTGGTAACCACCACCTGGGCCACGAACACTTTCGACCAACTCGTGGCGTCGCAACTTCGAGAACAACTGCTCCAGATACGACAGTGAAATGTTCTGGCGCTGGCTGATGCCGGCGAGCGAAACCGGCCCTGTGTCTTGCTGCAAGGCAAGATCAATCATGGCTGTGACGGCAAATCTGCCTTTCGTGGTCAATCGCATGGCAACCCTTTTTAATTCCTACTATTTCACTCAAGTATAGCAAAGTTGACTGTTTTGCTCAAGTATTCGGGTGGTTTGAAAAACTAGGGGAAACCTTGATTTGGCGCGGGGAGTCGACAAAGAAAAACCGCCAGCCAAGGCCAGCGGTTTTTTGTTCAGTGCCCAGCCAAAGCCTGGCTGTTGCCTTTATGCAGCAGCGAATTGAAATACGCGTTTGCGCAACACTTCCAACAAGCCGGTGCAGCTGTCTTCGATGTAGTTCAGAACAGTGTCGAAGCCGTCTGGTCCGCCGTAGTAGGGGTCGGGCACGGTGGCTTCATCGTGTTCAGTGGCGTAGCGCATCATCAACTGGATTTTGTGCGCGTACTGGCGTGGGCACTGCTGTTGCAGCAGGCTCATGTTGTCCCAGTCCATGGCCAAAATCATGTCGCTGTCGCGGAAGTCGTCGGCTGTAACCTGGCGTGAAATGAGGCTGGAAATGTCGTAACCACGCTTGGCGGCAGCTGCCACCGCGCGGGGATCGGGCGTTTTGTCCAAATGGTAGGCATGCGTGCCGGCTGACTCAACAGAAATTTCATGGTCAAGACCCGCTTCGCTTACCATTTGCCTGAAAACGCCTTCCGCTGTTGGTGAGCGGCAGATGTTTCCCATGCACACAAACAAAACTTTGCTTTTCATATTGGCTTCCTATTGTCCTGAACCCATTAAAGTAAAACTCTTCAAACTAAGCGCTGCGTTTGGCGTCCAGCGACGTCACATTGGAGTCGCCCTTGCTGCCAAACAACTGTTCTTTCAACAAACCCAACTGGTCGCGTGCCTGGGCCGCTTTTTCGAACTCCAGGTTTTTCGCGTGGTCCAGCATGAGTTTCTCAAGCCGTTTAATCTCTTTGGCCAACTGCTTTTCACCCAACGGCGCAACTTCCATGGCCTTGTCGGCCTTGCGTTGCTTTGAAGCGTTTGGATCGAACACGCCATCAATTAGTTCCTTGATCTGCTTGTTCACGCCCCGTGGGGTAATGCCGTTTTCCGTATTGAATTCAATTTGCTTGTTGCGGCGGCGGGTGGTTTCGCCAATCGCCAACTCCATGGAGTTGGTAACCCGGTCTGCATACAAAATGGCTTTGCCGTTCAAATTACGGGCGGCGCGGCCAATGGTTTGAATCAAACTGCGTTCACTGCGCAAAAAGCCTTCTTTGTCGGCATCCAGTATTGCAACTAGGGACACTTCTGGAATATCCAAGCCCTCGCGCAACAAATTAATTCCGACCAGCACGTCAAATTCACCCAAACGCAGGTCGCGGATAATTTCTACGCGTTCTACGGTGTCGATGTCTGAATGCAAATAGCGCACGCGCACGCCATTGTCGCTGAGGTAGTCAGTGAGGTCTTCGGCCATGCGCTTGGTCAACGTTGTGACCAATACTCGATCGCCAGCGCGAGTTCTCTCGTGGATCTCGCTGAGCAGGTCATCGACCTGGGTGGTGGCAGGGCGCACCTCAATCACAGGATCAATAAGACCCGTGGGGCGCACCACTTGTTCAACCACTTGGCCAGAATGCTCTTTCTCGTAATTCGAGGGCGTGGCTGAAACAAACACTGTTTGCCGCATTTTGGACTCGAATTCCTCGAAACGCAAGGGGCGATTGTCCATGGCAGATGGCAGACGAAAGCCGAAGTTAACCAGTGTTTCCTTGCGAGACCTGTCTCCACGGTACATGCCGCCCAGTTGCCCAATGGTCACGTGGCTTTCATCAATGATCATCAGCCCGTCTTTGGGCAGGTAATCAATCAGCGTGGGTGGGGGTTCACCGGGCGCTGCGCCTGACATGTGGCGGCTGTAATTCTCAATGCCTTTACAAAAACCAAGTTCAGCCAGCATTTCCAGGTCGAAGCGGGTGCGCTGTTCCAGGCGCTGGGCCTCGACCAGTTTTCCGGTTTTTACAAAGAAATCAAGCTGTTCGCGCAGTTCTTCCTTGATGGTTTCAATGGCACGCAGCACGGTGGCGCGGGGCGTTACATAGTGACTGCTGGGGTAAATGGTGAAACGGGGCAGCTTTTGGCGAATTTTGCCGGTCAATGGATCAAACAGCTGAATACCGTCAATTTCATCGTCAAACAGGTCAATGCGAACAGCCAGTTCTGAATGCTCTGCAGGGTACACATCGATGGTGTCGCCCCGAACACGGAAGGTACCCCGTGTGAAATCAAGATCGTTGCGCTTGTATTGCATGGCAATAAGGCGCTTCAGGATATCCCGCTGGCTCAACTTGTCGCCATGGCGAATACTCAAGATCATGGCGTGGTAATCGGAGGGGTCACCAATGCCGTAAATGCAGCTGACCGTGCCCACAATAATGGTGTCCCGGCGTTCCAGAAGGCTTTTCGTGGCTGAAAGCCGCATTTGTTCAATGTGCTCGTTGATCGAGCTGTCTTTCTCGATGAACAGGTCGCGGCTGGGTACGTACGCCTCGGGCTGGTAGTAGTCGTAATAGCTCACGAAGTATTCCACGGCGTTTTTCGGGAAGAATTCGCGCATTTCGGCGTATAACTGCGCCGCCAGTGTTTTGTTGGGGGCCAGCACCAGGGCAGGGCGGCCTGTTTGGGCAATTACATTGGCCATGGTGAAGGTTTTGCCCGAGCCTGTTACACCCAGCAGGGTCTGGAATACTTCGCCGTCGTTGACGCCTTCCACCAGTTTTTCAATCGCGGTCGGTTGGTCTCCAGCCGGGGAATAGGGCTGGTAAAGCTCGAACGGGCTGTTGGGGTAACTGATAAATCCAGGGGCCATGTTAAACTACAAGTCTTGATGCGAGGCAACCACAAAGCACACAGGTTTTAGCCAATGATTAACCCAACGGGTTGAACCTTCTGGCCAATCCCGTAGAATTACGGAGTTGCATCATTGGGCTGATGGCTGCAGAAACTTTGCAGCGTTTTGTGATAAGCCAATCCTGCATTATCGTCGGAAATGAGTTTTTTTTCCAGACTTGACTTTTTCTTTTTTCACTCCCAGACAACGGAATCATGCTTTCAAATCGCGCACTTACGATCAAACCTTCCCCTACACTTGCCGTGACAGCCAAGGCGGCCCAACTGAAAGCCGAGGGTAAAGACATTATCGGCTTGGGCGCTGGTGAACCCGACTTCGACACCCCTGATCACATCAAGGAAGCTGCCAAGAAAGCGATTGATGCCGGTTTTACCAAGTACACCGCCGTGGGCGGCACAGTTGGCTTGAAAAACGCAGTAATCGCCAAACTGAAGCGCGACAACGGCCTGGAGTACAAGCCCAATGAAGTGGTGGTGGGCGTTGGCGGCAAGCAGTGTATTTTCAACATGATTTTGGCCACCATCAACGATGGTGATGAGGTGGTGATTCCTGCGCCTTACTGGGTGAGCTACGCCGACATCGTGGAAATTGCCGGTGGCGTGCCCAAGCTGGTGTTTGCCGGTATTGAGCAAGGTTTCAAAATGACTGCTGCCCAACTGGAAGCGGCCATTACGCCAAAAACCAAAATGTTCATGATCAACAGCCCCAGTAACCCCACGGGCGCTGTGTACACCAAAGAAGAGCTGGCTGCCTTGGGCGAAGTGCTGTTGAAGCACCCCAATATTCTGGTGGCCACAGATGACATGTACGAGCACATCAACCTGACTGGTACGCCATTCGTGAACATTGTGAACGCATGCCCTGCCCTGAAAGACCGCACCATTGTGTTGAACGGTGTTTCCAAGGCCTACAGCATGACTGGCTGGCGCATTGGTTTTGCAGCAGGCCCGGCCAAGCTGATCGATGTGATGACCAACTTGCAAAGCCAGTCCACTTCCAACCCCACTTCAATTTCACAAGTGGCTGCTGAAGCCGCCCTGAACGGCGACCAGGATTGTTTGAAGCCCATGGTGGCAGCATTCCGCGAGCGCAACGAGTTTGTGACCAAGGCTTTGAATGCTGTGTCTACCATTCAGTGTTTGAAAGCGGAAGGCGCTTTTTATGCATTTGTGGACGCACGCAAGGCGATTGAAAAGCTGGCGGCTGAGGGCAA
>NZ_ABCT01000013.1 GCF_000170915.1 Limnobacter sp. MED105
TGTTTGACCAAGCCGCCAAAGAAGAGGCCGACCACCTGGCCTGGACCCAAGAGCGACTCGACCAACTGGGTGCTCGCCCCAGCCTGTTAAATCCATTCTGGTATGGGGGCGCATTCGCTTTGGGTTTTGTTGCGGGCACCTTGGGCGACAAGGTTAGCCTCGGATTCATGGCGGAAACAGAGAAGCAGGTTGAAAAGCACCTGAACGACCACTTGGGCAAGCTGCCTGCTGGCGATCAACAGTCCAGGGCGATTCTGGAACAAATGCGCCAAGACGAGATTGAGCACGGACAAACGGCGATCGACCAGGGAGCCAACAACCTGCCCATGCCCGTGAAACTGGCCATGACCGCCATGTCGAAGGTCATGACCACACTTGCACAGAAAATTTAATCTTCAATAATTTCGTGGGTGAACACCAACTCAGCCGTTTTGCCCAGCATGGCAGACGCTGAGCAGTATTTCTCATGAGACAACTTAATGGCTCGGTCGACGAGGTTGGGCTTTAATCCCCGGCCAATCACCTGAAAGTGGAAGTTGATTTTGGTGAAAACCTTCGGGGCTTCTTCAGCACGCTCCGCACTCATTTTGACCTTGCAGTCGCGAATATCCTGACCGCTTTTGCGCAGAATCAACACCACGTCATAGGCCGTACATGCGCCAGTACCTGCCAACACGACCTCCATTGGACGCGGAGCCAGGTTATTACCACCACCGTCTGGGGCACCATCCATACACAACATATGCCCACTGCCTGTTGTGGCCACAAATGACATGCCGGGCAACCCGGACCAGCTAACTTCGGCTTCCATAAAGCTCCTTATTTATGATTAATCACTCATTATGCATTGCACAATATTTACTGAAAAGAAGTTGAAAAACTGCTCTATTTTATAAAAGTGAGTTAACAAATAACCAGTCAGTCACTAGCAATATTTTCAACCAATTGTTTTTATTGGATTTTTTTAATCCACTTTTGAAATATGGAATAAGTTGCTTATTTCGGACAACAAAAACAGACTCTTGCGCCGCAGCAGAAAAATCTCTAGAATTCAAATTGTAGTCACTTGAATGAACCACGAACCAAAAATCGCAGAGCTTCTTTCAAGTGCAAAGTTGTCTCCTCCACCCTCCTCCTTTGGTGGATTAAACCCAAGCACCTCACAGTGCTTGGGTTTTTTTTATGCAACATCCAAAAAAGTTTAACCGAAAGCAAAAAACTTTGCTAAAATCGCGGGTTACCTGTTGGGAGAGCCCCTCGGCTACAGACCTGCATAGTAATTGTGGGCTGTATGTACAAGTGGGGAGACAGGTAAAAAGCACTTTTTTATCTTTAAGGAAAAATCATGAAAACCTACTCAGCGAAACCCGGTGAGGTTAAACAAGAGTGGTTTGTGATCGACGGCACCGACAAGGTGTTGGGACGTGTAGCCAGTGAAGTTGCACGCCGCCTCCGTGGTAAACACAAACCTGAATTCACACCGCACATCGACACAGGCGACTTCATTGTTGTTGTAAATGCCGGTAAATTGCGCGTTACAGGTACAAAAGGCCTGAACAAGAAGTATTTCCGCCACTCTGGTTACCCCGGCGGTATTTACGAAACGAACTTTGACAAGATGCAAGAACGCTTCCCTGGCCGCGCGCTGGAGAAAGCTGTGAAAGGCATGTTGCCAAAAGGTCCTCTGGGCTACGCGATGATCAAGAAATTGAAGATCTACGCTGAAGCAGAGCACCCGCATTCCGCACAACAACCCAAGCCACTTGAAATCTGAGGTGAACCATGATTGGTGAATACAATTACGGAACCGGTCGCCGCAAAAGCTCAGTGGCCCGTGTTTTTATCAAGAAAGGTACTGGCCAGTTCATCGTGAACGGCAAGCCTTTGACTGAATACTTCGCTCGCGAAACAGGCCAGATGGTTGCACGTCAACCTTTGGTACTGACCGAGAACGTAGAAACTTTTGACATCAAGGTAAACGTACGCGGCGGCGGCGAAACTGGCCAGGCTGGCGCAGTCCGTCACGGCTTGACCCGTGCCTTGATCGACTTGGACGCAGAACTGAAGCCAACCCTGTCCAAAGCAGGCTTGGTGACACGTGATGCACGTGAAGTTGAACGTAAGAAAGTGGGTCTGCGTGGCGCCCGTCGCCGCAAGCAGTTCTCCAAGCGATAAACCAGCGCCAAGCTGTCATATCGTTTACACCCAGCAGCCCTCCCAGCTGGGTTACAATCGAAAGCCGCACAAATGTGCGGCTTTTTTTCTTTTCAGCACAAGGATTAGTCATGATCAAGGTAGGCATTGTCGGCGGAACCGGTTACACAGGGTCTGAACTTCTTCGCCTGTTGGCCCTGCACCCGCAGGCAGAACTGAAAGCAATCACATCACGTGGCGAAGTTGGCCAGCCAGTAGCAGACATGTTCCCGGCTCTGCGCAAACGCGTGAATATCGCTTTCACCGAACCTACCTTCGAATCCCTGAAAGAATGCGATGTGGTGTTTTTTGCCACCCCTCATGGTGTGGCCATGGCACAGTCCGCTGAACTGGTGAATGCGGGCATAAGGGTGATTGATTTAGGCGCAGACTTCCGCCTGAAAGACACCGCCGAATTCGAAAAATGGTATGGCATGCCACATTCAGAGCCCGAGCTACTAGGAAATGCCTGCTATGGCTTGGTTGAGTCAGCACGCACCGAACTGAAAAAAGCGAAGTTGGTGGGTTTGGCCGGTTGCTACCCCACGGCTGTGCAATTGGCGCTAAAACCCTTGATCAGCGGTGCAAATCCGTTAATTGACGAGAGCAGCATTGTGGCGGACTGCAAATCGGGGGTCTCCGGCGCGGGTCGCAAGGCGGCAGTCGGCTCCCTGTTTTCGGAAGCGGCCGAGAGTTTCAAAGCCTATGGTGTGAGCGGCCATCGCCACTTGCCAGAAATTGAACAAGGTCTTGAGTTGATCTCGGGGCGCAAAACCCAAATTACCTTCACACCTCACCTGGTACCCATGGTTCGTGGCATTTTGGCGACCACTTATGTCAGGTTGAACGAGCTGGGTAAGAACACCGACATTCAGGCCTTGTATGAACAACACTACGCCAACGAATATTTCGTCGATGTGATGCCCAAAGGTTCACTGCCTGAGACCAAATCTGTGCGGGGCTCCAACTTTGTACGAATTGCACTGCATCGCCCACAGGGCCGCGACACACTGGTGATAGTGTCGGTGATCGACAACCTGGTGAAAGGAGCCGCAGGGCAAGCTGTACAAGCCATGAATGTGATGTTCGACCTGCCGGAGCACATGGGGCTGGAGCAGTTGCCACTGGCACCTTAATTACAAGGATTTTGCGGTTTGAACCCCAAAAAAACTCACCATTCACGCCGAACTCTATTGCCGGGGGTGCAACGCTCATCTCGATTTGCGTTTGCCTATGGCCTGCTGCTTGGCTTGTCAATTCTGGGTGCCTGTGCGGCCTATGCCATGTGGGGCCCTGAAGACAACGCCATTCAAAAGCTGTTTTCCACCCAGGAGATTGAGGTTCTAAACGACCAGTTGACCGAACTTCAAACCAAAACCGTTGAGCTTCAAGATGAAATCTCCCGCACCAATGAATTGGTGAAGCTCGACAAAGAAGCGCGCAGCAAACTTAACCTGCTGATCACCAACCTGGAATCAGAGAATGCAAAACTGAAGGAAGACCTGGCATTTTTCGAAGGATTTATTCCAGGCAGCCTGCAGGGTGCTATTTCATTAAAGCGACTGCAAGTGAACAAAGACACTGTTCCGGATCAATACCGCTACAAAGCACTCGTGATTCAAGGTAGCCAACGCCCCGAAGTGACACTGAATGTGCAGGTTTTGATTAAAGTGTTGAACAAAGGGGAATCCAGTGTCATAGTTTTACCGAACGCTGAATCGTCCGAAGACCCCCAGTTCAAAATCAAACTGACCCGTTTTTCCAGGGTGTCGGGCATGTTTTCCCTTCCCGAGGGCAGCAGGTTGCAAAGCGTCGAAATGAGAATTCTGGAGGCCGGCGCTATTCGCGCTCAGTCCACCATCAAACTTTGAAGGGGTTTTAAACGCATGTTCTCTAAAAAAAATACCAAGCGGCTGCTGCCAATCCAAAGTCTGGTTGGTGTGGACATGATTCTAAGAGGCGACTTGCGCTTCAAAGGCGGCCTGCGCATTGATGGCGAAGTAGACGGTAACGTGATTGCAGACGAAAGCGCACAATCCCTGCTGGTGATTTCAGAAACCGGCAAGGTACGTGGCAGCGTGCGTGTTGGGCATGTTGTGGTCAGCGGCTTGATTGAAGGTCCGATCGAAGCCAACCAGCTTCTGGAGCTACACCCTTCCGCAAATGTCTCGGGTGACGTAAGATATAGGGCATTGGAGATGCATCCAGGTGCGGTCGTAGACGGTACCTTGCACCATGAGAGCGAAGAAGTCGTGCCAGGCAAGCTGGCTTTGGCTTCCAGCAAGTAATTCCAGCAAAAAGGCAGGACAAGATGGACGTAACTACAGAACAACCCAGTGTATTGGTTTTCACTGATTCAGCCGCAGCCAAAGTGCGCGACCTGATCAATGAAGAAGGCAACCCCAACCTGAAACTGCGCGTATTCGTGCAAGGTGGTGGCTGCTCTGGTTTCCAGTACGGTTTCACTTTCGATGAAGATGTAAATGAAGATGACACGGCGCTGGACAAAGGTGGCGTGACTTTGCTGATCGATTCCATGAGCTACCAGTACCTGACTGGTGCCGAAATTGATTACAAAGAAGACATCAACGGTGCGCAGTTTGTGATCAAGAACCCAAACGCGACAACCACTTGCGGTTGTGGCTCATCGTTCTCTGTCTAAAACAGGCACGGTATAAACAAAACCCACCTTCGGGTGGGTTTTTTATTGGCTCAACAATTACACACAATTGTCCCCACTACTTCTTTTTCCCGACTTTGCAATTATCGCGCTGGGCTACTTACTGCGCCGCTTCTGGATGGCACCTGCCGCTTGGGTCACCATAGAGAAACTGGTTTACTTTGTGCTGTTTCCCTGTCTACTTTTTTTCTCAGTAGTCTCAAGCAATTTTGATGTGAACACCGTTGGAGCCTTCGCCTTGGGTGGGCCTGCGGTGATCTTCACGGCATTTGTGCTGGGGTGGCTCGGTTTGCTGGTCAGCAATATGGGACGCGTGGACTTTGCTTCTGGCCTGCAAACCGCTTACCGGTTTAACTCCTACATTGGCCTGGCATTGGCCAGTCGCTTGGGCGGCCAATCGGCTGTTGCCAACATCGCTATTTTGCTGGCGCTGGGAGTGCCGCTGTGCAATGTGTTGGCAGTAGGCACAATGAGCAAAGGCGGCCGATTGGGCGCGTTTGTAGACATTCTGAAAAACCCATTGATTATCGGAACCTGCCTGGGGATTGCAGCGAAGTTGATGGGCGTACAGGTGCCTGAACCAGTCATGCTGACACTGGAACGTTTAGCGCAAGCAGCGGTGTCGCTGGGCCTGCTTGCTGTGGGAGCAGGCTTGGTATTCTCTGGTTTGAAAGGTAATTGGCCAGTGTCAATTTGGTGGTTGTTTGTGAAACTGTTGGTGTCACCTTTGGTGGCTGTTCTGTACGCACACTTCACGGGGCTTGCGCAAGAACAGACCATGGTGCTGCTGGTGTTTTCAGCAATTCCATCTGCGTCGAGTGCCTATATTCTGGCAGCGCGTATGGGCGGAAATGCACCACTTGTGGCGTGCCTTATTTCCATGTCAACGGTGGGAGCCGCTGTAACCTTGCCTTTGGTGTTTGCGATGGCACAGCGTTTTCCCTTGTAATAACGCTCGTTTATTTGGCCCACTCGGCTTGGGTTCCGACCTCTGCGGCTTTGTTAATAGCTCAATCGGCTTGGGTGCCGGTTTAAGCCAACTTGGCAGTGAGCCGTCAAGGCAGCAAAGCCTCAATCTGCTTTTGAATCCAGGGCTTCACCGATTCAAGCCAATTCGCTTGCAATGGGTCAACCACCTCTTTGTTCGCAGTCGAGCGCAGCCAGGTAATTTGCCGCTTGGCCAATTGGCGAGTGGCAGCAACGCCGCGGTCTATCATTTGCTGCCGTGTGCACTGGCCGTGCAAATGTTCCCACACTTGCCGATAGCCCACACAGCGCATGGAAGGCATGCTTTCGTCCAACACGTACTTGTGGCGAAGCTCGATGACCTCCTCAACCAGACCTTGGGCCAGCATGTTCTGAAAACGCGACTCAATTCGCTTGTGTAACACAGCCCGGTCAGAGGGCTCTATGGCCAAGGTAGGAATTTGCAAATCTGCCTGCCGGTCCCGCAAATGAAAATTAGACAGCGGTTGACCGGTAATCTGAAAAACCTCAAGTGCGCGCTGCAACCGCTGGGAGTCATTGGGTTTTAAGCGCTGGGCGGTAACCGGGTCTACCTCGGCCAGCCGGGCGTGAATTGCGGGCCACCCCTGCTCTGCAGCCTGTTGTTCAATGGTTTGGCGAATTTCAGGATTGGCAGCGGGAAGATCGTCCATGCCACTGACCAGCGTTTTGTAGTACATCATGGTGCCCCCCAAAATCACAGGTACTTTGCCTCGCGCCCGGATATCCTCAATCAACCTGTGGCATTGAATCACAAATTCAGCGGCGCTGAACGCGTCGCTGGGTGTGATGATGTCAATCAAATGATGAGGCACCGAAGCGAGTTCTTGAGGGGTTGGCTTGGCAGTGCCGATATTCATGTCCAGAAACACCAGTGCTGAGTCCAGACTAATAATTTCGATGGGGAATCCTTGATCAGCCATCCACAGCCCCAAAGCTGATTTGCCCGAGGCTGTGGGACCAAGCACAGCCAAGGCTGGAATAGAACCGATGCTGGAGTTGACCACCCTGCCCCCTTACTGGCCGCGCAAAAACCATTTGTCCATTTCAGACAAACTGAAATGGCGCCATGTGGGCCTACCGTGATTGCATTGGTCCGACCGCTCTGTACGTTCCATTGAACGCAACAGTGCATTCATTTCCGGCACAGTGAGTTTTCTGTTTGCTCGCACTGCGGTGTGGCAGGCCAACCCAGCGAGCCATTCGTTGCGCTGACGCTCGAGCACATGGGCCACACCGTACTGGTGCAAATCTTCAAGCCACTGTTGAAGCAATGCGGACAGATCTTGCCCTGCCAACATGGTGGGCACGGCACGTACTGCGATTTCCTGGGTGGAAATCAGGCTCAATCGAAAACCCAACTTTTCCCAAAGATGCTGACCGTGGTCTACTTCACTGGCCAGGCGTGGATCGATTTGTACCAACAGGGGTACCAGCAACTCTTGGGATGAAATGGTTTGCTGATTGTCCAGTGCATTCTTGAATTGTTCGTACAGCACCCGCTCATGGGCGGCATGCATGTCAACCACCACCATGCCATCAGGGCGCAAAGCGAGTATGTAAATACCGTGCACCTGCGCAATGGCCTGTCCCAGATATTCTGCTTCATCGGCCGCCTGGCTGGGTTGCGTATTACCCGGCATTTTCGGTTGCGCAGTGATGTTGGCAGGTCGTGGTGCTGACTGTGCCGGCGCCAAAGGTCGGTAGGCTTGAATGTAATCTGCAAGCTCCTCGCGCAGAAAAGGAAGTGCGGCACTTTTTGCCTGAACCTGAATCGCAGGCGAGGAATCACTGGATGCCCGCCATACATTGCCACTTCCACTGGTTGTGGCAGGCGGTGTCGCGATGGCGGGTGCTGAAACACCAACACTTGAGGGGGAATCGCTGAGCGGAACGACGGCTCGGGAAGGCGCCAGGCAGGCCTGAATAGATTGACGTACCCATTGATGTACAGCCCGCGCATTTCTGAACCGCACCTCGGTTTTTGCGGGGTGCACATTCACATCTACCTCGGTGGCCGGCAAATTCAGAAACAACACAAATGCCGGAAACTTGTCGCCATGGAGTACATCTTCGTAGGCGGACCGCACAGCATGGCCGATCAGTTTGTCTTTTACAAAGCGGCCATTGACGTAGAAAAACTGCATGTCGCCTTTGCCGCGAGCGGCATCGGGCAAACCCACAGCACCATGCAATTGCATGTCAGCAGTTTGAACATCAATCGGCTTAGAGGCACCATTGGCCATGGTTTCGAGAATGCTGAACACTCGAGCGCTCCAGCTACTTTCCTGAAAACGGCTTTGTAATTTGCCATCACGATACACCAGCCAAGTAACCGAAGGGTTGGCCAAAGCCATGCGTTTGACCACATCCAGACACTGAAAAAACTCAGTTTGCTCGGTTTTCAGAAATTTTCGACGTGCTGGTGTGCTGAAGTAAAGCGATTGCACATCCACTGTAGTACCCGGGCTTGCTGGTGAAGGCTCTACAAGCCACCGCCCGCTCTGATTGCTGATGCTGTATGCGCTTTCCTGACCTTTGGGGTAACTGCTCAGCGTAAATTGACTGACTGAAGCGATGGAGGCCAAGGCCTCACCGCGAAAGCCCAGACTCAGCACACTTTCAAGCTCGCTGAGCGATTGAATTTTTGAGGTGGCGTGGCGTGTAACTGCCAACTCGAGTTCGTCTTTGGGTATGCCTTTGCCGTTGTCTTGAATACAAATTCGTTGAATACCGCCGCCATCAATTCGTACCGTAATTTCAGACGCGCCGGCGTCCAAAGCGTTTTCAAGCAGTTCTTTGACAACCGAAGCAGGACGATCAACCACTTCACCAGCGGCAATTTGGCTGATCAACACATCGGGCAACAGGGATATCGGGCGGTGGCTCATCCGCCCATTATAAGTGGCAGCACACCCGGTTTAAGTCAGAGGAGTGCGGGCAACAGGGGGGTTCTTGGCAAAGTAATTGGCAATACCTTTGGCAATTGCTTCCGCCAGTTCTTGCTGATGGGCCGGATTGGCCAGTTTTTTCTCCTCATCCGGATTACTGATGAAGGCGGTTTCGATCAGAATGGATGGAATATCGGGCGCTTTCAGCACGGCGAAACCAGCCTGCTCTACACGCGGCTTGTGCAGGCGGTTTACCTTGCCCAAATTGCCGAGTACCGCGTCGCCCAGCTTCAAGCTGTCGTTGATTTGGGCAGTGGTGGATAAATCGAGCAGAACACGGGCCAGTTGCGAATCGGTGCCTTTAATGTTCACACCACCGATCAAATCAGAGGCATTTTCCTTGTTGGCAATCCATTTTGCTGCAGTGCTTGAGGCACCACGCTCGGACAAAACATAGACCGACGATCCGCCCGCGGTGGGTCGAATAAAGGCATCCGCATGCACAGACACAAACAGATCGGCATTTACACTTCTCGCCTTCTGAACCCGGGTATTCAAGGGTACAAAAAAGTCGCCATTGCGGGTCAACATGGCCCGCATGCCGGGCATTTTGTCGATTTCTGCCTTTAGTTTTTTACTAATCGCCAACACCACATTTTTTTCATAGGTGCCACCTTTGCCCACGGCGCCTGGGTCTTCACCGCCATGGCCCGGGTCAATTGCAACCGTGATGATTCGCCGCAGTTCTGGTACTGACTTCTTTTCAACTGGTGCATTCGGCTGAGCCTTGGCCATTTCTGTTTTGCCGGTGCCTTTTTCTGGCGCCACACCTTCCAGCTTTAAAGTACCGTTGGTTTCTGACTCGGCCAAACGCAGAGCACGGGAAATTTCGTCCTCCCGCATGGCGGGATCTTCAGCCTTTTGCAGCAGAGCCAGCAAGGGATCAGCCGGATTCTTGGGGTAAAAATCAACGACAAATCGATTCTTGTACTCGGCAATTGGATCAATCGTGAAAATCTCGGGCTTGACTTCAGCCTTTAGATCGAACACCAACCGCACAGTATTCGCATCGTATTGCCCAACACGAATTTGTTGAACGTAGGGATCGTCCGGATGCAGGCGGCTGGTCAGGTCTTTGAGCGTGTTGTCGAGTCGCATGTCAAGCAAATCGATGACCATGCGCCAAGGATTTTCAATCAGGAAGTGTTTGTACTTGATGGCCCCGGCGTGCTCAAGCGTAACCCGGGTGTATTCATCAGCAGGCCACAGGCGCACATCGACAAACTTCACCTGGTCAGCCGCAAAAGCACCCACCGGGATCAGTTTCAGAAGCATTCCTGCTCCAACGGTTTTCAACAAATCGCGACGCGAATTCATAGGCTATTGTTGTTCGTTCAGTTTTTCTACCAAATGCTGCCCGCTTACCGACAGGGCTTTCACCTCGATGCCTCGCCCAGTTGTTTCATGGCTCGGCAGCTGGTGATAACTCAGATGAATTTCGAGATCAGCGGGTGGAAGCAGGCCGCCCGCTTTTTCTGGCCATTCGACCAAGCAAATGGCAGTTTCCTCAAAATAATCACGAAATCCAGATTCCTCCCATTCATTCTGATCGAAGAATCGATAAAAATCAAAGTGATACACAGAATAATTCGAGAAATTGTAAGGTTCTACCAACGCATAGCTTGGACTTTTAACTGCACCCTGCACGCCCAAAGCCCGCAAAAACGCGCGCACCAATGCTGTTTTACCTGCGCCCAAAGGGCCGGAAAGGTAGATGCGAAGCGGTGCTTGCGCAAGTTTGGCCAGCTTTTCCCCTACACTGTGGGTTGCGGCGTCATCGGGTAAATGGCAGGTATAAGTTTTCATGCAGGCTCATCAAGAACAAGAGAACTGGGCATTGTTACAACGTGTGGCCAAAGCGCAGGGGTTGGGCTGCATGGGTGTCAGCGACACCCACTTGCAAGCCTGTGAACCACATTTGCAAGCTTGGCTTAATCAGGGCATGCACGGCGAGATGGCCTACATGGAGCGCCACGGACTGAAACGCCTGAATACAGACACCCTGTTTCCCGGTGCGATTCGAATCGTATCACTGCGCGTGCCGTACGTGCCTGAAACAACGCTGAACCAGCCCGATGCGGCGACATTCACCGAGAAAACCCTGAGTGAAATCGAGGCCCGTGACACACCGTATGTCAGTTTGTATGCCCGGGGACGCGATTACCACAAAGTGATACGCCAGCGCCTCAAACGATTTGCAGATGCAGTGAATTCAGAGGTGGCCGGATTCGGATTTCGTGTAGCAGTGGACAGTGCTCCCACAGCCGAAGTGGAGATTGCCCGCAAGGCGGGTTTGGGCTGGCGTGGTAAACACACCTTGTTGATTCATCCCGATGAGGGTTCGCTGTTTTTTCTGGGTGAAGTGTTTACGAACATGCCCCTGCCCCTGAGCGGCGAATTTGGAAAAAATCACTGCGGTACCTGCAACAGTTGCATGACAGCCTGCCCCACCCAGGCCATTGTGAAACCCTATCAAGTTGATGCACGGCTGTGCATCTCGTACCTGACCATTGAACACGACAGCGAGATACCCCTGGAACTGCGCCCGCTCGTGGGCACCCGAATTTATGGTTGTGACGACTGCCAATTGGCATGCCCATGGAACAAGTTCGCCAAGCCTGCGCAGTATGCCGACTTCAACCCACGCGCCGAGTTTGAAAAACCCGACTGGTTTGCCATGATGCGCTGGACCGAAGAGGAGTTTCTAAAGTTAACCGAAGGCAGCGCCATCCGCCGGATTGGCTACAAGCGGTTTAGAAGAAATTTGGCAGTGGCTGCGGGTAATAGCGTTGAAGTGATGGGCATTCGAGAAGCGCTTCTCGGCATGCGGAAAACAGCCGATGCATTCCTGATGGAGCACATCGACTGGGCTTTATCCCGACTTGATTAATCTCAAAAAGTCAGTGCGCTGGCCTAACAATGGTATGCGCTTCACCTTCTACACGCGGCCGAACCACACCCACCTGGTAAACCTTCTCGCCCGCTGCGCTTAACAAATCCATGGCAGCCTTGGCCTGTTCAGCGGGCAAAACCACAATCATGCCGATACCGCAGTTGAACACGCGATTCATTTCATCAAACGGCACCTGACCGTTTTCCTGTAGCCATTTGAACAGTTCTGTTTCTGGCCATGTGCCACGGTTCAGTTCGGCCACCAGGTTATCGGGCAACACACGTGGAATATTTTCAACCAAGCCACCGCCCGTGATGTGTGCCAAGGCGTGCACGGGGACCTTCTTGATTAGTTCCAAAACTGGCTTCACGTACATGCGCGTGGGTGCCATGATGGCTTCACGCAGGGGCATACCATCGCAAAGCTGATTCAAGTCCGGCTGGGCACGTTCCAGAATTTTTCGCACCAGTGAAAATCCGTTGGAGTGAATACCGTTTGAAGCCAGACCCAAAATGACGTCGCCGGCCTTCACTTTGCTGGCATCCAGAATTTCAGACTTTTCAACAATACCCACGGCGAAACCAGCCAGATCGTATTCGCCATCGGGGTACATGCCGGGCATTTCGGCGGTTTCACCACCGATCAGCGCGCAACCGGCCTGTTCGCAACCGTATGCAATGCCGCCCACCACACTCGCTGCTGTTTTTACGTCGAGTTTGCCGCAGGCAAAGTAATCAAGAAAATAAAGGGGCTCGGCACCTTGGACCAAGATGTCGTTGGCACTCATGGCCACCAGGTCAATACCCACTGTGTTGTGAATGTTCCACTCAAAGGCAAGGCGCAACTTGGTACCTACGCCGTCGGTGCCTGAAACCAGCACGGGCTCTTTGTAGCCTTTAGGCACTTCGAACATGGCACCAAAACCACCAATACCAGCCAGCACGCCTGGGCGCATGGTGCGTTTGGCCAAGGGTTTGATTGCGTCAACCAGATCATCACCGGCTTGCATGTCAACGCCGGCGTCTTTGTAGGTCAAGGGAGAATTCATTAAAATTCGGTCCGAAAAATTGTGGAGCTGGGTTGCTTGCTTCAGGTTTGTGGCCGCAAGCGCGAGTCGATGTATTTTAACCGAGACGGGGCGTAAAAAGTGTTATTCGAGGGTATTATTGGGGGCTGCTCGATTCCCCCCGCTTTGGCAATGCCCATGCAACAGTTGCTTCTCGATGTGTTCACGCCCCCCAGGCCGACACTGTCCAACTTTCTGATTGGACAGAATGGGCAGCTTGTGCATGAATTGCGGGAACTGATTAACATGAAGGGAACCAGTCCGTTCGTTTACATCTACGGACCTTCAGGTTGCGGCAAAAGTCATTTGTTGCGGGGCGTGGCCAGCCAATTGGGCGTGAATGTGCTGGAAGGTGGTAATCGTTTTGTTTTCAGGCCCACTGAACAAGCCTTGGTCATTGACAACATCGACCGCCTGACCCCGTATTCGCAAGTGCAATTGTTCAATGCTTTCAATTCAAGCATGGCCGAGAACAAACCCGGTAAAATTGTGTTGGCGGGTGAGCTCCCTACCATCGAGCTGAAGTTGCGAGACGATTTGCGCACACGCATCGAAGCTGGTTTGTGTCTGCGCGTACAACCCTTGAGCGATCAGGAAAAACATGAAGCACTGCAAGCCACGGCTCAATCGCGAGGTTTGCAACTGAGCGAGGAAGTGATTGAGTACGCACTTCGCTATTTTCAGCGTGACATGGGTTCGCTAATGGCGGTGATGGACGGGCTGGATCGCTTTTCCCTTGAACAACAAAAACCAGTGAGCGTGAATTTACTGCGCCATTGGATGAAACGACGAGAAAGTCTGGTAATTCGAGAATATGAAACTCGCACTGTTTGACCTGGACAACACCCTGTTGCCCATTGACTCCGACCATGGATGGTCGCAATTCCTGATCAACAAAGGCGTTTTGGACCGGGCCGAGTTTGAAGCGAGAAACGATCAGTTTTTTGCAGACTACAAGGCTGGCACGCTGAACATCGACGAGTTTCTGGATTTTCAGTTGCGCCCGCTGCGCGACAACAAACGGACACAACTGGCAATTTGGCACAATCAGTTCATGGCGGAGGTGATTCGACCCAACATGAAACCAAGCGCCATTGAGCTGGTAAAACATCATCAGGCCGACAATGCAGTGTGCGTTATCATTACTGCCACCAACAGCTTTATTACCCAACCCATTGCACAGGCGTTTGGTATTGAGGCCCTGATTGCAACCGAACCTGAACTGGTCAATGGCGAATACACGGGCAAGGTCACTGGTGTGCCCAGTTTCAGGGAAGGCAAGGTGACCAGGCTAAACGACTGGCTAGCGGCGAAAAACTGGACTCTGAGCAGTTTCGAGAGCAGTCACTTTTACAGCGACTCCATCAACGACCTGCCTCTTCTGGAATGCGTCAGCCACCCGGTTGCCGCAAACCCCGACCACAAACTGGCTGAAATTGCACAAACACGCGGCTGGCCCGTACTTGAGTTGTTCAAATGATCAAGAAACTGTTTAAACGGATGTTTTCCAAGCCGGCTACGCTAGGGCGTGAAACCCCGGGACCAGCAGCCCACTTGAACATGGGAACACCCAAGAAAGTGAAAGCCAGCTACGGCGTACACAAACCCAAAGTATGGGGTGTGGCCGAGCATAAAATTGATCGCCGCCTGGTTAGCCACAATGCGATCCGCGTGTGCGAAACCTTGCAAAGCAAGGGTTACAAAGCCTTTGTTGTAGGTGGCGCTGTGCGTGATCTGCTTTTGGGCATGCGCCCAAAAGACTTCGACGTGGCCACTGACGCAAGCCCTGAACAAACCCAACGGCTGTTTCGCCGCGCACGGGTTATTGGCAGGCGATTTCAAATTGTGCATGTGATGTTTGGCCCTGAAACCATCGAAACGTCGACCTTCCGAGCCTTGGCCAGTGCCAGCAACGAAAAAGATGAACATGGCAGGGTGCTGCGCGACAATGAATTCGGGCGGCAAGACGAAGATGCGTCGCGACGGGACTTTACCGTGAACGCCATGTACTACGACCCCAGCACAGAAACCGTATGGGACTACCACCACGGCATGGAAGACCTGCGTTCGCGGGTGCTGCGTATGATTGGGGAGCCCAGCCTGCGCTACCGCGAAGACCCCGTGCGTATGCTGCGTGTAGTGCGTTTTGCGGCGAAACTCAATTTCGAAATTGAACCCGCCACCTACGCGCCGATTGCGGAGTTGTCTGACTTGCTGCGCAATGTACCCGCCTCGCGCCTTTTTGATGAAATGCTGAAACTGCTGATGAGCGGCTCTGCCATGGCCTGCCTGAAAGGTTTGAGGAAGGCGGGTTTGCATCACGGTGTATTTCCCCTGCTCGATGCAATTCTGGAACATGAACGGGGTGAACCCTTCCTGACGGAGGCTTTGGCCCGTACCGACAAACGTGTCAAAGAAGGCAAGCCACTTAGCCCCGGTTTTCTGTTTGCCTGCCTGTTGTGGCATTTGGTGCTGGAAAACTGGGAGAAAAAACTTGAACAGGGGGAACTGAAATTCCCGGCCCTTTTCGCTGCGATGGACGATGTACTGGCCGAACAAGCCGAGCGCACCGCCATTCCACGCCGACTGACCGGTGACATGCGTGAAATTTGGGCATTTCAGCCACGTTTCGAAAAACGCGCAGGCAAAGCGCCATTCCGCATGCTAGAGCAGCAAAAATTTCGGGCATCGCTGGACTTCTATGAATTGCGTGCAATGGTGGGCGACATAGACGCAGATGTTGAACTGGCTGAATGGTGGCGGGAGTTCAGCGATGGCGATGTGAATAACCGCCAGAATATGCTGGACGCGCTGCGTGGAACACCCGCGGGTACTGATGGAGCAACCAAGAAAAAACGACGTCGCAGAAAACCCAAATCAGGCACAAGTGCACAAGGTGCAAGCCCTGCGGGACAGGAGCAACAAGGCGAGTGAGCGCCGAGGTGAGTCTTCAATTGAACCTTACGCTGAGCCACACCCTGTGCTACCTGGGTTTGGGTGGCAACTTGGGGCATCCCATGGCCTTGTTCGATGAAGTAATTGACTATTTCCGAGCCCATTCTTGCGCCAAGGCAGTGCGGGAATCTCTGCGTTTTGAGAGCGCCCCGGTGGATGCCACAGGCCCGAACTACGTGAACTCCGTGCTGGAATTGATGTGGCAAGGCAATGCCGAACAACTATTACATACATGTATGGCCATTGAGTCACAATTGGGGCGAGTTCGTACCACGCGCAATGCCCCACGCCCCATCGACGTGGATGTGCTCTTGTTTGGTCAGCAAACCGTTAATACCTCACAACTTACAGTGCCCCACCCCCGCATGCACTTGCGGCGTTTTGTGCTGGATCCGTTGCTGCAGTTAAACCCGGAAATCGAGATTCCCGGCCTGGGCCCGGCGAAAAATCATTTGCCGGGCACGCTGGATCAGATCGTCAAGGCAATTTGAACTTTTTTTCCAATACCAGCTTCACCCCTGCGCTACACTGAGGCCGCGCGCAAGCCACCCACCGGAGAGTAAAACTTGTTGTCAGAAAAGTATCGCCACATCGTGATTGAAGGCCCAATTGGCGTGGGGAAAACCTCGCTGGCCCGACTGATCGCCCAGCGATTTCAGGCAGAGCTGTTGCTCGAGAAGCCTGAAGACAATCCGTTTCTTGAGAAGTTTTATCAAGAACCTGCACGTTATGCACTGCCCACCCAATTATTTTTTTTGTTTCAGCGCATTGGGCAACTGAGGGACTTAACCCAGCGGGACTTTTTCGAAAACATGGTGGTCAGTGACTTTCTGCTGGAAAAAGACCGAATGTTTGCCAGCCTGACGCTGGACGAAGAAGAACTGAAGCTTTACCAGCAAATTTACCAGCACCAAAGCCCTCAAACCAGCGTGCCTGATTTGGTCATTTACCTGCAAGCCTCGCCACAGGCACTGATTGAACGGGTGCAAAAACGCGCAACGCCCTATGAGGTGAACATTACCGAGGCGTACCTGTCTCAGTTAAGCGATGCGTATAGCCGGTTTTTTTACCACTACGACGACGCACCCTTGTTGATTGTGAACACCGAGCATTTAAACCCGGTTGACCATTCCGAAGACTTTGATTTGTTGCTGAATCAGATTGACGGAATGAAAGGTCGACGCGAGTTTTTCAATTGGTCTGAGTAACACACACCCTACACGAGAGCACACCATGAGCGCACAACCCCAAGCCGCTGCCAGCAGCACACGCAAGGCTGTTACCTTGCCCGCTCTGCTTGAGATGAAAAAAAATCAGGAAAAAATTGCCATGTTGACCTGCTACGACGCTTGCTTTGCCAGCGTACTCGATGCAAGTGGCGTGGATATTCTGCTGATTGGCGACTCGTTGGGCATGGTACTGGCCGGAATGCCCAGTACCCTGCCTGTGACCATGGAAATGATGGAATACCACACACGCTGTGTAGCCGCTGGCAACAAGAATGCATTTGTGGTGGCCGACATGCCCTTTGGCAGCTACCAGGAAAGCGCAGAGCAGGCCTACCGCAATGCCGCGAAGCTGATGGCAGCGGGCGCGAATATGGTGAAACTGGAGGGCACGGCATGGTTGGCCCCAACGGTTGAATACTTGACCACAAGAGACATTCCTGTGTGTGCACACCTGGGGTTGACACCGCAATCGGTCAGTGCGCTGGGGGGTTATCGCGTGCAGGGCCGTGACGCAAAAGCCGCAAAGACACTGAAAACCAACGCCAAGGCAATGCAAGAAGCTGGCGCACAAATGGTGCTGTTTGAACTGATTCCGGGCAAACTTGCAGCGGACATTTCGAAAAGCCTGACTGTGCCAACCATCGGCATTGGTGCCGGGGTTGATTGTGACGGACAAGTTTTGGTGCTACACGACATGTTGAATGTTTTTCCGGGCAAAAAACCGAAGTTTGTGCGTAATTTCATGGATAATCAGCCCTCGATTCAAGCTGCCGTGCAGGCCTATGTGTCTGCAGTGAAAGACAAAACCTTTCCCACAGCAGAACACACATTCTGAGTATTTGATGAGACAGATTTCTTCAATTTCCGAGCTGCGCGATCAACTGCGTGGTCAAAACCGGGTGGCTTTTGTGCCCACCATGGGCAATTTGCACGAGGGCCACATGTCCCTGATGCGCATTGCCGCCAAACACGGTGACCCCGTGGTAGCGAGCGTGTTTGTCAATCGTTTGCAGTTTGGCCCGAATGAAGATTTCGACAAATACCCGCGCACCATGCAAGAGGACGCAGAAAAACTGGAAAGAGAACAGGTGTATGTGATGTTCGCACCCACCGAGCGTGACCTGTACCCCGAACCCCAGGATTACCGCGTAAAACCGCCCGATGATCTGGGCGGCACGCTGGAAGGGGAATTTCGCCCAGGCTTTTTTGAAGGTGTCAGCACTGTAGTCACCAAGCTGTTTAATTGCGTACAACCCAAAGTGGCGGTATTTGGCAAGAAGGACTACCAGCAACTGATGATTATTCGGCGCTTGGTCGCCCAACTGGCCATGCCCATTGAAATTATTGCGGCCCCAACCGTGCGGGCCGAGGACGGCTTGGCGCTTTCGTCACGCAACCGTTACCTGAACGAGCAAGACCGTGCCGAAGCACCGTTTTTGTATCAACTTTTGAATGATCTCTCGAATCAGGTAAAATCGGGTCGCCCGAATTTGGACCAGTTGATACAATTGGAGCGCAATTGCGCCGACATGCTGGCAAGCCGTGGCTGGAAGCCCGATTATTTTGAGGTACGCAGGCAATCAGACCTGCAGCGCCCCACCGATGAAAACCTGTCCGATCAAACGCCGCTGGTTATTCTTGCAGCGGCCAAGCTGGGTCAAACCCGCCTGATCGACAATCTGGAGATTGACTAATGCATCGTGAGATGTTGCTCGGAAAAATTCACCGAGCCAAAGTAACCCACTGCGAACTGCACTACGAAGGTTCTTGCGCGATTGATGAAAATCTTCTCGAAGCGTCGGGCATTATTGAATTTCAGCGCATCGACATTTACGTGATCGACAATGGCGAGCGTTTTTCAACTTATGCCATCAAGGGTGAGCGCGGAAGCGGCATGATTTCACTGAATGGTGCGGCTGCACGCCGTGCTCAAAAGGGTGACTTGGTGATTATTGCGGCCTATGGCACGCTGGATGACCAAGAATGCAAAACATTCCAGCCCAAGCTGGTGTTTGTGGACGACAACAATGTGATTGCCGAGCAGCGCGGGCACATTCCAACCCAACAAATGTAATTAAGCCAAGCCAGCGTTTAACCCAGGCAGGCAAATCAGGCGGAAGCGCGTTTCAAGCGGTCGTTGACCGCTTCCCATTCCTGATTTTGCCCTGGCCTTTCGAACAACAATTGTTTGCAGGCCAATTCGTCAGCCTGTCTCAATGTCGCGTACAGTGCTTTGGCTACCTCTGCTGGTTTGTCACTCAAAGCTTCAACCAACACTTCCCCGAACTTTTCTCGCAGTGCGTCGGCTTGCGCCAGGAATTCATCGGTCCAGCCCACACACAAGGTTTTATTCTGCAACTGCAGAGCAGCCAATTCACTGGCCTGCAATACCCAAACTTTGGCATCCGGGCTGTAGTGCTTTTCAAGCGCCCCTGAAACCCGTGGGTTGGCATGTGGGGTTTTCGAAACCTCAACATGACTTTTCACGGGCACGCCCAACACTGCCTCTATTTGTGCAGCTGTAATGGCACCCGGCCGAAGTATGGCGGGTTGCTCTTCAAGCAATGAGACGATGGTGGATTCAATGCCCACTTCGGGCACATCGCCATCAAGAATGAACGGAATTCGATCGCCAAGCTCGGCAAGTACATGGCTTGCGCGTGTGGGGCTGACTTTGCCAAACCGGTTGGCGGAAGGCGCAGCCACTGGCACCCCAGTGGCCTTTAACAGCTTGATTGCAACCGGGTGGGAGGGGCAACGAATACCCACAGAATTCTGCCCGCCAGTCACTTCAAATGGCATGCGCTCACCTTTGGGGACCACCAAGGTAAGTGGACCAGGCCAAAAGGCATTCATCAACTTTTGCATGGTGGGGGTAAGCTCAGCCACCCAGCCGACCAAATTTGCGCCGGGAGCCACATGGGCTATCAGCGGGTGTTCAGTAGGCCGGCCCTTGGCTTTGAATATACCTTGAATGGCATCAAGCCTGGAAACGGCGGCGCCCAAGCCAAACACGGTCTCTGTTGGAAAAGCGACTAATTGTCCGTTCTGAAGTGCTTGGGCACAACGCTGAATATTCGCATCACTGGCGGCCAACAGTTCGGCATGCATGTGAGGCATGCCGGAATCAGTCGTCGTCATCGCCAATGCCCAGAATATCCCGAACTTCTTGGGCAACCGCCAGGGCACGGTCAAGGGTTTCGGCGATCACCGTGATGTGGCCCATCTTGCGCCCAACCCTAGCCTGCTCTTTGCCATACAGGTGAAGTTTCACCTCGGGAATAGCCAATACTTTTTCCCAGGCAGGTTCGCGCGTGCTGCCGTCTTCGCCGTACCAAAGGTCACCCAACAAATTCACCATCACAGCCGGGCTGTGCTGGCGAGTGTCGCCCAAGGGCAAACCGGCAAGCACACGGGCCTGTTGTTCGAATTGACAGGTGACACAGGCATCGATGGAGTAATGACCACTGTTGTGGGGGCGCGGTGCAATTTCATTGACCACCAGGCCCAGATCATCGACAACAAAAAACTCGACACACAGCACCCCCACGTAATCAAGGGCGCCGGCGATGGAAATGGCGTTGGCGCGGGCTTGAGCAGCCATGGCATCATCAATGCGGGCAGGCACAATGGTGGTGGCCAGAATACCTTTGCGGTGGTGATTTTCAGCCACAGGAAAGGTGGCACATTCACCTTTGTGGTCACGCGCCACAATTACCGACATTTCCTTTTGCAGGTTGAGACGCTTTTCAAGCACACATTCCACTTCATTCAGATCGGCGAACGCCTTGCGTACCTCATCCAGCGTTTTCACACGAACCTGGCCCTTGCCGTCATAACCCAAACGGGCTGTTTTTACGATACCTGGCAGCAAATGCTCAAGATCATAGGTGATGTCAGTTGTGCTGCGTAGGGCCGCATGAGGTGCAACAGGCACGCCACAACCTGTGATGTAGGCTTTTTCTTCAATGCGGTTTTGCGCCACACCCACCGAGAAGGCCGACGGGCTGACTGGAATGCTTTTGGAAAGTGTATCCAGCGCCAAAGCAGGTACGTTTTCGAATTCGGTGGTGACACCCACGCAACGTTGGGCCAGGCGCGCCAGGCCTTGATCGTCCATGTAATCGGCAAGCACCTGGTCGTCAGCGACTGAACCGGCAGGGCCGTTGGCGACCGGGTCGAGCACCAGCACTCGATAACCCATGCTTTGTGCGGCCATGCAGAACATGCGGCCCAATTGGCCACCGCCCAACAGACCCAGCCACTGGCCGGGTTTGGCTGTTTTGAATTCGATCTTGCTCATGTGTTTGGCTTAAAAATCAACGCAAAGGGGGCAGTTCCATTTCACGGGCCACATTGGACTGGCTCACGCGAAAATCCTGCAATTTCTGGTTTAGTTCAGTGTTGGTCAAGGCCAGAATGGCAACGGCACCCAGAGCGGCATTGGCTGCACCCGCCTCGCCAATGGCAAAGGTGTGCACCGGAATTCCCTTGGGCATTTGAACAATGGACAACAGGGAATCTTCTCCGCGCAGGTACTTGGAAGGTACAGGTACGCCCATGACCGGAACAATGGTTTTCGCTGCCAGCATGCCGGGCAGATGCGCCGCACCGCCTGCACCGGCAATGATCACCTGAATGCCACGGGTGGCCGCAGTTTCTGCGTAGGCAAACATTTCATCAGGCATTCGGTGCGCGGAAACCACACGGGCTTCATAGTCCACGCCAAAGTCGCGCAATACCTGCACGGCGTTTTTCATCACTTCCCAATCGGAAGACGAACCCATGACCACGCCCACTTTGGGATGGTCAGAGGTGTGCAGGTGTGTGGCTTCGTTCATGTGCTTATCCAATCCAAAGGCGGCCAGTCAAAATTTCATAGGCTTGACGATATTTGGCCGCTGTTTTGTCGATGATGTCTTGTGGCAGTGTAGGCGCTGGTGCCTTTTTGTTCCAGCCCGGTACGCTTTCCAGATAATCGCGTACAAACTGTTTGTCGTAAGAAGGTGGGGAAATGCCCACCTGGTACTGATCTGCAGGCCAAAAACGGGAGGAATCGGCAGTCAACACCTCATCCATCAAGGTCAAGGTGCCGTTTTCATCCAGCCCGAACTCAAACTTGGTGTCTGCAATAATAATGCCCTGGCGCGCCGCGTAGTCACTGGCCTTGGTGTATAAAGCAATGGACACATCGCGAATTTGCTTGGCGAGGTCACTGCCAACCACGTCGCTCATGGTGTCGAAATCAATATTCTCATCGTGCTCACCCATTGCTGCTTTGGTGGCTGGCGTGAAAATAGGCTCGTTCAATTTGGCAGCCATTTGCATGCCTGGGGGCAATTTGATGCCGCACACTGCGCCAGTGGCCTGGTAGTCTTTCCAGCCAGAACCGATCAGGTAACCACGCACCACTGCTTCGATAGGCAGGGCCTTCAGCTTTTTAACCACCATGGAGCGGCCCTTGATCTGCGGCGCTTCTTCGGCAGACACCACAGTTTCAGGGGAAATTCCAGTCAGGTGATTGGGTACCACGTCGGCCAGAATATCGAACCAGAACTGGGCCATTTGGGTCAGCACCATGCCCTTCTCGGGAATGGGTTGATCCAGAATGACATCGAAAGCAGACAGGCGGTCGCTGGCCACAATCAACATTTTGTCGTCGCCAACAGAAAAATTTTCCCTTACCTTTCCACGGTGCAACAAAGGCAGGGAAGTCAGCTTGGTTTCAAACACAGTACTCATTCAAATGGCCTCGTGGGATTCAGGCTTTAAAAATAAAACACGCGGGGCACAGCCCGCGTGAGCTTCTACAGGCGCTATTTCTCGCTTACTGAACGATCTGTGCGAGTTCGCCCTTGGCATATTTCTGTGCAATTTCGCTCATGGGAATTGGCTTGATCTTTGCCCCCTGCCCTTCACAACCAAACTCCATGTAACGCTGTTTGCAAATTTGCTTGGCAGCTTCACGCGCAGGCTTAAGCCACTCACGGGCATCGAATTTATCAGGATTCTCGAACAGGAACTTGCGAACCGCACCAGTCATGGCCAGGCGAATGTCGGTGTCAATGTTGATTTTGCGCACGCCATACTTGATAGCTTCCTGAATTTCTTCCACGGGCACGCCGTAGGTTTCTTTCATTTTGCCGCCGTACTGGTTGATGATGGCCAGCAATTCTGCGGGCACGGACGATGAGCCGTGCATCACCAAATGCGTATTGGGAATTCGAGCATGAATTTCTTTGACACGCGAAATGGCAAGAATATCGCCGGTGGGCTTGCGGCTGAATTTGTAAGCGCCGTGGCTGGTACCGATGGCGATTGCCAGCGCATCCAGTTGAGTGCCTTTCACAAACACTGCTGCCTCTTCAGGGTCGGTCAGCATCTGGCTGTGGTCCAGCTTCACATCCGCACCAATGCCATCCTCTTCACCGGCTTCACCAGTTTCCAGATTACCCAAGCACCCAAGTTCACCTTCAACAGTCACGCCCACTTTGTGCGCCATTTCTACAACTTTGCGGGTTACTTCAAGGTTGTAATCAAATGAGGCTGGCGTTTTTCCATCTTCCATCAGCGAGCCGTCCATCATGACGGAGCCAAAACCCAGATCGATAGCACCCTGACACACCTTGGGGCTGGTACCGTGATCCTGATGCATGACCAAGGGAATATGCGGAAAGGCTTCCACAGCCGCTTGAATGAGGTGCTTGATGAATGGCTCGCCTGCGTACTTGCGGGCACCCGCGCTGGCTTGAAGAATAACAGGCGCACCCACTTCATCAGCGGCGGCCATAACAGCCTGAACCTGTTCCAGATTGTTCACGTTGAAGGCGGGGATGCCATAGCCGTTTTCAGCGGCATGGTCCAGCAGTTGGCGCATGGATACGAGAGGCATTTCAAAGTCTCCGAAAAATAAAATTAGTCAAATAACTGGTTAATTCAGCAGGCCAATGTGTTCGCCAACGCGAACTATTTTCATGGTGTTGGTTCCACCCGATTTACCAATTGGCTCACCGATGGTGATCACGATCAAGTCACCCAACTCAACCACTTTGGCATCCAGCAAAGCCTGCTCCGATTTCGCCAGCAACACTTCACGGTCCTCTGTTTCGTACTGCATCATGACCGTACGCACATCGCGATACATTGACAAGCGACGGCGGGTTTTTTCCTCGGGTGTGAGTGCAAAAATTGGAACGCCACTGTTCAACCGCGACATCCACAATGCTGTTGACCCGGACTGGGTCAGTGCGGCAATCGCCTTCACCTCAAGGTGGTGCGCAGTAAACAAAGCAGCCATGGCAATCGACTGGTCAACACGCTTGAATTTGCGGTTCAGGAAATCAGTGTCCAGGCTGATGGTGGCTGACTTTTCTGCCTCAACGCACACTCGGGCCATGGCCACGATGGTTTCCACAGGAAACTTGCCCGCAGCGGTTTCGGCCGACAACATTACAGCATCGGTTCCATCGAGCACTGCATTGGCCACGTCCGACACTTCAGCGCGAGTGGGCACAGGGCTTTCAATCATGCTTTCCATCATTTGCGTGGCCGTAATGGTCAACTTGTTGGCTTCCCGGGCTGCGCGAATCAGGCGCTTTTGGGCTGCAGGTACAGCGGCATCACCAATCTCAACTGCCAAATCACCACGCGCCACCATCAAACCGTCGCAAGAGCGAATCAAGTCATCCAGATTCTCCAAAGCCTCGCAACGCTCAATCTTGGCGATCATCATGGCGTGGCCACCTGCTGCGCGAGTCAGTTCTCGAGCCATGTACATGTCTGCGCCGCTTTTTGGAAAGCTGACCGCAATGTAGTCTGCCTCGAAAGCCACCGCGGTGCGAATGTCCTCCATGTCTTTGGATGTCAGCGCAGGCGCAGAAAGGCCACCGCCCAATTTGTTGATGCCCTTTCGGTTTTTAAGCACACCACCCACTTCAGTTTCGCATTGGATTTGACTGGGGGTTACTTTTTTGACCTTCAGTACAATTTTGCCGTCATCGAGCAACAGGGTGTCCCCTGTTTTCACATCATTCACCAGCTCGGGATAATCCAACCCAACGCGCTCATCATCGCCTGAGTCACACTTGGCTTCCAGCACAAAGGGCTGACCATTGACGAGGTTGGTGGACCCATTTGCAAACACACCAATTCGAATTTTAGGCCCTTGTAAATCGGCCATCACAGCGATGTCTCGCTTCAAACGGGCTGCGATTTCACGCACTGTTTTGACCCGGTCAATGTGCTCTTGGGCTGTGCCATGAGAGAAGTTGACACGCACTACATTCATGCCCGCAGCGATCATTCGCTCAAGAACTGCGGGATCAGTGGATGCCGGCCCCAAAGTGGCCACGATTTTGGTTTGACGGGGTACGTACACGTTGGGCACCAATTTGCTCCCTGAGTTGGCCATCAAGCCGCTCTCTGTTGAAGAATTTCCACGGCTGGCAGGGTTTTACCCTCCAGAAATTCAAGGAATGCACCGCCACCGGTGGAAATATAACTGACCTGATCACCGATGTTGTACTTGGAAATCGCAGCCAAGGTATCGCCGCCACCGGCAATCGAAAAGGCCTTGGAATTTGCAATGGCCATGGCCAGGCGCTCAGTGCCTTTGCCAAACTGGTCGAACTCGAACACTCCCACAGGGCCGTTCCACACAATGGTGCCTGCTTTGTCCAAAATGGCAGCCAGTTCCTCGGCTGTGTTAGGGCCAATATCGAAAATCATGTCATCTGCGGCCACATCAGCCACCTTTTTACTGGTGGCATAAGCTGTCGGGGAAAACTCTTTGCCCACCACCACATCACTGGGAATTGGCACGGCAGCGCCACGGGCTTTCATGTTGTCGATAATTGTTTTGGCCTCATTGACCAGGTCGTGTTCAGCCAGCGACTTTCCGATGGGCAAACCCAGCGCAGCCATAAATGTGTTGGCAATACCGCCGCCCACAATCAATTGGTCTACTTTGTTGGCCAAGCTGTTCAGAATGGTCAGTTTGGTTGATACCTTCGAACCCGCAACAATGGCCACCATTGGGCGCTTGGGTGCTGAAAGTGCTGCACCCAAGGCGTCCAGCTCAGCCGCCAGAAGCGGACCCGCACATGCCACTGGCGCATATTGGGCTGCGCCGTGCGTAGTGGCCTCCGCGCGGTGGGCGGTACCAAAGGCATCATTAACATAGATGTCACAGAGCGCAGCAATTTTTTGTGCCAGTTCAGGGTTGTTCTTTTTCTCGCCTTTGTTGAATCGGCAATTTTCCAGCAGCAATACTTCACCTGCTTTCACGTCCACGCCATTCACCCAGTCTTTCACCAGACGCACAGGGCGCCCCAACAATTCACCCAGGCGCGCCGCCACAGGCGCCAAACTCAGCTTCTCGTCGTACTCACCCTCGGTAGGACGACCGAAATGGCTGGTCAACAGCAAAGCAGCATTGTTGCTCAAACAATATTCAATGCCCGGCAAGGAGGCACGAATGCGGGTGTCTTCCGTGATGTTGCCATTTGCATCCACTGGCACGTTAAAATCGACGCGGATCAACACGCGTTTGTTGGATACGTTTTGGTCGGTCAGGCGCAGGAAACGCAACATTGCTGTTCAACTCTCAAGGAAGGTTATTGGAAACAATCCGGAATTATAACGCCCCCAGCCCACTTTTCCTCGGGGTTGCCTACTCCTTTGTGATTGGAATATTGGCAATTGCAGGGCAAGTTTTTGTACCCGACTTTGCCCGGCAAGGGCTTGATTTAATTGACTCATTCTTCATTTACGTTCTGGTAGCTCAGTTTACCCATTTAGGTTGGGTTCACCTAAGCCTGAACCTGGCAGGTTTGGCGATTGTAGCCTGGGGATTTTCGAACCACCGCAGCCACAGAGAATGGCTGTTTGTACAGCTACTTTCCCTGCTGTGGCTCGCTTTTTATTTAAGCTGGATTGAGCCTGTTCAATGGTATTGCGGTTTAAGCGGCGCCCTGCATTTTCAATTCGCAGCCTGCCTTCTGCTTGCGCTGCACAGAACCCAAAACAAACTTGCCCTTGCCTGGCCGTTGTGGGTGCTTGCTGCCGGGCTTATTGCAAAACTGATACTTGAATGGAATTCAGGCCCCACCACCGATACTCTGGTGGGAGGCCCGATTGCTTTCGAGGCGCACAGGGGAGGTGCCTTGGGTGGTGTTTTGTTTGGACTGGCTATGATTGGGCGGTCATTGAGGTTGAAGCAGAACCCAACTTCCTGAACAGCCCAGCCAGTAGAGTGAAGAGCAACAAACCTGGCAAGGTAGTCGCACCCCCGCCACCGCCGCCGCCACCTGCAGAAACTGCCGAGCTGGAGCCAGAACCATTGTCGGTGGTGGGCGTGGTAGTGCCGCCGGAGCTGGCGTTGGCTACCGATGAGGGCGAGCTTCCATCATCACCACTGGCCACGACTCGCAGGGCGGTAAAACTGCTGTGAGCCTCACCAACAGAATCGGTTACGGTGAGCTGAAACACCAGGTCAGAACTTGATGTTGGAGCTGGCAAGTCCACGTCGGCCGAGGTTTGGGTGCCACTCATTAGCTGCTCACCCGACACCTGCGTCCAGGAGTACGATGCGATACTGCGCCCTGCCGTCACACTGCTGGCCGAACCGCGCAAGCGAACCGGGTTTAAGCCAGTGGCGCTTTCCTGATATCCACTGGTGCCCAAGCCGTTGGCTGAAGCGGAGGCGTTAGCGACAGGACGCGTGCCTTTCACAGCAGATACCGCTGCAAAGGCATCCAGCATGCCAGTGCCACACAATGCGGTGGTGCAATTGCAGCTGCCTGAACCCTGATTGGCCGTGCAAGTGCTGCTTCTGGGGCTTAGAAAACCTGAAGTGCTGCCCAAAATTTGGCTACGCAATTGGGCGGTGGTGAGCGCAGGGTTGATTGCACGCATTAACCCGGCCGTGGCCGCCACCAAAGGCGCAGCAAACGAGGTTCCGGTTTTGCTGACCAAACTGGCCGAAGCCGGTGTGGTAGTACCTGAATTGCCCAAGCCCACCAAGCCATTGCTAAAACCGCCAGGCGCCATCAGGCTTACTGCCGTACCAATTGCGCTGTAACTGGCGCGGCTGCCATCGCGGTCTAAAGCCCCCACTGAAAGAACATTGTTGCAATTGGCCGGCGAGTCAACCGAACCACCGCTGTTCCCCGCGGCAGCCACCACCAAAGTACCCGCTGCATTCACCCGATCCACCACTGTTTGCTCAAACGAAGTACAAGTAGTGGGACTCCCCAGGCTCAGGTTGATTACATCGGCTGGGTTAGGATTGCGCGGAATTCCGGGTACATCAAGGCCGGCAGACCACAGCATGGCGTCCAGTACATCTGACAGCAAGCCACCACATTTTCCCAGCACACGAACCGGCAACACCTTCACATTCCAGTCGGCTCCGGCCACGTCAGAGTCGCTGTGGGTATTCGCAGCGATTTGACCAGCAACAAAAGTGCCATGCCAGCTTGAATTCTTGACACTACAGCCCGAGAATGCCGAGGTTTGCGCATCAGCACTGCTGATCCAGTTACCGGGGTCTGCTGCATTGGCATCGCGACCGTTGCCGTCATTGGCCGTGGGTACGTCAGAGACAAAGTCGTAACCACTGAGCAATCGCCCCATCAAATCCGGGGTTTCGAAAACCACACCTGTGTCCAGCACAGCCACCACCACATCCGCACTACCACGCACGATATCCCAAGCCTGATCAAACTTGGCACCCGCTGTGTTGAACGTGGAACGAAGGGCCCACTGGTTGGCAAAGGTTGGATCATTGGGCGTTGCAAAGGCGCGCACTGGACGATCTTCAATGGCAAATTCAACTTCGGGATCACTGACCAGCCTGTTCAGCATGGATTGCTGATCACCTGCACGCACGCTGCTGCCCCAACGCATCACATGAGTACCCACCGAACCCGCACGCAACCAAGTCGCATCCACATTGTTTCTCGCCATGACATCAGCAAGAAACTCACCTTCTTTTTCAAGGCGACGCAGGGACGGAGCGTTGCTCAACTCAACCGAGTTCTTCAATTTGACGATGAATTGAGCACCGCCACTTTGAGCGTGGGCAGGTGCAATCAATACAATCCAAAGCATGAACAAAACGCTGGTGACCAGCACACGCAGGGGCGTCAGTTTTTGCTTTTTGGGTCGGAAGGTCAACATGGCAGTACTCGCTTATCACAATGGGTTCAGGTTACCCAGCGAGGTGTGCAATCAATTTGTTGAATAGAAAGCAGAACGGAGCCTACTTCTCAGCCACCTCGCCGAAGCCCGACGAATACCGCTTTAACGGCATGAAACAAGGCTTTTCGCATGACCAATAGGGGTAGGGAGACCCACAAAAGGGGGAGGTTTTTTTGAGGAATACAAGGCGAAAAAAAACCGGACTCAAGGCCCGGTTTTTTCATTCACTACACGCTTGGAAATTACTTGGCGTTCATCAGTGCAACTGTGGTGTCCAACATGCGGTTGGAGAAGCCCCACTCGTTGTCATACCAGCTGGATACCTTCACCAGCTTGCCGCTGACTTTGGTCAAGGTGGCATCAAATGCGCTGGAAGCCGGGTTGTGGTTGAAGTCGATGGACACCAACGGTGCCTCGTTGTACTCCAACACGCCCTTCAACGGGCCTTCTGCCGCAGCCTTCAAAATGCTGTTCACTTCTTCAACGGTGGTGTCGCGCTTGGCAATGAACGACAAATCAACCATGGACACATTGATGGTGGGCACGCGAACTGCGTAACCATCAAGCTTGCCGTTCAATTCCGGCAATACCAAACCAACCGCAGCGGCCGCACCGGTTTTGGTGGGGATCATGCTCATGGTGGCAGAGCGCGCGCGGCGCAGGTCTTCATGGTAAACATCGGTCAACACCTGGTCGTTGGTGTAGGCATGAATGGTGGTCATCAAGCCTGTTTCCAGACCAATCGCATCGTTCAATGGCTTGACCAATGGGGCCAAACAGTTGGTGGTGCAAGAGGCATTGGAAATCACGGTGTCGGTGCTCTTCAATACATTGTGGTTGACACCAAAAACTACGGTGGCATCAACGTCTTTACCGCCAGGCGCGGAAATAATCACTTTCTTGGCACCGCCTTTCAGGTGGGCAGATGCTTTTTCCTTGGAGGTGAAAAAACCGGTGCATTCCATCACCACGTCCACACCCAACTCACCCCAGGGCAGTTCGGCTGGGTTGCGGTTGGCCAAAACCTTGATTTTGTCGCCATTCACAACCATGTAATCGCCATCCACGCTCACGGTACCGGGGAAACGGCCGTGGGCTGTGTCGTACTGGGTCAGGTGGGCGTTGGTTTTGGGGTCACCCAAATCATTGATCGCCACGATTTGAATGTCGTGTTTTTTGCCACCTTCATAGTGGGCACGCAGTACGTTTCGGCCGATGCGGCCATAGCCGTTAATCGCTACGCGAATGGTCATGACAAATCTCCTTGAAAGTAAATCAGTTATTTCTGTACCAAAGCCAATGCGGCCTCGGTGAATTTCTCGGTGGTCAGCCCGAAGTGCTTGAACAAGGCGCCTGCTGGTGCTGATTCACCAAACGTGCTCATACCCAGCACCGTGCCTTTCACCCCAGCCTGCGCAATGTACTTGTACCAGCTGTCGGTCATACCCGCTTCGATGACTGCGATTGGGGCTGTTCCAAGCACTTCGGCCTTGTAGGCTGCTGCTTGACGATCAAATACATTGGTTGAAGGCATGGACACCACACGCGCTGTGATACCTTTCTCAGCCAAAGCTTTCTGCGTATTCATGGCGATTTCGATTTCCGAACCTGTGGCAATCAAGGTGACCTTGGCGTCGGCCACATCGACCAATACATAACCGCCTTTGACGATCGAGTTCAATACCGATTCAGAGCGCGCCAGGAATGGCAGGTTTTGGCGGCTGAACAACAAGCTGCTGGGGCCGTCTTTGCGCATAACCGCACTATTCCAGGCAGCCATGGATTCCACTGAATCAGCGGGACGCCACACGTCCATGTTCGGCAGCAAACGCAAGGTTGCAGCATGCTCAACTGGCTGGTGGGTGGGGCCGTCTTCACCCAAACCGATTGAGTCGTGGGTAAACACAAAAATATTGCGCTTCTTCATCAATGCAGCCATGCGCAGCGCATTGCGGCTGTAATCCGAGAAGGTCAGGAAAGTAGCGCCAAATGGAATGTAACCGCCATGAAGGGCCACACCGTTCAGGGCGGCGCTCATGCCGAACTCTCGTACACCCCAATTAATGTGGTTACCGGCTGTGAAGCCTTCGGTGTTGCGGCGAACAGCCACGCATTTGGGCCAGTTGGTCAGATTAGAACCAGTGAGGTCAGCAGAGCCGCCCAGCAGTTCAGGCAATTCAGCAGCCAACAGCGTAATTGCATTTTGGCTGGCTTTGCGGGTGGCAATTGTTTCACCCTTGGCGGCCACTTCAGCCAGCAAACGGGCAGCAGTCTGTTCAAACTGGGCAGGCAAATCACCCGCCATCCGGCGCTTGAACTCTGCGGCCTTGGCCGGAAATTTGGCGCTGTAAGCCTCGAATAACTTGTCCCAGGCCGACTGGCGTGCAGCGCCTTCAACCTGCGCGTCCCAGGCGTTGTAAACCTCGGCGGGGATCTCGAAAGGCGCATGCTCCCAGCCAATGGCGGCACGGGTAGCGGCAATTTCAGCCTCGCCCAGTGGGGCGCCATGCACTTTGTCAGTGCCAGCCAAATTGGGCGAACCTTCACCAATATTTGTTTTGCAGCAAATCAGGGTTGGGCCCTTGTCCAAGGCAGCGTTTTGTTTGGCTTGGGCAATTGCGGCATCCACGGCGTCTACATCATGGCCATTCACATTCGGAATCACGTTCCAGCCGTAGGCTTCAAAACGCTTGGGCGTGTTGTCGGCAAACCAGTGCTCTACTTCACCGTCAATGGAAATGCCATTGTCGTCATACATCACGATGAGCTTGGACAGGCCCAAGGTACCGGCCAGCGAACAGGCCTCGTGAGAAATACCTTCCATCAGGCAACCATCGCCCAGGAACACGTAGGTGTTGTGGTCAACGACAGGGAAACCCGCTTCATTGAATTCAGCAGCCAACAGCTTCTCGGCCAAAGCCAAACCAACCGCGTTCGCAATACCCTGCCCCAATGGGCCGGTGGTGGTTTCAACTCCGGGGGTAATGTCAACCTCAGGGTGGCCTGGTGTTTTAGAATGCAGCTGACGGAAATTTTTCAGTTCCTCAATCGGCAGGTCGTAGCCGGTCAGGTGCAGCAGCGCGTAAATCAGCATGGAACCGTGACCGTTGGACAACACGAAGCGATCACGATCAGCCCACAACGGGTTCTGAGGATTGTGCTTCAAGTGACGGGCCCACAAGGCCACAGCGATTTCGGCCATGCCCATTGGCATGCCAGGGTGCCCGGATTTGGCGGCTTGAACTGCATCCATGGCGAGCGCGCGAATCGCGTTGGCCATGTTCTTTGACGAAGAGGACATAGGTATGGGGATTGAGGGTTATGCCTGTGGCAAAGTTGGAAAAAAATGAATTTTATCAAAGCTATTCCAATAAAGCGCCCCTTCGCGGACAAACCATTGAATAAAGACAGGGAAACATGAAACACGACAAAGGCAAGCGCTTACCACGCTTCTTGCTAGAACACTGCAATAGCGTGGGCCAAGTGCTTGATCTGTCAGACGACTTGATGCACTACGCCTCCCGGGTTTTGCGCCTGCGAGAAGGAGAGGCGCTGCGCGTATGGAACGGAAAGGGCTGTGAGTACCACGCCACAATTCACTATGCGTCGAAAAAACTGGCTCAAATTCAGGTCGGCGAGCAACTGGCCCTGCGAAACACCGAGCTGAATCGACCAGTGCACGTGCTTCAGGCATTGCCAGAAGGCGACAAAATGGATTGGGTACTCGAAAAATGCACAGAATTGGGCGTAGCTGGCTTTCACCCGGTTCAAGCCCAGCGCAGCGTGGTTAAACTGGAAGGGGAACGGGCGAACAAGCGGCAAGCCCACTGGGAACGGGTCGTGTTGGCAGCAAGCCTGCAAAGTGAACGGGGGCAAATGGCCCAGGTTGAACCGGTCCGAACGCTTTCCGCTGCACTTGAACACGTCGCGCTCATATGGCCCAACGCCCATGTACTTTGGTTTACACCGCAGGCTGAACTGGCATTGAGAAAGTGGACGCCCCAAGCTAACCCAGGGGAACCTTTGATCATTTGCGTAGGGCCTGAGGGTGGATGGTCACCTGAAGAGACTGATGCTGCCACGCAACTTGGCGCCTTGCCCCTGAATTTTTCGCAGCGCGTGTTGCGAACTGAAACATTTGCAGTCGCCTGTACAGCGCAGCTAACAGCCCTGCTAAACCTTGAAGCACACTGAACAACGAGAGAAACGGACATGAGCAGTACCCAAAGCAAAACAATGAACCATCAATTCAAGTTCAAAAACCCCAGCCTGTTGCAAACCAATCCGTTTGTATACGGCAGCTTTCATGAATGCGAAACCGACTTCGAAGTGGACAATCCGTCCACTGGGCAAACCATTGCGCAGGTTGGCAATACGTCCATTGCGCTGACCCATGACGCAATTCTGTGCGCGGAAAAAGCGCTGAGCAGCTGGCGCAACACCACCGCCAAAAGTCGGGCGCAAATTTTGCGCAAGTGGTTTGACCTGATTATTGACAACGCCGACGACCTGGCTTTCTTGATGACCCTGGAACAAGGCAAACCACTTGCTGAGGCCAAAGGCGAGGTCATTTATGGTGCAAGCTTTGTGGAGTGGTTTGCTGAACAAGCCAAACGCATTGAAGGCAGCGTGCTGGAATCGCCCCAATTGGGTCGCGAATTGTTGGTGCTTAAACAGGGTATCGGCGTGTGCGCTGCCATTACACCCTGGAATTTTCCGATCGCCATGATTACCCGCAAAGTAGCACCTGCGCTGGCTGCGGGCTGCACCGTGGTTATCAAACCTGCAGAACAAACCCCGCTCAGCGCGCTGGCGCTGGCCGAACTGTCCCGCCAGGCGGGTATCCCCGCGGGCGTGCTGAACGTGATCACTGGCGACTCCAGCCGTTCTGTCGAGATCGGCAAAGTGTTGTGCGAAAGTGAGGTGGTCCGCAAACTGACCTTCACCGGCAGCACCGAGGTGGGCCGCATCCTGATGCAACAATGTGCGCCAACCATCAAGAAATTAAGCCTTGAACTGGGCGGCCATGCGCCATTTATTGTTTTTGAAGACGCAGATCTGGACAAGGCAGTGGAAGGCTTGGTGGCCTCCAAGTTTCGCAATGCTGGCCAAACCTGCGTGTGCACCAACCGTATTTATGTTCAACGCAGCGTGCAACAGGCTTTTGCCGAGAAACTGCTTGCCAAAGTGGCAAAACTGGAAGTGGGCGATGGCCTGAAAACCAAAGCCAGCATTGGCCCCATGATCGACGAGCAGGCAGTCGTCAAAGTTCAAAAGCATGTGGACGATGCCCTGAGCAAAGGCGCCAAACTTCTTCATGGCGGCAAGCCTCACGAACTGGGTGGCCGTTTTTTCCAGCCAACCCTGATCGACAACGCCGACCATCGCATGCTGGTGGCTCAGGAAGAAACATTTGGGCCACTTGCTGCCATTTTTCCGTTTGACACCGAAGAACAGGCCGTCAATTACGCCAACAATACGCCTTACGGCCTTGCCGCCTACTTCTATACCGAGAACTCGGCACGCACGTTCCGCGTAAGTCGCGCACTGGAATACGGCATGGTGGGAATCAATGTGGGCGTTTTCTCCAACGAGGTGGGTCCTTTTGGCGGGGTTAAGCAGTCAGGACTGGGTCGGGAAGGCTCGGTGTGGGGCATTGAGGAATTCCTGGAAATGAAGTACCTGTGCATTGGCACGCTCTAAGCTCGACAGCCCCGGTAACCATTACAATACGGGGCAATCAATGACCAAACAATTGAATCAAGAAGGACACAGGCGCACATGCAAAAGAAACCGCTGACGTTTCAACAGGCCATTCTGACCCTGCAAAACTATTGGGACCAACAAGGTTGCGCCCTGTTGCAACCCTTCGACATGGAAGTGGGCGCTGGCACCAGCCACACCGCCACGTTTTTGCGCGCCTTGGGCCCTGAACCCTGGAATGCCGCCTACGTTCAGCCCTCGCGCCGTCCCAAAGACGGCCGCTACGGTGAAAACCCCAACCGCATGCAGCACTACTACCAGTTTCAGGTTGTGTTGAAGCCATCGCCAGAAAACATCATTGACCTGTACCTGGGCAGCCTTGAGGCCTTGGGTATTGACACCCAACAAAACGACATTCGGTTTGTGGAAGACAACTGGGAAAACCCAACCCTGGGTGCCTGGGGTTTGGGCTGGGAAGTGTGGTTGAACGGCATGGAGGTGACCCAGTTCACTTACTTTCAGCAAGTGGGCGGCCTGGACTGTTCGCCAATTTTGGGCGAAATCACCTACGGCATTGAACGCCTGACCATGTACCTGCAAGGCAAGGAAAATGTTTACGATTTGGTATGGACCGAACGCGAAGAAAAAGGCGTGAAGAAAGTGCTGACCTATGGCGATGTGTTTCATCAAAACGAAGTGGAGCAATCCACTTACAACTTTGAACACAGCAATGCAGACATGTTGTTCCGCCATTTTGGCGAGTACGAAACAGAGGCCAAACATTTGATCGAAGTTGGCCTGGCCTTGCCCGCTTACGAAATGATTCTGAAAGCTGCACACACGTTCAACCTGCTGGATGCCCGTGGTGCCATTTCCGTGACAGAGCGTGCGGCTTACATCGGCCGAATCCGCAATTTGTCGCGTGCAGTGGCACAGGCCTATTTCGATTCCCGAGAGAAGCTGGGCTTTCCCATGTGCAACACCCCCAACTCACAAGCCGCTTGATACACATGAATTCAACATTACTGGTAGAGCTGTTCACCGAAGAGCTCCCACCCAAAGCGTTACAAACACTGGGCAACGCGTTCGCCGAACTGCTGAGCAAAACACTGCGCGATGAAGGCCACCTCGCGGACAACAGCGCGGTGGAAGCTTTTGCCAGCCCACGTCGACTGGCATGCCGCATCACCAACGTGGCTGCGGTCAGCCCTGAGAAAAAAATTCAGGAACGCCTGCTGCCTGTAAAAATTGGCCTGGATGCCAACGGACAGCCCACCCCGCCCTTGCAGAAAAAACTGGATTCACTGGGACTGGGCGCCATTGCTGTGGATCAACTGGAAACCATCAGCGATGGCAAACAGGATGTGCTGCACATTTCGCGCACCCAGGCAGGCAAGGCGCTTGAAGATTCGCTGACCAAAGCCCTGGATACTGCCACCACCAAACTGCCCATTCCCAAGGTGATGAGTTACCAGCGCCCAGATGGCAGCACGGTGCATTTTGTGCGCCCCGCCCACCGCCTGGTTTGCCTGCACGGTGACAAGGTAGTACCCGCGCAGGTATTGGGACTGGAGAGTGACCGAATTACACTGGGCCACCGCTTCCTGAGCCAGGGTGTGCTGAATATTGCCAGCGCCGACAGCTACGAGACACAACTTGAAACCGAAGGCAAAGTCATCGCCAGTTTCACGAAACGCAAGGCAGCCATTGTGAAATCACTGGCTGAACAAGCGGCTGGAGACAAGGTGGTACAACCCGAAGATTTGATCGACGAAGTGTGTGCGCTGGTTGAATGGCCAGTGGTGTACGAAGCCGGCTTCGAAAAAGAATTTCTCGAAGTGCCGCAAGAGTGCCTGATTTTGACCATGCAGGCCAACCAGAAGTATTTCGCGATCACCGATCAAAACGGCAAGATGAAAAACCGCTTCTTACTGGTTTCAAACCTGCTCACATCGACCCCGCAGTTGATCACAACCGGCAATGAACGCGTGTTGCGCGCGCGCTTGGCGGATGCCAAATTCTTTTTCGATCAAGATCGTAAAAAAACCCTGGAAAGCCGCCTGCCCGGCCTGGCCAATGTGGTGTACCACAACAAACTGGGCACCCAGAAGGACCGCAACGGTCGTTTGGTTGAGCTCGCCGCCGCCTTGGCACCCCTTTGTGGTGCCGATGTTGAACTGGCCAAACGCGCTGCCCTGCTTTGCAAGGCTGACCTGCTCACTGACATGGTGGGTGAATTCCCCGAGCTTCAAGGCAATATGGGCGAGCACTACGCGCACCACGACGGCGAACATGCGGATGTGGCACAGGCGATTGCAGACCATTACAGCCCCCGTTTTGCCGGTGACCAACTGCCACGCAACCCAGTTGGCTTGGCGGCAGCATTGGCCGACAAGCTTGAAACCATGGTAGGTATTTATGGCATTGGGCTGATTCCCACTGGCGACAAAGACCCGTTTGCCTTGCGCCGCCATGCCCTGGGTGTGATCCGCATGGTGATTGAGAAAAACCTGAAGCTGGATTTGATCGACGCATTGAACAAGGCCAGCAGCCTGTTCTCCGCATTCCCTGATTTCAAGCAAAGCGTAGAGGGCCTTGCCGGCTTTATCCAAGACCGCTTGCGCGGGTATCTGAAAGACCAAGGCTACACCACCGCAGAAGTTGAATCAGTACTCAGTCAAAACCCGAGCCAGTTCGCCGACCTGCCCAAACGCCTTGAAGCCGTGCGCGCATTCTCGCAATTGCCTGAATCGCAAGCCCTGGCAGCGGCCAACAAGCGCATCACCAACATACTGAAAAAGACCGAAGTGGGTTCTTCTGACGTGGATGCCAGCCTGTTACAGGTAGACGCCGAAAAGGCGCTGGCTGCGCAAGTCAAAGAAGTGGAGCCACATGCCACCCGGGCGTTCGAACAGGGTGATTATCAACAGGCCCTGTTGGTATTGGCCCCACTGAAAGCCAATGTAGACGCCTTCTTTGAAAACGTCATGGTCATGGACAACAACGAAGCGCTGAAGAATAATCGCTTGGCATTGTTGAAACACATGCATGGCTTGATGAACCGCGTGGCCGATATTTCACAATTGGCCGCTTAAAGTCAGAACACAGAGCAAGGACAGTTCATGAAACTTATCGTGCTGGATCGGGATGGCGTCATCAATGAAGACTCGGACGAGTACATCAAGTCCGTGGATGAATGGATTCCCATTCCCGGCAGCATGGAAGCGATTGCTCGCTTGAACCGTGGCGGATTTCGCGTGGTCGTCGCCACCAATCAAAGTGGCATCTCGCGTGGCATGTTTGATCTTGAAACGCTTTCAGCCATGCACAAAAAAATGCATGAACTGGCTGGCGTTGCTGGCGGGCACATTGAAGGGATTTTCTTTTGCCCCCACGGGCCGGACGACAAATGCAATTGTCGCAAACCCAAACCAGGTCTGTTCCAGGAAATTCAGGCACGCACCGGCTTTAACCTTGAGGGTGTGCCCTGCGTGGGCGACTCACTCAGGGACCTGCAAGCAGGTGCAAGCATGGGTTGCAACACATTCCTGGTTAAAACCGGCAAAGGCAAAAAAACACTGGAAAAAAGCAAAGACGAATTGCCCAAAGGTACTTTGGTGTTCGACAATCTGACTGCAGTCGCCGAACATTTGGTACCCGACGACCCTTTCGCAAACAATCGATAACAACTAAAACTCGTTCGGAGGCCCGTGGTGAGATCCTTCATTGGTTCTATCCTGTTTTTTGTCTACGTGGTGGTGTACACACCCATTCACGCAACGCTGTTGCTCTTGGTCTCCCCCTTCATTTCCATCCGCAACAGGTATGTGTTTGCCTGCTGGTGGAATGCACTGAACATCAAAATGTTGCGATTGTTGTGCAATATCCAGTACAACATTGAAGGCATGGAGCACCTGCCCAACACAGGCGCCATCATCCTGGCCAAGCACCAGTCAGCTTGGGAAACATTTGGTATTCCCGCAAACCTGTTACCGCGCCAGCTCTGCCTGGTGTACAAAAAAGAATTGCAATATGTGCCATTCTTCGGCTGGGCGTTGTGGGTGCTGCGCATGGTCCCAATCGACCGAAAAAATGGTGTTGAAGCATTCGAACAGGTAAAAACCATGGCCGGCAAGCGCATGAAAGAAGGCGCCTGGATGATGTTTTTCCCCGAGGGTACCCGTGTGCCTGTGGGCTACAAGCGCCGCTACAAAACTGGCGGCACCAGGCTGGCGGTTGCCACCGGCACACCGGTGGTACCCGTGGCTCACGATGCGGGTGAATACTGGAAACGCAAGGGATTTTTCAAAAAAGCAGGAACAGTCACCTTGCGTTTTGGTCCACCCATATCCCCCGAGGGCCATGATGCAGAAAGCCTGATGAAAGTGGTTGAAGACTGGATTGAGGGTGAAATGCACAAGATCAGCCCGCACCGCTACACCAGCGCCGAAACCCCTTTGGTGGGCAAAGGCGACAGCTAATCCATGCAACTTACGGCAGCACCTCACCCCACTGAAGTTCGCAGCATTGAACTGCCGTGGGGGCTGTGCAGCTATATCCTAAAGCGCAGTAAACGCCGGTCAGTCGGGTTTTTGATTGGTGATCAAGGTTTGCAAATTTCTGCACCCTTGCGCCTTTCAATTACCGAACTGAACTCGATTATTGCGGGCAAATCGTCATGGATTGAGCAGCGCCTGAAACAATGGGAAACACGCAGCCGACAAACCATTTCCCTGTCCAGCCTTCTGGATGAAGGCAAACCAATTCCAGTTCGAGGCGAAGCCTACCATCTGGAAACCCTGCCACCGCGAAGCAAGGCACTGTTGAACCCTTGGACAAAAAGCATTGCTTTGCCTGCCTGTGAAAGTTCTGCGCAACGCAACAAGGCCATTGAAAAAGTATTGAAGGCCCACGCCAAGGAAGTGTTTACACACATGGCCAGCAAGTTGCTTGAGCGACAGCCCGCAGCGCAGCGTTTGCCTAACTTTTCGATTCACTTGAGTAGCCCAAGTTCACGTTGGGGCAGCTGCAACAGCCAGCGCGAGGTTCGCCTGAACTGGCGCTTGGTTCACTACCCGCCGCAACTGATTGAGTACGTGATTGCACACGAGTTGGCACACCTTGTTGAAATGAATCACAGTGCGCGCTTTTGGGCCGTGGTTGAAAGCCTGATGCCCGATTACCAAAAGCCGCACAAAACCCTGTCAAAAATGAATCCTGCCGAGGTACCTGTACTATGAGAATTCTTCACACCATGCTGCGCGTTGGCGACCTTCAACGGTCCATCGATTTTTACACCAAGGTCATGGGCATGAAAGTGATTCGAACCACTGAGCGTGCAGATCAAGGTTACTCACTGGCCTTTGTCGGATATGGCAGTGAGCAGGAAGGCGCTGTGCTTGAACTGACCTACAACCACGGCGTTGACAGCTACGATCTGGGCACGGCATACGGACACATTGCAATCGCAGTAGAAGATGCTTATACACAATGCGATCGCATTTTGGCAGCCGGTGGCAATGTCACTCGCCCCGCTGGTCCAGTGAAAGGCGGCAGCACCATAATCGCATTTGTAACAGATCCCGATGGCTACAAAATCGAATTGATTCAGACTGCAAGCTAAGCCACACGGTACGTAAACAGGTCCCCTGCCTGCGAGCGCAGGCAAGGCCTTGCGGACCACTTTGACAAACAGAAGTCAAGTAAAAAATTTCCATTTTTTTCCAGTTTTAGGGTCGAATAAAATCGCCCTGCCCGTTACAATGGGCTGCTCGAAATTTGCTTAAATTTTGTGCAACGTGCGCATCGCCCATTTAACACTTCCAAATAATCTGTTCCTTGCCCCAATGGCAGGCGTGACAGATCGCCCCTTCCGCCAGTTGTGCAAAAAACTGGGCGCGGGGCATGCTGTGTCGGAAATGGCCGCGAGTAACCCTGCTTTGTGGAAAACTGACAAAAGCACACGCAGGCTGAACCACTACGGTGAAACCAAACCCATCGCAGTTCAAATTGCAGGGGCCGACCCGGAAATGATGGCGCATGCAGCCGCCTACAACATTGAACGCGGCGCACAAATCATTGACATCAACATGGGCTGCCCCGCAAAAAAAGTGTGTGCGGTTGCGGCCGGTTCTGCATTGCTGCAAAACGAAAGTCTGGTCGAGCAAATTTTGAAAGCTGTGCATGCGGAATGCGAACAACGCGGCGTGCCACTGACCCTGAAATACCGCACAGGCTGGTCACCCGAACACAAGAATGCAATTCACATTGCGCAAATGGCTGAATCGATTGGCGTATCGCTTTTAACCCTTCATGGCCGCACTCGCGCCTGCGGTTACACCGGCGACGCAGAGTACGACACCATCAAGGCAGTGAAGCAGGCGGTCAGCATTCCAGTGATCGCGAACGGCGACATCACCAGCCCCGAGAAAGCAAAACATGTGCTGGATTACACCGGCGCAGATGGCCTGATGATTGGCCGGGCCGCACAAGGCAACCCCTGGATTTTTAGAGAAGTACTGCATTACCTGAAAACGGGTGAACACATCAATCCACCCACTCTGGAAGAAGCCCATGAAGTCATGATGCATCACCTGCGTGATCACCATGAATTTTATGGAGAGAAAACGGGCATGCTCACTGCCCGAAAGCATTTGCAATGGTATCTTTGCGGCCCAGCCGGAAAAAACAACACCGTGGTTGACCAACTTATGTTGGCACAAACCACCAGCGAACAATTGCGCATTGTTGATGACTTTTTTCTGAACTGGTTATCAAGCGGTCAGCAGTACTTCGCCGCTGCAAACGATTCACTCCAACCAACACCAAAAAGAAGATTGGCAGCATGAAACCCAATGACAGTGATCTAAGTCCCATCACCATTTCAGAGTGCATACGCAGCAACCTGGACAAGTTCTTTGATGATCTTGAAGGTGAATGTGCCAAGTCGGTTTACGACATGGTGTTGTCTGCCGTGGAGCGGCCCATGCTTGAAGTGGTCATGGAGAAAGCCAACATGAACCAAACAATCGCAAGCCAAATGCTGGGCATCAACCGCAACACACTGCGCAAAAAACTGCAGCAGCACGGCCTCATCTGATTTTTAATTTTTTACCGGCCGCCTAAAAAACGGCCTCTGAAACCATGACATCAAATCCAACCATCAAACGTGCGCTGCTGAGCGTGTCCGACAAAACCGGCATCCTTGAATTGGCCAAAGCGCTGGCCGATCGTGGCGTAGAAATATTGTCCACGGGTGGCACTGCCAAACTGCTGGCTGAAAAAGGCCTTGTCGTGAAAGAAGTCAGTAGCCACACGGGCTTTCCTGAAATTATGGATGGTCGTGTAAAAACCCTGCACCCGAAAATTCACGGCGGCATTCTTGCGCGTCGCGATTTACAAAGCCACCTCGACGCCATGCAAGAACACGGCATTGGCGCAATCGATTTGGTGGCTGTGAACCTGTACCCCTTCGACAAAGCGACTGCCGGCGACAATGTGTTGTTGGAAGATGCGATTGAAAACATCGACATTGGCGGCCCCGCCATGGTGCGTGCTTCTGCGAAAAACTACACTGGAGTCACCATCATCGTTGACCCCGCCGATTACGGCAAAGTGATCGATGAAATCAAAAGCAACGATGGTGCGACCACACTGAAAACGCGCAGTGGCCTGGCTGCCAAAGCTTACGCCCACACTGCCCGCTATGATGGTGCAATTGCCGCATTCCTGACCAGCCTTGAAGGCACTGAAGGTGCTTTAGAAGACACACCCGCGCGCATCGAGTACCCCGAAGTACTCTCCATGCAATTCCACAAAGTGCAAGACATGCGCTACGGCGAGAACCCACACCAAAGTGCGGCGTTCTACCGTGAGGCGAAAGCACCCGTTGGCTTGTTGGCCAACTACCGCCAGTTGCAGGGCAAGGAATTGAGCTTCAACAACATTGCTGATTCCGATGCAGCCTGGGAATGCGTCAAAACATTCGACGCCCCCGCCTGTGTCATTATCAAACACGCCAATCCGTGTGGCGTGGCTGTGGCCGAAGGCACCTTGCATGCGTACCACAAGGCTTTCAAGACAGACCCCACTTCTGCCTTTGGCGGCATCATCGCATTCAACCGACCAGTCGATGAAGCCACTGCGCAGGCCGTTGCGAAACAGTTTGTAGAGGTGGTCATTGCACCGTCGTTTGATGAAGCCGCACGCGCAGTATTCTTCGCCAAACAAAACGTTCGCTTGCTGGAAATCCCCGTGGAAGCGGGCATGCACAAGTTTGATTACAAACGCGTGGGTGGTGGCCTGCTGGTTCAAAGCCCCGACGAGCGCAATGTGCAGCAAGGTGAAATTAAAGTGGTCAGCAAACGCCAACCTTCTGATCAGCAATGGGCTGATTTGATGTTCGCCTGGCGCTGCGCCAAGTTCGTAAAAAGCAACGCGATTGTGTTCTGCAAAGACGGCATGACCATGGGCGTAGGCGCGGGCCAAATGAGCCGCGTAGATTCCGCACGCATTGCCTCAATCAAAGCACAAAACGCCGGGCTTACACTGGCCAACAGCGCGGTTGCGTCCGACGCATTCTTCCCTTTCCGCGATGGTTTGGATGTGGTGGTCGATGCAGGCGCAAGCTGCGTCATTCAGCCCGGTGGATCCATGCGCGATGAAGAAGTGATCGCAGCGGCCAATGAGCGTGACATCGTAATGGTGCTGACTGGTGTGCGCCATTTCCGCCATTAATTTCAACACCACACTTACCCTGCCGTGATGCGCATACTTGGCATAGACCCAGGCCTGCGCATCACCGGTTACGGCGTGGTCGACATCATCGAGAGCCAGCAAATTTATGTGGCCAGTGGCGTGATCCGCTCCAACTCCGACGCCTCCCTGCCCGATCGTTTACACACCCTGTTCACTGGGCTTTGCGAACTGGCTGAGCTGTACAAGCCCCAAGTTGCCGTGGTTGAAAAAGTGTTTGTGAACGTGAACCCGCAATCTACCCTGCTGCTGGGGCAAGCCCGCGGCGCGGTACTTACCGCACTCACCCACAGCGGTTTGGCAGTGACTGAATACACTGCGCTTCAAATTAAACAGGCGATTGTGGGGCACGGCAAAGCCAACAAAGAACAGGTGCAGGAAATGGTGAAGCGTTTGCTGAAACTGCCTGCCCACCCGTCGGCGGATGCGGCCGATGCCTTGGCAGCCGCACTAACCCATGCACAAAGCAGCAAACTGCTGGGTGCACTGGCCGCCAAAGACTTGCCCACCAGTATTTTCAAAACCCGCACCCGAAAGGGCCGCACCAGCTGGAAATGAATTCGCTTGGCGTATAATCAAATTCAGTTTACTGTGATTATGAACAGTGTGGAGAAACTGCAATGATTGGTCGCCTGAAAGGGACTTTGCTGGAAAAAAACGCCCCGTGGATTTTGCTCGACGTGCAAGGCGTGGGCTACGAACTACAGGTGCCCATGAGCACGCTGTTCAATCTGCCTGAAATCAACGGCAGTTGTACCCTGCTGACTCACCTTGTGGTGCGCGAAGACGCGCACACCTTGTACGGCTTTCAAAACATTGCCGAAAAAAATCTGTTCAAAACCCTGATTAAAGTGTCAGGCATCGGGCCGCGTACAGCTTTGGCCATTTTGTCGTCCATTTCCACCAACGATTTTTTACTGGCAGTACAAAGCCAGGAAACAGCCCGCTTGGTGAAAATTCCTGGCATAGGTAAAAAAACCGCTGAGCGCTTGTTGCTTGAACTGAAAGGTCAAATTGTGGCGTTGGGTGGCACGGCCAATATTGCAGAAGGCATGCCCTTGCCGATTGGAAATCAAAGTGAAATCGTTCAGGCCCTGTGCGCCTTGGGTTATTCTGACAAAGAAGCAGCGCTGGCCTGCAAAGGTCTGCCTGAGGGCACCAGTGTCACCGATGGCCTGAAACTGGCGCTGCGCAATTTGTCGAAAGGCTAAGCGAGATAATTCACGATGATTGAACCCGATCGCCTCATCAGCCCAACCAAAACCACGCCCGCTGAAGAAGCATTTGAACGTGCGTTGCGCCCAAAGCATTTGGATGAGTATGTAGGGCAACAAAAAATTCGCGATCAACTCGATATTTTTATTGCCGCGGCACGCGCACGCAACGAAGCACTAGACCATGTGCTTTTGTTCGGCCCTCCCGGCTTGGGCAAAACCACACTGGCCCATATTCTGGCCCGTGAAATGGGTGTGAACCTGCGCCAAACATCAGGCCCAGTCCTTGAACGCCCTGGTGATTTGGCAGCCTTGCTGACCAACTTGGAAGCGAACGACGTACTGTTCATCGATGAAATTCACAGGCTTTCGCCCGTGGTTGAAGAAATTCTGTACCCCGCGCTTGAAGACTATCAAATCGACATCATGATTGGCGAAGGGCCAGCCGCTCGAAGCGTGAAACTTGATTTGCAACCGTTCACGCTGGTTGGGGCCACCACCCGCGCCGGTATGTTGACCAACCCGCTGCGCGACCGGTTTGGCATTGTGTCCCGGCTTGAGTTTTACACACCCGAGGAACTCTCGCGGATTGTGGCACGTTCAGCCAATTTGCTGGACACCCCCGCGGAAGCCTCAGGCTGTCTCGAAATTGCACGCCGTTCTCGAGGTACGCCCCGCATTGCTAACCGCTTGCTGCGCCGTGTTCGCGATTATGCACAGGTGAAAGCGGATGGCATCATTACTGCTGAAGTGGCCGATGCCGCACTGACCATGCTTGATGTGGACAAGGTGGGCCTTGACCCCATGGACCGCCGATTGCTGGAAACCATCATTCACAAATTCGGTGGCGGACCGGTTGGACTGGAAAGCGTGGCTGCGGCCATTGGCGAAGAAAAAGACACCATCGAAGATGTGCTGGAGCCCTACCTGATTCAACAAGGCTACATTCAACGCACACCCCGTGGGCGTATTGCCACCTTGAACACTTATGCACATTTTGGCTTGACCGCACCGGCCAGTTTGGCGGGCACACATGCCGCGAATTTGCATCAGGGTGACCTGCTATAGCAATTTCGGCGGGATTACCTTCGCGGTTGCTGTAGCCACCTCGACGGGGTTGCCTTCTTTATCGCCAACTCCGCGGGGTTGCCCGATTCCGCACAGAAAACCGCTTAACCCCTTTTTGAAGCAAGGCATTCAATTCACCCAAGCCCGACAAAACTGATGGTCGGGTCTTGGGTGTCGCCATTGGGCGAGCATTGAAGCCTTGGTTCAAACGGGGCGGTTTTCTTGAATGTGCGGAACAGGCAAACCCACTGCCGAGTTGGCTGTGCAGGCAACGCCAGCGAATCTCCAAATCTCTTGAAAAGTGCGCGGGTGCGTGATCATTCACCGGCCTGGGATTGCTCACCGGCTGAGTTGCAGCCCAATCAGCAGCGGTGTCCCGATCGCCATGCCTTCGAGAAAACCTGCCCGTTTGAATTCACACGCCACGTTCAGCCAAAGGCTGACAATCCGATCGACCTTCAGTTTTGTCGAGCGGATTGAGTCAGTGTGATATCAAAAAGGGATCAACAGGTTTTCGGCTGGCGATTGGGATTTGCGCTGATTGGGCTTTGCCTTAATCAGCGATTGGGATTCGCGCTGAGTGGGCGGGACCAACGCTATGTGGGCCTTCAACTCGCGCCGACTGGGCAATCAATCCTCAGGCGCTTTCACCGGCTTACCCGCCCCCACCTTGGCCGTGGCTGGCTTTCGCACAGCAGGCTTCTTCGCCGCTACCGGGCGCTTCTCCGTGACAGGTTTCACAACAGGTTTGCTCGCCCACTTCACACCCAAGGCCGCTTCAAGTTCCTCAAGGGCCTCACCGGTGTAAACCGACAAACGCTGCATGGAAGGCAAGGCGTCGTGATCACCTGTAAACGCCACATTGAACTGGCCTGAGTAACTCACCACCGTGATATTCAAAGCCTGCCCATGCGGAATCAGGGAGATTGGGTAGAACTGCTCCAAGCGGCAACCCGAGAAATACAAATCACGTGATGGGCCAGGGACGTTCGATATCACTGTGTTGAAAATTGGACGCGTCAAGCCACCTAAGCCTGACACCAATTGCAACATCATTGGCGCCATCAACATGATGGTGTAGTTGTTGATCGCCTCTTTGGGCATGGCCTGCAAATTGGCTTTGGCCAACTGCGTCGAACGTCGAATTTCTTTCAAACGCGTCAGAGGATCGGCTTCGGTTGTGTACAGGTTGGCGATGATAAAGCTGATCGCATTGCCACCATCCAGATCATCAGCCGGGCGAACAGACACCGGCAAGCCTGCTGTCAACGATTCTGACGGCAACGCATCGCGCTCCAGCAAATAACGACGAATCGAACTTGAGCAAATCGCCAGAAAAATATCATTCACACTCACCTTGGCTGCCTCGGCCACGGCACGAACTCGTTCCAGCGGATAAGTTTGAGTAGCCAGTCGGCGCGCGCCACCCACGCGTTTGTTCACAATCGACTTGGGGCCGGAAAAAGGCGTGGCCAAAGCTGGGTCGGTTGGCTTGACAGCCTCACGCATCAAGTCCATCAGTGCACGACCCGCGGCAGGCAGAGACTGGCCGCTCAACTTGGCCGCTTCCCAGGCTTCACGCGCCTGGTCTGCAAAATGCTGGGGCTCAGAGTTCTTTTTCTTTCGGCTGATCGTACCGACAGACCAAGGGGCGGGCAGGTTCATGCTTTCTTTGGCCGACTTGCCAAAAATGCGTTCCATCAAACGCATGCCACCCACACCATCCATGAGGGAGTGATGCATTTTCGTGTACAAGGCAAAACGATTGCCGTACAGACCTTCAATCAGGTGCATTTCCCAAAGCGGCTTACGGAAATCCAAAGGGTGCGAATGCAAGCGCGAAATCAGGGTACCCAATTCGCGTTCACCGCCGGGGGCGGGCAAGGCACTGTGGCGGAAGTGATAATCCAGGTCAATTTTGTCGGCCTCAATCCACTTCGGCATCAAGGTCAGCAAGCGGGGACTGGACAAGCGATAGTTAAAGGGCGGTGCAAATTCAAGCGAATTACGAAGCATTTGAACAATGCGGGCAATGGCCTGCTGAGACGTTTCCCCCTCGGGCACCGTAAAAATCGCCATGCTGCCCACATGCATTGGAGCTTCTTTTGATTCGACGTACAGCCAGGATGCATCCAGCAAAGGGATATTTCGTGCCATGTCAGCGGTCTCCTCTTCTCATTGTTATTTGAATATGAATATTTAATTAATTTAATAGTGGCAGGATCCCAAAGTCCCGGAGGACCGCCCTACTCCTGCTTACAATACTGTAAGCATACTAGAGACGGGCCATTTCATGACATTCAAATACTCTCTGCGCGTTTATTTTGAAGACACCGATGCTGGAGGCATTGTTTATTACGGCAATTACCTCAAATTCATGGAACGCGCACGAAGCGAATGGTTCCTGCAACAAAGTATCGGCATGAAATCGCTTATGGAGGACCATCAAATGGTGTTCGTTGTCAGCCGAACCGAGCTGAACTACCTGCGCTCTGCTAAACTTGAGGATATTCTTGAAATATCGACGGAACTCACTGAACTTAAGCGAGTTTCTGCAGTCTTCAAGCAAACCGTAACGCGCAATGGCGAGGTCCTTTGCGAGGGTCAAACCAAGGTGGGATGTGTTAACACGCAAACCTTGAAGCCCAGCGCAATTCCCCCTGAAGTGCACGCGCAACTCAACCGATTGATGCCCTAGTGCGTTACAAGAAACGAATCATTTTCCTTACCGCGGATTGTTAATGGATATCTCTACCGACATGTCGTTCATCTCCCTGATCGCAGAGGCCAGCCTGGTTGTCCAGTTGGTCATGTTGATTCTGGTCATGATCTCCCTCATTTCATGGGCCACCATTTTCAAGAAATGGGCTGTATTGAAGCGCACCAAGCAACAGGCTGACAAATTCGAAGAAGAATTCTGGTCGGGCGGCGACTTGAACACCCTCTTCCAACGCGCAGGTATGCGCCGCAACGATGCTGGTCCGCTGGAGCGTATTTTTGAAGCGGGCATGAGCGAATTCTTGCGCGCCCGTGATAAAAAAGGCCTGACCGATTACTCACTGATCATTGACGGTGCACGTCGCGCCATGAAAGCAGCCTTCCAGCGCGAAAATGAAATCCTCGAACGCAACCTGCCCTTTCTCGCATCAGCTGGTTCAGTCAGCCCCTACATCGGACTGTTCGGAACGGTGTGGGGCATCATGCATGCGTTCGTGGGCCTGGCCAACGTACAGCAAGCCACCTTGGCTTCTGTAGCACCGGGTATTGCCGAAGCACTAATTGCCACAGCAATTGGACTGTTTGCGGCCATTCCGGCAGTCGTGGCGTACAACCGTTATGCCAACGACATTGATCGTTTGTCTACCCAGTTTGAGTCTTTCGTTGAGGAATTTTTGAACATTCTGCAACGTCAGCATTAATTTCTGCACCCATGCCAGAAACCAGCAACAGGAAACTTAATCGATGAAAGCCGAACTTGGACGAAAATCCAGACGCGCCATGAACGAGATCAATGTGGTGCCCTACATCGACGTGATGTTGGTGCTGCTGATCATTTTCATGGTCACGGCCCCAATGATTACCCCATCAGTGATTGATTTGCCGTCCATGGCCAACACCAATCCGCCCAAACAAATGCGCCCAATTGAAGTCACCGTGCGCCAGGTGGGCAGCTTGGTGGTGAAGGACATGAAAACCAATAAAACCACTGAAGTGACCTTGGAAAACCTGGCCGCTGAAGTGAAAAAACTGCAGGCCGATGAGCCCGATCGCCCTGTGGTCATTTCAGCCGAGAAAGCCATTCAGTATCAGGCCGTGGTTGACGCTATGGATGCTTTGCAAAATGCACAAATCCAGAAAGTCGGCCTGCTGGTGAAACCGAAAAGCAAATGAGCGCAGACTTAACCCGACCACGCAACGGCTGGGACTTTACACCAGCCCATCAAGCATTGCTTTCCAAAATGAGCAAGGAAAGCGGGTTAGAGGCGCGCCTGGAACCACCAGTAGACCACACTGGCGAGAAGGCAGGCCTGACAGTGTCTGTGCTTGCACACCTTACTTTGGTGGCATTTTTCGTTGTGGGGCTCAACTGGAATACCGAAGAGCCAGCCGCATTTGAAGCGGTATTGTGGTCCGAGATGCCCGCCAATGAGCCGATTGCCGTGCAACAACCCAAGCCCGACCCCGTCCCGGAACCCGAGCCACCTAAGCCTGTGGTTGAAACACCGCCACCTCCAAAGCCGGTGGAACCACCCAAGGCAGATATCGAATTGCCCAAGCCCGAGCCCAAAAAGAAGCCCGAGCCTAAGCCCGAACCGAAGAAACCTGAGCCCAAGCCCGAGCCAAAAAAACCGGAGCCCAAGCCTGAACCGAAGAAGCCCGAGCCAAAGCCGGAACCCAAGAAACCTGAGCCAAAAATTGATCCTGAACTGGCCAAAAAGCTTCGGCAGGAAGAACTTGCCCGCATTATGGGTGGAGCGCCCAACACAGGTAGCACATCTGCAGGCACCAGCAGAAACAAGGCACAGTACAGTGACCGAATTCGGCAATATGTACGGAGTAAACTGGTATTTCCCGGTGCCGACTCAGTCGACGGAAACCCGGAGGCCGTATTCGAAGTCAAGCAACTTCCCAACGGGGAAATTGTCTCTATCACTCAGAAAAAAAGCAGTGGGTTGCCAGCGTGGGACAGCGCTGTGGAGCGCGCTTTGCAGCGTTCCAGCCCACTACCCAGGGCTGAAGACGGTTCAGTCGAACCGGTGCTTGTCCTCTCATTCCGTCCAAAAGACGTTTAATTCATAGTGAAACAATGAACTACGCCAACCAAGCCATGCATTTACAACAATCAACCACCCTGTGGGACCGCCTGCGTCGATCCGCAAGCATCCTGCTGGCCTTCTTTGCCCTGGTAACCATGACAGTGCCGGCGCAAGCGCAACTGAAAATTGACATTACCGGAGTGGGTGCAAATCAAATCGCCTTTTCGGCGGCACCATTTCAGGGCAATCAGGGTTTGCCTGAAGACATTAAAAAGGTGATTGAAGACGATTTGGTGCGCAGCGGATTTTTCCGCTCTATCAATACCACCAGCAATGTTGAATTGAATGAGTCCACGCTAATCGATCCTTCCGCTTGGAAATCAATTGGCGTAGACGCCCTGATCGTGGGTTCAGTGAAAAAGCTGCCAGATGGGCGCCTGGACTTGCGCTTTAACCTGCACGACACTGCCCAGCAGAAGTCACTCGGCAAATTCAGCTACGTGATTGCCCCCTCGGCTTTGCGCCTGCATGCTCACAAAATTGCCGATTTTGTATACGAAAAAATGCTGGGCGAGAAAGGTGTGTTTTCCACGCGCCTGGCCTATGTTGAGAAAGCCCCTGGTCGCTACCGCCTGATTATTGCGGATGCCGATGGCGCCAACCCACAAGTGGCGCTGGCCTCCAAAGAACCCATTATTTCGCCAGCTTGGTCGCCAGACGGCACGCAACTTGCCTATGTTTCCTTCGAAACTCGCAAACCTGTTGTATTTGTTCACACACTTGCAACAGGTCGCCGCAAGGCTCTGGCGAATTTCAAAGGCAGCAACAGTGCACCGGCGTGGTCATCGAATGGCCAGCAACTTGCAGTGGTGCTGACCAAAGATGGTGGGTCACAAATTTTCTCGATGAATGCCGATGGATCGAGCCTGAACCGATTGACCAGCACAGGTGGAATCAACACCGAACCTGCGTACAGTCACGATGGCAGAAGCATCTATTTCACTTCTGATCGTGGAGGTGGCCCACAAATTTATCGAATGAGCACAAATGGCGGTGATGCGACACGTGTGACATTCGAAGGTGGATACAATATCTCGCCTCGAATTAGTCCCGATGACAAAACATTGACATATGTGACTCGTCGAGACGGGCAATTTCGAATTGCCGCACTGGATTTGGCAGGTGGCACAGAAATGCTGCTGACAAATACCGGGCGGGACGAAAGCCCAAGTTTCGCGCCGAATGGGCGTTACATTTTGTATGCGACCAAGTCGGGCGGCAAAGGGACCCTGGCCGTGGTGTCAAAAGATGGACGAATCAAGTACACCTTGAGCAGTTCGGGCGCTGACATTTCGGAACCCACCTGGGGCCCGTTCATAAACGATTGATTTTGAATTTGTTTTAACTGGTTTTACACTAAACACTCTTTAGGTCTGGAGAAAAAAATGAAACACTCAATGGTCAAGTACTTGGCGATTTCCGCAATGGTGGCCGTATTGGCCGCTTGTAGCTCTGCCGTTCCTTTGAACGACAAGCCTACAGTTGAATCAAAAACCGGCACAGCACCTGGTTCTGACGGCCGCGCCGTACCAACAGTAACCCCAGGCGATGCCGATCCTCTGAACGATCCGCAAGGCGTACTGGCCAAGCGCAGCGTCTACTTCGACTACGACAGCTACACTGTCAAGTCCGAGTACCGTGAGCTGGTTCAAAACCACGCCAAGTACCTGGTTGCCAACCCCAACCGCAAAGTTGTTGTTCAAGGCAACACCGACGAACGCGGTGGCGCTGAATACAACCTGGCTTTGGGCCAGCGCCGTGCTGATGCAGTAAAAACACTGATGCTGGCATTGGGCGTAAAAGAAGGTCAAATTGAAACAGTCAGCTTTGGCAAAGAAAAGCCAAAAGCAACTGGCAGCAATGAAGCCGCTTATGCCGAAAACCGTCGTTCTGACATCGTTTACCAGTAATCAAGGAAACTATTCGAGATGACTTTTAACATCAAGCAAAAAGCCTGGGCAATCGCCCTGTTCTGCGCCTTTGCATCCAATTCCGCATTTGCGATATTTGATGACACGGAAGCACGCAAGGCAATTCTGGACTTGCGCCAGCAGGTTAAAGTGCTTGAAGATCGGGTTGCTCGAATGGAATCTGCGAATCAGGGGCAGCTGTCACTGGCTCAGTCCCTAAGTGAAAAAGACCGAGAGATCGCCCGCTTGCGTGGTGATCTCGAAGTCGCCAACAACAACATTCGAAAGCTGCAGGAAGACAATCGTTTACTGTATACAAACCTTGACGACCGCCTCAAGAAGCTTGAACCGAAAGCCGTTCAACTTGATGGCGAAGAACTCACGGTTCCCCCCGAACAATTCAATGATTACCAGGCCGGACTTGACCATTTCAAGGCTGGCAACTACAAAGACGCAGCCCTGCAATTTCAGGATTTCCTGAACAAGTACAAGCAAAGCAAGCTTGAACCTCAGGTCCGTTACTTCTTGGGCAGTACCCAATTTGCGCAAGGCGAATATAAAACCGCCTTGGTCACGCAACGCGATCTGGCGAAAGATTTTCCGGACAGCCCGCGCGCGCCTGACGCATTGCTTAGCATGGCCAGTTCACAGCTGGAGCTGAAAAGCATCCCTGGTGCAAAAAAAACCTTGGGTGAACTGATTGCCAAATACCCCAACAGCCCCGCCGCAGCGAGCGCCAAGGCGCGGCTCGAAGCGCTGAAATAATCACACAAAAGTAATCACACCCTGTGCGCCCGTAAACGGGTAGACCCAGTTAAAATACCGGCACTTCAACACAAAGGTGCCGGTTCATGGAAGAAATCAACCTTAGCAGCATTCAAAGCACTGTGCTTTGGGCCACATTTGCCGTGGGCCTTGCCTTCGGTGCCATTTCCCATCGCACCCATTTTTGTACCATGGGTGCAATTGCTGACGTGTTCAACTTTGGTGACTGGAACCGCATGCGCATGTGGCTGCTGGCAATCGCCGTTGCCGCACTTGGCCTTCAGGGCCTAAGTATCACAGGACATGCCAACCTCAACGACACTATTTTCTTGAACAGTCAGTGGTCTTGGTTGTCAGGTATTGTTGGCGGCTTGCTGTTCGGCGCAGGCATGGTATTGGCTTCGGGCTGCGGCAGCAAAACCTTGATTCGCCTTGGCGCAGGCAATTTGAAAGCCCTCATGGTTTTCGTGATTATGGGAATTACCGCGTACATGACCCTCAAAGGGGTTTTCGGCGTATTTCGCGCCAATTACCTGGACCCTATTCGTTTTGAATTCAGCAGCAGCCCTTATTTGCCTGAGCTTTTGGCCAATCTGTTCAGCCAGGAACCCGCTGCCCTGACATCCATTTTTGCCATCGCACTGCCTGTAATCCTGTTGATCGTGGCACTGGGAAGCAAATCAGCCTGGAACAGAGAAGTGATTGTTGGCGGTGCCGGCGTGGGCTTAACCATTGTGGCGGCTTGGTGGGTGGTGTTCCAGGTGGCTTACATTCCCGAACACCCAGATACTCTTGAAGCGGCCTATTTGGGCACCTACGCAAACCGTGCGGAAGGCTTCAGCTTCGTGGCACCCTATGCTTACACGCTGGAATGGCTGATGTTTTTCTCAGACGTGACGCGGGTTCTTACCGTAGGAGTAGTGGCTTGCTTCGGGGTCATTTTGGGAGCCACCGCCAGCGCGTTATTAGAAAAATCGTTTCGCTGGGAAACATTCCAAGGCGTTGAAGACACGGCCAACCACACAGTCGGCGCAGTACTCATGGGTGTCGGTGGCGTACTTGCCCTGGGCTGCACCGTGGGCCAGGGGCTAAGCGGCGTAAGCACCCTGTCACTTGCATCATTCGTGGCTTTGGGCAGCATAGTTGTTGGCGCAATGGGAGCATTGAAGTATCAAATGTGGCGCGTTGAGCGCATGGTTTAACTTTCATGACAAAGAAGTGATGAAGCGCTTCTTTTTTTAAGAAAGCTCAGTTATACTCTCGGTCTTCGGCGAATTAGCTCAGCCGGTTAGAGCGACGGAATCATAATCCGCAGGTCCGGGGTTCGAATCCCTGATTCGCCACCACGAATTAAAAAGTCTAAGTCTCACAAGGACTTAGGCTTTTTTTCATTTCAAGCCATGTATCCGGTTAGGGATACGATCATGAGAATGCCCCCCAGAGTTTGCAAGACCCCGCGCGGGATCTACGTCTTTCGCTATTACGTCCACGGCATAGAAAAAAGACTCAGCCTGAAAACCCGAGATCCCCAGCGGGCGCGTTACTTGGGTTATCTTCTGAACCATGAGCTTGAATCGATGAGGCATTGGGGCGCGGAGATGAAGAATTACGGTAAACCAAAAGTTGAGGGGCTAAACCCTTCGAAATTGGAGATCATCAGTTCGACAGATGGTCAAATTCGATTCACCGACATAAAAGACGAAAAGGAGGCCGCCCTTGCGTTCAAATTGGCTTCCGAGTATGCAGCTAGCCAACAGGCCCAGAAAACGCAACAGCGCCCCCAGAATCGATCCGAAAGGGCATCAGATCCGATTGAACCCGATCAGCCATTAAGCAAAGATCAAGAAGAAATCTTGGCACTGCGTAAAGCAATGTCCGAAACCTTGGCAACCATTTCACCTGAATCCGCAAAATTCGAAATTGCGATTGAAAAATACCGAATCATCGAGAGCAGGCGCATAGACTCCAAATCGGTTTACGAGATCCTTGGGACGGTCAAAGCATTTCAGGCACGCAATCCCAAAGCAAAGAAGTTGGGTGATGTGACCAAAAAGATGGCGTTGGACTATTACACCGAATTGATGGGATCCAATCTGTCATTAACCACGGTGGACAAAAAGATCAAATTTTTGAAAAGCTTTTTCCGAGTGGCAATCGAACAAGACTTGTTGAAGACTGCCAACCCGTTTGAAACCATTAAGGTTGCTACCAAAAAGCAGATCAAGGCCCAACAGATCAATTACAGCCCTTTTACTCAAAAGGAATTGAATCGGATATTTGATCCGGCCACATACTTTGAATTTTTCGAACTCAACCCCTCCTATGTTTTGATTCCTGTTATTGCTCTTTATACGGGGGCAAGAGCGGAGGAAATCGCTTCGATGCGGGTTCATGAACTCGAAGAAGAGGATGGTGTGTGGTTCATCAGGGCACCCAAAGAGCGCGTCAAAAATACCAACTCAATCCGGAAAATTGTGTTTAGCCAGCAACTCGAGGGACTGGTTCTGAAAGCGATGCAACACATTGCAAGCTTCAAGAAACCCAATGATCCACTCTTTTACCTGACCGATGGCAAGAACGGTTACAACAAGGCACTAACCTCGCGTTGGGGTCTTTACTTGGATTCACTGGACATTAAAGCCAAAGACAAAGTATTCCATAGCCTGCGCCACACATTTATCTCAGAGATGACCAACACGGGCTGCAACACAGTTTTGCTGATGCGTTTAGTCGGTCACATTGACGAACGATTTGGCACTGTCCCTGTGAGCACAACCCACCAAGAGGTCTACAACAAACAGGAAAAGCCGATCAAGGCATTGCAACACCTAGCGGGGCAATTGACATGCGAACCGTCAGTTGCGTTCAAACAGGCTTTCCTGGATTGGTCTGAAAAATTCGTTCAGGCAGGCGAACCAGAGGTGCGGACGCGAAACCTTCGGAACACATCGGATTAAATTACCGCAAAGTCCGAAACCTAAATTCGCACAACAATCTGTGCAAATTGTTGGCCTTAGATTTTTAGGGGTCAATCGGTTCCAATTCCTTGCTCTTTAATTTGCATAACATCATGTGTTAATTGCCTTGCGGTCGTGTCTGGCCTTGTTGGGTAATTTGCGCAAAATGTTATGCACAGGCGGAAACTCGTTGACTCAGTCTTAAGCCTCGCAGAGGAAAGGGCTGGGCGTAGCCCTGGAGGGATCACCAAAAAAGGTGGGGTTAAAACCAGCGACGCCACCTTGGGGGGGCTAGCATCGGGGGGGGAATCGCATCGGAAATTGTGGTCGTTTCAACACAATTTTGTGCTAATTCAACACATTTTTATCGTGGGAGCCATAATCCAAATTGTGGTCGTTTCAACACAATTTTGTGCTGATTTAACACATTTTTCATGCGGGGTTTAAGGCGACGCCCACCTCGGGGGGGCTAGGCATCGGGGGTCAAAAAGTGCTGAGCGAACGCGAACACTTTTCCTAGATATTCTATATATCTATTCTTAAGGGACTCCGAGACCCGCTACCAGCAACCTTCTCCAGCCATCGATTGTGGTGGTTTCAACACATTTTTGTGGTGGTTTCAACACATTAATTGTGGTGGTTTCAACACAATTTTGTGGTGGTTTCAACACATTGACAAAAGCAATTAATTTTATAATTTGAATTGAAATCAACAATTAACTCACTTGCACGTGTTGACTTTTACAACTCTTTTTCGTAATCAATTAGAGGAGATTAAAAAAGGAATTTAAATGGAATCAACAACAAGAGAACTGAGTGACGTTTTGGAAAATAATCTAGGCTTCGCAGCAGATGAAAAGTTTGACATCAGTATTAAAGACAAACGAGCGAAAGCGGGGCAAGAATTCGCTCTTGTTTTTCTGGAAAACCTCTCAAGCGTAATAGACAATCTGTCTAAGATGGAATTTAAAGTTCTGATCGCAATAGTCAAAATATGCCAGTTTAATAACGTCTACAAAGTCACACACGAATTGATTTCCAAGAGCAGCGGCATTGAACGCTCAAACGTGACACGATCAATTAAAAAGCTAAAAGAAAAAGGCTATATCTTGGTTGATGAGGAAACAAAGACTGAGTTCGTCAATCCTAATGTTTTCATGAAAGGCTCGTTACACTTGTTCAAAGGAAGTAACACATACCGGAAGATTAAAGAAGGAAAAATCAATTCCGGAGGACTTCCACAAGCGTTCTAAAATAAAACCGATCACCAATTTAAATCACAATTTATAACATTGGTGTATCTGATGAAGCACAAATACGGGTGCATATTTTATTAACGTATTGCGAGCAATATCAACACGAACTTTTTACAGACGAAGAACAACAAGAAAATAGCGGTGGTAGCATGAAAAAAATGAAACTAAGTAAAGAACAACAAGACTTGTTAAAAATTTTGTTAAGCAAAGCTTTTGCACCAACCAGCATTGGATTAATAAACGCTTACGATGAATTCAATTATCAAAATATAAACTGGGACTTTGGCCACCCAGATTATTGGTGTAGATACAGTGAAAGAGAAATCAGGCATTTCAGAGTATTAGCGAAAATATATGAAGCATATAAAAGTGGCCAGCCTATGCAAGTAGAATTTCATATCTGCATCGTTAATAACAACGAATCCCCAATTACTTTTAAATTCAGCGAAAAAGAAAACTCAACGGATACAAGAAGCGAAATTTACGAACATCCGCTTTACTTGTTTCTGAAAATGCAGGAAGAAAAAAAGGCAATGTGCGAAGGCTTGGTAGTAACTGACGAGCCGACGCAAAGCAAGGGACGAGCGCGATTATGATGATAAATTTCGTCAATAACTGAGAAGGTGTAGTGATATACACCTTTTTGCTCCGCAACAAAGTTACATTCGCAGCCAATCTTCTTTCAGCTATAAGCCTATCCCGCTCTTTAATGAAAATTAAATAATTTGGATGGGCATGGTGAAAGGATGAACGAAATCCAATCATTAGAACACCCAGCAACGATGAAAGCACTAGCCACACCAATCATTTAAATGCATCGGGTAGCCTACAACTCGAGCCATCCAAACCGAATCAATCGGATGAAAACCCCCACCCAAAACCGACCAAGTTAAGCCCCAAAACGGATGCAGGTCAAAAACGTGTAACGGCCTGTTTGCAATCTGTAGCAGGGGTTTTGTCTTTAGTGCCCCTCCCTTTTAAGGGGGGATAGGCACCAGGGGTGCACGCTTGCGTGCGCGTCGCAGACCCCTCGGAGAGTCCCCCGGAAGGGCCGACAATGACACAAAATGCCGATAGGCGTTTTTGTTATTGATAGTCGGTATTTTAGGATTATAAAAAGGGGTTGCTTTAGGATTTTAAATTAATATAATGAATAGAGAAGGATAAAAATAACAATAACACTTAGGAATAGGAATTGCACTAAAAAACCTAACTTTTAAAAGCCGGAGTAACGGGGGTCTATTTTAGGATTTGTTTTTCGGAAATTAGGATTTTCAAAAAAAGTAGCAACTTCTTTTCCAGAATTTTGAGGTAAAGAAGATGGAGCTTTTTAAATCGTGGGATCAGATGACCGAGGTTCAAAAGATCCGATTTTTGATCAAAGAAGATGAAGCCAAGCAGCGTGCGAACAAAGCCACCAGCCGCCGTGACGATAGCGAACAATCGATCGCTGAATACATTGAAGCCAGCAAGATCCGCAACAAGAATTACCGCAACAACGGGGTCGCATTCCTGCGCATTGAAGCCCGTCCAATCCACGATCAAAAGTTCGCCATGGATGGTGAAGTGAAGGCCCTAAAGAGTCGTGTGGCGAACCAAACGTTCAAGGATTTTTCGATTGAAAAGAAGTCCGATCGCAAAAAAATTTACAAACAAATTAGCTCGATGATCAATCGGGCTGGAACCCCGAAATCGGTGAAAAAAAGATTGCGCGGTGGTGTTCAACGAACGATTGATGAAGCGTTGCGATTGGGAGCCCTGAGCCACCTTAAGAACGATCAGCCAGAACACATTGCATTGGCGTTTGGGGATCCGGATGAGATGAAGGATTTGGATCGGTATTTGCGGGAAGAGTGGTGGCCTAGCGTCTGTGAATTGGATCAATCGGAGGGATCGGAATCATTTCAACAACGCCTCTATGAAGCATTGACTGGACCCAAACCCGAGGGCAAAAGGAAAGCTAAAAAAGATCAAAAAGAGATCCCAGAAAGTGCCTTGGGCTACCTTGGTGGGGTGATCTCTGCCCCGCCCTATGTGGATGACTCCATTCAATTTGCCTTCCTGGATTCCGCGTTAAATTACCTTAAAAAGGAATACGGGGAAAACCTGTTGGGCGTGGTGTTCCATGACGTCGAGGAACGCTTTGCAAAGGAACCTGCGGATGCTCAAGGCGGCCGCCATTTTCACTTCTTTATCAAACCGAAATTGGGTCAGCGGCTCGAAGACTTGCATCCAGGATTGAAAGCCTCCTTGGACTTGATTAAGACTGAAACCAAAGAGCACTACACCAACCCACGCCAATACATTGAAACCGAAATCACACGGCAAAAAGTGGATGGGGTTTTGATTGAAAAGACCCGCGAACGGTTGGTGGATGTGTGGTGGGATCCTGAAACCAATAAGGTAGAACGCCATGGTAATGAGTGGGAAACTAAGCCCGAGATCCAAACACCTGGTGGGAAATTTGATGCCCGAAAAGCCTTGGTTCGCAAGTTCAAACGAACAGAAAACCAATTGAAACTGGATAAGGAATTCGATAGAACATTGTTTGCCCGCCGTCGAATGGTTTACAGCGCTGCCATGACCAAGATCCAGGATCGGTTCTTCTATGAGGTGGCGAGCCAGTTTGAATTCACCCGCCTAGGGCCAAATCGCAAACGCTACAACCCGTTGGAATGGTCTGCCCACCGTCAACACCGTCAGCTTGTGGACAACAATCGGGAGATGATTCGCACCGAGAACAAGACCCGCAAGCAAATCGGGAAGCACAAACAAACATTGACCGATTTGAAAGATCAAAGTGTGAAAGTGGTTCAGGGAATCACCCGAACGATCACGGAACAACAGCGGATCCGAAAAGAGATTGAAGCCAAAAACCTGGAATTGAAGCTAACGGATGAAAACTACAAGAGAAAAAAGGAAGAAATTGAACGCGAGTTGGCGGAACACGATCGGCAATTGAAAGCGAAGATCGAGGTTCAGGAAAAGACCATTGAACAGCTTGAACAAAAGAAGATTGAGTCCGCCAAGGGATTGGAGGACATCACCGTTAAGACGAAAAAGACCAAAGAAGAGTTGAGAATGCTCATGGCCCGCCGCAAAAAACAGGCTCAGAAAATCGATGTGGCGGCTCAATTTACGGGGCGCGTGGCAGGGGTTGCCAAGGCCACACAAGAGAGCCTGCAAAGCATCTTGCCATCGGGTAAAAAGGAATTGGAAGAAAAGGCCGCCAAGTTGGAGGATGACTATCAAGCCAAATCAGCTCAATTAGACCGCATTAAAGAGGACTACCTGCGCGACATTGCGTATCACGAGAAGAAGGTGAAGGCTGAACAGGCCAAGCGTAAGGAAGCCGAGGAAAGTGTTGAATTACTGTATGGAGCCTTGCAGAACTCCCATGAAATTATTAAGAAACTGGTTCCGCCAGAGGTGTTCGACCGCTATGAGAACCGATTAAAAAACAAGCTCCCAAAACCAAGTCCGACCAAATCCAATGACGGCCATTGACTTTGTTGATCAGCTTGCTAAATTAAAAGTAGGATTCTCAATCTTCATCTCGTTGAGCTCCTTTTAAGATTAAAGACCAAATAGGATTTAATCGGAAGCAAAATTGGCACCTCTTTGGGGTGCCAATTTCATTTGAATCATTGATCTTTAAGTTCAGACCGCAATCGAAGGTGCAGTTCTTCTGCCAGAATTCGAGCCATACGATCAAAGACTTTTTGATCCTGCAGAACCTGATCGGCCATGACGTTGTGGCTCTGTAATGCGGCGACCACGGCTCGATTGAATTTCTCGATGTAGGCACCACTTAGAAACGCATCCACATCATCATTGGCCTTGGCTTGCTCAATCAATAACGGATCATCAAGCAGCTTTGCCAACAAGGTGTCCAGATAGCCACGATAATCCGTTTCATCCAAATTGCCTGCGAAGACCTCATTCATCTTTTTGATCACTGCCGACAATCTTTCTTCGGGATCATCCCACACGGCACCGCCTCCGGGCTTCATTGGGTTCATGGGTTTGGCGGTTCCCTCTTCCAATTTCAGTGTGTGGCCTTTTTCGTTCAAGAGCTTATAGGCCGTGAGCTGAATGGATTTTTCAACAGGTTCATCAATCCCGGTTTGCCCCGTCAATCTTGGCAACAAGCGGCTGTAAAACGCATGACGCTTTTCCAAATCAATGTCATCGTAGGAAACCAATTGCGTCAGAAAATCATAGGCGGTCACGAATGAAGACATGTCCGCACGGAACAAATCTTGTTGCTCTTTGGTGGCCTTCTTGAACCGTTCAAATGCTGTTTTGAGAAGCACCTGAATGTCTTTCTGCTGACCATTAGGACGGAAATAAGCTTTTGAAAATGCTTCAATTTCCGAATCCAGATAGTATCCAGCCTCATCCAGTTTGGCACTCAATGTATGAACCAAATTCCGATCCGTCACATCGCTAAGAGTGGCAGTTCGGTAAAAGGGTTGGAACGACTTCAGAATATCTTCGGGCTTGTTTCGGAAATCAATCACGACGGTGGTTCGCTTTCCTGGGAAGGTCCGATTCAATCGGGAAAGCGTTTGCACCGCCAAGACGTTATCAAGCCGTTTGTCCACATACATTGCACACAACTTGGGTTGATCAAATCCCGTTTGGAATTTACTGGCCACGATCAATAATTGGTAAGCATTCGTCTTGAAGGCTTCTTTGATCTCGTCGTCGCACTCCCCTTTATCGTTGAGATCGCCCTCGGTAGCCTTTACCACATCGGATTCTGGATCCGTCACATCACCAGAGAACGCCACCAACGCTTTGCAATCGGTATATCCCATCTTTTTGATGTATTCGTCCAAGGCCTTTTTGTATCGAACCGCGGCAATCCGCCCATCCGCCACCACCATGGCTTTAGCTTGATTGTCGAGCAAGTGCATCACATGTTCGCGGAAATGCTCCACGATCACGGCCACCTTTTGAGCAATGCTGGTGGGATGGATTTGGGCAAACCGGAATAACTTCTTTTTGGCCTTGCCCGATTTAACGTCGCGATCCTCTTTTTCTTTGCTCTCGAGTTTGAAGGCGAATTCGTAGGTGGTGTAACCCTTCAACACGTCCAAGATAAATTCTTCTTCAATGGCCTGACGCATCGAGTAAACGTGGAACGGCTTCGGAATGCCATCGGCTCCCTCGGTTCCAAACAGCTCCAATGTCTTGGGCTTAGGTGTCGCGGTAAAAGCGTAGTAGGACACATTGGGAGGACGCTTGCGAGCCTCAATCAATTTGTTGATCAAGTCTTCTTCGGTCACTTCTTCATCTGGGTTTTCATCGGAAATGATCGCCTCACCGCCGGTGGTCTTATCTCCTTTGGATAGAACCTCCCGCAACTTGATCGCCCCCTTACCTGCCTGACTCGAATGGGCTTCATCCAGAATCAATGCAAACCGCTTGTCCTTCAATCCCTCGACCTTGTTCAGAATCCATGGGAATTTCTGCAAAGTGGTGATGATGATGAGCTTTTGATTGTTCAGTGCGTCCGCAAGCTGCTGGCTGTTCTCATCAATTTTTTCGACCACGCCTTGTTGGTGATCAAACTGGTAGATGGTGTCCTGCAGTTGGGTATCCAATACCCTGCGATCCGTGATCACAATCACACTGCTAAACACTTTTTCGTCTTGGGCATCATGAAGGGAGGCCAAGCGATGGGCCAACCACGCGATGGTGTTGGACTTGCCTGATCCAGCGGAATGTTGAATCAAATAGGATTCGCCCACCGTATCTTCTAACGTGGCATTGACCAACGCCCCAACGGCTGACCACTGGTGGTATCGCGGAAACAGGATGTTGGGAAAGAATTCGGTTCGCCCCTTGGCGTCTTTCTTTTCTGACACATCGACCGCGAGAAATTTCCCAATGATGTTCAAGAAATTGTCGGGTTGAAAAACCTGGTGCCAGAGATAGCCAGTGGAATAACCCAATTCAGGATCCGGCGGATTGCCTGCACCTGCCCCACCAAACTCATCGGGAATGCCGCGATTAAAGGGCAGAAACCGTGTAGCACTGCCCGCCAACTTGGTGGTCATGTGGACTTCATCCGTGCTCACCGCGAAATGGACCAAAGCACGTTTACCAAACTGCAATAGAGGCTCTGGCATTTTGCTTGGGCCATCGATGGGTTGGCGGTCAGTCTTGTATTGAGAAATCGCATCATGAATGTTTTGGGTGGTGTCGGTCTTCAATTCAATGGTGGCAAGCGGAATACCATTGAGAAACAGCACAAGGTCAATGCACTTTCGGTTGTGGATGGAGTAATGCACCTGACGAACTAAGCGAAGGCGATTCTTTGTGTAGTGTTCCAGCGTGGTCGAGTTCTGTTTATTGCTCGGGGCGAATTGTGCCATCTTAAAGTGAGCATTGATGTCCTTGAATCCTTTCCGCAAAACATACAGCGAACCCCAAAGGCTGGGGGCATCCTTTTTGATCGTCGGGCGTTCTTTGTCCAACTCTTCAACCAATCGACGGATAAAAACTTCCTCTGGGTTCTTGGTGTGGTTCTTTGAAAACTTAGTCCACGAGTCGGGTTGTGTTTCCTTTACCCAATCCAATGCATCCTGTGGGAACAAGGCATTTTTGGCGTCATAGCCCGTGTCATAAACGAAGCTGCGTTTATACGGTAACGGGCCATTGAAAAGCCAACCTGCGGCCTTCAAATCGCCACACACCTCATCCTCAAAACGTTCTTCACTATGAATTGCTGACACCATGTTTCCTCCCACCCTTCTGCTCTTTTTTATTCAATTGATTCTGTGTTTAGATCGCGCACGTCGATTCGCCCCAGCACTGCATCAGCAATAGTTGCTGCCCGAAGTTCTCTTAGCAACTCAATTTCTTTTGTTGTGTGATTAATGAGATCTTCTAACCGTGCCATTTCTTTGTCCAAATGATCAGATATGGCTTTTTGCTCATGGCAGCTTGGGACTGGTAACTTCAATCCAACAATTTTTTCAACCGACAATCCAGGTTGAGCTGCTGCCAGCGAATACTGACCTAAATCCATAAATCTGAGCATGTAGAAGGCCCAACGCGAGTCAATATCAGTGTTAAGCGTCACTACAACCGCGTGCTCAGTAGCCCAAAACTCCCCTTTGACATGATGAACATTGCCACATAAAGCACCTTGCCTTCCAATTAAAAGATATTCGCCGTCATGAGTCTTCTCTGTGGTGAATCCTCTTAAGCCGTTGCCCCCATAGACTGGGTATTTCCCAGAATCATCAATGTTTTCTGAAGTGATGGTTTCGCCACTTCGCATATGTGCAATATGTTTGATTGATTTTGTAACCCATTGGGATGGGATTTCTGCTCCTTGCAGCCATTCAACATCGGAAGTCTTAAAATCTATGTTCGCTGAAAGTCCCTTTGTTAAAACCTGCTCAGTAACACTCTGTTTCCATTCATCTAGTAACCCAATCAGAGCTTCCTTTTCATAAATCAGTGTATCGATTCGAGCAGTTTCAATGTCAAGGTATTGCGCAATCGCAACTTGTTCACCTAATGAAGGAACATAAATTGATTCAGACAAATACGCAGTCGAATCCAAGTTTTGAATTCCAGTTGTCTGCTTAATGCTGATATTTGTAACACCCGATGCGTAAAGGTGTGAGTGAAGGTATACAAGAAATCTTGAGGCAATATTTTCTTTTGGTGTCATCTTGGCAACAAAGTTCGAACACACAGCTCCTTCTGGTCCCTGATACGAAACGACCATCCCAACGGGTTGTTGTTCACCCCCACCGGATTTCTCAATGAGCATATCGCCGTTGTATAGTGCACGACCTACCCTTTGAGTTTTTTCTACTTTTCGAACGGTTTCAAATTTTTCAACCTTGCGACTTGGGCGATCAAAATCTGCAACCCTAATCACTGGAATATCATCTTCACCACCATCGGGTTCATCCCCCCAAATGCCGTTAACACAACACTCAATGCAATCACGAAGCCTTTTTTTTTCCCAATGCGATGGAATATCCCCAAACACAGGCGATCCGCTGGATTTGTATTCAGGATAACGATTCATCTTTTTCGCCTCCTTTGATTGCCTTCAACATCTCCATGAATTTTTTTTCTTTGGCTTCAATGTCGGCGGCGATTTCTTCACGGCTGCGCGGTGGTTTGTAAACATAGAATTCACGATTGAAATTGATTTCAGTGCCGACAACACCAACCACCCCATCTTGGCTGTCCACTACCTCTTTGTTAATCCAAGCATCAGGCCAATGAGGCTTCACCTCCGATTCAAAGTAGGCGTCCACGTCCTTGTTCATCGGAACATATTCCGCATCCCTCAAATCAGAATCACTGATCACACTGCCCTTCTCGTCAGTGGTGATGTCGGCTTTGGGGTCTTTAACGCCAATTGTTTTACGAAGAAGTTCAATCGATTTGGCGGTGAGGCGTGAGGCCTTTCCGGTGAGCTGTTGAGTCGTTGCAACCTGATCCGCCGCAGCATTGAGAGCCGATCGGAAATCATCCGCATTGGTGAACACAGCAGTTGAATCAAAAACATCCAAAAGACAACCCACAAGGTGACGCTGTTCAAGAGGTAGTTTTGCAAAACTGGGGTTGCCCAACACAGCATCCCGAGCAAAATCCGTGAGCTGGAATCGCATCCGAAGCGGTCGCTCGATGGTGACTTTTCGATAATGGAAATGGGCGTTGTCAAACACTTTGGCATTGAGAACCCGTTCGCCTGCGGGATCCTTCCACGTCATGTCCTTGAAGTCTTCGTATGCTTTGTTGATTTGAGCAATGCAATCCTCAGTGAATTCACGTCGCTTCTTGCCCAGATTCTTTTTCATCAGAACACCCATCTTGCTTGCATCCAGCAACATCACTTTGCCTTGACGCTTTTCGGGCTTCCGATTGGTCATGAACCACAAATAGGTTTGAATGTTGGTGTTGTAAAACAGATCCGTGGGCATGGCGACAATTGCTTCCAAATAGTCATTAGCCATGATGTAACGCCGAATCTCACTTTCACCACTTCCCGCATCACCAGCAAACAGGGGTGAGCCGTTATGAACCACCCCAATCCGCCCACCACCTTTCCCATCAATGAAAGGTCGCATCTTGGACAACAGGTGAAGGGAGAACAGCATTTGTCCATCACGGATTGCGGGCAAACCTGGTGCAAATCGACCAGCAGCACCCAACTTGTGTTCACGACGAACGGCATCTTCGGCGGGCTTCCATTCAACACCATAAGGCGGATTGGCAGCTTGGTAATCAAAAACCTCACCTGCCAACAAATCAATCTTTAAGGTGTCTTCGTTCACAATGTTTGCGGGGTTCTGTCCACGAATCAACATGTCTGCTTTACAGATCGCGTAGGTCTCGTCTTCCAGTTCTTGGCCGAACAAACTGAGCACGGCCCGATCATTCATCCGCTTTACATATTCTTCACCAACACTCAATAGACCACCAGTTCCAGCCGTTGGGTCATACATGGTCTTCACAATTCCAGGGATTGAGAGCAGATCTTGATCCGTGCTAAACAAGAGCGACACCATCAGTTCAATCACATCACGGGGGGTGTATTGCTCACCTGCTGGCGACACATCATTGAACTTGCGAAGCAACTCTTCGAACGCCATCCCCATATCGTGATTGCTCACCACATCAGGATTCAAATCCGTTTCGGCAAAACGCTGAACCACTAAATAGAGTCGGCCTTTTTCCTCGAGCTTGTTGATGGTGGAAATGAATCCGAACTTCTCGAAGATGTCGCGAACGTTTTGCGAAAAGCCATTGACCATGGCTTCCAAATTGTCCCGAACATCGTCAGGCGTTTGGGCAAGAGCTTCAAGCGAGAACCGCGACGTGTTGAAAAAAGGATAATCACTAATAGTGGTGAGGATCTTTTCCATGTCGTATTTGGAATTGCGAAGGGCCTCATATTGCGTGTAAACCTCTTCACGCTTTGGAGCCAGAACACAATCCAAACGCCGAAGAATGGTGAAGGGAAGGATCACCTTACGATATTCATTTTCGCGATAGGCTCCGCGCAAAAGTTCTGCATTTTTCCAAATAAGATCCGCTAGTTTGCTCATTGTTGGTCTGTCATTCCCTGAATTGTTAGAAGTTGTTTGAAAGGATACCGAATCGCGGCGGTCATTTGAGGGGATCAGGTTGAGTCGGTGTCGTATCGTCATCCGCTTTCGTCACCTTGCCTGCTTTTGGGGGCTTTGACGTCGGGCGAATCGCTTTCGGGTTTTGGATGGTCGTGCACAAGTCATTAATCAACTTGTCTTTCATTTCACAATGGCCGTGCATCCGATCAATCTCAGTTTTCAGCGATACGCTGGCCTTTTGCTCCATCTCGGATCGGGTTTCCGCTTTTGCCAATTCAATTTTGCAATGCTCCAAATCGCAAGCCATTTCTTGATATTTTGCCTTTTGATTGATCGATTCTTTTTGGGCTTGATCCAAAAGAACCTCAACCCGAATTTGATCCTTTTCAAGGGACTCATTACGAACCTTTAATTCATTGATTTGATTTGATTGAACCGATACCAATTCTTTAAGCTCTGCCAATTGCTGAACGAATTGAGCATTGATCGCTTTTAAGGATTCGTTTTCAGCCTGAATACGATCGTTTTCCGTTTCAAGATAGGATCCTTCTTTTTCAAGGATGTCCTTTTCCTCATTAATTTGCTTGATCTCTTGATTCAACGCAGTGCTGGCGCTCTCAGAGGCATCACGAATGGTTGTCGCCAGTGCTCTTAGAAGTGCATCAGGAATATTGAATTGACTGAAATCGGGAGTTTTGGTCTCTTGGCGGTATTGGGTCAAATAGCGGTGAACGGTATTAGGAGAGGCCCTAAATTTATCCCGTAAAGCCGTCAGTGTAATTGGTTGTGAGTTCTTTTCTGCTTCTTTAACAACAGTTAAAAAATCTTCATAGCTTAGTCCTTGTCTTCCCATTTTGATCACCTCTTTTTAAGTTTGATTAAAAAGGTATATCTAAAACGAGAATTAAACTCAAGCAATTTAATACGATACCAACAATATAATACAGTATTATACGATACAGTATTATATGATACGGTATTATATCGTATCGTATTATACGCTACAGTATTATACGATACTGTATCCTATACTAGTATATGCTAGTGTTTAGAACTTCAATGGCTTGAACCCAAACTCAATCTTAAAAGGCTAGATCAAATGGACTTTCAAAGCGCAATCAATCAAATGAAGGCGAAGGAAGAGGCACTGGCAAAAGAGAAAGATCAGCTAAAAGGCGCTGCCTTAAACCAAATTAGAGAACTTGTGGCCTTATTTGGTATCTCCTCTGCTGAGATCTTCACTACTCCAAAGAAACCAGCTGCCGCCAAATCAACGGTGGACTACTCGGCATTCGAGGTTGGCAAAACCTATTCCGACGGTGTTAAGACTTACAAGTTCGCCTCAAAAGGCAAACGCCCTGATTGGCTGAAGAAGGCGATCGAAGAAGGCAAAACGGCAAAAGACTTGATTACGAAGTAAGATCAAGCCTCAACCAAAATCATTGCTGGAGTAGTAAATGACGAACGAAGAATTCATGACTTTTGCAACACACGCCGACAACTTGGGCGAGGAAGCACTGCAATCCCTTAACTGGGAAGAAATTGAACAGTTACCAGCCGAAGCTAAGATCATTCAAGAGGCTTTGTTCCTCTGGTCTCAGTTCATCGTCGGAAACGTATCAGAACCGGCAGATGACATTAGGGCGATGGACGCGGAAGACCGACGCCGTGTTTTACGGACTTGGATTGACATCACCAACGATGAGATGGCATTGCGGTCAATCTCGATTTTTATCCTCGAAACGCTGGCCTAAAAGCAGTATCCGGTTTTTTTCCGGTAATGTATCCGGTCCGGTCCGAGACAATTGAAAGAGAAGATCGGATATAAGGCTTTGAAATTATGGTGGAATTTTGGAAAAATTGGGGATGATCGCTCGGGTCCCTGATTCGCCACCAAACAAGAAACCCCTCAGTGAAAGCTGAGGGGTTTTTTCATTTCCGAACAACTGTGAAGGGTTTGCTCACAAATCCTTTTTGAACAGCGTTTAACTCCTCCTCCTTATACGTTGCATTACTATTTATTGACAGTATAACGACGATTGTTCAAAACCATAATCACGGTTATTATTTTTAGAAAGATGCATCTAAAAATGCGCTTCAACAGTAACAACTGTTAACAACGGCAAGGAAGGATAGTTGCAGTACCGAAACAGCTGCACCTGACCTTTCTTCTACAAAAACAGCTTGCTAGGAGGAGATGACACGTGTTCAAGCTGAATAAACTATCTGCAGTAATCGCCATTGGATTGGGAGCTGCTCTGCCTGTACAAGCCGGTCTTTTAGACGATCTGATCGGTGCCAAATTCAACCCCATCAGCACTGAAAAAGGCGTGGCGGCAGAGGGTCAGAAAGGCTCCTTTAGTTCGCCATTTGAAGAGCCCTTCGTGTACGAACGCTCAGGCGACAACGACAATAACCCAGATGCCACACCCATTCCGGCACCCGAGAAGTGCATGGGCATTGGTGAAAACGGCAAGCTTCGTTGCAAGCCCGCAGCCGGTACCATCTCGTTGCTGCCGAACGGCGATTTCCTATATTTCAACGCGCTGGAGGGAACTGAAGACTTTGAGTTCAGCATCTTGGTGGATTTTGGTCAAAAGGCCATTAACGACCAAACTCGCCGCATGATCATTCCGAAAGATGCGACTTCTGCGACCAACTGGATTCGACCACTTGAGGTGGACTCTGGCGCCAACCCTGACGGTTACGAGATCACCGAACTGCTGCCAGGTCTCGGCCTAACCAACAAGGAAACCAATAGCTCAGACGGTGCCCTGTTCTGCGCAGACGTGGCCATGCTCGCCGATGGTTCCATCATGGCCGTGGGCGGCACTGCTTATTACAGCGAGCCAGGCAGCAACCTGATCGGGTACGGCCTGACCGAACTGGAAGGTCTGAAGACTAGCCGAGTTTACAACCCCAACACCAACCGCTGGATGCAGGGCAACGACATGAACTTTGGTCGTTGGTATCCTGCTTTGATCACCCTGCCCGACAGCAAAATGTTCGTTGCAAGCGGAGTTACAAAGCTGCTAAAACCTGTATATCCTCAGGCACCAGAGCAAAGTGGCCGCAATGTTCCGCAAACCGAAACATTCGATCCGGCAACTGGTAAGTGGACTGTCAACCCGCAAACTGCCCAGCGCTCTCTCCCTCTTTACCCACGACTACATCTGCTACCCAACGGCCACGTGTATTACAATGCGGGAGGTCAAGCCTTTAATCCCTTTGGTCAGTCCTACGATCAAGCGGTTTGGAACATTTCCGCGACTTACAACCCAAAAAATCAGAATTGGTCAGATTTAGCCTACGCTGGCTTCCCGTTGAAATTCAGTGATGCTGGACTTGAATCACTTACACAGGTTCTAAATCCACTTACTGCAACCAATGCCGCAGTCGGTGCTTTAACCAAAACTTTGACAGATGTTGTGATAAAAAGCCCTCAAGCACTTCAGAAGCTATTGAGCGTGGTAACTACCGGCAACCCAGAGCAGCTCCTACAAAAGGTAGTTGGCGCAGGTATGAGAGGCTCCACATTTTCAATCATGATGCCGCTGCGCCCCAACTCCCAAGGTCTGTACAAGGAAGCCAGCTTCCTTACGGCAGGAGGTGTTCTTCCTTTAGTGGGTCTAGCCTCTCCGGGCGGATATATAGCGGTTGGATCTTCGCGTATAGATACCGTTAAAACTGATGGAGACAATATTATTGACTACCAAAGCGAAGTAACAGGTTCTTTGAACGAAACCCGCTGGTATGGGTCTGGAGTGCTGATGCCCGATGACTCAGTGATAGTCTTTAACGGTGCAGATCGGGATGGAGTTGTCGCGCCTGGCATAGAATTTCCAAGAAAAACCGCTGAACGCTTTGACCCAGCGACCAAGAAATGGACGCAAATGGCTGTGGCCAACAAACCCCGCACTTATCACAACACTGCCCTGCTGATGCAAGACGGCCGTGTGCTGGTGGGTGGTCATGCGCCAATTTCCACGTTGTACTTGAAGAACATCAATCTGGCAGCGTTTGGTTTTGCTCCCAATGACGGCCGTGATCCCTCGTTCGAGATTTACACCCCACCGTATGTGAACAATCCAAACCGCCCCAACTTGATTGGTTTCGCAGGCGGCAACTCGACACCCGCTGGCAATGGAAAAACCATGTTGCGCGAATTCCGCAAAGGTCAACAAGTGACACTGGAAATGGCACCTGGAACTGATATGGGCAAAATTGACTCAGTTTCCTTGGTACGCCATACCGTGACAACGCACTTGACCGACGCTGACCAGCGTACCGTTGTTATTCCCAAGAACCAGCTGACCGTGACTGGGCAAAGCGTACGCTTCACCATTCCAGATCAGGCCGCTGTGGTTCCACAAGGCGCTTACATGACCTTTGTGCGTGCCAAGCAAGCGGATGGTTCACTGCTGCCTTCCAAATCTGTCAGCTTCATGTTGAAGCACGGCAATGGACAAGAGTGATGACTGCCAATGCCCGTCGTTAAAACGAACTGGGTGAAGAAAACGCTGGGCGCCTGCCTGGCGTTTTCTTTTTCTACCCTAATTATCTCAAGCCCCCTGATTGCCCCTAGCGTCGCTTTCGCACATGCTGAACACGGCACCGAGGGAGGTGTTCCAACTGTCAGTCCAAAAACGAAGCTACCCAAAGGTATCTCGCTGCAGGTAGTGAAAAGCAATGCATTTCAGTTTGCATTGGCCACAGACGGCCAACAACAAATTGAAATTTTGGGCGAGGACAAACGCGCCTTTCTAAGATTCAAAGGCAACAAACTGTATGCGGACTTAAACGCAACAGGTTGGCACCGTTCCCGACAACCCGGTGGCGGCCCTATCCCTGACCGTCTCAAAGACAACCCAAAGTTGAAACCCAATTGGGTTTTGCTGGACAAACAACCTGGCTATGGTTGGTACGATCCCCGTTTGATTAAAGAGGACTTGGCTCACTTTAATCTGGCCATGGTTGCCAACGGCAAACCCATCAGTGTTCGAATCGAACGTATAGAGCCCGAACCCATGACAGGTTACTGGCGCCCAACGCTGGTCAACGAAGCTGACTTCACTGGCCTGAACGCCATGGTGCCAGGCCTGAGTGGCAACAACTTCCTACTCAGCCGCATGGGCACGGCCAAAGGTGAGTTTCAGGTGCTGGATGACCAGGGTGTGCCATTCATCGAGCTTCGAAAAGATGGAGTCTGGCTGAACAGCATGCATGCATGGGCAAACTCAGTTGAACTGTTTCATACCCCTGGCACTGAACAAGCACCATGGGTCAAAGTATCAGAAACTGGAACGGTGACCTATGCGGATCCACGACTGGATAAGAAACCCGCAAAGATCTCTGAAACTGGCAGCTGGGTTATACCTGTCAAACTGAAGGAAGGCGAACAACAAAGTTTGCTGAAAGGCGAACTGACATGGCAAAAGATTGTTGAAAACACCAATTAGTGTTTAGCCGCCTGGAATCACCAGGCGGCATTCTTCTTCAAATCCATATTTGCGTGCAAACGGACAGTCCATCACAGGCAGTATCGATGGAATTTGATAGTACTTCTCCACAGCTTCACGTAACACCACGTCTCTGAACCGGGAGTAATTGAAATTGCTGCCGTCTACGATCGTAAAAGGCACGCCTTCAATCACTTGGGTTTGCACTGAAACGTTACTCAGATAATCTTGATAAAGCGCCGGGTCGATCGGCTTGGCTTTGGCCACAATCCGAATGGGTTTGCCGTCCATTTCCCGCCAGTCAACAAAGGTATCGTCATTGCGTGCATGGTATTTTCCAGGACCAAAAACAGGCACCACCTTGCCGTAGTGATAAGTCATCAAGGCGGCAGGCGAATAAGCCACAGTGGTCAATACGCCGTCTGAAGGCATGTCGCGAGTCAACTCATCCAGAATAGCCGGCATTTCGCGGTGAAACAGCACATCTTCCTGAAAATCCTGTTTTGGCCATACCGATACTTCAGCATGCATCAAGAGACCAAACAACACCAAGTGTGGGATCGACAACACAGCATTGAAGCCAATGTAACGTTTCATCCAGATGCCCGGCGTGCACAAGGCAAGAAGCACAAAGGCAATGGGTAAAAAGCCCAGCACCCAATGCAAGCCAACTGTTTTTTCGAGTGAAATGACAAAAAACAGGGCCAGTGGCACCAAGAGGGCAAACGCCAAGGCGCTTTGGCGCAACCAAACCCGACTGCCCTTGAGCAAACTCCACAAAGCCCACGGAGTAATCAGGTAAATCATCATGCCCAGGTACGTAAGCACCGTGCCCCAACCCAACTGGGCATCTTCATGCCTGTTCACCAGGTTGAACATGATGTTGTTCCAGCAATTATGTAGGTTGTAGCCAATATTCACGCTGGCAAACGGCAAAACACCAGCCAACAACAGAAACAGGTACTTGAAACGCTGCCGCTGAAACAACAAGTGAAACCCAAACGCGAAACCCAACAAGACAGCAAAGTATTTGGACAAAAATGCCAAACCCAAAAAACAACCAGCGAGAAACATTGCCGCACTCGACTCAGTGCGAATCGCTTTGACATAGGTGTAAATGGAAAGGCCCATAAAAAATATCAACGGCGTGTCGGTGGTAACAAACACGGCAAACCACGATACCGGCATTGACAAATAAACAGCACCAGCCAACCAGGCTCGGGGCTCTTGCTCGCGTGGCAACAATTCACGGGCCAGCAGCACCACACCGTAAGCAATAACTGTGGTTAACAGCAGGGTCAGGCTGCGCACCACAATCGGTTCATTGCCAAGATGACTCAGCGCCCACAACCACCAGCCGACCATGGGCGGATGATCGTAATAGCCCCAATTCAGATCAGTCGACCACAAATGGAAGAAAGCCTCGTCGCCAGTCATGGGAAAAAACCACGCCAACCAGAGTTTGATGACGGCGGTCAGCACAACAGTCCAGACAAACAAACTTTTGGCAGTTCTTAACGTCAGCTCGGGTCCTTGGGATCTGGACGAAGAAAAATGACTAGACATGGATATTGGATATCTCAGGAGGCCAAATACACAAGCACACCCACTGAAGCCAAAAAGCCCCAACTGATGCGATCATGAATGGCGAAATGCACTGGGTCATCAATCATTTCCTTGCGGGAGGTCATGATCCAGATTCGCATTAACCAGTACAAAAACAAGGGGCAAATTCCCCACAAAAACTCAGGTGTCGCGTACAACATCGAGCCATTCTGACTGTCGACATACAAGGCCAACACCAATACAGCGACAAATCCACTGGAGATACCCATGGACACCAAGTAACTCAGATCGCTCATGCGATAACCACGGCCTTGAGGCTGGGTGCCCTCAAGCTGCAAAAACTCAAGTTCGGCGCAACGTTTGACCAATGCCAAACTCAAAAACACGAAAAGTGAAATGGCCAATAACCAACTGGAGAGGTCGATGCCCGTACCCACGCCGCCCGCGATTACACGCACGGTGTAAAGCATCGCCAGCAACAAGACATCCACAAAAGCGGTGCGCTTGAATACGAAGGTGTACATCAAGGTAACCACGGTGTACACCAACAACACCAAGGTAAATTGCCAACCCACCGCCAACCAGGCCACCGCAAAGCCGGCAATGCCCAAACACTTCATCAATACAAACGCCTTGGTGATGCTGAGCATGCCGCTGGCCATTGGCCGGTGGCGCTTGCGCGGATGCTGGCGATCCGCATTCAGGTCCATCAGGTCATTCCAAATGTAAGTGGCAGAGGCCAAAAAGCCAAACGCCAAAAAGCCCCACATCATCTTGCCCCACAAAGCAAAATCTGTTTCATGGGCAGCAATCAGAGGCAAGAACAGCAAACCATTTTTGGCCCATTGCTGGAGTCGCATGGCCTTGAGCCAAACTTTGATGCCAGTACTTCGCGTGTCTAGCCGGTTCAATTCAATACCAGCGGCTGCAGCTTTTCCTCGGGTGCGAAGGGAAGTATTCACACCGAATGCCAGTGAAGACTGTTTCCAGATCGGAATATCTACTGAAGCATCACCAAAATACACAAAGGGCCGCCCCTGACTATCCGCCTGAATGGCTGCCAGTTTTTGTTGGCCCTTCAAATTGCTGTGCTCGCTTGCGATGACCCGGGAAAACAGTCCCAAACGGGTGGCAATCTTCAGCACATCTCGACGCATCGATGCGCTGGCCAATACCAATTCATGGCCAGCCGCTTTCAATTGATTCAGTCGCTCCAGCACCATGGGATCAATTGGCAAATGATCCAGCACCGGATCAATTCTTCTAGATACCTCGGTTTTAAATACCCAAGCACCCTGCATCGCCCACAACAACATTGGAAACACATAAAAAATGTTTTGCTTCAACAGCAGCAGGCAACTCTCGAGCAGCACATCCGATGGACTCAAGGTGCCGTCCAGGTCGACGTAAACAATGGGTTTAGTCATTTTGGTTTGGACAAGCCACTGAGCAGTGACTGGGTGGGCTCTTCTTCCCAATGCGCCGCACCAAGAAACACCATCACAATTTGCTTCACGAAATTGTCGAGCATTTCTTTTTCAATTTGCGGCTGATCTGGCCTGACATCCAGAAAATCCGTGGCCGAGTTCATCATCAGGGTAACCACGAGGCTGCAAATCAGAGTAAGGGTGTGCGTGGACAGTCCAGGGAAGATGTTCAACAGCCGCAGGTCGCTGGCCATTTCATTGGTGAAATGTGCAATCTCATTGCGAATGGCATTGCGCAAGGACTGCGAACCACCTGACCTTTCTGAGCTGATAAAACGCCACTCAAGGTGGTGCTGCTTCAGGTAGGTCACAAACACGCTCACCGAATGTCGAATCATGTCCTCGCCTGGCAGGCTGGCTTGGCGAGCCTCTCGCAACAGCCTGCGCAAGGTAATACCGCCGTCCTCGACCAGAGCCAGACCCAGTTCATCGGTGGTTTTGAAATGGCGATAAAACGCAGTCGGCACCACGCCAGCCTCTCGGGTAATTTCCCGAATGCCCAGGGCAGTAAAGCTGCTGCCGTTGCCAACAAGGGTAAGCGCAGCCTGCATCAAATTCTGGCGTGTTTGTTCTTTGCGTCGCACCCGGGCCTGTGTTTCGTCCACCGGCTTGGTCGCGGCGCTTAATCTTGTTCTCATGATTCTTGCTCGAGCCTAGTCTGGATTAGTCAACTTCCTGACCTACCCCGTTATTGTAATGAAAAGCGACCAGTTCACAGCTTAACAGCCTGCAAGCCTGTGAAATAGGGCCCAAACACGATGAAAAGAAGTAACAGAACGAAGTCACTTCAAGAATTATTACTGTAATTACGGGTTTTGCGTATTGACTGCATGAACCCAAGACGATTAACTCCCCCTAAAGAGGGTTGGAAAAAGGTGTTAATCCAATAAAGATGTTCATATGCTCACATCTGGTGACACCTTTTCAACTAGCTTTTCCTCGGGAGGAGACATTCATGCCATCAAACCAAATTCTGGTTATTGAGGATCACCCACTTTTCGCAACAGGCATCAAAGACCTGGTTGAATTCGTGGCAACCAACGCAGACATACTCTGCGCGGCCAGCATTGCACACGCGAAAGAATTGTTCAGCAAAAATTCCCCGGCACTTGTGATTACTGACCTGCGTTTGCCAGACTGCCAAGGGCAGGATGTGATTGATACCTTGGCCTTGATGAGTGCAAACCTACCCACCTTGATCATGAGTGGCGACGACACCCTTCTTCACTCCGTGGTACCCAATCAACATGCCCCTTCTTGGACACTGTCCAAATCGGAAGGCTTTGAACAAACTTCGGCGGTGTTGCTGGAGGCACTCACCCGTGCGGGTGTTCAGGTTCAATGGCGCCCCAATGCGCTGTCCAATCGCCAAACCAACGGCGAACACATCACTGGGCGACTTGGTCAAAACAATGGCATTCAGTTAACGCACAAACAACAACAAGTCATGCACTTTCTGGCCTCTGGCCTTTCCAACAAGGAAATTGCCCGCAAGCTTGATTTATCACCAGAAACTATAAAAACACACTTGCGCGAGATTTTCACGCGCATGAATGTGAAAAACAGAACCCAGGCCGTCAGTCTTTATCGCAAAATTCCGCGACTCAACGCATCAGCCATGGCATAAAAACCAAAAGCCGGCAACAAAGCCGGCAATGACTATAACTATAAAATGACAGACAGTTCACTATCAGGGCTAGCCGTATTACTGGGTATTGCTTTATACCCATTCTTTGCAAATCACCTTCCCAATCAGCGGCAAAATGCGGCCGCTGTCATTGGTGTGGTTCTGCTTGGATTCGTAATTCTTGGTTACAACACACCACAAGAACTTGAACACGGCACCCCGTTTCATGCAGCACTGCAGGCCGCGTCATTCCTGTTTTTCGGGAGTGCCTTTCTAGGTCGAAAAAGAGGTGTTGTCGCTGCAGAGCGTTCTGCCCTGGTTCCTTTCGCGATCGGCTGCATCACTGCGATTGCAGACATGTTCACCACTTCTGGGTTGGTATACACGGCCTTTATTACTGTTCAAGCGGTCTGTCTGCTGGCAATTACAAAAACCTACAGCAATTTACCCAAAGTTACCCTGATCAAAGCGGTTTATTTCGGTCTGTTGTACTGTTTGGTCAATGGCCTCTTCCACGCATCAACATCGACAGAACTCGCGTGGATACTGGACTACAGGATTGTGGAAATTCTCTTTTACGTCTTGCTTGGTACCTGCGTTTTTCACATGGTGTTTCAAGATTTTTCACGAACCCGTACGAAAAAAGGTCTTGATGGGCAAACAAGAATTGATCAAGACATCATGAAACTGGCGTTTCGAGGGCGCCGGGTTTTAAAGGACTTTCGTCACGATTTGCGCCAGCCCTTGAGTACCTTAGGCATATTGGCCAGCGTGGGCAAAGCCATTTCGAAAGACCCTGAAGTTACAGCAAGATACCAACACATTCAAACCGCACAAAAAGCGTTGAAAAATATGCTGGAAGATTTCTTTGACCAATTGGGCAATGCAATCCGGTATCCGCAAGATGAAAACGCCGCCCCTATGATGCCGGTAACGGTACATGACATTCTTGGTCCGTTAATCGAAGAATACAGAATGCTGGCCGAGGTCAAAGCGCTTCAAGTTCGCTATGTACCCAGCGAAATTACGGTGACGAGTAACAAGGAAGCTTTGGCCAAGATTATCCGCAATGGTCTGGACAACGCCATCAAATACACCAACAAGGGGGGTGTTGTGGTTGGTCTGCGCAGACGAAAGGGACGGGTATGTATTCAAATTGTGGACACAGGTTCTGGCGTTGAGAACAACAAAGTAGCTGCTCACAACAAAGGCTGGGGCCACGGTTCAAGTATCGTTCGCGATTTGAGCGAACAGATACTCGCCAAAACTGAATGCCGCAACCGCTACTACAATGGCAAATTGGCTGGCTCTGTGTTCGAGGTCATCTTGCCGGAAGAAGCCGAAGTTAGCCATCACAGCAAAAGACCCGCTTTCAATACTCAAACTGTATTTGAAGCACAGGTCATGGCGATGAGCCACGATCATCTTCTGGAAATTCGGCGTCGACTTCCGGTACAAGGATTTGACAAAGTCGAGTTCAGTCTCAATGGTGCTTATCGCGCCTACCTTACCGCCCTGCGTAAAGGCATGTCACCTGTGTATATCCTTTACGCCGGCGACCCAGCCCAAAAAATGCATGCAATCGAGCAATTGAAACTTTTAGGCTCTTTGTTAGACTACGAGCCCTGCTGTATTTTGATTTACAACGCGAGCCTTGAAAACAATCCCCAAGTTGAATTCGGGCGTGAAATGATTAGGGTCCCCTGGATTCCAGGGCAAGCCGATATTAGTCTTGGGGTCATTTCCGAGCTATTTCCCACTCGAGACAACTCCTTGAGTACATTCAGCGAAGCAGCAGTCCATTCTCAAAACACAAACAAGAATTTGGGCAGTAAATCATTGCTGGCGAACTAGGTTTGGCAAATACACACCGCCTGCTTATTTGGCCACGTGTAAAGCGCCCAAGATCGCAGGCCTGCTTGCACCAGTGATTGAAGGGCAATTGCCAGTTGCAGCCAACACGTACTGCGCGCCAAGCCAGGCAAAAGCAGCGGCCTCAACCGCCTGAGTTGGCAAGCCCAAATTCTCAATCGGCAGGAAATCTGCTGGCGCACATTCACAGCGTAGCTGATTAATGAAGGTGCTGTTTTTTGCACCGCCACCGCACACATAAACCTGCTCAACCAAAACAGGTAAACACGACTTTACCGCCCTGACAGCTAAAGCCAGTAGGGTCGCCATGATGTCTTCCGATGAAAGCTCATTAGAGTCTACCAAACACGACTCAAACCAGTGCGCACTGAAATCATCACGACCAGTGCTCTTGGGCCAGGGTTGATGAAAGAAAGGATGGGTCCAAAAACGTTCAAGCAAAGTGTCGTTCGGGCTGCCCATCGCAGCAATTTCACCGTCATTGTCCATAGGCAAGCCAAAGGCGCGCTGAGCCCACAGATCCATCAAACAGTTGGCTGGCCCACAGTCACCACCAGTCAATTCTTGCCCCTGTCCGTTAAGCACCGTGAGGTTTGAAAATCCCCCCAGGTTCAACACAGCGGTTTGGTCGTAAATACCTTTGCCATTCAACCATGCTCGGTGAAAAGCAGGAACCAGCGGAGCACCCTGCCCGCCCAAGGCAACGTCTTTTGAACGCAGGTCATTCACCACATCTATCCGGGTTTTACTGGCCAGCAAAGCTCCATCCAGCATTTGGTAGGTGTATCCGAGATCGGGCCGATGGCGAAGTGTTTGACCGTGTGCGCCAAGCACCCGAACATCAGCCGGCTCTAATCCGAGAAAACACAACAATTCATTCACGGTGCTTGCATACAGCTCCGTCAGGTCTTTTCGAGCCTGCAGAAAAATCGCAATAGGATCAGAATTGGAAGGAAAACGGGGGGGAATTTCTTGCAGCAGTAAGAGAGTTTCTCTCAAACTCTGCGGAAACTCAGCGCTAAGTACGCCGAGAAACCGCATTTCCTGAGTTTTGGAATCAATCTGAACCGCTGCGACGTCAACACCATCTGTACTGGTGCCAGACATGGCGCCCAAGGCAATCATGATTTACTGGGCGCGAGCCAAGCGTTGGGCGGTGGCCAGCTCCATGCGGCGGTCAAGCGCAAGCTGTACGCGCTTGAATTCACCGAATGAATTTCGATCCAATGGTTCAGCCTGAGCCACGGTAATGCTTAAAGGATTTTTCGGAACCCGGTTGACGCGGAACTCATAGTGCAAATGTGGCCCGGTTGCCCAGCCTGTGGCACCCACGTATCCAATCACATCACCCTGTTCTACTTTCTGGCCAACTTTAACGCCTTTGCCAAAACGAGAAAGGTGGGCATAGGCCGTGCTGTAGCCGCTGTGGTGTTGAATTTCCACAAAATTGCCGTACCCGTTTTGCCAGCCAGAAAACTTCACTGTGCCGCTGGCTGTGGCCATAATCGGCGTGCCTGTGGGTGCAGCGTAATCCACGCCATTGTGCGCCTTCCAGCGTTGTTGAATGGGGTGGAAACGACGAGGAGTGAACCCTGAAGAAATTCTGGAGAAAGCCAAAGGCGATCTCAGGAAAGATTTTTTAAGGCTACGACCTTCTTCGTTGTAATAACCCGCGTTTCTATTTCCACTTGGCGCAAACCAATAGGCTTTGTAGGGTTTATTGTTGTTGACGAACTCAACCGCCAACACACGCCCCGAACGCGCCGACCGGCCTTCAAGTGTAAGGTCTTCGTACACTACCTTGAACTCATCGCCCTTTTGCAGTTCGCGGTGAAAGTCAATGTCAGATCCAAAAATTTCCGTCAGTTGAATAGCCACTGAATCGGGCATGCCTGCCTTGTCAGCAGCGGCAAACAGAGATGACTCAATTCGACCGGAGCGGAAAACTATCTGTTTCTCAAAGTTGACAGATTCAAGCTTCGAGACAAATTGCCCATTCAGCTTCTGAACCAGGATCGACTCTTGGCTGTCTTCATCGATGCCGCTTTTGTAGCGGAGCCACTGCAGATCGCCATCAGCGGTTTGCTGAACTGTCAACACACGGCCTGCACGCAGGTTTACCAAATTACGCGCGGTTTTGTCTTGGCCCAAGAAAGTGGCCAGGCCAGCAGTGTTCACACCCATGCGCTCAAGTAAACCCACCAGTGTGTCACCACGGCGAATTCGCTCTTCGGCAACCAATGGATCAAAGGTGTAAACGCCCTCATCTGCGAGGTTAAGTTCAACTGCCTCTACAACCACTTCCGAATTGATTAGAGCGGAATCAACCGGCGAATTTTGAACAGAGCCAGCAATTGCAACCACTGCACCGAGAACAGGGAATGAAAAAAACCCTACAATGACCCACTTTCTGTGATTGTGGGATTGGGGAAGCGCGGAGTCGGCAAATTGCCACCCCGACTGGATAAAGCGCTTGGTAAGAGAAAAGCCCTGTCCCCACGCGGCGATTGCTCGCTCTAATAAATTCTGAAGCATCATGTTTTAGTTTTAAAGGTGTGAAATTTCACGTGCCGATCGCCCACAATCAGCTTTATTTTCAAAAATACAACACTGAAGTTTGCCAGAGTGTAACAAAGGATTGCCAAATGAACCAGTCACCTGATAGTAGGCCCCCCAAAATTACGGAAATTACTGAGAATTTGTCTGATTCCGTTCGGCACGCCCTCGATGTGACCAAGCGTGGCTGCGAAGAACTGTTGATTGAATCGGAATGGATTCAAAAACTGGTTCATAGCGAGAAAACAGGCAAACCCCTGCGCATTAAATTGGGATTGGACCCCACGGCACCCGACATTCATTTGGGCCACACAGTGGTACTCAACAAGCTTCGACAATTGCAAGATTTAGGCCATCAAGTCATTTTTCTGATTGGCGACTTCACGTCCATGATTGGCGATCCATCAGGTCGGAACAGTACTCGACCGCCATTGACCAAGGAACAGGTTCAGGAAAACGCGAAAACCTACCATGAGCAGGCCGTTAAAATTCTGGATCCCCAACGCACAGCAATTGAATTCAACAGTAAATGGCTGATGCCCTTGGGTGCAGACGGCATGATCCGCCTGGCCAGCAGCTACACCGTGGCGCGCATGCTGGAGCGTGATGACTTCACGAAGCGGTATCAATCCGGTACGCCGATTGCCGTGCACGAGTTTTTATACCCACTTCTGCAAGGCTACGACTCAGTTGCGCTGGAAAGCGATTTGGAGTTGGGTGGCACTGATCAAAAATTCAACTTGCTGATGGGTCGAGAGCTGCAAAAACAAAATGGCCAAAGCGCACAATGTATTTTGACCATGCCGCTGTTGGTGGGCACCGATGGTGTGGACAAAATGTCGAAGTCCAAGAACAACTACATTGGCGTAACAGAGACACCTTCCAATATGTTCGGCAAGGTGATGTCAATTTCTGACGAGCTAATGTGGAACTGGTACACCTTGCTTAGCTTTAAATCCCTGGCTGATATTGAAGCGCTGAAACAAGCCTGCGCCAGCGGTGAAAACCCACGCAACGCCAAAGTGGCACTGGCCCAAGAGTTGGTCGCGCGTTTTCACACCCCACAAGCAGCGGTTGACGCACTGAACGAATTCGAAGCACGGTTCAAGCAGGGGGCCTTGCCCGAGGACATGCCCGAGATCAAACTGGATTTGCCGGAAGGTGACGCGGACGCAGGTTTGGCCTGGGTACTGAAAGCTGCCAGCTTGTGTGAAAGCAGCAGCGACGCGAACCGAAATATCCAGCAGGGCGGCGTAAAAATTGACAGCGAGAAGATATCCGACAAAGCCACCCGCTTGGGCAAAGGCACTTACGTGATTCAGGTTGGCAAACGCCGCTTTGCGAAGGTGCACCTGAATTGAACAGCCAAGCTCTTGATTTTGGTGCAATTGTCAGCAAAAAACCGGTGGGATCGCGCTTCATTCTGGTGCGCCATGGAGAAACGGACTGGAACAAGGAAAAGCGCTTTCAGGGCCACACCGACATTGCCCTGAATGCGCACGGCCTGTTGCAAGCTCAATTGCTTCGCAAGTACTTTGATTCGCTGGAAGCGCGAGAAATTTCGCTTTACGATCAGTGCGTCAGCAGCGACTTAACTCGGGCACACACCACCGCATCGACAATTCACGGCTCCAAAACACCCGCCATGCAGTTGTATAAAGGCCTTCGGGAACGTGATTACGGTCATTTGTCGGGCTTGACTGGCGATGAAATGCAGGTCAAAAGCCCCAATGAATTTGCTGGTCTAAAAAACCGAATCCCCGACTCTCCCCTGTCCGGAGGGGAGAGTCTGGCCCAGTTCTACCACAGGGTGGTATCCACGTTTCAGCAAATTTGCGCGGTCAGCACCCACAAAACAATATTGCTGGTGGCCCACGGCGGTGTACTCGATTGTATTTACCGATACTGCACTGGCGAGCTGTTGCATACGCAGCGTGAATGGCAACTGCCCAATTGCGCGCTCAATGTGGTCGATATTGATCCCCAAGGCAATAAAAGTGTGAAACTGTGGGCTTGGACCGGGCATTTGAACCACGACAAACCGGGCCAAAACATGGACGAAGTCGATGGTCGAATCGCTTGAAATCATTTAGAATGTTGGGCTTGTCTTGAACCCAATCCTTTCCGGAAATCGTTATGTTTGACCGCCAAAAGGGCATCGCCCAAACCGACCCAGAATTGTGGACTGCCATGCAGCAGGAAACCACCCGCCAGGAAGACCACATTGAGTTGATCGCGTCTGAAAACTACGCGAGCCCAGCCGTGATGGAAGCCCAGGGTTCACAGCTGACCAATAAGTATGCCGAAGGCTACCCCGGCAAGCGCTATTACGGCGGTTGCGAACATGTGGACACAGTTGAAGATCTGGCCATTGAGCGCCTGAAAAAACTGTTTGGCGCCGAAGCCGCCAACGTACAACCCAATTCTGGCTCACAGGCCAATCAGGCTGTATTTTTTGCATTGCTGCAACCCGGCGACACCATCATGGGCTTGTCGCTGGCTGAAGGTGGTCACCTAACCCACGGCATGCCGCTGAACATGTCTGGCAAGTGGTTCAACGTGGTTTCTTACGGCCTGAACAAGGAAGAAGCCATTGATTATGACCAGGTTGAAGCTTTGGCACGCGAACACAAACCCAAAATCATCATCGCGGGTGCATCGGCCTACGCCCTGCGTATCGACTTTGAGCGCTTTGCCAAAATCGCCAAGGAAGTGGGCGCCTACTTCATGGTGGACATGGCCCACTACGCGGGTTTGATTGCTGCGGGTGTGTACCCCAACCCTGTACCGCATGCTGATGTGTGCACATCGACCACGCACAAATCGCTGCGTGGCCCACGTGGCGGCATCATCTTGATGAAAGAGGAACTGGCCAAGAAAATCAACAGCGCAATTTTCCCCGGCATTCAGGGCGGTCCCCTGATGCATGTGATTGCTGGCAAAGCAGTGGCCTTCCACGAAGCCCTGCAACCTGCATTCAAGGAATACCAGCAGCAAGTAGTGTTGAATGCCAAGGCTTTGGCTGAAACCCTGGTTGAGCGAGGCTTGCGTATCGTGTCTGGCCGCACCGAAAGCCACGTGATGCTTGTTGACCTGCGTGCCAAGGGCATCACCGGCAAAGCTGCCGAAGCGGCTTTGGGCAATGCACACATCACAGTGAACAAGAACGCGATTCCGAACGACCCCGAGAAGCCATTTGTAACCAGCGGCATTCGCTTGGGTAGCCCTGCAATGACCACACGTGGCTTCAAGGAAGAGCAGGCCCGCGCAGTCGGTCACCTGATCGCCGACGTACTTGAAAACCCGGAAGACGAAGCCACATTGGCCACGGTCCGCGCCAAGGTCAAGGAATTGACCAGCCAGTTTCCTGTTTACAAGTAAGCAAGGGGCCACGGCGTCATGAAATGCCCTTTCTGTGGCAACGCCGACACCCAGGTAGTCGATTCGCGCACGTCTGAAGAAGGCGACGCGATTCGACGCCGCAGGCAGTGCAGCAGCTGCGGCAAACGCTTCACGACCTACGAACGGGCCGAACTGTTTTTGCCCGCAATCGTCAAAAAAGACGGTTCACGCGTCGAATTTTCACGAGACAAACTTCGCGGCAGTTTGATGCTTGCCTTGCGCAAACGCCCGGTTCGCGCCGAGGCCATTGATGACGCCATTTCAAGCATTGAAGAAAAACTGCTGGTGAGCGCCGCTCGGGAAGTAGACACGAAGTTTTTGGGTGAGTTGGTGATGCAACAACTCAAACAACTCGATACAGTGGCCTACATTCGTTTCGCATCGGTCTACAAAAGCTTTGAAGACCTGCAAAGTTTCTCTGAAGAAATTGCACATTTAACTGCCCCTGCCGAAAGCACAGGCAACACCAGTAAAACCAAAGCCCGACCCCCCGCCAAAAAAGGCGCCTAAAAGTAACTGTGAAGTAACTGAAGCCATGGCCACCTTTTCTCCCACCGACGAACACTGGATGCAGCATGCGCTGAACCTGGCCTGGAAGGGACAGTACAGCACCACGCCGAACCCACGCGTGGGTTGTGTGTTTGTGCGCGATGGCGTGGCGATTGCAGAGGGCTTTCATGCCAAGGCCGGTGAAGGCCATGCGGAAGTACAAGCCATTGCCGACTCCAGGGCTCGCGGTGTCTCCCTGGCAGGCAGCACCGCCTATGTAACCCTGGAACCCTGCGCCCACCATGGGCGCACCGGCCCCTGTGCTGAAGCACTGGTGGCAACGGGTGTAGCGCGGGTTGTAGCGGCGGTTCTAGACCCCAACCCGCTGGTGTCAGGCAAAGGCATGGCGATTTTACAAGCGGCTGGCATTGAGACCGCGCACGGTGTGTTGATTGAACAGGCGCGCTGGATTAACCGTGGTTTTTTCAGTCGCATGGAACGCCAACGCCCCTGGGTGCGCTTGAAAGTTGCCAGCAGCGCCGACGGTATCAGCGCGCTGAACAATGGGGCAAGCCAGTGGATCACCGGCGAGGCAGCCCGGCTGCATGGCCACCACCTGCGTGCGCAAGCCTGTGCGGTGCTCAGTGGCATTGGCACAGTAAAAGCCGACAACCCGCAACTGAATGTGCGCGGCATTGACACGGAACGCCAGCCCTTGAAAGTGATTGTGGACAGCAAGCTGGAAATTTCACCCGATGCCCGCCTGCTTCAATCCGGGCGCGTACTGATTGCACACACTGAACCACACAGACCGGGCTGGCTGACGACACACCCGAACGCAGCAAATATCGAGGCCTTGAACGTGGCGCCAGTGGCGGCAGGTTTGCATGCTGGCAAAGTAAAAACGGATTTGCTGCGCCTGTTACAAGAACTGGCACAACGTGGTATCAATGAGTTGCACCTCGAGGCAGGCTTCGGCCTGAACGGTTCGTTCCTGCAAGCGGGCCTAGTCGATGAAATTGTGCAATACATTGCCCCTCGATTTCTGGGGCCAGGCCAAGGCCTGTTCCGCCTGCCAGAACTCGAAGCCCTGCCCGCTTATGTCAGCTGGGCAATTCAGTCATTTGAACAAATTGGACCAGACCTGCGAATTACGTGGGTTCAAAATAATCAGGAGTAGTAGCACCCATGTTCACCGGAATTATTGAATCAATCGGTCAAATCAAAACTGTTGAGCCCTTGCAGGACTCAACTTATGCAGGAGTACGTCTTGCAGTGCATGCACCCTCGCTCGACTTCTCAGACGTCAAACTGGGGGACAGCATCGCCATTCAAGGTGCCTGCATGACCGTGGTGGCCATGCAAGATCAAACCTTTCACGTGGATGTCTCGCAGGAAAGCTTGTCGAAGACCGTGGGTTTAAGTCAACCCGGTGAAGTGAACCTGGAAAAAGCCATGCGCCTGTCCGATCGTGTTGGCGGTCACCTGGTCAGCGGTCATGTGGATGGTTTGGGCAGTGTGGTTGATTTTTCGCCAGTCGGTGAAAGCTGGCACTTGCAAATACGCGCGCCAAAATCCCTGTCGCCTTTCTTCGCCTACAAGGGTTCGGTCACAGTGAATGGCGTCAGCCTGACCGTGAACCAAGTCGATGACCATGCAAGCGGCGAATGCGATATTCACATCAACCTGATTCCGCACACGGTTCAAATGACCACCCTGAAACATTTGAAAGCGGGCAGCCCAGTGAATCTGGAAATTGACCAGATCGCCAGGTACTGCGAGCGAATCGTGAAGACGATGAATTTGAATCAGGGCTAAATGGTCGGGTTGTAGAAAAAAGGGGGCCGAGGCCCCCTTCTTATTAGAATGTGTAATTCACAGTGATGGTGTAGCCATCCGCTTTTACACTGTCCTTGTCATAGAAATTCTCGTATCCGATTCGATATTCAAGCGGACCCACAACATATGAAATGCCGAGGCCGTAAGCCGCTGAATCGCCTGAGTCTGAAGCGCGGAGTCCAAACCCTTGCGCAGTGACCTCTAGATCGTTGTAGCCCAAGCTACCGTAAAGCCTGAAGTTTTCGTCTCCCAGTGGGTATGTTCCCACAATGTTAGCGCTGACATAACGATCAACTTCAAACACGGCACCCGCAAAATTACCCTTGCTTTGACCACGCCCCAAACGGCCCTCGAGGGCGACGAAACGATTCACCCGATAACCGCCAACAACCGAGACTGTAGACAAATCAAATGTGACACCGTCTTGCTGATAATCAATGTTGGAATATGAACCACCCATGTACAGCCTGTTTTTATCCAAAGTCATGGACATGGCCGAAAAAGGCAGCAGAAACGCTGTGGCGATTATTAGTTTTTTCATGCAGACATTACTCCTTGAGGCAAGCCTGCACTATAAATTAGTTTACTTTTGTAAGTAATTTACTCATTTTGGGGGTTGCACTATCACCCGAAATAGGCATTTCACATGGATTGACCATTTCACTGCACACTGAGCTTCCCAAACAGGGCCTTGGCTTTCGATTTGGTATTGTCTGAATCAGCGCCCAAAGCCAAGCCCGTGATCATCACGGGCCCTTCTGGCAATTCTTTGCCGAACGCCTTACGTGCATCAGCCTGCAAATCCCGGTTTTCTGAAACCAGCTCAGCTGCGCTGGCTATATCGCGAAGCACAATGTTTTTCACACGGTCAGTGTAGGGATTATCAAACACCTGCCCTACTTTTTCACCCGGCGTACCCCACACATAACACAGGGTGGCCGCGGGCAAGCGCTCACCGGAAACAGTGCGCGCAGCGGCCAATGCAAGGCGGGTTCCAAGACCAATTTTGCTTTCATCCACCTGGACAAAAGCGCACAGTTTTGCGCCCGCATCGTCGCCCGCCTTGGTCTGCAAATTCGCCTTTGCTGGTTGGGTTAATACCTGCCATTCCCAACCCAATGTCTTCAATGCCTTCGGCTTATCAAACAGATGCACCAAGGTGCCGTAAGCCTTGTCTGCGTCAGCAAGCAACACTGTTTTCTCGCCGTTTTTCTGCAAGCTGAACTCGGTGTGTGCTGCAATGTCCGGGTGAAACTGGGGTTTCCATACAGCAGGAATTCCGGCAGACACATCGGTCGGCCATTGGGGCAAGGCCTCGGAGGCATGCAAAGGCATGCTTATGCAGATCAAGCTGGCTGCGAGTGCGCCAGCCACGCGTGCCTTTTTGGCACCTGTCCCATTTGGGGTTTTCATCAGCTCCTGTTTCACTGTCTGCATTTTTTCCTCACGACTAATTCTTGTCAGACCTTAACTGTCGGGTAACGTTCGACCCAATCTTCAGGGACACAACCTTGCAATACGGCCTGTTGCAAATCTTCGGGCTCGTCGATGTCAAGTTGCGCCTCAAACCATTTGGCTTCAATGCCAAGTCCGTCAAGTGCCTGGCGGGTTTGTGCAGCCACCTGCGCACCTCCCCATTGAATATGGCCAGAAAATACGGAGGACACACAACGCGTGCAAGCCAAGGCTACATAACCCCCGTCCAGCGCAGGGACGAAGGCCAATTCATGTTGTTTGGCGGCTTTTTCAAGTGCGCGCAGATCGTTCAACGTGAACTGCACTGCATCTGGCCCCAACAGCACAACCACCTCACTGTGCTTCAAATGGGTTTGAACTGCAGTTTGCATGCGCACACCCAAATGCCCTTCCGGTTGAATGCAGCGTGTCACCTGTCGCCCGGCCAGTAATGAATCCCACTGTGCGTCACTGCCGCCATCAGTCCACAAGACCACGTTCGCACCACTTAATTTATCCAGCGTACTGAGCAACAGATATCGGGCAAATTCTGCGCATTGTTCAGCGCCCAGCATGGGCTCCAGCCTGGTTTTTACACGCCCGGCCTGTGGATACTTCGCAAAAACAGCCACGGTCAAAGGGATCTTTTCGCGCGCATCTGCATACTGCCGCGCCAGCTCGGTAGCAGGCACCCCACGCCAGTACTGATAGCGAAAGCGCCACATCAACAGGATTGTTTTCCATGCGCCCTGGGTGTCCCAGCGTCGGCCAGAAGTCATCACGGGTGTGTCGATTGGCAGAAAGCACGGTGCGGCCACCTGTTTCAAGCGCTTGCTCCATTCAATGTCTTCCATCAAGGGTTGCTCAGGAAAACCGCCAACCTTTTCAAACAGCAGTCGACTGGCAAACAGGGCTTGATCACCTGTGGAGATTTTGCTGAAGCGGGAGCGATGATTCATGAACCAAGCCACTACAGGCAACCACCTGCTTTGCCCGGAAATTCGCACATTGAACCGACCCCATACAGACTGACCGCCGCGAGCCTGAAGCGCCTGAGAAAAACCGTTCCATGCAGCAGCATTCAGAACAGTGTCCGCATGCAGAAAAAGCAGAATGTCACCCTTGGCCGTGGCTGCACCGCAGTTCATTTGTCGCGCACGACCTTTTTGACTTTGAATGGCAGTAATTTGCAGATGCACCGCCAAGGATTGCAGGGTTTGCCAGCTTGCATCGCTCGAACCGCCATCGACCAAGATGATTTCATCACAAGGTCGAAGCAATTCAATCAGAGCGTGAATTCGCGGGGTGAAACTGTCACGATCAATGGTGGGTACTTCATTGAATACCGGCACCACAATCGACACGGAAGGCGCAGCAAAAGGCACCATATGCAGGCTTTAAAAGAACAGGGAGGCCAGTCCCAGGAAAATAAAGAAGCCCATGCTGTCAGTGGTAAAGGTCAGCAGCACGGAAGACCCCATGGCTGGGTCACGCCCCATTTTCTCCAAACCCAAAGGCACCAGCACACCAATCAGCGAGCCAACCAACAGGTTCAACATCACAGCAAGGGTCATCAACAAGCCCAACATGACGGCGTTGGGTGACCCGAAATACAGGCCCCATGCCGCAAGGCCTGCCACGCTGCCCCACACCAAACCGTTCAAGCCAGCAATGGCCAGTTCTTTCTTCAGCAACAATTTGAAATTCGCAGCGGTTACCTGGCCAAGTGCCAGCGAGCGAATCATCAAGGTCATGGTCTGGTTGCCCGAATTGCCCGCAATACCCGCCACAATGGGCATCAAAGTGGCCAAGGCGACGACTTTGGCAATCGTGCCTTCGAAGGAGTCAATCACGCGACTTGCAAAAAAAGCGGTACACAGATTCAGACCCAGCCACATCCAACGGTTTTTGGCAGACTCCCACACCGACGCAAACAGATCTTCTTCTTCACGCAAACCAGCACTCGAGAGCAGGTCTGCTTCGCTTTCCTCGCGAATCACATCCACGACTTCATTCACGGTCAGGCGACCAATCAGCTTTCCGGATGGATCAAGAACGGGCGCCGACACAAGATCGTAACGCTCAAAGGCCTGCGCAGCTTCATAGGCATCGTCCAATGCAGACAGCATCAGCACTTCACGACTCATCACCTCGCTCACCAGGGTTTCTGGTTCATTTACCAAAAGGCGGTCCAAGGGCAGACTGCCCTTGAAGTGATCGACCCGATCGACCACAAACACCTGATCGGTTTGATCTGGCAATTCATCAAACCTGCGCAGGTAGCGCAACACCACTTCCAGTGTCACATCATCGCGAATTGTCACCATGTCGAAGTCCATGCGCGCACCCACCGTGTCTTCCGGGTAACTCATGGCTGCGCGTAGTTGTTCGCGCTCCTCAAGGCTCAGGCTGCTGGCCAGTTTTTCCACCACATCGCGTGGCAAATCGGGGGCCAATTCCGCAATTTCATCTGCGTCCAGAGATTCGGTGGCAGCAAACAGTTCTTCGCTGTCCATGGACTTGATCAGGCTTTCACGAACGGCATCGCTCAATTCAAGAAGAATGTCGCCATCGCGTTCAGAGCGCACCAGGCTCCACACCAACATCCGCTCTTCTTGCGGCAAACTTTCCAGTACATAGGCCACGTCAGCAGGGTGCAACAGATACAGCTTGTTACCCAGTTCGGTCAGGTGCTGTCGGTGCACCAGCTCTTCGACCAGGCTTTGCCGCTGCGGATTGACTGTGGTTTGCTGATTGTGAACAACGCTTTCAATGACTTTCTGTTTGCGCAACATCGCCTGCACTTCGGCCAGGGCCCTCTGTGCATCATCGAGATCGTGAGGCAGCTCAATCGCTGGCTCTTGATCGTTGTAGTCGATGTTTTGTTCGCTCAAGTCAAAAGTCCCGAATCAGGATTACAAAAACTGGAATGCCACCACGGCCACCAATGTTGGGCCGAGCGCCGCAATCAACAGCTTGCCTGCATTGATGGAGCCGTCGTTGAAATACTTTTGCAAAATCGCAAATCCCGCCGGATTGGGCGCATTGGCGATCACGGTCAGGCCGCCGCCAGTCACGGCACCTGCCACCAGCGCATATTTGAACTGCTCATCCACACCTTCAACCAAAGAACCCAGGTAGGTCAATGCCGCATTGTCTGTGATTGCGGTCAAGGCAGTTGCACCGTAATACAACGCGGTGGGGCTCATTTCCTTCAACACATCTTGAAGCCACCAAGCCTGCATACCGCCCAACACCACCAAACCAGCCAGGAAAAATGCCACCATCAAGCCTTCTTTCAGAATCAGGCGGTCCTGGTAGCGGCTGTATGCGCTGGTATATCCCAGGAAAAACAGGAACAGCCCCATGAACATGGCCGCATGGTGCGCAAACACCACCACCCCGACCAAAAACAGCAGGTGTGTGGCAATCACCCAGATTGGCATGTCCTCTTTGGGACCATTCTCGGCTGGCTTTTTCATCGCTGTCAGTTCTTTGGCAAACAGGAAGGTGACCGCCGTGGCATTCACAAACACGGCAATCGCCGCCTTCCAGCCAAACATGGTCAGCATGTACTGCATGTCAAAGCCCCACTTCGCAGCCACCATCAACACAGGTGGCGCAGCAAATGGGGTCAATGTACCGCCGATCGAAATATTCACAAACAACACGCCCAGCGTGCCGTACATCAGTTTGTTGCTGATGCCTTGGGAATAGAAACGATCGCGCAACAGGAAGGCCGCGAGAGTCATGGCTGCCGGCTCTGTGATGAAGGAGCCCAGCAATGGCACAATCGACAAAGTGGTGAAAAAATAAGCCACCTGCCTGTCAATCGGAATGACAGAAGCCACCACTCGAACGATTCGTCCTGCCAGCACCAGAATCGGCTTGCTGGCTGCAATCACCATAATGGCGAACACAAACAAAGGTTCGGTGTAATTGCGCGTGTCGACATAATCCAGTGCTGCGGTTTGACCGATCACGAAGAACATGAAGACAACCAGCACCATGGCCCAAAAGCCAAACACCGCCTCCACTTCACCCAGCAAATGCCACAAACCCGCATGGTTGGGCTGTGTGTGTGCAAGTCGTTCAAAGTACTTGGTTGAAAACGTGTGTATGACCGCAATGGCGAACAGACTTGCGCCAATGATCTCTATGGTGGTCGGGTTCATGTCGGGTCCCTTTGATTATTTTTTATAGTTGATTGTTGGAAAACAGCGCCTTGCCTTCACGATCAAGCACCGACGAAACAGGTACCCAACCACGCAGGCTGTTGATCAACCACATGGCTTGAGCGCGTTGCAAGTCTTGCACAGTCAGCGCAGTTTGCCGAATCGTATTTTCCCTTAAAAGGCATTGACGCAACACACCGGGCAACAAATAAGTGCCTGAGTCTGTAGATATTTGTGGTGTTAAATACTCGCCATCAATTTTCAGAACAACATTGCAGCGACAAGTTTCAGTCAAGTGGCCATGCTGGTCGTACAGCAACACATCAAAATCACCCTGTGCCTGCTTCTGAAAAAATTCGTATTCGGGCCGATGTGTGGTTTTGTGCAAAATAAACTCGGAAGGCGCCAGCATCGCCCGGTCAGCCAGGCGAATTTGAACAGGTGCATCGCTCAAGGCAAACGCATGCAATTCCAGTTTGAATTCACCGACCGCGTTAAGCAAGCAGCGCGCACGAAAAACTCCTTCGGTATGCTCGGCAGCAGTTTGATGCAAAGTTTTCTTTACTTCGGACAGATTGAACACGTAGGAAAAATTGTCGGCACTGGCGGACATCCGTTGCAGATGTTCATCCAGATTCACCCATTGCCCCTGTTCCAGACGCAATGTTTCAAGCACCTGAAAATCACAGGTGGCCTGCCGCAGGAAAGTTGTTTTCTGCCACCATTCCTTCTTTTCATCTTCTTCGGTTGAATACCAGGTAATGCCACTGCCTACGCCGTATTCCAGAACACCGTCGTGTTCAATCACGGTACGAATCGGCACATTGAAATGTGCATGACCACCAGGACTGAGGACTCCCAAAGCACCGCAATAAAAATTGCGTGGAACCGCTTCCCATTCAGCGATTCGCAGCATGGCCTGCGATTTCGGCGCCCCAGTGACACTGCCGCATGGAAACAGGGCTGCAAACAAGTCCGCCAAGGTAACACCAGGCGCAGTTTGACCAATGATGCTGGAAGTCATTTGATCCACCGTGGGCAAATGCATGACATCAAACAGCGACCGAACCTGCACTGACCGTGGTTTGCAAACTTTCGCCATATCGTTGCGAAGAAGGTCTACGATCATGACGTTTTCTGCACGGTCTTTTTCGCTGTCGCTTAGCACACCAAATCCACTGGACACGGGATTGCGGGTGCCTTTCATTGGTGCGGTTTGTAGTTCTGTACCATCCCACTGAAAAAACAATTCCGGGGACAGGCTAATTGCGTTGAACGCACTGCCACGCAAGAACAGACTCTGGGGCGCAGCTTGTGTCAAATACAAATGCTGAAACAAAGCCCAGGCATCAATGCCGCCACTTGGCGCCTTAAGGCGTGTGGTCAAATTGATTTGATAAAATTCGCCCGCCTCGATGGCCTTGCGAACCAGTTGAAATGAATCTGAATATTCACTGTGCGTTTGCTGGTCTTGCCAAGGAGAAAACCCACCATCGAGGACAAGCGCTTGAAGCTGCTCAAGTGGATAAACACGCACCTGCCCCGCATCAAATGCGTGAAATTCAATCAAGGGGAAATTCGGGTTGCGACACACTTGCAATGAAGCATCAAACGCGCAGGCCGCTTCATAACTCAAACCGCCCACAACATACATGCCTTGCCGGGACAAGGCGTGTGCTTGCACCAGAACGGATTCAACTTCGTCCGGAACAAAACTACCCAGTACAGCCACCGGTTTGCCGATCGCAACACACAGTCCTTCCGGCGCCTGGGCGTTGGTCATTCTGGCGTGCCATGCGGCGGCTACAAACTGAGAAGACATGAAGAACAAACGCCCGCGCTACCCGTGAAGCATCAATTGTAACGCGGCTTTGCGCAGAACTCAGCGATCTGACTGACCCAGGTGGAAGAACTCATACACTGCATCTTTTTTGGCAATCGTGTCGGCAATGCCCATTCGAATTAACTCACGGGTGTAGTTTGCTTCGAACAGCAGGTAACTGGCCAAAGAGGAACCACTGGCCTCCGTAGCTCCCAAAGCCGACAACAAAGTGCGCACCGGGCGGGGCAAATCTTTCGTGTGGCGTGCTGCAATTTCATCAATCCTTTCAGAAGGTGAAATCACCAACAGCTCAATCGGTTTCAATATAGTTTTTGTAGCCATTTCGGGCGGCAACAATCCCAGCGTTTTGTTGACGCGGCTCAAGCGCTCAATGTCGATCGACAAGCTGTCCAGAAAAATGGATGCCATGGCATGGCCTGCAATTTGAGCCAGGCTGGGATACGCATTCTGGATTTCAACACGCTGCGTATGGTCTTTGTCCGATTGACTGGAGCCAATCACCATCACCCGGTTTGCCCCCAGATGGATTGCGGGACTAATTGGGGCCAATTGGCGAATGGAACCATCACCAAAATGCTCCATCTGCCCCTCGATATTTAGTTTCACTGCTGGAAATACAAAAGGAATTGCTGCAGAGGCCAACAGATGCTCGACAGTGATCCGATCGGGCAATGCCACCCTTTGCGTTCTGGCCCAGCTTTCAATGGCCTTCTGGGTTTGAAAGAAGGTTACGCTGCGACCAGAACTGTAGCTGGATGCAGTCACTGCCAAAGCGTGAATGGTGCCGTTTTCAAGTGCTTCATCCAGCCTTCGAAAATGCAACAACTCGTGCATTAAGTGCGAGAGAGGGGAATTGTCGAGCAGGCACTTGGGGCGCTTGCGAAGCATCCAGCCAATCGAAAGTGCAGACAACCAGCGTGCACCGGTGCGAATAATACCCAAGGAGTCTGAGCGGAATACTTGATCTGAGCTGAAGTTTTCCCAGACTTTGAGCATGCGGTCCGTAGACTGATAAAAGTTGCGACCTGCACAAGCCAAGGCTGCCGCATTAATTGCACCAGCCGAAGTACCGCACAAAATTTTGAATGGAAAATCGAATTCGCGTTTGTTTTCTTGCTCAAACCACTTGGCAAGCTGATGCAAAACACCCACCTGATAAGCGGCCCGTGCGCCGCCTCCTGACAACACCAGTCCGGTGATGTCATCATGCTCTTCACTGTGAAATGTGTCTTGATCGCTCATGAAACCATTGTGCGACACATTTCGAATAAGTTAAAACAAAAACAGGCGTGTCTTGCACGCCCATTTGTTGTTTTAAAGCGCTACTTTTAAAGCGAACTGACCCGCTCAGAATTCGCGTCGAGAACAGCCAGTGCAGTCATGTTGACGATACGACGTACCGTAGCCGACGCCGTCAAAATGTGTACAGGTTTGTCTGAACCCAGCAAAATTGGCCCCACAGCAATACCGTTACCTGCAGCCGACTTCAGCAAATTGTATGAAATATTGGCTGCATCAATGTTTGGACACACCAGCAAGTTGGCTTCACCGGTCAAGGTAGAACCCGAGAAGATGGTGTTACGCACCTGCTCGTCGATGGCACAATCACCGTGCATTTCGCCGTCTACTTCCAGCCAAGGGGCAATGTTGCGAAGAATCTGGAGCGCCTCGCGCATTTTCACAGCCGAAGGCTGATTGCTTGAGCCGAAGTTGGAATGCGAGAGCAAGGCTGCTTTAGGCTGAACACCCAAACGCAGCATTTCTTCGGCAGCCATCAAAGTAATCTCGGCAATTTGCTCAGCCGTTGGATCGTAATTCACGTGCGTGTCGACCAAAAACACCTGACGGTTGGTCAACATCAGGCCGTTCATGGCACCGTAGGTGTTGCAACCCGCGCGGCGACCCAACACTTGATCCACATAGTGCAAATGCAGCGAATGGGTACCAAAGGTACCGCAGATCATGCCGTCTGCATTGCCTTTGTGAATCATCATGGAACCAATCAAGGTGTTGCGGCGACGCATTTCTATTTTCGCGTAGGCCTCGGTCACGCCCTTGCGCTTGGTCAAGTCGTGGTACATGCGCCAATAGTCTTTGTAGCGCTCATCGTACTCGGGGTTGATCAACTCAAAATCTACACCAGGCTTGATACGCAGGCCGAAACGTTCCAGACGGCGCTCGATCACGGCTGGGCGACCAATCATGATGGGTTTGGCAATGGCTTCATCAACCACCACCTGCACCGCACGCATCACGCGTTCATCTTCACCCTCGGCGAAAACAATGCGGGAGGTTTGCGGCGTTTCGGCTACACAACGTTTGGCCACCGCAAAAATTGGCTTCATAAAAGTGCCAGAATGGTACACAAACTGCTGCAACTGGTCTTTGTAGGCTTCCAGATCAGCAATTGGACGTGTGGCCACACCGCTTTCCATGGCGGCTTTTGCCACTGCAGGCGCAATGTGCACGATCAGGCGGGGATCGAAAGGTTTTGGAATCAGGTATTCCGGACCAAAGCTTAAATTCTGCGTACGGTAGGCCGATGCCACGACATCTGATTGTTCCTTGCGAGCCAGCTCGGCCACTGCGCGAACTGCCGCAATTTCCATTTCTTTGGTGATGGTGGTGGCGCCCACATCAAGCGCACCCCTGAAAATAAATGGGAAGCACAACACGTTGTTTACCTGGTTCGGGTAGTCGGTACGGCCGGTACACATAATGGCGTCGTCGCGAACTTCCTTCACCTGTTCAGGCAGAATTTCCGGTGTGGGGTTGGCCAAAGCCAAAATCAGCGGCTTGGCTGCCATGGCTCGCACCATATCCTGTTTCAAAACGCCACCAGCTGACAAACCCAAAAACACATCTGCATCTTTGATGACATCGGCCAAAGTACGCGCATCGGTGTCTTGGGCAAACAGGTCTTTATCGGGATCCATGTTGGTGGTGCGGCCTTTGTAAACCACGCCATCAATGTCGGTGACCCACACGTTTTTACGCGGCAGACCCAACTCAACGAGCAACTCAAGACAAGCCAAGGCGGCAGCACCTGCGCCAGATACCACAAACTTCACTTCATCCAGTTTTTTACCGATTACTTCCAGGCCATTCAAAATGGCTGCACCCACCACGATAGCGGTGCCGTGCTGGTCATCGTGAAACACCGGAATATTCATGCGCCCGCGCAAGGCACGTTCAACTTTAAAACAATCTGGCGCCTTGATGTCTTCCAGATTGATGCCGCCAAATGTCGGCTCAAGGGAAGCAATAATTTCAATCAGCTTGTCGGGGTCGTTCTCGTTGATTTCAATATCAAATACATCGATACCCGCAAACTTTTTGAACAGTACCGCCTTGCCTTCCATGACAGGTTTAGCGGCTAACGGACCAATGTTGCCCAAACCAAGCACTGCCGTGCCGTTGGTAACCACACCCACCAGATTTGCTTTGGCGGTGTATCGCACAGCGGTTGACGGGTCCGCCTCAATTTCTTCGCAAGCTGCTGCAACCCCGGGGGAATAGGCCAAAGCCAAGTCACGCTGGTTAACCAGGCTTTTTGTCGCCGAAATCTGCAATTTCCCAGGCTTTGGAAATTCATGATATTCAAGGGCGGCCTGCCTGAAGCGCTGATCCATTGGTTGAGCCATATAATCTTCTCTTTGAGGTGAACAACAGAACCGAAAATTATAGGCTCAGCCAGTGAAGCTGTCCCTAGGGGTTTCCACAAATCGCGCAACTTGTTGGCGCCACTCACTAACAAGGGTGAAGAATTGAAGCAGTCCAGCCTTAGCAATCTTGTTCAACCCTTTCACGTCATGGAACTGGTGAAAGCGGCAGACGCCCTGCAAGACCAGGGAAAAAAGGTGATTCATCTTTCGATCGGTGAACCCGACTTTCCAATGCCAGAACCTGTTGAGCAGGCATTGGTCCGAGCGGTTTCAGAGCACAAAACCCGTTACACAGCGGCCCTGGGCTTGCCCGAGCTGCGTGAGGCCATTGGCCGGTATTACCAAAGCAATTTCAAGGTTGAGATACCGGCCCACCAAATCGTAATCACATCGGGAGCATCGGCCGCGCTTATGTATGCCTGCCTTGCGCTCATCAACCCGGCCGACCATGTGCTGCTAACCGACCCCGGTTACCCCTGCAACAAAACCTTTGTGCAAATGGCGGGTGGTATTCCTGATTTTGTGCAAACCCATGAAGCACAAAACTTTCAACCCAGTTGGGCCGATTTGAGCGCTCAGTGGACGCGACAAACCACAGGTGTACTGTTGGCCTCGCCTAGCAACCCGACCGGCACCCAACTCAGTGCACAAGCCATGCAGGAAATTGTCCACGGCGTAAGCACACGGGGCGGTTTTGTAATCGTCGATGAAATTTACCAGTCGTTGTGCTACGACCACTCCGCGCAAAGTGTACTTCAGGTGACTGGGGCACCCAGCGAACAACTACCCTTGGTGGTTATCAACAGTTTTTCAAAGTATTTTGGCATGACGGGCTTGCGCCTTGGATGGATGGTGGTACCAGAAACCATGTTGCCTGCCATTGAACGATTTGCCCAGAATTTAAGCATATGTCCCAATACACCCGCGCAATGGGCGGCATTGGCCTGTTTTGCACCGGAAACACTGGCTATTTGCGAGGAGCGACGACAGGTATTCAAGGCGAGAAGGGACTTTGTGGTGAGTGCACTTCCGAAAGCAGGGATCGAGCTGCACTCGACACCAGACTCTGCATTTTACGTTTACGCCAAGTCGCCCTATGACAGCGATCGCTATTGCGAGGAATTGCTGGAAAAGGCTTTGGTGTGCGCTGTCCCCGGCAAGGATTTTTCAGAATTCCGGGGAAGCGAGATGATGCGGTTGTCTTACGCCAATTCGATGGACAATCTGGAAACTGCCATCGAACGGATACGAATTTTCAACCAAGGCCGGTAACCTTGTGGATTAACCTTCTGTGCCGGCCACGGTGACTGCGGATACTTTCTGGCCATTTTCACGCGAAGCGACCAAGCTGCCTTGTTGGTAGGTTGAATCAATACGCGACTTGAGCGCCAAAACCTTGCCAGGGTAGCCACCATCGTTGCCGTGAATGGCTGCACCCACATACCAGCGCAAACCGGCACTCACGGAACCCGTGCGGCGGGTGTATTCGCGAATGATTTTCGCACCGACACGCATGTTCATTTCAGGATTCAGAGGCGACCAGTCACCGGGCGACAAAGCCTCAAACTTGTCTTTGTGAATTTTGGGCATCACCTGCATCAAACCGCGCGCACCGACTGGGCTTGCCGCAAATGGATTGTAAGAGGACTCGATACCCACAATCGCGAGGATCAGGGTGGGCTCTACTTTCTCTTCCTTGCCAACCTTGTAAGCCAATCGCACAATTGACTCTACAGCCTCGGGCGACACGCTGTAGCGCTTGGCCAGATAGGAGGTAATTTGACGTTGACCTGCGGTCAAAGGCTTACTCGAATCAATCGAATTGAACTTCACTGGCATCAAGTTTTTGGAACCCGAAGGGCTTGCCGAAGACTTGGCTGTGCTGTTGACCACCTCGGCGCCACCAGCTGCGAGGCCTGTGCTGAGCAAATCTATTTCAGTGGCGAAAATTGCCTGCACTGGGGCAGAGAAAAACACCTGACTGCGAAGTTCGGCGTTGGACAGCAAAATAGCCACTGCGCCTGCCACCAGAACTGACGTTGCTACACCGAGACCGGTAACAGCATGTTTCAAAGATTGAATTAAATTCTGAGACTGGACCTGCTGGCCATTAACGCTCAGAACGGTTTCGTACTGCTTCATGCAACCTCCTCTGCTACGCAAACGCAGGCTTAACCCTGCATTGTTTGACTCAGCGGTGCATCTGCCTCCATTTTGTCCGTGAGGCAGAACGTTCTGCTTTAACCAACGACTACAAGTACTGCATGGTTAAAGCACTCTTAAGATGAAGTTAGGCTGACTTGAGTTCCCTCAAGTTTCACCCTCCAACTGCGTTTGTGTGACTTAGGTGATACCTGTCACAAAGCTGACCGGATTCTAGGGTCAACCCGGGCAGGGGTCAATGCAAAATCTGGTAGAGTCTTTCTACTCAAAACAAGAACTTACCCCCATCGCTAGGCGTTATGCGCTTTTGGGGGGCTTGAAAAAGCCCTCTAGGTGTGGGTTGTAATTTCTTGTTAACTGTTCCTTTCGGACCACAAACAGGCAGTTTTTTTCACAATGCGATACAAGAACCTTCGAGACTTCATCGATTTACTCTACAAAGAAGGTGAACTTCAGCGAGTACCTGAATCCGTCAGTCCAATCCTGGAGATGACCCACCTGTGCGACAAAGTGCTACGCGCCGAGGGGCCTGCTCTATTGTTTGATGCGCCGCAAGGCTATCAACATCGGGTATTGGGCAACCTGTTTGGCACACCCAAACGGGTGGCTATGGGCATGGGCGCAAGCAACACCGAGGCGCTGCGGGACATTGGCCGCACTTTGGCTTATCTGAAAGAACCCGAACCACCCAAGGGAATGCGAGACGCACTGGACAAATTGCCTTTGGTGAAACAGGTGCTGTCGATGGCTCCTAAAGTGGTCAGTAAAGCACCGTGCCATGAAAACGTAGTAGAGGGTCCGGACGTTGACTTGAACCAGATACCCATTTGGACCTGTTGGCCCGACGATGCCGCCCCGCTGCTGACTTGGGGCTTGGTGGTTACCAAGGGTCCGAATCGTAAACGCCAGAACCTTGGCATTTACCGTCAACAACAAATTGGCAAGAACCGGCTGATCATGCGCTGGCTGGCACACCGTGGCGGTGCGCTCGATTTCCGCGACCATGCCCTGAAGTATCCCGGTCAACCCTTCCCTATTTCAGTGGCACTGGGTGCCGACCCCGCGACTATTCTGGGTGCAGTGACGCCCGTTCCCGACACACTGTCTGAATACCAGTTCGCAGGTTTGCTGCGCGGCAGCCGCACTGAACTTGTGGCTTGTAAAGGCAATTCGCTTCAGGTGCCAGCCGAGGCCGAAATGGTGCTGGAAGGCCACATTTACCCCTATGAGCACCCCATCGCAGTGGCGGCCCGCAAAGGAAGAACCGATGGCGAAGTGCCCGAGATACGCGACGGCGTCACTGTGCTCAGAGAACCCCCGCCTGTGCCCGGATACCTGAAAGGCTGGGACTGCGCACTGGAAGGTCCATACGGAGACCACACTGGCTATTACAATGAGCAAGACTGGTTCCCGGTATTCACGGTAGACCGCATTACGTTACGCAACGATGCGATTTATCACAGCACCTACACCGGCAAACCACCCGACGAACCTGCTGTATTGGGCGTGGCATTGAACGAGGTGTTCGTGCCAATACTGCAAAAGCAGTTTCCCGAAATTGTGGACTTTTACCTGCCGCCAGAGGGTTGCAGCTACCGCATGGCGGTTATCTCCATGAAAAAAGCGTATGCCGGACATGCCAAGCGAGTCATGATGGGTGCCTGGAGCTTTTTGCGCCAATTCATGTACACCAAGTTTATTGTGGTCGTCGACGACGATGTGAATGCGCGTGACTGGAAAGAGGTAATTTGGGCGATTACAACCCGAATGGACCCCGTGCGGGACACCGTATTGATACAGAACACCCCGATTGATTATCTGGACTTTGCAAGCCCTGTAAGTGGCTTGGGTGGCAAGATGGGACTGGACGCGACCAACAAGTGGCCCGGAGAAACCACGCGCGAGTGGGGCCGAAGCATTCAGCCCGACCCCAACCTGGATGAGCGAGTACGAGAACTTATGAGTCGCTTGGGTCTGTAGAGTGCCCAGGCACCGAACGGGAAGCCCAAGGGCTTTTCGTTTGAAACCAGAACATGCCAGCCGCCAAGGCGATTGCGCCTAGACCTGCGCGCAATGCCACCTTGGAAATGGGCTGTCGAAAACGAAGCAGTACAGTGGAGGCCAACATGCCAAGCAAGGGATACTTTTTTAAGCCCTCTTGCCAGAATTGACCACCCAAGCTAGCCACCGGACCCAGTGCGCGCATGTTGCGCTGCCCAAGCCAGCCACCAAACTGCCTGAACACATTGACCCAGGCAAATTCTTTTTTCAAAGTATCGATTTGCCCACCAAACTCCATGCGCTCTAGCTGGGCTTTCATCATCAACAATTCTTTGCGTGCTTCCAGTGCATCAAACTTTTTGCTCATGACTGCTCCCGGGGCTCGCTACCCAAACTGTCAAGCACCGCCTGTTTGTCCCGACCCAGTTCGGCCAATGTCGCTTCAAACAATGGGGGTTGCGAGGCCAGGGTGTCTTTTAATTGCACATAAAAGTACACACCCAAAACTGCATAGAAAGCGACGCATCCGGCAATTGCGAGAAAACGATGCGTATCCCATGCCAATGCAATCACCAAGATACAAGCAAACAACGAAGCAAATGCAGCGGCCAATGCAGTCAACAATGACCAAACCACGGTCCGCACCGTGGTTTGACGTACCTGAGCCAACTCGACGCCCGCCAACTCCAAGCGGGTTTGGGTCATGCCCAATAAACTGGCCACAACCCTTTTCAGTGCTGCCCTTGCATTTGGATTAAGCACAGCCAACCTTTAACGACGGTTAATAATCAAACCCAACACAAACCCCACTGCCGCTGCAATACCCACTGCCTTCCACGGGTGATCATGCACATAATCATCGGTGGCACGCGCTGCGGCTTTGCCTTTTTCGAGAACGGCCGACTGGGCGTCTTGCATCACCTCTTTCGCGCGGCGCAAACTAACTAGGGCTTTTTCACGAAGTTCAACTGCACGTTCACCTGAGGATGAAGCTGCGGCTTTCAACAGATCTTCTGCATCGCTCAACACAATTTTCATGTCACTAAAGAGTTTGTCTTTGCTGTTGTCCATATTTGTTGGCCTCGTGCTGGTGAATGAAAGTAATGAATCAGTCTAACAAAGGAAAACCCAGATTGGGAAAGGCTTGCGGGCAAGCGCATCATTTTTGGTTTGAATTATTCTGCCCTGTATAAAAACTCGAGCAAGCTTTCCATGGGACCCCAGCTGTCGTAAGCCCTGGGGCTTTTTACCAAAACACCAACAGCCCACAATTGCCCCTCGCGGTCTCGCAGATAACCACCCAAAGAACGCACTCCATTGAGACTACCGGTTTTCAGATAGGCGAATCCATCCACATTGGTCACACGTCGATGAAGGGTACCGTCTGCACCGGCGCGCGGAAAACTGGCGAGAAAATCGGGAAAATCCGATCGAGCTGCCATATTGCGCAGAAACTCGGCCAGACCTTTTGCATCAATCCGGGTGTCACGGGACAAACCCGATCCATTCTCGAAAAACCAGTCATTGGATGAAATTCCCTGCTGCTTCAACCAATCCTTAAGCTGCACATTAAAAGCCTCCGGAGTGCCTGCCACCGCCAATTCAAGATGGCGAGCCATCACATTGCTAGACCATTTGTTGATCTGCTTGATCAGGTCACTCAGTGGCTTTCCATAATGCGTATACAAGGCAATGGTGTTGGCTGGCGTCACCCCTTTAATCACCTGCCCGCCTTGTGGCCCGGCAAACTTGCCGCCCAACTCCAACCAAATTTCCTGTACCCACGATTCCCACAGCCAATCCTGCGCGGGCACACGAATGGGCAAGCGCGATTGACCGCAACGACGCGGGTAGTTGCCCTTCACAGTCACCACTACATCGCGCCCAGCCTTTGCAAAGTCAACGGACATGCCGTTTTTCCAGGCACCGCAACCGCCACCAGTCAAATTGATTTCCGAAACAAAAGCCCAGTCTTTTGGCGCCTCTTCAGGCACAACCAGCACTGTGTTTTCATTGATTTTCAGGTCAATCGACATTGCACCAAAATTCAGCAACAGGGCATCGGGTTGAGCATGATACGCACGGTGAGGCGCATCATCAAAAGCGTCCTCCTCAGCAAGGCCAAGGCTGGGCAGTTGTTCGGCAAAAGCGGAGTCATCCAACACAACCGGGCCGTTAATGATATCGACGCCTTTGGTTCGAAGCTGTCGAAGCGAAGCCCACAAGTCTGCACTCAAAAACGCCGGATCTCCGCTGCCTTTGATGTACAAGGGACCAGCCAACACACCATCCACTGGCTCAGAAACGGCATGAAATCCCGTTTTGAATCGATAAGTCGACTCAAGCTTTTGCAAAGCCAGCGCCGTTGTAAATACCTTGGCGACAGAGGCAGGATTGACCAACTGACTGGAACCGTGGGCGTAAGCCTGCGGTTTTCGGTGAACGAAAGGTGCGATGGGTAGTGCGTAGGCTGTGAAATTGTCTGCTGCAATGCCTTTTTTGACGAAGGCCTGAGTCACGCTATTGGGAAAAGCCCGCACTTGGGGATCCAGGGGGCTGGACCATGTGGCTTGCGGCAAAGCAAGACTGAAGAGGACGATAACACCACCTAGTTTACGAACTGACACGCGTGAAATCCTGAAGTGCAATTGTGAACTTTCAGGATATCATTCGTGCCACCTTGTGGCGCTTGGCACAGGTCCTCAGGTGTGTTTCTTCGGATCCTTTTTACGCTCCCAAGGTCGCGTGGGAGACTCTGTCGCCGGCGCATCCTGAACTGGTGCCTCCTCGGGACTTACCGAAGGGGAGGCCACAGTGGTATCGGCTTTGCCCACTGCGGGCGGTGCGGTCACAGTCGGATCAGTTGCCACCGAGTCGTCAACACCTTTGGGCAACCAGCGTTGCCGCCCTTGGGCGAGAGGCACAGCCTCTTCGGGCGTACCTACCGGTGCAGAACCCGGCTCAACCGGCACGGCATGCATCCCGGCCGGTTCAAGCGACGTCTTTTCCTGCTTGAAGGCCGAGTTCCGAATCTCGGGTTTCACCACTTCGATTTCATTGGCCAGCATGTAGTCGTTCATGTCGCGCCAACCCTCAAACACGCCGGACTGGTGTGTATTCGGGTTCAACGTAAAACAATCCTCCAGCGCACGCCCAGAATGCCTGCACGCCGCGCCCACCGCCTTGCTGTCTTCCATGGACAACTTGCCTGTCAGACCCGGGATCTGCGACAGGTCGCATGAACTCAGCATGGTCGCAGCACCCGCCACCATTAATATCTTCAGTTTTTTCATAATCCAGTCCTGATTGACTACCTCTACAGGTGATAACGTCCGGTTCCTGGAAAAATTGATAGACATTTGCGGGGATGTTGGTGTTTTTCTTCTAATTGTTGCTTTAACCACAATCTTTTCTTGTGCATCGCACACAAACCCAGTAGACTTCGCTCCAGATTGCAAATCAACGGGTCGTTTTACGATTCTCACCATTGGACCGCGTTGGGTTGCCTTTGTTGGCACAAGCTCTTGAAGCTGTGCTTTGCCCATCGCCGCCAGTTCTCTTGCGACCATCCGGAACAACTAAGTTCCTAGCCGCGTCGTCTCATTTCTGTTCGTCGATGAATTTTTAAGTCCACATCGAATTGGAACTTTTATTATGTCTATGTCATTTGATGACATGGGTCTTGCCGCGCCTTTGCTGCAAGCCCTGAATGCTTTGAACATTACTGCCCCTACACTCGTACAACAAGAAGTCGTGCCCCTGGGCAAAGACGGTGGCGACCTGATGGTCTCCAGCCAGACCGGTAGCGGCAAAACTTTCGGTTTCCTGCTGCCCGTTATGCACCGCATGATGACCGGCGAACAAAGCCCCATGGAAATGCTGGCTGGCCCGGAATGTCTGGTGCTGTGCCCAACACGTGAACTGGCCCAACAAGTTAGCCAAGATGCGATCAACCTGGTGAAATTCACCAAGGGCGTTCGCGTAGCAACTGTTGTTGGCGGCATGCCTTACGGCAAGCAAATGGCCAGCCTGCGTGGTGCACGCATTGTTGTGGGTACACCTGGCCGATTGCTCGATTTGGCCCAGCAAGGCAAATTGAACTTGAGCACAGTGACTACATTGATCGTTGACGAAGCCGACCGCATGCTCGACCTGGGCTTCTCTGAAGACCTGGAAGCCATCGACCAACTGTGCGGTAACCGCATTCAAACCTTGATGTTCTCCGCCACCTTTGCCAAGCGCATTATCGGTTTGGCCGAAAACATCATGAACAACCCAAAGCGCATTGAAATGGCGGCTCAGAACGAAGCCAACACTGACATCGCCCAAAAACTGATGTGGGCTGACAACCGTGGTCACAAGCGCAAGCTGTTGAACCATTGGCTGGAGCACCCAGACATGGTTCAAGCTGTTGTATTTACAAGCACACAAATTGATGCTGAAAACTTGGCCCGCGATTTGGCCGACGAAGGCGTTCGTGCCTGCGCCCTGCACGGTGGCATGCCACAAGTAGTGCGTAACCGCCGTTTGGCCAGCGTTCGCAAAGGCGACATCAAGGTACTGGTTGCAACCGATGTTGCTGCCCGTGGCCTGGACGTGCCTGCAATTTCTCACGTCATCAACTACGGCATGCCCATGAAGTCGGAAGACTATGTGCACCGCATTGGCCGTACCGGCCGTGCTGGCCGCAGTGGCGTGGCAGTAACCTTGGCCGAAGCCTGCGACATCATCAGTGTTCGTGGCATCGAGCGTTTCATCAATTCACGCATTCCCGAAGAACAGGTTGAAGGCCTGGAGCCACGCGGCAACTTCACACAGGCACCACGTGGCGGCAAGCCAAGTGGCGGCCGTGGTCGTTCTGGTGGTGGCGGCTACGCTGGCAACAGCGGTGGCCGTTCCGAAGGCCGCAGCTTTGGCGGTGGCGAGCGCAAGTCCTACGGCGACAAGCCTTCTTATGGCGACCGCAAGCCCTTCGAAGCGCGTGAAGAGCGCAGCTTCGGCGAACGCAAGTCTTATGGTGACAAGCCTGCCTTTGGCGAACGCAAGTCCTACGGTGACAAGCCGGCCTTCGGTGAACGCAAGTCTTTCGGTGACCGCAAGCCTTATGAAGCCCGCGAAGAGCGCAGCTTTGGCGACCGCAAGCCGTTTGTTCAAGGCGAAGAGCGCAGCTTTGGTGATCGCAAGCCATTCGGTGACCGCAAGCCATTCGGCGACAAGCCTTCATTTGGCGATCGCAAACCCTTCGGTGAGCGCAAGTCGTTTGGCGACAAGCCCTCCTTTGGTGATCGTAAGCCTTCCGGCTTTTCAGGCAACTCCGATGCACCGAAAAAGTGGAATCGCGATGCAGAACGTCCAAGCTTCCCACGCTCTGAAGAGCGTGCTCGCCCGGCCTTCCGCGCAGAAGGTACAGCACCTTCTGGCCCAAAGCGTGAACACGCTTCTGGTGCACGTAAAGAAAACGCGGCGCGCAACATGGGTGACCGTGGTGGCTTCAGCCGCCGCCGCGCTGGCTAAAAAAGCAGCGTAAAAGCAGCACCGGGGGAAACCCCAAGAAAAACCCTCAGCCGAAAGCCTGAGGGTTTTTTGTTTTTATGCGACAATTTGAGGCTTGTTGACCAACCAAGCAGGAAACCTCCCACCGTGCGGCCAAATTCCAAAAGCAAGTGGCTGGCGCAAAGCGCTCGACTATCCCGTTTCATGGCAGACCGGGGCATGATCGTCTCCGTGATCTATCTTTTTTCCCTGCTGGTAGGCCTGCTAGCCGTAGGCTTCGCGTGGATGTCAGACTTCGCTGGGGAGTGGAACAAGGAACTGTTTGCCGAGCACATGTGGATTGCGCTGCTCTTGCCGCCCATTGTGTTTCCAATTGCACTGTGGCTGGTCAACACAATTTTTTGGGGATCAGGGGGCAGCGGTATTCCACAAGCCATTAAAGTCACAAAGCATCCTAAGCCCCGCCTGATGGAACGGCTGTTGGGACCACGCGCCTTTATGGGCAAGCTGCTGATCACACCGTTTGTGATTGCTGCGGGTGCAGCTGCTGGTCGTGAAGGGCCCACGGTTCAAATTGGTGCTGCGCTGATGGCCTATGCAGGCCGTTTTCCCAATATTGCCAAACTGTTTGACACACGTTCGCTGATCATTGCCGGTGGCGCTGCAGGGGTTGCCGCTGCCTTCAATACGCCACTGGGTGGCTTAATGTTCGCCTTTGAAGAACTGGGGCGCCGCAAAACAATGCGACACACCTCGGCACTGCTGATGGCGATTGTGCTGGCTGGTTTGGTCGCCCTGATTCTTCAAGGTAACTATTCGTACTTTGGTTATTCAAATGCCACCATTGATTGGGTGCAGGAATGGCTGGTTATCTTCACGCTGGCCATTCTGACAGGGATCGTCGGTGGTTTGTACGGGCGCAGTATGTTGATCCTGGTGTCGAGCACCAGCTTTCTGGGCGGTTTGCGCAGCCGTTTTCCTTACCGCTTTGCGGCTGGTTGTGGCGTTGTGCTCTCCTTGATGGCACTGGTGTTTGGTGCAGAGGTGTTTGGTGCAGGTTACGAGGAAACCAAAGCCGCACTTCAGGACAGCGAAGAACTGTCACCCATGTTCTGGCTCACAAAAATGGTGGCCACTGTAGTGTCGTTTGCCAGCGGGGTGCCAGGTGGCGTGTTCTCGCCGACCCTGTCGATCGGCGCGGGTTTTGGTCATTTTTTTGCAGGCCTCACCAACAGTGAAACCGCGCCCTTAATGCTGTTGGCCATGGTAGGTGTATTGTCTGCTGTTACTCACTGCCCGATCACCGCATTCGTCATTGTGCTGGAAATGGTCGACAACCACGATTTGGTCATGCCGCTGATTTTCGTGTCAGCCATCTCCACGCAGGTCAGCAAACGGATTTTGCCAGCATCCATTTACCACTTGCTTGCAAATCAAATCAAAGTCAGCTTTGCTCAAACCGAATCAGCGCCGGAACCAAAACCTGCAGAAACCACCAGCCTTGACGACAAAAAATGAGCAAACGCTCAATTAGCAAGTTTGGAGCAGGAAAAATTGCTGGATTGTCGGCGGTCGCTGTGTTTTGCGCAATCAAACCTGGACATGCCATCGACAGCGTGGTTCAACGGTTAAGCAACCCGGAAATGCACTGCGGCCATCAACCTACACTTGACTTGTTCAACGGTGTGGTCAACGCGCTTTCGGAGTCACAGAGTACCGCAGCCGCGCTGACTCTTCGCCGGGAAGACAGACGACTGGAAATATTGATTCATTTCAAGCCAGGGCAAACTGAAATTCCGTCGAACTGTCTGCCCAAACTCGAGGCTTTGAATGAAGCCACCAAGGCGGGAAAATCTGGCCCGATTTTGATTCGCTCGAGCACTCAAACCGAGGGCAGTGCGGAACTGGATCTGGCCGTGGCCAGCCAAAGACTGGATGCTGTTCAAACTTATTTCAGGGACAATCGACTGGCCCGCAAAGCATTTGTCCTGGAGCTGCACCCGGACACCTCGAGCCCACTGTTTGGCGATGCAGTTCGGCTGCCCAATATGGTGGAAATTTATTCCAGTCCAGCCAACTGATCAAACCCCAAGCGGTCACTGAGGCGACTCAGTAAAGTTGCCAACTCGGCAGCCGAACGCACCTTGAGTTTGTCAAACACATTGGCACGGTGAACTTCAACTGTCCGCATGGAAATGTCCAACTCAGAGGCAATCACCTTGTTCAGCTTGCCCTTGGCCACCAAAAACATGACCTCTCTTTCGCGAGGTGACAGGCGATCAATGCGCTCAGACCATTGCTTCAATACTTCCAGATTCACCAGGAATTCACCTGATTTTTGAAGTGCCTGCTTGACTCGCTCAATCAAACGCTGATCGGTGGTAGGCTTTTCATAAAAATCGAACGCACCATTTTTTACAGCTTCTACAGCAGTAGAAATATCGCCATGCCCAGTCAAAAAAATGACAGGCAGACGGTCAAGACTGTAGCCGCTGCGCTTGAGCCACTCGAACACCTCAAGACCCGACATATCGGGCATGCGCAAGTCGAGTAACAGGCAAAGCTCGGCATCACTGCTGACATATTCATCGAGCCTGGACTTGAAGCTTTCAAAGTTCGCAAACCCTTGCATGGGAAGATCCACGGTTTCGAACATCCATTTCATGCCCTCGCGCAGATCGTCATCATCGTCAAGCAGCAATACCTGCACTTTTTTAGTTGGCTCCAACTGACTGTTCCCCTTCCATGGATTCTCTGACTGCCATTGGCAAGTCCATTGTAAAACACGTGCCGCCGGTGGGCACCGCTTCTGCCTTCAAGCGACCACCATGTGACTCAGCCACCGAACGACACAGGCTTAAACCCAGGCCCAATCCGTCAGGTTTGGTCGACACCAAAGCCTCGAACATTTTCTCAGTGTTGTTCAAGCTCAAACCTGGGCCATCATCGCGCACTGAAAACTCAAATGAGTTTTCCAACTGCCGCGCGCGTATCCACACATTGCGAATTCGTTGCGAAGCAGTGAACGCCTCGGATGCGTTTTTAACCAGATTCACCAAGGCCTGCTCCACCATGATTCGATCGATGTACAGCACGAAATCGGGTGTTCCAATGTCAAAATGCAAACGCACCTGGTGAAGCATCGCGGTGGAATTCACCATGAACTGAATCGAATCGATCAAATCGACCACACGAACATTCTCGCGAGTGGGCTTGCGTTTGCGCACCAGATTTTGAACTGAGCCAACCACACGGCCAGCGCGCTGCGCCTGATCACGCAACTTTTCAAACAACTGGCCATACATCTCAAGACTGGCACCACGCTGGCTTAAATTCATGCCGGCCTGCGCGTACGACACCATGGTGGCCAGTGGCTGATTCAACTCATGTGCAATGTTGGACGCCACTTCCCCCACCAAAGCAAATCGTGAAGCGGCTTGCAATTTCTCCCGCTGCTCGGCAATAAGTGACTCGGAACGTTTGCGATCAGTAATATCGATCACCGAGCTCATCCAGCCAGTGTGCACACCGCGGCCGTCTTTGAGCGGCGCCTCAACAATCAGCACATCAATGAACTTGCCGTTCTTGTGCTGGTAAATGGTTTCAAACCCTTCAGGCGGAGCATTGCCAGAAATAACGTCGGCCACCAACCTTTTGTATTCCTCGGTACTTTTGCTGGGCCAGTAAGGCAAGGGCTGGGGAATGCCAATCAACTCCTCGGGTTTGTAACCCACCATATTGCAAAACGCCGGGTTCACATAGCGAATAAAACCCTGCAAGTCCCAAACGCGCAAACCCACTGCCATGGAGTCTTGCATGGATTGGCGAAACAACTTTTCTTCTTCCAGGCGCGCTTCAATTTCCAGACGACGGCGAGAATCGCGCCACAACATGATGAAGCTCAGCAGCAACAACAACAGCAAAAATGCCAAAGCCCCGGTAATGCCGTAGTTGAACAATCGGGGGCCCTCTTGAATGCTGTTGACCCTGAGTTGAAATTGCAGCCCGCCAAGTTCCAGCGAAGTGGTGTGCATGTAAACCCCGGCACCCGGGCTGGCTTTGACCAGACGCGACAAAATTGCCCCGCTGGCATCGAGAAGCTCCACCTGGTTATCTTGCGCAAACCACCAAGGCAGCTCTTTTTCCAGCATCAGGTCGAGATCGATCAAACCCGCGGTAACAGCCTCACCACGCTGAGCCACACTGACATTGGCCACATAGTGCCGCCCTTGAAATAAAAAGGGTCCAACCAACCCGTCCAAGCGAGACTCGTAACGTTGATTGACTGGCGCTGAAATCAATTGACGAACCGCTTCGAGGTCGTACTCATCAAAATTGTCTTCCAGATTCACAATGGGAATTAGTTCTGGTCCACGAAATACAGCCACCAGTTCACCTGAACTACGACTGAGCTGATTCAAGCTTGCAGCCAGCCGTGCCGATGGATAAATGAGCGAATCGTTTGTTAGCGCTTGCAGCGAATTGATCAGACCGCCCACTTGAAACTGAATGTTCTGGCGAGCCCACAGTGCATCTGCAATCAGTTTTGCCTGGTTTTGATCCCGTTCGTCTTGCTGGGCGTAGTAAACTGCGGCCACCATCAAAGCCATTAAAAGTGAAAAAACAAGCACTGGCATGCCAAACCTCATGGCTTGGCGGCGCTTGATTTTCTTTAAATTGGGCTCATAAGGGGCGAACACTTGCATGGCTGGATAGTGCCACGAAATGGCAAAAAGATTTCAGAGGATGTGGAAACCCACAATGGTGAGGAAGGTCCTACTCTGGAATTTTCAATGAATAACTACGAACAAGCCGCAATATGAAATATTTATCAGCACTCGGACTTTTACTTGGACTTCATGGCGTTGCATTGGCACCCGCCAGTGCAGCTCCGCCGATTCTGATCAAGTTCAGCCATGTGGTCGATGAAAATACCCCAAAAGGAATTGCTGCACTGGAATTCAAGAAACTGGTGGAGGAACGCACACGAGGTCGTGTAAAAGTGGAGGTCTACCCAAACTCGTCTTTGTACAAAGACCGTGAAGAGCTTGAAGCGCTTCAACTGGGAGCGGTACAAATGCTGGCCCCCTCGCTGGCCAAGTTTGGCCAATTGGGCATGCGTGATTTCGAAGTGTTCGACCTTCCTTACATTTTCCCGAATCGCCAGGTGCTAAAAACCGTAACACAGGGTGAAATAGGCAAGCAGTTACTGACCCAACTTGAGGACCGCGGAATATTGGGGCTGGCCTATTGGGACAATGGCTTTAAGGTGATGAGCGCCAACACCCCTCTTCGTCTGCCTGAAGACTTGAAGGGCAAGCGCATGAGAATCCAGCCTTCGCGTGTTCTTGAGGCACAAATGGAAGCGTTGGGTGCCACGCCAATTCCGCTGGCGTTCTCGGATGTGCACACTGCACTAGAGACTGGTTTGGTGGACGGCACTGAGAACCCCCCTTCCAACCTGTATTCCAAGAAGATGCATGAAGTTCAAAAGTATGTGGCGGTAACCAATCACGGTTACCTGGGCTACGCAGTGATTGTTAATCGCAAATTCTGGAACAGCTTGCCAGCGGACATTCGCACAACACTTGAACGAAGCATTGTCGATGCCACGCGAAAAAACGACGACGAAGCAGAAAAATTGAATGCACAGGCCCTGGCCAAGGTGAAGGAATCCAAAAATACCAAAGTGGCCATCCTGAACAGTGCTGAGATTGAACTGTGGCGCAAGGCACTTGAGCCGGTGCACCGTCGA
>NZ_ABCT01000012.1 GCF_000170915.1 Limnobacter sp. MED105
CTTGCCATATTTTTGCTTGATGGGCCACAACAGGCGACGTGCCTTGTCCAGGTTGCCGTTGTCGGGCCAGCTGTTCAGTGGCGCAAAACGCTGCATGCCGGTGCCAGCACCGCCACGGCCGTCGGCGATACGGTAAGTACCAGCGGCGTGCCATGTCATGCGAACGAAGAATGGGCCATAGTGGCCATAATCGGCAGGCCACCACTCTTGGGAATTGGTGTACAGCGCTTCCAGGTCTTTCAGAAGGGCGGGTACGTCGAGTTTCTTGACTTCTTCTACGTAGTCGAAGTCTTCACCCATGGGGTCTGTCAATGGGGAGTTCTGGTTCAACAACTTAATGTTCAACGCGTTGGGCCACCAGCTTGCGTTAGTGGGTGTGCCGGCAATCGCTGTTTTGGGACCGTCGCCCGTGAAGGGGCACTTTGCATCATTTGACATACATCTCTCCTTTGTTGCCGTTAATTATTAACTGCTGAATTCAGTGTAGGGTGCTAAATCCTATCAATCAAGTTGTTTTTATAAATTTACCCTATAGGCAGGGGCAATTGATATTTTTGACCTTCAGCATGTCTTCCATATTAATACCGGAAAAAAAATGGGTCACTCCTCGTCGAAGGAGTCGTACTTCTCGCAAAGAAAGTCGATCAGTGCGCGCACGGCAGGCAACATGCCGCGTCTGGAAGGAAACACCACATGAATGATCTCGCGACGCGGCGACCAGTCTGGCAATAGCTTGACCAGCTCGCCATTGGCCACTTGCTTGGGCACCATCAGGTTGGGCAGTTGAACTACACCTACACCCGCCATGGCACTGGCGCGCAATGCAACCATGTCGGTCGTGACCAGCCGTGGCGAATGAGGTATGACGATTCGTTCGCCACTGGCGTGCGTCAGGCACCACTCAAAAGCGGTTTGAACCTGGCCTTGGGTTTGCCCCAGGCCCAAGCTTGGCCAGTGAATCAAATCTTTCGGGTGCTTGGGCGCGCCCATCTTGTTGATCAGGCAGGGCGAGGCCACCAAACACAGGCCCCTGTCCGAAAGCACTTTCAGCACCAAATCACTGCTGTCCAGGGGCAAGGGGCGAACCCGTATGGCAAGGTCGACACCCTCGGCCACCACGTCCACCCGACGATTACTGGCCTCCATGTGGACAGTGACTTGCGGATGTTTCACCAAAAACTCGGCCAGCATGTCGCCGATGTGTGCGTGCAGCAGGGCAATGGGGCAAGTCATGCGGATCAGGCCACGTGGCTCGGCGTGATTGTGTTCAATCACTTCCTGCGCGCTCTCTGCTTCGATCAACATGGCCTTGCAGTGCTGGTAATAGGTTTTCCCGATTTCAGTGATGTGCAGTTTGCGGGTAGAGCGATACAACAGCTGCGTATTCAGACGCTTCTCAAGCTCGGCAATTCGACGGCTTATTTTCGATTTTGGTATGCCCAAGGCGCGCGCTGCCGCTGAAAAACCCTGGTGTTCAACCACTTTGGCGAAGTAGTACAGGTCGTTTAGATCCATGAATGCTTGCTCGTTACTGTTCTATTTGTAGAACGAATTGTTGAAATTGTGCCTGCTTATCAAAGATTGATTGTTTCAATAGCATATTGCCATTATCAACTGTCAATGTAAAAAGGAAGACAACATGAGCAAGCCTTACATTCGTCTCGACAAAAACAATGCTGCTGTGCTGTTGGTTGATCACCAGGCCGGTTTGCTGTCGCTGGTGCGGGACATCGATCCTGATCGTTTCAAAAACAATGTGTTGGCGCTGGCTGATTTGGCCAAATATTTCAACTTGCCCACCATTTTGACGACCAGTTTTGAGACTGGCCCAAACGGCCCTTTGGTGCCTGAGCTAAAAGAGATTTTTCCGGATGCGCCTTACATTGCACGCCCCGGACAGATCAATGCTTGGGACAACGAAGAATTCCTGGCTGCCGTGAAAGCAACCGGCAAAAAGCAACTGATTATTGCGGGTGTCGTGACCGAGGTGTGTGTTGCATTTCCAGCCTTGTCGGCCCTTGAAGAAGGTTATGAGGTGTTTGTGGTGACCGATGCATCGGGCACCTTCAATGAACTGACGCGCCATTCTGCCTGGGAAAGAATGAGCAATGCAGGCGCCCAGTTGATGACCTGGTTTGGCGTGGCCTGTGAATTGCACCGCGACTGGCGCAATGACATTGAAGGTTTGGGTGCCTTGTTCTCGAATCACATTCCCGATTATCGCAACCTGATTACCAGCTACACCGCGCTGACGAAATAGGTGCAAGGCGTTATGATTTTGACATGAACAAAATCAGACGAATTGAACTTCGAAGCGCCGATTTGGGCGAAGGCATGTTGGTGAAACGTGCCTTGCCCAGTCGCCACCAGCGCATGGTGGGGGCATGGTGTTTTCTAGACCATGCTGGGCCTGTTAATTTTGCACCCGGCAAAGGCATGCATGTGGGTGCACACCCGCACACGGCCTTGCAAACCTTCACCTGGCTGATCGACGGCGAAGTGCTTCACAAAGACAGCTTGGGCAATGAACTGATTATTCGCCCCGGGCAAGTGAATTTAATGACTGCAGGCCATGGCATTGTGCACACCGAAGATTCAGTGGTGAATGGCGGCCGCTTGCATGCTGCGCAATTGTGGATCGCCTTGCCAGAAGAACTGGCCGATTGTGAACCCGATTTTGCACATTATCCGGAATTGCCCGTTTGGCATTCTGAAGGTATTCAACACACTTTGCTGGCTGGTGCTTATGGTGATTTGGAAGCACCCACTGCTGTGTATTCAGAAATGCTGGGTATGGATTTGTTCAGCGAACAGGGCGGCACGGTTAACCTGAGTTTGAACCCGGATTTTGAATACGGATACCTGCCTTTGACAGGGCAGGTGAATGTGGCGGGTGAAACTTACACACCTGATGAGTTTGCGTATTTAGAACCGGGTTTGAACAAGCTCCAGATGACCTTGGGCACCGACTCGCGGGTGTTGCTGCTGGGTGGTTTGCCTTTTGATGCGCCGGTGCAAATGTGGTGGAATTTTGTGGGCCACAGTAAAGAAGCGATTGCGCAGGCTCAACGTGAATGGGAGCAGGGCGGGCCACGGTTTGGGGATGTGAAAGACGAAATTTCACGCACCGGCGTGGCTGCTCGATTAACAGCACCGGTGCTGCCTTGGAAATAAATATGGATGGCCTTCAGGGTTATCCATAAGTCAGCCACGCGGCCTGTGTTCGGGCTGCCGTGTTTAACTCGATTACAGTAGAAGAATCGACTGACACGGAGTGCCCCATGGATTTTTCCCTGACCCCTGCATTGAAGTCACTTCAGGCCGAAGTGCGAACTTTCATCGCAGAACACATTATTCCCCTGGAAAAAGACCCTCGACAAACTGCGCACGGTCCCTCGGAGGAATTGCGGGAGGAATTGGTGGGCCTCGCAAGAGAAGCAGGGTTGCTGACCCCGCATGCCTCCACAGAACTGGGGGGACGTGGCTGGAGTCACATTGAAAAAGCAATCGCTTTTGAAGAGGCTGGTTATTCCACACTGGGTCCCACGGCCATGAACATTCATGCGCCTGACGAAGGCAATATTCACTTGCTGGAAGTGGTTGCCACGCCCGAACAAAAAGAACGCTGGCTCAAACCCATGGTGCAGGGAAAAATTCGCTCGTGTTTCGCCATGACCGAACCTGCACCCGGTGCGGGTGCCGACCCTTCCATGATGCAAACCACGGCTGTGAAAGACCGCGATCATTATGTGATCAATGGTGACAAGTGGTTTATCACTGGCGCTGAAGGGGCAAGTTTTGCAATCATCATGGCAAAAATGGAAGACGGCACCGCCACCATGTTTTTAAGCGACATGGATGCGCCCGGCATTGAGTATGTTCGCACCATGGATGCAATGGATGCGTGCTTCACGGGTGGACATGGCGTGTTGAGATTCAACAATTTGCGCGTGCATGAAAGCAGTGTGCTGGGTGAAATCGGCAAGGGCTTTCGGTACGCCCAAGTGCGCTTGGCACCGGCGCGTTTAACCCACTGCATGCGCTGGCTGGGCCAGGCGCGCCGCACCCATGACATTGCATTGGACTACGCCCGCAAGCGGCAAGCCTTTGGTGTGCAACTGGGCGCACATGAGGGTGTGAGTTTCATGCTGGCCGACAATGAAATGGATTTGCACACGGCGCGTTTGCACATTTGGCACACAGCCTGGATGCTGGACCAGGGCGAGCGTTGCAATTTTGAATCAAGTCGTGCGAAGGTGGTTTGCTCGGAAGCCGAGTGGCGGGTGGTGGATCGCAGTGTGCAAATTTTGGGCGGGCAGGGCGTGACCGGTGAAACGATTGTGAGCCGAATTTTTACCGACATGCGTGCCTTCAGAATTTACGATGGCCCCAGTGAAGTGCACCGTTTCAGCATGGGCAAAAAGCTGATTGCAGGTCTGGATAAAAAATAAGGAAAAGCGATGATTAATAACGATCTATTTTCCATGCAGGGCAAGCTGGTTCTGGTCACCGGTGCTTCCAGTGGCTTGGGAAAACACTTTGGGCAGGTGTTGGCCCATGCAGGTGCCACGGTGGTATTGAGTGCACGCAATGTCGAGAAATTGCAGCAAGTGTTGGAGCAAATTCAGGCTTCAGGCGCAGTGGCCCATGCGGTCGCCATGGACGTGAGCAATTCAAGTTCTGTGAAGAACGCAATGGCTCAAATCGTGAAGCAGTACGGTGTACCCGATGTGTTGGTAAACAACGCGGGCCAGTCGATTGCCAAACCCATGCTGGAGCAAACCGAAGAAGACTGGGACCAAATACTGGACACCAACTTAAAGGGTTGCTGGCTGGTGGGCACCGAGCTTGCGCGTGCCCTGGCTGCTGCAGGCAAGCCGGGATCGATTGTGAACATCGCGTCCATTTTGGGCGAGCGCGTGGGTGGTGCAGTGGGACCTTATGCCATTTCGAAAGCGGGTTTGGTGCAGGCCACCAAGGCCATGGCGCTGGAGTTGGCGCGGTACAACATCCGCGTGAATGCTATTTTGCCCGGTTATGTAGCCACCGACATGAACAGTGAGTTTTTGGCCAGCGAGTTGGGCGACAAATTACGCAAGCGAATTCCAACACGGCAGTTTTGTGAGCTCAGCGATTTGACTGGGCCGCTGCTGCTGTTGGCCTCGAATGCAGGGGCGGGCATGACAGGCGCTTGCGTGGCTGTGGATCGTGGACATTTGGTCAGTGCACTTTAATATGAACAGCATTCAACAACAACCGCTGGAGAAATATTTGGCGCAGGCCTTGGCCGCACGCACAGTTGAAATTCTGAAAGCGGCCTTGCTTTCAGGCGGTGCTGTACAAGAAAACTGGGCACTTGATTTGCGGGTAATTGGTGGTGCTTTTGATGGTGTGCTCAACACCGTGTTGCGTTGCGATTCTCCCACCGCTGGCGTGGCAATTAGCCACGGCCGCGCGCAGGAATTTGCCTTGTTGCAAACCGTGTTCAACGCAGGCGTCACTGTGCCCCAACCCTTGTGTTTGTGCACCGATACGTCCGTGTTTGGTCGCCCGTTTTTTGTGATGCGTCGAATCGCGGGTACAGCCGCTGGCCATGTGCTGGTGAAGAACAGTACTTACGCCCCTGACCGTGTTGAACTCGCTCACCGGTTGGGTCGGGAACTGGCGCGAATTCATTCGATCAAGCCGCCTGTAGAGGCACTTGATTTTTTGCACACCTACACTGAGTCGCCGGCGCTTTACCGAATCAACACACATCGCAATTATCTGGATCAACACCACACGGCTTACCCGGCGTTGGAGTGGGGTTTGCGCTGGCTTGAACGACATGCACCACCGCGTGGTTTGATTACATTAGCGCACGGCGATTTTCGCACTGGCAATTACATGGTGGATGAAAAAGGACTCACCGGAATTCTGGATTGGGAATTCGCCGGGTGGAGTGATCCGCTGGAAGACATTGGCTGGTTCTGCGCGAAATGCTGGCGCTTTGGGCAAGACGATTTACAGGCCGGTGGCATTGGTATGCGTGAACATTTTTACCAAGGTTATGAGGCCGAGTCTGGTCGCAAGATTGATCGCGACCAAATTCATTATTGGGAAGTAATGGCGCATGTGCGTTGGGCGGTGGTGGCCATTGAACAGGCACAACGCTTTTGTTCCGGTCAGGAAAACTCACTGCTGTTGGCCCTGACTGGCCACATTGTGCCGGAACTGGAATGGGAAATTCTGAACATGACGGAGCACAACTGATGCGTGAACAACCCACGGGAGAATCGCTGTTGCAGTGCGCACGCGATGTGCTGAAAAACAATGTGTTGCCTTTGTTGCAGGGTGACGCCAAGCGAGATGTGTTGATGGTGATGAACGCCATGTCGATTGCACAACGTGAGTTACAGCAGGGCACTGCGCTTGAGCAAGAAGAACAAAATAGATTGGCCAAAGTAATGGGCGAACCTGTATTTGACGTGGCTCGGGCCAACCGTGAATTGGCGGCTCGAATTCGTGCCGGTGGTGCAGACCCCGACAAAGCGGAGCATGCTGGGGTATTGAGCCATTTGCGTGCAGTGGGTAAAAACCGTTTGTTGGCCAGCAACCCGAAAATATTGGTGAGCAACAAACCATGAGTACCTTGATTTTGATGCGGCATGGCCAGGCCTCGTTTGGTGCGGCGCGTTACGACGCCTTGTCGGAACTGGGGCAAGCCCAGGCCCGTGCCACCGGGCTGTGGTTGTGCAATCATGGTTTGCAACCCAATGTGGTGCTGCACGGTCCGCGTCAGCGGCAGGCTGGTACGGCTGCCTTGTTGCTTAAGGAAAGTGGATTTGGCATTCCCAGCCAACAACATACTGCACTGGACGAGTTTGCTGAAGGTGAAGAAATTTTCAGCGCTGCGGAACAATTACTGGGTCGATCGATGGCGCTGGATGCGGGGCGTTCACGGCTCGACGTGTTGCATGATTACGATGCAACCTGCCGTGCGTGGGCCAACGGCGAAGTGACCATTCCTGGTCGATTGAGCCTGAAGGATTTTCGTGCGCAGTTGAGCCAATGGCTGAGTGCGCATACGCATGCACAGCAGGCCAGTGGGCAAGTTGAATTGGTGGTGACCTCGGCCGGCTCCATTGCTGTATTGATGTGTGAAGTGATGGGCTTGCCCGACTCCAGTTGGTACAGCCTGCTTCGCGTGATTCGAAATGCATCGCTGACCGAGGTGCTGTACTCCAAAGGCAAAGTCAGTCTGCTGAGTTTCAATGGTGTAAGCCACCTGCCGCCGCAATTGAACACGTCGATGTAAATTTGGCGGCGGCCAGCCCAGATCAGCCGGTTTGTTCCCCGCCGGCGGTGTTGCCATGGCTTACAAGTTCACGCGCAGGGCGAACTTCAATTGAACCATAGCGGGCGGGTGGAATTTTCTCGGCCAGTGCAATGGCCTCGTTAAGGTCTTTGGCCTCCAGCATGTAAAAACCAGCGAGCTGTTCTTTGGTTTCCGCAAAAGGACCGTCTGTGGTGTGTGTTTTTCCGTTGCGCACCCGCACGGTGGTCGCGGTATTCACTGGCAACAAAGGGCTGCCCGTAATGAAGTGGCCTTTGCGGCTTAAGTTTTCCACACAGGCGATGCACTCCTTGTTCAACGCATCCCATTCCTGTTGCGACATGCCGTTCATGATGCTCTCGTCGTAGTAGACCAAGGCCAGATATTTCATATTCAGTCTCCGTAGCGATAATCTTCGCGCAGTGATTCTTCAATGGGACGAACTTCAATCGTTCCCAGCCGAGCAGAAGGCCATTGCGATGCAATTCGCAAGGCCTCGTTGAAGTCCTGGGCTTCAACCAAGAAAATACCACCCAGTTGTTCCTTGGTTTCTGCAAAAGGCCCGTCGGTTGTTACCAACCTTTGATTGCGCACTCGCACCAGTACACCATGGTTTGCACTTTGAAGCGCGTGGGTGACGATCAGATGACCGCTGGCTTTCAACGACTCCACATAGTCAAGGGTTTCCTGCCTCAAAGCCAGCCACTGCTCTTGTGGCATGGCTTTGAACAGGGCCTCTTCCTCGTGGGCAAGGCACAGGTATTTCATTGCACATCACCCTGAAAATTGATCATCCATGGAATACCAAAGCGATCCACCCACATTCCGAAACGTTCAGCCCAGAACGTACGTTCCAGCTTCATGGTCACCGTGCCTCCCTTGGACAAGGCCGCATAAATTTTTTCGGCATCGGCTGCATTGTCTACCGTGATTTGAACGTGCATACCTTGCGGTTTGGTGTACATGCCCGGTGGCGCATCACAGGCCATCAGCGTCCAAGGGCCAATTTTCAATTGAGCGTGCAGTACCTTGCCATGCCAGTGATCGGGAACATGATTCTCTGCATCGCTGCCTTCAAAATACATGCAGCATTCAAGTTCGCCGTCCAGTGCATCTGCATACGCGGCCATGGCCTCTTCGCAATTGCCGTCAAAGTTCAAATAAGAACACATGATTTCAGGTCGTTTCATGATTGGCTCCGTCATTGTGGTTGGGCATCAAAAATGGCTTTGCCAGTTTCGGGGTCGAACGGGGATGAATAATGTTCGTGCGCAATTTTCCATTCACCGTTTTGGTGGCGCATGCACACTGTAGCCCGCATCCAGGCAACGTTTTCATTGCCAAAGTCTTGCACCGAACCGCAACGCGACAGGTAGTGGCAAAAAGCCAGGTCGCTGCTGTGTTGAATGTTCAATTGATGGATTTCAAAAATAATGCCGCCACCGCACAACTGCATGCAGTATTTCCAGTGGTCTGTGTAATTGGGTTTGCCGATGATGTGCAGCGCTTTGACTGCATCAAACGACACAATGTCATCGCTGTAATGGCTCATGATCTTGTCCAGGTTTTCATCAACCACAGCTTGCTGCCAGCTTTCCAGTACTGCCTTGATTGCGTTCATGGTTTCTCCTTGTAGGGGGTGTTTTCATGAAGTAGTCGAATGGGCAAGGCGGGATTCGACAGTTGATAAAAATATTTATTTGTTTTTTGTCAGTTTGTTCTCAAGGTCACGAATGCGGTGTTGAAGAAACCGTTGTTCTGGCCCCTGCCTCGTCAAGCGTAGCGCTTCTTGATATGCGTCCTTGGCCTCCTTTAGGCGGCCAAGGCGCCGGTGAAGATCTGCGCGTGTAGCATGGGCCAAGTGGTAGTCGTGCAGGTGCCCTTGCGCCATCAGCTCGTCGAGCAGTGTCAGCCCGGCTTGCGGGCCATCGCGCATTGCAACTGCTACGGCACGATTCAACGCAACAACTGGCGAATGGGTGTGTTCAAGCAATGCGTCGTAAAGGCCAACAATTTGTATCCAGTCCGTTTCTTCGGCGTGGGAGGCCTCCGCATGCACAGCGCTGATCGCGGCTTGAAGCGTGTAGGCACCAAAGCGGCGGGTGGCCAGCGCTTGAAGTACCAGTTCGCAACCTTCGCTGATTTGTGCCTGATTCCACAATTCGCGGTTTTGATCTGCCAGCAAAATCAAATCGCCATCGGGTGTGCAGCGTGCTGCTCTGCGAGAGTCATTCAATAGCATCAATGCAAGCAGACCCACAGCTTCGGGTTCCGGCAGCAGTTCTACCAGCAGGCGGCCCAGGCGGATGGCTTCGCTGCAGAGTTCCTTGCGAATCAGGGCTTCGCCGTTCGAGGCAGAGTAGCCTTCATTGAATACCAGATAGATCACATGCAATACAGCATGCAAACGCTCCTGCAGCTGATCGGCTTGTGGCACTTCGTAAGGAATTTTTGCATCGCGAATTTTTGTTTTGGCGCGAACAATGCGCTGTGCAATGGTGGGCGTGGTGCTTAAAAATGCACTGGCCACTTCTTCGGTCGAAAGTCCGCATACCTCTCGCAAAGTGAGCGCCAATTGTGCTTCAGGCGACAGGCTGGGGTGGCAGCAAGTGAATATCAAACGCAAGCGGTCGTCTTCAATGCTTTCATCATCATCTGCAGGTTCGTGGTGTAGTTGCTCAGCCAGTTCATCTGCAACATCTTCAAACGAGGTGTCGAATTTCGCACGCCGGCGAATTTGGTCAATGGCTTTAAAGCGGGCTGTTGACACCATCCAGGCGCGGGGACTTGCGGGTATGCCGTGGCGTTGCCATTGTTGAAGGGCGATTGAGAAAGCATCGTGCATGGATTCTTCAGCCAAATCAAAGTCACCCAGTAAACGAATCAGTGTGGCCAGTATGCGGCGGGATTCAGCTTGGTAAAACGAGTCGAGCCAGGGTCGCAGGTCAGTATTCATGTTGTTGAAATTAACACTCGTTAATACAAATGATAATAATTATCATTATAATTGGACGATTATTCATTTTTTCCAATCATCTCATGATCACCCAGAATCCGAAATTAAATGGTCTCACCTTGGCTGTGTTCGCGGCTTTGTGTCCTCCTGTTTTTGCCCAAACCACCGAGTTGCCTTCCGTGCAGGTCAATGCCAGCGCCGACGCATCGGCTGAGGGTCTGGCTCCTGAATATGCGGGTAGCCAGGTGGCCTCGGGTGGACGTGTGGGTTTGCTGGGCACTCAATCGAACATGGACACGCCATTTAATCTGACCAGCTACACCTCGAAGCTGATTCAAGACCAGCAAGCAGCCAGTGTCGGCGAGGTGTTGTTGAATGACCCGGCGGTGCGTGTGGCGCGTGGTTTTGGTAATTTTCAGCAAGTGTATCTAGTGCGGGGTTTGCCAATTTTCTCCGATGACATGTCGTACAACGGCTTGTACGGTTTGCTGCCACGCCAGTACATTGCCTCGGAATTGGTGGAACGTGTAGAAGTGCTGCGCGGTGCAAATGCATTTTTGAATGGCGCCGCGCCAGGTGGTAGTGGTTTGGGGGGTGCCATCAATGTGGTGCCCAAGCGAGCACCCAATTACGACATCAATCAGGTGACTACAGGTGTGCAGGATGGTGGTGAAACCTATGTGGCTGGCGACTTTGCACGCCGCTTCAATGACGGTAGCACAGGTGTGCGGGCAACCTTTGCGCAGCGCGATGGTGATACCAATGTGGATGGCGAGTCGCGTGAACTGACTTTGTTTGCGATCGGCGCAGATTTTCGCAGCGACAGAATGAGAATTTCTGCTGACCTGGGTTATCAGGATCACAAGCTACAGGCCTCGCAGCCGAATATAACGATCGGCGCTGGATTGCCCATTCCTGCAACGCCCCGTGCAGACCGCAGCATCGCGCAGCCCTGGACCTTCTCCAACGCAGAAGACACGTTTGGCACGGTGCGTGCCGAGTATGATTTCAATGAGGTAGTGACAGGCTGGTTGGCTGGTGGCGTGCGCGAAAGCAATGAAGCGGGTAATTTTTCCAACCCAACTGTCACGGATGAACAGGGCAACACCAATTCATTGCGTTTTGCCAACGTGCGCGAGGATTCTGTTCAAACTGCCGAAGCTGGGCTGCGATTCAAGTTCCACACCGCCGGGGTGAAGCACACAGTGAATACAACCGCATCAGTTTTCGAGTTGGAGTCCAAGAACGCATTCGATTTTTCCAGCTTTGCCGGTTTCTCTAACAACATTTACAATCCGACGCCCGTTGCGGAGCCCGCCTTGGGCGCATTCCCCAGTGGCAATTTCAACAGCCCCTTGCTGACCGAGAAAACCGAAACATCCAGCCTGGCCATTGCGGACACCATGGCATTTTTGAATGAGCAATTGTTGTTGACGCTGGGTGCACGCCACCAACAAATTGAAGCCACCAGTTTTGATGGCAATACAGGTGCGCAAACAGCCAGTTACTCTGAAAGTGCAACAACGCCTGTGGCGGGTGTGGTGTTCAAATTAAGCCCGCAGTACTCGGTGTACGCCAACTACATTGAAGGCTTGGTGAAAGGTGATACGGCACCCGCCACTGCGAATGGACAAGCGGTGACCAATGCAGGCACGGTGTTCAAACCTTACATCACGGAGCAAATTGAGCTTGGTGTGAAATATGACGGTGGCAGTGTGGGCGGTTCTGTGTCGGTGTTTCAAAGTGAAAAACCCAACTACGGCATCGACAGCTCAAACACGTTTTCACAAGTGGGCGATCAAACCAATGAGGGACTGGAGATCATGGCGTTTGGCAAAGCCAGCAAGACAGTCACGGTACTTGGTGGTTTGAGCATTTTGAACACGGATGCCGATGGTCGAGATGCCATTGGTGCCCCTTCTGCACAGGCCAATATCGGCTTGGAATGGAGCCCGGAACAGGTGCAGGGACTTGCATTCGAGACCCGCGCAATTTACACCAGCAGTCAGTATGCCAATGCGGCCAATACGCAGGAATTGCCCTCGTGGACTCGCCTGGATTTGGGTGTGCGTTATGTGATGCCTGTAGGCAATGATCAAGCGCTGACACTGCGTGCACGTTTGGACAATGTGACTGATCGCAATTACTGGGCATCCGCCGGTGGCTTTCCGGGTTCCGGTTACCTGACAATTGGCAACCCACGAACTTTGACGGTGTCGGCTTCGCTCGATTTTTAATCCGACTTGACCATTCGCACATCGAGTTGCCCTGAACGCACGTGCAAGTCGCGTTGCGGGAAGGGTATTTCGATCTTGTGTTTGCGAAGCTCGGTTTCAATTTCCCACAAGAACAGGGCCTGCGTTCGTTTTGGGCGTGACATCAATTCATTGCCCACCCAAATTACCAACTCAAAGTTAAGGCTGTTGTCGCCAAACTCCACGAGCCATACCTCAGGTTTGCGAGCTGGATTGTCGGTTACAGCGCCCTCAACTCGATCAGCTGCATCCAGTGCAGCTTGCTTTACAAGATCCTTATCGCATCCGTAGGCCACGCCAAAGGGTATATGGATTCGACGAAATTTCTCGCTGAAGCTCCAGTTGATGACCTGGCCGTTGATGAATTCTGAGTTGGGCACAATGATGTCAACATTGTCGCGTGTGGTAATGCGCGTGAACCGCAATCCGATTTCATTCACAACCCCGGTGGCACCGGAAGACATTTCAACAAAGTCGCCGATTTTCAGACTACGCTCAACAATCAGGATAATGCCCGACATGAAGTTGCTGAAAATATTCTGTAAACCAAAGCCAATACCGACACCAATGGCACCGCCCAAAAACGCAAGGCCACTCAAGTTAAAGCCGATGTATGAAAGTCCCATTAATGTGCCCACAACCCAGATGGTGTAGCGCAGCAGGCGGCCCAGCAGATACATGGTGGATTCATCAATCCCCTTGTAGGTTTTGCCTTTGGTGGTGCGTTGAATGATTTTTTCAACGGTGGCAGCTCCCCACCAAGCCAGCACAATAATTGTCAAAAGACCAACAATACTGGCCATTGAAAACGTACTGTCTTCGGAATTGAACAATGGGGTGGTTAGCCACTGATAGGCCAGTGACAAGAATTCGGACAAGGGTTCCATGACGTTCCTGCTTGGTTTTAATGTACCTTTTTATTTGTAACATTGATGAGCGCGTGAAGAAACCGCTGGGGATCATATTGCGTTGCAAGATTGACCCTGCCTTGTGATTCATTCAAGATGTAACCGCTCAGTTACATCTGTGTTGCAGTGCCTCATTCCTCCGCCTTACTGGAACAACACAATGCTCACCCGTCTCCTGTTCGTCTTGGTAGTGCTGTCTAGCACCTTTGCGCCTGGCCCCGTTTTGTCTCAAGTCAAAGGTCCGGAAATTCCTCCTAACTTAATTGGCAATGTGTCTCGCCAACTGATGAAGGAGATGAAGCCACTGGACAAACCACTGCACATCAAGATTTGCATTTTTGATATTTTGGGCAAGGCTGGTCCAGTGTTCAGCGTGGCGCAGGACATTGCGCTGGAAGCACGCAAGTGGAATGTATTTGCTGAACTCATTCCCCACACCAATGAAACGGTGGCCACAGAGTCTTTTCGCACTGGTCAGTGCGAGGCGGTGGGTATCACCACCTTGCGTGCACGTTTGTTTAACCAGTTTATGGGCAGTTTTGATGCGGTCGGTGCATTGCCTTCCTACGATCATGTCAAAACAGCCTTGCAAGTGCTGATGGGAAGCGACGCACTTTACGATTTGTCCATTCAAGGCAAGTACCAGGTGGTGGGCATGGCCCCACTGGGCGCAGCGTATGTGATGGTGAATGACCGTGCCATTGATTCGATTGAAAAGGCTGCAGGAAAAAAAGTGGCTGTGATGGACTGGGACAAAAGCCAGGCCAAAATGATTCAGCAATTGGGTGCTCAGGCTGTGCCCAGCGACATTACAAACTTTGCACAAAAATTCAACAACGGTGTGGTTGATATTGTGGCCGCGCCAGCTGTGGCCTTTGCACCGCTGGAGCTTTATCGTGGCCTTGGCACCAAGGGCGGCGTGTACAAAATGCCGCTGTTGAACGTAACGGGTTCAGCCATTATCAACCGCACGCGTTTGGAGAAGGAAATTCCTGATCTGGATGATCGCTTGAAAAAAATGCGCAAGTTCGGTTTGGGGTTCATTGACCAGGCATTGGACGCAGTGAGGACCATTGAAAAGCAGGTGCCCGCCAAATACTGGATGAACGTGACGCCTGCCGATCAGGAAAAATACAATGTGATGATGCAGCAGGCGCGTGTGCAACTGACGCAAGAAGGCGTGTACGACAAACGCATGATGAGTCTGCTGAAAAAAGTGCGTTGCCACCACACACCCAGTGCTGCGGAGTGCAGCACGAATGTGGAATAAAGTGGCTCACCTTGCGCTGTTTTATTGCCGCAGGTAACTGGTTGCCTGGCGTTGTGCCAGGCGAATCAAGTCGCCTTGGGCAATCGACACATCAATCAGGTGGAAGCCCCAGTTGGTGCCGCCAATAAACTCACCGGGATAGTCGTCTGCACGGGGATCATCGGGGTCGGCAACAATGCTGGCTTCCAGATAGCTGACCCCGTTGGGCCCCACCTTGCATTCGCCCTTGATCTGCCCGGGCATGGAGTAGTAGGGCGTGGGAATGGTGAGGTTGCTGATCGGGTTGGCATACGGCCCACCAGGTCCGCGCGGAATCAGCAACACGCGAAACACCGGTGGTTGCTGGCGCGGCACAATTGGAAACAGGTCGGCTTGCCCGCCCGCCAGGGCAGCAGGGTTGGTACACAGCACTTGCGTGCCTTCTTCACTGCTTAAGCCGAAACGTGGATCTTCAAGTTGAGGATCGCCTGCGCGGTAGGTGACGTAGGCCACGACACAGCCCAGTTGGTTTGCACTTCGGCAGGCGGGTACTTTTTGAAATGAAGCGCCAACGTCGCGACCAGTGGGCACCAGTACATTGGTACCAGGAATGTGTGCGGAGATAAACCTGCTCAGCAAGGCGGGGCGGGTTTCAATTTCCTCGGCGATCAGCCTGCGCAAAATACCCGATCCCTGGGAGTGTCCTACCAGAATGAAACCACGTCCTTCGCTTTGGTTGGCAATGTATTCCTTGAAGGCATCGAGCACATCGGCATAGGCGACTTCGCCTGCGTTGGGTGCAATGTCAATGCCACCCAGGGCGCCCGTGAATGTAGTCAGTCCCAGTGCAGTCAGGGTGCGTTGGCGGTACACCGGTGCAAACTGGCGGCACACTTCGCCATAGCGGCCAAATTGCAATGCTGTGGTTTGTTGTTCTTGCAGGTCGTCATTCAAATCCGAATTGCCAGCCAGGTCGATGCTGGTGGTGGGGTACACATAAAAGCAGTCCACTGGTGGCGCAGCTGCCGGTGTATAGCTTAGCGTGGTGGCAGAGGCATCGCTGGCCACAGCGGTGCTGTCAAAGTTGCCATTGCACACATTGCTGCTTCCGAATAAATCGGGGTGGCACAACCAATTGCTGGTGCCGGTGTACAGGGTGCTTTGATAGCCCGGGAACGGATTGGTGGTGTTGGCCGCGCTTGCACCCACACGCGAGCCTGCGCTGTTTGAATTACTCGAGTCGCCGCCGCATGCAGACAGCAGCAGCGATGCGGCTGCGAGGCTGGATAAAAGTCGATAAATCACAAAACCCTCCCGTCACTACACGTGGCCCCGGTGGCCGTTACATCAAAAGCTTCGCTCACACCTTCAAATGTCCCGGGTGTTCCTGCAGGCACCGCAACTCCCCGATGCTTGATTCGATATTTGCCAGCCGGTGTATTCGCAGGAATTTTCCATTCAGCCAGGGCGGTGGACACGAAGCCGGGCAGGGGAACAGGGCTGAGGTAAGGCGTGGGCTCGAAGGGTTGCCAGCGGAAAACAAGTTCTGGCGAGCGGTCGTGGGTGAAACTTTCCCATTCACCTTTTGCATTCAGTCGCTCTACCTCTACAATCGCCAGTCCGCGGGTTTTCATGTTGCGCGGGTGGGCGCTTTGAAACTGGGCAGTCACTGTGTTGCCAGCAGCAACCGAGGGTGTGGGTTGCACCAGTACATCGCCGAAAGCAGCACCAGGTGCCTGGTCAAATGGTAGGTAGGGTGGGCGTGGAATCGGGTTGCTGGTCACTGTACGGGGTGGGCCAGCGGGTGGTTGACTCGTATTGTTCGACGAGTTGGCCAATGACAGGGCCAGCCTGCGGCTTTCCTGCTGCACAGCGGCCAGGGTCCACGGGCCGAATTGGGTGGACGCACCTTCGTATTGCTGAATCGAGTATTCCTCACGCGTGGTGAGGTAATTTACAAAATCATTGCTTAAGCCACTGATGATCACTTGGTCGATGCCCTGCGGTTCCAGCACTTCCAGCACGGTCTGGCGAATGCGCCGCCCGGCCATGGTGGTAATTTCCCAAGGCAGACCCAACACAGCCACATTGCCGATAGTGAACAACTGGAACGGCAACACATTGTTACTGAAGTTTAGGGGTGGGCCGAGTACAAACAGCACGGGTTTTTCAGCCTGACAACTCAGACTGGTGCCAAGTGGTATGGCATCAAAGGGCAGGTCGTTCAAGTTACAGAGAACAGCTGTTGCCAACACCTCCGGTGGCAGTTTGCCAGCGGCCAGCGCAGCCAGGTCGCGCGTCAGGCGGGCAGGGTCTGTGCGCGCATTGCAGCTTGCGCCTTCCACAGTAGGGCCGGGGCCGTCTTCAGCACCTGCACCAAATGAAACGCCCATGGCGGCGGTGCAGGTTTTCTTCACGGCGCTGTTCAGCGATTCCGGGTGGCGCAGTGAATTCAACACTGCAGGGTCTGTAATTTCCACAGCGTCCATCGTCACGTGAAATTGCGCAAAGTTCACACCACCGCGCACCATTTGGTTGGCATCCCGGTACAGGGTGAGCGCACGTGCCAGTTGTTTGCTGCCGTTGATTTCCACAGCCTTCAGCTCGTCTGTAGACCCACCACGTTCTTCAAATGGTTTGTCTTTGAAAAAAATATTGGGGCTGCTGTCGCCCTCATCGGTTTGTGCAAAGGCGGCCACAAAAGTATCTTTGCCGGCGGGGGCTTCGTATTGCGTTCCCATTAATTTTTCAAATGCCAACGCAGCCCAGCCTTTGTTGTCCGAAGAAATCAAGGGATTGGTGTTGCCTGTGGTGGTGGGGTGCACACCAAACCAGTTGATTTGCCCGATCGGCGTTCCATCGGCGCGGCGTAGTTTCAGCAATGCCATTTCCTTGTTCACATTCTGGCTTTCACCGCGCTGGTTCAAATACTGGTTGCGCTCTTCCTGCGGGTTTTGATCGTAGGCCACGGCTGAACGATTCACATTGGCGTTCAACAATTCACCATTGTTGACCAGCAAGCGCCCGGGTTCCGGATTGGCCTGCAGGTTGGCGTGTGCGCGGCGAATGGCTTCAACAATGCCGTCGACGATGAAGTTGTACACTTCTTCGTCATGGCCTAAACGGAAAGCGTTGAAGGCGGTGAAGTGCGCATAACCACCGGGCCCTGCGTGGGTGTGGGTGGCGTTCAGCATGATGTTCTGTTCGTTGTAAAACCCGGCCAGTTCAGTGTCGGCGGCCACTTTGTTCAGCACGCCTTGGCGCACGGCATGGAAAATCATGCCGAGGTCGTTCACCACATACACCACGCGATTGCCGTTGCACGGCGAACCGATCACATAGGCGCGAGAAAACTGGCGCGTGTGCAGACCCAGGCTTGCATGGGTGGGGCTTTCGTAACCCATCATCACGGAGCCTGCTGCCGGGCCGGTAATGTCTACGATGCCAGTGCCCATGGTGAAGGCCATGTTGTTTTTGCAGGCGCCGCTATTCAAACCCGTGCTGGGTTGTACATTGCTGTTCGGCGTGCTGGCCGGGTTGATGGATGGGCTGTCTTGCCCCTCACCAATCAACAAATTGGGGTCGGTGAGTGCACATTGCAAACCTGCGGTGTCGACAAACTCATTGTTGCCCGGGTTTTCATTGGGGTTGGTGCGGCCATCGGTTTGGGCCGGGTCGCTGCTTTCGCCCAAGCAGCCTGCCAATGTGGCCAGCGTAGTCAAAGTAAAAACGGCGCGCACTGCACGGTAGGAATTGCGATTCATATGGGTGTTTTTGTGTTGGTGTCTCCTTTGGTTCTTACTGCTGCCGTGTTGGCACAGATTCAGGCCTGGGTCTCATGCAGCGCGCTGTGTCGTGTAACCGACACTAGTCACTTTTGAATCCAATTCCAGGGGATGGCAGTAAGAATGAAAAAAACATAACCACCATTATAATTTTAGACATGATCAAGAATCCACGCCATGTGGCGACTCTTGCAGCCTTGGGATTGCTGCTCGGCGCCTGTAATTCAGAAGACCATTCATCACTTTCAAGCAGTTCATCACCCACTTCGATCCAGGCCGCAGGGCAAACACAGGTCGATTCAAACATAGCCTCGAGCCCTGCCTGGTCCGCACCAATTGATGGTTTGACACCAGCGCAACTGGTCCGGTTTGAGCAAGGCAAAGCCATGTTCGAGAAGGTGTTTACGCCCAGCAATGGTTTGGGTGCAGTGTTCAATGCGCAAAGCTGCGTGGAATGCCATGGCCAACCGGCGGTGGGTGGCACTGATCCCGCAAAAACCATTCAGCGTTTCACCACATTGCTGGCACCGCATTTTGCCGTGGGGTTGGTGACGCAGGCCGATGGTGCGCCCCACGTTCACGCGCGTTCAGTGGCCACTGAGTTCCCGGATGAGGTACCGGGCTGTGTGTTGGGTGGCGAGCTTGTGCCGCCTCACGCCATGGCCAGCACCACGCGGGTGACTCCTCACTTGTTTGGTATTGGTTTGCTGGAAAATATTCCCGACACTACCTTGATTCAAAATGGGCTGGCCAGTGCAAAAGCCAATCCTGAGGTGAGTGGTCGTCCCGGTTTGATGTTTCCTGGCGGTGTGAACGACTTGAATGCGGCGGACCAATTGATCGGTCGATTGGGCGCGCGTGGTTTTGTGGCCGATGTTCAATCTTTCACGCAAGGTGCATTTTCAACTGAATTGGGCATTGCCACTTTCCACCCTTTGTTTGCAGCTCCTGTAAGGCCCAAAGGCAACCTGGCCACTGCTGATTGCACACCTTTTGTGGGCGAGGCTGTCAGCCTTGCTGAAACACAGGCCACGGCAGACTTCCAACGTTGGCTGGCACCACCCCCCAAGCCAGAATTGACCGGAGTTGCCTTGCGAGGTCAACAGTTGTTTGATGAGATCCAGTGCAGCAGTTGCCACACTCCGATGATGAAAACCTCGCCCATGGCACCGGCTCCGCTGAATGACCGCGAGGTGTGGCTTTATTCCGATTTATTGCTGCACGACATGGGGGCGGCCCTGGCCGACAACGCACCCGAGGGCTTGGGTTTGCCCACTGAATGGAAAACAGCGCCGCTGTGGGGGGTTGGTCAAACTGAAAAGCCCTTGTTGCACGACGGACGTGCGGGCAGAGACTTTGCCAAGGCCATTGATTTTCACGGCGGTGAAGCCGAGGACGCAAAACGCCGCTTTCAGAACCTGAGTCCTGCAGACCAAGCGGCGTTGATTGCGTTTCTGAAAAAGCTTTAAAGTTGCTTAAAAGGTGTTGTTCACCAACACCTCGTTCAGGCTCAATTGACCCGGTTTTGGCCAAGGTGCTTTGGTGCCCTTGCCAATGGCCACCATGGGGCCCATCACATGGTCAGCGGGCAAGTTGATCAACTTGGCCACAGCGTCAATGTCAAATCCGATCATGGGGCAGGAGTCCAGTCCGATGCCTTTGGCAGCCAACATCAGGGTTTGCATGGCCATGCCAATCGATCGCTGGGCTTCATCGCGCTGCAGCCATTCGCGCCCGTCGTGAAATGGGCCCATCCAGCCAACCAGCAGGTCAGCCACTTCCTTGGGGGCCTGTGTCCAATAGCGTGACGGATCCTTCTGCCATGCTTTCATGTCGGCGGTCATGAGGACCAACAACGAGGCGTCGGTGATTTGGGCCTGGTCGTTGCCCAGCTTGCGCATTTCAGCACGCAGTGCTTTGTCGCGGACCACCACAAAACGCCAATGCTGAATGTTGAAACTGGTCGGTGCCTGAATGGCTGCCTCGAACAGTTTTTTTTCATCGTCTGCGGAAATGGTGTGCTCGGGATCGAAGGCCTTGATGGCCCGACGTTGATAAATTGCGTCAAATAATTCCATGTACTGCTCCTTGTCTACTGCTTTGCACTGCATAAAAAAAGCCGGAACCCTGGAGGGGGAACCGGCCAATAGTGTACAGGCTAAAAGGGGAACGTCGCTTATTTGGCCAAGCGACGCGCCTGTGACACTGCGTAGCTGCCTGCCCGTGCTGCAAGCAAAGGATCATCCGATCCTTCGATACCGGTGGGCAATACCAGTGGGTTGAAATTGATGCTGTCGCATGCGGCTTTGTCAGTCACAGCGGTTACTTTCAGACGGCCGGCCACCACTTTCTTACGGTCATCGGGCCAGGCCACTGTGGCGTTGTCGGTGGGGTCACCAGCCTGCGCCAATTGCAGCACCATGTCGAATTCCACTGGAATTTGCGACACGCGGCCTTTCAGTTCGTCTTCCAGAAACACCTTGGCATGGGTGGCCAGTTTGTCCTCAGCAATGAATTCCTGGCCTGTTACAGGCACAAACATCCACTTGGCAAATTGGGTTTTACCGGCAGCATTGGTGAATTTGAATGCATGGGTGCTCCAGTAGTTCACCGCACCATAGCTGGCGGGTACGCCTGTTTTGGCAACCCACTCCATTTGTGGTTTGAAGTCGGGGTACTTGGCTGCAGCTGCTGCAATTTTTGCGGGATCCGGTTTTTTGGTGGCTGGGTCGGGCTTGCGTGCTTCCAGGAAAGCCAGGAAACCATCGGGTGTGGCTGCGGTGAAGAAGGGCGCAGAAATGTTGGCCATCAACCATTGCTCGCCATTGGGCAAGTCAAATTGGGCTGCAAGGCCGCGCACGCCTTTGCCGCTTTCAGGAGCGTTGGGATTGCCGCCACCCACTGAGAAGCGCAGGGTGACTGGTACTGGCTTACCGGAAAAAGCGGATGCCTTGGAAATAGCCGCAGCTGCTTTGTTGCCTGTGAAAGTGCCTGCCGCACAAACCCCACGTGCGCCAGAGCGGCGGGCTGCATGGGTGCCAAACACACCCTCAAGGCCATCCACAAGGTTCACTGCGTTGGCGGGTTCGCTGGGAATTGCGGTCTGGGCGACCGCTGCTTGTGTGCCAAGGGCGGCAAGTGCCGCAACAACTGCCAAACCAATTGCTGTTCTCATTTCCTGCATCCTTCTTTTGATGGTCATCAATCTCGCAACCCACCCGGCTGTCCGGGTGGTCTACGCTATAGATCGCTGATGCAGGAAGGAAGTTACAGCGTCACAAAAATATAATTTATTGGGTAGGCAGCAGGTTCTTGATGACCGACTCGGCAACCCGCTGATTCATGTAGCGTGGCACCGCATAGGTGAAACGGGCTTCGGCAATGGCAGACTTGGCCACGGCAGGAATATCGGCTGCTTTCAAGGCGGCCAGCTGGGTTGGAATGCCAAACTTTTCATTCATGGCGCGAATGCGTGCCACGAACGCGCGGGCCAGGTGTATATCGTCGGCACCCTTGTCGCCAATGCCACAGGCACGGGCCAGAATCGCCAGGCGGTCCGCACAATTGGGCAAGGAATAGTCCAGTACATGCGGCATTACAATGGCATTGGCCAGGCCGTGGGGTGTGTGGTAGAGGGCGCCAAACTTGTGGGCAATGCCGTGCACATAACCCACACCGGCTTGGGTAAATGCGATACCTGCCAGGTGCGACGCACGTGCCATTTTCTGGCGGGCTTCCAGATTGCCACCGTCAGCAACCGCGGTTTCAAGATGCTTCATGATCAACTGCGTGGCTTCCAGCGCTTTTTCGTCGGTTTTGCGGGTGGCATTGCGCGATACAAAAGCCTCTACAGCGTGGGTCAGTGCGTCCATGCCCGTGGCCGATGTGATGTGTGCTGGTAAACCTGTCATCAAAGAACCATCGAGTGCTGCAGCGGTGGGCAACAATCGAATGTCCATGGCCGCCACCTTGCGCTTGTTCACCGTGTCGCTGACCACGGCCGCAATGGTCACTTCAGCACCGGTGCCGGCAGTGGTGGGCACTGCAAACAAGGGGATCATGCCTTTGTGCACTCGCAGCAAACCGGTCAGTTTCAGCACAGGTTTATTGTTCTTTGCACGTGCGCCAATCATTTTGGCAGCATCAATGGGGCTTCCGCCACCGACGGCCAATATGGCCTGGCAGCCGTTTTCCATCAGCATGCGGTAACCGGCTTCAATCTGTTCAACGGTGGGGTTGGGTTCTACGCCGTCGTACACCACGTATTTCACGCCTTGGGTTTCAAGCTCGGCTTTCATTTTGTCGAGCACGCCCAGCTTGACCAATACGGCGTCGGTCACAATCAAGACATTGCGGTGGCCCGCTTCAGCCATATGGCGAACCAGATCAAGCGAGGAACCGGTGCCCTCGAACATGCGGGGCCACTTGAAGGGCATCAGTGCTGTGACCACTTTGAAAATGGCCATGTAAATGCGTAAAGCGAGCACTTCGAGTGCATGCAACATGCGGGTGTCTCCTGATTCTTATTGGGGGTTAACAGTTGTTACTATGATTGTACAAAGAGTATGCAGTGTTGGAGCAGAGGAAATATTCCACTTTTCATGACGATCGGGAAAATTTCACGAACCCTTTCGGTCATGCTTGCCGCACTGTAAATCACAATATTTCAGAGACACGTTTCATGAAGCACCGCAGTACACCTTTAATTGCCGCTTTGGCCACTTTGGGCCTGGCCACCCCCACCTTCGCTCAAACTGAAAGCCTGGACAACTTTGTTGTGTCGGCCACCCGCGAAGCACGCGACCCGTTTGAAGTAGCCGCTTCGGTCGACAAAATCAACCAGAACACCCTGGAGAAAGCTGCCAGTTTTCAAGTGAATTTGTCGGAAACACTGACCCGCGTGCCCGGTTTGGTGATTAACAACCGCAACAATTTTGCGCAAGATCTGCAAATTTCAATTCGGGGCTTCGGGGCGCGGGCCACCTCGGGCGTGCGCGGTGTGCGTCTGTTTTCCGACGGCATTCCTGCTACCATGCCCGACGGTTCAGGGCAAATTTCTCACTTCAGTTTAAGTTCGACCGAATCGATTGAAGTGTTGCGCGGGCCTTTTTCATCCTTGTATGGCAATTCCTCGGGCGGCGTTATTTTGCTGACCACCGAGAATCCGCGTGTGGGCACCGAGCTTGAAGTGAACCAGATTTTTGGCACTGACAGCACGCGCAGAAGTGGTATTAAACTGAACAAAGGCAACGAGGAAGTGGGGATTGTGATCGACGCCTCCACCTTCCGAACCGATGGTTACCGTGACCACAGCAAAGCGCGACGCGACAATTTCAACAGCAAAATGGTGTGGAATTTAAGCAGCGACACACGGCTAAGCTGGGTGCTTAACTATGTGGATATTCCGCTGGCTCAAGACCCCGCTGGCCTGACTGCCGCACAACTGGCCAGCAACCGCCGGCAGGCTGGTAACAACACTGTGGCCAACAACACCAACAAAACCGTGGAGCAAAGCCAAACCGGTATTGTGTTGGAGCACAAGTTCAGCCCCAGTACCAACGTGACTTTCAGCCCCTATTACGGTGACCGCAAAATTCGGCAGGTGTTGGCCAGTACAGCTGTTATTGATTTGAAAAATGAATACAGCGGTGCCGACCTGCGTTTTGCTCATCAAACCAGTGTGCTTGATCGGCCCTTGTTTTTGAATGCTGGCTTGACTGTGGGCGAACTGGAGCAGTCCCGACTGGGTTTCTTTGGCGCCAGTACCACGCCCAACCGGGACGAAGCCAACACGGCCAGCCAGTTCGACCAATACCTGCAGGCAGAATACTTTTTCACCGACAAGTTCAGCGTGTTGGGTGGGGTTCGAAATTCATCGATCGAGATTGAATCGAACGACCAGTTCCTGAGCAACGGCGATGGCAGTGGCAGCAAAAAGTACGATGAAATCACCAGCAATTTGGGTTTCACTTACCGTTTACAGCCCAACATCAATACCTACATTTCCTACGGAGAGGGGTTTGAAACCCCAACCTTGCTGGAAACGGCTTACTTGTCGGTTGCTCCACCCAGCCCCAATTTCAACACGCAACTGGACGCCGCAAAAAGTGAACAGCTTGAAGTGGGGGTGAAGGCGAAATTTGGCGCCACCAAGGTGAACGCAGCGCTGTACACGGTGGACACCGAGAATGAAATTGTGGTGCTGGCGGCCAATGGCGGGGCCACTTCGTTTCAAAATGCGGGCTCTACCAGTCGGGAAGGTGCTGAATTGGCCCTGCAGCACGCATTCAACACGCAGTGGCAAGCCAATGCGGCGGTGAATTACATTCGTGCCACTTACGACACGTCGGTCAACAGCATTCAGGCGGGCAACAGCTTGCCCAGCATCCCGAAGAAAACCTTCTTCGGTGAGGTGGTCTACAAACCTTCAAACCTTTACGAAGCAGCCACTGAACTGCGCTATGTGGACAAACTGTTTGCCAACGACGCGAACGATGCCTTCGCACCCTCTTACTCAGTGGTCAACCTGCGTGCCAGCAAAGACTGGCCACTGGACGGTGGCTGGAATGTGCGCACCTATGCCCGAGTGGACAATGTTTTCGACAAGGAATATGTGGGGTCGGTGATTGTGAACCAGGGGGCAGGGCAGTTCTTCGAGCCTGCCAGCGAGCGCCAGTTCTTGCTGGGTGTGACTGTGGGGTTGATGTGGAAATAACACCCGTGATTAGTTGTTTGCGACCTGGGCGTGCAGTTTCAAACCCAATGCGGTCATGACTTTCAGTATTGTCTGAAAGTCGGGGCTTCGTTGCCCTGAAAGTGCTTTGTAAAGGCTTTCCCGGGACAATCCAGCATCTTGCGCAACTTTGGTCATACCTTTGGCGCGAGCAATATCCCCCAGTGCTTTCGCGATGAACGCTGCATCGTCTCCGGCTTCCTCGAAGCATGCTTCAAGATAGGCAGCCATTTCTTCAGGAGTGCGGAGATGTTCGGCGACGTCATAGCGGCTGGTTAAGGTTTTTGTCATACGGTTGTCCTAAAGATTTTGAGCGAGATTTAGAGCGATTTTGATGTCCAATGCTTGAGTACTCTTGTCTCCGCCAGCCAGTAAAATGAACAATTTTTGACCTCGGGTCGTGAAATAAACCCGATAGCCAGGGCCAAAGTTGATCCGCAATTCTGAAACACCTTTACCCACAGGTTTGACATCCCCAGCATTTCCTGTGGCCAGACGCTCTATGCGAACCTGGATTCGTGCTCGCGCGTTGATGTCACGCAAACCATCAAGCCAATTTGCGTACGTTGCAGTTTTACGAATTTCAATCATATCGTAGTCGTAGCCTGATGGCTACATTTAGTTTGGCTTAAGTAAAAGCCAAGCAAGCTAACATTCAGTGCTGTTTGTCTACAAATACCCCCTCAGTCTGTGTAACTCCTGTTTGGTAACTTCCGAGTAACATTTAGAACATCTCCACCATTGTTGGTACTTTCACCCCTGTTAGAATCTGACACACATAATTTTCACAATCAGGTTTTCCGCCATGTCCAACGCACTCAGTCTTCGTCGCATCAGCCGCATGTCCAGCAACGGCTGGGATCGTTTGTTCAAATCTGATTCCATGGTGCGGGCGGGTTTACAGCCGTTTGAAATTGTTCACCAAAGCGGTATTCACAGCGTTCGCCACTACCTTCCTTTGACCGAAGAAAGCATTGCTGTGGGCGATGAAACCCTGGCTGTGAGCAAAAAGCGAAACAAGATTCCGCTGGTGCTGATCGCCCCGCTGGCTGTGAATATGTATGTTTACGACCTGTTGCCTGAGCGTAGTTTTGTGCGCTACCTGATGGCGCAGGGCTTTGATGTTTACCTGATCGATTGGGGCAAGCCCACGCGCAAACAGGCGGGTTTGACGCTGGAAAATTACATCAAGGAATTTTTGCCCGCCTGCCTGAATGCAGTGCGTGAGCACAGTGGGTCCAAAAAACTGAACCTGCAGGGCTGGAGCATGGGCGGTGGCATGGCACTGGCCTACACCGCTTTGTTCAAAGATGAAAACATCAACAAAATAGTCACCTTTGGTACGCCAATTGACGGGCATGCCAATGGCGCGATTGGTCAGCAATACAAACGCCTGGCGCATCTGTTGAAGTCGGCCCGAATCAATTTCCGAAAGGTGCCTGCCAAACTGTTGTACACACCGGGTTGGGCCAATGTGATTGGTTTTAAGTTGCTCGACCCTGTGGGCAGCCTGAAAGGCTATTGGAATTTGGTCACCCAACTTCACGACCGCGAGTTCGTGGCCCAGCACGCCAACCAGGCTGCTTTCATCGACAGTCTGGAAGCGTATCCTGGCGGTGCGTTGCGCGACTGGTTTGCCAGTATTTGGCTGGAAAATGAAACGGCACATGGCCACTTCAAAGTGGGCAAGGCCGTGGCCAACTTCAAAGACATTACTTGCCCTGTGCTGGGCATTGCAGGCAAATCGGACAACCTGGCCAATGTGGCTTGCTGCAAGCCGATCACCAAGGTTGTTGGCTCGGAGAAGTCCGAATTCTTTATCGGCCCGGGCGGCCACATCGGCATTATGAGTGGCAAGGAATCGCCCAACACCATCTGGGCGAAAACGGTGAGCTGGCTCAACAGTTAATACCGTGCAGCTACCTCCGCTTTTGGTTATAGTGAACCCACTCAGCACCAAAAGCAGTAGGAGGTGGCATGCTGAAATTCAGACGAAAAATTCTTCAGGCCAGTGCGGGTTTGTTACTCGCCGGCCCCCTGTTCAGTCAACGCCATGCCTTGGCGCAAACCCCTGCATGTGACGACAACCCCACCCCTCGCCAAATCGAAGGCCCGTATTACTCCCCGCAAACTCCGCGGCGCAGCAACTTAATTGATGGTTTGCCTGGCCAAAAGCTCTTCCTGGAAGGCCGGGTATTGTCGGCCGACTGCAAACCAGTGGCCAAAGCGATTGTGGATTTGTGGAGTTGTGATTCCGAAGGTGTGTACGACAACACCGGTTTCAAATTACGAGGCCACCAAGTGACCGATGCACAGGGCAAGTTCCGCTTTGAAACCCTTGTGCCTGGCGCTTACGGCAACTCAAGTTTCAGGCGCACGCCACACTTGCACGTGAAGGTACAGGCACCGGCTGCCCCTTTGCTGACCACGCAGCTGTATTTTCCCGATGAACCTTTGAATCAGCGCGACAGTTTTTTTAACCCAGCCTTGTTGGTCAAGCTTCAGCAAAGCGGGCAACAAGCCAAACTGGCGTCATTCGATTTTGTTGTGCCTGTGCAGGCAAAGGGATAGTTGTCATGGCAGTACCCACACGTAGTTTGTTTGCCTTATCCGCAGCGCTGTTCGTATTGGTGACCACGGCCGCTTGCACCTCAGTGCAGCCTTCATTGCAACATTCACCCACTGTCTGGCTGATGGGCGAGGTTCACGACAATCCCGATGCGCACCAGGCCCGCTACGACATCATTGCCAAAAAAGTGAAGGCTGGTTGGCGGCCTGCCATTGCCATGGAGCAATTTGACCGCGAACATCAAGGCCTGCTACGCACAGCGCAAGATGAATGCAAAACAGCAAGCTGTATCACCTCCAAACCCTGGGCTGAAAAATGGCAGTGGGAACTTTACGCGCCCATCATTCAGCTGGCCATTGATTACCAATTGCCTTTGTTGGCGGCCAATGTGTCGCGTGATGATGCAAACCGCATTGTGAAGGGTGGCTATGCGGCGGCCCTGGATCCGGACACCATTGCGCAATATGAACTGGACAAGCCCTTGCCAACGGCAATGGCTGACCAGCATCGCCAAAACATTGTTGAAGGCCATTGCAATATGTTGCCGCCCCAGGTTGCAGAGAAGATGATTCCTGCGCAGGTGGCCCGCGATGTGTGGATGGCCAAGGTCATCGAACAGCAGGCTACTCAGCGCGATGTTGTTTTGATCGCAGGCAATGGCCATGTGCAAAAAGATGTCGGCGTGGTTCAGTGGTTGCCCGTTAAACTACAGCAAACAACAACTGTGTATGGCTTTATTGAAAGTTCGCAATCAGGTGGTTCGGCGCAATTCGATGTTCTGGCTCAAGTGCCAGAACATCCCCGCGAAGACCCTTGCGAGGCATTCAAAGCCATGATGAAAAAATAAGCCGCACACAAGGCAGGGGGCAAAAAAGTGGGTCGTTCAATACATGGGCGGTGCGTCGGCGCGCTGCTACTGGTCGCCGTGGCATTTCATTCACAACCTGTCATAGCCAATGGTTTTGAAGATTTCGAAGATGCTGAATTGATTGATCACATTGCAGGCAGTGTTGCACGTGGTTACGGTCGAATGCATGGCTATGGCGTCGATTTCAAATTAATTGGCAAAGAAACGCCGCACCAGTCGCCCTTGCTGGTTCAGTACAATGCCCCGCTGAAACGCTGTACTTTTTTCATCAGCACCCGTGACAAAACCTGGCACAGCTTTGAGCTGTACCTGGAGTTTTTTGAAGGGCTCCCCAAGCAGCTTGTGTACGAGGCTTTTTTCGCGCACGAATCAGGCCATTGTGTGCAAATGCGAGAGCAGATTGATTTTGGTCCGGTGCGACGTCGCCACCGCGAAGAATTGTATGCCGATGTATTTGCACTCTCGCATGTTGAGCGCTATTACCCCAAGCATCGCAAAGCCTTCCAAGAAGCGCAGTTAAAAATGCGTCGGGCCGCGTTGGGTATTCAAAACGAATACGACTTTTACAAAGAATTGTTGAGGTTGCATTACAGCCCCAACCTTCAATCGGCTTTGAAGGTGAAAAATCCTCAGGAAAGAGCGTACTCGATCGCCAAAGCAGTGGATCTGTTGTAATAATTGCTTATCGTAATAACAAATAGAATGAAGCGTCACAATGTCACAGGAGTAGTACACATGGATCAAATGAAATTTGGCTTGGCTGAAAAAATCAGGGAAACAACTGTCAGTCGTCGAGGCTTTTTGCTGACTTCGCTGGCCGGTGGATTTGCAGTGGCCTCCGAGCCCGTGTTCGCACAAGCCATTAAAACAGACACTCAGGGCATTACAGCGGGTGAAGTGAAAGTACCTGTCAAAGACGGGCAAATTCCGGCTTACCGCGCCATGCCTGCCAAAGGCGGTAACTTCCCGGTGATTTTGGTGATTCAGGAAATTTTTGGGGTGCACGAGTACATTCAGGACATTTGCCGTCGATTGGCCAAGCAGGGCTACTACGCAATTGCGCCTGCCATGTTCAGCCGTGAAGCCGATGTGTCCAACATGAGTCTTGATGCCATCTTGAAGGAAGTGGTGCCCGCGGTGCCCGATGCCCAGGTCATGGCCGACATTGATTCCACCGTGGCTTTTGCCAAAGCAAGTGGCAAAGCCAACACCTCGCGTTTGGGAATTGTGGGTTATTGCTGGGGTGGCCGTACCGTGTGGTTGTATGCCAACCACAACCCAGCGGTAAAAGCCGGCGTGTCTTACTACGGTTTGTTGGCTGGTTTGAAGGGCCCCAACAAGCCTGCAGACCCGGTGGATGTGGCTGCAAACCTCAAGGTACCTGTGCTGGGCCTTTATGCCGGTGAGGACAGTTTTGTTCCCGATGAAGTGGTCGACAAGATGCGTAACGAGTTGGGCAAAGGCAGCAGTGCATCTGAAATTGTGGTGTTTCCCGCTGTGAATCACGGTTTCCACGCGGATTACCGCCCCACCTATGACAGACGCGCAGCCACCTACGCCTGGAAACTGACTTTGGACTGGTTTAAAGAGCGCGGGGTATAAATTGGGGTGAACCCGATGGGGATTTGAGTCAAATTGACTGTATTTATCCAGGATTGTCTTGGATTGACTTAGACAAGGATGACTCAAATCGCGCAAGCGTTTACACTTGAAGCACCCCAATCGTTTGGTTAAAACTCCAAAAACATGAAAACCGAGAATCCTTTAGCTCTAGACAACCAGCTTTGTTTCTCTTTGTATGCAACATCCTTGGCCATTACCCAGGTTTACAAGCCTCTGCTCCAACCCTTGGGCTTAACTTTTCCACAATATCTGGTGATGATGATTTTGTGGAAAGAGGACGGTGTCAGTTTGATCAATGTGGCGCGTCAACTGGGCCAACAGCCCGGCGCGCTCACGCCAGTTATCAAACGCATGGCCGAACAGGGCCTTTTGACCCGCAATCGAAGCGCAGATGACGAGAGACAATTGCAAATTTACCTGACTGAGGAAGGCAAACGGATCCGTGAAAAGGCGCTGGATGTATACGCATGTGTGGTTGAGCAGTGTGGTATGACACCCACTGACATTCATCGACTAAAGTGCGAGTTGGATGCCCTTCGCGAACGTTTGTTGAAAGCCTGATCGCTTGCCCGTAATTAATTATTGCGATAACATTCTGGGTCATTGACGTTTTTTATGAAGGCGTCTTTTTAAATAGTTATTGCGATAACTGTTTATTGCTTCTTTCACCCAATCACAGGAGAAAACAATGCAAGTAGTGTACTCAACCAAAGCCACATCCACTGGCGGTCGTGAGGGTGGTTCAGCCACCGACGACGGCCGTTTGAAAGTACAGCTGAGCACCCCCAAAGAATTGGGTGGAGCCGGTGGCCCAGGTACCAATCCCGAGCAGTTGTTTGCTGCCGGTTACTCAGCGTGTTTTATCGGTGCAATTAAATTTGTGGCTGGGCAAGATAAAATCAACCTGCCTTCCGAGCCTGAAATTACGGCGACTGTCGGCATTGGTGGCAACCCGAAGGGTGTGGGTTTCGCCATTACCGTGGACATGAGCATCAAACTGGAAGGCATGGACAAAGCTGCCGCCAGCGCTTTGGTAGAGAAGGCGCACCAGGTGTGCCCTTACTCCAACGCAACCCGTAACAATGTGGATGTAAAGTTGACTGTGGTGTAAGCGCACACAGGCTTTGAACCGTTTGAGAAGCGGTGGGCTTGAGAAGGCCCGCCGCTTTTTGTTTTTCTGTTGGGAAGATTGAATGCACAACCACTATGCCAAACCCGCGTGGGTCAACAATGCCAAGGGCGATGTACGCTGTGCAGGTTTCGAGTTGGAATTTGCAGGACTTGATTTGCAAACCGCCGCCAATGCCGTAGCGCAGGCCGTGAACGGCGAGGTGATCAAGGACACCCAAGCGGAATGCAAAGTAAGGCACCCGCAGTTCGGTGATTTCAAAATTGAGCTGGACTGGAGCTTTGCAAAAAACATGGCACGCAAGCGGCTTGAAGAGCAGGGCGCAAGCGAAGACGCTGTGTTGGAGTTGATGACCGACTTGGCTCGGCAAGTGGTGCCTCTCGAGGTTGTGTGCCCGCCTGTTCCTGTGGATCAACTCCAGGTGCTCGATAGTATGGTGAGGGCTCTGCAACAGGCTGGCGCCCTGGGTACTTCCGACTCCCTGATTTACGCATTTGGCGTGCACATTAACACTGAATTACCAGCTCTGACTGCGCAAACCCTGGTGCCCTATTTACAGGCTTACTGTGTTTCGCAACACTGGTTGATGAAGGCACACGATGTGGACACCCTGCGTCGTTTAACGCCTTATATCGACACCTATCCAAAACGATACGTCCAAACTGTGATGGCCTACACGGTTGATACGCCGATGCAACAACTCATCGATGATTACCTGGAATACAACCCCACACGAAACCGGGGTATGGATTTGCTGCCATTGTTCAAACAGATTGATGAAGCGCGTGTGTTGGCTGCGGTACAGGATGAGCGTGTCAATGCTCGTCCCACTTTTCATTACCGTTTGCCAAACTGTGAGATTGAAAAGGCCGGTTGGGGTTTGGTCGACAGCTGGAATATTTGGTGTGTGGTGGAACACCTGGCCGCGGACCCGGTCACATTGAAGTCCATGTGTGAACAATGGACTGATTACAACGAAAACCTGATCAACTTGAAGGAAGAACCTTGGCACCAGGAATTGGCGCACATTCACGAAAACCTGTTGTCGGTGTAACCGGCAACGCCAAGTGGTGGTCGCCATCGTGGTTCAGTATCCGGTTTGCGGTGTGGTTGGCCGGGGGCACAGCCCGGCGCATCAGCGTAAAGCACGCTTGGCCTATTTCGCAAATCGATGCGCTGGTTGTGAGTGGCGGTGACGATATTCACCCCTCGCTGTATGGCGAAGAAGAGGCGCCCAAGGCGCATTACGACCCAGATCGCGATGCCCTTGAGCAAGCGCACATTGCCTGGGCCTTAAAGCACCAAATGCCCATGCTGGGCATTTGTCGCGGCACCCAGTTGATCAATGTCAGTTTGGGCGGCAGCCTGCACATCGATATTCGCGCAAGGCGCAAGTTAACCTCAAACCGGGGCACGGTGCTGCCACGCAAAACAGCGGCCTTGCGGGCCAGCAGTTGTTTGGCCACAGTGACCTGCGCCAGTCGCTTGCGCATCAACAGCCTGCATCATCAGGCGATTGACCAACTGGGTGAAGGGGTGCAAGTTGTGGCCCGCGATCTCGATGGTTTCGTGCAGGGCATTGAACCCTCTGGCCCTTGCCATTGGCTGGGTGTGCAGTGGCACCCGGAATATTTGCTCTACCGCCCGCAGCACAGGCGCCTGTTCAAATGGCTTGTGCAACAATGCAGGCAAGCCACCTTCCGCGTGTAATCCATGTCGTATTCCTTGCTGTTTGCTTCTGCCTTTCTGGCGGCCACCATTTTGCCTTTCTATTCCGAGGTGGTTTTGTTTGCCATGATTCGTGCTGGCGAACCCGCCGGCTTGTTGTTGGCTGTGGCAGCGGTGGGCAACACTCTGGGTTCGGTTGTGAACTGGGTGCTGGGGCGTTACCTGCTGCACTTTCAGCACAAAAAATGGTTTTATTTCAAACCCGAGCAGATCGAGAAAATGCAGGCCTGGTTTCAGCGCTACGGGGTTTGGAGTTTGTTATTGGCCTGGATGCCGATTGGCGGCGACCCTTTAACCCTGGTCGCCGGTATCATGCGTGTGAACTTGTGGTTGTTTATTGTGCTGGTCGGTATTGGAAAAACATTGCGCTATGTGGCGGTGATTTATTTTTCTGAAATGTCGGTGGCCTGGTTTTAATCAAATTCAGACAAGAAGGAAATGGTGTTGTCATGAACCCGAGTGATTTGCCCAACCTGGATACCAATTGTTTCAAGCAACCTGAACGCGAACTGTTGGGAGACACGCTGCTGCACCCGCCGCGCATTCTGATTTTGTATGGCTCGTTGCGTGCGCGCTCATTCAGCCGTTTGGCGGCCGAGGAGGCTGGCCGCCTGCTGACGTTGATGGGTGCCGAGGTGCGGTTTTTCAACCCGGAAGGTTTGCCTTTGGTGGATGAAGCCAATGAGCAACACCCCAAAGTGCAAGAACTTCGTGAGTTGGCCGACTGGTCTGAGGGCCAGGTGTGGAGTTCGCCCGAGCGCCACGGTGCCATGACTGGTGTGATGAAAACACAAATTGACTGGTTGCCTCTGACTGGTGGTGCCAAGCGGCCCACGCAGGGCAAAACCCTGGCTGTGATGCAGGTGTGCGGTGGTTCGCAATCGTTCAACGTGGTGAACCAGTTGCGGGTGCTGGGCAGGTGGATGCGCATGATCACCATTCCCAATCAATCTTCAATTGCCAAAGCATTCATGGAGTTTGATGAGAACAACCGAATGAAGCCCTCGGCGTATTACAACCGCTTGGTCGATGTGATGGAGGAACTGATGAAATTCACCTTGCTGACTCGCGGCCATGCGCAATACCTGGTCGACCGATACTCCGAGCGTGTAGAGTCTGAAGAACAATTGTCCAAACGTGTTAACCAGCGCAGCATTTAACTTTGAACAGGTGAGCGCACCACTGTGTTGAAAATATTGGCCTGTTTCATTTGGTTCACTTGCCTGGGCACCGCCCATGCAGGCAGTGCCACCGTGGCGGCGGCGGCCACTTTGCGCCATGCGCTGGATGAAATTTCACCTCAATTTACCAAAGCCACAGGGCACACCTTGAAGGTGGCTTATGGTTCGTCGGGTAACTTTTACAGTCAAATCAAACAGGGTGCACCGTTCGATGTGTTCCTGTCGGCCGACATGGTTTTTCCTCAAAAACTGGTCGACGAAAAACTGGCTGTAGCGCCTGCATTGCCCTATGCCGAAGGGCGTTTGGTCTTGTTGTTGCCGCGGAAAAGCCGCTTGAAACCCGATGGTACTTTGGCCGATTTGGCCGCAGCTTTGAAGGACGGTCGCCTGAGCAAGCTGGCCATTGCCAACCCCACGGTGGCGCCGTATGGCACCCGCGCGCAAGAAGCGCTGATGCATGCTGATTTGTGGGCCGGCGTGAAGCCAAGATTGGTGATTGGAGAAAACGTGGGCCAGGCCACGCAGTTTGTGGCTTCAGGTGCGGCGCAGGCCGGGCTTGTGGCCTTGTCGCTGGCGCTTGCGCCTGACTTGGCTGCACGTACCCAATATGCCTTGGTGCCCCGTGAATGGCACCAACCTTTGGTTCAAGGCATGGTGTTGATTCAACCCGAGAATCCGGCTGCAAAAGCATTGGCCGACTATCTAAAAACCGAGACCGCGCGGGCAGTATTGAAAAAGTATGGCTATGACGAGGTGCGTGGGCGATGATGGACTGGTCCGCTTTTGCCTTGTCCATGCAGCTTGCCTTTAGCACCTTGGCTGTTTTGCTGCCATTGGGTTTGCTGGCGGGTCGCTGGTTGGCGCGCACCTCGTTCAAAGGCCGAACATGGATTGAGGCTGCCATTTTATTGCCCCTCGTGCTGCCACCCACAGTCATGGGCTATTACCTGCTGGTTGCGCTGGGTGGTGCGTCGCCAGTTGGGCAATGGCTGCAAAGCAGCTTCGGCATTTCACTCACATTTAATTTCACCGGTTTGTTGCTGGCTTCAGTCGTGTTCAATATTCCATTTATGTTGCAACCCATTCAGCGCGCATTTGAATCCATTCCCCACAACTTGAACGAGGCAGCACAGGTGAGTGGTTTAAGTACCTGGGCCATTTTCACCAAGGTGGAATTGCCCTTGGCCTGGCCTGGAGTTTTGTCGGCCATGGTACTGACCTTTGTTCATACCTTGGGCGAGTTTGGCGTGGTGCTGATGATTGGTGGCAGCATTCCCGGTGAAACCCGAACCCTGGCCATTTCAATTTATGACAGCGTACAAAGTTTCGACTTGGACGCAGCCAACACCATGTCGCTGGCCCTGTTGATGTTCTCGCTGGTGGCGGTGGCCACTTCGCTGTGGTTGTCGGGTCGAAGAAGGCGCAAGCCATGACCAGCGCATTGTTTGTTGATATCGAGCAGCAAAAACCGATGCCACTGCGTGCAGGTTTTTCTTGCGAGGCTGGGCAGCTACTGGCCTTGGTGGGGCCTTCCGGGGCAGGGAAGTCGTCTATTCTGCGTGTGCTGGCAGGCTTGATGAAACCTGCAACTGGCCGCATTGAAGTGGGCGGGCAGGTTTGGCTTGATACCGCGAAAGGAATTTTTCAAACACCGCAGCAGCGTCGGGTGGGTTTGGTGTTTCAAAACTATGCCCTGATGCCGCACCTGAGCGCCGCCGCCAATGTGGCACTGGCCTTGCAGCACTTGCCCAAAGGCGATCAGATCATCGAGGCGGTGCAGTGGCTCAAGCGCGTGCGATTGACTGCAGACGAAGCCATGCGAAAACCAGCTCAATTGTCGGGTGGTCAACAGCAACGCGTGGCCCTGGCCCGTGCACTGGCCCGTCAACCTCATTTGTTGTTGCTGGATGAGCCCTTTTCTGCGGTCGATCAAATGAATCGCGAGGGCCTGTACCGTTTGCTGGCTGAACTGCGGGCCGATCTGAATATCCCGATTGTGCTGGTCACCCACGATCTGAATGAAGCCCGCATGTTGTGCGACAAACTGGTGGTGCTGGACCAGGGGCAGGTGCTGCAGGAGGGCCCAGCCTTTGATGTACACCGCAGACCTCGCAACTCCAGGGTGGCCGACTTTGTGGGCATTCAAAACCGGTTTCATGGAGCCTGGCTTGGGCCTGGCCAAGAGGCCGGCGTGGGGCATTTGCTTTGGACCCGCGCGCTGGATACCCAGCAAGCAACTGCCTCCAACGGCTTTCAGCTACGGGTGAGAGACAAAGGAAAAATTCCGCCCGGTTTTCCGGTGAACTGGGTGGTGCATGCCGATGGCTTGACTTTGAAGCCTGCCGCCTACAATTTGCAGCGCGACGGTTTTGTGGTGTTGCCTGTGCATGTAGAAGCGCACCGCGATTTGGGTGAGCTCAGCCTGATTGATTTGACCATGGATGTTGCACCGTTCGAGACGCTGAAAATGGCGGTGCCCGGGGCGCAGCGTTTGGGGCTGAAAAAAGGCGAACCCTGTGTGATCGAAATGGACTTGGCATTAATACACATCATGCCGAAAAAACACCGACAGTAATAAATGGCAAGAGTGCTTAAGTAAAGTACGAAATAAAGTAAGTAACTGATTTACAAGGTGAATCTGAAAGTGTTGGCTTGAAGTATGAAGGTTTGGAGACAATTCAAACTTACAAAAAAATATGAGCAAAACACTTCAAACCGCGCTTGCGCTCAGCACGCTTGCGCTTCTCGCCGGGTGCCTGGGTGGCAACGATTCCAGCTCAGTGGCTGGGGGCGATGGCCCCACCGTAACCAACCCCAATGAAGAAACCCCGGTCGATCTGGAGCCGGGTGATGGCATTCGGGTTTTATCAAATCGCGCCGACTTGATCAGCGACGGCAACGCCCTGATTGAGATTACTGCCGAAGACCCCACTAACCTGCAGAACGTGAAGGTGATGCTGGGCACAGTGGATGTCAGTGACCAGTTTGCGCTACGCGACAATGGCCGTTACATGGGGCGCATTCAAGGCTTGGCCTTGGGTGAAAACCGCATCATGGCGGTGTTGAAAAACACAGGTCGAATTGTGACCACGATCACGAATCACCCCAACGGTGGGCCCGTATTCTCTGGGCCGCAAGTACAACCTTGGACTTGCACCAACGAGGGTTTCATAGATGCCCAGTGCAATCAGCCGGCAGTTTTTAGTTTTTCATACCTGCCCGCCAACAAGCTGCAACACGTGCTGACCAATTCGAACTTTCAGGAACAGGAATTTGCGCCCACCTTCCTGCCTTACGATCCAGAAAACCCACCGCCTGCCGGTGAAATTGCCATGACCACCACCGACAATGGTGTGACTGTGCCTTTCATCATCCGTACGGAACGGGGTGTGCAGAACCGTGATCGCTATCAAATTCGCACCCTGTTCAATCCCTCTGAAGACTGGCAGCCCTGGAAACCCCAGGCACAGTGGAATGGCAAGGTGCTGATTCACCATGGCGGCAATGTGGGCGTAACCTACGGCCCGGGCAACCCGCCCAACGGCGACATTTCGGGCACAGCACCGGATGGTGCCGAGTTTTTGCTGGGCGACAGCATTACTGTGGCCTTGGGTCGCGGCTTTATTGCCACGTCTACAGCCTTGGCCAATTTGGGCCACAACGTAAACCTGGTGACGGCTGCAGAATCGCTGATGATGGTGAAAGAACGCATTGTTGAACAGTACGGCGAAATCCGCTACACCATGGGCACCGGTTGCTCGGGTGGCGCCATTGCCCAGCAACACATTGCCAATGCTTACCCCGGTATTTATCAGGGCATTATTGTGCAGTGTTCATACCCGGATGTATGGACCACGGCCTCACAGTTTGCCGATTACAACTTGTTGAATTCCTACTTTGGCAATCGCTATCCCGGCGTGAATGAAGCTGAAAATGCCAATCAGTTTCCCAACTTCAACCCCAACTTTTTGCCCTACGTGCAGTGGAGTGCAGTGTACGGTCACTTGCCGGTGAACCCTGTGTTGTCGGACAACGCGTTTTTCCCCAAGGCCTATCCGTTCGCAGACAACTGCCGTGGCCTGAATGGGGCCGCTACGCCTTATGACCCAGTGAACAATCCGGGCGGGCTGCGCTGTGGCTTGATCGACTACATGAGCACCCAGTTTGGTTTTAGAACACCCGATGTATGGAGTGCCAACGAAAAGAAAATTGGCCGAGGTTTTGGCGGTATTCCGCTGGACAATGTGGGCGTGCAATATGGCCTGGGCGCGCTTCAGCAAGGCACCATCACTGCGGATCAGTTTCTGGATTTGAACCGCAATATCGGTGGTTTTGATGTCGACATTCAGCGTGTGGCCACGCGCACCGTGGCAGATCCCCTGGCTTTGACCAACTCCTATAAAACAGGTGCGGTCAACACGGCAGAGCATTTAAGCAACATCCCGATTATTGACTTGCGTGGTCCCGACCCCGGTATTGCGCACGATGCATTTCACAGCTGGCAGATGCGCGCCCGCTTGAATGCCACACAGGGGCATTTCGACAACCATGTGATTTGGTTCGGGCAATTGGTACTTGCGGGCGACTCTACCTACAGTACGGAAGCCTTGCTGGTGATGGACCGTTGGCTAAGCCAGATCGAGGCGGATGACAGCAACAAGCCTTTGCCAGAAAAAGTAGTGGCCAACAAGCCAGCGTCTGCACGTGACAAATGCCTGTCTGCACAAAGCATTTATGCCGATGACGGCCCCTTCGTACCGCTGACTGGCAATTTGTTTTACCCGGAGCCAATTTTGCCAATGGCCAATTCAAGCAGTATTCCAAAGCCACCACCTGAAGCAGGTCAAATATTTGACCAGTTGAGCAATCAAGTGTGTGGCCTGGATTTCTCGGCCGTGGATTCCACAGGCATGTCAGCCCAGTTGACTGGCCCGATTGCTGAATTGCAACACGTGCTGGTGCAAACCCGCTTTGGCACACCCCGCACCGTGGCGGGCGACGACATTCGCACACTTACCAACAAGTGTGTGTTAAAGCCGGTTGACCCTGCAGACTACGCCGGTGTGGTGTCGATTACCGATGCTGCGGCTTTCGTGGCACAGGTGAAGGAAATTTTCCCGCAGGGCGTGTGCGATTACAGCAAGCCCGGCGTGGGCACGCAATCCACACAGACCTGGCTGCGCTACGGCACTGCCACCGAGAAGTTGATTGGGGGAACACCGTTGCCAGCCAAGCCAGCCAATTCAAGGCAGGGTTGGGCAGCACCCGCTTTTAGGAGTGTTAATTCACAGTAATTAATCATTTATCAATTGAACGAATAGAGGGGGCTTTGCCATGGTAATGCCCCCTTCTTTTTTTTCCCGATCGGGCACACTGGGTCTATTCAATCCAGTGAATCCGCTCCCCTTGAACTCTGAAAAAATAACTCCCGACGTGTTGGAGCACAGCCCCGTTGGCTTGATGCAGATTGATCATGCCGGGCGAATTCTTTCCCTGAATTCGTATTGCGCTGAAATTTTCGGTTACTCGGTGGTCGAGTTGCTGGATCAGCCTTTTGAAATGCTGTTGCCACCAGAGTTGAGAAACGGGCATTCCAGCCTGTTTCAGGAATTCATGCAGTCGTCCACGGGGCGGATGATGGGGCAGGGTACCGGGCAGAAATATTTTCCCGCCCATCACAAAGCTGGGCATGAAATTTCTGTACAAATTGGCTTGAACGTTAATCGCGAAGCCGAAACACCGATTGTCATTCTTGCGATAGTGGATGTGACCGACAAGGCCAAGCTGCTGAATGAACTGAAGCATGGCAATGAGCGTTTGCGTCACAAAACCAAAGAACTGATGCAAGTGGTGCGGCAGCAGAATCACTTTTTGAATGTGGTCAGCCACGAACTGCGCACCCCCTTGAACAATTCACTTGAGATGCTGAACCAGTTGTCGGCCACTCGACTGGACGAGGATCAAGCGGAGTTGTTTCAAGACCTGGACAAAGCCAATATTGATGTAACCCGCAGCGTAAAAATGTTGATGGATTACGCCGACAGCATGTTGGGCGAGCTTCAGCTGGACGAAGAAGCGTTTGATTTGCGCGCCCTTTGGCTGGACCGCTTGCGGTTGGTGCAACGCGCGCATCCCGGGCAAATTCACCTGCTGGACATTCATGAGGAATTCGATTTTGACCCTTTGGTGTTGGGTGACAAAGTGCGCATTGGTCGCATGATGCACGGTTTGATCGACAATGCCATGAAGTTTTCAGATGCCCACCAAATCAAAGTGCACATTGCATTCAAGGCCGAGCCGATCGCGGAACTTTATTTCGAGGTCAGCGATGATGGAATTGGCATGGCCGATTCACTGATCCAGTCGATCGGTCAACCGTTTGCCAACCAATCCGTGCGCCGCAACCGCGGGGGCGGTGGTATGGGGGTGGGTTTTTATCTCACCCACAAGTACCTTGAAATGATGCATGGGCAGTTTGCATTGAAAAGCCGACAGGGCGAAGGCACTTGCAGCAGCATTCAGCTGCCGCTTAACTTGCTGGGCAGGGCCAGTGCGCAGGCTGTGTCGGCCGACCGGGCCGAAGGCGAATTGCCTTTGAGTAATCTGAAGCTTTTACTGGTGGAGGACGACCCCACCGTGGCGAAGATTAATGCCATTCGACTTCGCAAGCTGGGCGCCCATGTGGTGGTGGCTGGGAACGGTCAAGTGGCCGTTGAAATGCTTCAGGACAAAAGCGTGGACATTGCCGCAATCCTGATGGATTTACACATGCCGGTCATGGATGGGTTCAGTGCCACACGCCATATTCGCGACATGGTGGAGTATGTAAAAATTCCAATTGTGGCGGTGACCGCTGGTTCGCGTTTGGCTGAATATGCACGCGCCATGGCGGCGGGTATTGATGCCTTTTATTCCAAACCTTTTGAGCCCAACGTGCTGGTTCAATACTTCAAGGCGCGTGGTGTGATTCGCTAGTACAATGTAATTTTATTACTTCGGGTTTGCCCCGGCGTGTGCATGAATTTACTTGACCGAATCCGCATGGAGCTGGAGCAGTTTTCCGGTGCCGAACAGGCCGTGGCCCAGCTGGTATTAAAAGATCCCAGTGGTTTCCAGAAAATGCCTGTGACTGAACTGGCCAAACGCGCAGGTGTCAGCAGTCCGTCGGTGGTGCGGTTTTGCCGATCGCTGGGTTACGAGGGGCTGAGTGATTTCAAATTGAAACTGGCCGCCAGTTTGAATGCAGGGGTACCGTTCATTCACCAATCGGTGAAAGCAGGTGACAGTGGTGAAACCCTGATTCAAAAAGTACTGGATAACGCCATTCACACACTGCGCACTTTCCGCAATACAGCCCCGGCCAAACCCATCGACAAAGCCACGCAGTTGCTTGCAAAAACAATTGAAAAAAAAGGTCGGCTTGTTTTCTATGGGGTGGGCAATTCGGGGTTTGTGGCGCTGGATGCAGAGCACAAGTTTTTCCGCATGGGTTGTACAGCGCATGCTTACTCCGATGGGCATTTGCAGATCATGGCTGCATCCATGTTGAACAAAGCCGATTGCCTCATCATTATTTCAAATTCAGGCCGCAGTCAGGATTTACTCGACGCCACGCAAATTGCCCGCGCAGCGGGTGCAAGTACCATTGCCATCACAGCGTCGGGTTCGCCTTTGGCCCAAGCGGTACAGGTGCATATTCCTGCAGATCATGGTGAATACTACGAGCAGTACAGCCCCATGGTGTCGCGCTTGTTGCACCTTTGTGTTGTGGATGTGCTGGCTACGCAAGTGGCGATGCGGCTGGGCGATTCAGTTCAGAAAAACATGGCGCGCTTGAAGAAAAACCTGATCGACAGCCGTTACACCAAGTGATGCGGGTTGGCGAAGTTTTCCGCCAAACCAGTGAAGTCAGTTTTGCAGGCAATCAGGCTGGTGTTTTCAAAACCCGGTTTGTTCGGAAACTTCTCATCGGCTTGTGCCGAGCACACCAGCAACACATTGCCTTGCGTACCGCCAAAGCAAGGCATGGTGGGTTTGGCCAAAGGCAATTCAATGCTTTCAACGAACTCGCCGCGTTCGCTGAAACGGTCAAGCCGATAGCCCTCCAGGATGGCAACCCAGTAGCTGCCATCGGATGAAAAACAGGCACCATCGGGCCGTGCAGTTCCTTCGGAATACTGTTTGATCAATTGCCGGTTACTGAACTCCCCAGTCTCGACCGAGTAATCAAATCGCCAAATGCATTTGTGCCGCGTGTCGCTGAGAAACACCGAGTCGCCTTTTGGAGAAAACGCGAGGCCATTGCCCACAATCAAATCGTTTATTTTTAGCTCGGCCTTTCCCGACTCAATGCGATACAGTGCGGCGGTGGCGGGGCTGCGGGCATCGACCAAGGTTGAAATCCAGATTCGGCCGTTTGTATCTGCGCGGCCATCGTTGAAGCGGTGCTTGCCTGAATCGAAAGGCGCATGCAGCTTCAGGGTGCAGCTGTTGCCCTCGATCAGCCAGCCGCCTTGCCTGCCCAGTGCCACCCAGGTGTTCGCCTTCGCAGTGGGCAGCACGCAGCCTATTTCATCGGGCAATTGCAAGGCGCTTGGTTGCGCTGAATCGTCCAAAGTTGTGTTCAATACATCGCTTTGATCCAGGCGATACAACATGCGCTTGTTGATGTCCACCCAAGCCCAGCCACCGTGTGCATACCGTGGGCTTTCGGCCAGGCTACAGGCAGGCAGTGGCAAGGCGTGCCATTTCATCATGAGGCGGAATTTTTCAGGAAATGGTTGATCAGGTGCGCGGTCACCGGGTTCTCTGCAGGGGTATGGCCAGGTGGCACGCTGTGTTCCAGTTGCTCGGCTATGCCTTTGCCCAATTCAACGCCCCATTGGTCGAAGGGATTGATATTTTGCATGGCGGCGAGCGCAGCAGTGCGGTGTTCCCACATGCACAACAGTGCGCCAAGCGAGTAGGGCGTCAGCGAATCGAGAAACACCATTTGAACAGGCCGGTGACCCGGGCAAGATTTGTAATTACTGGCGGTGTTGTTGAGCTCTTCGGGTGAGTTTAAACGCCCCACCGAGAAAGCCTCAGACTGCGCCAAGGCATGCGAGAGCAGCACCTGGTGCGACTTGACTTCATCATGGTCGGGTTGCACCACTGCGATCAACTCAACTGAGCTTGCAATTTTGCTTTGGTGCAGCATCTGGAAAAAAGCATGTTGCCCATTGGTACCCACATCGCCCCACAGAATCGGGCAGGCGGGTTTGTCGAGCAACTCGCCCTGGTTGTTCACGCCTTTGCCCAGTGATTCCATCCACAGTTGTTGAAGGTAGGGTACCAGCTGACCCAAGCGTGAATCGTAGGGGCTCAGCATCAGCGAGGCCGCGCCGTGTTCCAGGTTGTACAGGTCGCTCAGCGCCAGCAGCGTTGGAATACATTGACTGGCTTTGCTTTGCAACACATGACTATCCATCAAGGCAGCGCCTTCAAGCAGTTCATTGAACACCGGGTTGCCGTGCACCATGCGCACGCCAATCGAGACTGGGCCCCACAGGGAATAACGCCCGCCCACAGTTTCGCTGAACTCAAATACCCGGTCAGCGGCCACGCCCAACTCAATCGCTTTGTTGGGTTTGCAGGTGGCGGCCACCAGTGCTTTGGGGCGGTACTCAGGCCCTGCGGCATCGAGCCATTTGAAAATATGCTGTGCGTTGTGCAGGGTTTCGCGTGTTGAAAATGATTTGCTGGCAATGACCACCAAAGTGGTTTTCGGGTTCAGTGCAGCCAACGCAGCTTTCATTTCATGAAAGTCCACATTGGCGACAAACCGAATATTCAATGCCGGTGCTTCACCCAAATCCAGTTTGCTGAACACGTCATTCAGTAGACGGGGGCCTAGGTCAGAACCACCAATGCCCAAATGCAATACGCTGTCGTAGCGTTTGCCGTCGGGAGTGGTGTAGCGGCCCGAGCGCACCTGTTCAACGAAGGCTTCCATCTGGTGTTGCACTTGCCTGGTCAGTGCCAGTTCATCCCGACCATTGACCACCAGCGAAACTGGTGCAGGGTAGGCCTGCTGGTTGCAGGCTGCTCTCAGGGCCCAATGACCGGCTGGCCGGTGTTCTGTGCTGTTGACCACCTCGCCGCTGAACATGCGGTGAATGAATGTGGACAAATGCTGATGTGCCTGGGATTTTTCAAAGTTCAGCACATGGCTGGCGTTGTATAGCTGTCGATCCAGATTGATATGGATTGGACCAACACTGCGGGAAAGATAACCTGGGTTCAAGGCAGATGTGTTCATGAATAGGCCAATAAGAAAATAAAAAAGGCGCTGAAAACAAGCTTCAGCGCCCAGTTTCGCATGACTTCAAGAAAGTATGTTTACTCTGCCTCCAAATTTGGATCAGGGTGTGCTTTGCGGCTCTGTCATGAAGCCAAGTTTTTCAACGCCGGCGCGTTGAGCAGCGGCCATCACCTGAATCACCTTCTCGTACTCCACGGCTTTGTCGCCCTGAATACGCAACTCGGGTTGTTTTTCCTGTTGCGCCACAGCTTGTAAACGAAGTTCCAGGTTCTCAAAAGTCAGTGACTCGTCATTCCACATCAGGCTGCCATCGCGCTGTACCGTCAACGTGACCACATCGGGTTTTACCTCAGTGGGTTGTTGGCTAGCTTGCGGCAAGTCTACTTTCACCGAATGCGTAATCACTGGCACGGTGATAATGAAAATAATCAGCAGCACCAACATGACGTCCACCAGGGGTGTCATGTTGATTTCACTCATTTCCTGCTGATCGTCGTAAGAATTGAACGACATGGCTTACGCCTCCTTTTTCAAGGGCATGGTGCGCACAGCCGAATCTTTCTGCATGGGTGAGCCGGTCAGGAAATAGGCATGCAACTGGCGCGCAAAGCGGTTTAACTTGCTCAGCAAGCCCTTGTTGGCGCGGGTCAGTGCGTTGTAACCCAGCACAGCCGGAATGGCCACAGCCAAACCAAATGCCGTCATGATCAGCGCCTCGCCCACAGGGCCAGCCACTTTGTCGATACTGGCCTGACCGGAAACACCAATGCCCACCAGCGCATGGTAAATGCCCCACACCGTACCGAACAGGCCAACAAACGGGGCCGTAGAACCGACAGAAGCCAAAATGGAAAGGCCGGATTGCAGTTTCTCGGCGGCTTCATCCATGGCACCACGAAGTGCTTCACTTAGCCAGTCGGCCAGGCTGATTTGCCCGTGCAGGTCGTCCTTGTTGGTGCTGTGGTGATTGACCGCAGCCTGGCCTTCAATCGCCATATGGTGAAACGGGTTGCCGGTGTCTTTGCCTAGCACCTGCAAGCCTTCAGCAAAGCTGTGGGTGTGCCAGAACTTGTCGACCGCCCCCACATTTTTACGCAGGCGATAAAGGCGAATGCTGCGAGTGATGATGACGTACCAGGACGCAATCGACATGATCAACAGCAGCAGTGCCACGCTTTTGATGACCCAGTCACCTTGCGCCCACATGGCGGCTATACCGTAAGGATTGTTTTCCATTTCAATAAACCTCGCTTAAATTCAATGTTCTCAGTTATTCAATACGAAAGAAACCGGTTGCACATACCAAAACGGAATTGGTTTGTCGCCACGTTTGGCGGGCACGTACTTCCAGGTTTTCACAGCCTGAAGGGCTGCGTTGTCCAGCCGCGGAAAGCCGCTTGACCGGTTTAATTTGATTTCACCCACGCTGCCATCGGGAAGAATGTACACGTCCAGCATCACCCGTCCCTGTTCGCCCAGTCTGCGCGACAAGGCAGGGTATTGGGGGGCGGGGTTGTTCAGGTGTGCGGCATCTGTACGTGGTGGTGTGACAGGTGCCGGAGCCTCGGGCGCCGGCGCTGCCTGTTGAACAGGTGGGGCTGGCGGTGTGGGCGCTGCTGGGGCAGCTTGCGGCACGGGCTCCGGTGCCACTTCACGCACGGGCTCAGGCTTGGCGACAGGCTTGGGCGTGGGCTTTGGCTCGGGCTTGGGCACTGGTTTGGGTTCAGGCTTGGGCGGCGGTGGCACAGGCTTGGGAGGTGGCGGTGCAGGTTCAGGCTCAGGCGCTACCAATACACCCACCACGCTGGGTGGCGTAATCACGGGGTCACTTACGCTGAGTTGTTGTGCGGCCCAAACCAAACCCAGCACGTGCAACAGCACCACACCCGTGAAGGTGAGGGTGTTGCTGACGGCCTGTGAGTTGTTGCTCATTGGAGCACTCATTGGAACGGACATGGTGTTCAACGTTGTGTTCATTGAGTCAATTGCTTCGATCTTGCTTGCGGACTATTTAATCAGCAAGCAATTTTCATGCACTCCAGTTTTGTGAATGAGAATTAATATCAACAAGAGTGTAGCAGAACTTCACGATTAAAATTCAACCGACAGGCTCACATTGACAGTTCTCGGTGTACTGGTGCCCACACGCACCGCACCAAATGAATCGGTGGTGGTGCCAGCTTGCGCGTAGTTGTACTCTTCATCCGTGATGTTTTTCAGGTTCAGCTGCACTTTCCACCCGTCGGCCTTGTAGTAAGCCAAGGCATCCAGTTGCGCCCAGCCATCGTATTTGGCGCGGTTTTCTGTCGACACAAATGAACCGGTTTGGGCAAACACACCGAGCCCCAGGCCCAAGCCTTTGTATTGGCCGCGCTGCACTTCATACACACCAAACAAATTGCCGGAATGCTCGGGAATGCCGGGCAAGGCATTGCCCTCTTGGCCAGCCAGTGAAGGGTCTACCGCCAGGAGCTGATTGTCCAGGTAGGCGTAGCCTGCAACCACGCGGAATGCATCGTTTACCTTGCCGATTGCTTGAATGTCGAAGCCCAGGGTTTGGGTTTCGCCCAGGTTGGTGGACCACTGTTCACCTGCTGGCAAACCAGATGACGCCGGGTCGGTGACTGCCACATCGGATTTGCGCAAATCAAAAATTGCCGCGGTAATGTCCAGTTGCTTGTTCAGTAACTGTTTTTTGACACCCAATTCATACTGCTCGGTGCGTTCCGGATCGAGAGGGGCACCGCCAATGCCGTTGCCCGTGGCCGGGTTAAAGCCAGTGGCAGTGGTGGGGGTGAAGCCTTTGGCCCAGCTACCGTAGTACGACAATGTGTTGGTGGCTTTGTACACCAGACCAAACCGGGGTGAAATGTCATCGCTGTCTACGTTGGCTTGGCGGTCTTCAAATTGGGTGCTGCGCAAGCCCGCCAGCAAATTCCATTTCTCGCCGATTGAAATGAGGTCTTGAATAACAAAGCCCTGTTGACGGGCACTGCTTCCGCCTTGGGTGAACGGACCCACGACCACTCCGCCGGGCGGAATTCCGCTGTACTGCCCTGTGTTCACGTTGTAAGTGATTTGGGTGCCTGAGGCAGAAATAGTGTTGTTCACAATACGCTCGTAATCACCTTGTAACAGGAATTTGTGACCGATGTTCTGCCCGAACATACTGCCGCCATCCAGTTGCCACTGGTACTTCAGCACCATGCTGTCGCTTTCGCCCTGGCCACCCTGTTGCGACGCTCGAATGGCGACATCACCATTGTCTGCAACCACTTGCATATTGGGGCCAAGTGCTCTCGGGCTAGAGTCAAACAGAGTTTTGTCCACTCGCGTACGAGAATAGTTGGCTGTAATTGACGAGCCATTGTCAAAGAAATGTTCGGCCAGCAAGGCAAACCGGTTGTAGTCGCTTTCGGTGTTTTCATTCCAGCCGGGAATGCCATAAAACTGGGTGCCGTTCAGGCGACCACTGTAGGAATAGCCTGTGGCATTGTTGCCATCGAGCACCTGACCACGGTCCTGGGTGTAGGTGTCGGTGATGTATTCATACTGCGCGGTGACCAGTGTTTGAGGACTCAGCTTCCAGGTCAATGAAGGTGCTACCAGCTGACGATCGCGGAAGGTGAAATCCCGATGACTGCCACTGTCTTCAGATGAGACGATTAGCCGGTAAGCGAAGGTATCGCTCAGCGGCCCTGTGAAATCCGCCTCGACGCGGTAATAGTCGTCGCTACCGGCAATCACTTCGGCAGCACGGTACTCGGTGAATTTTGGTTTCTTGGTGACATAGTTGATGACACCGCCCGGTTCGCCTTGGCCGTACAGAATGGCAGCCGGGCCCTTCAATATGTCGTAACGCTCAATGTTGGCGGTTTCAGTGGTGGCAATGTTGGTGGCATTGAACACGTTGTTGATACGTGCGCCGTCTTTGTAAAGCGATTGGGAGGCATCGAAACCGCGTATTGAAAATTTTTCCTCGCCGCCGTTGCCCTGTTTGAACTTGGTGACCCCGGCCACGTTTCGCAATGCGTCTTCCACATTGTTGACTTGCTGGTCTTCCAGAATATCGATTGGGATGCTGATGGTGGTCAGCGGTGTGCTCATTGGGTCTGCTTCAAAGCCCAAGGCTGTGTTGGTGGTCGGCTCTTTGTAAACGCGTTCAAACCCGGTGACCTGAACTTCTTGAAGTGTGGTTGTTTGATTTTGTTGAGTACTTTGTGACCATGCAGCCGGGTGACAACCTACAGCTGCGCCAATCGCCACGACCAGCGCGCGTTTTTTCATGACAGCAATCCTTTGAGATAAAAGATGCACTGGCTTGCGGCGGCTGGCTGGTGCGGGAGGGTCTTTCCGAGCGAGGAAGGCCTACCGGTGAGGATGCCAACTGTTGCGAAGAAGGAGATTGATCGGTAGACCCACGGCAATCTCACTCGGAAAGATTGAAACGAGAAGTGTTCTCATTATTATTTAGCTTTTTGATTTTGGCAAGTGTTTTTTAAGAGGCCCACCAGAAAAGGGTTTCGGCTGCCTTGGCCCGCGTTGTACACTGTGGCTTGAGTTGATTTTTGAATGCAAGGGAGAAGAACAATGAAGGGTTCGAGCAAAGTGATTGCGGCGTTGAATGCGCAATTGAAGAATGAGTTGACCGCGATTAACCAGTATTTCCTGCATTCGCGAATTTTCGGCAACTGGGGTCTCGATGTGCTGAAGAAAAAGGAATACGAGGAATCTATTGGCGAAATGAAGCATGCCGATTTGCTGATTGAGCGTGTGCTGATGCTGGATGGTTTGCCCAATTTGCAAGATTTGGGTAAGTTGATGATTGGCGAAAACACACGCGAGATTCTGGAAAGCGACTTGAAAATGGAAAGCGCGGCCCAGGTGACGATCAAAGACGGCATCAAAGTTTCTGAAGACGAGCGTGATTATGTTTCTCGCGACATTCTGAAAGAAATTCTGGAAGACACCGAAGAACACATCGATTGGCTGGAAACCCAGCTGAGCTTGATTGACAGGGTAGGTTTACAGAATTACGAGCAATCCATGATGGGTGTTTCAGAGTAAATCGTCTAACATTTTTCAAATTGCGTTGAAAAAATACTTGATTATAGTAATGCGAATCATTATTATTAATTTCAAGTTCAACGCAATTTGAGGCCCACCGTGATCGTCTGCATTTGTGCCAACGTAAGCGACCGTACCATTTCTGAAGCCGTGCGCAGCGGTTGTGGATCTGTAGACGACATCACCATGAAAACCGGTGCATGTTCAGGCTGTGGCCAGTGCCGCATGCACTGTCAAAGTGAAATTGATGCGCACAACACGCTGATTCAGGTTAGCGAAATGAGCCAGCAAACAGTTTAGTAAAGCACTTGGTGGAGCACCTGGCTCCCCTGCCTACAATCCAAATTTCAGTATTCTTGCGGCTGGTCGGCTCACGCTGGAGCCACCCGAGCCTTGTTCAGGGCTGGAGCCTGGTGACTCCGCCAATCTTCTTTTCGCAATATTCCGGGGCAACACAGTGCCTGCGTCGTGGCGACACTTGTCGAAATAATCCAGCCATGGTTGAACCTGAGCATTGGCCAGTGTTTGTCCTCCACATTGTTCTACAAACTCCTGGTCGGTTCGTCTGGCTTTGTAATCGGCCAGGCAGTCCGCCAACATTCCTGTCTGCAGGCCATGAATGGAATGCGGGTTGAATTGGTACTTCAGAAAACCCGGGGTGCTGGAATGGACAATGTCAATTTTCAGGTCGGGCGCATTGTCGCGCGGCATGTGCAACACATGCGCAAAATTCGCGTCGCGTTTCAAATTCAGTCCGCCCAGTGTTTCTGTGTTCGCAAGCTCTACGCGACGAATCGCAGTGTCATTGACAACCAGATCTAGATCATGAGGCATTGGCAATGCACACGTGGCGTTGGGGTGTTCAAGTGCATGAAGGTGCATGCTGGCGCTACCCACCAAAGTGTAGTTACCGCGACCGCCCAGCAGGGTGTCCAGAGCGTGAATCAGTTTGTTTGCATCGATGCCGGGCAGAGCGCTTTCAAGGGCAGTTGTAATGAGGGGGGAAATTGCCTGCAGCATTTGAGATCGATTTGGTGACAGGTGAAGGGGATGGGAACTACCAGTTGCTGCTGAAGGGCTCATATTGATCAAGTTGGGTTGTTTAATCGAAGTAAGTAGCTTCCTTGGACAAAGAGTTCAGGTTTTAAGTTAAATAGATTATTTGGGGTGCGGCGTGCATCAAGAAATTCTGGTGTGAAATATTCCACGCGTAAGCACCTGCCAGCGTAAACACCATGTAGTCGCCCAAAGCCAATTCCTGAACCGTTAATTGCTGGTGCAGGCGGTCTTTCGGGGTACACAGTTGCCCCACTACATTCACGGTTGAATTAACTACAACAGCGGTTTGCCCGTTGCGGTGCACCCACACCGGGTGGTTGTGGCCTTGCGCCGCCGGGGTTCTGAAGTGGTGTGTGCCGCCTTTGCCAATGGCAAACCACTGCCCATGACTTTGTTTCAGGTCAATTACTTCCATCACGTAGTACCCACAAAATGCGCTCACGTAGCGGCCACATTCAAACCGGATTTGCCGTGTTTGCATGTCGTGCTGTGTGATCAATTCACCAAGTCCAGTGCAGAATTCTGCCCAGTTGAACTGTTCATCCACGCATTGGTAGTTCACCCCAATCCCGCCGCCCACATTGATCACTTTGCAGCGAATGTGCCATTGCGATTCCCATTGCCGGGTGATCTCGAAGTATCGCGCAATCAGTTTCAAGTGGTTCTCGACACATAATTGATGCGACATGGAATGAAAATGAAATCCTTCAAATTCAAGGTGCGGCGATTCTTGGAGCAGCGCCAGCGCGGTGCCTAGGTCGCAAGGGTCAAGCCCGAAAGGTGTGGCCTGACCGCCCATTTGCAGTTTGCTGCTGGCCACACCATCGAGCGTAATGTTCATGCGCAACATGATGGCTTGGGTTTGCCCTGTGTTGGCGCAAACCAATGCAAGGCGTTTCAGTTCAGTCAGGCTTTCCACATGAATGCAGGCCACTTTTTGGTGTAGTGACTGTTGCAAATCTTCAGTGGTTTTACCCGGTCCACCAAAAATAAGTGGTTTGCTAAAGTGCTGGTCATTCAGGTGGGCAAGTTCGCCAGCGGATGCGGCTTCAAAACCGTCCACATGCGGAGCAAGTGTGTTCAACAGGCGTACATCGGGGTTGGCTTTGGCCGCGTAATACAGTTCGCAATTGCGTGGCAGATGCCGTTTCATGTATTGCGCATGTGCGGCCAGGGCGGGCAAGTTGTACACATAGGCGCACCAGGGTGGTGTGCCGGAATTCGCCTGTTTAGTGAGCAGTGTGTTCAGCGTGTTTGTCATGGTGTGCAATCAGTGGGTGTGAAAGGAATGTGTAGTCGGAAAGGCGATCAGCCTTTTTGAACAAACGTGTTTTGAGGTTGTTTTTCGATGCCAGTGCATGGCCTTGCAGCAAATCGCAAAGCGCTTGCGGCGTACCCAAGGCACGGCTGGTTTGCTGGATCAGTTTTGCAAGGCATTGCCAGGCGCGTTGTTCAAGCCCCGGCGTGTGTTGGCAGGCGTGAAAAATCATCTCGGCAATGTTGTTGACCAACAGGCAGTAGCTGACCCTTTTCCAGCCTTGGTCTTCGGAATAATGCACCGAGGCAATGGCACGTTCCGAGAGGCCGTTCAGTCGATCAGAAGGCCAGTGTTGTGGAATTAGTTTGGTGCCTTCCAGGTCGCGGATCCACACGCGCACAGGCAAGCCGTTTTCCTGTGCAAGCACGGTGTTTTGCAAATGCGGTTCAAGCACCACACCGTGTTTGAACAACAGGGTCAGGGTGCCGGGCACCAGCAGTTTGAGATAGTTTTGCAGCCAAGTCAGGGTGAATTCGGCTTTACTTTCGCCGCGCCGCTGGGCTTGCTCGTCAAGCCGCTGCGCCAGTTGGCTTTGGCCTACCGTGTCCCAGGATGCAAGCGTGCCAGCCATGTGAATGTCGGTGTACTGGCTTTGCAGTTGTTCCCTGAAAATAATGCCAAAGCTTTCTTGCAGGTTTACAACATCATCGTGGCTGGCTGTTGCATCAGCCTGTGACAAGTCAATCGTGCTGGCAGCAGGTTCGCGCAACATGCGAAAGCCCGGGTGTGCGTGTTCAACCTGTTCAAATGTGTGCGCAAGCAATTGGGTCATGCCTACTGCACTTTCAAGTTCGTACCATGCATTTTTGCGGATGCAATTGGTGAGCCGCACATGGATGGAGCATTTCAGAAACACATCCAATTCGGGGTGGTACAACGTGCGCACCGATGAAGTGGGCCACACCACTTTGCCCAAGGGTCCAAGGTGGCGAATCAGTTTGTTCTGGCTTGCTTGCTGATAAATTCCGGACTGTAGAACAAGCTCCACTTCCCAGGGGTGGCATGGGTAAAGGCCCGTACGCCCGGTCAGTGTTTCAGACACTTTGTCGATCACGGGGCTGCCCAGCTCTTTCAGTAAAACCGGGTTGATTTCAAACCAGTGCAACTGGAACGCGGCCCCCACTTCTGGTGAACACAGCAGCAGTTGCTCCGCCTGCACACCCGATCGGCTTTTCGGGCTGGGGTGAAACGGATGCCCCCACAGCAGTGATTGCTCGGTGTGCTGCAAGGCGTTGATATAGGGCACCCGGGCATGCGCCAAAAACCGTTGCATGTTTTGCAGGCTGTTGTGGATTTGGACCTGTAATTCAATATTGGGTTCGGTTTGCGTCAGCATGGCCATGTGTTCAAGCAGGGCCTGAATGGCGGCATGGGTGCCCAGTACTTGCCAAGGCTTGCCCATGGGTTTGCCAAACAGTTTCGAGCCCAGTTTGATCTGGTTCAGTGCGCCCCGTGCTTGTACTTTGAAGGCTATTTTCAGCAGGGGGTAAGCCGTACGAATTCTCACGGTTTCGCCTTCCAGCAAATCGCTCTGCAGGGCTTTGGGCAGGTCGCCCTGCGCATGCCAGTCGACCAATTGATGCGGCACTGCAAATTCGCGCAGGTAGCAATTCAGCAGGTGGTTCAGGCTGTGGTGTTCGGCCTGGTGTTGTTCATAGGTATACATGGACGTGATCCTGTTTTTTGAATGTGGTGAACAAGGGGCATGGCAGCAAGGCTTGCCACGGCGGAAAGCAGAAAAGGTGAAGCAAGGTTCATGTGGTTAACTGCAAAACCGGCTGCAATGCCAGCAGCCACGCCAGCCAGTTTTCCAACGCTGTCGAGTGAGCCAAACCAGGTGCCCGCGCGCGCTGCCTGAAAAGACTTTGCGACCAGTTGATGAATACCGTGATAACCCAGCCAAATACCAACACCAAACAAAACACGGGCGGCAGCAAGGGCCAGCCCGCTGTTGAATTGCCACTGCATGCACGCTGCAACTGCAAGGGCCAGCATGCTGAAGTGGCAATTGAAAGCCCAGTTTGGCAGGCGCTTTTTCAGCAGCGGTTGAAGCAGCAGATAAACAAGGTGGGGCAGCACGTACAGCAGGGCAATGGCAGTGGTACTTGCAATGCCCGGCGCAGCATAGGGCAGGAAGTAGGGGAAGGTAACCACCATGGCAAAGCAGAACAGGGCTTGCAGGCTGCACACCGAGGCGGCCGATGCATATTGCATTGGGGCGGATGTGTTGCCGGGTGTGCTCACTGCGCTTGCTGTTGAAGATTGCGACGGGTGTGAATCTTTGGGCAGCGTGCAGGCATACAGTGCGCCCAGCATGGGTAGGGTTGCCAACACAATGTACAGGTGTTGCAGCCTGAAGTATTGAATGCCCACAGCCAGCACCAATGGTGCGGTAACCAGCGCCATGCGTGCGCTGAATTGCGTCCAGTTCAAGGTGTTGGACAGCGTTTCACGCGGCATGGTGGTGGCCAGGTAGGAATTGGCGGCAGCCAAGGTGCCGCCCATCAAACCTTGCAGGGTTAAGGCCATGAGCAGTTCTGCCACTGAACTTGAAATACCCACCCACAAAAAAGCAAGTGCCAAACCTGCCAACGCACGGATCAGCGAGAAGCGCCTGCCAAAACGATCAGCCACCTTGCCCCACAAAGGGCCGCTGAGTGCGGTCAACAGGGTGGGCCATGCAAACACAAAACCGATCCAGGGGCTGTTCGATGGCAGCCCCAAATCAGTGAACAGCACGGGCAAGTAAAGTGGCATGCCCAGCACGGTGAATGCCGCCAGAAAATGACAGGCCAGTACAGCAAACAGCACGCGGTTCATGGCAGGTCTCGCAAGGGGTTGGGGCCTGTCATGCCGTAAAACTTGTTCACATCGCTTGCACCGCATTCCTGTTTGCTCAGCAGGCTTGCGCTTTGCAACAGGTACTTCACAGGGTGCATGCGGGCGCACAGCAACAGTTCTGTGGCCAGGTCGGTGTCGAAACCTTCCAGGCGCAAGTTGTGCAAGGTGTGTTCAATGGCACGGCGCAAGGTGAGCAAGGCTTGTTGGCGGTTCAGTGCGCCGCTTTGTGCAAGCCCGTCGAGTACGACCAGCAAATTCAGTTGCAGGGTAATGGTGATGAACATGTGGGCCAGCGGTGCTTCGTCGTTCACCAGAATGCGTGCGTCTTGCAGCATGTGCACATGGTGCCCGCGGCTTGCAGCAGCCGACTCGAAGCGGTTTGGCCACAGGCGTGCGGCGTCGTTGTCTTTCATCACAAGCGTGGGTGCAAGCCCTGGGCGCAGCGACAACACCGAATTCTGTTGATTCGATTCCAGCGCAATGCCGTGTTGAATCCACAAACGCAGGTGCACGCCAATCATTAATGTGCAATAACTGGCCCACCAGCTTTGCAGGCTTTGTGCGTGTTGATCCAGGTATTCAAGCAGGTAGGGCTTGCCGCTGGGCATGGGGCTGCACAGTGTGGCCACAGTGGCCAGTGTTTCATCGGGCAATTCTGGCGGGTACTGGCGGTGCAAAAAACCTGCAGCGTTGAGCTGCTTGTAGCAGCCCGTAAACGATTCATCCACATGCCGGTACAAACCTTTTATTCCTTCGTTTGTTTGTTCGATCGACGCAAGCGCTTGCGCAAACCAGTCACCGTCTTTCAGGGTGGAGGGTTTGATGTAGCGAATGTTTTTTTGACCCAGCGTGGCAATCGGCATGGGTAGTTTGATGTGTGAGGCGGGGTGATTCAGCACGGCCACGGTACGCACCGACAGCGTGGGTTTGACGGGCAAATATGTGCGTGGTGCTTCAATGCTTTCTGGAATTTGCTGTGCAATTGCGGCGCGCATCATGGGGTGAACCGGCAGCAGTGTGTGGCTGTTGGCAAGCGATTGTGGCAAGCCCACATGCGCCAGTGTTGGCCACCACGCGGGCTCAGTGCCGGTGCCTTCAAATTCGCTTGCGGGCACGGCAAACCAGGCCAACTCGAAAGTTGGGTTGAATTCCGGTGAATAGGCTTTCAGTTCGCTGGTTTGCATGCCGAATTTGGCACGGGCCGTGGGGTAATAAGGGTGGTCCAGAAAGCTGGCCATTTGGTCGGCGTGCAACATGCGTTGTGCCCAGTTGCGTGTTGTGGAAACAAGGCCCAGTGCGTGTTGTTGTTCGGTGTAGGCCTGATCGCACAGCAGGGTTTGATCAATGGCGGCCTGCACTTCCAGTTCATAATTTTGGTACAGGGCTTTTGCTTCTTCGGGCAAACCTTGCGCCAGAAAACGGATCCATTGCCTTGCACCTTGTTGTTCAATCCACTGGCCGTGTTGCAGTGTTTCCCAGTGGGGGTTGATGGCCCGGTGTGTTTGCATGCTGGGGCTTTCTTTTACTTCGATCCGGCAGGCTTCGGGCAGGTGTTCAAACACCAGAAATGTGCGGCCTTCGCTTGCTTCAATGCGCGCCAGGCTCAGTATGTTGCGAACGTTTTCCCGTAGGCAGGCATTGATCAGCCTTAGCGCAATGCGCTGGTCGTGCAAGGCACTCATTGAACGCTCCAGGGGTTGCGGTTTTGTGTGTCGGTTCGCAGGTGTTGAAGTTCGCTGTCGGAATCGGCCTGAAAGGTGAACACGCCAATGTAGTCTTTGTTGGAATGGCTGATCTGGATGGTTTCCCCTTGCTGTTTAACGGCGCGGTACTGCACGGCGGCATTGTTTTCAATGCGTGGTGCCACGCGCAAGGTGCCGGCATGTGGAGCAACCAGGTAATCGATTTGTGCGCACCTGGGTTTTACGCGGGGTACTTCAATTTCTTGCCCAAGGTGGGTTTGCAGAATGGATTTGAACCAGCCTTGCTCCACCAGCTGATCAAGCAAGAATTCGCGGTTATCGCCAATGCTTCGGTAGTTGATTTCCACCAGCACCGGGCCGCGCGGGGTCACAATGAATTCGCTGTGGCAGGCCCCAAGCCCCACACCAAACTGAACCAGGGTGTGTGCCATGTGTGTGCGCCACTGCCGCGTGTGCGGGCCATTCCACTGCGCAGCAGTTTCAACAAAATAGGGTGGGCTGGACAGGCTTACGTCAAACCCGCCGATGGTGTGCAGGTGTTTGCCATTGCCCAATGTTTCAAGCGTAATCAGCGGGCCTTCCATGAATTCTTCCAGCAACACACTTTGCGATTCATCAAGCTGTGCAAGGTGTTGTGTCAGTTGCGCGGGCGTGTCGATGCGAACCACGTCCATCGATGCCACACCCTGCGTGGGTTTGACCACCAAGGGGTAAGGCCATTCGCTGCGAACCGGGTCGGTGCGGCGAACGGTTTGGCTCCAGATGCTTGGCAAACCAAGGGATTCAAGCCGTTTGCGCATCCAGTGTTTGTTTTTCGCGTGGTAGCAAACCTTCGAAGATTTTGCGGGCAGACCCAGCAGGTCAGCCACCAGGGCGGTGCAGGTTTGAAGGTGATCGCTGTTGGAGAACACAGCTTGCGGTTCAATGTTCAGTGCGGCAATCAAATCGATCACTGCAATAGGGTTGAACACATCGCATTCATGAACACGCACATTGGCAAGTGCTTGCTGGTGGGCATGGCCGTGGTCGGTCAATACAATCACGTCGTGATTCAGTGCTTGGGCGGCGGGAATGAATCCATCGACGATTGCGTTGTTCAGCACATGGGTCAGGAAAACAAGGGTGGGTTTCAATTCAGGCTCCTGGAAGGTTGTTTCGCAATGCTTTGGCGAAGTGGCTGCGGTCTTCGCCGCACAGAAAAAGTTTGCAGCCCAGGTCTTGCCAGTGCCGCAGTTGGCTTGGCGTTCGTGGGTTGGGGCAAAAAGGAACATCGGTTTGATGGCAAATTTGATGCACATTGTTCAAGGCGTTGAACACGTCGGGGTGCAGCGGGTTGGGGCCAAGACCCATGTTCAGTGCAAGGTCCAGTGCACCTTCCATGACAAAGCTGACGTGCCCGGTGGCAAGCATCTGGGGCAGGGCATTCAAGCCTGCCTGGCTTTCAATCATGGGTACCAGCAGGGTGTGTTCGTTGGCCAGCGCAATGTAATCGTTCAGGGGCAACTGCCCGTAGCCGGTCACCGTGCCGCCTGTAATACCGCGCGCACCCAAGGGGGGAAATTTCATGGCTTGCGCTAGCGCTTGAATTTGATCCGCGGTTTCTGCGCGTGACAACACAATGCCCATGGCCCCTGCATCCAGCAACTTGCCGATGAAGTTGGGGCGAACTTCTGCCACACGAACCAGTGGCACACAGCTGTGGTGGCGGCAGGTTTGAATACATTCGCGTAGGGTGTTTTCATCGAGCAGTACGTGCTCGGTGTCGATAATGACGAAGTGGTAGCCGCATTGGGCAATCATGTCGACGATCAGTGGTGAGGGCAGGGAATTCAGCAGGCCCAGCCAGGGCGATGTGCCAGCTTTTGTCTCGTGTAGCGGGATTGTGTGGATCATTTTTATAGATAGTAAATGAGAATGATTTATATTAACATTAATTAAAATAAGACTTCAAAGTATTTAACAATTCATCGCTCGAAATGGGGGTGGGTGCTCGAGTTGTGCTGCGAATTGGGAAAAAAAACAGCATTTCTGAATTTCATACAACAAACAGTTGGTAAAACTAACGATAATGAGAACGATTTTTATTATTAAAAGGAAAACCGCAATGTCCTCTTTTGATGTGCGTGGCGATTCACGCCAACGTCTTCGTGTTTCACCCCTTTCCATGGCCGTAGCACTGGTCTGCGTTTCTTTCAGCCATACGGCTTTGGCCGAAACCCTGGCACCCGTCACTGTCCAATCCGACTGGTTGGGTCCACCCACCGAGGAAAGTGTAAAAACCTACACGGGTGCGCGCACGGTGCTTGAGAAAGAAGATCTGGAAGAGCGTGGTGCTTTGAACCTGGAAGATGCCTTGCGCCGTGTGCCGGGTGTTCAAGTGCTGGACGAAACCGGCACCGGAATTTTGCCCAACATTGGTGTGCGCGGTTTGAACCCCTTGCGCAGTGAACGTTTGCAAATTTTGGTGGATGGTTACCCGATTGCCATTGGCCCTTACACCAACGTGGGCCTGTCGCTATTTCCCGTTACATTGCCCAGCCTTGAAGCTGTAGATTTGGTGCGGGGTGGTGCTGCCGTGCATTACGGGCCGAACAACGTGGGCGGTGTGCTGAATTTGGTGACCAAGCCTATTCCCGCAAAAACCAGCCAGACCTTCCGCGAGCGCCTTCAAATTTCCGAAGAAACTGGCAATATGCTGACCGACACTTACTACCGAATTGGTGGTTTTGTGCGTGAAGACCTTGGCTTGCAATTTCAGGCCAACATTGTGGATGGCAAGGGCCAGCGTGATCGTTCAGACACCGAAGTGCGTAACTTCATTGTGGATGGCGAGTACTACCTGAACCCCAACAACGATTTCAAAGCGCAGTTGCAGTATTACGAAGTGAAGGCTGAATTGCCTGGTGCCTTAAGCCCAGCTGCCTATGATCAAAACCCAAACCAGTCGCAAAAGCCTTTTGATGCGTACGACGCAGACATGTGGCGCGGCACTTTCACCTGGAATCATTCGTTTTCCGACGATTTCAAGCTGACATGGCGCAATTTTGCGCACCAAGCAAATCGCACGTTCTTCTTCAGCCAGTCAGCCACTTTCTCGGATGACCCAGCACAAACGCCAGCGTTTGTTCTCGATTCCCCACGCGTGTTCAGTGTGCATGGCACGGAACCAAGGTTCACCAAGCAGATAGCCAACCACACAGTGATTGCAGGTGCGCGTTTTGTTGAAGAAGATGTGCGCTTTGATGTAAGCCGCACCACGCTTGCAACAGGGGCAGTGAATCCGTTCCGCCGCTGGGACTTTACCACCAAGGCGATGGCTTACTACCTCAGCGACACCATTGCATTGATGGACGATCGTTTGAAAGTAACGCCGGGCATTCGTTATGAAGATGTTGAAACCCGCTACCGTGATTTGAATACCGGTACCGAGTTTCAGAACAACCCCGATGAATGGTTGCCTGGCTTGACTGTGGGTTACCAGGCCACGAAAGATGTGTTCGTATTTACCAATGCGCAGCGTTCATTGGTGCCGGTGCAAACGGCACAAGTGACGCGCGGTGGTGATGTGGGCAATGAAACCGCCGAGAACTACGAAATCGGTTCACGCTGGCAGATCAACCCGCAAGCCAATATTGCGGCAACGCTGTTCCGGGTGGATTACAAAGACCAGATCGTTTTCGATACAGGCGCATTCCGCAATCTCGGGGAAACACGCCAAGAAGGCGTTGAGCTGGAAGGTCGCTGGAACCTGAACAGCCAAACTGAACTGGGAATGAGTTATACCTATCTGGATACGGAGCAATTGTCGGGCGCTGATCAAGGCAAGGAACTTCGCAATGCACCCACGCACCATTTGGGGTTGGATGCGGTGTACAAGTTTGGCAATTGGACGGCCAACGCAAATGCCCTGTATGTTTCTGAAAGCTTCAGTGATTCAGCCAACACACAGGTTGAAACTGCCAACGGCAGTGCTGGTGAATTGCCCGCCTACACTTTGGTGAACATGCGCGTGGGGCGTGATTTCCCGATTGGGCAAGGCAAGAACATGAATCTTGGTTTTGGGATCAATAACCTGTTTGACGAACAGTACTTCTTCCGGGGTGTGGACGTAAGCACAACCGGTCGCGTACCCGCACCTGGGCGTATGTTGCTGGTAGAAATGCAGCTTGATTTCTAATCGCTTGATGCAAGGTCCAAAAGCCGGTGGGGGAAGCAATTCGTCACCGGCTTTTTTTATTACTGGCCGCGTTGTTTGTCCACTTCGACAGACGCAACACCACTGGCCGTGTTGCCCCAGCTTCGGCGAATGTAAGTGACTACCGCTGCAATGTCGTTGTTGCTCAGTTCTACACGATAAGGTGGCATGCCATGTGGGTAGGGTGCAGCTTGTGTGCTGGGTGAAAACCCGCCGTTGAGCACCATGCGAATGGCATTGACCGGGTTGGGTGCAATCACATTGACATTGCCCGCCAAGGCCGGGAACTGATTGGCTTTCCCTTCTCCTTGCTTGCCATGACATTCCGCGCAGGTGTTGGTGTAAATGTTTTCGCCCCGCTGCATCAGTGGCAGCAAGGTACGTTGCCCAAGGCCTGTCGATTCTTTTTCTGAAGGGGCTTGTGCCGGCAGGCTTTTAAGGTACACCGCCATGGCTTGTATATCGGCGGCCGTGGCAAATTGCAGACTGTGCGCCACCACTTCGGCCATGGGGCCGTATGTTGCGGCATGCCGGTTAACTCCGCTTTGCAAGTACTGGGCAATGTCGCTTTCACTCCATTTGCCCAGACCGTGCAGGGAGTGATTGTTCAGCGCTGGTGCAAACCAGTCCAGTACCGGAATGGTGGCACCGCTTAAATTCAGTTTGTCTTTCAATCCACCCAAAGTGTTCCGTGGTGTGTGGCAAGCCGCGCAATGTCCTGGGCCGTTGATCAGGTAGGCCCCTCGATTCCACAGTGCTGGTTGCGTGGTATCAGGTTTGAATTCGCCCTCAGTAAAGTACAGTGCTCTCCACACGGCCAGAAGTGGGCGCTGGTTGAAGGGAAACTGCAAGGAAGGCTTGGGTGTTTTTTGAGCAATCGCGGGCAGGCGCTTTAAGTAAGCGAATAAGTCATCGACTTCAGCCCGGCTCATTTTGGTGTAGTCGGTGTAGGGAAATGCCGGGTAAAGGTAGTCGCCATTTTTCGAGACACCACTGTGCATGGCTTTGTAAAAATCATCTGCAGTCCAGCTGCCCAATCCGTGCTCGGCATTGGGGGTTAAGTTGGTGCTGTAAATTTTGCCGAAAGGTGTTTCGATGGCGCGGCCACCAGCATAAGGCTTTTTGGGATTGGCTGTGTGACAACCGGCACAATTGCCCAAACGCGCCAAATAGGCGCCGCGTTTTTCTTGCGCTGACAGCACATTCAATGCGATCGGCTCTGGCGATACATTGTTGTTACCGGGCACTGCTGTGGTGGTGTGTGTGCCGCATTTCAAAGGAAACTGAATACTGTTGGCCGGTGCGGCTTTTGGGTTTTCAGGTACTGGCTGTGCGGCCAAATAAGCTGTTGCTGTATTCAATTGCTCGGGGCTGAGTGCTTTCACCAGTGCGTGCATGCAATCAGGGTCGGCGGCTTGGCGCTGCCCGTTGCGCCATTTGCCCAGTTGCGCGTTCAGGTAATCGCGTGGCAAACCCAGCAAGCCTGGTGTATAGGGCTCAACTCCGGTCAGTGCTTGTCCGTGGCAGGCCGCGCAGGCAGGAATTTTTTTTGATGGAACACCGTCGAATACCAAACGTTTGCCTTGCTCAAGTTCTGCGGCTGAGGCTGTACTTTTTACGGGTGCAGGGTAGGGTGGATTTTGCGCAGCAAAGTATCTCGCCATTTGCTGCAAATAATCATTCGACAGATGTTGCACAATGCCGTTCATGGCGGCGTGTTGACGGCCACCATCGCGAAATGCGATCAGCTGGTTGTACAGGTAGCCTTCCGGTTTGCCGGCAATGCGCGGGTAATAACCTTCTGCGCTGGCGCGGCCTTCGGCGCCATGACAGGCCACACAAGCCTGAACACGGTTGGCCATGTCGACTGTGGTGGGTGTTGTATTGCTTTGTGCGTTTGCTGCAAAGCTGGCCAGCAGCAAGAGGGCGGTGGTGGCAAAACGGGTGGTCATGACTACAGCTCGTGTTGAATGTGGGGCAATTATACGCCTACAACACAAGCGACCGCTTAACTTGACCGGGCGAGCACCCATGCCAAAACAACGGCCAGTGCCGCCGTTGCCATGACCCACACCACCAATCCAAAAGCTATTCCTTGCATGAAGCTGAGTGTGATTGCGCTTAGCAGCAAGGCGAGCAGGCCAGCGGTGCGGCGTGCCCCCACTGAACGTAAGCCAATCGCATTGCAACGTCCAGCCCAACGGCGATGACGAAAATGCGCCTGTTGTGAAAGTGCGATCAACAGCAAACCTGAAAACAGAAGCGAAAAAGCCAGCGCAACTTGTAGGGTTAGGTGCATTCAAAAGCCTCGTTGGGAGTGACTATTTTGCAAGCGGTGTATGTGCCCATTGCAACCATGAGAAGCAAACCCATGTCGATGGCCAGTGAATTCATGTCCCCTTGATCAAGGGCGGCTGCGAACATGCCACCTGTGTTGATTTGATTGAGCAGCCAAGCCAGCGCACACAGGGCTGTGAACACAACCGTGGGTTGAAACCACTGGCTGCTGCGGTGCGCGGCTGCCTGGTTTTCCAGCCGTTTGAATCGGACGGCGTTGACAAAAGCCCAGATTATCGTGAGCACCCACATGCCATAAAACACCCATGTTTCGGTGGTTGCGCGGTTAGGAAGTTGGTTGGGAAGAAGCTGATTTGCCACAAGATACGCGGCAGTGGCAATCATCATGCCGACAGTGCCGCCCACAGTCAGGGCTTGAACCACGGTAAAGCCTGGCAGTTTTTTCTTGTGGTGTTGAACGCGGCGCGACTCCAGCCAAAACAAAAAACCGGTGTGAATCATGAGGCAACCCAACAAACCACCCACCACGTACAGCACTCGAAGTGCAGTGTGGTCAAACTGTATGAAGTGCAGGCCGTTGATCCAGTGGGTAAAGCTCTTGATGGGTTTGGGTTGATGCGCATGGAGCAGTTCGCCAGTATGTAACAGCACTGTGTCGGCATGTGTACTCATTGTGATACTGCGCTCGGGAAATACCCTGCGAATTTCGAGTGTGGCGTTGCTGTCGCTCAAGTTGCGAATATTGATTGAATCGGCACGCGCAGTTTCGCCCAGTGCCTGAGTCCAGGCGGCCTCACGTGCTTGAACCAAAGTTGGCACGGTTTTCAATGCGGCGATTTGTTGCCCGGGGTCTTCAGTAAAACCGCTGGGAGGCATGTTGATAAAACCACTCATGGCTTTTTGGGAGGCAGCTTTGTCTCCATCAAACGCGGTTAGTGTGGCCCACGGAAAATAGATGGAAAAGAAGATCAGCAGGCCAGTGAATGTGATGATGAAGTGAAAGGGCAGTGCCACCACGCTGCTCAGGTTGTGCAAGTCAAGAAGGCTGCGCACAGTGTGTTTTTTCGGACGAAACACAAAGAACTCAGCCAGAAGTTTCCGGTGAATGACAATTCCGCTGATCAGTAGGGCCATCATCGCCAAACCTGCGATCCCGAGCAGAAAATAGCCGACATTGTTCCATGCAATATTGAATTTGTAGTGGAAGGGAAAAAAGAAACCGCTGCCACCCAACGTGTGTTCGTTGGACACCACTTTGCCCGTGTCGGGGTCCATGAAATAGGCCTTCAAGGTTCGGTCGGGTTTGACAATCCGAATCAGTGTCATGGGCGTACGTTCGGTGGGTAAGCGCAGTCGTATATTGTCCGACTCGGGCGCCAACTCTCGCGCTTTCAGCAATACGGTTTCAAGTTGTTGGGGGCTCAGTGTGCAACATTCACCAGCAACACTGCGGCTTTCCGGGTGCATCCAGCGATCGAACTCTTTGTCGAATACGGTGAGCGTACCCATCCAGAACACAGCGAATAGAAGGAAGCCGATGAAGAGTCCAAACCAGGTGTGAAACCAGGCCATGTGTTGACGAATGGAAGGTACTTTCTGCTTGCTCACGACTGGGGTTTACCAAGGAAAGTAGATGACGATTGCACACAGCAAACCAAACAAAAGTCCCTGGGCACTTAGCCAGGCCAGGCTCGCTGTGCAATAAACCCACAGCATCCAACAAGGCATGGCCAGGTAGGCCAGCAGCAGGCCAAGGGTCAAGGCTTCGCTTTGCTCCATGCCTGCTTTGAACAGCAAAATGGCCAATGCTGCTGCAAACAGATTGGCCAAAGCCAACCCCGCAGGAAATGCCAGCAGCAGGCAAACAATTTGCCGACTGCTGATTTTTAGCCACTGTGTTTTAGAAACGGTAGTTTGCACTGAACACCACATTGCGTTCGACACCATAGAAACAGTCGCCACGAGACAAACAGGTGGAAACGTATTCGCGGTTGGCCAGATTGGTCGCATTCACTGCGTAGCGCCAATCGCCAGTTTCATACGAGAGCATGGCGTCCAGCAGCGTCACACTGGGTGTACGCACGTTGTCTACGCCGTCCCAGGATTCGTCAATGAATCGCAAGCCTGCGCCCCATTGCCAGCCGGGTAAGCCGAGCATGGAAAACTTCTGGCGTCCCCAAAGGCTGAGGGTTTGCTTGGGCACTGTGGCCAATCTTTTGCCTTGACTGTTGGGCGTGGAATGGCGGGTTACTTTGGCGCTGGTGTAGGCATAGGCCGCCAGAATGTCCACAGTGGGGCTTAGGCGGTGGTTGGCTTCCAGTTCAACACCTTTGCTTTCCGCTTCGCCAACCTGAATCTGATTGTTGGCTACAGCAGGATCAGCGACGCGGCGGTTGTTTTCCTTGATTTCATAAACTGCAGCAGTGAAAAGCGACTTGCCATCGGGTGTTTCATATTTCACACCCATTTCCTGTTGTTCAGCTTGTTGAGGCTTGAACGGATTGCCAAAGAAGTCCAGGCCGCCAATTGGAAGGAACGATTCCGAATAGCTGTAGTAAGGCATAGCGCCAAAATCGGTGATGTAACCCAGGCTGGCCTTGTAGGTGTTTGTGGATGTATCTAGGCTAGAGGCTGGTGCGTTGTCGGTTTCGGATTTGGCCCAGTCACGACGAATACCCACGGTAGAAAGCCAGCGCTTGGCGTACTTCACCTGGTGTTGAGCGTAAATACCGGTTTGAGTTTGCAGTGTGCCTGCAATGTCTGCCAGTACAGGCGCAGTGAAATTACCATACACCGGATTGAGATAATCGATCGCGGCAGCACTGCCGCCTGCACCACGCGCGCCGCCCAAGGCAACTCGCTGGTAATCAAACCCGACAATGCTGGTGTTCTCGAACTCGCCAAAATTCCATTTGGCCGTTAGTTGTGAGTCAGAGGTGAGGCTGTCAGCCACGTTGTACTGAGAAATCGCCACGCGGTTGATGGTTCGTCCATCGGCATTGATTCGAGGTGTGAATGCCGAGTAAATCGAGTTGTACGACACAGCACTGTCGCTTTGCTTCACTTTCTGGCTGAAGGTGAACACATCGTTCAAACGATGATCAAATTCCAGCCCGTACGAAGTTTGCTTGGCCAGGTACAAGTCGAAGCCTGGCTCGCTGATGAATGTGTCAGTTGGAATGCGACCATTGGGGCCTTCAAACCGGGTGCCGATGATCGGGAAAAAACCGACCGAAGATCCCGACACATCACGTTGCACATTCAAATACGCAGTCAGGCTGGTATCGGCGCTGGGTCTCCAGGTAATTGAGGGTGCAAACAGGTCTCGGTCATCGGGCACAAAGTTGACTTGGGTATCGCTGTCGCGGGTCAATGCGATCAAGCGGTACAGCAGAGTGCCTTCGTCATTCAATGGGCCAGTGAGGTCGAGTGCCAATTGTTTGCGGCCATATTCGCCCAGTTGCACGCCAACTTCACCTGCTTGTTCCTTTTGCGGGCGCTTGCTGACCATGTTCACCAGGCCGCCAAAACCGCCCTGACCATACAACACCGACGAAGGGCCTTTCACCACTTCAACGCGCTCAAGGGTAAACGGGTCGGGGCGCACATTGTTGTAAAAACCAAAAAGTTGTTTCAAGCCGTCCTGGTACTGAACAAAGGAAGTGCCGCGTATAAAAGCCCAGTCGCCACGATTGTCGAAACCATAGGAACCTGCGCTGACACCTGCGGTGTAGCCCAGCGTATCTTGCAAAGTAAGTGCGCCCTGGTCTTCAATTCGATCGCGTGTAATGACCGAAATCGACTGCTGGGTTTCCACAACGGGTGTGCCGGTTTTTGTAGCAGAGAAAGTGCTGCTGGCTTTGTAACCATCAACAGGTGCGGAAGGACTTGGTTCCGCTTGCACTTGCCCTTCAACTTTGACAGCGGGCAGGGTGGCGGCTTCTTGAGCGTTTGAAAGTTGGGGCCATAACAGGGTAATCGCGCTGATGGCGCAGGGCAGAATTTTTTTCGGGTTCATGGTACAGGTTGAAAAAAACGCTGGCTGGCTACTCGGTTTTGCTGGCTTGCGGTTTGAGGGTGAGAGAAATTTATTTGGTCAAAATCAGTTTGCCCTGGGCAGTAATTCGCAGTCGATACTCCGTGTTGTCATGAACAATGGTTCTCTCGCGGCTACCCACAGGAAACAAGTTTTTTGTGTTCAAAGGCGCTGCGACTGCGGGTTCGCTTGGGCTTGCAGAGGCTGTGCCGGTTTTCAAGGTAGATTGCGTGTTCATGGTGGCCTGAAATAAAGTTGATTGCCTGCAATGAATGAGGCGAAGTGTAATGGATGTTCTTATTAATTGCAAATCATTCTCATTACGATTAACATATGGCCTGTGTTTGATTGATCCAAAGGTTTTATCTCCTCATGATGTATTCGTGGTTCGACGCCAAAAAGAAAGGGATGGTCGCTGGTTTGGCACTGGCGTTTTGTAATGTGGCTGTGGCGGCTCCCAGTGATCAGGATGTGGTCAAGGGTTATGGGCAATTGGTGTATGCGAATTACACCGACTCCGTAATTGCAGCCCAAAAACTGCAGTCGTCCATTGATGCATTTTTGAAAGCACCTTCCGAGGCTGGCCTGGAAGCTGCGAAAAAAGCATGGCTGAATGCCCGTGAGTTTTACGGACAAACTGAAGCTTTCCGTTTTTACGGCGGTCCAATTGACGATGAAAACGGACCTGAAGGGCAAATCAATGCCTGGCCCATGGATGAATCGTATGTGGATTATGTACAGGGCAATGCGCGCAGCGGCTTCATCAACAATCCTGAGTTTAAAATTTCACGCGATGCCTTGATTGAAGAAAATGAACGAGGCGGTGAAGAAAACATTGCCACAGGTTGGCACGCCATCGAGTTCTTGTTGTGGGGGCAGGATTTAAACGAGAACGGTCCCGGTCAGCGGCCTTACACAGATTATGTGAAAGGCAAGGGGCAAAATGCCGAGCGTCGCGCAACTTACCTGCGTGAAATAACAGCTTTGCTTATTCATGATCTTCAAACTGTTCAATCGGCCTGGGCACCAAAAAAACCAGATAACTTCCGCGCAAATTTCGAGAAAGACGGCAAAGAATCCATTCGCAAAATTCTGGTGGGTTTGGGTTCCCTCTCGCGCGGTGAATTGGCTGGCGAGCGTCTTGAAGTGGCCCTGTTCAGCCAGGATCAGGAAGATGAGCATTCCTGTTTTTCAGACAACACGCACCGCGACGCGGTGACCAATGCCCAAGGCATTTTGAATGTGTGGACCGGTACTTACAAACAGGCCGATGGCGCTGTGTTGAAAGTGCCTTCACTGGCCGAGTTGGTGGGTGCGCGTGCACCGGAAGTTGCGAAGAAAACCACGCAGCAAATCCAGAACTCGGTGAAGGCTGCAAGTGCAATTCAAGCACCATTTGACCGTGAAATTATTGGCGGTGCAAATGCACCTGGCCCTCAACGTGTTAAAGCCACGGTGGATAGCCTGGTTGAGCAAAGCACCTTGCTGGTTGAATCGGCCAATGCAATTGGTATTACCCAACTTACCCTGACCTTGCCCTGATGAAAGTTGCTGTTTGTTTGGCAGGGGGAACCCTGTTACTTGCCGGGGCGGCCTGGGCCGCAGTGGAAGGAATGACGCCTCGCACTGCAGGTGATGTCACCGTGTTCGCCGATGGCCGAAATGCCTTTTCATTTCCTGCTGCCAACTTGCCAGATCAGGAACGAACCCGGTTCGCCATTGGCAATTCGTTTTTCAAGCGCAACTGGGTGCAGGCCCCAGCGTCAACCACCGCCCGCGATGGTTTGGGCCCCCATTTCATTGCGCGCTCCTGCGGTGGTTGTCATGTGCAGGATGGTCGCGGAAAACCGCCCGAAATTCTTGATCGTTTGAGCACTGAACAACCAGTTGATCTCTTGTTCCGTTTGTCCATTCCAGGCACTGATTCCCGGCATGGTGTGGTGCCCGACCCTGTGTATGGTGATCAGTTCAACAATGCGGCCGTTGCTGGCGTGAAGCCTGAAGGCAAGGTACATATCCAGATTACCGAAGTACAGGGCAAGTACCCGGATGGCACGCCTTATGTATTGAAAAAGCCTGCTTATTCTTTTTCCGATTTGGGTTATGGCCCACTGCACCCCGAGGTGATGGTCAGTCCGCGAATCGCTCCGCAGGTGGTGGGCCTGGGTTTGCTTGAAGCCATTGAGGACAAGGATATTTTGAACAATTCGGCACAGCAAGCGGCACTGCCCGGTCCCATCAAGGGTGTACCCAATCGGGTTTGGGATGCCTATGCACAAAAGGAAATGTTGGGTCGATTCGGCTGGAAGGCCAATGTCGCCACGCTGGCGCATCAAACCGGTGGCGCATTTCTTGGCGATATCGGCATTACCAGCAGTGTGTTTCCCTCCGAGAATTGCACATCGGCCCAGAAAGACTGTTTGCAGGCGCCCAACGGATCAGAGAACGGTGCGCCTGAACTTAGCGATAAATTGTTCAATGAAATTGTGTTTTATCAAGCCGTGTTGGCACCGCCTGCCCGCCGTAATGTGAATGATGCACAAGTGCTGAAAGGTCAAAAGTTGTTTGAGCAAGCGCAATGCGCGGTGTGCCATCGCCCTTCCTACACCACTGGGAAAGTGCCTTTTCCGGCCTTGAGCAGCAAAGCGTTGGAAGGACAGGAAATCTGGCCCTACACCGATTTGTTGTTGCATGACATGGGCGAAGGTCTTGCTGACAACCGCCCCGATTTCAAAGCCAATGGCCGACAGTGGAAGACACCGCCCTTGTGGGGAATCGGCTTGATTCCTGATGTCAACAACCACATGCGTTTGTTGCACGATGGTCGCGCCGATGGTGTTGAGGAGGCCATTCTTTGGCACGGTGGCGAGGCCGAGCCAAGTAAAAACCGGTTCATGAATTTTTCTGCGCAAGACCGTGCAGCACTGATTCGTTTTGTGGAGTCCTTGTGATGAATCCTCAACACCAGCATGAATTGAAAACTGGCCTGTTACGTGGACTGGTTTGGATAGCGCTCGCCTTGGTGTTGCTGTTGGTGCTGAACCTGGCCAATTCAGCCGTTGCTGCGAAACCTGTGGACCGAAGCACTATGCTGTTTCCGTACTATGAAGTGTCCGATGTGCTGAGCAGCGTAGCAACGCACCACTATGCCAGTGACACTGCTCAGTTGCGCATTCAACTTGAACAGTTGAGTGCAGCCACAGCACACTATTGCAAGATTGATACAAAGGCGAAGTCCATCGACAAGCAGCAGCTTCAGGCGCAATACGCCAAAGCCTACCTCGCTTGGCTGGAGCTGTCGGCCGTGGTGATGGGCCCCATGCTGGACGGCAACACGGTACGCCAAATCGACTTTCGCCCTCTGCGCCTTAATTTGTTGGAACGTGCAATTAAAAAACAGCCACAAGGCGCGCAAGCCATGGCCCTGATCGGAAGTCCAGCAAAGGGTTTTCCGGCGTTTGAGTATTTATTGACTCAGGATGATTTCAAAGCGGTAACACCGCAGTGCAACTACGCACATGAAGTAGTGCTTGACATTGCCCGCACTGTGGCTGATTTGAAATGGGACGAGGCACAAGCCTTGGGCGCAAATATGCAGTTGTATTTCAACCAGTTGATTGGGGCGACGCACACCCTGGCGTGGGAGCGAATGGAAAAGCCGCTTTTGAAAAACAAAGACGAGGCAGGTGTTGCCCATTGGCCATTCATGGAACTGCAAATTACCCAGAAAGCATGGGCTGCGCAGTGGCAAGGCATAGAACACTTGCTGCTGGTCAACAGCCAAACTGTTCCGCAGGCCAATGCACAAGTGGTCCCACTAGAGGCCTATTTGCGGGGGTTGGGAAAAATCGAATTGGCCGACACCTTGGTCAGGCACAGCAGTGCGGTAGCTACAGCGATGCGGAACAATGACATCGCAACGCCAGCCAGTGTTGAGCGGTCTGTCAAATCGCTCAAAGTACTCAAAGGATTTCTGGAAAGTGAAGTAGCCACCGGTTTGAAGGTGTCCGTTCAGTTTTCGTCTTCCGATGGCGATTGATTCGATGTTGAATTCACGCCGACAATTTTTAGTTCAAAGTAGTGCGCTGGTATTCAGCCTGGCTTTGCCCTTGTCGGCTGAGTCTGCAATCAATACCCGGCACGCCCGTTTGCTGGCGGCCTGGCAGTTGCCAAATGGTGCGTATCAAGTGGGGGTGCTCAACTCAGCCGGGCAAGCTGGCGCGCTTTCTCATGCCGTGCGCATGGCAGTCGATTTGCCCACACGCCCGCATGGTTTGATGCATTTGCAAGGCGATGAGTATTTGGTGATTGCGCGCCGGCCTGGTGATTGGCTGTTGCGCCTGAATATTCGCAGTGGTGAAACCTCGCGAGTGTGGCAGGAAGAAGACCGGCATTTGAACGGCCACAGTGCCTTGCATGGTGATCGCCTTTACACCACAGAAACCGATGTGCTTGGTGGCACTGGTGTGCTGGCCGTGCGAAATCGCCACACCTTGGAGTTGCAGGATGTGTGGCCCACGCATGGCAAAGACCCCCACGAAATGCTGGTGCTGCCCAAGGGCGGACTCGGAATTGACGAGCCCTTTTTGTTGGTGGCCAATGGTGGTATTCACACCCACGCCGACATGGGTAGAACCCAGTTGAACCAATTGCCAATGGATTCTTCTCTGGTGGCTTTGCACCCTCGCACGGGCCAGTTGTTGAATCGATGGACACTGAGCGACTCGCGCCTGAGTTTGCGGCACATGGCGGTGCATACCAGTGGTGTGGTCGGCATTGCCATGCAGGCGCACCACAGTACCTTCGCTCTTCAAGATGCGGCGCCTGTACTTGCGCTGCTGGATGAAACAGGGTTGCGCGTGGCGCCTGATTCAGCCGGTGTAAAGGGTTATGCAGGCGACATTGCTTCCACCCCGGAGGGCTTTGTAATCAGCTGCACCAAGAATGATTCTGCTGCGACATTTGATGCACTAGGCAGTTTGCTGCATTCGCAGATTGCGCCAGCCGCGTGCGCTTTGGCAGCGAAAGGCGAACAGGTTTGGTTGGGCAGCAAGCCAGCTGGGGTTCGCGCGCAATTGGAGCTCGACAATCACTGGCTTTTGTTGTCGGCCTGATTTGGTTTCATGTCACAAAAGTGTCATCCAATGCCAAGCCGCTTGCGTGTATATTTCGCGTACCTGAATAGATTGGTAAATCATCATGAAGCAACAACTTGATCTGTTAAAAGAAATTGAACACAAGCTTGAAGAATTGAGCAAAGACAAAGACCTGAAAGAAAAGCGCCCGCTGGAAGTCAAAGAGATTAAGGGCCTGCGTTTGGTGGTGTCGTCAATCATTCGCCGCATGGCCAGCTAATTAATTGTCGAACGCCTACTGATACACTCGCACCCCTTTTGCAATCCACAATGCGGTCAGGTTGAATGCGATCGCGATCACACTGCAAATCCAGAAGTTTTCAATCAAGCCTTCGGCGCTGCGTGAAATCACCATGCCGCCCACCAGTGCGGCCACTCCCATTGCGGCCGACTGCATGGATGAATTCAATGTCATGAAAGTACCCCTGTTTCTGGGGTTGCCCGCCGCACTGACCAATGCCATCCCAGGAATCATTCGTCCGCTGACAAACACAAAGAAGAATGTGGTGATCACCAGAATGACTGCCATGCTCATGCCTTCAGTCAGGGTGATCAGGGCCATGGGCACCACAGCAACACTGGCAATGATCTGAAGCATCTTTAGTTTGCCGATGCGATCGCTGAGCTTGCCGATGATTTGCGCGCTAAACAGCGTGGCTGCGCCGCCAGCAAGGTAAATCAGCGGAATGTCGGAGGGGGTCAGCCCGGCATTGATCTGCATGTAGATCGTGATGTACGGGATGATCGAAAAGCCCGCGAAAATCATGCAGAACGAAAAGCAGAATGCCCGCAAGTGGTTCGAATCGCGAAGTACCTGGGCAATGCCATGCAGTGGGCCAGTTTCGCCGCGGGCATGCAAGTGACCCTGCAACGTGGGTATGACATACCAACCCGCAACAACCAGCACAAAGCTGATGCCTGCAATGCCGAAAAACGGGGTATGCCAATTTGAATTGGCCGCCACGTAAAGACCCAAAGGCACGCCCATGACGGTCGAAACAGAGAAGGAGGTCATGATGACGCCCATGGCCTTGCCCCGGCGCGCAAAGGGCACCACATCGGCCACGATGGTTTGGATCATGGCTGACAAAATACCGCCAAAAAGCCCCGCTGCAATGCGCGCTCCCATGAGTGTTTCATAGGTGGGTGCGAGGCCACAGGCCAGCGTGGCCACTGCAAAAAGACAATATAGAATCAACAACAGCCGGCGACGCTCGAACCGGTCAATGTACAGCGACGCCAACAACCCTGAGGCACCCGCGGCAAAGGTGTAAGCCGACACCAGCAAGCCAAACTGGGCATCCGAAATCGCAAATGCCAGCGTAAGCTGCGGGCCCAGCGGCATCATGATCATGAAGTCGAGAATGTGGGTGAACTGTATGCCCGCAAGAATAAGAAGCAAGGCCCACTCGCGCTGGGGAGTCATGTTCACTTGGCATGCGGCTGGGCTGTTCATGTACTGCTACCTGTGGATTGGTTTTTTTGGAGTTTGACCTTGAGTTTAACGCGCCACTTTAGTGCCCTAGCGCGGTGAGTGCATAAATGCCGATTGTCATGGACAGTATGGACACCAGCGTGGTGAGTGCGATGATGTTGGCGGCTAGTTTGCCATCGCCCCCGGCGGCTACAGCCATGGCAAAGCTGGCCGCTGCAGTGGGACTTGAGAAGAACATCCAGAGAATGATGAGGTCTCGTCCTTCAATTCCAATGGCCCATGCCGCAGCGCAGGCCAACACAGGCAATATTGCAATTTTAATGGCGCTTGATTGCATGGCTGACAAGCCCGAGGCCTTCACGCCCGCCAAGGACAGTGTGCCACCCACACAAATAAGGGCAAGGGGCAAGGTAAGCCCGGCAAAGTATTCGCCCGACTTTAGCAACCACTGCGGTATGTAGAGCTGGATTGCGCTGGCCAACATGCCCAGTACTACCGCAATAATCAGGGGGTTTTTAATCAGTTCCTTGCCCACTGCAGTTGGGCTGAATTTCAGGGTGGGACTGTAAATGGAGAGAATCAACACGGACAGTACGTTGAACAGCAAAATGGTAAAGCCGACTAAAACACCACCCACGGATAGCCCGTAGTCGCCGTAGTAACTGGCCACCAAGGCAAAACTGACCACGCCACAATTGCCCCTGAACGCCCCCTGAACAAACACCCCCCGTTGACCATAAGGAATGGCCCGAGTGGCCCACCACCAACTGGCCAGAAAACCCAGCACCGTGGCAGCACACAGAAAAAGGACCAACTTGGCGTTGAATGCGCTTTGCAGATCGGCCTGCCAAATGGACAGGAAGAACAGCGTAGGCATGGTCGCCTTGTAGGTGAGGGTGGAGGCGGTTTGAATGAAGGAGTCGTTGATGAGATTGACCTTGCGCAACAGCAAGCCCATGAAGACCATCGCGAATACTGGGGCGGTGACCCCCAGAATTTCCGAGAGCACATTGACTTGGGCCATGTTGACAGGTGACGTTTGAAGTGACGCTCATTATTTCATTACTGAACTTTGGGTCAATTGTGGATGACCCTTGTTGGGGCGGTGGTAAACTTGCGCCAACTTTGAAAGTGATGATGTGATGGAAGCGTTTCTGACTGCAACCGGCCTGGTGGCCTTGGCCGAAATGGGCGACAAAACCCAACTGTTGGCCATTATTCTGGCGACCCGATTCAAAAAGCCATGGCCGATTGTGTGGGGCATTCTGATTGCTACTTTGTTGAATCATGCTTTGGCAGGTGCTGTGGGCACTTGGGTCACTACATTGATCAGCGCTGAAACCCTGAAGTGGATTCTGGTGGCCAGTTTTGTGGGCATGGGTATCTGGACCCTGTTTCCCGACAAGGAAGACGACACCACGCCAGAGACCGGGAAATGGGGTGTGTTACTGACCACGATTGTCGTATTTTTTCTGGCCGAAATGGGCGACAAAACCCAGTTGGCCACAGTGGCAATTGCAGCCCAATACAGCGACTTTATGCCCGTGGTAATTGGCACCACCCTGGGTATGATGATTGCCAATGCGCCCGTGGTTTTTCTGGGCGAAAAGTTGACACGGGTGTTGCCGCTCAAAGTGCTGCGTGCGATGGCCAGTGGTTTGTTTTTGCTGTTCGGGGCCTGGATCGCGCTCTTTTCGTGATGCGTTAATCAGCGGGTTGAACTGGCGGTAGAGCCGCAAACTCATCATCGGAATACAGGCGCGAACGTGTCAGAAATCGCAAACCACTCGGCCGCTCCAGGCTGAACATACCGCCATTGCCCCTCACCACGTCAATCGTCAGGTGGGTGTGTTCCCAATAAGCAAACTGCGATTTGCTCATGTAAAACGGCACACCACCAATTTCCCCCAGTTTGACGTCGGCGCCGCCCAAGGGGAAATCGCTGCGCGGAAACAGCATGGGTGCGCTGCCGTCGCAACAGCCGCCGCTTTGATGAAAAATGATATCGCCATGCTGGTTTTTTAAAGCAGTAATCAACTCCAAGGCCTCGGGTGTTGCACTGACTCGGTTCGACATTGATTTTCTCCGGTTCAACCAAAACACCGCCCAACCCGTGTCGGGCCGAGCGGTTCGTACTACTTACATCGCTTTACGAACTTAGAAAAAACCCAGTGCGTTGGGGTTGTAACTCACCAGCAGGTTTTTGGTTTGCTGGTAATGGTGCAACATCATTTTGTGGTTTTCGCGACCAATACCCGATTGCTTGTAGCCGCCAAATGCGGCATGTGCCGGGTACAGGTGGTAGCAGTTGGTCCACACGCGGCCGGCCTGAATAGCCCTGCCCATGCGGAAAGCGCGTGCGCCGTCACGACTCCACACACCTGCGCCCAAACCGTACAGGGTGTCATTGGCAATTTGCAGGGCTTCGGCTTCGTCTTTAAAGGTAGTCACTGACAGCACCGGGCCGAAAATTTCTTCCTGAAAAATACGCATTTTGTTGTGCCCTTGAAAAACAGTGGGCTTCACATAATAGCCACCGGCTAGGTCGCCACCTTGTTTGTTTTGCTCGCCACCGATCAGGCACTTCGCGCCTTCCTGTTTACCCAGATCGATGTAACTCAGGATTTTTTCCAGCTGTTCTGAAGAGGCTTGCGCGCCGATCATGGTGCTTTCATCCAGCGGATTGCCCTGCTTGATTTTGCCTACCCGTTCAATGGCACGTTCAATGAAAGCGTCGTAGATGTCCTCCTGAATCAGTGCGCGGGAAGGGCATGTGCACACTTCGCCTTGGTTTAAGGCAAACATGGCGAAGCCTTCCAGGGTTTTGTCGAAGAAGGCATCGTCTGCCTCCATGATGTCGGAGAAGAAAATATTCGGTGACTTGCCACCCAATTCAAGCGTGACCGGGATCAGATTTTGCGCAGCGTACTGCATGATCAATCGACCTGTGGATGTTTCACCCGTGAAGGCAATTTTTGCAATGCGCGGATTGCTGGCCAGTGGTTTGCCCGCTTCCAGTCCAAAGCCGTTCACAATATTCAGCACGCCGGGCGGTAGCAAATCAGCAATCAAATCCATCACCACCAGCAAGGAGGCGGGTGTTTGTTCGGCAGGCTTTAACACCACGCAATTGCCCGCTGCCAATGCTGGGGCCAGCTTCCAGGCGGCCATCAGTATCGGAAAATTCCAGGGAATGATTTGCCCAACCACGCCCAGCGGCTCGTTGAAATGGTAGGCGTAGGTTTGGTGATCAATTTCACAAATACTGCCTTCCTCGCTGCGAATACAGGCGGCAAAGTAACGGAAATGATCAATGGCAAGCGGAATGTCGGCAGCCATGGTTTCGCGCAACGGTTTGCCGTTGTCCAGCGTTTCAGCAACCGCGATCAGGCGCAGGTTTTCTTCCATGCGGTCTGCAATGCGATTCAGAATCATGGAACGTTCGGTGGGTGAGCGTTTGCCCCAGGAGTCTTTGGCGGCATGGGCGGCATCCAGCGCCAGTTCAATGTCTTCGGCTTGTGATCGGGCCACCTGACAAAGCACTTGGCCGGTAACCGGGGTCACGTTGTCAAAGTACTGGCCGTTCTTTGGGGCCACCCATTGGCCGCCGATGAAATTGTCGTATTTGGCTTTGAAGGGGAAAGCCACGCCCAGCTTTAATTCGTCAACCATGTTCATGTCCCTAACTCCTTGTTGTGTTGATGTAGGTAGGGCACATTGCGCAACGGTCATGCCAGTGTCGATTGGGGACAATTTCCGGAAGCACGTTTCCGCAGTCGATCTTTGTTGAAATGCAATTAGGAATAAATCTGCAGGACTTTGGGCAGGGTAACTTGATGGGCGGTGTACTTATTATGCAATTCTTTGCATAATATTGTTGCGCTGCACACATTTGACACACTCAAATGTGGGGGGGGGTTAGTTGGCCTGAATCTCGTTGAGAAATAATTCCAGTGCCTGCGTTCTGCCCAAGTTCAATGGCTTGTAACCTGCTGCATTTTTTACATGCTCGAGTACTTCTGCGCTGCGCAACCAGGGCAACAAAATATCCAGCGCCCGGTATTGCAGATCACTGTTGTGCAACACCAAAAAGTAGCGTTCTTTGGACACGGGCCTAAACTGCAGACCATAGTGGTCGGCCGCAGCGCGAATCCCCAAGCCTAAATCACCGTGACCGGCAGCAATGGTGCAAGCCACTGCCAAATGGGAGTTTTCTTCGTGGAAGAATCCGGGCAGATCTTCGGCTTTCAGGCAGGCTTTGGTGATCAACGCATCCAGTTGGTGGTGGGTTGATGAAGCCGAGTTTCGGTTTACCAGCAGGGCACGCCGTTGGGCCACATCTTCCAGCGTGGGTGGTGTGGCCGCTGGGCGGCTCATCCAGCCGATATCGCGCTCGAACAGTTCAATGACGCTGAGGTTCGAGCCACGCAACCAGCGGCGCATGATTTGGTGAACATGCGAATGTTCTTCAAGCCCCACTGGCAAGTGGCAGCCAGCCACGCGCACTTCGCCGCGGTGAAGGGCGGAAAGCGCTGCAATGCTGCCCGACCACCGCAGCGACAGTTGCAGTTTTTTGTACAAAGCGGTGTTTTGAAACAGGTTTTGTAGCACCAGGTCGTCGCTCAGCGCCAGACTGATCCAGGGTTTGTTTTGATCAATGTCCAGCCACTCGGCATTCAGTTGTTCACCCACTGTACCCAGGTCGGGCGCCACGCGCACATTGCCTTGTTCCACCATCCAGATCAATTTGTGCCCGAACCGCGTGAGGCAAGCGCCGGCACGCCCGTGAGTGGCCACCAGATCTTCGCCCAGCATTTGGTTGTATTGCTGGATTTGCGACCATAGGGTACGGTAAGAAACGCCCAGCGCTTTACAGGCCAGCGAAATGGAGCCAGCCGTATCGATGGTTTTCAAGGTGTTCAACATGCGTTGGTCCAGTTCAACAAACTGACCGTCGTCTTTTTTCCAACGCGCGGATATTTTTAGATTGAGCATTTGCGAATACAGGCATGTCGATTGCTTGCATTCTGACAGATTACAAAAAGCAGGAGACAGGTAATCATGATGTTCAGCAGTACAAAACAATCGATTCTTCAAATAATCCCTGTGGGGATTCTGGTAAGTGGTGTCGTGGTGGTGAGCAATTTTTTCGCCAGCCCGGTTTTTGCTGCACCGATAGAACTGGGTGCAGTGAAAGGCGATTTGACGGGTGGCGACCCGCTGGGTTCCATGCAGTGGCCTGACATGAAAGGGCAATTTTTTGAGGCGGATGCGAAAACCGTGTTCGACTCCAGAATCAAGGTCACAGTGCCCTTGTTTGCTGAAGACGCCATGAATGTACCAGTGTCATTCGATGCCTCAGCTTTGGGCAAGGTGAAGAAAATCGTGGTGCTGGTGGACAGAAACCCGATTCGCAAGGTGTTGGAATTTATTCCCGAGAAGGCCAAGCCTGCTTTGAATTTTCGTTTCAAGCTGGAGCAAGCCAGTCCCATTCGTGTGGCCGCACTGACCGAAGACGGCGTGTGGCATGTGGGTTATGCCTTCATTGAAGCGGCTGGCGGTGGTTGCACTGTGCCCGGCGCAACGCGGGCTGATGGCAGTTGGCCACAAACTTTGAACAAGGTGGCCGGCAAAATGTTTGATGCCAATCAGTTGCGAGACGATGCGCGCTTGCGTGTGCAAGTGTCGCACCCCATGGACACCGGTTTGGTGGCTGGTGTACCCGCCTTTTACATTGAAGAAATGATTTTGCAAGACCAGAACAAACAAGTGCTGGCCAAACTGTACCCCTTTGAGCCCGTGTCAGAGAACCCCTTGTTTTCTTTTGATTTTGACAAGAAACCAGTGGGGCCGATCAGCCTGGTGGGGCGTGACAACAATGGCAACCGTATTGATGCAAAGGTTACCCAATGAATTTGTGCAAAGCAGTGCGCGTACTATTTGCCGCATCCACGTTTATTGTTCCTGTTGCCCCTGCGCTGGCTGAGCTGCCCAATATTGCCAAACCAACACCCGATAAAGCCAACCTTGATTACGGTTTGAAAGCCACCAAACTGGCGGGTGGCTGGTATGTGATTGCTGGTTCGAACGATGATTTTTCTCAGGCCAATGGTTGCAACATTATTAACACTGGTTTTTATGTCGATGATTCGGGTGTGTATGTGATCAACACCGGGACCTCGCGTATTTATGGCGAGCAGCAGCGGGCTTTGATCGACTCGGTCAGCAAGAACAAACCCGTGAAGAAGGTGGTGGCACTGAATCTTCATCCGGATTATTTTTTGGGCAATCAGGCTTATCCCCAAGAAACACTGGCTGCCACCAGGCTGACTATTCAAGGTATCAAGGCGGAAGCCGCCTTGTATGAAACCAATCTGTACCGTTTGTGTGGCGACTGGATGAAAGCCACAGAAAGCGTATTTCCCACGCAGACGATTGTGCCGGGCAAGTTGAAAACTTTCGGTGACAAATCCATTGAAACCCTGGAGTTGAAAGGCCACACCGATTCAGATCTGGTGTTGTTTGATCCAGGCAGCAAAGTGATGTGGGCAGGCGGCTTGGTGTTTTACCAGCGCATAGTGACCACGCCGCATGCGAAGTTAAAGCCCTGGATTGAAAGCCTGAAAAAGCTTCAAGCGCTGAAGCCCAAGGTGGTGGTGCCCAGCCACGGCCCGGTGAGTTGGGGTAGCGAGGCAATCGACCAAACGCTGGATTACCTTAGCTGGCTGGACAAACGGCTAACCGACGCAGCCAATATGGGCGAGGAAATGAATGACGTCATGAAGAAAGGTGCGCCCGAGCGATTCCAGAATTTTGCTGCTTACCCAGCTGAGTTTTATCGCAATGTGACCACTTTGTATCCTTTGTATGAAAAGCAGGCTTTGGGCGGATTCTGAGCGTAGCAATCAGGGTTAACGCTGTACCAAGTGTGTCAAAACGGGACAGTTTGTGTGTTGCTGAACAGATGTGCTGTTGCAATGTCACAGAACTGTCTCTTTTTTTACTTGTCGCGACAGGCGAAATTAAGGAAATTAGGTGGATTTTATAAGGCACTGATTTTATTGAATAAAATTTTTATTTAGATTAAATCTTCTACTTGGCATGAAGCTTGCGCTAGGTTTGACTCGGGTAGCCCCGACTCTGCAAACGAAGGGCGAGAACCTCAAAGTAACGGATGATGAGAGGAGAAACAAATAATGCGCAAAACTCTGCTTAGCGCGATGGTAGCAACCGCACTGGCGATTCCAGCAGTGGCTTCTGCCGCTGTGACAGACGCAATGATTCAAAACGATGCCAAATCCACAGGCGACATTCTTTCCTGGGGCATGGGCACAGAGGGTCAGCGTTACAGCCCATTGAAAGACATTAACGTATCGAACGTTGGCAAGCTGGTTCCAGCCTGGTCATTCTCGTTCGGTGGTGAAAAGCAGCGCGGCCAGGAAAGCCAGCCTGTGATTCACAACGGCAAAATGTTTGTCACCGGTTCCTATTCACGCATTTACGCACTGGACGCTGCCACAGGTGAAAAGCTGTGGAAATACGAGCACCGCCTGCCAGAAGGCATCATGCCTTGCTGCGACGTGGTGAACCGTGGTGCGGCCCTGTATGACAACCTGGTAATTTTCTCGACACTGGATGCCCAGTTGATCGCGTTGGATCAGAACACTGGCAAGGTGGTGTGGAAAGACAAGATTGACGACTACGCAGCGGGTTACTCCAACACAGCTGCGCCAATCATCGCCAACGGTTTGGTGTTGACTGGTGTGTCTGGCGGTGAATTCGGTGTGGTCGGTCGTGTTGAAGCGCGCAATGCCAAGACTGGTGAAATGGTTTGGTATCGCCCCACTGTTGAAGGCCACATGGGTTACACCTTCGACAAAGACGGCAACAAGAAAGAAGCAGGCATTTCCGGCACCACCAATGCGACCTGGAAAGGCGACATGTGGAAAACCGGTGGCGCAGCCACATGGCTGGGCGGTACATACGACAGCAAGACAGGCCTGGCCTACTTCGGTACTGGTAACCCTGCACCCTGGAACAGCCACCTGCGCCCAGGTGACAACCTGTACTCCACTTCCACAGTTGCGATCGATGTTAAAACCGGTCAGATCAAGTGGCACTATCAGTCCACACCCAACGACGGTTGGGACTATGACGGTGTGAACGAGTTCGTGACCTTTGACATGAATGGCAAGCGCGTTGGCGCCAAAGCCGACCGCAACGGTTTCATGTATGTGAACGACGCCACAACCGGCAAGCTGGAAAACGCCTTCCCATTCGTGAAGAAAATCACATGGGCCAAGGGCATCGACATGAAGACAGGTCGTCCGATTTTCGACCCTGCCAACCGCCCTGGTGACCCCACCAAGATGGACGGCAAGAAAGGCGAAACAGTGTTCTCAGCACCATCATTTTTGGGTGGCAAGAACCAGCAGCCAATGGCTTACAGCCCTGACACAGGTTTGTTCTATGTGCCTGCCAACGAGTGGGGCATGGAAATCTGGAACGAGCCAATCACCTACAAGAAAGGTGCGGCTTACCTGGGTGCCGGTTTCACCATCAAGACATTGCCTGGCTTTGACTACATCGGCGCATTGCGTGCGATGAACCCCAAGACCGGCAAGATCGAATGGGAAATCACCAACAACGCGCCTTTGTGGGGCGGTGTTCTGACGACCGGCGGCAACCTGGTGTTCTGGGGTACTCCAGAAGGTTATCTTAAGGCGGCTGATGCCAAAACCGGCAAGGAAGTGTGGAAATTCCAGACAGGTTCTGGCGTGGTTGCGCCACCCGTAACCTGGAAAGGCAAGGACGGTCAGCAGTATGTGGCGGTTGTGTCTGGTTGGGGCGGTGCCGTACCCCTTTGGGGCGGAGACGTGGCCAGCAAAGTGAACTACCTCGAACAAGGTGGTTCCGTGTGGGTATTCAAACTGTTCGACAGCAAGTGATCAGTTTGTGAAGAACATCAAACTGCCCCGTGTGGGGTAGTTTGGTGAGTAGTGAAGTAGTAGAGCGTTTTAGAAGTGTTGTCATTTTCACCCCCAAGTTTTCTGCCTGCTCCGCAGGGAACTTATTGACGCAAACGGTTGAAACAAATTGCTCCTTGGGACCTTTTTCCGGCATTGATTGGGAGTCGGAAAAAGTTGTGGCGGTTTGTGAGTCTCCTAAACGAATGCGTCTTTTCTGCCCGGCCTTGTGCCGGGCATTTTTTCGTTTACAGCTTTTAGAACTTGTACGACACCTGACCTGACAAAATGAAAGCATCGCCTTCGGCAGTGCCCAAGACTCGGCTTTGTGCACCGCCAGTTCCCTCAGTGCTGTCAATTTTTGCCTTGTCGGGCATCACATACTGGAAGGCCACATCGAAGGTGGTGGCTTTGTCTAATTTGTACTGTGAGCCCACAGCGAAAGTGATGCGGTCTTCATCCGGCAAGCGCACTTTGCGGCGTTCATCAGGTACGGGCGTGATGTCGTAAGCCACACCAGCCTTCAGGTTGATGGTGTCGCTGTATTTGTAAATGCCACCCACTGCAAAGCGCCAGCTGTTTTTCCATTCATAGTCTTGTACCGGAATGGGTGCCGCTGCGCCGCCGGCATTTACACGGTCGAATTGAAGTTTCTGAATCGTGCTCCACTCCGTCCATGTGGCGTCTGCGAGCAACTGCCATTTGGAGTTGAGTTCGCTAACGCTGGAGATACTGAGTGAGGAGGGAAGACGAATTTTGCTGACCAGATTGCTGTTTTGAGTAGCAGCAGCGGGACCGCTGAAAGTCACGTTGCCCTCGAGATCCTGTTCGATCGCAGAGCGGTATGCAATACCCACGCGCGTTGCTTGCGTAACCTGTCCCATTACACCCAAATTGAAACCATATCCCCAGCCATCGCCTGCGATGGTGGTGAGTGATTCGGTATTGAGTCCGAGTACAGTGGAGGCGCTCAGTTTTGCATCCAGTTTTTGTGCAGACACACCGGCACCTACAGACCACTGATCGTTCACTTTGTAGGAAACGGAGGGGTTGATATTCAGCGATTTGATGTCAGAAGTGATGCCCTGGAAGCGACCAATCCAGTCGGCTTGATAGTCCGTTTTCAGACCGAATGGTGTAGCCACTGACAGGCCGAGATTGATTTTGCTGTTAAAGGGGACTACCAAATGAAAATTGGGTATGTAGCCTTCGGCTCCAAAATCGCCGACATTGCGGCCAGGGTTACCTGGCATGGCTGCGGGTGTTGTTGTGCCCTCGTTGTTGAACTCACTGTTCAAATCAATGTAATGCCCGCCCAATACCACCTGGCGTTCTTTCAGGCCGCTCATGCTGGCTGGGTTGAACCATGCGGCGCTGGCGTCTTCGCCAATGGCGGCTTTGCCTGCATAGGCCACACCAGCACCGCTGGCGTTTTGCTCATTCAGCGCGAAACCGGCGGCGTTGGCTTGACCAATCATGCCAAAACAAAGGGTTGTTAATGCGCAGCTGATGGCATGCAATTGAAAAGGGGATTGTTTCATGTCGTCCTCGTGGGTCCGTTTGTAAGAATGGAGTTTTCGAGGGGTATTGTAAGTAAAAATACGAACGATCGTGCTAATAAAAAATAGAGAGAATCTCTACAAAAACTATTTATAAATAGTTAATTATTGATTCAAGGGCACGGCTGCACCACTTTGCGAGAACTTCCAGGTGGCCACTGTCAACATGGCGACAGTCGCTCCGAGAAGTACCAAGGTGGCGAACATCAATCCAAATTCAGCATGGCTGCTGAAGGCGTGGCGAAGCAGGTCAACGCAGTAGGAAAATGGATTGACCAAGGCTACCCAGCGTGCAAGCGCTGGCATGGGCTCGATGGGGTATAAGGCCCCACTGAAAAAGAACACCGGGAAAATCACGAAGTTCATCATGACGGCAAATCCGTCAATCGACTTGGCGAAAGTGCCGCACAACACACCCAATGCAGCACAGGCCAAAGCAGCCAGTGCAGCGCCGGGCAATAGCACATGCAGTTGAGGCCACAAGGTACGGCCTACCCAAGGCAGTACGTTTTGTAAATCAAACCCGAGGGGAAACAACAGGGTATAAAGGCCTTCAAGCGCCAACAGCAGGACAATTAACAGGCCCATTTGCACCAGTGCGCCGATGGCGGCCCCCAGGGTTTTGGCAATCAATATGTGATGGGTTTTTACAGGCGCTGTGACCAGCAAACGCATGGTGCCTGCGTCTTTGTCCAGTGCGATGCTCAGGCCACCCACCATGCCGCCAAATAGCAGGGTCATGCCCACAATACCAGGCAGTAATCGGGCGGTGTAGTCTCCGCCAGCCAGTGCCTGCATGCCGCCGCCGATAATCCACAACCACAGCACCGGGCGCACCATGGCAGCTGCCAGGCGGTCGCGTTGCTTCAAAAGTTTCACGCTTTCACGGCGGATTACAGCCCAATAGAATTGCATCAACATGCTCAGTGCGCTCCGCCATTCATTTTCCAGACAAACCAGTCCGCCAAGGTGGCGGTTCGCACGCTGGTCACGCTTTGGTCGGGCAGTTCATCCAGCGCTTGTGCTGGTGTGCCCAGCCAGCTTAATTGACCTTCGTTCAGGAATCCCACCCGGTCACAGCTGTTGGCTTCGTCCATCAAATGCGTGGCAATAAAAATAGTGAGACCGTCAATGGCCTGCAGGGTTTTCAGTGTTTGCCACACACTGTTCTTCGACGGTACGTCCAGCGCGGTGGTGGGTTCGTCGAGTATGAGTACACCCGGTTTGTGCACCATGGCGCGGGCAATGTCTACCAGTCTTTTCTGTCCGCCAGACAAGCTTCCCACAGTGCGGTTTAACCACGCCTGTATCGGGAAAATGGTGTACAGGTGTGCCAGGTTGGCTTTGGCTTGTGCCTTGTTTAAACCTTGTAAACCTGCGGCAAACAGCAGGTTTTCCTCCACGGTCATGAAGCGGTCCAGTGACACCGATTGAAACACGAAACCCAGATTTTTTCGGGCAAGATCGGCCGCCCTGCGGGTGCTGTAGCCCAACACCGAGAGTTCGCCCTGGTCGGGCGTAATCAGGCCCGCAATCAAGCTGATCAGCGTGGTTTTTCCTGCGCCATTGGGGCCAAGCAGGCCAAACATTTCGCCTGCGTTCAAATCAAGGCTGACATTGCTCAGTGCCTGCCGTTCTCCCCAGGAGAAAGAGAGGCCCTGTGCGTGAAGGCGGATGGTGGTGTCGGTTGCGTTGTTGTGGGTGTTCAAGAGCCGTTTTTGCTGAGGTGCAAGCTGTTGTGATCGCTGCGATACCATACCACGGGCACCTCGGCGGTGTTGGCCAATGCTTGCTGTTCGGGCTTTTGAACTTTCAGGTAGTTGTTGGGGTTGTCACGCCGCTGGGCTGCATCCACAAACGCGACTACTTTTTCGTGATCGGGCGACTTGTGGCACACCGGGTCGGCGTTGGTGGCATCGCCGGTGATCAGGTAGGCCTGGCATCGGCAACCGCCGTAATCCTTGGCTTTGTCGGGGCAGGTGCGGCAGGGGTCTTTCATCCACGCATCGCCACGGTAGCGGGTAAAACCATCGCTTTCATACCAAATGTGTTCAACCGTACTGGTTTTCACATTTGGAAATTCAAAGCCTGGCAACATGCGTGCTGCCTGACACGGCAGTGCGGTGCCATCGGGACTGATGCTGAGAAAAACATTGCCCCACCCGCTCATGCAGGGTTTGGGTGTCTTCTCGAAATAGTCGGGTACCACAAACAACAACTTCATGGTGTTGCCCAGTTTCTCGCGCCATGCCGCTACGCGTTCCTCGGCATGTTTCAACTGTTCATGGGTAGGAATCAGCGCCGCCTTGTTCTTGAATGCCCAGCCGTAATATTGCGTGTTGGCCAGTTCAAGATATTCAACGCCAAGCTTTACCGCCAGTTCGATGATTGAATCGATGTGATCCAGATTCAGCCTGTGTAGCACCACGTTCAGAACCATGGGCCAGCCAGCCGCTTTTACAGCGGTGGCTATTTCCAGTTTCTTGGCAAATGTTTTGGTGTCGCTGAGCGCATCGTTTGCGGCCTGGGTTGCGTCCTGAAAACTCACTTGAATGTGGTCAAGGCCTGCGGCTTTCAATGCATCCAGTCGCGTGGGTTTCAAACCAATGCCCGATGTAATCAGGTTGGTGTAGTAGCCCAGTTCATGTCCGTAGGCCACCAGTTCTTCGAGGTCATCGCGCAGCAGTGGCTCTCCACCGGAAAAGCCCAGTTGCACCGCACCCAGCGCGCGGGCCTGCTTCATGGTTTCTTTCCATTCGGCGGTGCTCAGTTCATTGGTGTTGCTTTTGTAATCGACAGGGTTGTAGCAAAACACACAGTGCAATGGGCAACGATAGGTGAGTTCAGCCAGCAGCCACAAAGGGCCTGCAGGGCGTGTTGTGGTATCGCTGGGGCTGCTCATGCGTCCAGCCAGTTTCGGCGTGCGGCTTCTTGCAGCATGCTGCGTACATCGGCCTCGAGTCCGCTTGTATTGAATTTGGTTTCAAGCGCACCAACAATGGCATTCACGGTTCGGCTGCCATCGCAAAGCAACAAAATTTCGCTGGCCGATTGGTTCAGTTTCACCATGCCCTCGGGGTACAGCAGCACATAGGTCTTTTGCGCTTCTTCGTATTGCAATCGGAACAGGCGATTCAGCTTGGGGTGCTCTGGCAAGGCTTGGGTGGTTTCTGTGTTCATTTTTTTCTCTTGTCGGGATACGCCAGTGCAATCGCATCGGACATACTCCAAAGCACGTCCAGTTTGAATTGCAGAATTTCAAGTGCACGTTCCTGTTGGGCACGGGTTTTGAAATAATTCAAGGTCACTTCCAGGCCATGTTCAACGTCGCGTTGCGCCAGGCTGATTCTGGAGCGAAAATAATTCAAACCTTCAGGTGCAACCCATTTGTAGTCTTTGGGCCAGTTGCTCAGGCGTTGCTTGTGAATTTCTGGTGCAAACATTTCAGTCAACGATGAGCACACCGCTTCTTGCCAGGGCGCGCGGCGGGCAAAATTCACGTAGGCGTCCACTGCAAAACGCACGCCTGGAAGCACCAGTTGCTGGCTCCACAGCACGTCTTTGTCAATGCCTACTGCTTCACCCAGGCGACTCCAGGCTTCAATGCCGCCAGCATTGCCTTCCCAGCCATCGTGATCCAGAATGCGCTGCACCCAACGGCGACGGGTTTCGCGATCGTCACAATTGGCCATCACCGCAGCGTCTTTTTGCGGAATGCACACTTGATAATAAAAGCGGTTTGCCACCCAGCCGCGCAGTTGTTCCCGGCTCAGTTTGCCCTCACGCATGGCCACGTTGAATGGGTGGTGAATGTGATAGCGGTCGCCCTTTGCGCGCAAGCGTTCTTCGAACTCCTTTTTGCTCCAGGCTTTGTTACTGCTCATGCAAGAATCTCCATGCCGTCAAAGGACACTTCAATTCCATTGTCGGCCAGAATGGCGCGCTCGTCGCCATGCTCATACAAAATCGGGTTGGTGTTGTTGATGTGAATCAGGATCTTGCGTTGGGTTTCAAACTGGCGCAGCTGGCTGATCATGCCCGAGCCGCGCTTGCCCGGCTTGTCAGTTTGCGGCAGGTGCCCCATGTCGGCTGCCATTTTCTGGGAAAACCCTTGTGTGACCATTTCATCTTCGGTCCAGAACGTACCGTCGACCATCAACACATCAGCCGCCTGCATGAACGGCAGAATGTCGGGTGTAATTTCGCCAAGGCCGGGGGCATAAAACACTTTCTTGCCGGTGTTGGTGTCTTCGATCAACAAACCAATGTTGTCGCCACGACGTTGGGCGTAGCGGCTGGGGGAATAAGGTGGCGCCTTGCTGATCAATGGAATTGATTTGATCTTGATGCTGTCCAGCGGGCTTATCGTCAAGGGGTCATCACATTCGGTGCACAGCGGTGTCCATTTCACACCGCAGTAAAATCCCAGTGTCGGCACCAGCGGCAAGCCGTTGGTGAGGTCCTCCCACACAGCCGGAGTGGTGAACAGGCGCATGGGTGTTTTGCCCTCGCGCATCATCAACAGGCCCGTGGTGTGGTCAATTTGTGCATCCATCAAAATGACGGCAGCAATGCCGGTGTCGCGTGGGCCGCGGTTGGGTTGCAGTTCTGGTGTGTTCTTAATTTGCGTCAGAATATCGGGCGAGGCATTCACCAATATCCAGTTGGCAGACCCATCCGATATCGCAATCGACGACTGGGTGCGCGCGGTGTATCCCGGTGCCTTGGCCCGGACGGCCTGGCAGTTGTTGCAGTTGCAGTTCCACTGTGGGAAACCTCCGCCTGCTGCGGAACCCAGAACTTTGATTTTCATGGTTGCTTTTTTCAGGGGTAAAAAAAACCCCGCCAGCCTGAAAGGCTATCCGGGGCTGTGCGAACCGTCAAATCAACGGTTGGCAATGTACATGGTGATTTCGAAACCGAAACGCATGTCAACGAATGATGGTGTAGTCCACTGCATGAAATATCCTCCTTTTTGCTTTGTTAAAATGCACCTTGGCACATGGCTTGGGTGAAGAACTTGGCTCTCGCCGTTTTGTTCGTCCTCGAAGTTTAAAAAGCAATTCCCGTGCCTTGCAGGCTAGTTTGTCGGTATTTTTGTAATGTGGGAAATGATCGTTTTCCCGGGTATTTCGACTGTTCAAACTGTTGCAGTTTGAAACACAATGCAAAAAGGCGCGAGCCTTGTGAGCTCGCGCCTTGGGACAATCGTTAACGGAGGGTGGTTAACGATCAGAAGAACAGGATTGCGCCGACTGCGATTGTATTGGATTCACCTTTCGCTGCTGGAGCACCCAACTGGTAAGTTTGTTCATTGGTGATGTACTCGCCAGCCAATGTCAGACTTGGAGTCAAGTTATGGTACACACCCAATACCATTTGGTTTGTTTCTTCGAGCATGATGGCATTGGCAGTGCGGTCAGCGGCAGTGGCATCCAGTGTCGAAGAGCCATAGTTAACACCAAACTTGGTATTACCGACCTTGTAAGTTGCTTGGACGAGGTAGCCATCAGAATCACGCTCACCGTTGGCAGCGTCGCGACCGCCGAAACCAATCAGTGTGGTTCCAAGGCCTTCGCCCGTGAAGTAATTACCTGTCAATGACAGGGCACCGAAGTTCAATGTACCGCCGGCTTCGAAGCCAGTAAGGTCGGCATCGGGGGCGCCAGCTGCACCCGATTGCGATTGATTGATCAAGGCAGCCCAAAGTTTTCCACTCTCGCCCAAGCTGTAGGAGGCCAAAGCTTGCATTCCTGGGGAATCGCTTTCAGCGCCACCAATTTGTTTTGGCTGGAATACACCACCAGACAAACTCAGATTGCCAAATGCAGGTGCTGTGTAAGTGATTTGAGGCTGAAATTCAGTGTAGATGTAACCAGATCCGATTCCACCGAGCGTGGTATTCAATGCGCCGTTGTAGCCTGATCCACCACCCACCGCCAACAGTGACATGTCGTTCAAGATTGCGTTTTGGCCAAACAGACCAATGTCGCGACCGGCCTTGATCGTACCCATGGTTTCGTTGCCGAACTGCAAGAATACACGTCGCTGATCGCCTACGTTTTGGCCTACGCCACCCGCAGCGCCGTTGTTGTTTGTTGTACCTGGATCAATAGAAATTACTGCTTTCAAGTCGTAACCGGCTTGCTTGGTGGAGGCTGTAAAAATAATGAAACCTGGAAGCAGGCCGTTTTGAATTGATGTTTGATCTTGACCTGTGGCCGCGCCACCACACAGGCCCAGAGCACCGCTGGCGGCCGCGCCCGCGTTGTCACAACTTGTTGTGTTGTAATAGGCGTTGACTGAACCAGACAAATCCATTTCCCACTCACCGGCCTTGAAGCCGATTGCGTGTGCCGAAGTCCCCATTGCTGCCAAGATGGAAGCTGCTACTAATTTTTTGCTGATCATAAGATCAACCCTCCAGTTTTAGTTTTTAAAGGTTGCTGCTTGTTTGTCTTCTAAAGCTCGCCAGCACACCGCAGGGTAGAACTGGCTTGAGGGGACTAGGGCAAAAGACATGCCAGTATTTAAGCTATTGATTTTATTGAATTAAATAAAAATGTAGGATTTTTGACGACAACGTGGAGCAGTGCACTTGATGTGCGTCAGGCGGTGCGCTTTGAAACAGAAATGTGTGCGGCTGGAGCAACTGAATGACAGTTTTGTGACAACTGTTCAATTGGTTTGTGCCAAAAAAAACCACCCGATCATTGGGTGGTTTTTCTGACGATAAAAGGTAGCTTGATGAAGGAGAGTTACTTCGAATTCAATCGTCGATAAATTGTATTTCTGGAGATTCCCAACATTCTTGCAGCTGCACTGACATTCCCACGGCAGGTTTCCAGCGCGTCCTGAATGGCACGAGATTCGAGGTCATCCAGGTTAATCGGATTCTCAACCTGCGCTCTGGCTGTGGCTTGCCTTGATCCCAGGTAGCCTTGCGCGCGTGCGTCATAGGCGCGGGTATCGTAGCTGTCTTCTTTGAAGCGTGGTGACTGCGGCAGTGTATTGATCTGTTCTTCCCGGCCAGCGAGTTTTGGACTGTGCGTCCAGCTGTCAAATCGACCTTCCCTGAACTTGCTGAATGTTTGATCAAGTCCGTTGCTCTTGGGTGCCATGCCAGACCGGTGATGTACCTGTACATCAAAAGCACCGGGTTTGTGTTTCGTGGGTGCCGCAATTTTGGTTTGCACAGAGAAGTTACTGCGCACACTGAACTGTGGGCGTGTACCCGCAGCAGGTGTAGTCGTGCGTGAAGTTTGTTGACGCTCGTCTGCTGTTGCAATTGGCTCTGGCTGTGGCTCAGCTTGCCTTGCTTTGTTGTCCAGTCGCAAGGCACGCCACTCGTCGAGGAAATCATCAGGCAGGTGGTCCCACTCAATGGTTTCTGCTTCGTCGGTCATGACGCTGGCGGTGCGCAAAATATTGGTCAATTGGCGAATATTGCCGGGCCATGCATGCGTCGTGAATGCCCTCATCACTTCAGGAGACACGCGAATGCGCGGGTTGTGCGATTCATTTTCGAGAATGCGTTGAATGATCTTTTGGAGGTCGGTGCGTTCACGCAGTGCGGGAATGCGCACCACCAAGCCGTGCAGGCGGTAATAAAGGTCTTCGCGGAACTGCCCTGCTGCAATTTGATCGCGCAGATTACGGTGCGTGGCGCAAATTACTTGTAGATTGACCGGAATGCTTTTCTGGCTGCCCAGTGGCGTAACGACCCGTTCCTGCAGAACACGCAGCAGACGGGCCTGCAATGAAATTGGCATGTCACCGATTTCGTCCAGAAACAACGTGCCGCCATTGGCCTGCAAAATGCGTCCTTGCGAGCCTTTCTTTTTTGCGCCGGTGAATGCACCGTCTTCGTATCCAAACAATTCAGATTCGATCAGGGTTTCAGGAATTGATGCGCAATTGACAGCCACAAAAGGTTTGTCATGACGGGGTGAGTCGTTGTGAATCGCCTGCGCGAGAATTTCCTTGCCGGTTCCTGTCTCACCGAGAATCAGGATAGGAATGTCCTTGTCGATCACCTTGCACACTTTCTCGATGATCTTGGCCACTTGTGGATCACCGGTGTTCAGGTATTTGAGGCTGGACAAGTGGGGGCTTTTTTGACAGGTGGTGTTTGCTTTTTGCGTGGCTGGTGCCTGGTTTTGTATCACAGCCGCATCGGAATTGTTTTTCACCAAGCCCACAGAGTCGAAAATTCTGCCTCGGCCTACACTGCCCAAGCTGGCACGTGCGGTAACCTGATTGCCATTGTGCAAACACAGAATCAGTGGAATGGGGTTGCAGGTGCGGTAGTGGTCAATCAAGGCTGACAAAGGCATGCCGAAGAGTGAACTGAAGGTGTGGCTTTTCAGCGCATTGGCTGACATGCCGAATTGCACCATGGCTGCCCGGTTGGCCGCCAGGAATTTACCGGCAGGTGAGAAGGCTGCTGCGCCTTCCACCACAGAACCCAAAAACTCGCCGCGTTGGTGAAACTGAACAATGATTGCGTCTTGAAACGAGCTGTTGAACAAATGGTTTTCGATCATTTGCGCCGACATGCGCACCAAGCCCATGGTGTGGCGGTGGTAGCTGCGATAGTCACCTGTTACATCAAGCACACCAATGGCCACGCCATTGGGGTCGAAAATCGGGGCGGCTGAACAGGTCAGAAAACGGTTCACATCCAGAAAGTGATCTTGCCCATGTACAACGGTGGGCAACTCTTCAATCAGGGCTGTGCCAATGGCGTTGGTGCCTTTGTGTTCTTCACTCCATGTCACGCCGGGGGCCAGCGCAACCTTCTGGGCTTTCACCAGAAAATCATCGTCGCCCAGCGATTCGATGATCGTGCCGCTGGCATCGGTCAGCAGCACCATGCTGTGGGTGTTCACCACCTGTTCATACAGGGTTTCCATGAAGGGCAGGGCGCACGACTTCAACCGGTTGTTTTTCTCGATCAATTCCCGAAGTGCGCTGCTGGGCGGTGGCGCGATGTCCACTTTGGATGTGGTGTCCAAACCCGCTGCTGTTGAGCGCTGGTGCGCACGCCGAATGAATTCGAGGTGCCCTTCTGTGCCCGGGTCGATCAATTCAATCACTTGGGCGTTGGATGCGAGGCTGCCGCCATCCCGCTCGGATAAGAATGCCATCCATGTCTCCTGCTTCTTGTGGTGCTGCGTTTTATAAGTATGTTTTTGGGTGCAACTTGAAGCGCTGAATGTTTTTGGTTGTATTGATATTTCAGCTGCCATGTTGCCCAATGCAAGCACTGTGCCAACTCAATTCAATGTGTTCCAAAATGAAACACGTTCTGATAAAAAGTAGCACAGATTACTCAACGAGGCCATAGGGTTCGCCATATGTCACAATTGGTAAAACTAATTCACAAATACGAATGAATAGGGTGGCATGGGGATTGCAGTACCTACCTCGTGTTGAATCATTCTTAGAAATACAGGAGTTGTGATGTTAGTTCGTAAAGCCCTTGTGGCAACCGTTTTTTCAATTGCCGCTTCCGTGGCAATGGCCCATGGTGATGTAACCCCGCAGGTGGTCGATGTGTCGACTTTGAAACCTTTGGGTGACGACATGCTGGAGAACAATCCCTACACCGGCGACAAGGAAGCGATCCGCGTGGGCAGCTCGGCCTACAACCAGAACTGCGCCCGTTGTCACGGTCTAGAGGTCATCAGCGGCGGCATTTCCCCCGACCTGCGCAAAATGAATGCTGAGTGCGATTCATTTGCAGGCAAGAAAGCCAAGCAGGAGTGCAAGACCGAGATGGATGTGTATTTCCGCAACTCGGTGCTGGGTGGCAAGGTGCGCGGCGATCGCGTGTATATGCCTGCATTCGCCGGTATTTTGAGTCAGGAGGCCATTTGGGCCATCAAGGCTTATGTTGAGACTCGTCCAGCCGAGTAATGGCCGGGTTGTTATTCAATGTGGAGCCCGGCAAGTAAAGTAATTGCGCTTGCCGGTTCCAGCTTCTTCAAACAATAAAAGTGCATCCAAGGCACATATCCCAAGCAGGAGACAATACATGACTGCGTTTGTTCAAGCGTGTCGATTTCCAATCATCAAAGCAATTGGCGCAACCCTTCTGGCCTTTTCTTTTCAGGCCAGTGCCTTGGCGCAAGAACTGTCGGACTGGGCCAAGGTGCAAGCCTCGGGCGTTTTGACCGTGGCTGTTTACAATTATCTGGCGCCTTACTCGCACGAGGGCAAAGGCATTGATGTGGACATTGCCAAAGCCCTTGCAGCGAAATTGGGCTTGGGTTTGCGGGTGCGCGCGTTTACGGAAGACGAGGAGTTTTCGGACGACATTCGAAACATGGTGACGCGTGGCCACTACCTGGCTGGAGCGCCTGCGGATATTTTGATGCATGCGCCAGTGGATGCGTACATCATGCAAAAAGAGGATCAGGCGTTGTTCTTCTCTCCTTACACCCGTGACGATATTTTCGTGGCGCGTAATGTGAAGAAGTTGCCCACGCTGGACAGCCTGAAGCCGTTCTCGGAGGCGGGCAATAAAATTGGTGCCGAAGCGGCTGCTTTGCCAAGCATTATGTTGGCGGGCGCCGATGGCGCGGCTTATGCCGACAATTTGGTGAACTTCAAAACTCCCAAAGAAGCGGTCGACGCGATGGTGAACGGTGAGTTGGTGGCGGTCATGGCTACTCGGGCCGAGCTTGAATGGGCTTTGCACCAGCACCCGGACAAAAAAGCTGATTATTACGTATCCAAGGTTCCGCACAATTCACTGCCGCCCAAGGGTTGGGCAGTGGGTATGGCTACCAAGAAAAGCAACAAAGAGTTGGCGGAAAAACTGACTGTGGCCATGAATGAACTGAAGGCAAGTGGCGAAATCGAGAAGATTTTTGCCAGCTACGGCGTGAAGTACATGAGGCCCTGATCCGGCTGAACTCATTTCAGATCATTTCCATGGGAAGCCTCGCAACAACATGCGGGGCTTTTTTGTTGGAACAACTGTTTCACTTTGGAACAGTTGTGTTGCATCGGGAAAACCCCAAGCGTCAAAACTCGGAAAAGTGTTGCCGGGACCCATCGAAAATTTCTTTTCAAGTTGGCAGGCTTATTGCATAAGACCGCATGTATGTAGTGCCCAAAACAAATAACCAAAGAAGCGAGGAACAACGGGATGCAAAAATCTCTTCATATCACGCCTGACAAATGCACGGGCTGCCTTCAGTGTGAAATGGCGTGTAGCTATGAAAACTATCAGGTGTTCAACACCTCATTGTCTCGAATCAAGGTGTTCGACTTCCACCACACGGGCAAAAAAGTGCCCTACACCTGTACTCAGTGCGATGAGGCTTGGTGTTTGCATGCCTGCCCAGTTGAAGCGATCACCATGGACAAAACCAATGGGGTGAAAGTGGTGTCGGAAGACACCTGCGTGGGTTGCAAGGTGTGCACCATTGCCTGCCCGTTTGGTACGGTCAACTACGTTCAGGAAACCGGCAAGGTACAAAAGTGCGACCTGTGCGGTGGCGACCCTGCCTGTGCAACTGCCTGCCCAACTGGCGCAATCACTTTTGTGGATTCCAACTGGACTGGTTTGGACAAAATGAAGCAGTGGGCCGAGAAGCTGAGCAACCAGGCTCACGCGTAACTCGTTGACCATTGAATAGAACAGAGAGAAGGGAGTAATACAAATGGCATGGACCGGTAAAGTACTGCGCGTGAACCTGACAGCAGGCACCTGCACCAGCGAAGACTTGAGAATGGATTGGGCGAAAAGCTACCTTGGCCAGCGTGGTTTGGCCACCAAGTACTTTGTGGAAGAAGTGAATGCGAAAGTGGATCCACTTTCGCCCGACAACAAAATTATTTATGCAACAGGCCCGCTGACAGGCACCATGGCTTCCACAGGCGGCCGCTATTCAGTGATCACCAAAGGCCCGCTGACTGGCGCAATTGCCTGCTCCAATTCAGGTGGTTACTTTGGCAATGAATTGAAGAGCGCTGGTTGGGACATGGTAATCATGGAGGGCAAATCGCCCAAGCCTGTGTACCTGTTGATTGAAAATGAAAGTGCAAAGTTGATGGACGCTTCTGACCTGTGGGGCAAGAGCGTGTGGGACACAGAACCCGCCATCAAGACCAAGCACCAGGACCCGCTGATGCGTGTGTGCTCAATCGGCAAGGCCGGTGAGAACCAGGTGCTGTATGCAGCCATTGTGAACGACTTGCATCGCGCTGCCGGCCGTTCAGGCGTTGGCGCTGTGATGGGTTCCAAGAACGTGAAAGCCATTGCAGTGCGTGGCACCAAGGGCGTTGGCAATATTTCCAACCCCAAGGAATTCATGAAGGTGACTTACGAGAAGAAAAAAATTCTCGCAGAGAACGCAGTAACCGGCACAGGCCTGCCCACCTATGGCACGCAGGTGTTGATGAACGTGATTAACGAAATGGGTGCCATGCCCACCAACAACCACCGCGATGTGATCTTCGACGGCGCTAAAGACATCTCTGGCGAGAAAATGCATGAGCCCCGCAAAACCGACGGCAAGGCCAACCTGGTCACCAACCAGGCCTGTTTTGGTTGCACCATTGCTTGCGGACGCATTTCCAAAATTGATGAAACCCACTTCACCGTGGAAAACAAGCCCCAATACCACGGTGCTTCAGGTGGTCTGGAATACGAAGCAGCCTGGGCTTTGGGTTCATCGAACGGTGTAAACGATCTGGAAGCACTCACCTACGTGAACTTCCTGTGCAACGAGCACGGCATTGATCCAATTTCTTTGGGTGCCACGGTGTCTGCCGTGATGGAACTGTATGAAATGGGCGTGTTGACTGAAGCACAACTGGGTTGCAAGGCGCCATTTGGTTCCGCGCAAGCACTGGTGAAGCTGAGTGAAGACACGTGCAATGGCGAAGGTTTTGGCATTGAAATTGGTCAGGGCTCCAAGCGCTTGACTGCCAAGTACGGCCACCCTGAATTGTCGATGAGCGTGAAGGGCCAGGAATTCCCGGCTTACGATTCTCGCGGTATTCAGGGCATGGGCCTGGCCTATGCCACGTCCAACCGTGGTGCCTGCCACTTGCGTGGTTACACGGTTGCTTCTGAAGTGCTGGGCATTCCTGTGAAAACCGATCCACTGGTGACCGATGGAAAGCCCGCCTTGGTGAAAGCATTCCAGGATGCAACGGCTGTGTTCGACTCCGCAGGCATTTGCGTGTTCACCAGCTTTGCCTGGACACTGGCCGATGTGCAGCCCCAGGTGGCTGCAGCCTGTGGCGATGAATTCGACATGGCCAATCTGGAAACCATGGGTGAACGCATCTGGAACATGGAGCGTCAGTTCAACCTGGAAGCCGGTTTCACCAAAGCCGACGATGATCTTCCTGCACGTTTGAAGAAAGACGCCGCGAAAGTGGGGCCCGCCAAAGGTTTGGTCAATGGCATCGACAAAATGCTGCCTGAGTACTTTGAGTTGCGTGGCTGGGACACCGAAGGGCGCCCAACCTCGGCAACACTGGAGCGTTTGGGGCTATGACTGGAAACACTCCAACACGGCACGTTATCCTGGGTAACGGGCCTGCGGGGGTGGTCGCTGCCGAGCAAATTCGCAAGCAGCGACCACGCGATTCAATCGTGATGGTGGGTGCCGAACCGGAACCCCCATACTCCCGCATGGCGATTCCTTACCTGCTGATTGGCAAGGTGGGCGAGCAGGGTACTTACCTTCGCAAAGACCCCGATCATTTCAAGAAGCAGAATATTCAGGAAATTCGCGCACGCGCCACCAGGCTGGACACTGCCGCTAAAAAAGTGATGTTGGACAACGGCGATGTACTTGAATACGACAAGCTGTTGATTGCCACTGGCGCACGCCCAATTTCGCCACCCATTCCCGGGGTGAATTTGCCGGGCGTACACCCGTGCTGGACACTGGAAAACGCACGGCAAATTATTGAGTTGGCCAAGCCAGGTTCACGCGTGTTGCAAATGGGTGCGGGCTTCATTGGTTGCATCATTATGGAAGCGCTGGCCTTGCGTGGCGTCAAGCTGACTGTGGTCGAAATGGGCAACCGCATGGTGCCGCGCATGATGACCGAAGGTGCGGGTTCGATGATTCGCGACTGGTGCATAAAAAAAGGCGTGAACGTGCACTGTTCAACGAAAGTTGAGGCCATTGAAGTGGGCAGCCAGTCCCAACAGCAAAGCCTGATTGAGAAAATTGGTTCGGCGATTGGATTTGGCACTGCGGTGGCTGCGAAAGATGGTGCACCCTTGCGTGCAAAACTTTCGAACGGCGAAGTGCTGGAAGTAGACTTGGTCATTTCCGCCACAGGCGTAAAACCCAACCTTGATTTTCTGGAAGGCAGTGGCTTGCAGGTGGATCAGGGATTGCTGGTGGATGACCACATGCAAACCAACGTCAAAGATGTTTATGCTGCTGGCGACGTGGCCCAGGTTCGCGATTTCTCAACCGGTGAGAAAACCGTGAACATGATTCAACCGGCTGCGGCTGATGATGCACGCATTGCCGCCCAGAACATGATGGGGCAGGGCACACAAACACAAGGCAGTTTGGCGATGAACGTGCTGGATACTTTGGGTTTGATCGCTGCCTCGTTTGGGCAGTGGTGGGGCGCAGAGGGTGGGCAAAGCGTCGAGTTGCAAAACAAGGACGAATTTTCCTACATGCGTTTGGAATTTCTTGGCGATGTACTGATTGGTGCAACCAGTTTGGGGCTAACGAACCATGTTGGCGTCATGCGGGGTCTGATTCAGGGCAAAATCCACTTGGGCGAATGGAAAGATCATTTGCTCGAAGATCCAACCCGATTAATGGAAGCCTATCTGGCTTGCGCTCAGTCTCAAAGTACATGGAAATTACCTTCAAGCTCTTTGCAACACTGACCGACTATTTGCCGGCGAACCGTGCGGACAACGCGGTTCGCTTGCAGGTGAATGACGGCAGCACCGTGCAGCAAGTGATCGATCAGTTTCACCTGCCCGAAAAGTTGACCCACCTGGTGTTAGTCAACGGCGTGTATGTGGACCCGGCCGACCGTGCCTCCAAAATATTGACTCCCGATGATGTGTTGGCCATTTGGCCACCCATCGCGGGCGGTTGATTTGGCATGGCGATTTTCAACACCGACAAAGCACTGGACATGTCGTGCACCGAGCGCGAGTTGCGCCGGTGGGTGTACATGATTGCTGCCTTGTTTCCGATGATTTCGGAACAGGCTGACCATGCGGATTTTGAAGTGCAAGGTGGTACAGCGCGAATTGCCTGGAAGGAAATGCCAGATCGCGTGATTGCCTTGGTGCGATTGAAACGCATGGAAGTGACACTGGCCTTTTCTGAAGGTGTGCCTGCGGATGCGAGGGCGCATTTTTCGAAACAATTTCAGATGCATACACTGCGGGGTGGGGGCTGACGGGAGAGGCTGGTGCTTGGCCCTAGGTGAGGCTTGGGTGCAAAACCGACTGGCCTAAGCAAGGCTTCTGATTCCGGCTTGATGCTTCTGGCTTGGGGCATGCGAAACGCCAAAGCGTCTTCGCATCGACTCCTCTCGGAGTCGCCCCGCGCTGCGAAGCCGCCGGGAAGCCTCGCAAAGCCGGCCAGCCGGTTCTGCACCCAAGCCTCACCAGTACCGTACATCGCACACCGCAAGTCTCCTGCGCCATTGCCCGCGCGCTCAGGTGGCAATACCCTCGCAGCGCCGATCAAGAAAACCTGCCCGTTTGAATTCACCCGCCACAGTCGGCCAAAGGCCGGCACCGAGACTCGGCCCGCTTTTTTGCCGAGCGAGGTGAGTCAGGGTGAATTTCAAAAAGGGAAAGACAGGTTTTCTGGCGCGAGAGGGTATGCGCCTGAGCAAGCGAGTTAAGCCGGCATGCGACTATTTGCTTGATTGGATGGTAAACGACTCAACGCCTCGATCTTCAAACTTCGCAAAGTCAATACATTCGACAGGTTTTACACTGACAGGATCAAGCGCACAAAGCATCCAGTTGTCAGGTGTTAACTCAGAATTGGCCAGGGATATGGCCGGTATGCGCACCGGCGATTCTGGTGCCCAGCGATACCAGCCCTTGTCAAGAACAGCGTTGGGTGCCGGGTCAATGCCAGCACCACTGCCTTTCACAAAGGTTTCTTTCAATAACAGTTGTTCATCTTTGAGTTGCCAGTATTCAACCCACTCGGTTTTTTCCACCGAGTGGGTCCAGCTCAGGGAAAAAAGCAGGCCTGCCAGGCAGGCTGCTGATTTCCCGGCGATGAACAAACACAGGCTCATGCGGGCTGCAGTTTGCCCTTTACCGCGCGCATATTGCGCCAGGCCAGGTAGCCAAACACCACGGCAATCGCAAAACCGATTTCATCCGTGATGGGCAAGGCCGCGATTAGCGTGAACGATCCGATCATGCCCAGTACTCGCAACCACACCGGCAACTTCGCACCCAGGTAGCCAATCACTGCGGCACCCCACAGGCTGATGGCCAGTACAGTTTTCACCACGATGTAGATGACTGCGGGAATGTAGCCAATTGATTCAGCCAGTGGTCCACCGTCTTGCAACATCAAAGAAGGGGTGTAAACCGCCATGAACGGAATCACGAAACCGGCCGCGGCAATTTTTACAGCCTCCATGGATATGGTCAGCCCGCGTTCTTTGGCGATCGGTGCTGCCGCAAAACAGGCCAGTGCCACGGGCGGCGTGAGGTCGGCGAGAATGCCGAAATAGAACACAAACATGTGGCTGACGATCAGTGGCACGCCCAGTTGTTCCAGTGCGGGGCCGGCAATGCTGGAGGTGATGATGTAGTTGGGAATGGTCGGAATACCCATGCCCAACACAATGCAGGTGATCATCGTCAATACCAGCGACAGGAACAAACTGTTCTCGCCCACGCTGACGACAAATTGACCGAATGTGTTGGCTGCACCGGTCAGTGTCATGGTGCCGATGATAATACCCACCATGGCACAGGCCACGCCAACAGGCAAGGCGGATTTGGCGCCATCCGCCAACGAATCGCGGCAAGCGGCCAATGTTTCGCGGCCACCTTTTTTCATGGCATTCACGGCGATCAGTGCGATGATAGTGCCTGCAATGACCCAGATGCCAAACTGCAGGAAGGCAGCACACACCACACCCAAACCAATCCAGAACAACACGCGAATTACTGTGTTGGGCAAACCAATTGCGATGGATGCGCCAAGAATAAGCACCACAGTAAAGGCAAGGCCCACGGTGCCTGCAAACAAGGGGGTGTAGCCGCCCACCAAAAGCCACACCAGCGCCACCAGCGGAATAACCAGGTACCACTGTTCTTTCACGGCTTTCAACGGCGAGGGCAAATCTTTCTTGTCCAATCCTTTCAAGCCATGCTTACCTGCTTCCAGATGAACCATCCAGAAAGCACCGAAGAAATACAGAATGGCCGGGATAATGGCGGCTTTCACAATTTCGGAGTAAGCCACACCCAGTGTTTCGGCCATGATAAACGCCACTGCACCCATCACGGGTGGCATCAATTGGCCACCCATGGAAGCTGTGGATTCAACCCCGCCTGCAAAGGCTGCACGGTAGCCAAATTTCTTCATCAAGGGAATTGTGAATTGCCCGGTAGTGACCACGTTGGCCACGCCTGAACCTGAGATGGTGCCCATGAGTGCTGAGGACACCACAGCAACTTTGGCTGCACCGCCTTGCGCGTGGCCCACCAAGCCTAGTGCGAAATCGGTGAACAGCTTGATCATGCCCGCCTTTTCAAGAAAAGCACCGAACAAGATAAACAGGAAAATATAGGACGCTGACACATAGGTCGGAATGCCGTAAATACCTTCTGTACCGTAGGCCATGTGTTCTATGACCTGGTGGAAGTCGTATCCACGGTGGTCAAATGGCGCGGGCAGATATTGGCCGAACAGGCAATAGGCGAAAAACGTACCGCAAATAATCGGCAGGGCCGGGCCCATCAAAAGCCAGGTGGCTACAAACACCGTGGCAATTGCGATCACACCCAGGTAAATATCCAGTTCTGTGGGGTCGCCAGCACGAATCAACAGGGGTTCGTATTCGACCCACTGATAGCCCGCTACGCCCAGCGCCGCCAGTGCAAGCACCCATGCAATTGCCTTCAATGCGACATGCTTTTTCATGGCAATCAAGGGGAATGTGAGCAGCAGCAGAAAGCCCACGTGGCAAGCCCGTTGAACTTGGCTGGGCAAGTCGAATAAGTGTGCAGCCGTTGCAATTTGGAATGTCGAGAATAAAACAGCAATCCAGAAGAGCAGGCGACCTTCAAATGAACGCGTGAACCCGGCAGAAGTTGGATCGTGAAAACCAGAGTTGGCTTCGGTGGTTACAGCTGAATCGGGAGTATTGGACATGGACGAAAAGCCCTGAACGGGCCCACAAGATAACTGAGGTTGAAAGTCACACCCCGGCGGGGTGTGACAGGTGCTACTTGCTTATTTGGTTTGAAGATTTACTTGATCAAACCTTTTTCGCGGTAAAACTTTTCTGCACCGGGGTGCAATGGAACCGGCATGCCTTGCAAGGCATTTTCAAATTTGATGGCTTCCGCTGCCTTGTGTGCTGAGCGCAGCGCGGCCAGGTTTTCCCACAACAGCTTGGTCATTTGATAGGCCGTTTCGTCCGACACTTCAGAGTGTGTGATCAAGAAGTTCACGATTGCAGCAGTGGGAACATCTTTGGTTTGACCCTGATAGGTGCCTGCCGGAATGGTGCCAGGCACGTAAGGCGCACCTAATTTTTTGACCACTTCAGGAGGCACTGCAACCATGTTCACTTCCATGGAGGCAGACAGGTCTTTCAGCGAGGCAACACCCAGGCCAGCCGACTGCAGGGTGGCGTCCAGTTGTCGGTTTTTCATCAACTCAACCGATTCCGCGTAAGGCAGGTACTCGGTTTTGCCCAGGTCTTTATAAGTCATGCCAGCTGCGCCCAAAATGGCGCGGGCATTCAATTCAGTGCCCGATTTGGCGGCACCCACTGACAGGCCTTTGCCCTTGAGTTGATCCAGAGAGGTAATGCCGGAAGATTTGGATGCGACGATTTGTACATAGTTGGGGTAAATTGCGGCAATACCACGCAGCTTGTTCAGCGGGGCCTTGAAGCCCGCATCTGCATCGCCTTCCCAAGCCAGTTTCACGGAATCACCCAGCGAGATACCCAATTCACCGCGGCCTTGTTGCAGCAGGTTCAGGTTTTCAACGGATGCTTTGGTGGCTTGCACCTGAGTGCGCGCACCTTTGATGTTGTCGCCATACACTTTCGACAATGCAACGCCAATCGGGTAATAGATACCGGATGTACCGCCGGTCAAAATGTTGATGAATTCAGCTTTGGCGGGTGTAGCGGCGAGTGCCAAGCCTGTAATGGCCGCGGCCAGAATGGCCGTTTTTGCTTTGCGTAGCATCATGCGTAATTCCTCCTGAGAAAGTGTTGTCGTATTTTGGTTGTGGGTTGAATATCCCCGAGAACGCCACAGGTTGCAAGGCAGACCGGGCTGTTTTTGGCCAAAATACGGGAAAATACGAATGAGGAAAACGTGAGTATCTTTAAGCGCCAAAACCGGGGGGTTTTCTTCCAAAGCCTTGACTCCAGGCCCAAAAGGCCAGTTCAAAGTCTGTTTGTACACCCAGCTTTTGACGAATTTGTGACAGGTTGTTGCTCACGGTCTTGCCGCTGATCCCCAAGCTGACTGCGACTTGCTCGATGGTGTGTCCTTCGACCAGCAAACGCACCACATCCACTTCCCTTGGTGTCAATCCGCACGCTGTGGTTGCTGCCGAATCTTGCGTTTCACAGGAAGGTAGTTGCAAATTTTCTTGACCCTGTTGTTGCAAGGAACCTGTCAGCATGCCTTGGCTTTGTACATCGCTGGACACGAAGGTTTGCTCGCCCAGTGCCATCCGGATGCCCTGAATCAATTCCTCAGGTTCACTTGATTTGGTGACATAGGCCCGAGCGCCTTGTTCCAGGGCTTTGGTGGCCACCACTGGGCTGTCGTGCATGGAAAGCACCACCAAGGCCAGTTTGGGCCATTTCATGCGCACCCGTTTAATCAGTTCGAGCCCGCTTTGCCCCGGCATGCTGATGTCCAGTACCAAAGCATCACAGGCTTGGGTTTTCAGCAAGGCAAAGGCCTGGTCTGCATTGCCAGCCTCACCCACCACGATCAGATCGCTTTCGGAGTCAATGAAGCGTTTGTAGCCCGCACGAACCGCTGCATGGTCGTCAACCAGAATGATTCTGGACTCAAGTGGCATGGTTCACCTCAATCACCGGAACATGGCAACGCAGCACGAATCTGTCTTCCTCGATGGTCCAGACCACACTGCCTTGCAGGCTGGCCATTCGTTCCCGAATACCGGTCAGCCCCAGAGAAGGGTTGATGGGTCCAGATGAAGCAATACCATCATTTTCAACAATCAAGATGAATTCGCGGGCTTGCTCGTCAAATCCTGCGAGTACTTTCAATTTTTTGGTGTTGGCATGGCGGGCCGCATTGGTTAGCGCCTCTTGTAAAGTACGGTACAACGCGATCGGTGCTTCTTTGGACAGGGGCGGGGTATTCGGTGCCCAGGCAAAGTCAACGTACCAGCCGTGGCGCTTTGCCCAGTTGTCCAGAAGGTCCAGCGCAGCATCGCGAAGTGACACCTCGAGCAGCAGGTGTGGTTTCAGTTCCCGCAGTGAACTGCGAAGCCACCCCATCATTTCCTGCGCCTGGTCGTGTACTGCTTTGGCGGCTTCTTGGGTGTTGGCCTGGGTGCTTTTAACCAGAAAAGCAGAGTTCACGGAAATGGAGGTCAACGATTGTCCGAAGTAGTCGTGTAAGTCCTGAGCAATTGCCTGACGTTCCCGCTCTTGCAGGTCAACCACCCGGTTCAGTAATTCTCTGCTCTTCTTTTGCTCTGTGTTCAGGGTTTTGATCAACTGGGACACGCTGTCATGGATTCGTTTGAACTCCTCGATTTTGAATTCCCCGGTGTTCTCCAGCGTGGGTGTTGGCCGTGTGGGGTCACGCTCGGACTCTTCATAATCACGCAGCCACTGAACCAGTTGTTGCAGGGGTGCGTTTAATGTGGGCCTCAGGGAATACCAAACCACAACACCACTGCCCGCCGCCATCAGTAGCAACATGGCGCTGATCAAATAGAGTTCCCGTCGGGTTTCCTTGCGCTCCTGTTCGGCTTTTCGTTCGGCCAGTTGCTGGCGCAGGCGTTGTAACTCCATGTTGCCCAAGGGCTCTGCCTTGGACAGTCCGCGGTGCAGGTCATCTACCAACTCGGAAGCCGCGGCATACTCGGTTTTCACGTCAAGCCGGCCCATGGTAAATACCACCAGCACGCAGCAAGCAGCCCAAAGGCCAAGCCAAGTGAGCAATCGTCTAACCAGCAACTCGCTTAAACGCATCGATTTGGTTGTTTGTTGGAATAGTCACAATGTGCACCAGAAACGGCTTGTGTAGAAGGGGTCAAATCCTTTTCGGGAAAACTTCCCTGCTGATCAATATTTTGAGGCAAGGCCTGAATCGGCTATCCTTTCGGGGTTGTGTTGATGCGGGCTTTGTTTTCACATGTCTTTGAACGTTCGAAATTTTACCTTTGCTGTGTCTTTGTTTCTGGTTGCGCCACTTGCTCAAGCCCAGGCAGGAGATTGCTGGCAGCAACACAGGGCCACTGTGTATGAGTGGACTTGTGCCGGGCAAAGCCTGCCCGCCGAAGGCCAGGATTTTGCACTGTCGATTGTGGTGGTGGACTCGCCCAAGGCCTTGATGGTGATTGATTCCGGTGCCACTGCGGCGGTGGGTGAAAGTGCCGCAGCGGCCATTCGCTCCAAGTTTGGCGACAAGCCTGTGTGGATTTTGAATACCCAACCGAAGCCCGAACATGTACTGGGCAATGTGGGTTTTCGTTCTACATTTTCTGGCACGCTGACCCCGGGCGAAAATTTTTCCAACCGCGTGGTTGCTGGCAAGCGTACCGCCGATTTAATGCGTGAACGTTGCCCCACCTGCATTGAAAACTTTTCCGAGCGAATGGGCAGTGATTCTGTCAAAGGCACGGAATCCCTGGTACCTGGCCGTATTTTACGAACCAAGACAGGTCATTTGGGTTTATTGCACAACGATTGGGTGTCCTGGAAATTTCGCCTTTACAACGACCTTGAAACCGAAGAGGCGCTGGTGTTGCGCAATCAGGAATTGAAATTGTGGTGGGTCGGCTCGGCGGTGCAGAACAGGGATATCCCCGATTTGTATGACGGCAATGTGGTGGAGCGTATTAATTTTCTGGGTCGCTTGAAGACAAGAATGGGTTCAGATGACACCGTTCTGACTTCCTTTGGCGTGTTAGGACGTGACTGGATAGAGCGCAACCTGAACTACTTTGTGCGTGTTCAACAGGACGTGTTGTACGGGCTGGAAGAGGGTGTCAGCGAGGTTGAATTGATCGAACAGATCAGCGCGCAAATTGGCGAGTTTAAAAACGCGGTGTACGTACAGACCGACCCCAAGGTAAATGCCAAGGCGCTTGAAACACACCAATTGAATATACAGCGCATCTTCCGTCAAACAGAGCCGTTTGCTTTTTAGAGCGCCTGCTGGAATGTAGCTTGCTAGTAGTCTCTTGAACTGTTGCAAACTGGGACAGACGAATAACAACACAGGGACTACTTGCATTGACTACCAACAAAACACACACCCTGTTTTTGCTGTGGGTGTTGCTGATCAGCCTGACGGGTTTTGGCTTGTACATGACCTGGCACAAAGGCCTTTTTCAATGGATTATCCTGACTGACAACACGCGCATTTGCGTGGTCATTGTTTTCGCTTTCATGGTGGGCAGTGGCCTTGCAGGCTGGCGAAGTGTTTATCTAAGCAGGCAGTCACGTTACTTTGACCAAATTCGAAACGGGTTCACCGATTTCAAACTTGGGCAATCCATTTGCCATGATTACCTGACCCACCCACTTGCTCATCCCAGTGAAGGCCAATTGATGGCCGAGGTGATGGCGGAACGCGCGCGTGGCACACACCAGGTAGGCTGGTTTGTAACTGGGCTAATGATCAAGCTGGGTTTGTTGGGTACGGTGGTGGGGTTCATCATGATGCTCAGTAGCCTTGAAGGTTTGGAGCAGCTTGATATCTCGGATATCAAAACCCTGATGCAACAAATGACGCAGGGCATGGGCGTGGCGATGAATACCACCCTGGTGGGTTTGATCGGCAGCATTTTGTTGGGCTTGCAGTTTTTGATGCTTGATCGCCATGCCGATCAATTGATCGCGGCCACTGTGGACTATGCACACCGAAACGTGAAAGCGAGCTAAGCAGCATGCCGCTTTTCAATCACAAGCCAGACTTTGAGCTGGACCCGTTCACCGATTTGATTTTCAACGCCTTGTTGATTTTCACTTTTCTGTTTTTGATGGCCTTGTTGTTGTTGAATCCACCTGCCAAAAGCGGAATTATCGACCCCAAGGCCGAATTTTTGGTGACTGTCAGCTGGCCCGACAACGACCCCAACGACATTGACGTGTGGGCTGCAGGGCCCGCAGGTGCGCAGGTGTGGTTCATGCGGCCTCAAGATGGTCTGCTGCACCTGGACCGTGACGACCGTGGCTTGGCCAATGACACTCAGGAAATTGAAGGACAGGTGTTTGTAAATCCGTTGAACCAGGAGGTGTTGACCATTCGTGGTCGGCCTCCCGGTGAATACATTGTGAACCTGCACTACTACAAAACTGAAAACAAGGCCCCGGTGCCTGTGAATATTTATGTGGCCGAGGTGAACCCGAAATTGAAGGTGTTGCATTACTCCACGGTGACCTTGCGGCAAGAGGGCGATGAAGCCACTGCCGTTCGTTTCACGATTGATCCAAGTGGCACGGTGAGCAATATCAATCAACTTGAAAAATCTTTGGTGAAGGCAGACGGAAAATGAACGAAGTGTTGGTGGGTTTGGGCATCGCCTATATTTTTTTAGCAGCGCTGTTGCTATTGGCCTTGGTGTATGGCCGCATGAATTGGACCGTCAAGCTGGTTCTGATTGTGGTGTCGGTGGGGTTTTATTGGCTCAGCTATGTCAACTGGCAAAACGCACAGGGTTGGCCCAGTCAGGCTGATTTGCCCAAGCGATTTCTGTTCTACGCCGTGGTGGTAGAAGAGCCAGACAAAACAGAAGGCATCAAAGGGCGACTGTTCGTATGGGCCAGCGACCTGGCCAATGACAGGCCTTCCGATACACCCCGTGCTTATGTGTTGCCGTACGACAAAGAATTGCATGTAAAGCTGGACGCCGCGCAGCGCCAAATGCGCAACGGCAATTTACAAATCGGCGAAGTGGGGGGTGAATTATTCGATCCGCAGGCCACCCGAGACAACACGCGAATTGCAGACAAGAAAATTGATCTGGAATTTACGGATCTGCCTGACCCTCAGTTGCCGGAGAAGTAAGCCATGTTGAAAATTTTGAGTGTGGCAGTTCTGGCGCTTGGTCTGGCTTCTTGTTCCAAGGTGGGCGGTGGAGAGTACTTTCCGCTGAATGAAGGTTTGCAATGGCAATACAAACTCGATTTCGTCATGCCCGATGGCAAGAACAAAAAAGATTTGATGATTCGCACGGTGGGGCACTCCAGCTTCAAAACTGAAGAGGGCGAGATTGAGGGCATGGTACGTAGAACGTCGGATGGCACGGACTATTTTGTTCAAGAGCGGGATGACGGTTTTTACCGTGTGGGGAAACGCGTGATTGTGCAGACCAAGCCGCAGGCTGATCAGGCGCCACGCTTGATACTGCCCAAGGGGCGAAACCTGCGGGTGGGCTACACCTGGACCATGGATACAAGCCCGTATGTGATGCACTGGATGCCACCATTTGTCGAGGCCAATGCCAGCATTAAACCGTTTGATTTGGTGTACGAAGTGGCGTCACTGGATGACACGGTAGAGACACCTGCCGGTATTTTTCAGAACTGCATTCGATTGGATGCCACTGGCAAGATGGTGTTTTACGCCGATGCCAGTGCGGGTTATCAGGAAATTCTGATCAATCACACCGAATGGTATGCACCCGGTGTTGGGTTGGTGAAGCTGGAGCGCGATGAGCCTTTGGACACCAGCATCATGAAGGGGGGCAAGGTAACCATGATGCTCAGCAGTTTTCTGGACTGAGTGATTACTTGTTGAACAATCCTTCAAGCACCTGGTCGCAAAAGCGCTCACGTTTTTCTCCATTGCCGGTGACGGTGCAATGCTCAATCAAAACCTGATCGCCCACAATGCTGTGTGATTCGACACGATCTGCATAAAGCAGAATTTCCTCCGTGTCCAGGCTGAATTTGGAATCCAGGTCCATCTGGTTCAAATCGGGTCTGCGCCAGTGCACCGTGAACAGCGGCTGGTTTTGAAACACTTCGCCCTTCTGGTTTTGCAGCTCTGTGACGGCCTGCACCGACAGCATGGGGTGACTGTTGAACTCTTGGGGATAGTGGCGCTTCATTTCACGCATGATGTTGTAAGCGTCGGTTGCAAACAGGGTCACGATTCGATTGCGCGTTACAAAGGTGATCTGCTCCGTATTCAAACCGCGCACCTCCACAATATTGCCATTGGCCATTTTTTCCATGGAGTCGGGCGGGGGCGGGCTACACGCCGCTAGCAGGGCTGCACAGGCCAGTAAGGTGGCCTGTTGAAGATGGCGCAACATAAGGCGCATTCGTGGTCTCCGGTTTGGTGTTGTTGTGTCAGCAGTATAGGGGGTAAATGTTGTCACCTGGCTTACACCAAGCGCTTACCTCCGGCAAAGCTTGCGCAGGGCCATTTCCAGTTCAGCCGGTTTGGGTGGTTTGGCCATGATCATGTCCACCTGGGGTACTTCTTCCTGGCTGAGCGACATTTGCTTGCCCCAGCCTGTCAGCATCAACACCGGAGTGGCCGGGCTCAGGGACTTGATCATTTCCGCCAACTCCTTTCCATCCATTTCTGGCATGCCCAAATCGGTGATGACTGCGTCGAATGCTTTGCCTTTGCGTGCTGTTTCATTGAATAATTGCGCGGCCAGTGCGCCACTGCCCGCGGTGTGAATTTGATGTCCGCTCATTTCAAGAATGGCTGACATGGCAGCCAACACATTGGGGTCGTCATCGACAAGCAGCAGGTTAAGCGGTCGCCCAGTGTTGGGGTCGAACTCTACGCTGCTGGTGTGGAATGCCGCGGGTTCGCTGGCGGTTCGTACGGGGAAATACAAACTGACGGTGGTGCCTTTCCCTGGCTCGCTGTGTATTTCCATGAAACCGTCTGCACGCTGCACGATGCCATACACCATAGACAATCCCAGTCCTGTGCCGCGTTCACCTTTGGTGGTAAAAAATGGTTCGAAGCAACGTGCCTGCTGTTCTTTGCTCATGCCGATGCCGTTGTCTTGCAGGCAGATGACCACCAGTGGTTCGGTGTCTTTTTCTTTGAATTCGGTTTTTAGTTGAATGTGGCCGCCTTGGGGCAGGGCGTCGACCGCATTCAAAATCAGATTGGTCAGAATCTCGCGCAATTCAGTTTCAGAAACCGCCAGCTTGGGCAAAGGGTTGCTCAACTCATGTGTAATGCCGATGGTGATGCCGTTGCGAAGCGCCATATCGCCCCAGCGTGGCCTGGTCAGTTCAATCGCTTCCAGGCACATGTCGTTGGCATCGCACATATTGGCTGGTTCAAGTTCACTTCTCGATCGGGCGAAACGCCCCATGCGGTCCACGGTGTTGCTGACATCGTCAATCGCGGTTTGAACAATGCGCAACTGTTTGTAGCCTTTCTCGCTGAGGTTTTTCTCGTTCTCCAGCAGCGACTCCAGGTAAAGCGTGGCAGGCGAAATGGCATTGTTGATGTCGTGGGCAATACCGCTGGCCATGCCCGCCAGTGCGTGCAGCCTTTCTTGTTGCAGCACCATGTTTTGTGTCGATTGCAACTCCCGATAAGCTTCCTGAAGTTCATTCAACAATTCCACCTGTGACAAAGCCACTGCAACGTGTTCGCTCAACTGGTCGACAAACTCGATTTCTTCACTGGAGAATGCATCAATGTCCGTGCGTGAAATCACGAGAATTCCAAGCACCTCGTCGCCCTTCATCAAAGGGTTGATGATCAGACTGTACAGGCCACCCAGGCTATTCATGGCTGCACCGATTGGCCCGCGTGTAGCACCCATGTTTGCGTTGTGTACACGCTTGCCTTTCAACGCTACCTCAAGATGAACACCATGCCCTTTGACCTGTGCGCCTACAAACAGGCCCAGCTTGTCGGCCAAGACCTGACTGCGTTGGCCCACTGAGCGCACCGTCAGTATGTTTTTTGCATTGTTGTAGGTTGCCATCAGGCTGAAGTCCGAGGGCAGGCGTTCCTCCACATGATTAACAACCACGTTGTAAATTGACTCCAGACTTTGGCGGTGGCTAATCGCCCGTGTAATCTGGTTCAGCAATTGCATGCGGGCCAATTGTGCTTCGCTCTCGCGCTTGGATTGCACAAGCCTGCTCATGTCCGTCATGCCACCGACCATTCGAATGCCTTTTCCGGTGTGATCACGGATCACATGGCCCCTGTCCAGTACGTCCAGCCATCGACCATCGACGTGCTGAAAGCGGTATTCGTCCTGCCAAATGTCACCCTCGCTGTCGATGGCTTTTTGCACACTGCTCAGCACACGTTCAAGGTCTTCCGGGTGAATAAGGCGCGTCCAGGATTTGGAATTTTTCTCGAGCGATTCACTGGGGTGGCCAAACAGGCTTTGCATACCCTCATTCCACCAAAGCTCGTCTGTTTCAAGATCCCAGTCCCACACACAATCTGTGGTGACCCGCGTGAGCGAGCGAAACATGGACAGGCTTTCTTGCAAGGCGTCCTGGCGAAGTTTCAGCTCGGTGATATCGCGTTGAATACCGATCCAGTGGGTGCATTTGCCCAGTGGGTCGATCATGGGAACAATCTCGACATCTACCCACATTTTTTCGCCGTTCTTGGTGTAGGTGATCAGTTCCTCGCGCACAGCTTCCTGGCGGGACAGTGCTTCGCGAATTCTTGTCTTTGCATCGGGCTGTGTGTCCACTCCCTCCAGCACCGCAGGGGTTTGTCCGTAAATTTCCTCTCGGGTGTAGCCTGTACGTTCCAGAAACGCCTTGTTCACATACTGAATTTTCATGCCGCCCGACTCGAAGGGCTCTGCATCGGTGACCAGCACCATGTCATTGAGGCGTTCAAGGCAGGTTTGCAACAGGCGCAGACTTTCCATGGTCTTTGCTTTTTCAATGCCATTGATCAGATTGTCCAGCGCCATGGAGCGATTGCGGGCGACGGTGTCGAGCAGGTGGACCATTTCATCGCTGAAGAAATAGCTTTCGTCTCCCATGTACACCAGGCCTGAATGTAAACGGCCGTTCAGATGCAGGGGAATAATCGCCATGGATTCAAAGCCACGTGCAAGCGATTCTTCCAGCCAGTGTTTGGCCATGGGTTCGTTGCGCAAATCGTCCACCACATACACCTGGCCTGTCCGTAATTTTTGCAGCAGAGGCGAATCAGGCCTGATCGCCAGTTTGGACATGATGGTTGCAACGAAATCCGTGTCTCGTCCGCCCGTCGCAGCGATCTTGAATTCAAGAGTTTCCCGCTTGAAGTCAACCACCCACACCAACGGAATTTTCGCCAGGCGGGGCGCGGCTTCGCAAATTTCCTCGTACATGGCCTGAGCACTGTCAAAAGCTGAAATTCGTTGATTGATGTGATTTTGCGCCAGCAAGGCACCATTGATCCTTTCCATCATCACGTCTTTCTTTCGCTGCTCTGTGATGTCTTGAATACAGCCGTGAATTCTGACGGGTTTGTCGTCAGCGTCTTTCATGACTTCCCCGGCAATGCGCGCCCAGATACGCCGGTTCTTGAAAGTGTTCATTTGAACCACAATGTCAAACGGCAAACCCTGTTGTTTGGCATTCTCAATGGCCTCGGCGATCACTTTTTTATAGCGCCCTACATACAGGCTCATGCCCTGTTCCAGGGTGGGTATCTGGTCAGCCTCCTGGTCAAGCAATTGAAAGGTTTCTTCGGACCAATACACCGCATCGTTGTTGATGATGTCGATTGCCCATCCACCCAGCTTGCCAATTTGCCCACCCAGGCGTTGAAGGGTCATGTTGAACTTCAAGGCCTCGAGTGCGTGCTGTTGCTCCAGCAGTTCATCGGGTGCCCGTGCGGTGGCGGTATTGGTGTCGGTCAGGTTTGTTTCAGTGCTGTTCGCATGGCGTGGCAAACAGATTGCGAATGCAGCGCCTTGGCCCGCATTGCTGTGAGCCTCAATAACCCCGTGGTGCCGCTCAATGATTTTTTTAACATTCGCCAGGCCCATCCCGTGACCCTGGTAGTCGTGTTGGTTGTGCAGGCGTTGAAACGGTTTGAATAAATTGGCGGCAAGCTCTGGGTCGAACCCCACGCCGTTGTCTCTTACCGTGATGGTTACTTTGTCGTCGGTTTCGTGAACGTCGACATGAATTTCCGGATGTGTTTGTTTGCTGCTGAACTTCAGTGCATTCGAAAATAGATTGAGAAAGACCTGCTCCAACAGGGCCTCATCGCCTTGAATCACAGGCAGTGGTTGAACCCGCCAGTTGGGTCGAGGTCCATCGCTGTCCAGTTCCGACAATATTCGGGCACGCGACACCACATCGGCCAAGTTAACCGGATTCAAGTTCAGTTCGGAGTCACCAAGGCGTGCAAATGCGAGCAGGTCGGAAACCAGTTTGCTACCTCGGTCGCTGCTTTCCTTAATGCGTTGAATGTGGAGCCACTCCTGTGGCGTAAAGCTGTTGCTGGAACGGCTGCTTAGGCCAGTTGCATGCCCCTGGATCAAGTGCATGACCGAGTTCAGGTCGTGTGCAACCCGCGCGGCAAAGCTGTCAAGATCGGTATTCAATTCAGTCAGGCGCTGATTGGCCGCAGTCACCTTGTCCAGCAGGGCTGCATTTTGTAGTCGCAGTCGACGGTTTTCCAGTGCGCGTCGAATGACCGGGGCAATTTCAGCGAACTTGAACGGCTTGAGGATGTAATCCAGCACGCCCATTTGTATGGCCTGTACCGCAGTTTCCATGCTGCCGTGGCCGGTCATCAGAATGGCGTTCAGGTCTGGAGTGATTTCCAGTGCCTGGCGGATCAGTTCAGTGCCGCTCAGGCTAGGCAAGCGCAGGTCGGTCAGAAGCAAGTCGCAGGGCTGTTTGCGCAATGCATCCAGTGCATCTTCCGCGTTGGAAAAGCCCGTGACCTGATAACCCTCTTGTTCCAGAAGGGTACTCAGGGCTTCTCGTTGTAGCGTTTCATCGTCAACCACATACAGGCGTGCCGACAGGTTCATGGTGGCTCCTGCACTATTTCTCCAAGCTAGTGCATGGTATCGAATTTAACGATATTTAACGATAGTCAATTTGGAGCCCCTCAGCTTTGCAGTTCCCTTTCCACATAATGCCCCGCCATGTCGGCCAAACCCTTGGCCAGGTCATCGAACGAAAAGCCGGGGTTGGGGTGGTTCAGATAGCGAATCATCGTGGCGATGCCGCTGTTGATGAAAATGTAAGTCATGGTTTGCAGGTTGTTCAGCTGCAAAATTTCCGGGTGCTTGATGGCATGCTGGATAAACAGGTCAGCAAGTGCGCGGTAAATGGGACCAAAAGGAACATGTTTTTCCATCAAGGCTGACTCACGCGCACAACGCAGGTACAGCTCATCGTCTTTTTTCAGGAATTCGGCGGTTTGTGCAATCAGTTCATACACCCCATCGCGTAGCGAAAGCCGAACAACCTTGTGTGTGGCACCCTGAATCACGCCAACCAGCTCCCTGGAAAAGCGCTCACCCATGGCACTGAAAATCGCTTCCTTGTTCTCGAAATACTCGTAGATTGAGCCCACGCCAACACCTGCATATTCTGCAATTTGTCGCGTGGTTGCACCTTCTGCACCATGTTTGGCCAGGGCAATGAAAGCACCTTGAACAATGGTTTCCACGGTGTTCTGGGAGCGGGTTTGTTTTGGTTTTCTGGTCATGAATAAATCCGAATTGAATCCGAACAAACGTTCGTTTTAAGATGACATTGTTCAATGTCACGGTCGCGCTGTCAAGCGCAATAGGATTTACACATGTTCGGGAAAAAAATTACCAAGGGTGCCAATGCAGTGGTCACTGGCGCGGGCAGCGGTATAGGGCGGGCTTTCGCGCTTGAGTTGGTTCGCAGGGGCGGTCGCGTGGTGTGTGCCGATATTAGTTTGGAGCGTGCTCAGGAAACCGTGGATCTGATTATGGACATGGTGGCGGGCAAGCTGAAGAACGCTGACCTGGTGTTTGTACCGCAGGCCTGGGCTGTGAAGTGCGACGTCAGCAAACTCAAGGATGTGGAAGCATTGGCCTTGAAAGCCGAGGAAATTTTTGGTGGCACCGAGAATGACACTGCCATTGATTTGGTGGTGAACAACGCCGGTGTGGGCGCTGGAGGCAAGCCGATCGGTGAAACCACCATTGAGGACTGGAAGTGGACCATCGGCGTGAACCTGTGGGGTGTGATTCATGGTTGCCACGTGTTTGCTCCGCGCTTGCGCAAAAAGGGCGCTACAGCGAAGTGCGGTATTGTCAATGTGGCTTCCACAGCCAGCTTTGCCGCTGCCCCTTTGATGAGCGCTTACAACGTGACCAAGGCCGGTGCTTTGGCGTTGACCGAAACACTTGCTTCCGAGATGGCTGGCACTGGCGTGAATGTGACTGCGTTGTGCCCTACCTTTGTGAAAACCAATATTACGAAAGACGGCCGAATTGACGCCGCATCCAATCAACTTGCCAACAAGCTGATGGAGTGGACCGGTGTATCGGCTGACGGTGTGGTGAAAGAAACATTGAATGCATTGGACAAGGGGCAGCTGTACGTGCTGCCCCAGTTGGATGCCCGCATGATTTGGCGCATGAAGCGCCTGATGCCGCGTAGCTACACGCGCGGTGCTGGTTTATTGGCCCGTGTGGCCGCAAAAGCTTTTTAAGGAGTACACAAAATGCCTCAACTCGATCTGGAAAAAACACTGCGCCGCATCAAGGACAATCAGTGGGCCTTGGCCGACATTGATTGGGATGCCCCCGGCCGCGAGATGATCACTGAAGAACAGTGGCCCAAATTGAAAGCCTTCATGGCTGACCTGACCTGGATTGAACACATTGGTGCGCGCGGATTTGCCGCCATGGCCAAAAAAGCGCCGAATGACACTTTGAAAGAAATCTACACCTGGTTTCATGCAGAAGAGCAGCGCCATGCGAATGCTGAACTGGCTTTGATGCAACGCTGGGGCATGCTGGAAGACGGTGAAATTCCTGAGCCCAACATCAATCTGCGTTTAACCATTGATTGGCTGGACAAGTACAGCGATGACATGCCCTTGAGCGTGCTGGGCAGCGTCATTCCCATGCTGGAAGTGACGCTGGACGGCGCATTGTGCAAGTTCCTGCTTGATGAAGTGAAAGACCCGGTGTGCCACGAGGTTTTCAAGAAGATTAATGCCGATGAAGCCCGCCATTTGGGCGTGGATTTTCACGTGCTGGAAATGATGGGACACGGCCCAA
>NZ_ABCT01000011.1 GCF_000170915.1 Limnobacter sp. MED105
ATGGCCAGGCCGTCGTCGGCACGTAAAAAGCCCATGCCAAAGTGAACTGACTTTTCGACCATGTCGCGCAGGTCGGTGGTTTTCAAAAGCACCAGCGTGTTCAAGCCTGTTCGCAAATTCTGGGTTACATCCTCCAGAAGTGCTTCAACCAGGTCTTCGCGTGAATCAAAGTACTGATAAAGCGAACCCACGCTAACCCCGGCCAGTTCGGCCACATGGTGGGTGGTGAACTTGTCCATGCCATGTTCTCGAACCGATTGCGCTGTAGCCTCAACCAGGCGCGCCACCAGTTCTTTCGAGCGCTGTTGTTGTGGAATTTTGCGCATGGTGTTCAGAATTTGCCGATGTAGAAGTCCCGTTGAATTTCATTTGCGCGCGCGGGGTTGTTGGCATATTGGGTGAAATCGGAAATGCCTGTTTCGCGCAGAACTTCCTCATCCAGCCAACTGACCTTCGATGAAAAACGGTCGCGCTGGTTGATCAACTCAAAGGCTGCATCGGCCATTATCTCGGGTTTGCGAGACACATTCAAACCTTCTTCGCCGCTGAACATGCCCACCGCCGCAGTCGCAATCAAGGTGGCCGGCCACAGTGTTTTTACTGCAATACCTTTGGCTTTCACCTCTTGCTGAAACCCCATGCTGAGCAGTGTCATGGCGTACTTGGTGCTGGTGTAAGGGATGAAAGCACCTAGCCAGCCTTCGTCAAGATTCATGGGTGGGCAAAGGTTCAATACGGTGCCCTTGCTGGCTTGCAAGTGTGGCAAACATTCGCGCATCGTAATCAAGGGGGCACGGGTGTTCAAAGCATGCATCAGGTCGAATTTTTTGGTTTCAGTAATGCCCAGTTGGGTAATACCCAAGAAGCCAGCATTGTTGACCAACAAATCAATGCCCCCAAACTGCTGCACGGTGGCTTGTACTGCTCGCTTGATTTGCTCCTCATCCCGTACATCGGTCGCAACGGGCAGGGCGTTGCCCCCTGCTTCACGTGCCTCTTGTGCCACAGAATGAATGGTGCCTGGCAGCTTGGGGTTCGGCTGGTCTGACTTTGCCGCAATGGTAATGTTGGCGCCTTCGCGGGCCAGTCGTAAAATGATTTCCCGACCAATACCACGACTGCCGCCGGTGATGAACACGGTTTTATTCGCCCAGCTTCCCATGGTGTCTCCCTTGTTTTTATTCAATCAAACGTTCAGTTTAATACGACTTAATGTTCGTATTCAATTCGCGTTGATAGAAATTGGGGCTATGGGTTGCTCGGCTTGTCGTTGTTGAAGTTCAGCCACGGCAATTTCTTGCGACTCGCGACCCAGCTTGCGGTGTCGGGCTGAAAGCCCAGGCACACAGCGGCTCAACAAGTGCGATGAGGCTCTGGCCGGTACAGCCAACAGGGCAATGAACGGGCCGAAAGGTGCGCGCAGCCCCAGCTTGTTAAACAGGCGTGGCCCCAACAAATACCAGGAAGAACTCAAGTGCTTTTGGTGTGCATAGTGCCTGCGCAGTGTTTGCAGCGAGGTGTAGTTGCGGCTTAACGGTTCACCGGCCAGCGCTGTGGCCAATCTGTGGGTTGACTCGTCGGGTGGGGAATGGGTGAATAAAAATTGTCGAAGTGCAATCAGTGCCTGTGTTTCGGTGTCTACAAGCCATTCTTCTTTCACGCCCATTTGCCAGCCAATCAGTTTCCACAATTGCATCACCGCTCTTGAATTGCGCGGTGTCACGACGATGCCCATTTTTCTCAAGCCAAGCAGCATGACCACGCTGAATCCCAAATAGGTGGCGGCCATGTCAACCTGGTTGATTGGCAAACCCCATTGGCTCGAATCCCAGTCGGAACTGTTTCGCAACTGGTGGCGAACCAAGGCATGCATCCACCGCACGCGAAGCGTGGCAATAGCGCCGGGGCCACCTGCATGGTTGGCACGTGGGTTGACCACTTTCAGCCACCATTGTGCAGTGCTGGCCAGCCGAGGCGCTGCACCTTTTTCAAGTTCACCTGTGAGAATCAAGGTTTTGTTGAACGCCACCATCAAGTAGCCGCCCATTAGTGCCATATCGCGCAACACATCGGTTGCAGCCCGCCCGGTGCTGTGAATAAACTGCACTCCTTCTTCAATCAATTTCCAGTCTACCCACACGGGGTTGATACAGGTGGACTGAATCAAGGTGTGGAGCGCATCGCTGCCTTGAAAGGCCAGTGGATCGTCTGCGAGCAGTGCTTGGTGAAACTCTCTCCAGTCGGCTTTGTGGGGCGATTGCTCAATGCGGGCTTGAATATAGCAATCCATTGCAGGGTCGCCTTCAAAAAGGCCGTGGTGCAGCCTTGCGTATTCCTCGGGCGAGGGGGCGAATGGCCGGCCCAAGAGTTTTCGAATGAGCCAAGGTGTTTTAATTTGCGTGAAATGGAATGGTCTAAGCCGTGCGGGGTGTGGATGATCTATGGTCGTCATGGGGCATAAACACACAATGTGAATGCCCAAGACTAAAGCGAATTTTTAGTCGCATTCAAGTCGCATTTTGAAACCATCGTCTGTCCATTGCGATCATGTCGAATTCATAGCGATAAAACACGTAGTCTTGAGCAAACAAGTCCTGCTCAAGTGCATGCATTTCGTCTGCGTTCAGGTTCACGATTTCAAGGTTGACAATGGTGGGTCTGAACTTCGAGAAATCGAGTTGTTTGAATACTTTGTAGTCGTATCCCTCGGTGTCGATCTGGAATACATCGATGTGTGGCAATGGGTTGCGCTCAATCAGTTTCATCAAGGGCATGCACTGTACTTCTTCCACTGTGACGTATTGTTGATAGTCTTTCAATTTGGTGTCACTGAATGTGGACATGCCTTTGAGCCAGTCAGGCAGCTTGTGTTTCACAATCACTTCAGGAGCAATGCGATACAGTGGTTTCGTTTCTACCTGTTCTGTAATTGCCACGTTTTCATACACAAGGCCAGTGCAGCCTTGATAGTTATTGCGTGTACGCTCCAGCATGTCGGGCAGGGGCTCAACCAACACGCCGTGCCATCCAAAGTTGCGAATAAACGGATGAATAGGGTCGTAGCTGACCCCGTCCATGGCACCCACTTGAATAAACTGAACCGGTTTTTTTTGCTGGCTGATGGCCAGGAACGCATCGTTGGGGCTTGAGTAAGGCAGTTGTCCGTGGCGCTGTTGCAGAGCGCGTTTGTAATCGGCGTAGGCACCCGCTGCGTGTTTTTGGTTGGTCACTACCCAGGTCAGCGCATTCTCGCCATGGTTTACGTCCATCAACCTGTCTGGCGCAATGCTGGCGAATTGTATTCCCCATTGGTGTTTGTTCGCCTCGTGGTGGCAGGCCGACAGGGCAATTTGATCGAGAAACCAGAGTGATTTTCCTTTGCGCAAATTGTCTTCAATGAAGGCGACTACCTGTGCAATGTAGCGTTGTGCTGCGGGGGTGTTGTTCAGGTACACCATACCAGCGGCCACATGCTCCCAGAAAGGTGCTGCCTTGGGTTGGCAAACGATGACATCGTTGTCACTGGCCAATTCACCGATGGTTTGCCTCCAGGGTTTACGCCACAGTGCATCGGCATCCAGCAATATAATGGGTGCGTCGAAATGCGCAAGCAATGCCTGACAGGCAGCAAACCGGCGGGTTGCAAATTCAACCACCTTGGTCGGCGATTTCAAATCGATTGGTTCGGACGTTGCAGTTATTTCAAGCTGCGGGTATTTTGCGACCAATTGGTGCACGCCCTTTACCACGCTGGCATTGGGTGTATACAGGTGAAAGTGAATCAGCAAATCGGCCTGGTTGTGTTCAAGTACGGAGTACACCAAGGCCAAGGCGTGCTCGTAGAAATATTTGTCATCACAGGCAATCAGCAGTGTGGGTTTGCTGCGGTTTGCGCTACCGGGCGCAATCAGCCATTCGTATGGAAATGCAGAATTGAGGGTTTCCGGTGCATTGGCAAGGCTTGCGAAATCAACTGGTTCATCGGGCAGTGCCCCCAGCTTGTACATGCAAGCCATACTCATCAGCTTGATCAGTGAGTTGCTTTGATGCGCACCCGAATCAACAAGCTTTAACAGGTAGGGCAACGCGTCTTCATAGCGTTCTTCCATGGTGTAAACCATGGCCACAATTTGTTGCAGGTGTGGTGAGGTGTCGACTACTTTTTCATTTTTGCGAACCAAGGCCATGGCCTCGTCAATTTCACCAATGCGATACAAAATCTGAATGGCATTGATCAGGTATTTCACGCTGGGCACTTTTTGCAGCACGCGCATCAGCCCGTCGCGAATCCCTTTTTTGTAGGCTGCAGGCAGCGGGCTTTGAATGCCATTGCGATGTTTATCCATCGACAAATGAGATTGCGCAATCAGCATGACCATTTGTTTGAGTGCCAAGTCTTTTGCAGCGGGTAACCCAGACTGAAAGTTGTGTAGCGCTTCAGCGCAGAATATGGGGTCGCAGGCACTGGAGTCGATCAGGGCGATCAACTTGTCCTTGGGTATTTTTCCAAATTCATCAAAAAAGTAGGTTTTCACCAGAATGTCGCGATAATACTGGTGCATTTCCTGAGTGCGCTTGAATTCCGTCACGTGCTGGCTCCTGAGCCTGTTACTTGGGTGTTGTTCACCACAAGGATAAGCTCGGGGCCGGTCTGTTCAAAACCAGAGAAAAGGGGGAATGCCGGTTCAGTGCATTAGTTCAGCAATTGGACTGTAAGTCGTCTGGCAATGGGGGCCAACATGTAAATGGCAGGTACGGCAGCCACATACCCGATGACATAGGTTTTGCCCCAGGTGGCCAGAAAATTACTGCCGAAACCAAAATTGCTGGCAGTAGTAACGAAGGTGACAATGCCCACCATGAGAAATCCCATAATGAGAGCAAAGACCAGCTGGAATAGTTTTCCGGGTTGGGCTTGGGGTACGGCGTTCATGTTGTGTTGTGGAGGTTCTCGAACTTGGGCATTTTAGCGACAATTGTGGGCGGTCACCCTCAGGGTAAACACCCTCATTTTTATCAACAGATTGGCTTTTTTAATGGATGTAGCGTTCATGGTGTTTCGTGTGGCCGTGGAAAATCGAACGACAGCCGTGTTCGGCACAGGAAGGCATGTGCTGGTGGATGCCTCGGGCGCCGGACAGGGGCGTTACTGCATGGCAGCGGTGTGCATGGAGAACGGCGAGGTTGTGCAACTGCACAGCAAGCCTTGTGAGGCGTTTAGTTCGGTGCTGGCCGAGCAGGAAAGCATTGAATGGGCTTTTACCTTATGGCCCCACGCCTTGGTATGGAACGACTGTATACCCGCTATTGAAGCAGTATTGGATCAGCAACCCGCGTTGGCTGGGCAATTGTATTGGCCCACTCCCCGCATGCGAAAGCCTTTTCACGACATGGTGCACAGTCTGTCGGTCAAGGCGCGGGGTGTGGCAATACCCGCTCAATGGAATTACGCTTTCACCACGCCTGGGTCGGCCCGCTCGATAATTGACTTCACATTCAAGCCTTTGGGTAATGCACCGTAGTTGTGGTGGCCCTGTGCTGCCAGGCGGCTTGCACAAAATGCCTCGCTGACCGCATCGGGCGCATGGCGCACCAGCAGCGATGCCTCAAAAGCCAACGCCATTTGATCCACCATGGTTCGGGCGCTGTATTGCAGGCCGTGCATGTCAGCAGGGTTCAATTGCATGAATTGGTCGTTCAATCTGTCCAGGTATTGGTCCAAAATTGAATTGCCGCCACGCGCCTTATTCAGTTCGGCATTGAAGGCCATGAGCACGGCTGGTGTTTTTCCAATGGCGCGAAGCACATCAAGGCATTGCACATTCCCGCTGCCTTCCCAAATCGGATTGATCACGCTTTCGCGGAACAGACGTGGATAAATCGAATTTTCCATCACGCCACTGCCACCAATGCACTCCATGATTTCGTAGCTGTGTTGCGGCGCGCGTTTGCAAATCCAGTACTTGCCCACGGCGGTGGCCAGCCGCGCCAGGTGTGCTTCGTGTTCGTCGCTGTCTTTCAAATCAAGTGCGCGGGCCATGCGCATTGAAAAAGCCATGGCACCTTCGTACTCCAGCTGTAAATCCGCCAGTACGTTTTGCATCAGCGGTTGATCAATCAGCTTGGCACCAAATGCCGCGCGCTGTTTGCAGTGGTGAATGGCGTTGGCCAAGCCAGCGCGCATCAGGCCTGCCGATGCACCCATGCAGTCAAAGCGGGTCAGGCTGACCATTTCAATAATTGTGGGTACGCCGCGCCCCTCATCGCCAATCAGCCAGCCCTGGGCACCGCGAAACTCCACTTCGCTGGAGGCATTGGATTTGTTGCCCATTTTGTCTTTCAGGCGAATCACGTTCAATGCATTCTTGGTGCCATCGGGCAACCAGCGTGGCACTGCAAAGCACGATACCCCTGCAGTAGTTTGCGCCAGAATCAAAAACACATCGCACATGGGTGCCGACAAAAACCACTTGTGGCCCACCAGGGAATACATTTGCCCGGCACCGGGCTGGTTCACTGGTGTTGCCACTGTGCTGTTGGCCCGCACATCCGAGCCCCCCTGTTTTTCGGTCATACCCATGCCCACAGTAATAGACAGTTTTTCATCGACGGGCAGGTTGCGGGGATCGTAGCCGCGATGCAGTATTTTTGACTCGAAAATGGCAGCCACTTCAGGTTGCAGGCGGAAACTTGGAATGGAGGCAAAGGTCATGGTGACGGGGCACCCATGGCCGGCCTCCACCTGGCTTTGCATGAATGCCTTGGCGCCGCGCACCACATGCGCACCCTCGCGTGGGTTCGTCCATGGCTGGCTGTGCAGGCCTTCTTCCAAGGCCGATTTCATCAATTCATGGTAAGCACCGTGATAGCGCACGGAATCGACCCGGTTGCCGAACCTGTCGTGTGTGTCCAGTTCAGGGGGGTATTTATTCGCCAGAAAACCCAACTCAAGGTACTCGGGTTTGCCACATTTGTCGCCAAAGGCCGCGATTTCTGGAATTCCCCAGGCACCACCTTCGCGCTTCACGCCTTCAAGCAGCGCCGCATCGGTGGTGAACAGGTTGTAGCTGTGCAATTCGCTGGCCACATTCTGTACTTGGTGGGTTTCGCCCACGATTGGGCTGGCTTGCAGTTCTTTGGCGGTTTTCATGGCGTTCATCCCTGTAATTTTTGGCTTATGTTTTAATAATTACTTAATTAAATCATAAATGCAAATATTTGTAATTATTTAATGGCCCAGTTTAAGGTTGGTATCCCACCCATTTTGTGCTGGTTTTCTGTACAGCGCTATGGTAGAACGAAGGTGTGCTCACCACGGAGAAACACCATGGCAACAACGCATCAAGTAGAAATTGATTTGAACACCCTTGTGATGTTGGTCAATGAAGTTGCCAAGGAGGACCCACTTGATTACGGGGACCTGGCCGTGGATGAAATGGCGCTGCGCCATTCTTGTTGTCTGGGCGCGTTGAATATTCTTCAAAATGCCGCCATGTTCAAGGCAGAAGACCTTATCTATGTATTGCTGAGCTCTATGGCAAAACTGATTGAAGAAAATGTTTTGTTGCATACCCAGAATGTGGAACGGGGTGAGCAAATACGCAGCGAACTGGTGGTTCAAATACTGGACCGTGCCAAAAAAGGGCACTGAAATCCTGCACCCATCAAACACTCAAGTTTCAGCGCAAACTGCCGTTATCAGAATTACAGATACGGAGAGAATAAATGGATGTTTCCCCAGCAGCCATGGTGAATGCCACGGTACAAATGCAGCAAGCACAGTCGATTCAACAAGGCCAAATTGCGGTGTTCAAGAAAACCATGGACATCGCAGAGTCTTCCGTGGCGCAGCTTATTCAGTCCATTCCCCAGCCCCCAGCATTGGCCACCAGTGGCAACTTGGGTACCCGCCTGAACGTTTACGCCTGAAGATTGGCTGCAAGGCCGGTCAGGCCTTCGTAGCCAACATCAAAAAGCTTTGCCTGGCAGCTTGTTCCAGTTGCTTTCGGCTAAGGCTTGGGTCGTTGTCTTGAGCCAGTTGTGAAACCAAGCCGTGAATTTGCACCACAATCATGGCAGCTCTCAACTTGTATTCCGCTTTGCTGATCTTTGGCTCCAAGCCGTAGATCAGTTTGAAGATTTCTTTTCTTTCCCGGGCGTACACCGCCTCGACCAAACGTGCTGCGAATGGCAAACGGTTTGACAAGGCATAGATTTCTGCCAGCACACCAAAGGTTTCAGGCCGGCGAATTTCAATCAGAATCAAGTCAATAATGGTTTTAAAACGCTCAAGCTGGCTTTTGTCACTCATTGCGTTCATTACTTGCTCAACCGCAGCCTGGTAGTTGTCCATCACATAGGTCAGCAAGGCTTCAATCAGTGCTTCCTTGTTGGTGTAGTAATGCTGCACCGTACTTAGCGAGATGCCCAATTGCGTGGCCACGCCGCGCATGCTCAGCCCCGCATAACCCTCGGCGGCCAATACAGCTTGGGCGGTGCTAAGAATTTCCTGCGAACGAATTTGACCTTTGTCTGTGGTGGCGTGTGTGTTCATGGGCGTACTTTAACTCAAATTTTGCTTCAAACGTGGGCTTGATTGTTGACAAATAGGTCATGTGACCTATAATCATTTCACGACATTCGGTCATGTGACCTATAACTTTGAGAGTGTGAAGAGACAAATGAGATACCCCAAGCCCAGCTGGATGAATTCCGACCTCGAACTTTACCGTTCCAACGTTCGCCGTTTTGTAGAAACCGAGATCAAGCCCAACCAACACAAGTGGGCCAAGCAGCAGCATGTGGACCGTGAATTGTGGAACAAGGCCGGCGAAATGGGCTTGTTGTCGGCGGATATTCCTGAAGAATATGGTGGTGCAGGCGGTGATTTCACGCACATGGCTGTGTTGTTTGAGGAACTGGCCTACAGTGGCGATCGTTCATTCGGTGTGCATGTACACGCCATTGCAGCCCAGTACATTTTGAATCACGGTACGGAAGAACAGAAACAATACTTCCTGCCCAAAATGGCAAGCGGTGAAATGATTGGTGCGATAGCCATGAGTGAGCCCGGTGCCGGTTCAGACCTGCAGGGTATTCGTACCAGTGCCGTGAAAGACGGCAATCACTACGTGGTGAATGGTTCGAAGATTTTTATCTCCAACGGTTACCTGGCCGATGTAATTATTCTGGTCACCAAAACCGACCCTTCCGCCGGTGCGAAAGGTACCACGTTGTTGTTGCTTGAAACCAAGAAAGCAGAGGGTTTTAAGGTAGGCCGTATTCTGGAGAAGCTTGGGCAGAAAGGGCAAGACACCTGTGAATTGTTCTTCGACAATGTGCGCATTCCAACCCAGAATGTGTTGGGTGCCGAAGGCATGGGCTTCATGCAGCTGATGGTTGAATTGCCCTACGAGCGTTTGATGCTGGGCGTGGGTGCGATGGCTGCCATTGAGATGGCCATTGAAATTACCCTGGAATACACGAAAGAACGCAAGGCTTTTGGTAAATCGATTTTCGAGTTCCAGAACACGCGTTTCAAAATGGCCGAACTGAAGTCTCAAGCGGTGGTGGCTCGAGCTTTCATTGACAATTCGATTGAGAAACTGGTGGCTGGTAAGCTGGATGCGGCGACTGCATCGATTGCCAAATTGCATTTGAGCGAGCTGGAATGCAAGGTGATTGATGAATGCCTACAGTTCTTTGGCGGTTACGGTTACATGATGGAGTACCCGATTGCACAAATGTATGCAGATGCCCGGGTGCAGCGTATTTATGGTGGTTCAAGCGAGATCATGAAAGAGATCATTGCCCGTTCGCTTTGAGCAGAACCGGCTGAAAAAGAACCCGCCTTCTGGCGGGTTTTTTTATGCCCGTACTCCCCCGCAAGTAGGGGGGATCCCCTTTTTTCAGACACTATTTTTCGTCCTTTCTTACCGACAATAAGTCATGGCTTTGGATTAACCCATCGGGTTGACCCAGCAATTCTTGCCTTGATCAAGCAGTTTGATTCCTGAATGACAAGCAGTTCCTCATCGGTTTCTAGATCACCTAAATAGACAAAGAAAGCCTTCCTGAAGTACGAACGACCCATTCATTCAATGGGCGATTCGTCACCGCCAAGCCATTGCAAAGAACACTTCTATTTGTGGGAACTCAAATGAAATTGACGCTGAAAAAATTACTACTGACCGCCTTTGTGGTCACCTCCATTCTTACGGCCGCGGTTGGCGGTCTCGGTTTGTATAACATGAACCAGATCAATGACGCGTCACGCGCAATTTATGATCGTGAGTTGATGGGCCTTTCTTACATCAAAGACGCGGGTATTCATCGCGCCGCGGCCGCGCGGGATTGGCGAACCATTCTGATTGCCAAAGATGAAGAAGCTCGCAAAAAGGCCCGTGCGGGTCTCGAAGGACGCTTTACCAAGCTGGAAGAGGTCATTGAAAAAGCGGATCCGCTTTTCATTTCTCCTGAGGGGCGTGAATTGATCAAACAGGTTCGCGAAAAACACAAAAACTGGTTAAGTGCGACCCGTGCTTTGGCAGACGCAGCAGAGAAAGAGCCATACATGGTATTGCCAGCCGAGTTTTTGGCCACTTGGAAAGTACAAGGCCAGCATGCAAAGGAAACGGATGCACTGTTTGAGCAATTGACTGCCAACAAGGAAGAAAATGCCTTGAAGACTGTCGGTTTTATTGAAAGTTTGTATGAATCATCCAAGTGGACATTGACGGTGTTTGTGCTGTTTGCTTTTGCAGCAGGCATTGCCTTGGGCTTCTTGATTACCCGAAGTGTGATGCGACAGATCGGTGGAGAGCCTTCCTATGCAGGTGATTTGGTGAAACGAATTGCTGATGGCGACATGACCGTCGATATTCAACTGGCCAAAGGTGACACCACCAGTTTGCTGTACGACATGAAAAAGATGACTGAACGACTGGCTGGTGTTGTAACCGAAGTACGTGCCAGTTGTGACAGCCTGGCCACGGCCAGCGAGCAGGTCAGTGCAACTTCCGGCAACCTGTCGAATGCAACAAGTGAGCAGGCTGCCAGCGTTGAAGAGACCACTGCGTCGATTGAACAAATCAGTTCATCCATCACCCAGAACTCGGACAATTCACGCGTTACATCGGACATTTCAACCAAGGCTGCTCGCGATGCAGAAGAGGGTGGCAAGGCGGTTGCAAGCACTGTAGAAGCCATGCGAAGCATTGCTGACAAAGTCATGATTATTGATGACATCGCCTATCAAACCAACTTGTTGGCATTGAATGCAGCCATTGAGGCAGCCCGTGCAGGCGAGCATGGCAAAGGGTTTGCGGTCGTGGCCACTGAGGTTCGGAAACTGGCTGAGCGCAGTCAGGAAGCGGCGCAGGAAATTGGCAAACTGGCAGAGTCCAGTGTGGATGTGGCCGAGAAAGCTGGCACTTTGTTAAACAAGATTGTGCCCGATATCAAGCGCACCAGTGATTTGGTACAGGAAATTACCGCAGCCAGTGACGAGCAAAAATCAGCGGGTCAGCAAATCAGTTTGTCAATGACTCAGCTCAGTCAGATCACCCAGCAAAACGCCAGTGCAAGCGAAGAATTGGCGGCCACCGCCGAGGAAATGAATGACCACGCAGCCCAACTGCAGAACCTGGTGGCTTTTTTCAAGACCAGCAGCCAGCAAATGAGCCGCATGAGCAAACCAGCGCGTGGGAAAGTAAAGCAAGGCAATGCAGTCGCGAAAACCGATGATGAATTTGGTGAATTCTAATCTGCATTCGCGTACTGGAGTCGGTCATGAAATTCATGAAAAAATGGTTTACAGGTCGTGGCAAGGCGGGTGGTGCACAGTGTACTGAAGAAAGGCTTTCCGCCTTGGCTACTGAGCATGCGAAGGCAGAAACCTTGATTGAAACAAGTCACTTGAACCTCAAGGATTTGGCTGAGCGATGGGCACCCACTTTGTGCTCGCAGTTAAACACTGCAAATGGGCAAATGGAACAAGGCGTTGTGAAACTGACCTCGGCTTTTTCATCCATCCATGAGCGCTTGAACGAAACCATGAGCCTGGCCACAGAGGCCGCTGGCATTATTGGTCAAGCGGGCGGGTCAGATCAAAGTTTGATCAACCAGTCCCAGTCAAGCCTCGAGGCCATGCAGCACAAGATTCGCCGGGCCTTTCTGGAGAAAGCCGAGTTGATGGAAGAAGTGAAAGGTTTTATCGCTTCAACCGAAGAGCTCAGCAAAATGGCTTCAGCAGTGGAGGATCTTGCTGCCAAAACCAATTTGTTGGCCCTGAACGCTGCTATTGAAGCTGCGCGTGCCGGTGAAGAGGGACGCGGTTTTTCGGTGGTAGCCGATGAGGTCCGGAAACTTTCAAATCAGTCTGCACAAACCGGGCAGCAAATCCGTACCCGTATTCAGCAAATTGCAATTGCCGCGAGAAAAGCCAGTGAAGGCGCCATTCGCATGGAAGCCTCTGATCAGGACTTGCTATCTGATTCAGACCATACCTTCAAACAGGTGATTCAGCAGTTTGAGGCGGTGACACGCCCCTTGCAAAGTGCCAGCGATGGCATTGTGAAAAACACCGGTTATGTCAGCAATGAACTCAGTGCTGCCATTGTTCATTTTCAGTTTCAGGACCGTGTCAGCCAGATCATCGGCCATGTGGATCACAGTTTGAAACAGTTTGGTGAGCAATGCACAACCGGGCTGGAGGCGATCTCGGTGGGCGAATTGATGCACACCCTGGAGAGTGGATACACCATGGCTGAAGAGCGTCAGAACCACGGCAGTGGCGCTACAGAGAACAAAGCCGCGAAGTCCGGAAAAGCAGGCAGCGATGAGCTGACCTTTTTCTGAATCAGGAGAATTGAGCATGAGTAAAACAGTATTGGTAGTTGACGATTCCACCTCACTGCGTCAAGTGGTGGGCATGACTTTGAAGTCTCAGGGTTTTGAAGTGATAGAAGGTTGCGACGGCAAAGACGCATTGACCAAGCTGGACGGGCGCAAAGTACATTTGATCGTGAGCGACTTGAACATGCCAAATATGGATGGTTTGAGCTTTGTAAGGGAGGTTAAAAAGATGCCCGATTACAAGTTTGTACCCATCATCATGTTGACCACTGAAACCGACGACACATTGAAAGCGCAGGGTCAGGCGGCAGGTTTGAAAGCCTGGATGGTCAAACCATTCAAGCCCGAGCAAATGCTGGCCGCTGTCAACAAGCTGGTGGCTTAACTGCTGCGCCACAGGAGGGTGAACCATGGAACATACTATCACCGGGCAAGCGCAGGTGTTGCGCTTCAATGCCTTGACGATTGCGCAGGCCAGCAACAACCTGAACCAAATTTCAGTTGCACTGGAAACTTCAGAAAACTTGCTGTTGGATCTTTCTGCATGCGACGACATTGACACCGCAGGTCTTCAACTGCTTGCAGCCATTCGACTCGATCCGATGTTTCAAAACAGGGTCGACTGGACTGGGGTTACACCCGAGTTTCTGGCCAAGGCAGAGCGACTCGGTTTGAGTGAATTGTTGGTACCTGGCAAGCGAGGTTCTGATGAGCACTGATATTGATCTGGACTCCATCAAGAGTGTGTTTTTCGCTGAGGCTTACCAGTTGTTGGCCGATGTGGAAAATCTGATTCTTCAACTGGAAAAAAATCCCGAAGACCTGGAATTGCTGAATGCAGCTTTCCGCGCCATCCACACCATCAAGGGCAGTGCGGGGGTGTTCGGTTTTGCAAACATTACTCACTTTGTTCACGATCTTGAAACCGTGTTGGATCGCGTTCGAAATCAGGAACTTCAATTTGATTCTGCGTTGGGTAATCTGGTGCTGGCTTGCTGCGATCAGGTTCACACCCTGGTTGAAAGTTTGGAGCGTGGTGTTGATGCAGCTGATCTCGATCAACAGTGTGTGGCTGAGCAAGCCGGGCTGACTGGGCAGTTGAAGGCCTATTTGCTGGATGAGCCAGCGGACGCCGTGTCAACTGGTACAAGCCAGTGGCTGATACAGGTTGAACTGGGCGTGGACACATTTCGCGATGGTTTTGATCCTTATTCGATTTTCAACTATCTGGCAAAGTCAGGAAAGTTCAAGTCGATGGAGCCTCAGTTACAACACATTCCAAAACTAGGCGAGTTTGATCCTGAATCTTGTTTTCTAGGGTTCAAAGCAATTTATGAAACAGAGCAATCGGAAGCAGAAATTCTTGATGCCTTTGAGTTCTTGCCCGAAGAGTGCAAGGTGTCTGTGACTTCTGCTGCCGTGGCTGTTCCTGTGACCGAAGAGAAGAACACGGTCTCAGAGCAAGTACGCGAGTTGAAAACTGCGGCCAGAAAAGCGCCAGTCAAAGCAGCCACTTCCACCATTCGAGTGCAGTCCGACAAACTGGACGCGCTGATCAATTTGGTTGGTGAGCTGGTAATTGCCAACGCGGGTACCGTTGAGCAAGCGCGAAAGTCTCAAAGCTTTGCCCTGTTGGAAGCCACCTGTGCAGTAGGTGCCCTCATCGAAGAAATTCGTGATGGTGCTCTGGGTTTACGCATGGTTGAAATCGGTGAATGTTTTCAGCGTTTTCAACGTGTGGTGCGTGACACAGCACAATCCTTGGGCAAGGAGGTCGACTTGATCATTCAGGGTGAGGAAACCGAACTGGACAAGTCGGTGGTCGAGAAAATCAGCGACCCGCTGATGCATTTGGTTCGCAATGCCATGGACCACGGGCTTGAAACACCCGATGAACGTCTGGGCGCTGGCAAACAAGACAAAGCCAAACTTACACTGAATGCCTATCACGATGGTGGTCATATTGTGATTGAAGTCAGCGACAACGGTCGGGGTTTGGTACATGAAAAGATTCGGACCAAGGCCATTGAGAAAGGCATTGTGTCGGCTACACAGTCCTTGAGTGAGTCGGACATCAATATGCTGATTTTCGCTCCAGGTTTTTCAACGGCGGCAGCGGTCACTGACATCTCGGGACGTGGTGTAGGTATGGATGTGGTCAAGCGAAACATCGAAGCACTTCGCGGCACCGTGAATGTTCGCTCCAAAGAGGGTGTGGGCACTACATTTGAAATTCGCTTGCCCCTTACGCTTGCAATTATTGATGGCTTTCAAATTGCCGTTGGAAATAGCGTGTATGTCATTCCACTGGCCTACGTGCGCGAATGTGTAGAACTGACAGGCCAGGGCGGCGGCAGCGATGCAGTGGACTTAAGTTACGACTTGCGAGGCGAATACTTGCCTTGCATTCGTCTGCGTAAAGTGTTTGGTGAAACAAGTGACAAGCCCAAGCGCGAAAACATCATCGTGGTAAGCCATGGCGGGCTGAAGGTTGGCATTGTGGCTGATCGTTTGCTCGGTGAATCTCAAACCGTCATCAAACCCTTGGGTGGTTTGTTTGAAGGCAACCCAGCTGTCAGCGGCGGCACCATTATGGGCAACGGTGAAGTGGCTTTGATTGTGGATATCCCAAAACTGATCAGTGAAGTGGGGCAGTCCATCACTCGCAGTTTCATGGGAAAAAACTGAATCTAAAGGAATGGAAATGAACGCAGAAATCAAGCAGTACCTAACCTTTCAAGTGAATCAACAAAAACTGGGCGTAGAAATTTTGCGCGTCAAAGAAATTATCGAACACGGCAATATCACATTGGTACCCATGATGCAGGCTTGTATCAGCGGTGTGATCAATCTGCGCGGCGCAGTGGTACCGGTCATTGATTTATCGGCGCGATTCGGTCAAGGCAAAACTTCAGTGAATCGCCGTACCTGCATTGTGATACTTGAATCAAGCGTACAGGATGAGTCGCAGGTAATCGGCTTCATGGTAGATGCAGTCAACGCCGTGGTTGATGTGTCCAGCGACTCCGTGAACCCGCCACCCCAGTTTGGTGCTGGTGTGAATACCGATTTTCTGAAGGGCGTTGGGCGAGTAGGCGAGGAGTTTGTGCTACTTTTAAATGTAGAACGCCTGATGGATTTCAATATTGATCAGGACGCTTTAACACAGGCATCAGCCGGCATCGAAGAGGAAGCCATTGCGGGTGCCTGAACTTCTTTCAGGAAACTTTTTTTGATGCGATTCGCCGCCTGTGCCTTGTTGATGTTGGCCAATATTCAATCGGCACAAGCTGGCCGCCCCATTGAAACTGACGATGCGTCGGCTGCAGAATTCAGAACCTGTCAGCTTGATTTTTGGACCGAATCATCGCGAGAACTGCGACGACATAATTTCAATGGTGGTTGTAACTTGTTGGGCCAGGGCGAGTTTAGTCTTGGGCTGGGTAGGGTTCATGGAAATCAGGAAGATCAACTCCTATCCTCGCTTGGTTACAAACATATTTTTCAAGACTTTACGAGCGACTCTCCTGGGTTCGGCCTGGCGGCCAGCAGAGAGTGGGGGCGCCTGAAGTCTACCGATGAGTCTTCACAAGAAACACTGCTGACCACGATTGCATCTGTGCCTTTGAGGGGCGAGGATTTACTGCTTCACCTGAATCTTGGCTATTTGCAATACAGTGATCAAATTCAAAGCGACAACAGTGTTTTCAAGGCCGCGGCGCTCGATTATTCACTCAACGAGCGAATCGGGTTTTCGGTTGAAACTTATTCAGGTGTCGAAGACGCTTTGAGTTGGCGGATCGGTGCGCGCTACACTCTCATTCCTGATTTTTTGCAGATCGATGCCAGCTATGGCAGTGACTACGGCACCTTTCAAAATGCCAGGGCATTCACCTTGGGTTTCGGAATTACGCCTGGATTTTGACAGGCTTAAATATTCTTGATCACCATCAGAATTGCGACCACGACGCACATTGCACCAAATGCTTTTTTCAACTGGGTACTTGGCATTTTGTTTGAAACCAAGCGGCCAAACAACATGCCACACAGCGCAGCGGCTGCAAAGGTAATACCTATTTCATAGTTGAAGACACCAGCGCCAACGCTGTTCAATACCCCGAAAGTTGAAACAATCGCTATCACTGCCAAAGAGGTCACCGTGACTGATTGAACGCTTAAATTGGTGAAGCGTTGCAAGGCGGGCACCAACACAAATCCGCCACCCACACCCAATAAACCCGATAGAAAACCTGCCACGGCACCCGAGAAAACAAGTGCCCGTGCACATGGCCAGGTCCAGATGAAGCGACCGGTTTCCGGACTTCGAATGCAAGGGCATTTACTTTTTTCGGAATCGGGTGGTGCATCAATCACATTCATTTCCGAATTGGCGGCCCCCCGAAATGCATTGAAAGCAACCCACAGCAGAACCACTGAGAAGGCCAGCCCCAGTGCCTTGGTGTCTACTTGCTGGGCCACCCAAAAACCAACTGGCGATAGCAGCAAGCCAACAAACCCCATAAGGCCAGCCGCCTTGTAACGCACCTCGCCTGCCCGCAAACCCAAAAAAGCGCCGAGTGTGGCTGCCAGGCCCACTGCCAGCAAGCCGATTGCAGACACTTCTTGCACGGGCAGCCCGGTGGTGAAAACCAGCAAAGGTACCGCCAGCACTCCTCCACCAGCGCCAGTCAGCGCCATGACCAAGCCCACCAAAAGCCCCAAAGCCAAGGTACCAATCATGCGAATGCCTGTTTCAAAAGTTGTCTGGGGATGTGTTGAATGTCGTACATTTTGACAGTGTGTGCCCGGATACAGTATTGCAGGCGACAAAAAAGAAAGATGTGTCTATTATATGCGTAGTTGCGCATATATAGAGCATTGAGGTTAAAAGATGATTTTCAAACAGCTTTTTGAGCCCGTATCCAGCACCTACACCTATTTGGTGGGTTGCGAACAAACCGGGCAGGCCGTGTTGATTGATCCGGTAGTGTCTGTGATGGAACGAGACCTCGCCGTGTTGAGTGAACTCGGTTTAAAACTGGCCTACACCCTGGATACGCACATTCACGCTGATCACATTACTGCCGCGCTTGAACTGAAAAGCAAGGTGGGCAGTAAAATTGCTGCGCCTGCTTTTGATCGTTTGCCTTGCACCGACCATGCGATCGAAGAGGGGCAGCCATTTGTGGTGGGCAGCGTGCAAATTGAACCGTTGCACACCCCTGGTCATACCGATGGCCACTTCTCTTATCGCTTGGGAGAACGCGTCTTCACCGGGGATGCCTTGTTGATTGATGGTTGTGGGCGAACTGATTTTCAGAATGGTGATGCACCCACTTTGTACAAAAGCGTGAAAGAGAAACTATTTTGCTTGCCTGAAGATACTTTGGTCTATCCTGGGCATGATTATCAAAATCGACGGGTTTCTTCGATTGGACAAGAGAAAAATCGAAATCCTCGCTTGGGTGATCAAAAAACGCTCGAAGAGTTTATCGAAATCATGGGCAATCTGAATTTGCCTTATCCCAAGTTTATTGATTATGCAGTTCCAGGCAATCGTCTTTGTGGAGTTTGTCCCAGCCATTTGCCGGAAGAGCTTGAAAAATATTGTCAGCAGATTACGGAAAGTAAACAAGGCTGATTCAATGATTGAGTTGTTCCATGGTTGGTGTTTTTGACATGAATTACCTTGTATGCTCTTATTTTGCACTTTGGTTTTTCACATCGAATGTTATTGAACCACGAATCCAGTCAACTCGTTTTAATTGATTATCAAGAAAAACTGATGCCAGCCATACACCAGGCTGACGATGTTTACAAAAACGCCTTGATATTGGCCACGCTGGCCAAAAAGCTGCGCGTGCCTGTATTTGGTACCGAGCATATGCCCGACAAAATAGGCCCTTTTGTGCCTGCTCTTGGTGCACTGTGCAAAGCCACCATGCGTAAAACTCATTTCAGCGCCTGCCCTGAAGGTTTGATTGATTTGTTGACCAGCAAAGCACCTGCTGGCAATGCACGCAGTTTACCCAAGCATTTGCAGAAAAATAATCAGGAATCAGAGCGTCCCAGTATTGTAGTTGCCGGTGTTGAAGCCCACGTGTGCCTGCTTCAAACAGCGCTCGATTTACTGAATGAAGAAATGGAAGTTTGGGTAGTCACCGATGCGTGTGGCTCGAGAACCGATAGAAATCGTGATGCAGCCTTTGATCGTTTGGCCGGTAATGGCGCAGAATTGGTGACCACAGAAATGGTCGTATTTGAATGGCTGGAAAGTGCAGAAAATGAGCATTTTAAATTTGCACTTGACCTCATTAAGTAATCAATTTAATTTCACGTTTGTGATTAACAATAAATTTAATTACAATCGGGCTTGTTAATAAACTTTTTTAAAAAGAAAAAATGAAAAAACTAAATCTATCCGCTTTAAGTGCTTCTGAGCTTCAGCAGTTGAAGTCAGACATTGAAAAAGAATTGAATGACCGCAGCTCTAAACTGCAAGCCATTGAAGAAGTCAAGAAATTGGCAGCGTCGAAAGGGTTGAAGCTTGAAGAGCTTTTTGCTGAGTTGGGCGGATCCAAGCCCAAAGGCAAACGCGAATTGGGCCCAGCGCCTGTGCGTTTCCGCCATCCCCAAGACGCTTCACTCACTTGGTCGGGTCGCGGCAAACGCCCAAACTGGATGAAAGAAGCCATGGCGAAAGGCATGACTGAAGACCAAATGCGTGTTTGATTTTGTGGTGTTGATTTATTAAAAAAAGCCGCTGGTTTAAATCAGCGGCTTTTTTGTTGAGCGCTTGGCTTAATTACCCACCCAAGCCGCGTAGCAAATCTTTCTTCAAGTCAGCCACATCTTCCAGGCCAATCGCCAAACGAATCAAACCTTGCTTGATACCCGCGGCTTCACGCGCTTCAGGGCTAAGCCTTCCGTGCGTGGTGGTGCCCGGATGGGTAATGGTTGTTCGCGTGTCACCCAGGTTCGCAGTAATTGACATCAACTGGCTGCTGTCAATGACATGCCAGGCCTTGGCACGGGCATCGTCCTCGTTGCTTGCCTTCACCTCAAACGACACAATAGCACCACCGGTTTTTTGCTGTTTCATGGCCAGCGCATGTTGCGGGTGGCTTCCCAGGCCGGGGTAGTACACCTTGCTGACAGCGGGGTGCGCTTCCAGCCAGCCTGCAATTTCAAGCGCCGCAGCAGACTGCGCCAGCATGCGAATGTTTAGCGTTTCAAGGCCTTTGAACAACACCCAGGCGTTGAAAGCAGACAAAGTGGGGCCTGCCGTGCGCAGCACGGGCAAAATTTTGTCTTTCAGCAAGTCTTTCGGGCCGCAAATGGCACCGCCCAACACTCGGCCCTGGCCATCCAGGTATTTGGTGGCGGAGTGAATGATGATTTCCGTGCCAAAGTCGACTGGTTTTTGCAAAGCAGGGGTGCAGAAGCAGTTGTCCACCACGTTGTAAATACCATGTTTCTTGGCCAGGTCGCTCAGTGCGCGCATGTCCAGAATTTCGGTCAGCGGGTTCGAAGGCGTTTCGCTGTAGAACAACTTCGTGTTGGGTTTGATCGCCTTTTCCCAAGCTTCCATACTGGTGCCGTCAACGAATGTGGTCTCGATCCCGAAGCGGGAGAGGATATTCACAAACAACTGCACTGTGGCGCCAAACAAGGCTTTGGACGCAATAATGTGGTCACCCGCATTCAACAGGCCCATGCAGGTTGTTGTAATTGCCGCCATGCCGCTGGACGTGGCCAGGCAATACTCCATGTCTTCAAGCACAGCCAGGCGCTGCTCAAACATTTGCACGCTGGGGTTCGTAAAACGCGCGTACACATTGCCTTCTTCGGTGCCGGCAAAGCGGGCTGCGGCTTGCGCTGCATTGTCGAACACAAAGCTGGATGTCAAAAACATGGCTTCAGAGTGCTCGCCAAACTCTGTGCGGTGGCTGCCCGCACGAATCGCCTTGGTGGCAGTGGCCCAGTCTGCCGGGTTGGCCTTCGGTTTGTTGTTGCTCATGATTGCAGTCCTTGCGCAATTCGAGTTTGTACAGTGTGCTTGCCCAACAGGTTCATCACCTTGTCGATTGAAGGCGTTTGTGTAATGCCAGTCAACATCAAGCGCAGAGGCATTGCAAGCTTTGGCATTTTCAGGCCATGGTTTTTAATGGTGGTTTTAACCAAACCGCTCAGCGCTTCCACATTCCATTCCACACTGTTCAAGCCTTCATTGAATTCGGCCAAGGCTGCACGCACGCCAGCTTCTTCCAGCATGGGTTTCAATTCTTCAACATTTACACTTGGCACCTTGTAGAACAGGGCGGCTTCATCGCGCAATTGCACCAAAGTGGAAGCTCGCTCCAGCACCACGTCGAGCACGTCGGCCAGCTTGGGGCCTTCAAACGCATTCACACCCTCTTTCTCAAGGCGGGTTTGCAAATCCGACAGCAATACTTCCTGCTGCGCTTGCTTCATGTAATGGGCATTAACCCACTTCAGCTTTTCCGGATCGAACTGCGCGGCCGATTTCGACAGGTTGGTGGAGTCAAACCACTCAATAAGCTGTTCGCGGCTAAACAATTCATCGTCACCGTGGCTCCAGCCCAAACGGGCCAGATAGTTGATCATGGCATCGGGCAAAAAGCCTTCTTCGTGGTACTGCACCACGCTGACCGCACCGTGGCGTTTGGACAGCTTTTCACCGTCGGGTCCCAGAATCATCGGGATATGCCCATAAATGGGTTGATCGCCGCCCAACGCTTTCAGGATATTGATTTGGCGGGGCGTGTTGTTGATGTGGTCATCACCGCGAATCACGTGGGTAATTTTCATCTCCCAGTCATCCACTACCACACAGAAGTTGTACGTGGGTGTGCCGTCCTGGCGGGCGATAATGAGGTCGTCCATTTCTTCGTTGTTGATCGAAATGGGGCCTTTCACCAGGTCGTCCCAAGTCACCGCGCCGCTAAGCGGGTTCTTGAAACGCACCACGGGTTTTACATCTGCAGGTGGCGTGGGCAGTACCTTGCCGGCCTCTGGGCGCCATGTGCCGTCATATCGAATACGTTGACCATTTTCCCGTTGCTTTTCACGCATTTGATTCAATTCTTCTTGCGTACAGTAACAAAGGTAGGCATCGCCTTTTTCAAGCAGTTTGTCGATCATGGCCCGGTAACGGTCCATGCGTTGCATTTGAAAAAACGGGCCTTCGTCGTAATCCAGATTCAACCAAGCCATGCCATCCATAATGGCCTGAACGGCTTCTGGGGTGGATCGCTCTACGTCAGTGTCTTCTACGCGAAGAATGAACTGTCCCTTGTGGTGGCGGGCAAAAGCCCAGCTGTACAAGGCGGTTCTGGCGCCACCCAAATGCAAATAGCCTGTTGGGCTGGGTGCAAAACGGGTGCGAACTGTTTGATTTTGGTGATCTGTTGACATGGATTAGTGACTTTTTTTCAAAGAACTCATATTATAAGTTCAAGTAAATTCTTAGGTTTCGGCTACAAGCTATGGCAATGCACAATTTCGACCGGCGTTCATTCATCAAGGCAGTAAGTACTTTGGCTGTTATTGGCTCAGTCGATACCTTTTTGAATCGGGGAGTATTGGCAGCTGGTTCAGACTTGGTGCCACCACCCGATCTGTTCGATCCAGGCTTGGTAGATCTGACTTTCTGGCTTCAACCACGCACCCTTGAAATGGTACGCCCACAATCGGGCGAGCGCTTGAACATTACCTACTGGAAAGACGGACATCTTAACCCAATCGCCTATGAACAGATTTGTGGTTTGCTTCGAGACGTGCAGGCAAATCAAGTTTTCCGCATGGACACGCAAATTATCGACACACTGTGGGCTGCACAGGCTTTCGTGCGTCGTTATGGCTTTGTGGCACCGGTTGAAATTACTTCGGGTTACAGAAGCCCAAAAACAAATGCCCGTTTAATCGAGAAAGGCTTGCCCGCTGCCCGCAATTCCCTGCATCTGAAAGGTCAGGCGGTTGATTTCCGTTTGCCTGGCCTGCATCCCAGGGTGCTGGGCGAACTGGTAGAGGGCTTCCGCGCAGGCGGCGTAGGTTTCTATTTCCGTGTGGGCGCAAAAGGTGGCTGGATTCACGCTGACACTGGTCCGGAGCGTGTTTGGCGTGGTTAAATAAAGCCATCTAAAAAAACAACAGTGCGAGGGTGGTTTTTTGGCAGTTTTCGGTCGCATTACAGGCAGTTTCGCAGTGGCGGTGGCTTTGTGCCTGTCGCTCGCTGCATGTGGCAAGGCGCCCAACAATCCTTACGTTGAAACTGCGGAAGACAAAAAGCTCAACACCCTTTACACCGCCTTCACGGCACGCCCCAAGCATCTGGATCCAGCGCAGTCTTACACCTCCGACGAAGCGGAATTCACTTACCAAATTTACGAGCCGCTGTTTCAGTACCACTACCTGAAACGGCCCTATCAGCTAGAGCCCTTGGCTGCTGCTGCCATGCCTGTACCGGTTTACCTGGATGAGGCGGGCAACGAATTGCCCGATGACGCGCCGCTTAACGCGGTGAGGACCAGCGTTTATACCATTCAATTAAAGCCTGGCATTCAATATCAACCGCACCCGGCTTTTGCGAAAGATGCCCAGGGCAATTTTTTGTACCACCAGCTCGGCGAAGAGGCCCGCAAATACAGCAGCCCCTTGCAGTTTGAGCAGCAGGGCACGCGCGAATTAACGGCGCACGACTATGTGTATGAAATCAAGCGGCTTGCAAGCTCGCGAATCGTGTCTCCAATTCTGGGGCACATGGGCGATTACGTGGAAGGCTTGGGGGACTTGTCAAAAACCCTGCAAGAACACGACAAAGCGCTGAAAGAGAAAATCCAGAAAGAAACCGGCAGTGCCTTTCCGCCTGCCACAGCTGACTTGCCCTGGCTTGATCTGCGTGAATTTGATTTGCCTGGTGCCAAAGCGCTGGACGACCACACACTAGAAATTCGCGTGAACGGCAAATACCCCCAGTTTATTTACTGGCTGGCCATGCCTTTTTTTGCACCCATTCCCTGGGAAGCTGATGCGTTCTACAGTCAAAAAGGTTTTATAGAAAACAACCTGGTGCTGGATTGGTGGCCTGTGGGCACGGGTGCTTACATGTTGACTGAAAATGATCCGAATTCCCGCATGGTGTTGTCGCGCAACCCGAACCACCGCGGTGAGCCGTATCCATCAGAGGGTGAGCCCGGCGACAAGGCCAAAGGCCTGTTGGCCGATGCCGGCAAAACAATGCCCTTTATCGATCGAGTGGTGTTCACGCGCGAGAAAGAGGGCATTCCTTACTGGAACAAGTTTCTGCAGGGCTATTACGACACCTCTGGGGTCAGTGCAGACACCTTTGATCAGGCCATTCGTGCCAGCGCCGATGGCGATGCAGCTTTAACCCCGGACATGGCGGAAAAGGGCATTCGTCTGGAAACATCATTGTCCACCAGCATGTTTTATCTGGGTTTCAATTGGCTGGATCCCGTGGTGGGGCCGGGCAGCTCCGCCGAAGAGGCGCGCCGTGCCAAATTGCTTCGCCAAGCCATTGCAATTGCCATGGATTGGGAAGAGTTCTCGCAAATTTTCACCAACGGTCGAGCTGTACCCGCACACGGACCAGTGCCACCTGGCTTGTTTGGCTTCGAAGAAGGTGAGGCAGGCTATAACACGCAGGTGTACAACATTGTTGATGGCAAGCCAGTGCGTAAACCGGTTGAAGATGCTTTGGCCTTGTTGAAACAAGCGGGTTACGAGAACGGAATAGACCCGAAAACAGGGCAACCTTTAACCTTGGCGCTCGATACAACAGGCGGTGGCCCAGGCGACAAAGCCCGCTTCGATTGGTACCGCAAGCAGTTCGCCAAGCTGAACATTCAATTGGATATTCGTGCCACCGACTGGAACCGTTTTCAGGAAAAAATCCGCAAGGGCAATGCTCAAATTTTCTTCCTTGGGTGGAATGCGGATTACCCCGATCCGGAAAACTTTTTATTCTTGCTTTATGGCCCCAACAGTCGTGCCAAAACTGCAGGTGAGAATGCCTCCAATTACTCGAATGCCCAGTACGACGCCATGTTTGAGCGCATGAAAACCATGCCCAATAACGAAGAGCGTGCCGCGATCATTTCGCAGATGACCGACCTGGTTCAAGACGATGTGCCTTGGTTGTTTGCCTTTGTGCCCCAACAGTTTGGCTTGATTCACGAATGGTATGGCAACGTGAAACCCAACGACCTGGCCCGCAACAGCATCAAATACAAAACAATTGACACTGCCAAACGCGATGCCGCCCGAAAGGAATGGAACCAGCCAGAGTGGTGGCCAATCCCGGTGTTGTTGTTAGCACTGGCCCTGTTCATATGGCCCGCTTGGGCCGCCTGGAAGCGCCGTGAGCAGGCCATGGGTATTCGCGAAGATTTGGCCGCCACCGTGGCAAGCAGCACAGGGGGCAAGCGCTGATGGGCAATTATCTGCTACGCCGTGTGCTGTACGGCTTGTTGGTATTGTTGGGTGTGAACCTGATCACTTTCGTTTTGTTTTTTCAGGTGAACAGCCCCGACGACATGGCCCGTTTGGCCCTTGGCGGCAAGCGGGTTGCGCAAGAGTCGGTGGATCAATGGAAACGTGAAAAAGGATACGATTTGCCTTTGCTGATCAACAGCGAAGCGCCAGGCTCTGACAAACTCACTGAAACGATTTTCTTTCAAAAGTCGGTGCCCATGTTCGTGGGTGAATTTGGCAGTTCCGACGATGGTCGCAACATCGCCAATGAAATCGTAAAGCGTGCAGGGCCAAGCCTGGCTTTGGCTGTTCCCGTGTTTGTGCTGGGTTTGTTCCTGAACATTGTGCTGTCACTGCTGCTGACTTTTTTCCGTGGCACCTACCTTGATTTAACTGGCGTGGTGTTGTGCGTGTTGGCTATGTCCATTTCAGGTTTGTTTTACATCATTGGCGGGCAGTACCTGTTTTCCAAAACGCTGGCGCTGGTGCCAATTTCCGGTTACGACGCAGGCGTTGATGCATGGCGCTTTTTGATACTGCCGGTCATCATCGGTGTAGTCAGCGGTTTGGGCGGTGGCACCCGCTGGTATCGCACCATTTTCCTGGAAGAAATCAACAAAGACTATGTACGCACTGCGCGTGCCAAGGGCTTGTCTGAAGTTCAGGTGCTTGGTCGCCATGTATTGCGCAATGGTCTAATTCCAATTCTGACTGGTTCGGTCACAGTCATTCCACTCCTGTTCATGGGTTCATTAATCTCTGAGTCTTTCTTCGGTATTCCGGGCTTGGGCAGCTACACCATCGAGGCCATTCAGTCGCAAGATTTTGCAATTGTGCGTGCCATGGTGTTCATTGGTTCGGTGCTTTATTTGGTGGGTTTGATTTTGACTGACATTGCTTACACCATCGCGGACCCTCGGGTTCGTTTGGCATAAGGAGCGCCAGCCACATGATGCCTACCTTATTGCTTACCGATGTGTTGATCTGGCTGCTGGTATTTGGCGTGTTGGCCTATGCCCGAAGCGTGATCAAGAACCCGCTGTCCCGCGCCTCATGGGGTTTGGTTTTTCAATCGAAAATTGCCAGTGCCAGTTTGGTGGTGTTGTTGTTGGCGGTGGTGATTACCCTGCTCGACAGTGTGCACCTTCGCCTGAATGCCGAGCAGCAAAGCCGTTATGCCAGTCCGATCATTTCCGTACTCGACGTTGCCCTGGGTCCTTTGGCCTATGAACGTGAAAAGTCTTATTCAGCGCCTTTGGCCACCCGCTCCCTGAGCAAGGAAACCATGGAAGTCGATGGCAAGCCGGTGCGTGATTACGCCCGTTTGCAGTTTGGCGGTGCGCATTTGAGCGATGAAAGCATGAAGGTGCAAGATCTGCTCAAGCGCGCTTACCAAGGCGCTTTGGGCGGTGCCGTGCTGTGGGCATTTTTCCTGGCAGCGTTGTGGGTGATCCGCCGGGCCATGGTGCCTGTGGATCATCAAAACAGCATCACCGTGTTTACAGGCAGTGGCGCCTACCAAGCCGTTGTGTGGACTTTATTTGTACTTTGTATTGTGGGTGGCGTTGTGTGGAAATGGGCCGAGGCCTACCACGTGCTGGGAACCGACAAAGTGGGCGTAGACGTGTTTTACATTGCCTTGAAAGGGCTGCGCACCGCCATGCTGATTGGTTTGCTGACCACCTTGCTTACGCTGCCGGTGGGCATTGCAATGGGGTTGGCGGCGGGTTATTTCCGCGGTTGGGTTGATGACATTATTCAGTACATCTACACCACGCTGAATTCAATTCCATCGGTGTTGTTGATTGCCGCCACGGTCTTGATGTTGCAGGTGGCCCTGGATGCCAATCCAGAGGCCTTTGCATCATCAATCGAAAAAGCAGACCTGCGCCTGTTTTTCCTGTGTGCAATTTTGGGGCTCACCAGCTGGACTGGATTGGCCAGGTTAATTCGCGGCGAAGTGTTGAAAATGCGCGAGCAAGATTACATTCTTGCTGCCCGGGCCAGTGGCGTATCCAGCGTGAAAATTCTGTTCTCGCATTTGTTGCCCAATTTGATGCACCTGATTTTGATTGCCATGGTGATGGATTTTTCTGGCCTGGTACTGGCCGAGGCAGTGCTGAGTTATGTGGGTGTGGGCGTAGACCCCAGCACCTTCAGTTACGGCACCATGATCAATGCGGCAAGGCTGGAGCTAAGCCGGGAACCTGTTGTGTGGTGGAGCTTGGTGGCCGCCTTCGTATTCATGCTGTTGTTGGTGCTGTCGGCCAACCTGTTTGCCGACGCCGTACGCGATGCGTTCGATCCGCGCGCGCGCCAGTTGAAACAATCTTTGGTAAGGGTGTAAGCGTATGAGTTTGCTCGACATCCATGGACTGACTACCCGATTGGCCAGCGAGGCCGGTTGGGTGCACGCGCTCGACGACATTTCACTGGCCATTGAAAAAGGCCAAACTTTCGCCCTGGTGGGTGAATCAGGTTGTGGCAAGTCAATGACCGCACTCAGCATAGCTCGCCTGTTACCCGACAGCGGCGCAATTGTTGCAGGGCAGGTGAAATTAAGCGAGGCCAGTCAAGCTGACACCGATGTGTTGCGTATCAGTGAAACCGCCATGCGCACCTTGCGCGGCAAGCGGATTGCCATGATTTTTCAGGAACCGGGCACCAGCTTGAACCCGGTGATGACGGTGGGCGATCAGCTCACTGAAATCATCTGTTTGCACACTGGTGCCAGCAAGTCGCAGGCTTTAGGTGAGGCTGAAGAGTGGCTGGGTCGGGTCGGTATTCCAGAACCCAAAAAGCGCTTGCAGCAGTATCCGTTCGAAATGTCGGGGGGGCAAAAGCAGCGTGTCATGATTGCCATGGCGCTGAGCGTAAAGCCCGATTTGCTGATTGCCGATGAACCCACCACTGCGCTGGACGTGTCCATTCAAGCGCAGGTACTCGATTTGCTGAAAACACTGCAGCGCGAGCAGGGCATGGCCATGCTGCTGATTACCCACGACCTGGCGATTGTGAAACAAATGGCCGACACAGTGGGGCTGATGTACGCTGGCCAACTGGTTGAAAAAGCCAGCACCGCTGAGTTTTTTGCTGCACCACGCCACCCCTATGCACATGCACTGGTGAAGTCGCTGCCCAGCCAAGCCCAACGTGGGCAGGCTTTGTACGCGCTTGAAGGGCGTGTTCCGTCGTTGGTAAATCCCAAACCTGGCTGTCGGTTTGCCGCACGCTGCATGCATGCGCAAGACCACTGCACCCAGAACACCCCCGAACTTGATCTGGCCACCACTACGCATGAAGTGCGTTGTTTTTATCACGCCGACCTGTCGTTTCACAAGCCGCAGTCGGGCTCGCAGCCGGGTGGTGATTCCACCCAGTCCGGTCAGGGCAAGGTGGTGTTGCAAACCGTGTCTTTGTCGGTCGCTTATCCCGAAAAGGGTGGGCTACTGCGCAAGCAATTCAAGCCCGTGTTGAATCGGCTTGATCTCACGTTGCAGCAGGGGCGTACGGTGGCCTTGGTGGGCGAATCGGGTTCAGGCAAAACAACTGCTGCTCGCGCATTGTTGGGTTTGATCGGCAGCAATGCAAAAGTGGAAGGCGATGTGTTGATGGACAGCAGGCCGCTTCGCCAATGGGCGGAGCGCGGCCCTGAGGGCTGGCGCTCGAAAATTCAATTTGTATTTCAGGACCCTTTTGCTTCTCTGAATCCTCGCCATCGAATTGCAGAAATTCTGGAAGAACCTTTGCTGAGCTTGCGCCCCGATCTTGATGTGGCAGCGCGCAAGGCCCGGGTGCTGAAAGTGATCGAGCAAGTCAGCATGCCCGAAGAAGCCCTGGCCCGATTCCCCCATGAATTTTCGGGTGGGCAGCGGCAGCGCATCGCAATTGCACGCGCCTTGGTTTCTGAACCCAAAATTTTAATTTGCGACGAACCGACTTCGGCGCTGGACGTATCAGTTCAGGCCCAAATACTGAATTTGCTGAAACGGTTGCAGAATGAAACCGGCGTGGCCATGCTGTTCATTACACACAATTTGGCTGTGGTTCAGTACCTGGCCGATGAAGTGGTGGTGTTAAGGCATGGCGATGTGGTTGAGCGCGGTTCGGCAGAACAGTTGTTTGCCAACCCGCAGCATGCATACACCCGTCAGCTAATCGATGCGGCGCCACTGCTGTAAAACGGTTCAAGATTCCCAGCTGCCTGGTTTCGGGGTGTGTGGAATGCTTAATTTCATGCCGGGTTTGATCAACTTCTTCTTGCCCAAGCCATTGAGTTTCTGCAAGGCCTTCACGCTCACATCAAAGCGTTGGGCTATTTCTCCCAAGGTGTCGCCTTTCTTGACCGTGTAGCTGCGTTGGGTTTTGGGTGGTTTGTACTGTTTCAGGCTGGCCTGAATTTTCGCGCTGTATTCAACAGGCACCAGCAGCGTATTGCTGTGGGCCGCGTACAAAACCGGTTGGTTCAAACCGGGGTTCAGTTTGCGAATCAACTCCAGTTCCACGTCAGCCAGGCGAGCAATCTCCCGAAGGTCCACATCAGCGCTGCGTTTGATTTCAGCAAAGTAAGGTTTGTTCGGGAACTTGGGTAAACTCAGCCCAAAGCGTTCCGGGCTTTGAATCAGGTTTTTAAGCGCTTGTAGTTTCGGAATGTAATGTCTGGTTTCCAGAGGCAATTCAAGGTTGTCCAAGGTAGGCTCCAGGCCTGCCTCCTGTGCTTTTTTAACTGCCCGTAGCACTGAACCTTCTCCCCAGTTGTAAGACAGTAAAGCCAGGTGCCAGTCGCCATGCATATCGTAGAGGTACGTCAGGTAGTCTAGTGCCGCGCGAGTAGAGGCCACCAGGTCTCGCCGCTCATCAACCCACTTGTTTTGTTTCAAGTCAAACTGACGGCCCGTGCTCGGTATAAATTGCCACAAACCTTCGGCGGCTGAGGGGGAGCGGGCATGTGGGTTGAACTGGCTTTCAATGAAAGGCAGCAAAGCCAGCTCAGAAGGCATGCCACGTTTGGCACATTCTTGCGCAATGAAATAAATATATGGTTCGGAGCGTTGCAACATATTGTTCACCATGCGCTTGTTTTTCAGCAACGCGCGTTCGCGAACATCGACTGCTTGTGTTTCCAGATCAGGTATCGAAAAGCCTTTGCGGATATCAGCCCACACATCTCCAGCTTCTTCAGCCAGGTCGAGGGTGATCAGGTCGAATGGCCCAGACATCTTCAGTTCAAGACCGGGGTTGGGGGCAACCAGGCCAAACAGTTGAACCTCCTCGCTGTCAGCATTCAGCGCAATCTCGGCCTGTTGCGCGTTGGCCCAGCTTAGGTTGGGCCCAGCGGCGATAAGTCCAGCCAAAATACCAAATACCGCCTTGAAACGACCGTTGGTGGCCGCTTTGGTATAAGGCTTGATTCCATTTTTGAACGAGTCAGATTTCAAAGGGCTTGGGTGCCGGACAGGGCAAAGAGCGAAATGAAAGTGCATCCTATGTTGAACTTTTGTGTAGGTCAATCGAGAGTTGACCCATGCCCCAGCCTGAGTGACACCCCTTGAATTATTTCAAATAAGTGATTTTGTAAAAAATTGTTAACTCGTTATTGCAATCAGAAAGTGTCTTTTGCGTCGCGTATTTGTTTGAATTCAATGGGGTTTTTGGCATTGATAAACAAATTGCTGAGCCGCTCAATACCCAACGTTGTCGGAATAGTGCTTAAGCCCTGTTCCCGAATTCTGCGGACTTCATTTTCCCTGGCTTCAATATTTTTGGACTCGGGTGAATAGGTCCGTGCAAACCGCATATTCGATTCCGTGTATTCATGCGCGCAGTAGACGCGGGTGTTTGCCGGAAATTGATTGAGTTTTTGAAGGGATTCAAACATTTGTTGGGCGCTGCCCTCAAACAGGCGTCCACAGCCGCCCGAGAACAGGGTATCGCCTGGAAACATCCAGGTCTCTTCGCTGTTCATGGTGTCTTTTAGCTCAATCACGTAAGCCAAGTGGTCCACCGTGTGACCAGGTACTTCCAATACCTGAGCGACCAGGCAGTGCACATCCACGGTGTCACCTTCCCGCACCGGGCGGTTGATCTGTGCAATTCTTCCACTGGCTGGGCCATACACCGGAAGGTCTTTACCCGCTTTACTCAACAGCGCGTCGATTCCACCCACGTGGTCCATGTGGTGATGGGTAACCAAAATACCGCTAAGATGGTAACCATGAGAATCCAGAAATTCTTGAACTGACTTGCTGCAACCGGGGTCTACCACCATGCAGGCCTTACTCGGTTCATGAACAATCGCCCACAGGTAGTTGTCCTGAAAGGCCGGAATGCCATAGACCGACCAATTCGAAACTTGAGAAGACTTGAATGATTCCATCTGAACCCCTGAACGACTTGAGTACACAACAAGCCCAAATGTTAGCACTCGACGCCTGGTTGAACACACCGGCGGGGCGGTACTTCACAAGCCGTGAGCAGGCCTGGATTGATTCTGTTGTGCCCGATCTGTTCGGTTTCAGGGCTGTGCAACTGGGTACCAGGCTGGTCGATGGCTTGAAAGAAAGCCGCATTCCCCATAGGGCTTACGTGCAGCAGGGTTTGGTGGCCAGCAAGCCCGAGGGTGTGGAAGTGGTTACACCTGATTGCTTTGCCGAGTTTGAAGAACTGCCTTTCGAGAGCCAGTCGCTGGACATGATTGTGCTTCCTCACGTGCTCGAATTTTCAGAAGACCCGCACCAGCTGCTGCGTGAAGTGGAGCGTGTGCTGATGCCCGAAGGGCGGGTTGTGATCACTGGTTTTAACCCGATGTCGCTGTGGGGTCTTCGCCACGCAGCCCTGAAACGCTGGGCACCGGTGTGGCCCGAAGGGTGCGAGCCGATCCATTTGAGTCGCTTGAAAGATTGGCTGAAGCTTTTGTCTTGCGAACCCGAGTTTGGTCGTTTTGGTTGTTACCGTTTTCCGGCATTCACCGAAAAGGGGCTAAGCCGGATGGGTTTTATGGAGCACGCGGGCGACCGGTGGTGGCCGGTCTGTGGTGCCGTTTATTTTGTGTGCGCGGTAAAAAGGGTGCGTGGCATGCGCTTGATCGGGCCAGCCTTCAAAGACAAGAAAGTATCCGCACGCCAACTGAAACCTGTGGCCAATAAGGCGCTGAATAAAACACCTACAATAGGCGACCGTGGATAAGGCCAACAGGATTGAATTGTGACAGAACAAAGAATTGCCAGCGTCGTGATGTATGCCGACGGGGCTTGTAAAGGCAACCCAGGGCCTGGTGGCTGGGGTGTGTTTTTGCAATCGGGTGACCATGCCAAAGAATTGTGCGGTGGTGAATTGAACACCACCAACAACCGCATGGAATTGACCGCCGTGATCGAGGGTTTGAATGCGTTGAAGAAACGTTGCAGCATCGACGTGTACACCGATTCGCAGTACGTGCGTAAAGGAGTATTGGAGTGGATGCCAAAGTGGAAAATGAATGGCTGGAAAACCTCGGATAAAAAGCCGGTGAAAAATGCTGACTTGTGGCAAATACTCGATGAAGCCAGTGTTCGTCACTTGGTGCGCTGGCATTGGGTGAAGGGCCATTCCGGTAATCCCGGAAACGAAAAGGCCGATGCGTTGGCCAACTTGGGTGTAGAGAAGGCGATGAAACAATGAGATATGTAGTACTGGACACAGAAACAACAGGCCTGGAAGTTCGGCAAGGTCACCGCATCATCGAAATTGGATGCATTGAAGTGAACGGTCGGCAAGTGACTGACCACCACTTTCATCAATACATCAACCCCGAGCGTGAAGTGGATGAGGGCGCCTTTCAGGTGCACGGTATTTCCGACGAAATGCTCGCGGACAAGCCCAAATTCAAGCAAATCGCGAAAGATTTTCTCGATTTTGTGCAAGGCAGTACGCTGATTATTCACAACGCATCATTCGACATTGGCTTTCTGGACGGTGAACTAGAGCGCCTTGGTTTGGGGAAGATGGCCGACTATGTGGATGGCGTGATCGACTCCTTGGGTATGGCGCGCGAAATGTTTCCGGGCAAGCGCAACAATCTGGATGCACTGTGTGACCGACTTGGCGTGAACAATGCACACCGCCAGTTACACGGGGCGCTGCTGGACTCGCAAATTCTGGCAGAAGTCTATTTGGCCATGACCCGCGGGCAAGATAGTTTGGTAATTGACCTGAATGCGCAGCACGATGACGACGGTGTAGAGAGAATCAAACTTAGCGCACTGAATTTGCCCGAACCTGAGCCCACTGAAGAAGAGTTGGTCTTGCATCAGGCGTATTTGGCTGACATTGAAAAAGCGGCCAAAGGGCCAAGCGTGTGGAGCAAAATTAGCCAGGCGACTGAAGAACCCGCAGTTTAAGGAGGTTTGCCATGAAAAAGGCAATTGTATGGGGCATGGGCATTGTGGTTGGTGTGCCGCTTGTGTTGGCAGCCACCGCAGCGATCTTGGTGAATACGATTGACCAACAGGCTTTGTTGAACAAAGCCAGTGCCATCGTCAAGGAAAAGCAGCAGCGTGATTTGGCATTCACCGGCCCCGTGCAGTTAAAGTGGTTTCCCTCGATTGGTGCCGACCTGAATGGCGTAACACTCTCGGAATTTCAAAGTACCGATCAATTTCTGAAAGCTGACAAAGTCAGTATTTCATTGGCTTTGTTGCCTCTGTTAAGTTCAGAGGTGGTGGTTGACGCGATACAAGCCAGCGGCGTCACTGTCAATGTCGCAAAAAATGCGGATGGCAAGTTCAACTTTGATGATTTAAGCAAATCCGACAATCAAGATGAAGTTCAAAGTGAGTCTGAACCAAGTCCGGACACTGGTGAACAGGCACTTAATTTTTCAGTGGATTCAATTGCACTTGAAAATCTGAATGTAGCGTACATTGACAAGCAGACTGGCTCGGAAGCCTCGCTGAACAACTTTGCCATGCAAAGTGGTCGCATTGAGCCTGGTGTGCCCACCGACATTGAACTGAAAGGCAATGTGAAGGCCAACAAGCCGCAGGCCGATTTGAACATCGACCTGAACACCCGCCTTGAATTTGGTTTGGGTGAAAACCTGTATGCGAATTTTGAAAATTTGAAATTTGCGGTGTTGGGTCAACTGGATCAGCAACAAGCCGATGTGAATGTGCAGGCCAGCACCTTGAATGTGAATCCGAATACTTTGGAAATCAAGGCGCAGTCGCTGGATGCCAAAGCCAAAGGACAACTTCCCAATGTGGGTGCATTCGATGTCAGCTTGATCTCACCCTCACTGGAGCTCAGTGAAACTGTGGCGCGTGGTGAGGCCTTGAATTTCAAGGCCGACTTGAAGCAAGCCACACGCAGTATCAACGCCACGCTTGACTTGGCAGGCTTGCAGGGCAATTTGAAGCAGGCGGTGTCTGCTGCATTGAAAACTACAGTGAATTTGGTGGAAGGTGAGCGCACGGTGAATTTGCAGCTGGCCAGTCCCATGACCTTGAACATGAAAAGTCAATTGATCGAATTGGCAGCGCTGACTGGTCAACTCGATGTGAAAGATCCTGCTCTGCCTAAAAAGCAGGCCAGCATGCCCTTGGCTGGCCGGTTGGCAGTGAACAACACGGAAAAAACTGCCGAGCTGGATTTGAACTCGAAATTTGAAGCCACCAGTTTTGATTTGAAAGCGGCCGTTAAAAATTTTGCCAAACCAGCGATTACCGCAGTACTGAATGCTGACAAGCTGGATATCGATGCCTTGTTGCCTCCCAAGAAAAACTCAGGCACCAAGACCACGTCAAGTTCGGCTGAAAAGCCTCAAGACACGCCTGTTGACCTAAGCCCGCTGCGCAACTTGAACCTGGATCTGACTGCCAATATCGGCGAACTGAAAGTGTCGAATATTCAAGCCCAGCAATTGAAAACAAAGGCAGTGGCGCGAGGGGGCAAGCTGACCATCTCGCCGCTGGATGCAAAGTTGTACGGCGGTTCAACCACGGGTGTGATTACTGCCGATGCGAATACTCAAACAGTGACCGTGAACCAGAACATGACCGGCGTGCAAATTCAGCCTGTGATCAAAGCGCTGCTCGACAAAGACATGGTCGAGGGCAAGGGCAATGTAGGTATCAATATTCGCACCACAGGCAACACGGTGAACCAGATGAAAGCTGCCTTGGATGGCAAGGTTTCGGTCAGTCTTCAAGACGGTGCCATTAAAGGTATTAATCTGGCTGAACGGTTCAGAAATGCAAAATCGCTGTTAAGCAGCGGCAGCAACTCCACCCAAAAAACAGACACTGCCCAGAAAACCGATTTCAGTTCATTGGCGGTCAGTTTTGACATTGCCAATGGCGTGGCCAGCTCCAATGACTTGAATGTGATGGCCCCCCTGTTTCGAATTGGCGGCGAAGGGCGGGTGAATTTGGTGAACAATTCTCTGGATTACCTGGCGAAGGCATCGGTGGTGGCCACCAGCACAGGGCAGGGTGGAAAAACCCTCGACTCGGGTTTGAATGGCGTGACTGTGCCGGTTCGCCTGTACGGTCCGTTCACGGGCGTTCAGTGGGAGTTGCAGTTCAAAGAGTTGGCCAAAGAAGCGGCCAAAGCCAAATTGCAACCCAAAATTGATGAGAAGAAAGAGGAACTGAAAAACAAGGCTGAGGAAAAAGTAAGGGATGCTTTGAAAGGTTTCCTGAAATAACCGCCCCGTGGGGGTTGGTGCTTTGGGGGGCAATAGTTTGCTACCATCAAGGCAAATTATTCTTAAAACGGTGCCCCTGTGTCCGAACCTGCTGACTTGCCAGTCATTGAGCTAAGTTATGCCATCGAGCTTTTGTCCAAAAAGCTTGAAATTCAGCCCGCTGAAGCTGAACAGTTAATTCGACTCGCAAAACTGGTCCACTTGCCTCGTGGCGCTACTTTGTTTGAACAAGGTCACCCCAGTCATCACTTTTATCTCTTGCTGCAGGGGCAGTTGAAAGGGCAGCGCTTTCGCCCAGATGGTTTGCAAGACCTGACTCTTTCTTTTTTCCCGGGGGAAATGATCGGCGAGCTCGGTTTTTTCGACCAGGCGCCGCGCACACTCACCATCTCTGCCCGCCGGGACAGCGTACTGCTTGAAATTGATCAAACCGCCTTGGAGCAGTTTGGCGAGTTCAGCCGCTCGGTCTATCACCACTTGATCCGAATGCTCGTTTCCCGGTTCAAGCGTGAACTGGGCTACAGCGGCCCTTTGAAACAACACCAATTCATTTTGTTTCAGTCTTTTGTTCGCCCGGAGGGTTTTAGCACTCAGGCGATCGAGGGATTTCAGTCTGCCATGGCTCGGCATTGTGAGTTGCGGCGCTGGAAGCAGCTTAGTGATGTAACGCCGCCAGTTTCGGCCCATATCAAAGACTGGGTGGTGGAAATGATCGAGACGGAGCCCTTGGAGGTTTTGGACGACCGCCTGATTGAAGAGCTTGATTGCATGGTGGTCATGCTGTGCGCAAGCACTTTGAATGATTCGCGCAGTTGTGAGTTGTTGAAAGCCCAGCTAAAGAGCGCAGACGACGATTTGCCCGTGTGGTTTGTACTGGTGCATGAAGCCGCGTGGGTTGAGCAGTCGGTGGTGGAACGCATACGCAGCAAATTTGGCACTGGATTCAAGCTGTTGCACGTGCGGCGCGGGCATCACTCTGACAATGCGCGTGTGGCACGACACATTCTGGGACTGACCTTGGGTTTGGTACTGGGCGGTGGCGGTGCCCGCGGATTCGCGCATGCTGGTTTTTTTCAGGCACTCGAGGAGGCCGGCGTGGTGGTGGACACTGTGGGTGGAACGTCCATGGGTGCTTTGGTCGGTGCGCTCATTTCCTCTGGGCGCTCAGCTGTCGAGGTTAACAAGGCGCTTGCCATCAGTTTCAAGAAAGGTTTGCCGTTCAAACTGACAGACTACTGGATACCCAAGCATGGTTTTGTGAAAAGCAAGGCCGTTGACGAGGTGTACCGCAACGCATTTGGCGATCTGTTGATTGAAGACCAACCCATTCCGTTTTTCGCCATCAGTTGCAATTTGACCACGGGCAACCAGTATTTGTTTGAACAAGGCCCCTTGTGGAAAGCCGTGCGTGCCAGTACTTCTATTCCTGTTTTTTTTGAGCCGTTCATGGCCGGAAGACATGTGATGGTGGATGGGGCACTGGTTAACAATGTGCCGGTAGATTGCATGCGTACCCGTGGCGCACGAAAAATTCTCACAGTGGATGTGGGTCTTGAGGAAGACATTACCGCGCACATGCTGGATGACAGCAGTGTACAAATGCCCACCATGATGAAATCGCTGATGCGGGTGATTGAACTGGGCGGTATTGAGAAGTCAAGACAGGCCAAAGTCATTAGCGACCTGTATGTTCAGCCTTCCATCGAAAAAATCGGTTTGATGGAGTTTGAGCGCAGAGAAGAGATCGTTGCCTTGGGTTACGAGGCTGGGCGTAAGGCAATTCCGGATATACTGGATTTGCTTCACAAAACTACATAACAACGCAGTCGTCATTCTTACGAGGCTTTGATGCAAAAACACTCTACGGTAGAGGTGTTGGGTTGCAGCGGCAGTATCGGTATTCCCGGACAAGGAACAACAAGCTTCCTGATTGACAGCGATATTTTGATCGATGCGGGCACAGGCCTGTGCGAACTCGATTTCGCCCGTCTTGAGCAAATCGAGCATGTTTTCATAACCCACTCCCACTTGGACCACATTTGTGGTTTGCCATTTTTGATCGACACAGTTGGCGTGGGCCGCAAAAGCCCTTTGCGTGTGTACGCCACCCTCCCCACAATCAGGGCCTTGCAGCAACATATTTTCAATGAGGAAATATGGCCTGATTTCTCAAAGATTCCTACAGCGGAAAACCCGGTTCTGGAGTATGTTGAGATAAAGCCTGAGCAGGAGCTGTTGTTTGGTGAACGTAAAATTACCACTGTAGAGGTGGATCACACGGTGCCCGCCGTGGGTGTTTTCTTGACTACTCCCACGGGTGGGTGGTGCTTCTCCGGAGATACGCACAAAACAGACCGGTTATTCACCCTTATCAACCAAGCAAAAAAGGTAGATTATTTCTTTATTGAAGCTGCTTTTCCTGACAAGGAGAAATGGCTGGCAGATTTGGCCAAGCATTTGTGCCCAAGTTTGTTGTTTGGTGAGCTTCAAAAATTAAACGCGGCATGTGAAATCTGGATTAGTCATCTAAAGCCCAGAGAGCACGACGAGATTCAAAAAGAGTTACAGCAGTATCCGGGAAGCCAGCCGCTGCGCATTTTATCGGCCGGAATGATTTTTAACATTTAACGGTTACACAACAATTCTATGAAATTCAAACTTTCCGCAGTCGCCTGTGCAGTGGTGCTGTTGGTCAATTCGCATTTGCAGCTTGCAAATGCGCAAACCCTGCCTGAAAGCACATCAGGTTCTCAGTCAAGCAGTGAAGAATACAAGGAACCCAGTTTCGCGGTGTCGGGTTTTGAGGTGTTGGGACCGGAATTAATTCCGCGGGACCAAGTCATGGCTGTGCTGAGTGGTTTTTCCGGTCGTGAAATCACTTTTTCCGATTTGCGAACTGCCACCGTGGCCGTTGAACAATTACATGCCGAGGCGGGTTATGAAGTAGTTCGTGTGTTGATTCCTGAGCAGGAAATCAAACCCGGTGAACAGCTTAAACTGCAAATTGTCGATGCGCGGCTGGATGTAGTCACGGTTGCGGGTAACGACTACTTCACGGCGGAGTCCATTCAGGAAAGCTTGGTGGTGCTTCAACCAGGGGCCTTGATCAACACTGTGGACATGGATAAAAACCTGCGTTTGATCAATGACAACCCGGCGAAAATCGTCCGTGTACGCCTGGAGCCCAGCGACAAGCCAGGCTTGGTGGACGCGAAAGTGCAGGTTTCTGATCAAAAACCATTGGCTGCATATTTGACGCTGGACAACTCTGGTACCAATGCCACGGGTGACTTCCGCATGGGCTTGGCCTTGCAACACAACAATGCCTTTAACAAAGGTCACATGGCTTCGTTTCAATACGTGACCTCGCCGGGGCGTTGGTCAGATGTCGAGGTATTTGGCCTGAATTACAAAGTACCGTTTTACAGCATTAGCTCCATGCTTGAATTGGCGTACAGCGATTCGAATGTGGACGCGGGTAACTTGAGCGTTGGAGCCAGTTCTGTGTCAGTGGCCGGTGCCGGTACCACTGCTGCAATTCGGTGGGTGAAGTTGCTGGATCGTTTGGCCGGGTTCGATGCTCGACTTACCTTTTCTCACGAAATCAAAGAGTTTGTCAGTCAGGTTCAATTGAACGGTTTTGGGCCAAGTTTGGTTCCAGAACTGGAAAGCAGACCTGTGGGCGTGTCTTATTCCCTTTCCGAGGCACTTGATTCGCGGCAACGGGCTTTTCAAATCGGGTACTTTAAAAACTATGTCACCGGTGGTAACAATTCAACCACCCAGTACCGCATGACCAACCCGGCCGCCGAGGCCAATTTTGATGTCATTCGAGCCAACGCCAGTTGGTCTGAGCAGGTGATGCCTGGCTGGCGCCTGACCGCGCAGCTGGATGCACAACACACCGATTACTCTTTGATTCCCGGCGAGCAGTTTGGTGCGGGGGGTGTTTACTCCGTGCGTGGTTTTGAAGAACGGGTTATTTCCGCAGACCGCGGTACCCGCCAGTCGCTCGAGCTGATGGGCCCGAATGTCAGCAAAAATTTCGGCACTTTGTTTGAGCGTTTGCAGTTTGTTGGTTTCGTGGACGCCGCTCAGTTGAAGTTCAACAACCCAGTGTTCGGATCACCTGTCGAGCCGCATTTAATGTCCTATGGTGTGGGCGCGCGTTTCGCATTTTCCCCCAAACACCAATTCCGAGTCGACCTGGCCAAGGTGGTGTCAGGCGTGCCCATTCAACCGCATGGTGATGTGATGTTGCACGTCACTTTTGCCACTTCCCTGTAAGGAAAGACACCATGAAATCCAATCGTCTTTCAAGCCGCAGCTCAGTTCGCAGTTCAGGTACCCAGTTTCGACGCAAGGCCGTGGCTTTGGGTGTTGCCATGGCCATTGCCAGTTCAGCTTATGCAAACCCCACCGGGATGTCGGTGGTTGCTGGGCAGGCCACCGCGCAAACCATTGGCAACCTGATGCAGATTACCAATACGCCGGGTGCCATTCTGAATTGGCAACAGTTCAATATTGATGTTGGGCAAACCACGCAGTTTGTTCAACAAAATGCAGCCAGCCAAGTGTTTAACCGTGTTACCGGTGGCGATGTGTCCCAAATTCTTGGCACCTTGCAAAGCAATGGGCAAGTATTTTTGATCAATCCGGCGGGAGTGTTTTTTGGCCAAGGTGCCGTGGTTGACACCGCAGGCTTTTTGGCCAGCACCCTGGCAGCTTCCGATACAGATTTGCTGAACGGACATCTGCGTTTCAACGACTCCGCGGGTACGGCGGGCAACATCGTCAACCAGGGCTCACTGACTACGCACTCGGGTGGCTCCATTGTTCTGTTGGCCCCCAGCATTGAAAACAGCGGCATCATTCACGCCGATGGTGAGGTTTTGTTGGCCGCAGGTCACAGCGTTACCATTGTCGACATGAGGCATCCCACCATTGGCTTGACCGTTGCCTCCAAGGACGGCGACAAAGCAGTGAATCTGGGCCAAATCATCAGTAAAAATGCATCACTGTTTTCGCATTTGGTGAAAAACAGCGGCGTGGTTGAAGCCACTGGTGCGCAAGTGGGTGAAGGTGGCGTTATACGGTTCATCGCGCAAGGTGATGCATTGGTGGGCGGACAGGTGCTTGCCGAAAGTACCCAAGGCCAAGGTGGTGAAATTGACATCACCGGCCAACGCGTGGCTGTGCTGAGCGGAGCACGCATTTCTGCCGATGGTGGTACCGGTGGCGGCACAGTGCATGTGGGTGGGGGCTGGAAAGGGCTAGATGAAAGCCTGGCCAATGCGCAGCAAACCGTGGTGCAGGCCAACACCCAAATTTCTGCGAATGCGACGGCCAATGGCAATGGCGGAGAAGTGGTGGTATGGGCCGATGGCCACACTGCTGTGGATTCTGAAGTGCAAGCCAAGGGCGGTGCCCTGGGTGGCAATGGCGGTCGGGTAGAAACCTCGGGTAAGCAAAGCCTGGCAGTGAATGTGGCTGCGAATACTTCAGCAGCCCAGGGGGAAGCAGGGCAGTGGCTGATCGACCCGGCTAACTTGACGATTGTGGATCAAATTCCCCAAGGTGGTTTCAACCTTGAAAACAGCTCACAAGGCCCATTTTTTTCCACCGACGATATTTCTTCAACCTTCTCGCCCACTGAGTCATTTCTTTTGAACACCACGGTAGTGGCTGGTTTGGAAAACAATGGTTTTGTCCAAATTTACACCACTGGTACGCAACCAGGCGACGGTAATTTGACCATTGCTGCACCCATTTTGATTGATCAAAACTCCTCTCAATCGACTGGTTTTAATCCGGAACTGTTTTTGGAAGCCAAAGGTGAAATCAATATTGATGCAGCCGTGGGTTTGATGCCTGGGCAGCAAGTTTTTGATGGCTTCGATCTGTTCTTGAGTTACGACATTGCAAAGCCTGTGTATGTCGATGCCCCGCTGTACTTGGGTAACACCGGTAATTTGATTTTGTCGCCGTACGATCTTGGTACGGCTTTACCCACCAACACGCAGGGCCAGTTGCCCCTGGATGGTGTGAATTTGTTGTCGGGTATGAACACCGGTATAAGTGGCCCATTGGCGTTAAATCGAATATCCGTGACCAGTGCGGTGGCCACCGATCCAATGACCCAGCAAAGCTACATTGTCAGTCCCGAGAAAACGGTGAAATTGAATGTGCTTGGGGCCAACTTGATGGTGAATGATCTCAGCTTGTTTGGCATTGAAACTACCCCAGCTACTGATATTCGCGTTGGTGTAGACAATTTTGACTTGCCCGCACCCATTCAAGGCAATTTGCAATACAACTTCCTGGATGCGAATAGTCTGACTGTAGATGCCGGTAGTACAGTGTCGACCTTTACACGATTTGATCCCGAATTTTCGTTTGATTTGAATCCCAATACCACCTTGAACCAATTGGTCTCCAGTGGCACTGTCAATTTCAACGGTGGCTTCAACGACATTGTCGAAATTGACACCAATGCCGGCACTTTGAATTTTTCAAGTAGTGCTGGCAGCAGCAGCTCACCTTTTGGTTTTTACCAAATTGGTGATATTGCAGCCGGTACGGGAAGTACCATCAATCTGGTGGGCTCTAGTTTGTATTACCAAAAGGCAATTCTGAACGGCACATTCAATATGATGTCCAACGAGTTTGGCTCATCCTCTTTCCTGAGTGCGATTGATACTGATTTAAACGGAAGTTTCAATATTGGTGCAGGTTTTAACAATGCAAGTTTCCAGGCACTCGGCATGGGTGCCAATTCCCGAATTACCCTGTCGACTGGCTCTTTTCTTGAACTGGGGCGTGCGTTTAACTCCTCCTCTTCAGAGGTGAGTGTTACCCCGATGGTTCCAGCCAAGCAACCTGGTGCGTATATCTCAACAACACAAGGGCAGTTTGTGGCTCAACAGGGTGCGCGTATTGTGATGAACGGGGCGGCCACAGATGACATTATTCACTCGATGCCACCTTTGGAAACTGCCAGCTTTTCCGGTTCTCCCTCGGGCGGTGCGATTGTTGACATCACTGGTTTGGATGGGCGCCTAGAGGCTCCTGTGACCATTGAAGTCAAAGGTTTCCTGAATTCCATCCAAACCAGTACTGAGAACTTTGACCTCAACTCTGAGGTCAGCATGTCGACTCCCATCAACACCATGTTGATTCAGTCTGCCAATATTCAGGTCAATGCTGGGGGTGACGGCCGCTCACTCAGGATTGGTGAAGTTCAATTCTCGCAAATGCTAAACACTGATTTTGAACCCGTTGTGGATCTCGATTTCAATGGTTCGCTGACTGTGAACAGTGGGCGGGTACGCCTCGAAGGCAAAAATGTATCGTCCGCGGACGGTACCCTGAATGTAAATGGTATGAATTCCACCCTGGTGTTGTCAGGCAATTTCACTTCTGCAGATTTGTACGATGTAAACCGTACGAATGGAGGCCGCCTGGCCGCTGAAGGTTTGTGGGACAACAGCCTCGTTAACGCAAGCAACGCCGCAACTTCAGCCCCGCTGAGCAAGGGCAACATTCTGGTGGGTGACGATTTGGTGGTAACCGGTGGTTTACTGACCAGCGCCGGTACAACCAATGCAATCAATATTGCGCCAGACAGTTTTCTGGAACTGCGCAACACCGAAGTAACTACTACTATCAATGTATCGCCAACTGGTGTGGTCTTGTTGGCAACCCAAGATGGAAATGGCGCACCAGTGACGCCCGCCGTTTTGAATGGTGCGACCATCAATATGGGCGGCGATGCATTCCTGATTGTGGAAACAGATGCTGCGGGCGTGGCCAACTTGAATGGCTCTGCAACGATCAGTTCAGGAACGCAAGGTAACTTGATTATTGCTGGCAGACGAGCTTATGACCCGATGGCCGCTGATTCCATTCCAGACTCAATGACCTTGAATGTAGGCAGTGGTATTCGTTTGAATGTAACCGGCAATGCGCCAAGTTTGCCACCGGCTTTACAACTGTTTTATGGTTCATCAACGCCACCACAGCGTCCCGTCTTCCTCGTGGGCCAACTGACCCCAGAAGCTGTGGCTTTGGCTGAGTATGATGATTTTGACGGTTTCTCCACGCCAGTCACTACTGTGTTAAACGGATTTGCCAACCCTTCCTTCGTGATTGATGGCACCCCTGATGCATCGGCGGTCAATGGCTTGACCTGCTCGGTGTCAGATTTCTGCGTGAAATTCGATGTGGCCCAGGCTGGCACTTTTGCGGGCTCAGTGATTACTAATCTCAACTCAGCAGGCGTCACGGGAAGTGGGGTTGAATTTGCCCCCGATTTGACATTGAATTTTTCTCAGATTCAAACGCCTACCGACATTATGTTGATGGGAGGTCTCACCACGATTACAGCCTCAGACCTGATGAGCGGAAGAAGGCTGCTTGTCGGGAGTGATGCAATCGCCCGGTTCGTCAATAACGCATCCAATGAAAATATTTCAAATAATCTGGAAAACAACGGTACGCTTGAGTTTCAGGGTAATTACACACTCAGTGGCTTGCTGACCGGCACGGGTATGTTGAACAACAGCGGTGTTTTGAACCTCAACAATACCAGTGGGGGTATTGTTCAAAATTCGATTGTAAACAGCGGCACAATTAACAACACTGGCACCTACACTTTTTCAAATTTGGTCTCCGGTACAGGTCTGTTTTCTAACGCAGGAACTTTGAACTTAACCGGCTCTGGCCTATTTGGAAATAGCTTCGTGAATGTGGGCACTGGCTCATTGAACTTCTCAGGTGGGTCGGTGCAGGACATTTATTTCGGTGGTTCTTTTCAGAATGCTGCGAATGTGTTCTTCAACGGCGGATTGTTTACGTTTGATACAGGTTACAGTCAATCCGCCGGTAACCTCACTGTCCAGCCAGGAACCCAGTTGGTGGGTAACATCAACATCAACGGCGGGGCCTTGCGTGGATTTGCAAATATCACTGGCAATTTGAATGCCCAAGGTGGTCGAATCGTTCCAGGTGCATCTCCCGGCTTGATGACAGTGAGTGGTGACTTGAACCTGGATGCCAGCAGCATTATCGACATTGAAATTGCCAGCAACGGTGGGGTTCAGGGTACTGATTTCGATTGCATCGTGGTACAGGGCAACGCCAACCTGGCGGGTCAATTGAATTTAATTGATATTTCAGGTGGTACGCTGGTTGCGGGTAGTCAGTACGCCTTTTTGGAGGCCAACACCATCAACGGCACTTTCGGAGGTATTTCCACTTCACCTGCCAGTTCTGCTTACACCTTCTCTTCACCTGTAATTGCCAACGCCACAAATGGGCAGCAGTTGCCAATTCAGCAAATGAGTACATCAACAGTGGCTGTAAGTTCACCGCCGCCAGTGACCCCCGAGCCCACCTCGCCAACAAGTCCAACCTCGTTGACGCAAAGCACCGGAACCGACAGTACTGCAGTGGGGCAAAACCTGAATCAGGCCTTTACGCCCACGTCCACTTCCACAAGCAGCACCGAGCCAAGCTCGGGTACCACATCCACAAGCAGCACGCAGCAAACCCAGCAGGAAGAGGAGGCTGTCGAGGTGGCCAATCAAAGTACCGCAGGTACCACCATCTCACAGCAGTCCAATGACATTGAGTTGAAGACCACCCAAAGTGATCCACAACGGGCTTCGGCGGTGTGCAAATGAGGACCAACAACATGCAAAAATTATTGGCCTTCAGCTTGCTAGCCTTGAGTGTTTTTGGCAACAACACAGCGTTCGCCCAAAATATTCAACCCAAAGACCTCGCACCCACGGGTGGGCAATCGGCAAGTCAACCTGCTAAAGCAGTGGTAGGTACCATCAAAGTAGTGACAGGCTTGGTTAATCTGCAAACTTCGGAAGGCAAAAATAAATTTGCCAGTGCAGGTACCAAGTTGAATGTGGGCGATGTCATCAATACCCAGGCAAAAAGCACTACAGTGCTGGAGTTTGTGGATACCACGCAAGTGGCGTTGCGTCCAAATACGCGCTTCGTGGTTGAAAACTACGAGTATCAACCGGAGCATCCCATCGCCGACAAGGCAGAATTCAAGCTGGTGAAAGGTGGTTTGCGTACTCTCACTGGTTTGATCGGCAAGCGCGGCAGCGCAGATGCTTTTGCACTGAAAAGCGAAACAGCCACCATCGGCATTCGAGGAACCGACTTCACCGCCCGAATTTGCAAAGGCAATGAATGTACTCGCCTGGCCAAGGGCGAGTCTGACAAAGCCACAGCCACAAATACTTCTACTGCTGATGTGGCGGGGCGTATTTCCCAACTGACTGGCGAATTATTTGCAGTGTCGGTTGAAGGCAAGCGACGCGCTTTGCAAAAAGGCTCGGCAGTGTTTGCCGGAGAAACCATTGATGTATCGGAAGGCGGGTTTGCCGTGGTCAGCATGGCCGATTCTACTCGGCTCACTTTGCCGGGCGGCAGTTCCATGCAAGTGGCAGCCTATCGATATGCGCCCGCTTCGCCACAAACCTCTGTAGCGTCCTTCAAGTTGCTCAAAGGCGCAGTGCGCGCTGTCACTGGCGCAATTGCCAAAGCTGAACCCAACAACGTGAAGTTTTTTACTGAAACTGCGACGGTGGGTATTCGAGGCACGGCAATTGATATTTCATGTACATCCGTGTCGGGTGGTTTGGTGGTTTGCTCGGGTGGGGCCAATTTGACAGTCGAGCTTCGTGACGGTCAGATTATCGTAACGTCGGGCGGTGTGAATTCAATCATTAATGCCGGGCAATCTGCTGTGATTCCGGCAGATAATGTGAATATTCAAGTGATCAATTCATTGGCCAATGTTCTCGGCAATATACCCAATGCCGGCCCGCTGCCTGAAACAACACCTGCAAATTTTGAAACATTGTCGTCTACGCCAGTGCAGTCACTGACTCAAGGTGGTGCTTCTTCTGACGAAGGTTCGCAATTGTTTGTTGCCGTGAATGACGGCACCATTGTGATCAGCAACTCGAATCAGGCCCCGCTCGAGGTGAACCGGGGTGAGGGCGCTTTTGTGCAAACGCTGAGTAATTTGCCTCCGCAATTGCTGACTGCACCGCCCGATGTGATTGTTCAAGACGTCACCTTGTCTGCTCCGCCATTTTCGGCGCCGCAATGTGCGCCTTGATGGGTATTAAGGCATGAGCAAATTGATCAAGTCCTGGCGAAAAATCGCGGGCAAGGCATTCCGTATTGGTGTCGGTTTTTCGTTCACGGCAGTCGCTTTGTTACATGTGTTGGGTTTTGCACCCAGTGAAGTGGTGAAGCGCCTCGACTACCTGGTTTACGATGTGCGCCTTCGGGCAGAGGCACAGCTGCCCGAGCTAGACCCGCGCATTGTGATTGTTGATATTGACGAACAAAGCTTGAGCGAGGTGGGGCGTTGGCCATGGTCTCGCGATGTGGTGGCCAAGCTTGTGGTTGAGTTGACCGACAGGTTGGGCGCCGCTGCAGTGGGTTTTGACATTGTGTTTGCCGAACCTCAGCAAAGTGATGCGCTTCTTGCTTTGGACACTATCATTGAAAACAAACCTGCGCTGGGCAGTCAGTTGCAGGAAATGCGATCTGGAATTCAAGCGCAGTTTGATCGAGATGCCCAGTTGGCCCAAGTTCTGGCTGATCGCCCTGTGGTGTTGGGGTACTACCTGAATCAGGATGCGACAGCATTGTCTGGCGCGCTTCCGCCTGCATTGTTCAAGAAAAGCCAGTTGGGCGAGTTGAGCCTGGACAGCACAAGCTGGCAGGGCTATGGCGGCAATATACCCGTACTGCAGAAAAACGCAGAGGGTGGGTACTTCAACCCGATTGTGGACGAGGACGGCACCGTTCGCTCCATTCCATTGATTGCGCAATTCAATGATGCTTATTACCAGAGTTTTGCGCTGGGTACCCTACGACGTGCCTTGGGTAACCCACAGGTCATACCGGTGTTTCCGGAAGGTGTGCCAGACGACTATGGTGCAGTGGAGCTGATTGCATTAAGGTCTCCTGAAGTCGAGTTGGACATTCCAGTTGAACGTGGCTTGTTAACCCGTGTTCATTTCCGGGCCAAGGGTGGTCCGAATGCTGGCGGCTATCGCTATGTGTCTGCTGCCGATGTACTTGCGGGTGCGTTGAAGCCTGAAGACATTGAAGGTCGAATTGTATTGATCGGTACTACAGCGCCAGGCCTGCTTGATTTGCGAAGCACACCCGTGAACCCGGCCTACCCGGGGGTCGAAGTGCATGCCAATGTGATCAGTGGCATGCTCGACAGCATTTACAAACTTCGACCCGAGTATTCGCAGGGTTTGTTGTTCATTACGGTGTTGGCAGTGGGTTTCGTGCTGAGTGTGATGATGCCCATTCTGAGCGCCACCTGGTCTCTTTTGGTTGCGCTTGCGGTGTTGGTGGCCAGCGTGGCGATCAATTCCGTGCTGTATTTCCAGGCGGGCCTGGTCTTGCCAGTGGCGGTGGTGTTGTTGCTGGTGCTTGCCATATTCATGTTCGACGTTGCCTATGGATATTTGGCAGAATCGCGCAGCAAGCGGCAAATGGTGGATTTGTTCGGGGAGTATGTAGCGCCAGAATTGGTGTCTGAAATGGCCTCAGACCCCACGCGTTATTCCATGGAAGGTGAAAGCCGCGAACTCACGGTGCTGTTTTCGGATGTTCGAGGTTTTACCACCATTTCTGAATCGCTTCAGCCCAATGAGTTGCGTGAGTACATCAATGAATACCTCACCGTGATGTCAGAAATCATTCGCTCCCATCGAGGTACCTTGGACAAATACATCGGTGACGCCATTATGGCCTTTTGGGGCGCACCCATTGCCGATGCCGAACATGCCGAGTTGGCCACCAAAGCAGCCATTGCCATGCAGGAGGAGGCTGTGCGTTTGAATGAACGACTTTTGGCGCGCAATTGGCCCACGCTGGCCATTGGGGTGGGTGTTAACACAGGGCAAATGCGAGTGGGCGACATGGGTTCAAAAATTCGCCGGGCTTACACCGTCATGGGCGATGCTGTGAATCTGGGTTCGAGGCTGGAGGGCATCACCAAAACCTACGGTGTGGGCGTTATTGTTGGTCCGCAAACCAAAGCCGCTGTGCCCGGTATGGTGTTTCAAGAGCTGGATGCCGTCAAGGTGAAAGGGAAGAATGAGCCCGTTTCAATTTATGCCCCCTTGGGGGAGCGCACAGTGCTGACCCAAGCCAGTCTAGATCAGTTGGAACAATGGAATCGGTTTTTGAAGGCATTTCGTGCCCAGCAATGGCTGCCGGCACGTGAACAGTTGGCAGGTTTGCAGGGCAGCTTGGTTACGAATCCCACTTTGCATGCCCTCTACGAAAACCGCATCGCGTATTTTGAATTGAATCCACCACCTGATAACTGGGATGGTGTAACCCAATTCGACACGAAGTAAAACGAATCGACTTGATTGAATCTGGTCGACTTAGATCAATTCGTTTTGCTGGTTCAAATACACCTCGGGTGAAATTCGAAAGGCTGCGCCGGTAGGGCATGCACGAACACAAGCTGGGCCGCCATCTTTGCCGTGGCATAAGTCACACTTGTAGGCTTTTTTGATGGAATTCGCGTCGTATTTCACTGGACGTTCACCCAGGGGACCGCCCGAGCCAAACAGCAACCAAGACAACAAGCCAGTTTTTCTGGGGGGTGGTTTTACCCGCAATTCAATGGCGTTGTAGGGGCAGTTTTTGGCGCAATTACCGCAGCCAATACAGGTGTCCGCAATCATCACCTCGCCCTTTTCATTGCGGCGAATGGCATCGGGTGGGCAGTCTTTCATGCAATGTGGTTGTTCACAATGTCGACAGGAATGCGCCAGGTGAATGTTCTGGAAGGTGGGGCCAGCGTCTCGATCCAGGCGAGGTATCCCGTCGTGTGTTTCTGCACATGCACGTTCGCAATTGTCACAATGCACACACAAATTCTCATCGATAATCAAGGCGTTGGTTGCATCTCCCAAACCTTGCTTCATCAGAAAATGAATCAAATCGCTTTCACGTTTCGCTGTACTTTCCCGGAAAATCGCATCATGAACGCGTTTGCCAATCTTGGCTTGCAGGGCTTTTTTCCAGTTGCTGTTTTTGCTCAACACGTCGATGACCGCGTCTGCTTGAATCAACAGCACTTCGGTGAGTACCGTCGCGGTACATGTCGTTTGGCGATCCGTACCATTCACCAAATCAATTTCACCCACATAGCTGCCTGCGGATACATACGACAGTACGGAGTCTTGATCATCAATCAACTTGGATACAGACACTGACCCGCGCCGAATCAGGTGCAAGCCGTCAGTTTTGTCGCCTTCACTGAACAGTTTTTCACCTCGCACGTAGCGGGTCACACTGATGCCTGATGCGATCAGTTGTTCGATTTCCTGGGGTTCTAGCTGCGGGGCAAGGTGTGTAGACAAGGCTCTGCGCACAAACGTTTCGTCGATGGTTCGTCGCACTGCATCCACCGAGGCAATTAGCTTCAACATGGCTTTGCGAGGCGTTTCAATCAATACGCAGTTTTCTCCCGCGTAAACCGTGGCTGTGCGGCGTCGCCCGGAGATCAGACCCATCTCGCCAAAATAGTTGCCTTTGTCGAGATTAAGAATGAATGGTTTGCCTTCCTTGTTCACCAATTCAATGCCCACGCCACCCTGCACAATCGCAAAGAAAGTGCTGGTGTAGTCACCTTTGTGGAAAATGACAGAACCTTTCTTGGGTTGGTGAAGTGTTGATTCCAGCATGAATTCCCGCAGCTGAAGGCGAGTCATCTGGTTGAACAGAGGAACGTTTTCCAGAATCATGTCCAGCACGGTCGAGACTGAAACATCGCCCAAGGGTTTGAATTTCTCAGCCAGCAATGGTTCGTCTGCGGGAACCACCGGCAAGCCCATGATGGAGTCAACTACTTCATGGCCCTGGTTCATCGCCTGCTTGATCAAAGGGTAGCCGCCCAGCGCACCTACGATGAACAGGCCCGGCACATTGGACTCATAAGTTTCACTCAGTGCGGGCACTGCGTTTGGATCACTGTTGGGAAATGTCACCCCGAAGCTTTCTACCAGGCCGCGGGGTGGTGTCGCCCCCAAACGGGCAATAATTCGGTGAACTGGCATGGCCTGCTCACCTTCGGGGCCTTTATAGCGGTAGTTGAGCGAGGGCTCTCCCTCTTTGGCCTCTGGGATTTCTTCTACTGCACTCGTACTGGTGTTGTAGAAGATACGCAAATCTTCATTCCTGTCTGCCGCAAGAATCTGATTCAGATTGCCTTCTTTACAGCGGGCAAATTCATCTTTGCGGTTGATCAATACCACCTTGTTGTTCTTCATCAAGGCCAGGGCGTTTTCAATGGCGGCATCACCCGCGCCAATTACAATAATCGTTTCATTGTTGAATTCGTCAGGGTCAGCCAGGGTGTATTGAACATTCGGAAGGTCGTCACCAGCGGTTCCAATCTTTCGAATATTGCCCTGCAAACCAATCCCCAGAATCACAGTTCGGGCAGTGGTTGTGCTTCCGTCCTCACAGGTCAGCTCAAATGGCCCGGCGCCATCATTGAGTTTGATTATTTTGCTAACCGTTTTCTTGTACTGAATATTGATTTTTTGATTGAGCAACTGAGAATCCCAGGTACCCAAAATACTTTCCCGTTTTCCAGCTTCGAATGACATGCCACTGCGAAGGGGCAGAAAGCCGGGCTCGGCCATGACGTGCTTGCCCTTTTGGTACTTGTAAATTGTGTCCGATGCGTGGTTCTCTGATTCAAACAACACATACTTACAACCCAGTTGCTGCGCCCGTGCAGCAGCGGATAAACCTGCCGGTCCGGAACCTACAATGGCGACATCAAGTTCTGCTTGTATTTCGGCGAACATGGGTTTGAGATTGTCTTGCATGGTTTACGCTCCCACCGCGGCTTTCAGGGCCAGCAGTTCGGATTGGAATGCTTCGCGATCGTAGGCCTCATCATTGCTGAGTAATTTCAGCAAACGGTCCATTTTTGAATTCACGGTTTGCGCAATGCGCGAATTTCCTTTGCGGGCCAGGCCGTTGGCTACGCTGCTGATCGACATGTAGGCTTGCTCGGCCCCTGCGAAATCAGCGTACTGATTGTTGGCTGCCATGTTCACCAGGTCCTTCAGGATTTTTTCCAGTACCTGCTCCGTAAACGGCACGGTGGCCACCACTTTGCGCACTGTGTTGAGTTGGGCGTGAAGTACATTCGCGGCACGTTCAACTTCGTTGAAGTTGGCGGCTGGCGATGTACTTGCAATGTGCAACTGGTTCACCAGTTTTCCGATATCGCTGCTGTGTTGTGGCGCAGCCGCACGAATAATTGCTTGAACCATGATGAGGCTTGAGTTGTTAATACGTGCTTGCCCGGGGCTGCGCGCCAGGTCTTTGGACCAGTCTTTTTTGCTCATGGGTGAATGGCAGGCGTGGCAGTCGAACATCATGAGCTCGGGCATGATGCCCTGGCGGTTCCGCTTGGTGTCTGCAATCAATTCCAGCAAATTGGCGCTGCTGGCGAATTGCCCCATTGCCCAAATTTTACCGGCATCGTAAACGCCTTTGCGCTGCACCCAATCGTCGTCAATTTTGTAATGCGGTGGCTCCAAGGCCATAAAGGTTTCTACTTCAATGGAAATGCGTGGGTGACCCGCACCCATAATTTGGTGGGTAATGGGGCGGCTTGAATCACCCACATGGCAACTGGTGCACAGCTTGGCAGCAGCATAGGGATCACTGGTGGGGTACAAGCCATTTTCAATGTTTTTTGCATGGCTTGCCTTGGGTTCAACATGGGTTTTAATCCATTTTTCGGCTGGGCCATGGCAGGCCTCGCAGTTCACGCCGTCGCTTTTGTCAAACCGCGGGCCTTGCTTGCTGGCCGGCACGTTGTGGCTGTGGCAATCCAGGCAAACTTTGGCTTCATGGGCTGGTTGGGCAAGCCCCAGGTTTTTTGCAATGCGTTGCGATTGTGCGTTTTTTAGTACGGCATAGGCTTGTGTGTGAGGGTCTTCACGTAGCCAAGTGGTGTATTCGTTTTGCAAAACAGGTGTCGCCGTGCGTTCAGCAATGCTGCCGTGGCAGGTGCTGCTTGCACAGTTCACTGTGCCCACCGATTGGTGTTGCGACTGGTGTGGCATGGTTTGGGCCATACCGCCTGTGGGCGCAGCCATCAGCACGCTTGTGCCCAGCGCAAGCAACAGGCGATTGAAGCATCGATTCAAGGCGTTTGCTTTCATGGCTTAATCCTTTCTGAAAGCCACTGAATTGACTTTGGGCTTGGGCAAGTAGTTTTCCTTTTCAACCTTGTCGGTCACAGTCCACAAACGGCCATCCGGGCGCAGGTAAAACGCTTCCATTTCCTTGCGGGTAAATGGGCGCGAACCAATGCGGCCAAACACGGCAATTTGCCCACCTGTTTCATCCACGGCACGATCGCGGTCCAACCCTTTCGACACCGACAAAGCCGGGCTTGGGGTTTTACGCCATGCAATCAATTCCGGCATGGGCGCAGGCGAGAAGCCGTAAAATTTGGGCTGCGTGTCGGGCGATGTCAGTTGCAACACTTTCAAACCATTCACACCGTCGGCCACATACGCAAACAGCGATGCGTTGGTAGAACCCACCACCACATCATGCGCGTCATTCAGTTGCCCGTCAGCAGTAAATTGTTGATACACCACGGGCTTTCGCGGACGTTCAATGTCTACGATGACCAAGCCCTGTCTTTTTGCAGCCACGTAGGCGTAGGTACGCGCCAAATAAACCCGTTGCGCATCGGCCAGTGCTACCACCGCACCGGTGTGCTCGGGTTTCTCGGGGTGGGTAATGTCGATCACTTCCAGCCCTTTGGCCGTGGTGGCAAACAGGTAGCGGAATTGAACCGCTGTGGCGCGTGCATCCTGCAAGGGCAGGGTGGTGATGTGGCGCGGCTTCAAGGGGTTGTTGATGTCGACAAACACCAGGCCTTTGGGGGTGGTGATGTAGGCATAGTGCCCGCCCAGGGTAATGTGGCTGGCGCCGTTCAATACGCCGTTTTCATTCCACGTTACAGCGCGCTCGAAAAAGTTGTTGCGTGGTTCGCCGTCGGCCAGTGTATTTACATTCACAGCAATCAAGCCCTCTTCGCTGTCGGTGATGAAGGCATAGTTGTAAATGGGGTGGAAGGGCTGTTCCATATTGGTGATGCGCATCAAGTCACCCTGGTTTTTCTCGGGGTTGATGGGCTGGTTAGTGGGCAAGGCCATGCACGTCGCGTTTTTCGTGGCCACATGGGTGTCGTGCCCCAAGGGGCTGAATGGTGCCGTAATTACGCGCTGGCCATAACCCTTGTTGGCGACACTGGCTGCATCATAGGCGCGAAAGCCTCCTTTGCCTTCAGCCACAAACACATATTCGCCGCGCAGTTGCAGGCAGCTGGCCACGCCCTTGGTGGTGTGGTCCATCAGCGCTGGCACCACGGTATCGGCCAGTTCTCGGTTGCGATTCAAGTGGTTCTGGTAATAGTCGGGGTAGGCATACTTGTGCAGGTAACTGCCCAACACGGCCTGGGGTTCGTCCCACTCTGTCACAGTGACTGCCGCAATGTGTTCGCTGCCACCCAGCCAGGCGTTGAAGCCAATGAAGTTCACGAAGTTGGTGCCCTGCAGCAGCAACTGCGCCATGATGGCGTTGTTGTCATCTTCTCGTGACAAATGGCAATCGCTGCAGGTTTTGGTTTCTTCCTTGCGCTCGGTGTGCGGGTAGTGTGGTGCAAAAGCCTGCGAGGAAAAACCACTGGCTGCAATCGGTGGCTGCTGAATGTAAATACGCTCGCGGTTCGCGTTCATTGACGACAGAATCAAAGCCGAGCTTGAACGAATTGGCGCTATGCGGTTGCCTTTCACCGGGCCATGTACGCCAAGCTGGAACATGTCGTCGCGTGCCACTTGCGGGTTGTAGGTGGCGTAATTCCGGGTTTCTCCACCCTCATAGTGGAGGCGTTCAGTTTTCCAGTTGGCTTGAATGGGCAAGTGGCAACCCGCGCAGCTGGTGGTCCAGCTCAAGTGACAGGTGAAGCAGGTCATCTTGTCGTTGTCGTGTGCCAGTTCTTTTACGCCCGGGCCCCATTTGCCATCCTGACCCTCTGCGCCTGCACCCATCAATTTGGCGCGTGCTGCTTTGGCGTTGTACTCAGGGTGGGCCGGGTTCATGTTGTCTTTCACCAGACTCATTTCCCATTCTTTGTTGGGGTCCAGTGCCGCGCGCTGGTATAGCTTTCCATCGCGCCACTCGAAACGCTTACGCCCGTCTTGCGTTCGCAATTGGGTCAGATCGCTGCCGCCGGGTGGTGCGGCAGGCCCGCTGGTGCGCAAGGTGGGGTATTTGGTGGCAGTGCCATGGCAATCGGCACAATCCACTTCAACTGCAGCAGCCACTTCGCCGTAAATGTGGCCATTGCCGTGCATGTCTTGCGCAAAGTGGCAATCCACGCAGTGCATGCCCACGTCCAGGTGAATGGAGCTTAGGTGTACTGCCTTGTCGAATTTCTTGGGGTCGTCGTCGGCAACAACATTGCCCTCGGCATCCAGCAATGCGCCTTTGCGGTTGCGCTTGAACACCGCGCGGAAGTTCCAGCCATGGCCATGGTAATCAGCAAACTGGGTGTCTTTCAATTTGCTGTTCAGTGTGGACACGTTTTTAAGAAACTCAGGGTCACTCCACTTGCCACGCACCGCCGCTTCTTCGGGGTTGCGATCCAGAATTTCGCGCATTTCCGAATCGGTGGGGTAGCGTTGCTTTTCTGGCCACATGTGCGGCGCATCGCTTTCGTAGTCCCACATGATGTAGCCGTAATAGCTGTTCACAAACACGTTAGGCTGGTGCATATGGCACACCATGCACTGCGAGCTTGGAATGGCGCGGGTGAATTCATGCTTCACCGGGTGGCCACTTTCATTTTTTGCAATTGTTGGGTCAATGGTTTGTGTGGTGCCATCGTGACCAAACTTGGCGTAGGGTCCTGCGTGCTTTGGGTCGCGGTCGTTGGTGTAAATGGTGTGGCAACCTGTACAGCCGGATGAGCGGTAGTCACCCGGTTGCTCATTGGTGCCCAGAAACCACAGGTGCGGGTCGTTCAAACGGGTTTTCGTCACGTTAATCAAAGGTACCGCAATTCGCTGGCCCGTGCCGGGACCCCGGTTGGACTGTTTGATGTCGGGCCGCCCTGGTTCATCCAGGCGCTGAATTTGACCCAGCACGTTGGGCAAGCCCACCTCGGGAAATATGCTGTTAATCACCTTCCCACCGCGTTCAAATACGCGGAATATGTCGCCCGGGGGCGTGGTTTCCCACGCGGGCAATGGCGCCAGTTCATTCAGAATGCCCTTGTGAACAAACAGCTCGTTGTTGGCCTCCACCGGGTTTTTCAGCAAACCAGGTTGACCATCTTGCGTGTAAGCCTCGCCAAGAATGTAGCGCTTGTAAGGCAAGATTCCATTGTTATAAGAAGCACCGCCCCACAGCATGGCCGAGGTGCTCATCAGGCTACGTTCCTGGGCTTGAATGACCGGCAAATGACATGCACCACAGGCCTCGCGTGCAACACGCAAATCGCCCGGGTTGATGAAACGAATGTAAGCAGGGTGCTCTTTGTTCAGCTTGGCATAAGAACGTTTTGGGTTGGCTGACGAAGGGTAGTTCCAGAATTTCTCGTTGCGTGGCGCAATGTGCGCTTTGTCCAGCGCGGCACGGTATTCGGGTGCAAAGCCTTTTTCACGCGCAGCGCGGGTGTGGTCGTATGCCAACGAGCCTTGCTTGTCTTCTTTGCCGTTCCATTTCACGGTGGCGTCACCGCCATGGCAATCGGTGCAGCCCAACACCACGCCAGGGTTGGCATGCATGGTGTGTTGGTCGGTTTGTGTGTGGCAGGTCATGCAGCCTTCGGTTTTTGCAAAGGCCTGTTGCGCCGTTTGGCGTTCAGGCGCTGCAGGCGCCATGGTGTAACTTTTTTCAGGCAGCTTTTCACTGGCGGCATGAGCCACCGGGGCGATACCCAGAGTGGAAACAGCGGCCACTGCGAAACCCAATGCAAACAGCCAGCCCTTCCAGCGATTGTTGCTGGCGGGCTTTGTTGGAGGAGCAATGGCGGTATTCAAATTCATCAACAAACAACCTGCTTTAGAAACTCAAAATCACGTTAAACAGAAAGGAGTAAGGGTCCTTGTCTTCCGGAAACAATTCTTTGTAGCCCTTGCCAGGCAACAGCTTGGCAAACGACCCGTTCACCACAATATTTTGTGAGAAGAATGGTCGGTACTGAAAACCCACTGACGCATCAATGCCCAGGTCGGTGGAGGGAGGGCGCTGTTGTCGCAATGTGCCCAGCACATTGGTGTTGTCGAACTCAAGCTTGTTCAGGTTGGCCACCAAACGCAACTCGGGCAATACATCAATATCGGCACCAATACCCACTAACAACAGCCCTGGGTTGATGAAATTCGATTGTCCCTGTTCTTTGCTTGAACGCAGGGAGGGCAACACGCCGTTTCGGCCTGACAAAGCCACTCCACCGCCGCCGATCAAAGGAATATTTTGACGGATGAAAAAGCTGGTGTCGGCCCCTGCAAATTGGGGGTTCTCAAAAATTGCATCGAAACCTTCGGCTTTGCCATCAAAGGGATCTTCATCACCCGATGCATACAGGAAACTGCCACGCAAGCGGAACCAGTCAAAGTCGCGCGACAATTCCGTGGCATGAAAGAATGCATCAATGTCTTGCTCGCGCTGGGCGAGCGGGTGTCGATCCGTTTTACCTGTGGCGTAATAAGTTGACGTGGTAATGTTCATGCGGCCGTAATGGCCGTCACCGCTGAAACCAAAATAGTCCACGTGGTAGCCAAATGGTTTTTGATCGCCAAGCGATGAAGGGCGCGCCAGAAATCCGTTCGCATCAAAGTAACGCTCACCGTCTTCATCATTGCGGTTGTGAATATAGGAAACCTGGCTGGTGAAACCCAAAAACGGGAAGTCTTGCCGATACAGGTTGGCCACGAAAAAATCATCGTCGCGCAAGTCTTGCCGAATGTCGTTCAAACCGCTGTTGGTGTCTTTTTCAACCCGCTTGAAGTAGCCAATGTTGTACTGGTAAATGTTGTTGTTGCGGTTGCCGAACAGGCGGATACCCATGGGCAAATCCTGAAACAGGAAACCACGGAAATCGCTGATGAATGGCTGAATACCCACACGCAAACTGTCGAAATCGTAACGATCGGATACGTTGCGCAGGTGTACATCGACAAATGCTTCCTGAATACCCACAAACCCTTCACGGCGAACATCACCGGAAGAGGATGCAATTTTCAGCAGGCGATCTTCATTCACTCGCACATCGGTGTAGTTGAATACCGGTGTTAAACGGAACTCGTAGTCTGGTGGTTTGAACGTGGTGTTGCCTTTGGTCAGCGACAAACTCACGATCAGGTTGTGGGCAAATATGGATTGTTCACCATCACCAAAAATATTGGCCTGCCCAGGGGTACTCGATGTGGCCGGTGGCACAGGCACCGGGAAGTTGCGTTGCTCGTACAGCGTGTCGGCAATAATACCCAGGTTGAAAAACCAGTCGGGGCCGAGTGTGTTTTGCAACACGGGCAGGTCGCCCTTGATCACGTTCTGGTTGTAAGGGTCAAACAAGGGAAACTTGAAACCCAGTGACTGCATGATGCGCCAGCGATCCGGCACTGCCACGGTTTCACGGGGCAGGTTGGGCAAAGGCGGGGGCACTTGGCTGGGGTCGATCACTGGTATTGCAATGTCGCGCGGCACGATTGGTGTGTCTCGGCCCGGAATGGCACGTTGTACCTGCGGTGTTTGAGGAACCAGGCCAGGTGTTGCAGTGCTCGAAGGGCGAATGCCAGTGCCTGGCTGGTCTTGCAGCACATCGGCGGAAAAAGCGCGGGGCGCGAATACGCCCAGGGATTGCTCGCCGAATTGGCCGGTACCCTGTTGAACCCAGCCGTCGGTGCTGCCTAAGAAGCCACCCAAGAGGCTGTCTTGAATACGAACTCGGTACCAGCCGTCTTTCTCTTCATACGCATCCACCAATTGGCCCTTGAAAAACTCGCCGATTGCGCGAGATTCCTTGTTGGGCTTTGCATGCACAATGCTGCGGTTGTCGAAAACCTGCAGTAACACCAGTGGGCGTTCGGCGTTTTCAAGTTCTGCCATGTCCGGTATGCCCGCTACTTTTCGGGTGACCTTCTCAACAGTGTCCGTGACCTGGGTAACCAAATTGGGCTTTGTTTCGCCTCGAATGTCTGCCCGAATTTGTGCTATTGCGGGCAGGGGCAACAAACCGGCCAAGATAAGCCCCACGGCCAAGGGTTTCAAACGCATGATGTTGTTCTTGTTCATGGTGTTGGGCACACGTTTTGTTCACTGCTGTTGTTGAACGGAGTTTGCGGGCATTGCACATACTTCAAAAATTCACCAGAACTGGACAGTTCATTCGCGGTCAGCAAGGTTGAGGGGAACGGCCGCATGGTACTGCCCACAGCTGCTGCACCATTGATCACGCCCAGGTAGCCCACCATGTCATCCTGGTCCACGCCATCACCGGATACGCCGACCGCACCCACCAGTGCATCGCCCTTGTAAATCGGGAAACCCCCCGGGAATATTTGCATGCCATTTGCAAAGCGGTTTTGTCGACCTGCCGGAATATTCGCGTCGTCAACACAGGTGAGCGCTGCTGGTGGTGAAAATTGATTGGCTGCGCGTGTAGTGGCGGTGAGGGTACCCAGCACCTTGTTGGTCACAATGTTCAGTTGAAAGCCAACGTTGAATGGGCTCCATTGTGCGATCGGGGAGGAAAGCGGTCCTGTTGGGGTACCCACTTCACCGTCTGGAAAGTAAGGGCGGTGCACGTTACCAATTGCCCGCGCTGAGTAGGCCGCAGAGCCGTTCAAGGCTGTTGTCGTTTGTGTGAAAAACGTATTCATTGCGTTGGCAAATGCCGCATGGTTACCTGCATCAATTGCATTGAAGTCAGTCAATGCTTCAGCTGAACTGAATGTGAGCGCAGAGCGCGCTTTTTGTACTGACACATCGGTGCCAAATATCGGTGCATCGGATGAACGAACCAAACCCAAAACCTGACCAGTGGTGTCAACCACGCTGACTGTAACCTGTGCGGCGGCACCTAGCGGTATGCGAATTTGTGCACGGGCCCGGTTGGCAATCTTCATGCCTTCAACCAGAATATTTTGAACCTCAGTTTGGGTCAGATTGCCGCCAGCACTTGGAGGAAAACGTACCGATGTGTTGTCCGCGGGGTTGGTGATCAGGGTAAATGTATCCAAGCCGTTGAAGGCAGGGGCTGTGGTTGCCACGTAGCCGGATTGACTGGTGCCATAGGAGGTTCCGGCAATGACACCTGCAGCTGTTTTGTATCCGGCAACCGCTACAAAATTTCCGTTTCCACCCAAGGCCGCCGCGCCAGCCACTGCGGGCGTGGTGTTGGAAAACTGGAAGGTTTGTCCATTCGCTGTAATGCGGTTTGCACGAATTTGGGCGGGTGCCCGGAAGGCCTCAGGCAATGCGGCAAACGCGATTTCTTCTTCCAGGTCGACTTCATTGGTGAGGATGTCACGGTCCAGGCCGTACACGCCTTGGGTACCGGCATCGGTTGATGCAATCACGCCAATGCCACCCACCACCCGGCCTTCCTGATAAATCGGGAATCCGCCCGGATCGGCCGACAATCCCAATGGCGATCGTTTCGGTCCAATAGTCGCATTCTGGGAAAGCCAAACATTCAGATCAGAACAGGGCAGTTGACTGAATTGCACACCGTAAAGTGGACCGCTTGGCTGGCCTGTTTCCCCTGGCTGAAAAAATTCCTGAACAATTTGGCTGGCCGTACGGGTGCTAAATGCATTGCCGGTCGAAGACAAGTAGGCTCCGGTAATTGCTTTCGCAATCGCAGCCAATTCGCTGGGTACCGGTGTAAACCCGTCGAGGCCTCTGCCATTGGCACCGCTCAATCCGCTTGTGATGATGACCGTCGGACTGGAGTTTGTCATCCGATAGACAGCCAACACATTGCCAACCCGGTCTGTAATGGCAATGGTTGATTGCACGCCGCGGGAGATCGAAGCCTGCACCGCGCGGGCCACAATATCGTTCACCTCCGGGATGGACAGGCTTTGTGTTCCCAAAGGTTCGATATTGAAATTAGTCTCGGACGAGCTTCCACCGCCACCCCCGCCACCGCAAGACACCAAGATGAATGGTGTTGCAAGGCATACGGCCACTCCCATGGCCATTCTTTTTAATTGGGTTGCTGTGCCTGTCATGGCATTTGTGCGTTTGCGCATCGACTTCTAACTCGCTCATCTTTGTTTTTCAATGGACTTGCTTGCCTGCAAAGTCCCCAGTTCACTGCTGGTCTGTCTACTCAAGCTACTGCGTCGAATGGCGATTACTTCACTGCCACTTCTTTTTTATGTATATGGTATTCGTGGCAAACGCCACAGTCTGACTGAACTTTGTTGAGCACGGGTTTACTGCCCGCATGACAAGTTTGACAACCTTCAATTGCGGGCATCAGTACATCACTGGCTTCTTCGGATTTGGCCGCTTTGTGACAACTGTCACAACTTTCAAAGGCGTGTGCCTGGTGGTCGAATTTGGCCATGGGCATCCACGGGTGGGCAGGATTGATCTCGGCAATCTCGTACTGTGGCATTCTGGAGCCAGAGGTTTTCGTATTGCCCAGACCATCCACGGCTTTTACTTCGTGACATACCGAACATGCGGTGTTCTCAAACAACTCCACTGTGGCAAAAGCAGCCTGCGCACGTGGGTTTCCGCTCAGGTTTCGCAGGTTGGATCGATTCGGGTCTTTCTCGCTAGGGCGCGCCCGTAAAACAGCGCGTTGCGCATTTACCCTGTTCCGTTCTTCAGGGTGAAGTGCCAGATAACTGTAAAACTCTTCAACGGTGCTCAGCACTGCATCGACTGGGCCGTGGGGAACCTGTCGATCAGGCAAAGCAGGCTCAAAACTCAGTTTGTGACATTCCTGGCAGTGGCTTTCCATGCTGAGTGTTTTAAACCCTGTAGCTGTGTCCGCTGGCTCGTGACAGTTGGCGCATTCCATAACAACCTTCTTGCTCGGGCTGTCAATGCCCTTGGGGTCGAGATGAATGTCGTGGGGGAATTTCAGGCTGGTTTTCTCGGTAATGGGTGTGTTTGCCACCATCCGAATTCGGCGCAAATCACTGGGTTCCGGACCAGTAGCCACTGTGATTCTGAATGCCGGGTGTTTGTCTGCGGCAAAGTCGTTGACTGCCAATGTTTCAGTTTTGGGCGCCACAGTTTTAATATCTGCATGGCAAGCCGCACAGTCGGTGCCCACAAAATGTTTGTTTTGTTCTGCAAGGCTTTCGCGCCCTTTGTGGTCTCGATGGCAGCTTGCGCAGCGGCCTTCCTCAAATGAGGTGTCGGGCAGCGTTTGCTCGGTCACATGCAGACCCATATTGCTGTGGCACACCAAGCAGCTTTCGTCTTTCACTCTTGAGAAATTACCGGTATGACAAGCTTGGCAGTCGCCTTCCAGATTCGAGTGCGCTGAGGCCAACGGGCCCGGGTTCCAGATTGAATCGAGTGCCAGTGCCGTGGTGTTTCTCGTGCTTGAAACCTGGGTACTTTGAAGGCTTGGGTGCGCATTTACCGGCAATTGGTCGGCAGGCACAGTTTGCGTCTTTTCGTCAGAGCCTTTGGACTCAAAGCCAAACAGCTCAGGTGCTTGCATGGCCACTAAAGGCAAAACAAAGAACGCAAAGAGAATGGGTACGAAAAATATCCAGGACAGGGGGCGCTTTAGCCCCAAGGGTTTTTGTAATGCCTGTTGCTCACGTTGAAGCGGGCTTTTTTCTTGTTCGGCCATGTTCGCTTACCAGTAAATAAAAACAGACAGCACGTGCGTAATCAACGCCGCCAGAAGGCCAAATGACAATGGAACGTGGATGGATAGCCACAGCTCAAGCCAGTACCGTAAGTGGTAATAACGGCGCAATTGTTTCAAGGCGCGCAATCGCTGCACCTGGTTTCTGTACAGGTCAGAGAGGTTGTCAGCCTGCGTCATTTCCCGCTGCAGATAATTGACAGCATTCTCGGTGGCGCAGTCTTTAACATTCCCCCTGCGTTGGCTTTTGCGATTGGGGTAAATGCTTTGTTTGAGTGAAGCAGCGATAACACGCCCGACCATATCAGCTACATTCTTAAGCTGTTTTTGTGCCTCGCGGTCGAGGGTTTGAATTTGTTCCACTATTTGTTCGGGACTTTGGCGATTCAGAACGTTCGACATTTCAGTGGGATAACGCAAATAAAAACTGAGTCCCCAAACACCTGTGCCAATGGTTGCCATGGTCAGCACATACGCCAACGAATGCACGTTCCAGCCAATCTGAAAGCCGGTGTGCAATGTTGCTACCACCGACAAAGCCAAGCCCAAATAAATATGTGCGGATACCCAGCCGCGTAGGTTGCCTGTTTCGTTGGCGTACTGGCGCTTGCGTACACCAAACCACATCAGCCAAACAATGAGTAGGGCACCAATGGTTCCCAGGGTATAGCCCAGCCAGGTTCCGCCATTGGCATTGATTCTTGGTTGATCGAAAAGGTAGGCAAACGATGAAATGAGCGTCAGCAGCAAGGCCCATTTCAGGAAAACAAATCGTTTGTAGTTGAACAGGTTGTCCTGAATCATGTGTTCAGCGCCTAGGCGAATGGTCAGAGGTAATGCTGCTCAGGGTTTACGCTTAATTCTGTATAGCCGTTAATGTTACGTGATCATTGGTGATGTTAGTATCCCTACTTCATGTCTGGGGGTTAACAATTGAGTCTTGACGTGGCCTTTGTCGGCTTTATCTTCCTGTTTTTCCTAGTATTTTGCCTGTATTTTGCGTGGAAAGGATTTTTTTTCTCCAATGATCAAAAAACCACGAATGAGGTAGGGTCTCTGGAAGAAAGCCCTGAGTGGCGGGCTTTTTTGAACCGGCGCCAGGAAATCGAAACAGACCCCACGCTCGACACTTCCAGTAAACAGGTATTGATCGACAATTGGCTAACCATGGCCAGCGAGAGCAAGCCGCACATGGCTTCGGCCGCAGTTGTTTCTCCCCTTCGTCCGTCTTGGGCGCGACCAAATACCATGTCATGGTTGATCGTGGCCAGTTTGGGGTTTGCAGTTTTGTTTACCTACCTCATTGGTGCAATACATCCCGGTGCGTTGAAATGGCCTGAAGCGAACTCAGTGAATGCGCTTGCGCCCAGTGTTGATCAATCAGTGGTTGCTTCCGCCGGGCATCCTGGCGATGGTGCCAGTCTCGAGGACCGGCTTGCGGGCTTGCAAGCAAGGCTTGCGCAGCAGCCTGATGATTTGCGTGGTTGGGTACTGCTGGCACGAACACATGCCTCCATGTCCAATTACCTTGAAAGTGCGAATGCTTTGAAAAAAGCGCTGGAATTAACGCCAGGGCATCCAGACATTCTTGCGGATCTTGCTGACATGACCGCGATGGCACAGGGCAGGCAACTGGCAGGTGAGCCTGAAACTTACATTGCAGCTGCGCTGCAAAACGATCCCCGCCATGAAAAGGCGCTTGCCTTGGCTGCAAGTGCAGCGGAGCAAGCCGGTGACAATGACAAAGCGCAGGTGTACTGGCAATTGCTTAGCCAGGTTCAGCAAGCCAGTTTGAAAAATTCAAACCCAACGCCCGAGGACATTCTCACTTCCGTGAACGTCACTATTCCCGAGGCAGCCTTAAGTAGATTGAAAGAAAACTCTGCACTGTTTGTTTTCTTAAAGGCGCAGCCTGGCCCTGGCATGCCCTTGGCTGTGGTTCGTGTACCCGCATCTCAATTGACGGTGGGTGAACAGGCTGTGCGAATAGGGCCTGGTGACTTTATCCAGGAGGGTGGCGTTGCGGCCATGCCCGACACGGTTCATATTCAAGCACGTTTGTCGATTCAAGGCATGGCCCAAACTGGTATGGGTGATATCGAGTCAAGTTGGCAAACGCTTTCCCGCAATCAACTCGCTTCAGGTGTGGATTTAAGTTTGCCGGAACTTACGGCCAATCGATGATGCATATTTCACTCTCCGCCACTCGTCTGCAAGTTAAAACGCAGGTACTGGAAGCAGCTGGTGTGGTGTTGTCCGGTCCAATCGGATTTGCATTAATGCCGGGTGAGATCAATGTGATTCGTGGTGGAAACGGCGTTGGAAAGTCGACCTTGCTGAGGTTGATGAGTAATGCGTTGCCGGGCCAGTGTGTTTTGTTCAAGCCCGAGTTTGGCCTGCGCGATGAATTGTTGGTCCACACACATCTGCAGATTGTGTTGGATCATTTGGGCGTTGACAGTGCCCAAATTGAACCGTTGCTTGACAGGGTAGGGTTGGCCAATTGGCAATACGAGCGAATTGGAACCCTGTCCTCAGGGCAACGTGCACGTTTGGGTCTGTGTACCTTGATGGCTGGGCAGTTCAGGGTGTGGTTGCTCGATGAGCCTCTGAATGCACTGGACCACCAAGGCGTTGCAACATTGGCCAGGGTGTTGGCCGCGCATTTACAGCGGGGTGGCATTGTACTGATGGCCACACATGTGGATGCATCGGTATTAACACAGCACTTGGCGGGCGTCTCCGTGAAAGAAGGCAGGATTGACCAGGGTGCCTTGATCGGAGATTTCTCAACGGATGCTGGCGTGGGTGATGCTTGTACTCAAGCAATCGAGCAGGCCGCAAAAGTCAATTTGCGTGCATTGCTCAAACGCGATTGGGCGGTGGCTTTGGGCAATCCACAAGCCCTGTTGTGGGGTGCTTTGTTTCACTGGATGGTGTTGAGTTTTTTTGGAATCGGGCTTGGAAAGCCAAGCGCCGAATTTGCACAGGTGGCCGTGTGGGTCAGCTTGTTGCTCGCATTGATGTTGGGTGCCAAAGACTGGTTTGCAGACGATTACCGCACAGCTTGGCTTAGTTTTGTATCAGGCCTTAATCCCGATAATATCGCTTTGTATTGGTTGGTGAGGGTTATATTTTTGGTGCTGTGCCAAGTGATCGTGCTGGTACCTGTTACTGGTCTGGTGGCGTTACAACTGGGTTTGCACGCCACGCAAACCTTCGACTTGGCCTTGGCTTTGAGCCTGGGTATTTGGGCTGTGGCACCTGTGTTGGGATTGATTGCCCTGTTGGTGATGTTGACCCGCGGTGGTGCAGTTCTGGTCTATTTGTTGGCTTTGCCATTGTTGGTCCCGGTTTTAATTTTTGGGCTTGAGGCCAGTCAGGCCAATGGCTTGGGTCGCAGTGCAATTGCACCGCTCGCTGTGCTTGCGAGTGTGGGAATGTTGGGTTATTTGCTCGGGCCTTTTGTGGCCAAGCGCCTTGTTGGTTTAATACAGGAATAGTGATGTTTGCACAGTTGGCTTCACCCCCCAAATTCCACGCCCTGGCCAGTTGGCTTTGGGTGTGGCTGCTCGCAGCGGGCGTGCTGCTGCTGGGGTTTGGTTTGTACACGGGTTTGTTTCTGGCTCCTGTCGATGGGCAGCAAGGCGAGGTGTATCGGGCCATTTATGTGCATGTTCCAGCCGCCTGGATGTCGATGTTCCTGTATTTGGTGGCCTGTGCCTATGCAGGTTTGAATTGGGTGTATCGCAGCGATGTATCTGCAGTGATGATGCGGGCTTTGTTGCCTACCGGTGCTTGGATGACTGTGTTGGCCCTGGTCACTGGTGCGCTGTGGGGCAAACCCACTTGGGGTACCTACTGGGTTTGGGATGCACGGATGACTTCCGAGCTTTTGCTGTTGTTCATCTACTTAGGTCTCATTGCTTTGGGCCAACTGACCACCAACCCGGCCAAGGCTGATCGTGTGTTGGCTGTTGGGCTGTTGATTGGTGCTGTGAACATTCCCTTGATTTACCTCTCGGTGGTTTTCTGGAATACGCTTCATCAGGGTTACAGCGTGTCGATGAGTGGCAGCCGAATTCACCCTGACATTGCCATGGGCATGTGGCTCAGCGTGTTGGGGTTCTGGTTGATTTGTGCCAGCTCGGTGTTGAACCGAGCGCGGCGTTTGTTGGTACAAAGGCGTTGGGTGTAAAGGGCAGAAGGCAAAACAATGATTCTTGATGCATGGCAAACAATTTGGGCTTGCGTAGGTTTAAGCCTCTTGATTCTGGTTGTGGATGGTGTGTTGGCTGGCCGAGCAGGCCCCAGCAAAACCGATCTGGTTCGTCAAAAAAAGAGAGATGACCGAATGGTTGGGCTCGGTAAAGGGGTAGGCAATGAGTAATGCACGCGCGCATCGCGCGGCTTGGCTGGCAGCCATTGTTGTGGTGGCTTTGGGTTTTGGTATTGCCTTGGTTAAAGTGTTTAACGAGAACCTGGTTTTTTTCTACACCCCCACTCAAATACTGGGTGGCGAAGTGCCCACAGGTGAAAAAACCTATCGCCTGGGTGGCATGGTCGAGGTGGGCAGCGTTCAACGCGAGGCCGACTCATTGAAAGTTCGTTTCGTGGTCAGCGACCTGAACAACAAAGTGCCGGTTGAGTTCAATGGCATTGTTCCGGATTTATTCAAGGAAGGCACAGGCGTTGTCGCAGATGGCCAATGGGACGGCACCACATTCAAAGCCTCTGAGGTGTTGGCCAAACACGATGAAGACTACATGCCACCCGGAGTTGAGCAGTGATCGCGTTGATATCCCAGTTCAGTTTGGCACTGGCCACTGTCTTGGCCCTGTTTGGTGCGGTGGCGGGGTTCGCCGCAGTGCGCGGCGTGTACAACCATAATCCAGCAGTTCCTTTGTTGAAATCGATTCAACGCAATGTGTTGCTGGTCTCCGGGCTGGTCAGTACTGCTTTTGTTGGCTTGGTGTATTCCTTTGCTATCAGCGATTTCTCTGTTCGCAATGTGGCTGAGAATTCCAATTTGGCTTTGCCTGTTTTTTACAAGGTGGCTGCAAGCTGGGGTTCTCATGAAGGCTCATTTTTGCTTTGGGTGCTCATGTTTGCGGGTTGGACTCAAGCAGTGGCATGGGCCAAATTCGAGGTGTCTGCCTGTTTCAAAGTGCGCGTACTGGCCACCTTGCAATTGGTGCTGGTGGGTTTTCTGCTTTATTTGTTAATTGCCAGCAACCCCTTTGAATACCTGTACCCCACACCTGTAGATGGAAGAGACCTTAACCCGCTGCTGCAAGACATTGGCATGATCATTCATCCGCCCCTGTTGTACATGGGTTATGTAGGTTTCGCAGTGACCTTTGCTTTCGCAGTGGCAGGTTTGCTCGAGGGGCGCTTCGACATGACTTGGGCACGCTGGAGCCGCCCCTGGACCAATGTGGCCTGGGCCTTTTTGACCATGGGTATTGCCTTGGGCAGCTGGTGGGCTTATCGCGAACTGGGCTGGGGTGGTTGGTGGTTTTGGGACCCCGTTGAAAACGCATCCTTGATGCCATGGCTGGCGGGTACAGCATTGATCCACTCTTTGGCCGTGTCTGAAAAAAGGGGTGCCTTGCGCAGTTGGACTTTGCTGCTGGCGCTCACCACGTTTGCTTTGTCGCTGTTGGGTACATTTCTGGTTCGCTCGGGTGTGCTTACCTCGGTGCATGCTTTCGCAACAGACCCTGAACGTGGCGTGTTCATTCTTGCCTTGTTGTTTCTTGTGGTGGGTTCTTCCTACATTCTGTATGCCCTTAAAACAGGTGAGGTCGGGCAGGGTGGTAACTTCAAGGCCACTGGGCGCGAGTCGCTGCTGTTGTCCAATAACGTGCTGATGAGTGCTGCTTTGGTGGCTGTGATGTTGGGCACCCTTTACCCTTTGGTCGTCGAGGTGATTGGTGGTCGAAAAATGTCGGTGGGGCAACCTTACTTCGAGGCCATGTTTGCGCCTATTTTGTTGCCTGCGGTCTTACTGATGGCATTGGGCCCTGATTCACGCTGGCGCGAAACGCGTTTGGCGCAATATATCAAGCCGGGGGCGGTGGCTTTTGCTGTGGCTGTGCTGGTGTTGTTGGGCGCAGCGCTATTCAATGGTTATTTCAGCCTGTTGTGGGCTGTTGGTGTGGTGTGTGCGGTGTTCATGGCGGTGGCCACGCTGGCCCACGCAGCGGTGGCCACACGCAAAGCAGGGGCCAACATTCCCGAAAGCGGTTTGCTTTATCGCATACGCCGTTTGTCCTTGTCCTATTGGGGCATGGTGCTTGCGCATTTGGGAGTGGCGGTGTTTGTGGTGGGTGTCAGCTGGGTAAAAACCTTCGAGACTGAAACTGATTCTGTGCTTAAGCCAGGAGAAACCTCTGAAATTGGCCCATGGCGTGTCACTTTCATTGGCGTTGATTCCGTACAGAGGCAAAACCATGTGGCTGCTCTGGGCGTGTTCGAGTTGACCCGTGGCGATGGCACCTTGATCCACTTGCTGGAACCGGAGAAACGTCGCTATCAAAGTTCAGAGCAAATCATGACTGAAGCGGCCATTCACAGCGATTGGTTTTCCGACGTGTACATCGGCCTCGGCGATGCAGTTCAAAGCAGTGAAAACGCCGGGGCGTGGGGCGTGCGCCTGTATTACAAGCCTTTGATCAACCTGATTTGGTGGGGCTGTGCGCTCATGGCACTGGGTGGTTTACTCACCGTATTTGATCGCCGTTATCGCCCCAGAAAGAATGCGGTGGCGTCATGATCAAGAAACGCTTGCGCCTGTATTTGCCAATTTTGGTCTTGTTGTTTTTGGGTGTGTTTTTGCTGCGTGGTTTGTGGCTTGACCCCAAAAAATTACCCTCGGCCCTGATTGGCAAACCTGCACCTGCGGTAGTGCTGCCCGTGCTCAGCTTTACCGGGCCTGAAGCCGGTGCAGTGCAAATTGCCGACATTCAAACACTGCAAAATATTGATGCACTAAAAGGCCAGCCTTGGGTGCTGAATGTGTTTGCATCCTGGTGCCAGGCTTGTCTGGTTGAGCACCCGCACTTTATTGCCTTGGCCAAACAGAAAAAAATAAAGCTGGTGGGCTTGGCTTACAAAGATGATTTGGCCAACACCCGCCGCTGGCTTGCGCAATATGGCAACCCCTACGATTTGATTCTTGTGGACCAGCAAGGCCAGTACGGCATTGAATTGGGTGTGTATGGCGTGCCCGAAACTTTTTTGATGAGTGCCAACAACACCATTATTCACAAGCAGGTGGGGCCAATTCCCGCCGATTACTTTGACAGCATGGCACTGCCTGCCATCGAGGCTTCCCGATGAATGTGAACGACCTGAATGCAGTTGAAAAAGAACAGTACAAGGAAGTGGCCAGCGAGTTGCGTTGCCTGGTGTGCCAAAACCAGTCGCTGGCCGATTCGCATGCTTCTTTGGCAGTCGATTTGAAAGAGAAAATCGCTGAACAAATTCGCGCCGGAAAAACCAGTGAAGAAATCAAAAGCTACATGCAAGACCGGTATGGCGAGTTTGTGATCTACAAACCTGCTTACAGCATGGAAAATGCGGTGCTGTGGCTGGGTCCTTTTGTGGTGCTGGTTATTGCCATGGTGCTGGCGCGCAAAGTGGGCAAGGGTTACAAAATACCGAAGGATGATATGCCCCCCACCATGGCCGGCGACAGTGACTGGGCAGAAAAACTTTACGACGACGCAAGAAAGCGCGAAGCGAAGAAATAAAAAAACCGAACCGTGATTGCTCAGGGTTCGGTTTTTTGTATCAAACAACAGCTTTACTTCAATGGCTTATAACGCACTCGCTTCGGGCGAGCACCTTCTTCACCCAGTCGCTTGATTTTGTCGGCTTCGTATTCCTGAAAGTTGCCGTCAAAAAACACCCACTGGGAATCGCCCTCACAGGAAAGAATGTGTGTGGCAATGCGGTCCAGGAACCAGCGGTCGTGCGATGTCACCAGCACAGTGCCCGCAAATTCCAGCAGTGCGTCTTCCAGCGAACGCAGTGTTTCCACGTCCAGGTCGTTTGATGGTTCGTCCAGCAGCAACACGTTGCCGCCGGAAATCAGTGTTTTCGCCAAGTGCAAACGGCCACGTTCACCACCGGACAAATTGCCGATCAGCTTTTGCTGGTCGCCACCCTTGAAGTTGAAGCGGCCCAGGTAAGCGCGTGAAGGCATCTCGAACTTGCCCACGGTCAGAATGTCTGCACCATCGGCCACGCCATCAAACACGGTTTTGTCGTTGGGCAGCGAATCACGGGCCTGGTCTACAACAGCCATGCGCACAGTTGAGCCAACTTTGATTGAACCACTGGTAGGCTCTTCCTTGCCCGCAATCATTTTGAACAGGGTTGATTTACCCGCACCGTTGGGGCCGATTACACCCACAATTGCACCAGGTGGAATCTTGAAGCTGAGGTTGTCGATCAGCAAGCGGTCGCCAAAGGCTTTGCTCACATTTTCAAATTCGATGACTTCATTGCCCAAACGCTCGGCCACAGGAATGAAAATTTCCTGTGTCTCGTTGCGCTTCTGGTACTCATGGCTAGACAATTCTTCAAAGCGTGCAATACGCGCCTTTGACTTGGCTTGTCGGCCTTTGGGGTTTTGACGAACCCATTCCAATTCTTTCTTCAAGGCTTTCTGGCGAGCGCTTTCGCTGCTTTCTTCCTGCTTCAGGCGATCCTGTTTCTGGTCCAGCCAGGAACTGTAGTTGCCTTTCCATGGAATGCCAGATCCACGGTCCAGTTCCAGAATCCATTCCGCAGCGTTGTCCAGGAAGTAGCGGTCGTGGGTTACAGCAACCACAGTGCCGGGGAACTTGTGCAGGAACTGTTCTAGCCAGTGCACTGATTCAGCGTCCAGGTGGTTGGTGGGCTCGTCGAGCAGCAACATGTCCGGTTTGCTCATCAACAGGCGACACAAAGCCACCCGGCGTTTTTCACCACCGGACAAATTGGCCACATTGGCTTCCCAGGGTGGCAGGCGCAGTGAATCGGCTGCAATTTCCATCAAGTGTTCTGCATCATTGCCTGCGGCAGAAATGACCGCTTCCCACTTGGCTTGTTCTTCAGCCAGCTTGTCAAAGTCGGCTTCCGGGTCGGCATAGGCAGCGTAAATTTCTTCCAGTTTTTGCTGGGCCATGCCCAGTTCACCCAGGCCTTCTTCAACAGCTTGGCGCACAGTGTGTTCCGGGTTCAGTTCAGGTTCCTGGCTCAAATACCCAATGTTCAAATTGGGCATGGGCACGGCTTCGCCTTCAATGTCTTTGTCCACACCCGCCATAATTTTCAGCAGGGTGGATTTGCCAGAGCCGTTCAAGCCCAGCACACCAATTTTCGCACCGGGGAAAAAGCTCAGCGAAATGTTTTTCAAAATCTGGCGCTTGGGGGGAACAATTTTCCCCACGCGGTTCATGCTGTAGACGTACTGGGCCATTCGGTTTCCAATTCAATAGGTTTAACGTTGCCGCAATTTTAAATCATCGCAGGCAGTTGGGGGGTTAAAGCTTGGCGTTCTTTGCTGGCCTCACCCAGCAGGGCCATGCCAAGCAGGGCACCGTCCTTGCCTTTGAACAAGGCTTTCACGCCGTTCTCGTCTGCTGTTATTTCCCATTCACCCTCATGTTCAGGCAAGGGTGGGTTGACCACTGCCGGGCAATCGGGCGTTTTGATGCTGACCGGCATGGCCGGGAATTTGATCTCGGTGGGCTTGCCAGCCAGTGTTTGCGCCATGGCGCGTGCGGCTTGCATCACTGGCATGATGTAGGGCAGAACGAACTTGCCCAGGTATTCTGCGCAATCACCCAAGGCATAAATGTTTTTGTTGCTGGTCTGTCCAAGGTTGTTCACCACGATGCCGCGCGACACATCAAGATTCGCATGTTTCGCAAGTTCAGTACGTGGCTTCAAGCCGACGGCTGATAACACCAAATCAGCTTGCGTTGTTTCGCCTGTGGAATCAGTGAGTGTGTAGCCTGCCCCGTTCTTTACAACGGAACTCACTGTGCGACCCAGTTTCCAGCTCACGCCTTTCTCGGCCAGTTTGTTTTGCATGAAGGTACTGGCTTGTTCGGGCAGCAGGCGCGCCAAAGGGCGATCGGCCAAGTCAAACACGGTGGTGTGAATGTCAGCTTTCAACAAATCGTTGGCAAATTCACAACCAATCAAACCCGCACCCAGCACTGCGACTTCTTTCTTGCCGTCCAGCAGTTTTCTGAATTCCGCATAATCATTCAGGTCGTTCACGCTCACCACATCGCCAGCACCATCACCTTCAATCGGCAGTTTGATGGTGTCGGCACCCAGAGCCAATACCAGATTGTCGTAGCTGAACTCGCCTGCGCTGCTGGCCAATTTGCGCGTTGATGCATCGATCGAGCTCACGTTTGTATTGGCGATCAGTTCAACTTTTTGCTGGTCTGCAAATTTGGCTGCTGGTGTCATCACCAGGCTTTCGGCTGTCTTGCCGCTGGCCAGTGCATTGCTCAACATAGGCTTGGAATAAAAGTCACCGCTGTCCGCGGTAATCAGGCGAATTTCCGCCTCGGGGTCGGCTTTGCGGAGTTCTCGTACCAAAGTCCAAGCGGCCACGCCGCTGCCAATGATGGTGGTGTTCATAGTTTTAATCCTGTGTGTTGCACTTGAATTGCAATAGTCAATTTCTATAGTTGGTGTTTATCAATCGCCAATCGCTATCGTAAACGCTGAGTACTGGCATTGTAAGCGCAATCCAAATGTATACGGGTGTTTACCAAACAGAGTGGCATTGGTTAAGATGCGCGTAGACATTCGGTTTTCAAGCCATATTCTCAGTTAGGCTTGCTACATTCCTTTATTATCAAACGACTTTTACACAATACACATCAAAGGGAGACAACTTTGAGTACATTTGATCGCGTCGGCACTTCTCGTTTTATCAAAACCGCAGCCTTGGCTTTGTCAGTGACTGTTTTGGCCGCTTGCGGATCAATTACAGGCATCAAAGACATTCCTGAGTATCTGGATTCCGATTTCGAACACGTGGGTCCGCGTGATTTCATCACGAATATCGATTTGGCCCGAATCAAGCTGGGCATGTCGCCGCTTCAGGTGCAAAACCGTTTGGGTATGCCCATGTTGAGCGCGAAAGATCAGGACGATCGCTGGGACTATGTGTTGAAAAAAGGACAGGGAGCCAGCGAAGAATTCGTACCCTATGCTGTCTACTTTAAAGACCAAAAAGTGGTGCGCTTGGCACCGTTAACCCCACCGCCAGCCCCTGTGGCTGAAGCCCCTGCCGAGGCGCCGGCAGTTGATGCGTCTGCTGTTGCAGCGCCTGAAGCCAGCGCAGGCGAAGTGATGGCTCCAGAACCCAGTTTGGCTGTTGGTGCCGATGTGGGCGATGCTGCGGCAATCAACGATATGTTGAGCAACTGGGCCGCAGCCTGGTCTTCCAAAGACGTTCAAGGCTATTTGGGTTTCTATGCAGATACTTTTGAACACGGTAAAAAGTCTCGCGCTGCATGGGAAGGTCAGCGTCGCGCACGCTTGTCTGACAAAGAAACCATTTCTGTCAGCGTGTCTGATGTACAAATTGATGTGCAGTCCGAGGCCTTGGCCACCGTCAAATTCAAACAAGACTATTCATCGAATCGCTACAATGACTCGGGTATTAAGGTACTAACTTTGTCCAAGGCCAGTGGTGCCTGGAAAATTCAACGCGAAGAATTTCAGAAGTAATTCTTGGCCTGAATGAAAAACCCCTTGCTGAATCAAACAGCAAGGGGTTTTTTTTATGGTGATTGCTTGGAGAATTTACTGTTCGAAAATCTGAATTTTTCCACAGCCATCGAGACGCTCAACCAGATCACTGCCCATCAGTTTTGATGGAGTGTATGCGCCACCTGCCACATTCTTCTCCATCAAAATAAAGCTGGCCACTGCCAGTGATCCCATCACTGTCAAAGAATATCCGTTGGCCGTTTTTACACGCGCCACCACTTTTTTGCCCTCGGCATTCGTTGCCTCACCCCACACATAAGCTGGCATCTTGGCACGTTGTTCTTCGTTGGGCCCTTCCACTTTCGCAGCCTGTTTTTTCAGAATGCCTTGAATCAGAGACATGCCTAGAATAGGGCGGGCCAGGTTTGCAGCGCGCATCATCCGTACCGATTTAGGTGAGGAAGGAATGTACACCTCAATATTCCGAATCCCAGTGCTGTGGAATGCCGTGGATACATCGCCCCAAGGAATCGTGACTGCAAATTTGGTGCCATTGCCAAAGTTGATTTCACGGGTACTGTAACCCAAGCCTACCGCCTTGATTTCACCATCTTCTCGCACCCGTCCACCCAGCTTCATGGCTTCGACTGTTGTTTTGGCGGTGCCAGCCGACAGTCCGCTTCGGGAATCAAATCCCAATGCCAGGTGTGTTGCATCAGGCAACAATTCATGCAGGCGGGAAGCCACGCAATCTGTGGGAATCACGTCGAACCCTACGCCAGGACACAGCACAATTTTTTGTTTGCGCGCCTTGCCGCTCAGCGACTGGGCCAACTCGAACACAGAAATTTCACCAGTGATGTCCAGGTAGTGTGTTTTGGTCTGCAGGCAAGCCATCATCATCGGCTCGGCTGTCTCTGAAAACGGGCCTGCACAATGCAAAACCAGATCAACCTCATTCAAGCCTTCAAGCACCGCAGCTTCATCATTCAATGAAAAGACACGGCTAGGCAAACTCAATTTGTTGGCCAAGGCCGTCACTGCTGCCTCGTTGCGACCTGCCAGAATGGGGCGCATGCCGCGTTTGGCGGCTTCACGTGCAATCATTTCACCGGTGTAACCATTGGCACCGTAAATCATCCAGGGCATTGCGTCTCCTAAAGCGCTTTGGAGCCCGTGTAGGGCTCCCTTGTTGTTTTGTTCAAGATTCCAGTTTGGCTTTTACGCGATCGAGAAACGTACCGACCTGTGCGTCGAATTCAGATTTCACAATGCCTTCTGCAATTCCTTTCATCAGTCTGGGCACAGGCATTTCGAACTCGCCGGTGGAGCGGAACGAGATTGTACATGCCTTGGGGCTGTCTTCCTTAATTACCCAGCCGCCCGACACGGTGGCATTGCCTTCGCCAGGAACCGGATTCCAGTCGATTTTCGATTTGCCGTCGTTTGTGTATTTCACTGCGTACTTCACTTGATGAGAAATACCTGCTGCACCAATCTTCGCCATTTCCCAGCGCCACACCGCATCGCCAAGATCAACAATTTTGTCCAGTTTGGGAAACAGGGCCACGGTGTCTGCAACATCTGCCAACTGGTCGAATGCTTTCTTGGCACTGCATGCCACTTTGAACGATTTTTCGATTTTCACATTCACGTTAACTGCCATATGTCCCTCGCTTTTTATTGTGGATGTTGTACTGCATGGGTTGAAGTGTATCGGTTAATTGGCGCGCTTGTTAGCCCGATGAGGCAACTGGGTGGCGCTTGATCGGGGGCTTGTGAAATCTCGTGAAATACCGGGTTCAATCAAAAACAGCTGTGTTGCGGCGCACTCGAGTGATTGTGTGTTCAAACCGTTGTCCAGACTGATTCTCTTCTATTGAGCCGAGAGATTATGCTGCGCTGCAATGTAAATCATTGATTTTTTTCGAATTGAGGCTCTAGAAAAGTCGCTGTTTTTTTGGTGCAATGAGGTTGACAGTTGTTCACTGAAAGCGCATGTTACGCCTAAGTAACTTAGAAGTAACTTTGATGACATTCAAGGGGTATAAACATGTCAAATTCTCTTTTCGCCGTTTTCTCAGCAGTTGTGCTGATCGGCCTCGTCTACAGCGGTGCGAACCTGCTGACCTTCACCGCCGCAATCGGCGCGTCTGCTTTGGGCTTCTATGCTTTGGGTGGTCTCGGTGAGTTCGGTCTCATTGTGTTTGCAGCAATTTATCTGCCCATCGCCGTGGTGCTGAATGTATCCAGCCTTCGCCGTGGTGTACTGACCGCACCAATTTTCAAAGCCTTCAGCAAGGCCCTGCCAGCCATGAGCCCCACTGAAAAGGACGCGCTTGAAGCAGGTGACACTTGGTGGGAAGCCGAAATGTTCGGTGGCAAGCCAGATTGGTCCAAGTTGATGAACGTGAAGTACACCGAGCTGACTGCCGATGAAAAGTCTTATCTCGAGAATGAGACCGAAGAGCTGTGCAAAATGCTCGACGACTGGAAGATCACTTTCGAATTGAAAGACCTGCCGCAAGAAGTGTGGGATTTCATGGGCAAGAAGAAATTCTTTGCCATGTTGATCGCCAAGGAACACGGCGGTTTGGGTTTCTCCCCTTACGCACAAAGCTGTGTGGTCGCGAAGATTGCAACGCGTTCGCTGACCGCGTCAGTGACCGTGATGGTTCCCAACTCCTTGGGCCCAGGCGAGCTGATCATGCACTATGGTACGCAAGAGCAGAAAGATTACTGGCTACCACGCTTGGTAGATGGTCGCGAAATTCCATGTTTCGGTTTGACCGGTCCTGAAGTGGGCTCCGATGCCTCAGCAATCCCTGACACTGGTGTTGTTGTGAAGCGCGTGGTGAATGGCAAAGAAGAACTGGGCATTGTGCTGAACTTCAGCAAACGTTATATCACCTTGGCCCCAGTGGCCACTGTGGTTGGTTTAGCATTCAAGTTGAAAGACCCTGAAGGGTTGCTGGGTGACAAAAACAAGGTCGACTACGGCATTACCTGTGCCTTGTTGCCTGCCGACACTCCCAATGTTCAAATTGGTCGCCGCCACTTCCCAGGTGCGGTGTTCATGAACGGCCCAATCATTGGTAACGACGTTTACATCCCACTGACCTCCATCATTGGTGGCCGCGAAATGGCTGGCAAAGGCTGGAGAATGCTGGTTGAGTGTTTGTCAGCAGGCCGTGGTATTTCATTGCCAGCTTTGTCTGCAGCCTCCGGTTGGGGCATGTACCTTGCCACCGGCGCTTACGCACGCATTCGTCGCCAGTTCAAAATGCCGATCGGCCGTTTTGAAGGTGTTCAGGAAGCAACCGGTAAAATCGGTGGCCTGACATACAAGCTGGAAGCGTCGCGTGTATTGACCGCCACTGCCTGTGCAGAATGCGCACCTTCAGTAGTTACTGCCATGATGAAGTACCACATGACCGAAATGATGCGTGAAATCATTCTGCGCTCCATGGACGTACACGGTGGCCGCACCGTTATTCTTGGCCCACGCAATTACTTGGGTCAGGCTTACCAGGCCATGCCAGTTGCCATTACAGTTGAAGGCGCGAACATCATGACACGTAACCTGATCGTATTTGGTCAGGGTGCAATCCGTTGTCATCCTTGGGTCCTGAAAGAAATGCAGGCTGCCCAGAACCCCAACAAAGAAGAAGGTCTGCGTGATTTCGACACTGCATTCTTTGGTCACTTGGGTCATATTTTCAACCGCGCCATGCGTGCCTTGGTTCTGGGTTTGACAGGCAACCGCCTGGCGAAAAGCCCGGTCAGCGGCCCCATGGCCGACTATGCAAAAGCCATTGAGCGCCGTTCTGCTGCACTGGCATTCACCGCCGACGTGGCCATGGGCGTACTGGGTGGCGAACTGAAGCGCCGTGAACGCCTGTCAGCCCGCCTGGGTGACGTGTTGAGCCACCTGTACATGGCCACAGCGGTGCTGAAGTACTTTGAAACCAACGGTCGGTTGGCCGATGAGCTGCCACATGCACAATGGGCGATTGAAGACTCTTTGTTTGAAATCGACAAGGCATTCACCGAGTTCAACCGCAACTTCCCCAACAAGGCTGTTGGCAAGCTGCTGAGTTTCGTGGCTTACCCATTGGGCATGGGCAAAACCAAGGGTCCAAGCGACAAGGTGAATGCTGAAGTGGCTGAACTCTTGATGACTCGCAATGCTTTCGCCAATCGCTTGCTTGACAAGGTGTTCGTGGGTGAAGGTTTGTCTGACCCGACAGGGCGCATTCTGGAAGCTGCCGACAAGCTGTTGTCCATCGAGCCTGGTTACAGCAACTTCCTGAAAGCAGTGTCTTCAGGCAAGGTGGTGGGTGAAGGTCTGGAAGCCCAGTTGAAAGACGCTGTGGCCAAAAACGTCATCAGCCCAGATCTGGCCCAAGGCATCCGCGAGTACGAGCCAATTCGTTTCGATGCGATCCTGACAGACGACTTCAGCAAAGACTATTTGCGTACCAATGGTCAAATTCCTGACGAGATCATTGAAGCCAAGCCAGTCACGGAGTACAAGGCAGCTGCTTGATTTTAAAGGGCAAGTTTTTCGACAATATTTTGTTGTAGTGAAAACATCGAAAGGCCTCGCGAAAGCGGGGCCTTTTTTGTTACTCGTTCAGAATTTTTTGCGCTATGCTGAATACATGGCAATTGAATTGATTCGTGACAATCGTTTTGGTGCATTTTTCTGGACGCAGTTTCTTGGCGCGTTCAACGACAACCTTTTGAAATTCGCGGTGACCCTCGCGGTGACCTACAACGATGCGCTTCGCGGCAGTTTTTCTCCCGGCCTGCTCATTAATCTGATCGCAGCACTGTTCATTCTTCCCTTCGTGATTTTTTCAGCCACCAGCGGGCAACTTGCCGACAAGTTCGACAAAACCAAGGTCATGCGTTTGGCCAAGTGGCTAGAGCCGCCTATTGTCTTGATTACCGCTGCTGGATTTCTCCTGAATTCAGTTGAACTACTTGTGCTTGGCGTATTTTTGCTGGGTACGCAATCTGCATTTTTCGGTCCTGCAAAATATGCCTATTTGCCTGAACAACTCAAGTCGAGCGAGTTGGTGATGGGCAATGCTTTGGTCGAATCCGCAACCTTTATGGCAATTTTGTTGGGCACAATTGCCGCGGGTAGTTTGATGAGCCAAGAAACCGGCAATCTAGCGGTCTACATCGTTTGCGGGTTTGGATTTCTGGTGGCCCTGTTGGGTGTCTATCAAGCGCAGCGCATGCCGTTGACGCCCTCTCATTCGCCTGATCTGAAGGTGAATTGGAACCTGTTCACAGAAACATGGCGCAATGTCAGTCTGGCAACCAATCTGCCCAAGGTTTGGCCTGCTTTGCTCGGAATTTCCTGGCTTTGGTTTGTAGGGGCAACCTATTTGACCCAGTTTCCGCTGTTATCTAAAACCTTACTCAATGCCAGCCCGGGCGTGGCCACCGTCTTGCTGTTTGCCTTTACCGTAGGTTTGGGTATTGGTGCGTTTTTGTGCGAGAAATGGTCGCGCAAGCGAATTGAAATGGGTTTGGTGCTGTGGGGCCTGCTTGTCATGATAGTGGCGGGTGTGTTGCTGCATTGGGTGTTGGTGACCTATCAAACCAATCCCGATCAACGAACTGTAGTCGAGTTTTTTAGTCAGTTGAATAATCTGGCTGTTCTAGGGCTTTTTGTGTTGATTAGCATTGGCGTTGGTTTGTACAGCGTGCCCCTATACGCCACCATGCAAGCTTTTGCACCCAAGGAGAGTCGCTCGCGGGTGGTGTCAGCCAACAACATTGTCAATTCTTTTTTCATGGTTGTTTCTGCCGGGTTTGCAATCGCTATTTTGCTGGCCATGAAAGGCGAGGTGTTGTGGGTGTTTACTGCAGTCACCGCAATCAATGTGGTGGTTTTGGTCCTGTGGTTGTTCAAGCAGCCTTATGTGGTGCTTCGCGCTCAACTGCTGCTTAAGGTGCCAGGTAAATACTTGCCACGTATTGAAAACATGGATCACCTCGGTGATTCGGGTGGCAACCTCATTGTGTTCCCAACTTTGCTTCATGAAAATTACCTTCAACGCATGGCGGGTTTGCCCATCGAGATGACAGTGGTGCTTTCGGGGCGTCTGAAACAATCCAGGTTTGTGAATCGCTTGCGCAAACACGGCTTTGTGCTCGAATTCAGCAAACTTTCGGAAACTGATACCCAAAAGGAATTAATCAAGGCGATCGCGTCACATATTCAGCAGAACCGGTCTATTGCTATTGATAAACCCATGTTTGAGCTTCTGCGTAAACAGTATCGTCTTGATGACATGCCCGGCGTGTTGGCCAAAAAGGGTGTGGTGATGAATGTGCTGGAATTTATGGAAGAGCAGCGACAACAAAAAGCTGAAAAAAATGCAATTTCTCAAACAGTCTGGCGTCTAAACAAAAGAGAAGCTCTAACCGTTTCAGGGGTTTGATACCCCACTTGGCAGGGAGATAGTGGTAACAGCATAGTTAATTCGAAAGTGTTGCAAGCACCAAAACAGCACAAAAATGTAAACAAACAAGCTGGCCTGTTTTTTGCAACTTTTTCGAGAGATGAAAGTGATTGCTTTGGGCGCGAAATAGGTTCACGGCCGAAGTAAAAGGCAAAGAAGCGTTGTGCAGGAGGACATCATGAACACAGAGCTTGAACCGCGTGATTTGAATTCCAGCGATTCTGACATTTTCGGTCAGTTTCAGTCTCGTTTTGCAGCTTTGCAGCAAACCGAGATGAGCCTCGAAGAATACCTCGACCTGTGCAAAGCCGACCCCCTCACATACGCCAGCGCGGCTGAGCGCATGCTTCATGCCATTGGCGAACCCGAAGTCATCAACACCCGGCACGATCCCCGTTTGTCTCGTATTTTTGCCAACCGTGTAGTGCGTCGTTACCCCTCATTCAAAGAGTTCTATGGCATGGAGGAGGTGATTGAAAACATTGTTGCCTATTTCCGCCACGCCGCGCAGGGTCTTGAGGAGCGTAAACAGGTGCTTTACCTGCTTGGGCCTGTCGGTAGCGCAAAGTCCTCATTGGCTGAACGTTTGAAAGCCTTGATGGAGCAGCAACCCATCTATGCCTTGAAGGGTTCACCCATTAACGAGTCGCCATTGGGCTTGTTCGATCCGGCCCAGTTTGGTGCTTCGCTTGAAGACAAATACGGCATTCCCCGCCGTTACTTGACGGGTATTGCCAGCCCTTGGGCCACCAAGCGTCTGGCGGAGTTTGGTGGTGACTTGCGCAAGTTCCGGGTGGTTCGCTTAATGCCTTCAACCTTGAATCAAATTGCGATTGCCAAAACCGAACCGGGTGACGAGAACAACCAGGATATTTCAGCCTTGGTGGGAAAGGTCGACATTCGCATGTTGAACCAGTTCAGCCAGGACGATCCCGATGCTTACAGCTTCAGCGGTGGCCTTTGCCTGGCCAACCAGGGTTTGCTCGAATTCGTAGAGATGTTCAAGGCACCCATCAAAATGCTGCATCCTTTGCTCACAGCCACCCAAGAACGCAACTTCAAGGGCACGGAAGGCTTTGGCTCCATTCCATTTGACGGCATTATTCTGGCGCACAGCAACGAGTCGGAATGGCAACAGTTCCGCAACAACAAAACCAATGAGGCGTTCCTGGACCGTGTGTACATCGTGAAGGTGCCTTACTGCCTGCGCGTGTCCGAAGAGGTAAAAATCTACGAGAAATTGCTTGAGCATTCATCATTAAACAAGGCGTCTTGCGCGCCTGGAACCCTGAACATGATGGCGCAGTTCAGTGTTCTGACCCGCTTGAAAGAACCGGCGAACAGCAATCTGTTTAGCAAAATGCGGGTGTACGACGGTGAAAACCTCAAGGATGTGGATCCCCATGCCAAGCCAATTCAGGAGTACCGTGACCAGTCCGGACCCGATGAGGGCATGAACGGTTCGTCCACACGTTGGGCCTACAAAGTATTGTCCAAAGTATTCAACTTCGACCATCATGAAGTGGCAGCCAACCCAGTGCATTTGTTGTATGTGCTCGAACAGCAGGTCATTAAAGACAACCTGCCCGAGGAACAAACCCGGAAGTATCTTGATTTCATCAAGAGCTACCTGACGCCCAAGTACGCAGAATTCGTGGCCAAGGAAATTCAAACCGCTTACCTGGAAAGCTATAGCGAGTACGGTCAAAACCTGTTCGAGCGTTACATACAGTTTGCTGACAAATGGATTCAAAACGAGGAGTTCCGCGACCCCGCTACAGGGCAAATTTTTGATCGCGACTCGCTGAACGAGGAATTGAATCGGATTGAAAAACCCGCGGGTATTGCCAATCCAAAAGATTTCCGCAATGAAGTGGTTAACTTTGTGTTGCGTGCACAGGCCAGCAATTCCGGCACCATGCCTGCATGGACCAGCTACGAAAAGTTGCGCGAAGTCATCGAGCGCAGCATGTTCTCGAAAACCGAAGACCTGTTGCCTGTTATTTCTTTCGATCACAAAGGTTCGAAAGAAAGCCAGGAAAAGCACGAGAATTTTGTCGATCGCATGGTGGCCAAGGGCTACACCGAAAAACAGGTTCGTTTGTTGGTGGAATGGCATTTGCGCGTGAAAAAGGCGTCTTGATCACGCAAAACGCATAGGGAGTTTGCCATGGGCGATTCAACCATTATTGATCGCAGGCTCAACGGCAAAAACAGAAGCTTGCCCAACCGCGAGCGCTTTATTCGGCGTTACAAAACGCAATTGAAAAAAGCGGTCGCGGATGTGGCTGGTGAGTCGTCAATTTCTGATGTCAGCGGTGATGGGCGGGTGAAAGTGCGCATTCCCACCCGTGAAGTATCCGAGCCGACGTTCATTTTTGGCCAGGGTGGTGATGTTGAGCATGTGGTTCCAGGTAACCGCGACTTTGTGCCGGGCGACCGAGTCCCACGTCCTGGCGGCGGTGGCGAAGGGCAGGGCGGAGGAAAGCCCGGTAAAGGCGAAGGTGAGGACGGATTTACCTTTGTGTTGTCGCGCGAAGAGTTCTTGAACCTTTATTTCGATGATCTTGAATTGCCGGAACTCCTGAAACGCGAAATTTCATCGGTGAAACGTATGAAAAGTCGCAACGCAGGTTATTCCCGCACCGGCGCGCCCACTTCGCTTTCTGTACTTAGAACCATGAAGGCTTCGCTCATGCGTCGCGTTGCACTCGAGCCTAGAGGCGAGGATGAAGACGATGATGAGGAAGAAAAGGGTCAACTTGATCTCCTTGACGATGTCAAAAAGAAGCCCTATGTGCCGTTTCTCGACGAAGTTGACCTGCGCTATCGCAACCGTGTCACTTATCCCGAGCCCTCCACCAACGCAGTTATCTTTTGCCTGATGGATGTCTCAGCTTCGATGGACGAAGCCAAAAAAGACTTGGCCAAACGTTTCTATACACTGCTTTATCTTTTCCTGACCCGCAAGTACGAGGAAGTCAAGCTGGTTTTTATTCGCCATACCGATGAAGCGGAAGAAGTGACCGAGGAGGATTTTTTCTACGGCAAAAAAAGTGGTGGCACAGAAATCATGCCAGCCATGGAGTTGATGCACCACATTATCGAGACCCGCTATCCTGGTAGTGCATGGAATGTGTATGTCGCACAGGCATCAGATGGCGATGCCACCTCGCGCGATGCGCGAGCCAGCGCGGAGTACCTCTCTTCCAAAATCATGCCGCATGTGCGTTACTACGCTTATGTGGAAACCATGCCCACACCCATGTTTGGCATGGCTCGTGCATCCGATTTGTGGGAGAGCTTTGAACGTCTGGAAGACAGCTTCGCGGGGCATTTTGCGATGCGCAAGCTGTTTAACCGCCGTGATATTTATCCGGTATTTCGTGGTTTGTTTGAGAAGAAAGAAGTCGCCTTTGGGCGCTAGGAGTAGCAACATGGCCCAGCAACTCGACCTGGCTGGCAATGAGTGGACGTTCGATCTGCTGCGTGACATTGACACGCAGCTTCACGACATTGCAGCCAACAAATTCAAACTCGATACTTTCCCCAATCAAATTGAAGTGATCAGCGCTGAGCAAATGCTGGACGCATACTCCAGCGGGGCGATGCCCGTCATGTATCCGCACTGGAGCTACGGCAAATCTTTTTCTGTCAACGAACATCTCTACGAGACGGGACAACAGAACCTGGCCTATGAGGTGGTGATCAATTCCAACCCCTGCATTTCCTACCTCATGGAAGAGAACACCATGACAATGCAGACACTCGTGATTGCGCACGCCTGTTACGGACACAATTCCTTTTTCAAAGGCAACTATCTGTTTCGGCAATGGACGCAGGCCGACGCAATTATCGATTACCTGGTTTTCGCCAAAAAGTACGTCATGGAATGTGAAGAAAAATATGGCATCGATGTGGTCGAGGAAGTACTCGATGCAGCCCATGCCATACAGCATTTCGGGGTTGATCGCTATAAAAGACGCTTCGAATCTGAAGCATCGTTGAAGGTGAAGCGTGATGATCTGGCTGAAGAGAAGCGACGTCAGTACGATGAAATCATGGCCAAGGTGTCACCAGTCGAGGCTGCTCAAATAGAGCGTCGTCAAGACAACTACCCCCGTGAGCCGGTTGAAAACATCCTTTACTTTATCGAAAAGGAAGCTCCAAAACTGCGAGATTGGGAACGAGAACTGGTGCGCATAGTTCGCAAAATGTCTCAGTACTTTTATCCTCAGGGGCAAACCAAGGTCATGAACGAAGGGTGGGCGAGTTTCTGGCATTACACCTTGCTCAATACCCTGTATGACGAGAAGCTGGTATCCGATGGTTTCATGCTTGAATTTCTGACTTCTCACACCAATGTCGTTTTTCAGCCAGATTCGCGCGATGGGCGGTTCCGGGCCTTGAATCCCTATGCTTTGGGCTTTGCCATATTCAGTGACATTCGCCGCATGTGTGAAAAACCCACTGAGGAAGACAAGCGTTGGTTTCCCGAACTTGCTGGAAGTGGTAACTGGTTGAAAGCCGTTGATTTTGCCATGCGCAATTTCAAGGACGAATCATTCATTCGTCAGTTTTTGTCACCCAAGGTCATTCGCGATTTCCGCTTGTTTGCAATCGCAGATCATAAAACGGAAAGCGAGTTGTTCATCGACAGTATCCACAATGACGAGGGCTACAAGCGCATCCGCACCCTGTTGGCCAACCAGTACTCTCGTGAAAGTATGGTGCCCGACATTCAGGTGACATCGTATGCTCGAATGACAGACCGCTCACTCACCCTGACTCACATGAGTCGTCGCGGCAGACCGCTGAATGTAGACGAAGCCGAGAAAACACTCGCCCAGGTCGAACGCTTGTGGGGCTTTCCGGTACATCTGGAAACATCGGATGCGCATTGAAACCCAAGTCATACAGCAGGCCAAACTAGATCTTTCCGGTTCGGTCGCGCCTTTCGAGTTGAGCCTGCCTGACATGCCCGCTTCGGTGTGGGCCAGCCCAGACCTGCTTCGTTCTCGCTTTCATCTCGAGGCAGCCCGTTTTTTCGAATGCGAATCCGTGTTGGCGGTCACTGGCATAGAAAGCGGTATTTCTGCGCTCGCACGTTTGTTTCAAACCTGGTACGGCTCAATGCGGGTTGTCCTGGCCGAGCCCAGTTTCGATCAGTGGGACAAACGGTTTCGAAGGGCCAATCACGTTGTGCTGGACTGGCCTGTGGAACTTATACTGGAGGGGGAAATTCCAGAGTGCGATGTAGTGGTGCTAGGTCGTCCGGTCAATCCCACTTGCCAAATGATCGGCATCCAGCAAATCAAGCCTCTGGCCCGAAAGCTTCGTGAGCAGGGGGGGTGGCTAATTCTCGACGAGGCTTATCTGGATTGGACTGGAGAGGAGTCTTACGCCTCTTTTATTGAAGCCGAGCCTGCCATTGTGCTTCGCTCCGTGGCGCCCTTTTGTGGTTTGGCTGGCGCGAATCTGGCCTTTGTCTGTGCCCCCAAGGCGGTTTGCACAGCATTGCTCAACGAAGTAGGTACACAAGCAGTTTCTTCACCGCAATGGTGGCTGGCGCTACAGTATTTTGCGGCAGAGCAATGGAGAGCCAAGCAGTTCGTCAGGCTTGAGGCGGTGTGTGAACGGCTTGCTTCACTTTGGCGCGTTCGACTGGGCGAGCATATTCCAATTCACAAAGGTGGTTACTTCATCAGCTTTGCTCACCCGAACAATGAACGGTGGGCTGTTGATCTGGAGAATATGGGTATTCTGGTGCGTGCCTATCCTGCGGAGTACATCATTTTGCGTTGTGGCGCGCCGAAGTCAGAGGCAGATTGGTTTCGCCTGCAGAATGCGGTTAATGCGCTGAGCGATTAATCGTGACGCATCACTTCTTCGATACCTCGTTCTCTTGGTTTGGTTGAAACCAGCAGGGTTTTTGCCAAACGGTCTTGAGGAAATTGCCCGTTTTTATCAAAAAAAGAGTAGATGAAGGCGATGCCAGTCAAATTGAAAAGCCAACAGAGCACATAACGCAGCAGCGCCTGAGTAAGTCCAACGCGCTCCCCGTTCTCTTTCACTAATCGAATATGCCAGGTTTTCATGGCAAGGGTTTGGCCTCCATGGCGCCAAAACCACACAAAATACAGCCCCAATACGGCAAAGAACCACCACTGGCGTGCCTCTCTAAGATATAGGGCATGTCGGCTTTGGGTGAGTGTGTCGAAAAAGTAGCCTGCAATGAACAAAACGCCGAACAGCAGCATACTTTCGTACAGCATGCTTGCAAATCGGCGTTTTCTGCTGGGACTGATGAGCCCGTTGTCTAGTAGTCGTTCCATTTCACTATTTTATCGCTGGCGCGCTTTCGAAATGGAGCGGGGAATTAATTCAGCGAAGGTTTGTTGCTTTTCCCTTGAATTCATCGCGTTGCTTTTGGTCAAGGCTTTGATAGCTATTCCAGCTCGAATTTCGCTCGCCTTGGCGCTTTTCTTTCAGGGCTTTGTAGTTTTCGCGGGCAGCAGCTTTCTCCCTTGGGCTTAATTCGCTCCAGGTACTCACGCGCTCACGCATGATCGCCTGACGTTCAGGGGGCTCGCTTTCGTATTTTCTACCCACTTTGAGCCAGCGTTCTTGCTGGGCATTGTTCATGGAGTTCCAGTCGTCTTTCAGGGGGGCAAGCAGTTCTTGCTGTTTGTCTGACAACTCTGACCAGTCGGTCGCGGCGAAAGCATTGTCACTCTGAATGCACAGCACCAGGACCAAGCCCAAAGTCATCAATCCGGAAAAGAGTCTAGTCATGATCATGCCCCTCAATCCTTAAAATACTAGATCGACGTGGTGAAGTCGGCGGGTAATGAGTCCATCCATTGCTCAATTCCGTCCTCAGCTGGAATTGCATTGTTTTTCTGCAACTCAGTGGCGTAATTGATAAATCCTGGATCCAGGTAAGCATCGGGTGGCAAATCGTCCGACAAAATGGCCGCATCAAGATCTGCTGTTTCAGAAATTCGTGCGTCTGAATTTTCCAGACCAAACTGCGCCACACCAAATGCTGCACCGGCAATGAACAGCGCACTCACAGCCATCGACAAGGCAGGGCGGTTGAACCACTCAGAAAATTGATGAAACAGGCCGCCTATCGAGCCATGATTGGGCCCATCCTTGATGTGCTTCGTTTTGCCTTGAATGCTGTGTTTCTCAGCATGAAGTTGCACCGATTTGGCGATGGCGAGGTTAAGGCGATCTTGAATGTGGGGCGGAACTTGGCCTGCCGACTCATCAAGTAGCCTTTTTACTACATTTGCGGTTAGCCGATCTTCATTCATTCCCGAAACCCCTGTTGCCTCAATACCTGTGCCAATGCCTTTGTCGCTCTGGAGCAGTGCGTTTTCACACTGCCCTCAGAACACCCCATGATCTCTGCCGTTTCTGCCAAGTCCATCTCTTCCCAATAACGCAAGATGAATGCCTGGCGTTGACGTTCTGGCAAATTTGCGATGGCCTCTTCGATGGCGGCCATGTTTTGTGACTGCTCAATTTCATCCTGGGCGCTCGCGTTCTGAGATTCATCTTGTGCGAGAAGGTTCTCAAGCACATCGTAATCTTCTTCATCTTTCTTCTGAAAACTTGAAAACAGCGTTGTCCAGGTGTTTCTAACCTTCTGACGGCGGTGGTAGTCCAAAATTGTGTTCTGCAAGATGCGTGTAAACAGCATCGGCAGTTCTTCTTTGGGTTTGTCGCCATATTTGTCAGAAAGCTTCATCATGCTTTCCTGCACCAGGTCCATGGCACTTTCTTCGTTCTTGACGGCAAAAAATGCTTGGCGATAAGCCCGGTGCGACACCTCTCTCAAAAAATCCTCTAATTCTCGCGTGCTGGCCATAAATGTGTGTGTCGAGGTGGTGTCAGAGGGTTTGGGGGTCGAGGCGAGAATGATTCGCAATATTTAACAATACGGCATGATATCAAAGCCACAAGCTTTTTTCTTGACCCACAGCGGGCTTCGCACTAAGATCTCGTTCTACCCTGTTTTTGTCTCTAGTTAATCAGCATACCCTTGTTGTTTTAGCGAAAGACGCGCTAGGGCGCTGAACTTGTAGTTCAGAAGCCCATGGCCAACCTGCCCGACATAATCGGGTTGTGATCGCCAGCGCTTTGCGACATGTCCACACCCACAAGGTTGTTCATTTTCAAAAAGCCTGTGCCCCACGGCAATGCGATCCAGGACGGCATCCGACCAATGTCCCGTGGATTTTGTCAGGATTTTTTAAAAATGGAATATACCGGCGCGGAAATCGTTGTCAAATGTCTGGAAGAAGAAGGCGTCAAGCACGTTTTCGGTTACCCAGGCGGAGCAGTACTCTACATCTACGATGCCATCTTCAAACAAGACGGTTTCGAACATATTCTGGTACGTCACGAACAAGCTGCAGTGCATGCGGCCGATGCCTACTCGCGTTCAAGCGACAAGGTGGGTGTCTGTCTCGTTACTTCAGGCCCAGGTTTGACCAATGCCGTTACCGGCATTGCAACTGCCTACATGGATTCAATTCCCATGGTGATTTTGTCTGGTCAGGTGCCCACGCACGCGATCGGTCAGGATGCATTCCAGGAATGCGACACCGTGGGTATTACACGCCCTTGCGTCAAGCACAACTTCCTCGTGAAAGATGTGAAAGACCTTGCGCGTGTCATGAAAGAAGCGTTTTACATCGCCCGCACAGGTCGTCCAGGCCCGGTGTTGGTCGATATCCCCAAAGACATCACCATTCACAAAACCACGTTTGATTACTCCGAGCCCGTGAAAATGCGCTCATACAATCCCGTGGTCAAAGGCCATCAGGGTCAAATCAAGAAAGCCGTGCAAATGATTCTGGAAGCCGAGCGCCCCATGATCTATTCCGGCGGTGGCGTGATCCTGGGCGATGCATCGGCTGAGTTGACCCGCTTGGTCGAATGGGTTGGTGCGCCTTGTACCAATACCCTGATGGGTTTGGGTGCATTCAAAGCCAGCGACAAGAAGTTCATGGGCATGCCTGGCATGCACGGCACTTACGAAGCCAACCTGGCGATGCAAAACTGCGACGTGCTGATTGCAGTGGGTGCCCGTTTCGACGACCGAGTGATCGGAAACCCGAAAGATTTCGCGTCCATTCCACGCAAAATCATTCACATTGATATCGATCCGTCCTCTATTTCCAAGCGCGTGAAAGTGGATGTGCCCATTGTTGGCAACATCAAAGACGTGCTGGTTGATTTGATCCAGCTACTGGAAGAAAGCGGCAAGCGCGTTGATCAGGGCAAGCTGCAAGGCTGGTGGGAACAGGTTGAGAAATGGCGTGGCCGCAAGTGCCTGGATTACGCCAAGTCCGATGAATTGATCAAGCCCCAGTTTGTGGTTGAAAAGTTGTGGGAAGTCACCAACGGTGATGCATTCATTACCTCCGATGTTGGTCAGCACCAAATGTGGGCTGCCCAGTACTATCGGTTTGACAAGCCACGCCGCTGGATCAACTCCGGTGGTTTGGGCACCATGGGCGTGGGCTTGCCTTATGCCATGGGTGTTCAAATGGCCAACCCGGATGCCCAAGTCGCCTGTATCACCGGTGAAGCATCCATCCAGATGAACATCCAGGAATTGTCGACCTGCTTCCAGTATCATTTCACGCCGAAAATCGTGAACTTGAACAATCGCTACCTCGGCATGGTTCGCCAGTGGCAACAGCTGGATTACGGCTCACGTTATTCCGAAAGTTACATGGATGCGCTGCCTGATTTCGTGAAGCTGGTGGAAGCCTACGGCCACATTGGCATGCAAATCACCAAGCCATCGGATGTAGAACCCGCATTGCGCGAAGCCTTCGGCAAGTACAAAGACCGCTTGGTGTTCATGGACTTCATCACTGATCGCACAGAAAACGTGTGGCCCATGGTGAAAGCTGGCAAGGGATTGTCTGAAATGCTGCTGGGTTCGGAAGAACTGTAAAGGAGATGGCAAATATGAGACACATTATTTCCGTTCTCCTTGAGAACGAACCGGGTGCCTTGTCCCGCGTGGTAGGCCTTTTTTCTGCCCGTGGTTACAACATCGAAACGCTGACAGTGGCCCCCACTGAAGATGAAACCATGTCCCGCATGACCATCGTCACTGTGGGTTCAGACGACATCATCGAGCAAATCACGAAACACCTCAATCGCTTGATTGAGGTGGTAAAAGTGGTTGATCTAAGTGATGGTGCGCATATTGAACGCGAACTGATGCTGGTAAAATTGCGCGCAGTGGGCAAAGAGCGTGAAGAGCTGAAGCGTACTGCGGACATTTTCCGTGGCCGCATCATTGATGTCACCGAGAAAAGCTACACCATTGAATTGACTGGCAACAAATCCAAGCTGGATGCATTTCTGGAGTCGATTGATCGCACAGCCATTCTGGAAACAGTCCGTACGGGCAGCTCTGGCATTGGTCGCGGCGAGCGTATTCTGCGCGTCTAAAAGGTGGGCCCGGTTTTGCAACCGGATTCCCGAAAATGAATTAAATACCTGAATCAAAAGGAAAATGACATGAAAGTTTATTACGACAAAGACGCGGATCTGTCCCTGATCCAGAAAAAGAAAGTATCCATTATCGGTTACGGTTCACAAGGCCATGCTCACGCGCAAAACCTGCGCGATTCTGGCGTTGAAGTCGTTGTTGGCTTGCGCAAGGGTGGTGCATCCTGGTCCAAAGCTGAAGGCGCTGGCCTGAAAGTAAAAGAAGTGGCGGACGCTGTAAAAGAAGCCGACGTGGTCATGATTTTGTTGCCCGACGAAAACATTCCCGACGTTTACAACAAAGAAGTAGCCCCCAATATCAAGGCTGGCGCTGCTTTGGCATTTGCCCATGGCTTTAACGTGCATTACAACCAGGTTGTTCCCCGCGCCGACATCGACGTCATCATGATCGCCCCCAAGGGTCCTGGCCACACAGTTCGTTCTGAATACCTGAAAGGTGGTGGTGTACCTTCACTGATCGCGATTTACCAAGATACAACTGGCAACGCCCACGACATCGCTTTGGCCTATGCTGCTGCAAACGGCGGTACAAAAGGTGGCGTGATCGAAACCAACTTCCGCGAAGAAACAGAAACAGACTTGTTCGGTGAGCAGGCTGTATTGTGCGGTGGTGCAGTTGAGCTGGTAAAAGCCGGTTTCGAGACATTGGTAGAAGCTGGCTACGCGCCAGAGATGGCTTACTTCGAATGCCTGCACGAGCTGAAGTTGATTGTTGACCTGATGTATGAAGGCGGCATTGCCAACATGAACTATTCCATTTCCAACAACGCGGAATATGGTGAGTACGTAACCGGCCAGCGTGTAATCGCCGACCAGGCTCGTGCAGCCATGAAAGAATGCCTGACCAACATCCAGAACGGTGAGTACGCCAAACGTTTCATCCTGGAAGGCAAAACGAACTATCCAGAAATGACAGCACGTCGCCGTTTGAACGCACAGCATCCCATCGAAATCGTGGGCGCCCAGCTGCGCGGCATGATGCCCTGGATCAGCAAAAACAAGCTGGTTGATCAGTCCAAGAATTAATCGACTGCTTTACCGCTTTATCAGAAACCCACAGTGCGAAAGTGCTGTGGGTTTTTGCTTTCTGCTCAATTGGGGGTACTCTTCGGATTCTTATTGAGCAATTCGCACGAAAGTTACCGCGCTTGACCTTTTTGGCTTATAAAATCGGTCTCATAATCATTCACAACACTGAACTATGAACTATCCACATCCCATCATTGCCCGCGAGGGTTGGCCTTTTCTTGCAATCGTCGCGATTCTTGCGCTTGCACTTCAGTCGTTTGGTCTCACATTCTTGTCGGTCCTGGCCTGGATTCTGTTCATTTTTGTATTGCAGTTTTTCCGTGATCCTCCCCGTTACATTCCCGCCCAGAAGAATGCGGTCGTGTCACCTGCCGACGGACGTATCGTGGCAGTAGAGCGCGTGGAAGATCCCTATGCCCAGCGTGAAGCGCTGAAAATTTCCGTGTTCATGAATGTATTCAATGTGCATTCCAATCGCATTCCAATCGGTGGCGAAATCAAGTCGGTGGATTATTTCCCCGGATTGTTTGTAAACGCCGATCTTGACAAAGCCAGCACCCAAAACGAGCGCAATGCGATTGTTATTCACACCGAAAGCGGCGCAACAGTAACTGCTGTGCAAGTGGCTGGTTTGATCGCACGCCGGATTCTCTGCTATGTGAAACCGAGCGAGACCGTTGAAAAGGGTCAACGCTATGGTTTCATTCGTTTTGGCTCACGTGTCGATGTGTATTTGCCAACTGACTCGGTTCCCAAAGTTGCAATCGGAGACAAAGTGTCTGCGTCCTCGACAGTATTGGCTGAGCTGGTGTCCTGATCATGCGATTCAAGCGGAACAAAAACCGTTTTGGCGCGCCCCGCTCATTTTCGGGTGGTGCAACCCGTCCGGCGGGTAAGCCTCACAAGGGCGTTTATTTGTTGCCCAACCTGTTTACCACCGCGGCCTTGTTTTGCGGTTTTTACGGCATTGTGATGGCGATGGGGCAGCAGTTCACCACTGCGGCCGTGGCCATTTTCGCGGCTCTGGTGCTTGATAGCCTGGATGGCCGTGTTGCCCGAATGACCAACACTCAAAGTGCCTTTGGTGCCGAGTATGACAGTTTGGCCGATATGGTGTCCTTCGGTGCGGCACCGGCTCTTATCATTTACGAATGGTCGCTAAGTGGTATGGGCAAGCTGGGCTGGGTTGCCGCTTTCGTATACCTGGCAGGCGCAGCCCTGCGCCTGGCACGATTCAACACCAATGCAGCCGTGGTTGATAAAGCCTGGTTTCAGGGCTTGCCCAGCCCTGCAGCAGCGGCCTTGGTTACCGGGTTTGTGTGGGTAATGGACGATGCCAAAATGGCCGGAGCCGAACTGGACTGGCTGGCATGGGGCATTACCTTCTACGCCGGCATCACCATGGTGTCCAACGTTCCTTTTTTCAGCGGCAAAGATTTCCATTTTCGCCGAAGCGTCCCGTTTCTGGTGCTTGCCTTGATTCCTCTGGTATTCGCACTGGTCTCTCAAGATCCACCCAAAGTTCTTTTTGGGGTTTTTGTGTTGTATGGTCTGTCGGGATACGTGGTCTATGTTGTTCGCAAAGTACGCGGGCAGGGGTTGAAGGGGCTCGACATCGAAAGGGATGAACATTTCTAAGTCGGGTTCCCCGCAATACCGCTGCCAGCCTGCATTGCTGTATCCTTAGCGCATAATCAGGAGAACAGCATGTCAGACCGCCTCATCATATTCGACACCACCTTGCGCGACGGCGAGCAAAGCCCTGGCGCATCCATGACCCGCGAAGAGAAAATCCGCATCGCCAAGCAGCTGGAAAAGCTGAAGGTCGATGTGATCGAAGCTGGTTTCGCCGCTTCGAGCAATGGCGATTTCGAGGCCATCAAATCCATTGCGTCGGTCATCAAAGATTCCACGGTGTGCTCACTGGCCCGTGCCAACGACAAAGACATCACGCGAGCAGGTGATGCGCTCGCACCAGCCGAACGTCGCCGCATTCACACCTTTATTGCCACTTCGCCTCTTCACATGGAAGTCAAGCTTCGCATGACGCCGGACCAGGTTCTGGAGCAGGCGGTGAAAGCCGTGAAGCTGGCTTTGCAGTACACCGATGACGTGGAGTTCTCCGCTGAAGACGGTTATCGTTCTGAATTGCCTTTCCTGGCCAAAGTCTGCGAGGCGGTCATCAAGGCGGGCGCCAAAACAATCAATATTCCTGACACGGTGGGGTACGCAGTGCCCTCGTTGTACGGCGAGTTCATGCGCGACTTGCGCACCCTGACGCCCAACAGTGACAAAGCCGTTTGGTCGGTACACTGCCACAACGATTTGGGTATGGCTGTGGCCAATTCCCTGGCTGGTGTGGCCATTGGTGGTGCGCGCCAGGTGGAATGCACAATCAACGGGCTGGGTGAACGCGCAGGCAACTGTTCCCTCGAGGAAATTGTGATGGCGGTCAAGACCCGTCGGGATTTCTTCGACCTGGATGTCGGCATCGACACCACTCAAATCGTGTCTGCCAGCCGCCTGGTCAGCAACATTACCGGTTTTGTGGTTCAACCCAACAAGGCCATTGTCGGGGCCAATGCTTTTGCTCATGCCTCCGGTATTCACCAGGATGGTGTGCTGAAGGCGCGCCAAACCTATGAAATCATGACTGCTGAGGATGTAGGTTGGTCCGCCAATAAGATTGTTCTGGGCAAGTTGTCCGGTCGCAACGCTTTCAAGCAGCGTCTTGAGGCCCTGGGCATCGAGATGGAAAGCGAACAGGCCTTAAACGACACGTTTCAGCGATTCAAGGATTTGGCGGATCGAAAAGCCGAAATTTTTGATGAAGACATTCATGCCTTGGTCTCTGGTGATGGTTCGGGTGGCGAGTCCGAGCATTATCGTTATGTGTCTTTGGTTCAGCATTCGGAGACAGGCGAGCGTCCCAAGGCGCGCGTGGTGTTCTCGATCGATGGCCGCGAGGTGGTCTCTGAAAGTCAGGGCAACGGGCCTGTGGATGCAACCGTCAAGGCCATTGAAGCCGAAGTGCAAAGCGGCGCTGAGTTGTTGCTGTTCTCGGTCAACGGCATTACGTCGGGCACTACTGAATCGCAAGGAGAAGTGACCATGCGCTTGCAAAAGGGCGGTCGAATCGTCAATGGCGTGGGTGCAGATCCCGATATCGTGGTCGCATCGGCCAAGGCCTACCTGTCTGCGTTGAACAAATTGCAGTCAAAACATGAAAAGTTGAATCCGCAGGTTTGATTTATTTTCAATTTCCCCTACAATAGCGGGTTCAGGTGATCGCCTTTTGAATAGAGGCGATCTTTTTACACGGAACTGCGGTCACCATTTGTTCAAAATCGGGCTGCAAGTTCACGCAAGTGGAGTAATAAAGATGTCAGAAATCAATAAAGCGGCAATTCTTGCCGAATATCAACGCGCCAAGGGCGACACAGGTTCTCCCGAGGTTCAAGTGGCATTGTTGACAGCCCGAATCAACTCGTTGACCGATCACTTCAAGGCCAACGCCAAAGACCATCACTCACGCCGCGGTTTGCTGCGCATGGTGTCTCGTCGTCGTAAGCTGCTTGATTACCTCAAGCGCAAAAACGCAGATGCCTACCGCAACCTGATCAGCAGCTTGGGTCTACGCAAGTAATTGGTCGCTGCTACAAGCCGTTGATTTGACTCAAATGCCTGCAACCCCGGTTGTGGGCATTTGTGTTTTAAAACTGACGGGCTCTCGCATCCGGGTATTGGCCCGGCGAGATTACTAAAAGGAAAAGACAAAGTGTTTGAAATTCATAAAGAAACCTTCCAGTACGGTCAACACACAGTGACCCTGGAAACCGGTGAAATCGCCCGCCAGGCGGGTGGCTCTGTAATCGTTACCGTAGACGACACCGTAGTATTGGCCACAGTGGTGGCTGCCAAGTCGGCCAAGCCTGGTCAAGATTTTTTCCCGTTGACAGTTGATTACGTTGAAAAATTCTATGCTGCCGGCCGTATCCCCGGCGGCTTCTTCAAGCGCGAAGGCAAGGGCACTGAGCAAGAAACCCTGAATGCACGTTTGATTGATCGCCCACTGCGGCCCCTGTTTCCTGAAGGCTTCTTCAATGAAGTGCAGGTGACATTGACCGTCATGTCGATCAACCCAGAAGTCAATCCAGACATTCCAGCCATGCTGGGTGCATCTGCTGCGCTGTCAATCGCCGGCATTCCATTCAACGGCCCCGTGGGCGGTGCTCGCGTGGGTTACATCAATGACCAGTACGTGTTGAACCCCACAGCCACGCAGCTCAAAGACAGCAAAATGGACCTGATTGTTGCAGGAACCGAAGCCGCTGTGCTGATGGTTGAATCCGAAGCCCATGAGCTGTCTGAAGAAATCATGTTGGGCGGCATCATGTTCGGTCACGAACAAATGCAAGCGGCAATCAATGCGATCCACGCGCTGACAGCCAAAGCTGGCAAGCCAGAATGGGACTGGAAGCCAGCCCCGGTGAACGAGCCCCTGTTGGCTGCAGTGACTGAATTGGCCGGTGAAAAGCTTGCCGCAGCTTACAAAATGACTGAAAAGCAGGCACGTAGCCAGCGTTTGAAGGAAATTTCAGCTGAAGTCGCAGCAGAACTGCCAGCCAAGTTGACTGAAGAGCAGCGCGCGGGCATTACCAATGCCGACGTTGGCGACATCATGTTTGGTCTGGAAGCGAAGATTGTTCGTGGCCAGATCCTGAATGGCGAACCTCGTATTGATGGTCGCGACACACGCACCGTTCGTCCAATTACCGTTCGCACTGGTGTTTTGCCACGCGCACACGGTTCAGCCCTTTTCACCCGCGGTGAAACACAGGCTTTGGTAGTTACCACCCTGGGTACCGGCCGTGACGAGCAAATGATTGATGCAGTCGCTGGTGAATACCGCGACCGTTTCATGTTCCACTACAACATGCCCCCGTACGCCACCGGCGAATGTGGCCGCATGGGAGCACCAAAGCGTCGCGAAATCGGCCATGGCCGCTTGGCACGCCGCGCAGTGGAAATGATGTTGCCCGCGCCTGAAGACTTCCAGTACACCATGCGCGTTGTGTCTGAAATTACTGAATCCAATGGTTCAAGCTCAATGGCCTCCGTGTGCGGTGGCGCATTGTCACTGATGGATGCCGGTGTTCCTCTGAAACAGCTGGTGGCCGGTATTGCCATGGGTCTGATCAAGGAAGAGAACAAGTTTGCGGTGCTGACCGATATTCTGGGTGACGAAGACCACCTGGGTGACATGGACTTCAAGGTCGCAGGTACTGAAAATGGTGTGACTGCGCTGCAGATGGACATCAAGATTCAGGGCATCACCAAAGAAATCATGCAGGTTGCACTGGCACAGGCCCGTGAAGGCCGCATGCACATTCTGGGTATCATGAAAGAAGCCACAGGCGGTAATGTGGGCGAATTGTCAGCCTACGCGCCACGCATGATCACCATGAAAATCAACCCGGAAAAAATCCGCGACGTAATTGGCAAGGGTGGTGCAACCATTCGCGGCATTACCGAGCAAACCGGTGCAAGCATCGACATCAAGGAAGATGGCTCCATTACCATCGCCTCTGTTGACGGTGATGCAGGCGAGCGAGCCAAGAAGCTGATCGAAGACATCACCGCTGAAGTTGAAGTGGGTGCGGTTTATGAAGGCACCGTGCTGAAGTTGCTTGATTTCGGCGCAATCGTTAGCGTATTGCCTGGTAAAGATGGTCTGTTGCACATCTCCCAAATTGCCAACGAACGCGTGAACACCGTGGGCGATTTCCTGAAAGAAGGCCAGGTTGTGAAAGTGAAAGTGTTGGAGGCCGATGAAAAAGGTCGTCTGCGCTTGTCCATGAAGGCCTTGTTGGCCCCCGAAGCGCCTGCCGAGCAGGCGTCTGAAGGTTCCAGCGAAGGCTGATGAGTACAGTGCTTGCACAACAGCTGCCTGTCACGATGAAGGCAGTGGGTGTGAAGGCTCCCGGTGGTGCAGATCAGCTTGAACTGATTGAGCTGCCGGTTCCCTTACCCAAGCCCGGTGAGGTACTTGTTCAGGTGAGGGCAGCAGGGGTTAATCGCCCCGATGTTCTTCAGCGCCTGGGTTTGTACCCGCCCCCTCCTGATGCCAATCCCAATCTTGGGTTGGAAGTGTCAGGAGTGGTCGTGGCCGTGGGGCAGGGTGTCTCTGAAAGCATGTTGGGTACACCTGTCATGGCTTTGTGCAATGGTGGCGGGTACGCGGAATATGCGTGCGCGCCAGCAGGGCAATGCATGCAAATACCAGAAGGTTTGAGTTTCACCGAGGCGGCCAGTCTTCCTGAGGTGTACATGACCGTTTGGCAAAACCTGTTCATGAAGGGTGGCGCCAAATCGGGTCAAACAGTATTGATTCACGGTGGAAGCAGCGGCATTGGCACCGCTGCGATCCAGTTGTGCAAAAAACACGGATTGCGCACTTTTGTCACCGTGGGCAATCAGGAGAAAGCTGACTTTTGCCTGGGTTTGGGTGCTGAAAAAGCCTACCTGTACAAAACCCAGGACTGGGAGCAGCTGGTATTGCAGGATACGCAGCATCAGGGTGTCGATTTGATTCTCGACATGGTGGCAGGCGAATACCTGAACAAGGATTTAAGTTGTGTGAGGCCGCAAGGCATGGTGATCGTAATCGCCTTGCTGGGTGGGCGCTTTGCAAATATTGATGCTGCAAAACTAATGACCAAGCAGGTAGTGCTCACTGGCACCACACTGCGCCCGCGCTCTGCTGAATTCAAGGCAGAATTGGCGCGGCAGGTTGGGCATGAATTGAAAGAGGGTTTTTCTTCTGGGGTGCTGAAATCGCTGGTTCAGGCCACTTTCGCACTTGATGATGTTGCCAAGGCGCACCTTTTGATGGAGTCGGGCAACTCATTGGGAAAAATTGTGCTCTGTATTGAGAATTAAGGAAGGGAATCAGGACAAACATGAGCGAGACAAACAAACAAAATCCAAGAAAAAAGTTGGTAGCAGGCAACTGGAAAATGAACGGTAACTTCGATTCGAATGAGGCCCTTATTCTGGGTTTTCTGACCGAAGTTGATGATCAGGTTGATGTGTCCGTATTTTGTCCTTTTCCCTACCTGTCTCAGGTTGGCAAACTATTGGAAGATCAAAGCGTTGTTTTCGGTGCGCAAGACGTATCGGCAAAAGCCAGTGGCGCCTATACCGGTGAAGTTTCGGTAGATATGTTGAAAGAGTTTGGTGTGAAGCAGGTGCTGGTGGGGCATTCCGAGCGTCGTCAGTACCATGCGGAAAGCAGTGTTACAGTGGCTGAAAAGGCTGTAGCAGCCATTCAGGGCGGTATTACCCCAATCGTTTGTGTGGGTGAAACGCTTGCAGAACGAGAGGCGGGGAAGGTTGAGGCGGTGATTGCCTCTCAGCTCGATCCGGTTATTGAGCGTTGTTCAAAGTTTGTCGAAAACGGCATCTGGAACCTCGTGATTGCCTACGAACCTGTCTGGGCGATCGGCACTGGCGTCACGGCCAGTCCGGAGCAGGCCCAAGAAGTGCACGCCATGATACGTGCCCGATTGAATGCCATGTTGGGGCCGGAAGTGGCTCAGAACACACGAATTTTGTACGGTGGAAGTGTAAAACCGGGCAATGCAAGCGAGATTTTTGCAAAAGTTGATATTGATGGTGGCCTAATTGGCGGTGCCGCTTTGTCTTCTGATGATTTCTCTGGAATAATACGCGCCGCGAGAGGTTAAATAAATTTATGAGCATTTTCAATACATTCTTAGTCGTGATGCAGATCATCTCTGCAATCGCTGTAATCGTTCTTGTTTTGCTGCAGCACGGCAAAGGCGCAGACATGGGCGCAGCCTTCGGTAGCGGCTCGTCCGGTAGCCTGTTTGGTGCAACCGGATCGGCGAATTTCTTGAGCCGGGCCACTGGCTTTTGTGCTACAATCTTTCTGCTTTGCACACTGGGTTTGGCCTTTTATTCAAGGGCTGGCGTTGAAGCAGAATCTGGCGGTGTGATGGAGTCTATTCAGGCTAATCCTGCAGAGGGAACGGCAACCCCTGTTGAGACCAAGCCAGCCGAGCCAAAAACGCCGGTGCAAGACATTCCAAAATAATTTGTTGCCTGGCTTGATTGCCGGGTAGCAACACGCCGACGTGGTGGAATTGGTAGACACGCTATCTTGAGGGGGTAGTGGCCACAGGCTGTACGAGTTCGAGTCTCGTCGTCGGCACCAAGATATAAATTAAAGCCGGTCATATGCAAAACGACCGGCTTTTTTTCGGACTAATCGAAGGCTATTAGGGTTTACACGGGAGTCACAGTGAATTTAGAGTCTTACTTTCCAGTGTTGATGTTCATCCTTGTGGGGATCGGTGTAGGCGGTGGCGCCATGCTGGTCGGACGTGTGTTAGCCCCCCACCGCCCCGACGGGCAAAAACTTTCTCCATACGAGTGTGGTTTCGAGGCGTTCGAAGACGCCCGCATGCAATTTGACGTGCGCTACTACCTCGTTGCAATCCTCTTTATTTTGTTTGACCTGGAAATCGCCTTTCTTTTCCCATGGGCTGTGGCCTATCGTGAAATTGGTCCGGTGGGTTTCTGGGCCATGATGATTTTCCTGGGTGTGTTGGTTGTTGGTTTCATTTACGAATGGACCCGTGGTGCACTGGACTGGGAATAAATTGGCTGACAAGCGGGCTATTTATGGGCAATCGACCTGAAATGGTTTGCCCCACTTTCGTGAAGGTAGTAAGCAATGGGTATTGACGGCGTTTTAAACGAAGGCTTTATCACCACCACGGCTGATAAATTGATCAATTGGGGCCGCACCGGTTCGTTGTGGCCAATGACATTCGGCCTGGCGTGTTGCGCGGTTGAAATGATGCACGCAGGTGCCAGTCGTTACGATCTGGACCGTTTCGGTATTATTTTCCGACCAAGCCCGCGTCAATCCGACCTCATGATTGTGGCAGGTACGCTATGCAACAAAATGGCTCCGGCATTGCGCAAGGTCTACGACCAAATGGCCGAGCCACGCTGGGTTTTGTCCATGGGTTCCTGCGCCAACGGCGGCGGCTACTATCACTATTCTTATTCGGTGGTTCGTGGTTGTGATCGCATCGTGCCGGTTGATGTGTACGTGCCCGGTTGCCCACCTACCGCAGAAGCGCTGATGTACGGTCTGCTCCAATTGCAGAACAAGATCAAAACCACTTCTACCATCGCTCGATAAGGGGTTCTATTCATGACGCAGAACCAATCATTGAGCTTGGAAAAGTTAAGCGCCGATCTGGTCGCAGCGCTTGGCGATCGCATTGTCGAATGCAAACTGGCCTTCGGTGAAGTCAATCTGACCGTGAAAGCTGATTCCTACATGGAATCCTGTCTGATTCTTCGTGATCATGAAGATCTGCAATTTGAGCAGTTGATCGACCTGTGTGGCCTTGACCGCAGCGAGTACGGCAATGAATTGAACGAATCCCAACGTTTCTGGGTGGTATGCCAATTGTTGTCGGTGTCCAAAAACATGCGCGTGCGCCTGAAGGTCTGTTGTCCCGATGACGATTTGCCCACAGTGGCCTCAGTCATCGACGTTTGGTCTTCAGCCAACTGGTACGAGCGTGAAGCGTTCGATCTGTACGGCATCGTGTTTGAAGGGCACCCTGATTTGCGTCGTATTTTGACCGACTACGGTTTTGTGGGTCATCCGTTCCGCAAAGACTTCCCCTTGTCGGGTCACGTTGAAATGCGTTACGACCCTGAATTGGGTCGTGTGGTGTACCAGCCGGTCACCATCGAGCCGCGTGAAATTACACCTCGCATCATTCGCGAACCTCAATACGGTGGAGCGAAATAATCATGGCTGAAATTAAAAATTACACCCTGAACTTTGGTCCCCAGCACCCCGCGGCACACGGCGTATTGCGCCTGGTGCTTGAACTGGATGGTGAGGTGGTACAACGGGCCGATCCGCACATTGGTTTGCTGCACCGTGGTACTGAAAAGCTGGCAGAGCACAAAACCTTTATTCAATCGCTGCCTTACATGGATCGTCTCGATTACGTGTCCATGATGTGCAACGAGCATGCCTACTGCATGGCCATCGAAAAGCTGTTGAACATCGAAGTGCCGGTTCGTGCGCAATACATTCGCGTGATGTTTGATGAAATCACCCGAATTCTGAACCACCTGCTGTGGCTCGGTGCGCACGGCCTTGATGTGGGTGCGATGGCGGTATTTCTGTACGCCTTCCGTGAACGTGAAGACCTGATGGACTGCTATGAGGCGGTTTCAGGTGCCCGTCTGCATGCTGCGTATTTCCGCCCTGGTGGTGTGTACCGTGACCTGCCAGACCGCATGCCCCAGTACAAGCCTTCCAAGGTTCGTTCTGCCAAAAAGGTAGACGCGTTGAACAAGAACCGGCAAGGTTCCCTGCTTGATTTTCTGGATGACTTCACACAGCGCTTCCCCAAGTACGTGGATGAATACGAAACGCTGCTGACAGACAACCGCATCTGGAAACAGCGCTTGGTGGGTGTTGGTGTGGTTACACCGGAGCGCGCCTTGTCCATGGGTTTCACTGGCCCAATGTTGCGTGGCTCTGGCATTGCCTGGGATTTGCGCAAGAAGCAGCCTTATGAAGTGTACGACCGTCTGGATTTCGACATTCCGGTGGGCAAGAACGGTGACTGCTACGACCGCTATTTGGTGCGCGTGGAAGAAATGCGCCAGTCGAACAAAATCATCAAGCAGTGTATTGACTGGTTGCGTGTCAACCCGGGTCCGGTGATGAGCGACAACCACAAGGTAACGCCACCGAAGCGCGTGGACATGAAAACCAATATGGAAGAACTGATCCACCACTTCAAATTGTTCACGGAAGGCATGCATGTGCCCGAAGGTGAATCGTATGCGGCGGTAGAGCACCCCAAGGGTGAATTCGGCATTTACCTGGTTGCAGACGGTGCAAACAAACCCTATCGCCTGAAGATTCGTGCGCCTGGTTTCGCGCACCTGCAAGGATTGGACGAGATGTCCCGTGGCCACATGCTGGCCGACGTAGTGACCATTATTGGTACCCAAGACATTGTGTTCGGTGAAATTGATCGCTAAGGATTGAATTGAATCATGAAGTTGAGCGAAAACGCCTATCGTTTGATAGACAAAGAATTAACGAAGTACCCCGCCGACCAGAAAATCTCTGCCGTGATGGCGGCTCTTCGTATTGCGCAAGTTGAATTGGGTTGGCTTCCCAGTGAAGCCATCGAAGCTGTGGCCGAATATCTGGAAATCCAACCGATCGCAGCCTATGAAGTGGCCACGTTTTACAACATGTACGACACCAAGAAAGTGGGCAAGTCGAAAATTGTTGTTTGCACAAACCTGCCTTGCGCCTTGTCCGGTGGTACAGATGCCGCTGAATATTTGAAGAAAAAACTGGGTATCGATTACAACGAAACCACCAAGGACGGCCTGTTCACCCTGAAAGAAGGTGAGTGTATGGGCGCCTGTGGTGATTCCCCAGTCATGTTGGTGAACAATCACCGCATGTGCAGTTTCATGAGCAACGAGAAAATCGATGCGCTGGTAGAGGAGTTGAAGTCATGACTTGTTTGCACGGACGACATATTAACCCGGTGATTCTGGCTGGTCTCGATGGCAGCAACTGGGACCTGAAAGGTTACGAAGCACGTGGTGGTTACAAAGCCCTGCGCAAAATCCTGACTGAGGGTATTTCTCAAGAAGATGTGATTGCGGAAGTGAAGAAATCGGCGCTGCGCGGTCGCGGTGGTGCAGGTTTTCCAACTGGCTTGAAGTGGAGCTTCATGCCTCGCCAGTTTCCGGGTCAAAAGTATTTGGCCTGTAATTCCGATGAAGGCGAACCCGGTACATTCAAAGACCGTGACATTCTGCGTTACAACCCGCATTCCGTGATTGAAGGCATGGCGATTGCTGCCTACGCCATGGGCATTTCTGTGGGTTACAACTACATTCACGGCGAGATCTGGGAAACCTATGAACGCTTTGAAGAAGCATTGGAACAGGCTCGCGCTGCAGGTTACCTGGGCGATAACATCATGGGTTCGAAGTTCAGCTTCCAACTGCATGCGCACCAAGGTTATGGCGCTTACATTTGCGGTGAAGAAACTGCGCTGATTGAGTCGATCGAAGGCAAGAAGGGCCAGCCTCGTTTCAAGCCACCGTTTCCGGCTTCCTACGGCATTTACGGCAAGCCCACCACAATCAACAACACTGAAACATTTGCAGCGGTGCCGTTCATCATTCAAAACGGTGGCGACTGGTTCCTGGAATTGGGCAAGCCCAACAACGGCGGCACGAAGATTTTCTCGATTTCCGGCGATGTTGAGAAACCAGGGAACTACGAAATTCCATTGGGAACACCCTTCGCAACCTTGCTTGAAATGGCGGGTGGTATGAAGGGTGGCCGCAAGATCAAGGCTGTGATCCCTGGTGGTTCATCCATGCCTGTTTTGCCTGGCGATGTGATGATGGCCACTGACATGGACTACGACTCGATTGCGAAAGCAGGTTCCATGCTGGGCTCGGGCGCGGTGATTGTAATGGATGAGACACGCTGCATGGTAAAAAGCCTGTTGCGCCTGTCTTACTTCTATTACGAGGAAAGCTGTGGTCAATGTACACCGTGCCGCGAAGGCACCGGCTGGTTGTATCGAATCATCAATCGCATTGAACACGGGGAAGGGCGTCCTGAAGATCTGGACATGTTGAACTCGATTGCAGACAACATTCAGGGTCGCACCATCTGCGCGCTGGGTGATGCTGCGGCCATGCCGGTTCGCGCTTTCCTGAAACATTTCCATGAAGAATTTGAGCATCACATCACACACAAGTCGTGCATCGTGCCGGCTTACGTTTGATTCCCTGCGGGTAGATACAAATGGTTGAACTAGAGATTGATGGCGTAAAAGTTGAAGTGGCCGAAGGCAGTATGCTGATGGATGCCGCTGAAAAAGCTGGCAGCTATGTGCCTCACTTTTGCTATCACAAAAAATTGTCGATTGCGGCCAATTGCCGCATGTGTCTGGTCGATGTGGAAAAGGCCCCCAAGCCTTTGCCTGCGTGTGCCACGCCTGTGTCGCCCGGCATGATTGTTCGCACAAAAAGCGAAAAAGCGGTGAACGCCCAAAAAAGCGTGATGGAGTTTTTGCTGATCAACCACCCATTGGATTGCCCGATTTGCGACCAAGGTGGCGAATGCCAGTTGCAAGACATTGCCGTGGGTTATGGCGGTGTGTCATCCCGCTACCAGGAAGAAAAGCGCGTGGTGTTCTACAAGGACATCGGCCCGCTGGTTTCCGCTCAAGAGATGAGCCGTTGCATTCACTGCACACGTTGCGTGCGTTTTGGTCAGGAAGTGGCCGGCGTGATGGAACTGGGCATGGCTAATCGCGGTGAGCATTCGGAAATTCTGAGTTTTGTGGGCAATTCCGTTGATTCCGAACTGTCGGGCAACATGATCGATCTGTGCCCAGTGGGTGCACTAACATCCAAGCCTTTCCGTTACAACGCCCGAACTTGGGAAATGGCGCGGCGCAAGTCAGTTGCTGCACACGACAGCCTGGGTTCGAATGTGGTTGTGCAAGTGAAAGCCGACAAGGTGATGCGCATCGTTCCGCAAGAAAACGACAGCGTGAACGAGTGCTGGATTTCTGATCGCGACCGTTTCAGCTATGAAGGTTTGCAGGCTGCTGATCGTTTGACTGAACCAATGATCAAAAAGAATGGTCAGTGGGTCACAACGGATTGGCAAACCGCACTGAACGCGGCCTTTGAAGGATTGAAAAAGGCCCGCCGTGAATCGACGGACCTGAACAGCATTGCAATGCTGGTTTCACCGAACAGCACCTTCGAGGAAATGGCGCTGGCCAAAGCCTTGATGACAGGCATTGGTTCAACAAGTATTGATGCAGGTTTGCGCCACAGCGCAAACCTGAACCTGAGTGGTGCAACGCCTTGGTTGGGTGCTTCCGTTCAGGAATTGGCTGACGCTGAGTCTATTGTTATTGTGGGCGCAGACCCCCGCAACGATCAGCCTTTGCTGACCCAGCGTATTCGCCAGGCCGCAAAGCAGGGTGCCCGCGTGGTGCTTGTGAATGCGGGTGGATTGGATCCCTTGATGCCCAAAGCCGTGTGGCTGAAGGTTGCACCATCGAAATGGGCTGACACTTTGGGCCATGATGCTGTAGCCAATGCGTTGAGTGCTCCAGAGGGCGGCAAATTCGTATTAATCGGCCAGCAGGTTTTGATGAGCCCGTTTGCAGGCCAGGTGTTGGCCAAGGCCGTCGAGTTGGCCAAGTCCACAGGCGCCACCCTGGGCTTCCTGGGTGATGGTGCCAACTGGGTGGGATCTTTCGTGGCCGGTATTCAAGCCGGTGCCCACGGTGGCAAGAACGCCCATGCCATGTTGGAAGGCAAGGCCAAAGCAGCCATTGTTTTCGGCGCTGAACCAGATCTGGACAGTGTACAAGGGCAAAAAATCGTTCGCGGTTTGATCGATGCCGAGTTTGTGGTGCAAGCCAGTGCTTTTGTTGGCAACGCCAAGCAGTATGCGGATGTATTGTTGCCCATCGCGCCAAGCACTGAAACATCAGGCACTTTCATCAACATTGCGGGCATGGCACAAACCTTCAAAGCGGCAGTTCGTCCTTTGGGTGAAACCCGTCCGGGCTGGAAGGTGTTGCGTGTATTGGGCAACCTGTTGGGCCTGGATGGTTTTGAGTTCAATAGTTCCGAAGAAGTGCTGAAGACATTCATGCCAGCCAATCTGGCTGCTTTGTTGAGCAACACCATTCCTGAACAAACGGTTGCTGGTGTAGCCTTGAGTGGTCAACTTGAACTGGCTGCCTTTGCGCCTATTTATGACACCGATGCATTGGTTCGCCGTGCAGATTCATTGCGCAAAACCAAGGCTGCTAAACCGGCACTGGTACAAATCAGTGTGCAAACAGCCGAGTCGTTGGGTGTGAAGTCCGGTGACAAAGTTCAATTGACAGACTCTGAGGGCGGCACGTTGCGGGCTGCAGTTCTAGTGAATAAAACAATTGCTGAAAATACCGTGTTGGTACCAACGGGTCGCGCTGATTCGCAAAGCCTGCGTGCCGTGTTTGGTGGTGTGACGGTCGAGGCGGTGGTGGCCAGCGAGGTGCAGGCATGAGTTCACCAGTTGAAATGATCACCACGTTTGGTTCTGATTTGCTGGGCCCAGCTTGGACGCCAGTCTGGACACTGATCAAAATTTTGTGTGTCACCTTGCCCCTGTTGGGTTGCGTTGCCTACCTAACCTATTGGGAACGCAAAATGATTGGTCGCATGCACATTCGCATGGGCCCAAGCTATGTTGGCCCCATGGGTTTGCTTCAGCCAATCGCTGATGCGGTCAAGATGATGTTCAAAGAAATCATCGTGCCGATGAACGCCAATAAAGGCTTGTTCATCATTGCGCCGATCATGACCATCATGCCGGCTTTGGCTGCATGGGCTGTGATTCCCTTCGGTCCGGAAACTGTTTTGGCCAATGTGAATGCGGGCTTGCTTTACCTCATGGCGATTACGTCGCTTGAAGTGTATGGCGTGATCATTGCCGGCTGGGCATCCAACTCCAAGTACGCCTTCCTTGCGGCCATGCGCGCCTCTGCGCAAATGGTTTCCTATGAATTGGCGATTGGTTTTGTGTTGGTCACTGTGCTGTTGGTGGCGGGTAGCCTGAACATGACAGACATCGTGATGACTCAAACCACTGGTCAGTTCGCTGACATGGGCTTGAATTTCCTGTCATGGAACTGGTTGCCTCTGTTGCCATTGCTGGTGATCTACATGATTTCAGCGGTTGCGGAAACCAACCGTCACCCATTCGATGTGGTGGAAGGCGAATCGGAAATTGTGGCTGGTCACATGGTGGAATATTCCGGCATGACATTTGCCATTTTCTTCTTGGCTGAATACGCCAACATGATTTTGCTGTCCTGTTTGGCCGCGATTATGTTCTTCGGCGGTTGGGATGCACCGGTTGCTTTCCTCAGCTTCATACCAGGCTGGATCTGGCTGGGCATTAAAACTTTCCTGCTGGTGTCCATGTTCATCTGGTTCCGCGCATCATTCCCGCGTTACCGCTATGACCAAATCATGCGTCTGGGCTGGAAGGTATTCATTCCTCTGACCTTGGTGTGGCTGGTGGTCGTTGCTGCCTGGATGCAGACTCCCTGGAACATCTGGAATTAATTGAGAGCGAACCATGTTTCAAGTTGTTAAAGAGTTTTTGAACAGTTTGTTGTTGCGCGAAATGCTCAAGGGCATGGCATTGACTATGGGCTATATGTTCACCCAGCCGATCACCGTGCTGTATCCCATGGAGAAAACGCCGATGTCGCCGCGTTTTCGTGGATTGCACGCTTTGCGTCGCTATGAAAATGGCGAGGAGCGCTGTATTGCTTGCAAATTGTGTGAAGCCGTGTGTCCGGCCATGGCAATTACGATTGAATCCGAACAGCGCGAGGACGGCACACGCCGTACCAGCCGTTACGACATTGATTTGACCAAGTGTATTTTCTGCGGCTTCTGCGAAGAATCGTGTCCAGTTGATTCAATTGTAGAAACCCACATTCACGAATATCACGGTGAGAAGCGTGGTGATTTGTATTTCACCAAAGAAATGCTGCTGGCTGTGGGCGATCGCTATGAGGCTGAAATTGCAGCCAATCGCGAAGCCGACGCAGCCTACCGTTAAACCGATACAAAACTTAAAAGATTAAATGCAATGGATGCAATAACCGGTTTCTTTTATGTGTTCGCCGCCATTTTGGTGTTCGCCGCGGTGCGCGTAATCACAGCCAGCAATGCTGTACACGCAGCGTTGTACCTTGTGCTTTCGTTCTTTTCTGCATCTGCCCTGTGGATGTTGCTTGAAGCGGAATTCTTGGCCATTTCTCTGGTGCTGGTTTATGTGGGTGCGGTGATGGTGCTGTTCCTGTTCGTCGTGATGATGGTGGATGTGAACATGGACAAAGTACGTGCTGGTTTCTGGAAAAATCTGCCAGTGGCTGCAATCGTTGGCTCCTTGATCGCCTTCCAAATGTCAGTGGTCTTGTTGCGTGGTTTCTGGGACCCCAACCTGGAAACGCCCGAACAGGCTGCCAACAACACAGAAGCCCTCGGCAAGCTGCTTTACACCGAATACCTGTACCCATTTGAAGTGGCTGCCTTGATTTTGCTGGTGGCGATGGTTGCTGCGATCGCACTGACCCTGCGCAAGCGCAAGGACACGAAAGGTCAGGTGCCTTCAGACCAGGTTCGTGTGAAGTCCACCGACCGCGTGAAGCTGGTCAGCATGCCTGCAGATCTTGACCGCAAACAAACAAAAAGCGAGACCCCCAGTGGTCCCAAAGCCTGAACGGGAATAGACAACAATGATTTCTTTATCTCATTACCTCGTGCTGGGCGCGATTTTGTTTTCGATCAGCGTGATCGGCATATTTTTGAACCGCAAGAACCTGATCGTGATTTTGATGGCCATTGAACTGATGCTTCTGGCTGTGAACATGAACTTCGTCGCGTTTTCTCACTTCCTGGGCGATTTGTCCGGGCAGTTATTCGTTTTCTTCATTCTCACAGTGGCTGCCGCCGAGTCTGCAATTGGCCTGGCAATTTTGGTGGTCCTTTTCCGTAACATGAATTCAATCAATGTCGAAGACCTCGACCAGCTGAAGGGGTAAGCGCGAATGAATCCCTTGTATTTGATCGTTCCGTTCGCTCCGCTGGTCGGTGCCATTCTTGCCGGTTTCTTCGGCAAGCAGATTGGTCGCACGGGTGCGCACACAGTGACCATTGCTGGTGTTGCGATTTCCCTGATTGCCTCCATCATGGTGTTTATGGATGTCATGGAAGGCAACACTTTCAATGGCACCCTGTATGAATGGGCCGCTGTGGGCACCTTGGTCTTCGAGGTGGGTTTTCTGATTGACACGCTGACCGCCACAATGATGCTGGTGGTGACCAGTGTTTCATTGATGGTGCACATTTACACCATCGGATACATGGAAGAAGACGATGGTTATCAGCGTTTCTTCTCCTACATTTCCTTGTTTACCTTTTCCATGTTGATGCTCGTGATGAGCAACAACTTCCTGCAGCTGTTTTTCGGCTGGGAAGCGGTAGGCCTGGTGTCTTACTTGCTGATCGGTTTCTGGTACAAAAAGCAAAGCGCGATTTATGCAAACCTGAAAGCATTTTTGGTCAACCGTGTTGGTGACTTCGGTTTCATTTTGGGCATTGGTTTGGTCATGGCGGCGACTGGCTCCATGAATTACGCCGAAGTATTCGCGCAGGCGGACAGCCTGGTGGGTCAGACCATGCCTGGCACGGATTGGCCTTTGTTGGCTGTGGCTTGTATCTGCCTGTTTATCGGTGCAATGGGCAAGTCAGCCCAATTCCCTTTGCACGTGTGGCTGCCTGATTCCATGGAAGGTCCAACACCGATTTCCGCCCTGATTCACGCGGCGACCATGGTGACTGCTGGCATTTTCATGGTCAGTCGCATGTCGCCGCTGTTCGAACTCAGCGATATCGCCTTGAATTTCGTGTTGGTGATCGGTTCCATCACCGCCTTGTTCATGGGTTTTCTGGGCATCATTCAAAACGACATCAAACGCGTGGTTGCCTATTCAACCTTGTCGCAGTTGGGCTATATGACTGTTGCGCTGGGTGTGTCGGCCTATCCTGTGGCGATTTTCCACTTGATGACCCACGCGTTTTTCAAAGCCTTGTTGTTCCTTGGCGCGGGTTCCGTGATCATTGGTATGCATCACAATCAGGACATCCGCTACATGGGCGGCCTGTGGAAGTACATGCCAATTACCTGGATTACCTCACTGCTGGGATCACTGGCTCTGATTGGTACACCGTTTTTCTCGGGCTTCTATTCGAAAGACAGCATCATCGAAGCAGTGCATTTCAGCAATCTGCCCGCAGCCGATTTCGCGTATTTCGCAGTGGTGGCTGGTGTGTTCATCACCGCCTTCTACAGCTTCCGAATGTATTTCCTGGTGTTCCATGGCAAAGAGCGTTTCCATGATATTCAACACCATGACGACCATGGTGACGACGATCACCACGCGCACCACGGACCGGTACAGCCTCATGAGTCCCGTTGGGTGGTAACGCTGCCTTTGATCCTGTTGGCGATTCCATCGGTCATCATTGGTTACATTGCAGTGGAGCCCATGTTGCACGGTACTTTCTTTGAAGGTGTGATCACCATTAATCCTGAACACGGTGCCATGGCAGGTCTTAGCAGCATTTTCCACGGCGCTGCAGCCATGGGTGTGCATTCTTTGCAAACCGCACCTTTCTGGCTCGCCTTGGCTGGTGTGGTTGCTGCTGCGGTGTGCTACCTGTGGGTGCCTGCCATTCCGGCGGCCTTCATGAAAGCATTGAAGCCAGTGCACACATTGCTGGACAACAAGTACTACATGGACAAATTCAATGAAGTGGTTTTTGCAGGCGGCGCACGCGGCTTGGGTGAAGCACTTTGGAAGTTTGGCGACCGCATGTTGATCGATGGTTTGTTGGTCAATGGCAGCGCCAAACTGGTGGGTTTGATCTCGGGTGTGGTTCGATTTGCGCAAAGCGGTTTTATTTACCACTATGCGTTCGCGATGATCCTCGGCGTTTTGGCCATGATCATTACTTTCATCACACTCAAATAAACAGGGCGGAACCTCGGTTCTTACGATTGGAAAATATCAATGTCTAACAATATTCCTTATCTGAGTTTGGCGATCTGGCTGCCAATCGCCTTTGGTGTCTTGATCATGGCCCTGGGCAATGACAAGAACGCAGGTGCAGTTCGGGGTGCGTCCCTGATTGCTGCACTGATCAGTTTTGTCGTGACCCTGCCTTTGTATTTTGGTTTTGACACCAGCACAGCCCAACTGCAGTTTGTTGAGAAACTGCCCTGGATCGAGGCCTTCGGCGCGTCTTACGGCTTGGGTGTTGATGGCTTGTCTGTCTGGTTTGTTATTTTGACTGCCTTGATCACTGTTTTCGTGGTGGTCGCGGCTTGGGAAGTCATCACCGAGAAAGTGGCGCAATACATGGCCGCATTCTTGATTTTGTCAGGTTTGATGGTGGGCGTATTCACGGCGACAGATGGTTTGCTGTTTTACGTGTTCTTCGAAGCAACGCTGATCCCGATGTACATCATCGTGGGTGTGTGGGGTGGCCCAAACCGCATTTATGCAGCTTTCAAGTTTTTCTTGTACACGCTGCTGGGTTCGTTGCTCACGTTGGTCGCGATTATTTATCTACAGTTTCAATCAGGTACTTTCGAAATCGCGGCGTGGCACAAACTGCCGCTGGACATGACCGAGCAAATCCTGATTTTCCTGGCTTTCCTCATGGCCTTTGCTGTGAAAGTACCAATGTGGCCGGTACACACCTGGTTGCCAGATGCGCACGTGGAAGCACCCACTGGTGGCTCCGTGGTGTTGGCAGCAATCATGTTGAAGCTGGGCGCCTATGGTTTCCTGCGTTTCAGCATGCCGATTGCTCCAGATGCGAGCCACGAACTGGCCGGCTTCATGATTACCCTGTCGCTGATTGCGGTGGTGTATATCGGTGTTGTGGCTTTGGTTCAGAAAGACATGAAAAAGCTGGTGGCGTATTCATCAATCGCTCACATGGGTTTTGTCACCTTAGGCTTCTTCATGTTTCAGGACCTGGCAGTGCAGGGCGCCATCATCCAGATGATTTCTCATGGCTTCGTATCGGGCGCGATGTTCATTTGTATCGGCGTGCTTTACGACCGTGTTCACAGCCGTGAAATTGCCGCCTACGGTGGTGTGGTCAATACAATGCCGAAGTTCGCGGCATTTTTCCTGCTGTTCGCCATGGCCAACGCCGGCTTGCCTGCCACCAGCGGTTTTGTGGGTGAGTTCATGGTGATTCTGGGGGCCGTGAAGTACAACTTCTGGATCGGCTTGCTGGCCGCGACTACCTTGATCTTCGGTGCTGCTTATTCCCTGTGGATGTACAAGCGCGTGGTGTTTGGTGAAGTGGCCAACGACAACGTGAAGGAATTGACTGACGTAAACACCCGGGAATTCATGATGCTGGGTGCATTGGCAATTCTGGTCATGGCCATGGGCCTGTACCCCAAACCCTTTACTGATGTGTTGCAGGTGTCCGTTGATGCCCTGTTGCAACATGTGGCTCAGTCCAAGCTTTAATTGAGGAATGTTCGTGGATCAGATGAATCTCTCACTCGCTATTCCTGAAATTGCCCTGGCGCTATTCGCCTGTGCGTTTCTGATTGCAGACAGCGTGACCAAGGGCCGCATATTGCCAATGCTGCACAATATTGTGGTGTTGTTCTGTATCGGCCTTGGTGTGTATTGCCTTGCGCAGGTACCCACCGCTGGCACTGAACTGGCTTTTACCAATATGTACATTGCCGACAGCATGGCATTGGTATTGAAAGGCTTTTCCGCCCTGGCAATCGCATTCACCTTGATTGTGGGTGCGAATTACGCCAAAGACCGTGACATGTTCAAGGGCGAGCTGCACGCATTGGTGTTGTTTGCTTTGCTTGGTCAGATGATCATGATTTCCGCCAACAACCTGTTGCTGGTATACTTGGGCGTTGAATTGCTGTCGCTTAGCCTGTATGCCGCTGTGGCCATGCAGCGTGACAATGTGCGCGCAACTGAAGCGTCTATGAAGTATTTTGTTCTGGGCGCCTTGGCTTCAGGTTTCCTGTTGTACGGCATGTCGATGATTTACGGTGCTACTGGCTCCTTGAACCATTCGGATATCGCATTCGCTGCCACTGCCGCAGTATCGGGCCAGAAGTCGATCATTTTCGTATTCGGTATTGTATTTTTGGTGGCCGGTTTGGCCTTCAAGCTCGGTGTGGTGCCATTCCACATGTGGGTTCCTGATGTGTACCAGGGGTCGCCCTCCATTTCCACACTGCTGATCAGTGGCGCACCCAAGCTGGCTGCGTTTGCAATGATGATGCGACTGCTGGTGGATGGTCTTTTTGTGATGGCTTTTGATTGGCAAAACATGCTGATGGTGTTGGCGATTGCATCGCTGGCCATTGGTAACCTGACTGCCATTGCACAAACCAGTTTGAAACGCATGCTGGCATATTCGACCATTGCACAAATGGGCTTCATGTTGCTGGGTTTCCTCTCCGGAGTCAGTGGTCAAGGCGCAGGACAAGACACCGGCAATGCCGCGCAGGCTTATTCTTCGGCCATGTTCTACAGCATCACCTATGTGCTGACCACACTGGGCACCTTTGGTGTGATCATGGTGATGTCGCGCAAAGGCTTTGAAGTTGAAAACATTAGCGACCTGAAGGGCTTGAACAAGCGCGCACCTTGGTTGGCCTTGATCATGCTGTTACTCATGTTCTCGCTGGCGGGAATTCCACCCATGGTGGGTTTTGCAGCGAAACTGTCGGTGTTGAAAGCACTGCTGGCCACGGGCCAGGTCTGGTTGACTGTGTATGCCGTAATGTTCAGCCTGGTGGGTGCGTTCTATTACATCCGCATCGTGAAAACCATGTATTTCGAAGCGCCTGCGGATGAAACCGAAATCGTGATGGGCAATGATGCTCGCGCCGTATTGGGTCTGAATGGTTTGGCTGTGATCGCACTGGGCTTGTTGCCAGCGCCTTTGATGGCGTATTGCATGACTGCAATTCAGCAGACACTGGCTGGATAACTAACAAATTAGTCAACAAATTTAGTTTATTGAATACTTATAAGGGGTAGGTTTTGACGCAGACGATTGGGCATTGGTTGTTGTTTGGCTTGGCCTTGCTGTTTGCGAACCTGCCTTTTGTGAGCAACCGCATCATGGGCGTTCTGCCTGTGGCTAAAAAGGGCGGTTGGACTCGAGTGCTTGAAGTCATCGCCGGTTACTTCATTGTGGGCTTGATTGGCTTCGCTATCGAGGGTAGCTTGAGTCAGGTAACTCCCCAACGCTGGGAGTTTTACGCACTAACTGCGTGTCTGTTCTTGGTATTTGCTTTCCCCGGGTTTGTGTACCGCTTCCTGTGGCGTTCTCCAAAAGGCTGATTTCAGGTTTTCTCCCTCTGTTTTGTCTGTACTCCCGCAGCGATACTGTTGCGTTCAAAGTAAACGTCCTTTCAAGGAAAGCCAGTTATGAAACGTTTGCTGATTGGAGTCATCATTCCTGCTGCATTTGTACTCGCGGCATGTACAAATTCGCCTGAAGCCACAACCCGTAAACTGCAGTTTCTCGCGAAAACCGATTGCGAACTGGTTTACAAGTCAGCTGGAGCTCAGGTGGTCGAGAATTTCTGCGAAACGGAATGGAAACCAGTCACGGTTTATATTGACGACCAGAAGTATTCGGTGGACTGGATCAATGAAGAGACCAGTCGAAGGCTCTTTGAGCAGGGTTGTGGGCAAACAGCAGGGTGTTACTACGAGCTGACGCTAGAAGGTGTCACAGTCATTGGCAGATTTGCTTATGTGACTGATTTGCTCAAAGGGGAATACACTTTCGAGATTGATGCGAATGAGAACTCGACTTTGTTGGGCGAAACCACAACCGATTTGCCCTCATGATCTTTGTTTTTGAAGCCTGTGTGTCATCAACAAAAACGCCGACTTCAAGTCGGCGTTTTTGTTTGGTTTGCACAATTACATATTGGGGTAGTTGGGGCCACCACCACCTTCCGGTGTCACCCACACGATGTTCTGTGTCGGGTCTTTGATGTCACAGGTTTTGCAGTGTACGCAGTTTTGCGCATTGATCTGCAATTGGTCCTTTCCATCTTCCTTCTTCACGTACTCATACACACCAGCCGGGCAGTAGCGCTGTTCCGGACCCGCATACGTGGTCAGGTTTGTGGCCACGGGCACCTCGGCATTCTTCAATGTCAGGTGTGCAGGCTGGTTTTCCTCGTGGTTGGTGTTGGAGATGAACACGGAGCTCAAACGATCAAACGTGATTTTCCCATCCGGTTTTGGGTAGTTGATCGGCTGAAATTCAGAAGCGGGGCGCAGGCATTCATGGTCTGCGTGCTTGTGGTGCAATGTCCAAGGCACCTTGCCTTTGAACAGCTTTTGCTCAATACCCACCATCATGGTGCCGGTGTACAGACCTTTGCTCATCCACTGTTTGAAGTTGCGTGCACGGTAGAGCTCATCAAACAGCCAGGAGTCGTGGAAGGCTTTTGGATAGGCTTCCAGTTCGTCGCCAGCGCGGTCTTGAGCCAAAGCGTCAGCAATGGCTTCGGCACACAGCATGCCGCTCTTGATTGCGGCATGGGAACCCTTGATTCGCGAAGCATTCAAAAAGCCCGCATCGCAACCCACCAGTGCACCGCCAGGGAATACCAGTTTGGGCAAGCTCATCAAGCCGCCTGCAGCGATGGCGCGCGCGCCGTAAGAAATCCGCTTGCCACCTTCAAAGTATTTGCGAATTTCAGGGTGTGTTTTGTAACGCTGGAATTCTTCAAACGGCGAGAGATAGGGATTCTCGTAGGCGAGGCCCACCACAAAACCCACCGCAACCTGGTTGTTTTCCAGGTGATACAGGAATGAACCGCCGTATGTGTTTGAATCGAGAGGCCAGCCACCGGAATGAATCACCAAACCAGGTTTGTGCTTGGCGGGGTCGATTTCCCACAGTTCTTTCAAGCCAATGCCGTAAACCTGTGGGTCACGACCTTCGTTCAGATTGAATTTCTCAATGACACGTTTGCCCAAGTGGCCACGCACACCTTCCGCAAATACGGTGTACTTGGCATGCAGTTCCATGCCAGGCTGGTAAGCATGGGTGTGTTCACCATCTTTGCCGATGCCCATGTCGCCGGTTTGAACGCCTTTCACAGCACCTTTCTCGTCGTACAGAATTTCCGCACCAGAGAAGCCGGGGAATACTTCAACACCCAAAGCCTCGGCCTGTTCTCCAAGCCAGCGCACAACATTGGCCAGGCTGATTACATAATTGCCGTGGTTCTGAAAACATTCGGGCAACAGGGCGTTGGGTACTTTCTTGGCGGAGGTTTCGGTCAGGAACAAAAACTGGTCTTCCGTCACTTCCGTGTTCAGTGGGGCGCCGCGCTCTTTCCAGTCAGGAAAAAGTTCGGTGATTGCGCGTGGGTCCATGACCGCGCCTGACAAAATATGGGCGCCAACTTCAGAGCCTTTCTCCAAAACGCACACATTGATTTCCTGGCCTTTTTCAGCGGCCACTTGTTTCAGGCGAATGGCTGTTGACAGGCCGGCAGGGCCTCCACCAACTACCAATACGTCGTATTCCATCATGTCTCTTTCAACAGCCGACATTGGGTGCGTCTC